>CAWETY010000003.1:0-995274 GCA_963812125.1 uncultured Gammaproteobacteria bacterium
ATTTCCTGCTCGCGCGCGGCCGATCGCGCGGCGTAAACTTGCGCACTGAGTCCATGGTATCGGCGTCTTCGGCGCGGCTTGTCTTCGATAGCGCTTTACCCGCGCGAGCCGGAGCGCGAGGCCGCCCGGATAGCGGATGCTCGCCTGCAAGTCGCTGAAAGCGATCTCCACGACCAGCTCGGGACGCAGATACACGGTGCCGGCATCGCGCCGGGTTTCGCGCGCGAGAAATTCCCGGGTCTGCCAGGTCGAGCATCGCGTCGGTAAGACCTTTGAAGGTCTTGCCGAGCATCACGTATTCACCCGTGGCGGGATCGCGGGCGCCCAGGTGTAGGTTCGAGAGCTTGCCGGTGCGTCGGCCGTAGCCCCACTCGGCGCCAGCACGACCAAATCCAGCGTATGAACGCGCTTGATCTTTGAGCCAGCTCGCGCCGCGATTGCCGGCTTCGTAAGGCGCGTCCAGCGCCTTGGCCATGACGCCCTCGTGGCCGGCGGCGATGGCGGATTCGTAAAAGGCGCGCGCCGCGGGATCGGAATAGGTAATTAGCCGCGGGATCAGATGCGGCGCGGGCACGGATATGGCCAAGGCGAGGAAGCGCTCCTGGGTCGGCGCGGTCGGCGACGCTGTCGCGCGCCAAAACGCAGGCAATCGAAGAAGAAGGCCTCGATCGGCAGGGCGCTGCGCGAAGCTTCGACATTGAGCTTGCGGCCAAAGCGGCGCATGGTCACCTGGAAGGGATGCGGCCGGCACGAGGAGTCGAAGGCGATGGCCTCGCCGTCGAGCACCAAGCGGGCTCGGCAAGGTGCGCGCCAACTCCGCGATTTCCGGGATGGCCGAGGAGACCTCGTTCAGGCTGCGCGTATAAACGCGCACCTCGGGCCCGCGCTTGTGCACTTGAATGCGTGCGCCGTCCATCTTCCACTCGAACGCCGCCGCGCCGGATCAATTCCTGAGCGCTTCGGCCACATCGGCCGCGGTCTGCGCCAGCATGGGGGACACGGGCGAGACAGCTCGAGCTGGAAACTGTCCAAGTGCCGCGGCGCCGTCGAGCAGCGCCGCCAAGCTACGGCTCCAAGATTGCTGCTGTACATCGCCGCGCGTCGCACGGTCGCCACCGGGAGTGCGGCCGCTGCCGCGATGGCATCGACCATGACGCCGGCCAAAGCGCCCTGCCGCAGATCCCCGACCAGCAGACGCAGCAGGAATTGCTGCTCGGGAGGCGTTGAACGCGCAAACAACTGCTGCAGAGCGGCCGCGCGCCGCGCCGCGGAGCCGGTGCCGCGCATGGTTGCGATTTCGACAACTCGGCGTCGATCTCGGAGATCGTCAGCGTGCTCGAGTCGTTGGCCGCGGTGGAGGCGGCCGCACGCACCGCCGCATAGCCGATGCCGATTTTCCCCTGGGGTATGTCGCCCGAGAGATAGTGCACGCCGACATCGATTTCCGAGGCCGTCAGCCCTTTCAAGAACGCGGCCAATTCGCCGACTTTGACGCGCCGCGCGGCGGTCGCGCCCACCCGTTGCGAGGCTCGCACCAGCTCGCCGAACGAAGTCACCGGCGCGCTACCGCACCGATCCAGCCCGCGAGCGCGTTGATCATGTCGTCGTTGACTTGACTGTTGGTGAAGCGGCTTCGCGCCGGCACACGGAAGGAATGGTCCGCGTCCGGCAGCAGCACGAGCGTCGCCCGCTCCGCGAGCAGGGTAATCAGCGGATTCAGCAATTCAGGCTCGGCATACAGATCGCGCGCACCCTGCAGAAACAGCATGGGCACCTGAACTTTGAGCAGGTGCGCAGCGCGCGAGTCGGACGGTTGCCTGGGCGGGTGCAAGGGAAAGCCAAGAAACGCCAGGCCTCGCACCTGCGGCAGCGGATTTTCCGCCTGCGCTTGAGAGGTCATCCGGCCGCCGAAAGACTTGCCGCCGGCGAACAAGGGCAGCGCGGGCAGCAATGCGTGCGCAGCATCCACGGCGGCGCGCACCGTGGCGTGGCACAGCGCGGGGGGATCCGGCCGTCTGCCGTGCTTCTCCATGTAGGGGAACTGGTAGCGCAGCGTTGCTATGCCGCGCTTGCCCAAATCGCTCGCCAGGTTCGCCATGAAGGGATGCAGCATCCCCGCGCCGGCGCCGTGCGCCACCACGAAACAGGCCTTGGATTCCGGCGCCGCGCTCAAGAGTCCGGAAACACGCGTCGTTGAATTGACGGCGATCGTGACCGGCTTGGTGTCGGAGCTGTTCACGGTACCTTATGGCAGCGGCGCGCAGCGGAAGTTCATGCGCTCAGCCCCGGGTGATGCGTCTGATGGCGTCTGCCAGCGGACGCGCGCCGGCCGCATAATCCTTCCAGGCTTTGCTCTTGGCCAGCAACGCCGGGGCGCTGCGTACCGTGAAGACCTTGGGGTCCAGGCCGTTCTTGAGGTCGCGCCACAACAGCGGCATCGATACGGTCGCGCCCGCGCGGGCGCGCGGCGAAAGCACGGCCACCGCCGTCGCCGTGCGATCGTTGCGCAGGTAGTCCAAGAAGATCCGTCCGGAGCGTTTCGCCTTGGACATGTTGTCAAGATAACGCGCGGGGCTGTCTTGCGCCATTTGCGCACAGACCAGATGCGCGAAATTCTTGGCGACGGGCCACGCCACCGCCTTCTTGCCCTCCAGCAAGGGCGTGACCACATGCAGGCCCTTGCCGCCGGTGCTCTTGCAGAAGCAGGCCAAGCCGAGCTTTTCGAGGCGTTCGCGAATATCCAGCGCCGCCGCGATCACGGCGGTGAACTCGACGTCCGGCGCGGGATCCAAATCGAACACCAGACGACCCGCGGTCTCAGGATCGTTGCGCGCGCAATTCCAAGGATGCAGCTCCAGCGCGCCGACCTGCGCCACGGCGACCAAGGCTTCGACCCGGTCGATCTGCACATATGGAGCCTTGTCGCCGCGCACCTTCACGAAGTCAAAGAGTTCCGACATGCCTTGCATCGCATGGCGCTGGAAAAATTGTTGTCCTTCGATGCCGTCCGGCGCCCGAACCAATGAGCAAGGGCGGCCGGCCAGATGCGGCAGCATCCAAGCGCCGATTTGCTCGTAATAGCGGGCGAGGTCGAGCTTGGTCACCGGCTTGCCGTCGCCCGCATCGGGCCAGAGCGCCTTGTCCGGTTTCGACAGCGTCACGCCCATCACCGTCGAAGGTCCGGATGCCGCGCGTGGGGAGGCGGCTTTTTTGGGTGCTACGCGCTGCTTGGCCACGCTCGATTTTTTCTGCATGGGAGTCTCCGCGACGACCTCATTGGGATCCTTGTCCTCGCGCAAGCCCTTGAATGCGGCCTGGCGAATCATGCCCGAACCGGTCCAACCCTCGAATTCAATCTCCGCAATCAGATCGGGCTTGAGCCAACGGACGTTGCTCTCCTTCGGCGGCGCATTGGGACCTGCAAATGGGCTCTTCTCGCGTGTAAGTTTCGAAAGCTTGGGCAACAACTCTTTCACGACCCCGCGGCCGTAGCCGGTGCCGATGCGGCCGACGTAGTTCAATTGGCCATCGCGATAAACGCCGGCGAGCAGCGATCGCACCGTTCCGGCCTCCGTGGTCCAGCCGCCGAGCACCACCTCTTGTCCCGCCCGGCATTTCGCTTTGAGCCAGCGGTCGCTGCGGCCCGAGGTGTAAGGCGCATCCAGTTTTTTCGAGACGATGCCCTCGAGTCCGATTTTGCAGGCCGACGCGAGCACCGCCTCGGCGTTCGAATGCAGATGCGCGACGTAGCGGATTTGGCCGCCGGAGCGCTGCGCGCCGAGCAGTTTCTCGAGCCTTGACTTGCGCTCCCTCAAGGCCAGAGCGCGTAAATCCTCGCGGCCCTCGAACAATAGATCGAAGGCGTAAAACACCAGATCGTCGGATTTCTCCGCGGACAGCGCCGCTTGCAGGGCGCCGAAGTTCGGCAGCTGATGCTCATCGAGCGCCACGATCTCGCCATCGATGATGCAGTCGGGGAACGCGCCCGCCTCGTTGGCGATGGCGCGAAAGCGCTCGGTCCAGTCCAGACCCTTGCGGGTGCGGATGACCGCTTTACCTCTTTCCACGCGCAGCTGCGCTCGATAGCCGTCGAATTTGACCTCGTGCGCCCAGTCAGCGCGATCCGGCGGCCGATCCACCAATTTCGCCAATTGCGGCGCGATGAATGCGGGGAGTGCCTCGACCAAGACGGGTTTGAGGCGCGCCGATTTGGCGGCCTTGGCGGGCGGGACGTCCTTGGCGGCGGTCCTGGGCGGCCGCGCCGCCGTCGCACCCTCACTGCCGTCGATCTCGGCGCGGTTGCTGTTCCAGATCGCATCGGCTTTGCCGGGCGTGGTCGTGGCGAGCATGAACGGTTTGGGGCGCCGCCCCTTGCCCTCGGCGATCTGCTGCATCGTGCGTCCCGAGGCCACCGAGCGATCCTCCTCGAGCAGGGTGTCGCCGCTTGCGTCGTCGGAGTTCGCGTCGCGATGCTTGATCAGCAGCCAATTGGTGCGCTTGCCGCCGAACTTATCGCCGCGCATGCGCACCAGCACCCAGCTGCCTTTGAGCTTGTCGCCCTCGAGAGTGAATTTCAGGTCGCCCGCCTTGAATGCGTCTTCGGTGGTTTTTGCGCCCTCGGGAATCCAGAAGCCGCGATCCCACAGCATGACCGTGCCGCCGCCGTACTGTCCGGCGGGGATCGTGCCCTCGAAATCGCCGTAGTCGAGCGGGTGGTCCTCGACTTCCACAGCCAGGCGTTTGTCGGCGGGATTCAGCGACGGTCCGCGCGCGACGGCCCAGGACTTGAAGACTCCGTCCCACTCCAAACGCAGGTCGTAGTGCAACTGCCGGGCGGCATGTTTTTGCACCACGAAGCGCAGCCGCGTGGACGGCGCTACGCGCTGCTCGCCCGAGGGCTCGCCGGTTTTCGTGAAGTCGCGCTTGGTGCGATAGACGGTGAGCGCCGGCTTCGCCATGTCATGCGCCTTGATCCATCATGCGGCGGTAGGCCAGCAAGTGGCGCAGCGACGCCTTGGGATCCTTGGCGCGCTCATAGAGCCGCGCGAGATTGAAATGCGCATCGGCGAACTGCGGATCGAGCGCGAGCGCTTCGCGATAGGCTAGGATGGCCTCCGGCTCGCGCTCCAGATCCTCCAGCACCACGGCGAGATTGAAGGCAATGAAGGGATCCGCCTTGGCGCCGACGCGATAGACGCGCTCCGCCTCGCTCAACCGGCCCGCCAAGTGCAGCAGCCTGCCCAAGTTGATGCGCGCGTCCAGATGATTCGGATCCGCCTTGAGGCACAATTCGTAGGCCTTTTGTGCCGCCTGGGGATTGCCGTCCTCGAGACTCAGCGCCCGCGAGTAGTGATTGTCGGCGGCGTGCGCGCCATCCTCGATGCCGCGCGCCGGAGCCGTCTCGGGCCGCGTAATGACGTGCAGGCGGCCCTTCTCTTCGACGATTTCCAGAGCCAGCGCATACTGGCCTGATTCGGATTCGCGCAGCGACTGGCCTTCGCGGATCGCGATGCGATTGCCGAGCGCGGTGAGCGAGACCTTATTGAGCGCGGATCCTTCCGGCAGGGCCGATCGCAGTTCCTGCAAGGTCTTGTTGATCCGCTGCGATGAGATTTTCGCGGCGCGCAGCGCACTCGCGGTGCGCAGCACCACCAGATCGTGAAACGAGTAATGCAGCCTGCCCGAGCGTCTGACGGGCTGAATGTTTCCCGCGCGTGCTAGCGCACGAACAGCCGAAGCCGGCAACCCAAATAGCCGCTCCAGGTCTTTCGTGTCGTAGGCATGCATTTCATCGCCGGGCGGATTTGCGCGCCGACCCGGCGGCCGCCGCGCGCTTCGGCGCCTTGCGCTCCTTCAAATCCGTCGCTTTCGAGCCGCGCGCATCGATGCTCGCTCTCAAGGCTTCCATCAGGTCGATGACATTGCCGCCCTTGGCCGACACCGGCCCCTCGGACAGCGACACTTCCTTGCCCTCGACTTTTTTCTGAATCGCCGCCTGCACGCGGGCTCGATGCTCATCGGCGTACTCGTTGGGATCGAAGCGCTTCGCCGCCAAATGTTCGATGAGCTGCTGCGCCAGCTTCAATTCAGGTTCCGACACCGGCGCCGCTTCGATGCCCAAATCCTTCAGATCGCGAACCTCGGCTTTGAAATGCAGTTGATGCAGCGCGAGGCCGTCCTCGATGGGCCTGATCACCACAATGTGTTCCTTGCCGCGCGAAATCCAGCGGCCCACCGCGCACTGGCGCGACTTGCGCAGCGCCGTCGCGAGCAAGGTGTAAGGTTTGGCGCCGCCCTTGTCGGGAGCTAGATAATACGTACCGTCGAAATACAGCGGATCCACCGATTCCAGCGGCACGAATTGTCCGATGTCGATGGCGTGGCTGGTCGTATCCTCGAGCGCCTTCAGCTCCTCGGCGCTGAACATGACGTACTGATCCTTGGCGAACTCGTATCCTTTGACCATCTCGGAACGCTCGACGATCTTGCCGTCATTGACCGCGACATATTGCTGCTTCACCCGCGAGCCGTCCTTTTGACGCAGCAAGTTGAAGGAAATGCGTTCCGAGGAAACCGTTGCGGAATAAAGCTTCACTGGTATGGCAACCAGACCGAACGAGATGGTGAGTGAAGCGATTGATCGAGCCTGTGTAGCCATGGTCTAGATCCCTTGAAGCCAAAGAGTGCGATTTCTTTCTGATTTTATTGAATAAACGCGCGCAAGACCTTCGATTACCTACGGTTTATACACGTAGCCTAGGAACAATAGGGCGGCGTTTCAAGTGAATTTGCCCCAAAACCGTGTAGGTGCCGGCTCATGGGTACGAATAGCCCAGCGGAACCCGGGCCATCGGGGAGTAGGATGCCCCAGGCGAAAATGGTATTAAATACAGCGAGATAGCGGCAGCAGCGACTATCCGGCTAGCGCGACCTCAAGCCTGTTTCGCGGCCGGACGCACCGGCAGCTTCCACTCCGGACGAATGAAATGGCAGGTGTAGCCGTCGGGATAGCGTTCGAGGTAATCCTGATGTTCGGGCTCCGCTTCCCAAAAATCTCCGGCGGGCGCCAGTTCCGTCACGACCTTCCCCGGCCACAGCCCCGATGCATTGACGTCTTCGATCGTGTTCTCAGCGATGCGCTTTTGCTCCTCGCCGATATAGAAAATGGCGGAGCGATAGCTCGAGCCGCGGTCGTTGCCTTGCCGATTCAGGGTGGTCGGATCGTGAATCTGGAAGAAGAATTCGAGCAGCTTTCGGTAGCTGATCACTTTCGGATTGAAGGTGATCTCGATCGCTTCGGCATGCGTGCCGTGATTGCGATAGGTGGCGTTGCGCACATCGCCGCCCGAATAGCCCACTCGAGTGGAGACGACGCCCGGATAGCGGCGCAGCAAATCCTGAACACCCCAAAAACAGCCGCCCGCGAGAATCGCGCGTTCAGTCGGTACTGACATGTTCATTACTCCTGCGAATGCCTCAGCGCGCCGCGTCGCGCGATTCTTGCTCCGCGAGCGTGTACAGCGCTTCAGGAGCCGCTTCGAGCCGCTCCGTCGGAATCGGTGCGCCGCTCGCATCGGACAGGCCATAGGTGCCGTCCGCGATTTTTTGCAACGCGCGCTCGATGTTGCTCAAGCGAACATCGTCCGCGGCCTCCAGGTTCCCCTCGAGTTCCAGGGCGGCCAACCTTTGCGCATCATCCTCGGCTTCGCGCGCTTGGTCCCGAGTGTCGGCGTTGGCGCTCGCCGCGGCGCCCTCTTCGCCGCGGCGCACGCGAAGCAGTTGCTGCCGCAATTCGGTGAGCCGGCGCTTCTGTCGCGCGAGGAAGTTCTGATCGAGGCGGGGAGTCTGCGGGGTCATTCGTGCATTATACCGATGGGCCGCGAGGGATTGGAACAGGAGGGCGGGCCGTTGACCGGGTTGCACCGGACAACGGCGCCGCCGGGAAGGCCTACGGAATAGGAGGTCCACTGCGAGGGTTCGGAGTTCGGGTAGTCTGTGCTCAATATTTGCGCGCCGCTCGCCAGGGCGATTTCCCGGCGAGCGGTGTCGTTGGTCCGCGCCTGCTGGGTGTCCGCATCGGTTCGCGTGCGCACCAAGTAGCCCTTGCGTACCAGGGCGGCAATCTCTTCCTGCGAGCCCTCGTTTTCTTCTGTGAACGCGCAATCGGGCTGGCCGGGCTCCGCGTTGGTAAAAATGATGCGGCCGCGCAGGGCGGGATGTCCTTGCAGATAGACCGGTCCGACCGGCCGCTGATCCATCAGGAAGATCACCTTGCCGCGCGCCGCCGCCAGGGTCGGCCAGCCATTTTGCAGCACGGCCTCTTCGAGAGTCGCGCGTTTGCCCCGCACTTGGTCGGGCATGATCAATTCATCGGCATTGAATACTGCGCGTATTTCGGCGTCGAGTGCATCGAAGGTCGCGGCGGTGAATTTTTCGGGAGGGCGCGCGTGATATTGCGGCGGGAGCTCGGACTGCTTGGTCTCGAGAAGAATGAAAATGGGAACGTGTTTCTTATGGGCGCGCGACCAGGCGCGAACGACCTTGAGACAGGCGATGAGTTGCTGACAACTGCTGCGGTAGTCGAGGTCCTGCACATGCATCACTTTGAATCCCGGCTTCTTCATCAGGCCCTGCGGATCGAAGTCAGGATCCTTGGGCAGGCCCGCGGCGGCGACGGCAGCAGGTCCCCTGGGCTGCGCATAGCGGCCGCCTTCGCTGTCGGCATAAATATCCAGCTCGATCTGCCGCACCCCCGAGCTCAGCTGTTGATCCAGCGGCCGGTGCCGGTACTCCAGAGCCTGGTAGAGCCGGGGGTTGTTCTGCTGCAAGAGTCTGGCCTCGCTCGGCGCGAGTCCCGCGTGATAGCTGTTGTGGGTGCCGATCACCTGGATCTGATTGATCCTGACCGATTCATCGGCATCGGGCGCGGCGGCGGGGCTCGGCAGCGCGAATACGAGCAAGCTCAAGCCCATCGATGGAATCAGCTGCATGGTGCGCTCCCGGCCTGCGTGTCTACATCTGCTTGAAGAGGTGCGCGAATTGGCGGCTCACCGGGATTTCATCCTTGCGTCCCTTGAGCGTCAGGGTCAAATGCCCCAGTTCGTCGCGCTTCGCGTGTGCGATGTGCTGCGAGTTGACCACCGTGCCGCGGTGAATCTGCCAGAAGATCTCCGCGTCGAGCTGCTCGAGCAGCTCGCGCAGCGGCATGCGGATGATGCTGTCGCCCTCGCGCGTCGCCACCGTGATGTATTTGTCCTCGGCCTCGAACCACAGGATCTCATTGACCGGAATCAGCCTGACCGTCGTGCCCGCGCCAGCACGCACGAAGCGCAACTTTTCCTTGCGCGCTGACTGGCCGCCCAGCAGCTCGGCGATGCGCGTCGCCATCTCGCCGGCGCTGGCAGCGCCGCTTCCGCGGCTCAGCTGTCCCGACAGCCGCTCGATGCACTTCGCGAGGCGCGCGATCTCGACCGGCTTCAGCAAGTAGTCGATGGCCGCCGTCTCGAAGGCGTCCAGTGCGTAGGCATCGTAGGCGGTGACGAAAACGATGAGCGGCGGACGCTCCCTCGAGCACAGCTGGCGCGCGGCCTCCAGCCCGTCGAGTTGCGGCATGCGCACATCGAGGAATGCGACGTCGGGAGAGAATTCCTCGGCGAGCTGGAGCGCTTCGGCGCCGTTCGAAGCGAGGCCCGAGCAACGGGCCGAGGGCCAGTGCTCGCTCAATTGCTGAGCAAGGACTCGTGCAAGCAGCGGTTCGTCTTCGGCGATGATGTAGCTATAGGGCGTGCTCATGCAGCCGGTCTGGACAGCAGGTTGAGCGGCACTTCGATGGCGGCATGAGTGCCGCGCGGGGTGAGCGGTTCCAGAACCAGGCGCGCAGCGCTGCCGAACAGCGACTGCAGCCGGGCACGGACGTTTTGGATGCCGGCACCGGTGCCCGCGGTGTGCGCATTGCCGAGGCCGACGCCGGTGTCGTCGACCGACACCATGAGCTTGTCTCCCGCGCAGCGCACGCTGACGCGGATCGAGCCGCCGTCGCCCGCCGGCTCGATACCGTGCGTGATGGCGTTCTCCACCAGCGGCTGCAGCAGCATCGCCGGGAATTTCAGGCGCAGACAATCGGGATCGCAATCGAATTCGGTGGTCAGCCGATTCGGCAGCCGCAATCCCATGATGGCAAGATAGGCTTTCAGCAACTCGACCTCGGTATGCAGCGTCGCCGCCTCGCTGCGCGCATGGGTCAGTGCGGCGCGCAAGTAGCGGATGAGATTGCTGAGCAAGCAACGCGCCATGCCCGCATCGGTCGCGATCAAGGCGTCGAGGTTCGCCAAGGTATTGAACAGGAAATGCGGTTCGATCTGCGCCTGCAGCGCCCGCAGCTGCGCCTCGATGGCGGCACGCTCGGCGCGCTCCACATCGCGCTTGCTTTGCGCGAGCCGCACCCAGCTGAAGTTGATGAATATCGCAATGCTGCCGGCCACCAGCGAGAAGACGATGGCGACCAGCCAGATATAGCCCTCGTGCACGCTGTAGGTGGGCGAGGAGCGCGGCAGGAACAGCTTGGAGAGCAGCTCACCGCCGATTGCGCCCGCCACGATCAGAGCGAAGTAGATCGCGAAGCGCATGTGCATGCGCCCGCGGAAGCGCTGCATCACGGTACAGCGAACCATCGCCACCAGCGCCAGAATGCTGAGCCCGATGCAATAGGCAATAACCAGGTTCGGGATGACTTCGTCCCACGAGCGCAGCAGCAGCGCGATGAGCAGCGCGATGACGGTGTTGATCGCCAGCGTCATCGGCAGGCGACGCCGCAGGAAATCGACCACCGAATCTTGAGTGCCGTCGAACCGCGAAAACGGATCGGCTTGGGCCGGCAGTTGGGTCTTCATTCAGTTCCCGTGTCGGGCAAGGAACTTGGAGTTTATCGTCCTTCCGTCCCCAACGCATGTTCCGCAGCAGCCGCGACCGAGGTGGAAACCTCGGCTTTCGCGGCCACGAAATCGTTCACCGCGATCAGCGCAAATGGAGCCAGACCCAAGATCACCGAAAGGGACAATGCGGTAAAGCCGTGGATGGTCTTCATGTGTTTCTCCGGGTGGTTGTAAACCGTGGAAACACGTAGATACGCGCGGCGCGGCGCCGCCGAAAATTGCGCCAAATCGGCGATTCGACGGCGTAAACGGTGCTCGCGGGTCGCGAACGGGCCGCCGCCGGCCTCCTGACCTCATGGGGCGAGCAGCGTTATGTCCATTTTCGGCGAAAAAAGCCTCACCGGGTTTGAGAATCTTCACGCCGGGCTTGTCGCGAAAGTCTCCGCAGAAACCCCGCGGATCGGTGATCCCATGCCAGGGTTCGATGCAGACAAAATCTGCCCCGGGCTTGGTCCAGAGCCCAAGGTAGGACGCGTCGGGAAAGCCGATTCGCAGCCGCGGCCCCTCCTGGCCGCCGTAGCTGAGCGAGGTGCTATTGAGCCGCTCGAATATCAGCACATCTTGTGCAAATAGCGCATCCGTCAATTCCAGCCGTCGACCTGCGACCGGCGTGCGGTGAGCTTCGGGCGTCAGTAACCCTGCCGCGTCGATTCTTCTCACCGCCGCGGGTTCCTCGCGTTCGAATTCAATGAAATGCCGAGCGCGCGGCTGTCCGAACGGCAACGGCCAGCGAAATCCTGGGTGATAACCGAAACTGGCCGGCATGTCTGCCTCGCCCCGGTTGCGATCGCGGCATCGAGCGACAGGGTCGTGCCGAAATCTCGTAGCGCACTGCCAATTCAAAGCGGAAGGGATACAGCGAATAAGTCGATTCGTCAGCGTGCAATTCGAACTCGGCGCTGCCCGGGCTGGAGTTCTTCAAGGAAAATATTTTATCGCGGGCAAAACCGTGTCTGGGAAAGGCGGTAGGTCTTCGAGCCCAGCCGGTAGATGCCGCCGGCCAGCACGCCCACGATGGGAAACAATAAAGGCGCGCGGCCCGCCCAAACCCGCGGATCGCCATTCCACAAAAGCTCGCCGCCGTCCTGCGTGCGCAATGCGGAGAGTTGCGCGCCGTGGGGATCGATTTGCGCAGTCAGGCCGCCGGAGGTTATCGACACCCAGGCTTGTTCGGACATGGATCTTGGGAAGGTTTCAGCGGTTGGGGGCGCGAGTATAGAGGAACTCGCCGGCCGCCGGTGCGCGGGCACCAGCCCCGCGATTCGTCCCCGCGTTATCCGTCAAAGGGGGGTTCGGGACGCGGTTTGTCCTGCGTTGATTTCGAACGTCGCGGCCGTGCCGCCGCACGTGTGCGTGCCTGCCGGCTGCTTGCCACTTGGCGTCCGCATTGGCCGGGGGTTCGTCGGGGAGCGCGCTCGCAGGCGGATCGCTGGCGGGAAAGGTGTCTTTGAGAGAATTGTCGAGCGCCTTGGATGCGGTGGCAGTCGCTGCCGCCGCGCCAGTCCGCCTCGCGCGTTTCGGGTGCGCGCGTTTCGGGTGCGCCCGCCGCAGACCGCAATTGCTTTCGGCGTCCAACCAGTCCTGATTGGCGGTTCCTTCGGGGCAGCCGCGAGATTGCCAAAGGCGATAGGCTAACTCTCCAATGGATCTGTGTTCCGGGTGCATGGCACTCCTTGATCTGTGAGAATCGAAAATGTTTAATGGGGACAATTCAATGTGCCGCGCGTTCAACTTAGATTGCTGAAGCGCAGCGCAACAGCACCCACGCTTGATGATCCGGGTGAGCTAAATCCTACAGAGCGTGCGCTTCAGTCGTCCGGCCGCAATGCCGCATCCAAGAAGAAAGCGCGCTGAATTAGGCTCATACCCTGGGAAACAGAAAACAACCGGCCCGTCTTTGTGCTAGCGTTGCGTGCGCGCTCGAGGCCATTCGCTGCGCGCAAACATCCGTACCGGGGGGTTGAGAGATGAAATCGCCTATTGCCGCCGCAACACTGGGGCTCATTTTTTCTGTCGGTCGGCGTGAGCGCTGCCGCGCCGCCGCCCCCGATGTACGACATCGTGATTCGTCTATGGGCACGTGCTCGACGGCGACGGCAATCCCTGGGTTAATGCCGATGTCGCAATCAAGGACGGCCGTTTCGCCAAGGTAGGCCGCGTCGAGGGGCGCGGTAAGCGCGAGATCGACGCGCGAGACGACTACGTCTCGCCTGGCTGGATCGACATGATGGACCAGTCCGGCCAAGTGTTACTAAAGGATGGACTCGCGGAAAATAAATTACGCGAAGGCGTGACTACGGCGATCGCTGGCGAGGGTGGGACGCCTGTGCCATCCGCACAGGTTGCCGACTACTTCTCCCAGCTGGAAAAGCGGGGGATTTCCCTTAACTTCGGCACGTACTACGGCGCGGGTCAGGCACGCGTGGAAGTGATGGGCGATGTGGCAGGCAAGCCCACTCCCGAGCAGATCGAGAAGATGAAACGGCATGTAGAGCAGGCCATGCGTGCTGGCGCACTAGGCATCGCAACGGCACTCATTTATCCGCCGGACAGTTTCCAAAGCACTGAAGATCTCATCGAATTGGCGCGAGTCGCCGCCCGTTTTGTCGGCATCTACGCCAGTCATATGCGCGATGAGAGCGCCGGACTCTTGCAAGCGATAGGGGAGTCCATTGAAATCGGTGAGAAATCAGGCATCCAGGTCGAAATCTTTCACTTCAAGGCCGCCTATGCGCCGGGCTGGGGCAAGCTGGTCCCGGAAGCTGGCAAGCTGATCGAAGAGGCTCGCGCCCGTGGCGTAAGCATCGCCGCGGATATGTACGTCTACACCGCTGGTGGCACCGGGCTTGATATCACCGTGCCGAACTGGGTGTGGGAGGCCGGTGCAAACGTGGGTCTCCAGCGGTTGAAGGACCCGAAGATTCGTGAACGACTCAAGAGAGAGGTGAAGGCCGGCTCAGAACCTGGTTGGTCGAATCTCGTCGAGGCGAGCGGCGGCTGGGATCACGTGATGCTGGCAAATGCGTTCAATCCGAGGTATGACCGCTTTCGCTACGAGAGTATTGAGTTCATCGCCCAGCAGCTGCATGAGGATCCAGCTGATATCGCCTGGGATATCGTTTTGGGTGCGCAGCCGCACCGTGCCATGGCGTTGTATTTTATGATGAGTGAGCCGGATATCGAGATGGCGCTGCGCTGGCCCTGGATGAGCATCGGCAGCGATTCGGGTGCCAACGAAGGCCCCGGAACGATGGACGCAATCGGCTTGCCACACCCCCGCTCGTACGGAAATTTTCCGCGGGTGATCGCGAAATACGTCAAGGAGCGCCATGCGCTGACCTTGGAGGAAGCCGTACGCAAGATGACGTCGTGGCCGGCGACGCGCATGCGGCTCTATGATCGGGGTGCAATTCGCGAGGGACTCAAGGCCGATGTCACGATTTTCAACTACGAAAGGATTCAAGATACGGCTACCTATGACAACCCGATGAGTTATCCCACTGGTGTCGACTACGTGCTGGTCAATGGCCAGATCGTCGTTGATCAGGGCCGCCATACCGGTGCGAAGCCGGGGCAGCTCCTGCGCGGCCAGGGCTACGACTCGAACGCGGCGCGCGCGTCGCCGTGAGCGCGGCTCCCGCGGCCGGCAGCGACTTCTGGTTTCAGCGCTACCTGCTGCCGGGCTTTGCCTTCAAGGCGGTGGTCATCGCCAGGAAGATCGCAAGCAATCCGCCCTGAGGTCCGCCCGGCAGGAAGAACTCCGCCAGTTCGCGGCCGGTTCGGATACCCGCCGATGACCACCGCCTTGAAGGCAAAGCCCGGCAGCACGTAGCGCTGAAACCAGGACGAGTCGCTGCCGGCCGCGGGAGCCGCGCTCACGGCGACGCGCGCGCCGCGTTCGAGTCGTGGCCCTGGCCGCGCAGGAGCCGCCCCGGCTTCGCACCCGTGCGGCGGCCCTGGTCAATCACCAACTGCCCGTTGACCAAAACGTAGTCGATCCCCGTGGGATAGGCCGTGGGGTTTTCGTAGCTCGCCACATCCTCCAACCGGTCCTCGTTGAAAATGGTCACATCCGCCTTCAGGCCCTCGCGGATGACGCCGCGCTCGTACAGACGCATGCGCGTCGCGGGCCAGGATGTCATTTTGCGGATCGCATCCTCGAGCGCGAGTACGTGGCGCTTCTTCACGTACTCCGCAATGACGCGCGGAAAATTGGCATAGGCGCGCGGATGTGGCAATCCGATGGCGTCGATTTTACCCGGCGCTTCATTGGGCCTCCGGCATCGCTGCCGATGCTCATCCAAGGCCAGCGCAGCGCGGTGGCGATGTCAGACTCGCTCATCATGAAATAGAGTGCCATGGCGCGGTTGGGCTGTGCGCCGAGCACGATGTCCCACGATACGTCGGCCGGATCCTGATGGAGTTGTTTGGCGATGTACTCGATGCTCTTGAAGCGATATTTGTCATACTTTGGATTGAAGGCGTTGGCGAGCACGATGTGATCCCAGCCGCCGCTGGCCTGAATCAAATTGGACCATCCGGGCTCCGAACCGGCGGCGATCTCTTTCTTGAGGCGTGCACGTACCTGCGGATCCTTGAGGCGTTCCAAACCCGCCTTCGCGCCCTGCTCCCAGACCCAATTCGGCACCGTGATGTCGAGGCCCGTGCCGCCCGCCGTGTAGACGTACATGTCGGCCGCGATGCTCACGCCGCGCGCCCGCGCCGCATTGATGAGTGCGCCGGCCTGCGGAACCAATTTCCCCAACCCGGCGCATAGGCCCCTTTGAAATGGAAAATTTCGACCTGGATTCCGGTCTTCTCGCCGATTTCGATGGATTCGCCGATGGCTTGCAGCAGCTTGGCGCTCTCATCGCGCATGTGGCTGGCATAGATGCCATCGTACTTGGCGGCCACCCGGGCAAGCTCGATGAGATCCTCGGTGCTCTGAAAACTGTCGGGCGGATAAATCAACGCCGTCGCGATACCCATCGCGCCGGCACGCATGGCTTCATCGACATGGACTTTCATGGCATCCAACTGCGCCGCGGTGGGGTGGCCGGCGACATCGCCCATCACTTCCACGCGCGCCTGGCCGCTGCTGTAATACGTGCCGAAATTCATCGAGATCCCTTGGGATTCGAGCTTCTTGAAGTAATCGCCGATTTGCGCCGAGGGCACCGGCGTACCGCCCTCCCCGGCGATCGCCGAGGTCACGCCCTCGCGCAATTTGTTCTCCGCCAGACCGTTCTTGAGCAGCACTTCGCCGGATTGATCCATCATGTCGATCCAACCCGGGGAGACATAGTCCCCCCGTGCATCGATCTCGCGCTTACCCCGGCCCTCGACGCGGCCTACCTTGGCGAAGCGGCCGTCCTTGATTGCGACATCGGCATTAACCCAGGGATTGCCGTCGCCGTCGAGCACGTGCCCATTACGAATCACGATGTCGTACATCGGGGGCGGCGGCGCGGCAGCGCTCACGCCGACCGCAGAAAAAATGAGCCCCAGTGTTGCGGCGGCAATAGGCGATTTCATCTCTCAACCCCCCGGTACGGATGTTTGCGCGCAGCGAATGGCCTCGAGCGCGCACGCAACGCTAGCACAAAGACGGGCCGGTTGTTTTCTGTTTAGGAGGGTATGAGCCTAATTCAGCGCGCTTTCTACAAATGTGGGCATTGCGGCCGGACGACTGAAGCGCACGCTCTGTAGGATTTAGCTCACCCGGATCATCAAGCGTGGGTGCTGTTGCGCTGCGCTTCAGCAATCTAAGTTGAACGCGCGGCACATTGAATTGTCCCCATTAAACATTTTCGATTCTCACGATCAAGGAGTGCCATGCACCCGGAACACAAATCCATTGGAGAGTTAGCCTATCGCCTTTGGCAATCTCGCGGCTGCCCCGAAGGAACCGCCGATCAGGACTGGTTGGACGCCGAGAAGCAATTGCGGTCTGCGGCGGGCGCACCCGAAACGCGCGCACCCGAAACGCGCGAGGCGGACTTGCGCGCGGCGGCAGCGACTGCCACCGCATCCAAGGCGCTCGACAATTCTCTCAAAGACACCTTTCCCGCCAGCGATCCGCCTGCGAGCGCGCTCCCCGACGAACCCCCGGCCAATGCGGACGCCAAGTGGCAAGCAGCCGGCACGGCACGCACAGTGCGGCGGCACGGCCGCGACGTTCGAAATCAACGCAGGACAAACCGCGTCCCGAACCCCCCTTTGACGGATAACGCGGGGACGAATCGCGGGGCTGGTGCCCGCGCACCGGCGGCCGGCGAGTTCCTCTATACTCGCGCCCCCAACCGCTGAAAGTTTCCCAAGATCCATGTCCGAACAAGCCTGGGTGTCGATAACCTCCGGCGGCCTGACTGCGCAAATCGATCCCCACGGCGCGCAACTCTCCGCATTGCGCACGCAGGACGGCGGCGAGCTTTTGTGGAATGGCGATCCGCGGGTTTGGGCGGGCCGCGCGCCTTTATTGTTTCCCATCGTGGGCGTGCTGGCCGGCGGCATCTACCGGCTGGGCTCGAAGACCTACCGCCTTTCCAGACACGGTTTTGCCCGCGATAAAATATTTTCCTTGAAGAACTCCAGCCCGGGCAGCGCCGAGTTTGAATTGCACGCTGACGAATCGACTTATTCGCTGTATCCCTTCCGCTTTGAATTGGCAGTGCGCTACGAGATTGCCGGCACGACCCTGTCGCTCAATGCCGCGATTCGCAACCGGGGCGAGGCCGACATGCCGGCCAGTTTCGGTTATCACCCAGGATTTCGCTGGCCGTTGCCGTTCGGACAGCCGCGCGCTCGGCATTTCATTGAATTCGAACGCGAGGAACCCGCGGCGGTAAGAAGAATCGACGCGGCAGGATTACTGACGCCCGAAGCTCACCGCACGCCGGTCGCGGGTCGACGGCTGGAATTGACGGACGCGCTATTTGCGCAAGATGTGCTGATATTCGAGCGGCTCAATAGCACCTCGCTCAGCTACGGCGGCCAGGAGGGGCCGCGGCTGCGAATCGGCTTTCCAGACGCGTCCTACCTTGGGCTCTGGACCAAGCCCGGGGCAGATTTCATCTGCATCGAACCCTGGCATGGGATCACCGATCCGCGGGGTTTCTGCGGAGACTTTCGCGACAAGCCCGGCGTGAAGATTCTCAAACCCGGTGAGGCTTTTTTCGCCAAAATGGACATAACGCTGCTCGCCCCATGAGGTCCGGAGGCCGGCGGCGGCGCAGTTCGCGACCCGCGAGCACCGTTTACGCCGTCGAATCGCCAATTTGGCGCAATTTTCGGCGGCGCCGCGCCGCGCGTTCTACTGTGTTTCCACGGTTTACAACCACCCGGAGAAACACATGAAGACCATCCACGGCTTTACCGCATTGTCCCTTTCGGTGATCTTGGGTCTGGCTCCATTTGCTCTGATCGCGGTGAACGATTTCGTGGCCGCGAAAGCCGAGGTTTCCACCTCGGTCGCGGCTGCTGCGGAACATGCGTTGGGGACGGAAGGACGATAAACTCCAAGTTCCTTGCCCGACACGGGAACTGAATGAAGACCCAACTGCCGGCCCAAGCCGATCCGTTTTCGCGGTTCGACGGCACTCAAGATTCGGTGGTCGATTTCCTGCGGCGTCGCCTGCCGATGACGCTGGCGATCAACACCGTCATCGCGCTGCTCATCGCGCTGCTGCTGCGCTCGTGGGACGAAGTCATCCCGAACCTGGTCATTGCCTATTGCATCGGGCTCAGCATTCTGGCGCTGGTGGCGATGGTTCGCTGTACCGTGATGCAGCGCTTCCGCGGGCGCATGCACATGCGCTTCGCGATCTACTTCGCTCTGATCGTGGCGGGCGCAATCGGCGGTGAGCTGCTCTCCAAGCTGTTCCTGCCGCGCTCCTCGCCCACCTACAGCGTGCACGAGGGCTATATCTGGCTGGTCGCCATCGTCTTCTCGCTGGTGGCCGGCAGCATTGCGATATTCATCAACTTCAGCTGGGTGCGGCTCGCGCAAAGCAAGCGCGATGTGGAGCGCGCCGAGCGTGCCGCCATCGAGGCGCAGCTGCGGGCGCTGCAGGCGCAGATCGAACCGCATTTCCTGTTCAATACCTTGGCGAACCTCGACGCCTTGATCGCGACCGATGCGGGCATGGCGCGTTGCTTGCTCAGCAATCTCATCCGCTACTTGCGCGCCGCACTGACCCATGCGCGCAGCGAGGCGGCGACGCTGCATACCGAGGTCGAGTTGCTGAAAGCCTATCTTGCCATCATGGGATTGCGGCTGCCGAATCGGCTGACCACCGAATTCGATTGCGATCCCGATTGTCTGCGCCTGAAATTCCCGGCGATGCTGCTGCAGCCGCTGGTGGAGAACGCCATCACGCACGGTATCGAGCCGGCGGGCGACGGCGGCTCGATCCGCGTCAGCGTGCGCTGCGCGGGAGACAAGCTCATGGTGTCGGTCGACGACACCGGCGTCGGCCTCGGCAATGCGCACACCGCGGGCACCGGTGCCGGCATCCAAAACGTCCGTGCCCGGCTGCAGTCGCTGTTCGGCAGCGCTGCGCGCCTGGTTCTGGAACCGCTCACCCCGCGCGGCACTCATGCCGCCATCGAAGTGCCGCTCAACCTGCTGTCCAGACCGGCTGCATGAGCACGCCCTATAGCTACATCATCGCCGAAGACGAACCGCTGCTTGCACGAGTCCTTGCTCAGCAATTGAGCGAGCACTGGCCCTCGGCCCGTTGCTCGGGCCTCGCTTCGAACGGCGCCGAAGCGCTCCAGCTCGCCGAGGAATTCTCTCCCGACGTCGCATTCCTCGATGTGCGCATGCCGCAACTCGACGGGCTGGAGGCCGCGCGCCAGCTGTGCTCGAGGGAGCGTCCGCCGCTCATCGTTTTCGTCACCGCCTACGATGCCTACGCACTGGACGCCTTCGAGACGGCGGCCATCGACTACTTGCTGAAGCCGGTCGAGATCGCGCGCCTCGCGAAGTGCATCGAGCGGCTGTCGGGACAGCTGAGCCGCGGAAGCGGCGCTGCCAGCGCCGGCGAGATGGCGACGCGCATCGCCGAGCTGCTGGGCGGCCAGTCAGCGCGCAAGGAAAAGTTGCGCTTCGTGCGTGCTGGCGCGGGCACGACGGTCAGGCTGATTCCGGTCAATGAGATCCTGTGGTTCGAGGCCGAGGACAAATACATCACGGTGGCGACGCGCGAGGGCGACAGCATCATCCGCATGCCGCTGCGCGAGCTGCTCGAGCAGCTCGACGCGGAGATCTTCTGGCAGATTCACCGCGGCACGGTGGTCAACTCGCAGCACATCGCACACGCGAAGCGCGACGAACTGGGGCATTTGACCCTGACGCTCAAGGGACGCAAGGATGAAATCCCGGTGAGCCGCCAATTCGCGCACCTCTTCAAGCAGATGTAGACACGCAGGCCGGGAGCGCACCATGCAGCTGATTCCATCGATGGGCTTGAGCTTGCTCGTATTCGCGCTGCCGAGCCCCGCCGCCGCGCCCGATGCCGATGAATCGGTCAGGATCAATCAGATCCAGGTGATCGGCACCCACAACAGCTATCACGCGGGACTCGCGCCGAGCGAGGCCAGACTCTTGCAGCAGAACAACCCCCGGCTCTACCAGGCTCTGGAGTACCGGCACCGGCCGCTGGATCAACAGCTGAGCTCGGGGTGCGGCAGATCGAACTGGATATTTATGCCGACAGCGAAGGCGGCCGCTATGCGCAGCCCAGGGGACCTGCTGCCGTCGCCGCCGCGGGCCTGCCCAAGGATCCTGACTTCGATCCGCAGGGCCTGATGAAGAAGCCGGGATTCAAAGTGATGCATGTGCAGGACCTCGACTACCGCAGCAGTTGTCAGCAACTCATCGCCTGTCTCAAGGTCGTTCGCGCCTGGTCGCGCGCCCATAAGAAACACGTTCCCATTTTCATTCTTCTCGAGACCAAGCAGTCCGAGCTCCCGCCGCAATATCACGCGCGCCCTCCCGAAAAATTCACCGCCGCGACCTTCGATGCACTCGACGCCGAAATACGCGCAGTATTCAATGCCGATGAATTGATCATGCCCGACCAAGTGCGGGGCAAACGCGCGACACTCGAAGAGGCCGTGCTGCAAAATGGCTGGCCGACCCTGGCGGCGGCGCGCGGCAAGGTGATCTTCCTGATGGATCAGCGGCCGGTCGGACCGGTCTATCTGCAAGGACATCCCGCCCTGCGCGGCCGCATCATTTTTACCAACGCGGAGCCCGGCCAGCCCGATTGCGCGTTCACAGAAGAAAACGAGGGCTCGCAGGAAGAGATTGCCGCCCTGGTACGCAAGGGCTACTTGGTGCGCACGCGAACCGATGCGGACACCCAGCAGGCGCGGACCAACGACACCGCTCGCCGGGAAATCGCCCTGGCGAGCGGCGCGCAAATATTGAGCACAGACTACCCGAACTCCGAACCCTCGCAGTGGACCTCCTATTCCGTAGGCCTTCCCGGCGGCGCCGTTGTCCGGTGCAACCCGGTCAACGGCCCGCCCTCCTGTTCCAATCCCTCGCGGCCCATCGGTATAATGCACGAATGACCCCGCAGACTCCCCGCCTCGATCAGAACTTCCTCGCGCGACAAAAGCGCCGGCTCACCGAATTGCGGCAGCAAATGCTTCGCGTGCGCCGCGGCGAAGAGGGCGCCGCGGCGAGCGCCAACGCGGACACTCGGGACCAAGCGCGCGAAGACGAAGATGATGCGCAAAAGTTGGCCGCCCTGGAACTCGAGGGGAACCTGGAGGCCGCGGACGATGTTCGCTTGAGCAACATCGAGCGCGCGTTGCAAAAGATCGAGGACGGCACATATGGCCTGTCCGATGCGAGCGGCGCACCGATTCCGACGGAGCGGCTCGAGGCGGCTCCGGAAGCGCTGTACACGCTCGCCGAACAAGAATCGCGCGACGCGGCGCGCTGAGGCATTGAAGGAGTAAGGAACATGTCTGCACCAACCGAACGCGCGATTCTCGCGGGGGGCTGTTTTTGGGGTGTCCAGGATCTGCTGCGCCGCTACCCGGGCGTCATCTCCACTCGCGTGGGCTATTCGGGCGGCGATGTGCGCAACGCCACCTATCGCAATCACGGCACGCATGCCGAGGCGATCGAGATCATCTTCAATCCGAAAGTGATCAGCTACCGCAAGCTGCTCGAATTCTTCTTCCAGATTCACGATCCGACGACTTTGAATCGGCAAGGCAACGATCGCGGCTTGAGCTATCGCTCCGCCATCTTCTATATCGGCGACGAGCAAAAGCGCATCGCTGAGGACACCATCGAGGACGTCAATGCATCGGGGCTGTGGCCGGGAAAGGTCGTCACGGAACTGGCGCCCGCGGGAGATTTCTGGGAAGCGGAGCCCGAACATCAGGACTACCTCGAGCGCTATCCGGACGGCTACACCTGTCATTTCATTCGTCCGGAGTGGAAGCTCCCGGTTCGTCCGGCCGCGAAACAGGCTTAAGGTCGCGCTAGCCGGATAGTCGCTGTGCCGCTATCTCGACTGTATTTAAAGGATTTTCGCCTGGGGCATGCGTGCTCCCCGATGGCCCGCGGCCGCGGGCTATTCGTACCCATTCGCCGATACCTACACGTTTTTGGGCCAAATTCACTTGAAACGCCGTTCTATTGTTCCTAGGCTAAGTGTATAAACCGTAAGTAATCGAAGGTCTTGCGCGCGTTTATTCAATAAAATCAGAAAGAATCGCACTCTTTTGGCTTCAAGGGATTTAAAGACCATGGCTACACAAGCTCGATCGATCGCTTCACTGACGATTTCTTTTGGCCTGGTCGCCATTCCGGTCAAGCTCTATTCGGCGACGGTTTCCTCCGAGCGCATTTCCTTCAATTTGCTGCGCCAAAAGGATGGCTCGCGAGTGAAGCAGCAGTACGTCGCGGTCAATGACGGCAAAATCGTCGAGCGCTCCGAGATGGTCAAGGGCTACGAGTTCGCCAAGGACCAATACGTCATGTTCAGTCCCGAGGAATTGAAGGCGCTCGAGGACACGACCACCCACGCGATCGACATCGGCCAGTTCGTGCCGCTGGAGTCGGTGGATCCGTTGTATTTCGACGGCACCTATTATCTGGCGCCCGACAAGGGCGGCGCGAAGCCTTACACGCTGCTCGCCACCGCGCTCCGCAAGTCGCGGCAGTGCGCGGTGGGCCGCTGGATCTCGCGCGGCAAGGAACATATCGTCGTCGATCAGGGCGCATCGAAGACGGGCTGGCCATGCATCAGCTGCATTTCAAGGCCGAGGTGCGCGACCTCAAGGACTGGGCATCGAAGCGGCGCCGGTGTCGGAGCCGGAACTCAAGCTCGCGCAGCAGCTCATCGATCATTTGGCGGCGAAGCGGTTCGATCCGAACGAGTACGCGGACGAGCACAAGGCGCGCGTCGAGGCGGCGATTCAGAAGAAAATCGAGGGCAAGGAAGTGTCACTGGCCGAGGGACCGGTGTCGGCCAAGGGCGGCAATGTCATCGACTTGATGGAGGCCTTGAGAGCGAGCATCGATGCGCGAGGATCAAAGACGAAAGAGCTCAAGGAACGCAAGGCGCCGAAGCGGGCGGCGGCCGCAGGATCTTCGCGCAAATCCGCCCGCCGATGAGATGCATGCCTACGACACGAAGGATCTCGAGCGGCTGTTCGGATTGCCGGCCTCGGCTGTTCGTTCGCTGGCGCGCGCCGGACACATTCAGCCCGTCAGACGCGCGGGCAGGCTGCACTACTCGTTCCAGGATCTCATGGTGCTGCGCACGGCGAGCGCGCTGCGCGCGGCGAAAATCTCGGCGCAGCGAATCAACGCACGCTGCAGAAGACTTCGCGCCGACCCTGCCGGAAGGAGCCGCGTTGAACAAGCTCTCGCTCACCGCGCTCGGCAATCGCATCGCCATTCGCGAAGGCAAGATGCTGTGGGAGTCCGAATCCGGCCAGTATGTCCTGGCCCTGGAGATCGGCGAGGAGAAGGGCGGCTTGCACGTCATCACGCGGCCGGACGCGCTCCGGACGCCGCGGCGATCGCGGATGCCGCGCCGCACTCCGCCGACGAGTCACTATGCACGGGCCTCTGCGCTCGAGGAAGGCGATCCGCCGGCAGCGCAAAAGGCCTACGAAGCGTGTCTCAAGGCCGACCCGAATCACCTGGAAGCGAGGATCAACCTGGGCAGGCTGCTGCACATCGCGGGCCGCTTGAGCGAGGCGGAGCGAGTCTATCGCTCGGCGCCGAACGCGGATCCTTTACTGGCGTTCAATCTCGCGGTGCTGCTCGAGGATTTGGATCGCGAGCCCGAGGCCATCCTAGCCTATCGCGAGGCGCTCGCGCTCGATCCGCAATTGGCCGATGCACATTTCAATCTGGCGCGGCTCTACGAGCGCGCCCGTGATCCCAAGGCATCGCTGCGACACCTGCTGGCTTACCGGCGCATGATCGATCGCCAAGGCACATGAATGGCCAAGCCGGCGCTCACCGCCTATCGCGCCAAGCGCGATTTCTCCAAGACCGACGAGCCCTCCGGTGAGGCGCGCGTGGCGCCTTCGCCGCGGCTGCGCTTCGTGGTGCAGAAGCACGCCGCGCGCCAATTGCACTACGACCTGCGGCTGGAATGGGACGGCGTGTTCAAGTCCTGGGCCGTCGCCCGCGGTCCGTCGCTCGATCCCGCCGACAAGCGCCTGGCCGTGGAAGTCGAGGACCATCCGCTGGACTACGGAGATTTCGAGGGCACCATCCCCAAGGGCGAGTACGGCGGCGGCACGGTGCAGCTCTGGGACCGCGGCTACTGGACTCCGGAAGGCGCAAAAACCCCGCAGGAAGCGTTGCACGGCGGCGATCTGAAATTCACCCTGGAGGGCAGACGAGCTGCACGGCAGCTGGGTGCTGGTGCGCATGCGCGGCGACCGCTACGGCGGCAAGCGAACCAACTGGCTGCTGATCAAGCACCGGGAAGCGACGGCGAAGCCCGGCGATGCCGATGCGTTGCTCGCGGAGGATCGTTCCGTGGCATCGGGCCGCACGATGCAGCAGATCGCCGACGGGCATGGGCAGACGCCCCAAGCCGTTCATGCTGGCGACGACCACGGCCGGCAAGGCCGATGCCGTGTGGAACAGCAACCGCGCCGAGGTCGACGGCGTAGGTGCCGCGGCGCGGCCGCCCAGGCCGCCCCAGGCGTCGCCGCCAAGCCCGCCAACGGCGCATCAAGCCGCGTGATGGTCGCGAAAATGCCGAACTTCGTCGAGCCGCAGCTCGCCAAGCTCGGTCGACGGCCGCCGGCAGCGCGCTGACTGGGCGCACGAGGTCAAACTCGATGGCTATCGCGCGCAGCTGCGGGTGGAAGCGGCGAAGCCGCATCCGCACCCGCACGGGTCTGGACTGGACCGAGCGCTTCGCGCGCCATCGCCAAGGATGCCGAGCGCCTGCCCGACTGCATGATCGACGGCGAAATCGTGGCGCTCGATGAGCACAGCTGCCGAAGTTCGGCGCGCTGCAGGCCGCGCTGTCCGAAGAGAAATCCGAGGATCTCATCTTCTTCGCCTTCGATCTCTTGTTTGAGGGCCGAGAGGACTTGCGCACATTGCCCTTGGTGAGCGCAAGGCGCGGCTGGAGAAACTGTTGCAGGCGCGCAGGGAAGCCGGCGGCTGCATGCGCTACGTGGCGCACTTGCAATCGAACGCGCGAGGCACGTCTCGCCTCGGCCTGCAAGATGGGACTCGAGGGCATCGTCTCGAAAAAACTGGATGCGCCTTACCGCTCGGGCCGCTCCGGCAGCTGGCCCAAGGCCAAGTGCCGCGCGGGACAGGAGGTGGTGATCGGCGGCTGGACCACGGAGGGCGGAACGGTGCGATCGCTGCTGGCCGGCGTTTATCGCGGGGGCGATCTCGTCTACGTCGGCCGCATCGGCACCGGATACGGCCGCATGGTCGCGAAAGAGCTTGTTGCCGCAGCTCTTGAAAAGCTACGCGTGAGAAGCAGTCCGTTTGCAGGTGACAACGCGCCGCCGAAGGAGAGCAACGTGCGCTGGCTGAAGCCCGACTGGTTGCGGAAATCGAGTTTGCGGGCTGGACCGGCACCGGCATGATTCGCCAGGCCGCATTCAAGGGCCTGCGCGAGGACAAGAAGCCGCGCGATGTCGTCGCGGAGACTGCCCAGGCAGACACAATCGAGCGGGCCAAGCAGCGCGCAGCACCGCAAAAAAGCCGCCATGCCGCGCACGCGCGGCATCGGCCTTCGACGGTGATGGGCGTGACGATATCGAAACCGGACAAAGCGCTGTGGCCGGATGCCGGCGACGGCAGGCCCGTGACCAAGCTCGATCTCGCCCGATATTACGAGCAGGTGGGCGAATGGATGCTGCCGCATCTCGATCGGTCGTCCCTGCTCGCTGGTTCGGGTCCCGAACGGCATGGAGGACAACAATTCTTTCAGCGTCACGCGATGGCGGGAATGTCGGAGCTCTTTCGACTCCGTGAAGGTGCGGGGCGACAAGGCACCCTACGTGCAGATCGATCGGGTCGAGGCCTTGGCCGCCGTGGCGCAAATCGGCGCGCTGGAAATGCATCCCTGGAACTGCGCGCCAGGCGATCCGGAAGTGGCCGGTCGTCTGGTGTTCGATTTGGATCCCGCGCCGGATGTTGAATTCGACGGCGGTCATTGCCGCGGCGCTCGAAATCCGCGATCGCCTCGAGAAGCTCGGCCTTGGAATCCTTCTGCAAGACCACCGGCGGCAAGGGGCTGCATGTGGTCGCGCCGCTCGCTGGAGGCAAGGCGGCGGTGGCGTGGCCGGTGGCCAAGAATTTCGCACACATGATTTGCGCGCAGATGGCCGAGGACAGCCCCGACGCGCTATCTCGACAACATGTCGAAGGCGAAGCGCGCCGGCAAGATCTTCCTGGACTACCTGCGCAACGATCGCACGGCGACGGCGGTGGCCGTGCTATCGCCGCGCGCCCGCGCCGGCGCGACCCGTATCGATGCCGCTGTTGTGGCGCGACCTCAAAAAGGGCCTGGATCCCAAGGGCTTCACGGTACGCAGCGCCCCGGCGTTGCTGGCCAAGAGCAAACCCTGGGAGGATTATGCGGCCGGCGCGCGTCCGCTGGCAGACGCCATCAGACGCATCACCCGAGGCTGAGCGCATGAACTTCCGCTGCGCGCCGCTGCCATAAGGTACCGTGAACAGCTCCGACGCCAAGCCGGTCACGATCGCCGTCAATGTCAACGACGCGTGTTTCCGGACTCTTGAGCGCGGCGCCGGAATCCAAGGCCTGTTTCGTGGTGGCGCACGGCGCCGGCGCGGGGATGCTGCATCCCTTCATGGCGAACCTGGCGAGCGATCTGGGCAAGCGCGGCATAGCAACGCTGCGCTACCAGTTCCCCTACATGGAGAAGCACGGCAGACGGCCGGATCCCCCCGCGCTGTGCCACGCCACGGTGCGCGCCGCCGTGGATGCTGCGCACGCATTGCTGCCCGCGCTGCCCTTGTTCGCCGGCGGCAAGTCTTTCGGCGGCCGGATGACCTCTCAAGCGCAGGCGGAAAATCCGCTGCCGCAGGTGCGAGGCCTGGCGTTTCTTGGCTTTCCCTTGCACCCGCCCAGGCAACCGTCCGACTCGCGCGCTGCGCACCTGCTCAAAGTTCAGGTGCCCATGCTGTTTCTGCAGGGTGCGCGCGATCTGTATGCCGAGCCTGAATTGCTGAATCCGCTGATTACCCTGCTCGCGGAGCGGGCGACGCTCGTGCTGCTGCCGGATGCGGACCATTCCTTCCGTGTGCCGGCGCGAAGCCGCTTCACCAACAGTCAAGTCAACGACGACATGATCAACGCGCTCGCGGGCTGGATCGGTGCGGTAGCGCGCCGGTGACTTCGTTCGGCGAGCTGGTGCGAGCCTCGCAACGGGTGGGCGCGACCGCCGCGCGGCGCGTCAAAGTCGGCGAATTGGCCGCGTTCTTGAAAGGGCTGACGGCCTCGGAAATCGATGTCGGCGTGCACTATCTCTCGGGCGACATACCCCAGGGGAAAATCGGCATCGGCTATGCGGCGGTGCGTGCGGCCGCCTCCACCGCGGCCAACGACTCGAGCACGCTGACGATCTCCGAGATCGACGCCAAGTTGTCGGAAATCGCAACCATGCGCGGCACCGGCTCCGCGGCGCGGCGCGCGGCCGCTCTGCAGCAGTTGTTTGCGCGTTCAACGCCTCCCGAGCAGCAATTCCTGCTGCGTCTGCTGGTCGGGGAACTGCGGCAGGGCGCGCTGGCCGGTGTCATGGTCGATGCCATCGCGGCAGCGGCCTCACTGCCGGTGGCGGCCGTGCGACGCGCGGCAATGTACAGCAGCAGTCTCGGAGCCGCAGCTTCGGCGGCGCTGCTCGAAGGCGCCGCGGGCTTGGACAAATTCCAGCTCGAGCTGTTCGCGCCCGTGTCTCCCATGCTGGCGCAGACCGCGGCCGATGTGGCCGAAGCGTTGCAGGAAATATCCGGCGCGGCGGCGTTCGAGTGGAAGATGGACGGCGCACGCATTCAGGTGCACAAGCGCGGGCCCGAGGTGCGCATTTATACGCGCAACCTGAATGAAGTCACCGCGGCCATCCCGGAAATCGCCGAGTTGGCGCGCACATTCGCGGAGCACACTCTGGTGCTCGACGGCGAGGCGATCGCCTTCGACTCCTCGTGCCGGCCGCATCCCTTCCAGGTGACCATGCGCCGCTTCGGCCGCAAGCTCAATGTCGAAGCTTCGCGCAGCGCCCTGCCGATCGAGGCCTTCTTCTTCGATTGCCTGCGTTTTGGCGCCGACAGCATCGCCACCCGCACGACCCAGGAGCGCTTCCTCGCCTTGGCCAAAGCCGTGCCCGCGCCGCATTTGATCCCGCGGCTCATCACCGATTCCGAACCCGCGGCGCGCGCCTTTTACGAAGCCGCCATTGCCGCCGGCCACGAGGGCGTCATGGCCAAGGCGCTGGACGCGCCTTATGAAGCGGGCAATCGCGGCGCGAGCTGGCTCAAAGTCAAGCGCGTTCATACGCTGGATTTGGTCGTGCTGGGCGCCGAGTGGGGTTACGGCCGACGCACCGGCAAGCTCTCCAACCTACACCTGGGCGCCCGCGATCCCGCCACGGGTGAATACGTGATGCTCGGCAAAACCTTCAAAGGACTTACCGACGCCATGCTGACCTGGCAAACCCGGGAATTTCTCGCACGCGAAGTTCGCCGCGATGCCGGAACGGTGTACATCCGTCCGGAGTTGGTCGTGGAAATCGCCTTCAGCGATTTGCAGACGAGCATCCGCTATCCGGGCGGCCTCGCGCTGCGGCTCGCGCGGGTCAAGCGCTATCGAAACGACAAGCCGGCCGAAGACGCCGATACCATGGACTCCGTGCGCAAGATTTACGCCGCGCAATCGGCCGCGCGCGAGCAGGAAATTTAGGAACCGCGGCGCCGTCCTCAGCCGCCGTCGACGCGAATCCCCGGGGGCAGGTCCGGCATGATCGGCGCGATCTTACGGCGGCGCGCGGCCAAGGCGAACAGTTCGTCGATACCGCGCAGCGCCGCGATTTCTTTCAATATCGAGCGGGTCGGATACATCAGCAGCAATTCCTTGTTCTCGTGCTCCGCGAGCGCTTCAGCGGCGGTTCGCCAGACCAACTGCGCCATTTCGTTGCCCGCGAGACTTGCGGTTTGGCGCGGCGGCACCCTGCACAGGAAAAACCGCGTATCGAAGCGCAGCCTGCCGGGCGGCGTGATCCAATGGCTGAAGAATGCCAGCTTGTCCACCGCAAGACGCCAGCCGTGCGCGCGGCAAAGCTCTGCGAAGGTCAGGCGGCCCGCGGAGATCTGCAGCCGCGTCTCGCGCAGCCGCGTCTCATCCCACGACGACAGGTCCGCGATCTCGCCGCGCGCATCGTAAGCCAGCAGCAAGCCGCACTCCTCGAACGCTTCGCGTACCGCCGCCACAAAAAAACGCAGGCCGTTGCACGGCACCTCGAGCTGCTCGCTGGCGAGCGCATCGTCGAGGCCGCTGCACAAGGCATGGACATCGGCGCTTTCGTCTTCAAGGTCGAGCGCGCCGCCGGCAAACACGTAGGCATTGGGCATGAAGCGCGCATGCGCGCCGCGCTTCAGCAACAGGATTTCGGGCTGATCGTCGCGGGCGCGCACCAAGATCGTGGTAGCGGCAAGCCGCGGCTCGACATCGTACTGAACGGTCATTCAAGGCAGTTTAGTGCACATGCGCCATGATTGGCCATCCGCCTCCATCGTGCAGCATGCGGGATGCGCGCTCGAACCTGCCTTCGTTCAAAGCAGTCGCGCTGCATCTTCGTGCGGCCATTTTTGCAGCGGTATTTCTGGCGGCGCCTTCGGATCCCGCGCTACGATCTGCTGCTCCTCTATGCCATCGCAATTCAGACGGGAATGCTGCTGAGCCGGCTCGAGACTTTCGATGAACTGAAGGCGATCTGTCTCTTCCATGCGCTGGGGTTCCTGCTCGAGGTCTTCAAGACCTCGCACAGCGTCGTATCCTGGAGCTATCCGGACCCGGGCTACACAAGCTGTTTGGCGTGCCGCTGTTTTCCGGCTTCATGTACGCGGCGGTGGGCAGTTATATAATACAAGCATGGCGGCTGTTCGAACTTCGGGTCCGCCATCATCCGCCCTACTGGATGGCATGGCTCATCGCGCTCGCCATCTACGCCAATTTCTTCACGCACCGTTACATCGGCGATTTTCGCTGGTACATCGTCGCATGCGCGCTCGGCCTGTATGCCAGGACCACCGTGAGCTACATTCCGCTGCACCGGAAACGCAGCATGCCGTTGCTCTTGTCCTTCGTTCTCATCGGCTTCTTCATTTGGCTGGCCGAGAACATCAGTACATTTTTCGGCGTTTGGCGCTATCCCAACCAGGTCGGCGCGTGGGCGACGGTTCACATCGGCAAATGGAGTTCCTGGTCGCTGCTGGTCATCATGACCTTCACCATCGTCGCCAATCTCAAGCACATCAAGGCGCATATACACGTTCCGGAGTAGTTCTGAACTGGAACGGATCCGGCGCGCGAGACGCACCCTTCGCCTTGAAGCGCCGCGTTTATATCAAGAGGGCGCCAAACAGCGCGAAAAGACGCTCCCAATGGCGCTCCGCCGCCGGCTTGTCATACGCCGGACGCGATGGAAAAGCATATTTGCTACTCCTGCGCTCCGGCACCGACGGCAACCCATGCCAGATCGCGATTCGAGACCGATTCCACCTTGAAATTTTTGGCTGCCGCCGCCATCCGCGTCAAGGCTTGTGCAAGGGGCATGGGCGGCTTGTCATCGCCTTTCTTGGCCTTGTGAAAACGCACCGGATTGATGCGCGCGACCACATAGTTGCGCAGGTAGGGCGACTTGAAGCCCCGCGCTTGAAGCGTTTCGATGATCTTTTTGGCGCGGGCATCGATTTCCAGCAGCCGGGATGCATGGCCTTCCCGTTCGCGCAGGCTCGCCGCCAGGCTTCGCTCGCTGAATCGATCCACTTTCTTGAGAAACGAGCTGTACGCGCCGCCCGCAAAACGCGATGCTTTCTCGTACACGATGCCGAGCGTCAGAAGTTCAGCGGCCTCGAATTCCTTGGTGTACTGCGACTCCTTGGCGCTGCCGTGGCGTTTGCCGAGACTGCGCGCCATGCGAATGACTTCGAGGCTGCGATCGCGCAAGTTGTGCGCCTTTTCCGTGTTGAGGGCGAGAATGCGATAGGCCAGCGTCTCGTCCGGCGAGATCAAGGCGGTGATCTGCTTCAGGCCAAGGACCTTTCCGGCGGCCAAGCGGTGACGGCCGTTTGGCGTCCACAGGCGGCCTTCCTCTCCGCGCACGACGATCAGCGGGTCGAGGAAGGCTGCCGTCTCGTCGATTTTGAGCGCGAGGCGCTTGGCGTGCGCCGGGGACAGGTCCCGCTGGAACGGCGTCGGCTGCAGGGCCCCGAGCGGCAGCGATGCCAGCACCAAAGCGCGTCCGCCGAGAGGATCCCGATAAGCGCCGATCGGTGCACCACCCGAACTGCGCACCAATGCGACCACTTCCGCGATCTCGGCGCTGTCCAAGGCAATGGCCACTTGCGCGGCGTCCAAGCCTCGCGCGGTGGCGCCCGGCGCCAGCTTTCCCCGGCTGCGCCTGGCGGTTGTGCGGGCTTTTGCTTTGCGCGCGGCCTTGGATTTTGCTTTTGCGGTCGCCATGGGCGCTTAGTTTCCCCTGTTGTGATCGACTTGCGTGATCAGGCAGGCGCTGCGGTTGCCGGTCAGGTAAATCCACAGCCAGCTCAGCGCGACCGAGAAACGGTTGCGCAATCCGATCAAGAAATAGATGTGAGCGAAGCCCCATACCCACCATGCCACCCAGCCTCTGAGCTTGCACCAGCCGAAATCAATGACTGCGGAGCGCTTGCCGATGGTCGCAAGGTCGCCGGCATGCCGATAGCGAAACGGCCGCGATGTCCGCCCCGCCAGACGTTGTTTGATGGTGCGGGCGACGTGCGCTCCTTGCTGTTTGGCGGCCGGCGCAATGCCGGGTGCCGGCTTGCCGTTCCAGACGTTGACGGTTGCGGTATCGCCGATCACGAAAACTTCCGGATGTCCGGGTACGGTGAGATCCGGCTCGACCTTCACGCGGCCGGAGGAGTCCGCCGGCGCGCCGAGCCAGGCGGCCGCCGGCGATGCGCGGACACCCGCGGCCCAAAGTATTACGTCGGCCGCAATGAGTTGATCGCCGACGGTGACGCCGCCGGAATTACAGCCGGTCACGGGGGAGCCGAGCCGCACCTCGACGCCCAAACGAACGAGAGCTCGTGAGGGCGTAAGCCGACAAATCGGGCGCAATCGCCGGCAGCAGCCGGGGACCGGCCTCGATCAACAGAACTCGCGCCTCACGCGTGTCGAAACGGCGAAACTCGCCCCTTAGGTTCTGATACACCAGTTCAACGATGGCGCCCGCCAATTCCACGCCGGTCGGTCCGCCGCCGACGATCGCAAAAGTGAGCAGCGCCGCGCGGCGCGCAGGATCGGTTTCCAGTTCGGCGCGCTCCAGCGAGAGCAGCACCCTGCGGCGAATGGAAGTCGCATCCTCCAGCGTCTTGAGGCCAGGGGCGAATCGCTCCCAATCGTCGTGTCCAAAATAAGCGTGGCGCACGCCCGTCGCGACCACCAAGGTATCGAAGGCGACGGCGCCGCCGTCCTCGAGATTGACGCAGCGATTTTGCAAATCGACCCCCGTGACCACGGCCAGGAGCGTGGTCACTTCCTCGCGCTTGCGCATCAGGAACCGGATCGGCCACGCGATTTCGGAAGTCGCGAGGGCGGCGGTTCCCACTTGGTAGAGCAGCGGCTGGAATAAATGATGATTGCGCTGATCGATGATGGTGATGCGCAGCGCCGCACCGCTGAGTTTTTGCGCCGCGGTGAGACCGCCGAACCCCGCGCCCAAGATGACGACATGATGCAGCAAAGTTCCGCGAGCTTAACGCATGCCATGACCTTCGATCCATTTATACTGGCGCGGTGAATACCCTTAGGCTGCGCACCCTGCTATTGACCATCCTGCTCTGGCCGGCGGTTCATGCGGCGGCGGCCGATCGCAGCATCGCGCTGAGCGCCTGCCGCCTCACGGATCTGACTCGCGCCGCGCGCTGCGGAACGCTCAGCGTTCCTGAGAATCCCGACCAGCCCGACGGCCGGCGGCTCTCGATCGGCGTGGCTGTGATCCCATCCGCGCACAGGCCGGCGCTCGCCGATCCCGTCGTCCTGCTGCAGGGGGGTCCCGGTGAGGACTCCATCAGCTCGGCGGCTTTCTTCGCCGAACGCTTCGCAGCGCTGCTCGATGACCGCGATCTGTTGCTGGTCGATCAGCGCGGCACCGGAAAATCCGGGGCATTACCCTGCAATTTGTATTCACCGCAGGATCCGGCGGCAAGCCTGCGCGATCTCTTTCCAATCGCCGCAGTGAAACGCTGCGCGCAGCGGCTTGAAGCGCGCGCCGACCTGACGCAGTACACCTACGATCGATTCGCCGGCGATTTGGAGCAGGTGCGGCAGGCGCTCGGCTACGGTGCGCTGAATCTTTTTGCGGGATCCTACGGCACACGCGCCGCCCAGGTGTATATCCGCGGCTTTCCCGCCAGCGTGCGGACCGCGTATCTGGGCAGCGCCGTTCCCATGGATGCCGACAATCCGTTGGCATTCGCAAGGACCGAACAGGCGGCACTCGAGCTGCTCTTTGCGGCCTGCGCCGCCGACGCGGCGTGCCGCGCGGCATTTCCCAACCTGCCGGAGGAATTTCGCGCCATGGTTGTGCGGCTCGATTCGGGCGCCGCGCGCGGCACCCTCCCGGGGAACAGGGCAACCGTTCGGTTGAATCGCGGTCGGGTGGCGGAGTGGATGCGTTCGCAACTGTATCGGCCAAAGAGTGCGACGGCGCTGCCATGGCTGATTCATCGGGCTTACGCGGGAGACTGGAGTCCGCTGGTCAAGGGCCTGCTCGCGGATGCGCGCGGCGGCGATCAGGACTTTAGCTTTGGACTTTTCTTTGCCATTACCTGCAGCGAAGACGTCGCGTTCATTCGCGAGCAGGATATTGCGCCCGCAACGCAAGGCACCTTTCTCGGCGACTACCGGGTGAGGCAACAGCAGGCCGCGTGCAAAGAATTTCCCACCCGATCGCTGCCCAAGGATTACCGCGCGCCGGTCAGGTCGGCGGTGCCGACAATGTTTGTTTCGGGCGCCGCGGACGGCGGCACGCCGCTATGGTATGCGGATCGCGTTGCGGAAGGATTCGCCAATCGCGTCCAGGTCGTCGTCAAGGGCCAGGGCCACACCGAATGGAGCGACTGTCTGGCGCAATTGTACCGACGGCTGGTGCGCAGCGGCACGGTGAGTGGAATTGATCCCTCGTGCCCGGAAGTGCCGCGGCCCCCCTTCAAGCTTGACTAGCAGCGGCGCCGGCAGACACGGCAAGACCGTCACTTGATCGATACGCGCGCCGCATACTCGCCAAGTTCGCGCGTGATGCGGCCATTGTCGCCCAACGGGATCGAGCGAGCCCCGGCAAGCAGCGCGGCAAGCGCGAACTTTAAGCCGCGCCACGCCTTGGCGGCCGGTGTCGGCTCCGAGCCGGGCGTCGGCCCGCAGGCTCGCGCCGGCTTCAAGAGCGGCTCGTTCGTTGGCTCTGCCTCGGAGAATGCGCTCCGCAAGCGTTGAATTTCCGGATGCGACATGCCGAGAAGGCCGACTGCGATTTTCTGATATTCACTCATGACGCTCACCTTTCCATTGCCATTCATTTTCACCATGGAAAGAGTGCTCCCGCGGCCCTCGCGGGACAAATGCAATGACTGAAGGTGGGTTAAGTAACGCTTAACGCTGCGGCTGGCAGCCGACCCAACTGCCGTGGAACCCGGCTGGTATACGGCACGGCAATTCGAGCACGGCTTGCGGTTCTGCTGCGATGTCCTGCGCGTCGAGAATGAGCAGGTCGCTGCGATTCTCGCGCGCGCGGTGGACCACGGCCAACACCCAACCGTCCCCCTCAGGCGCCTCGGCGGCGCGCGGCACGAACACGGGTTCACCGACGCTGTCGCCGTTTGCAAACTGCCGCAGCGTCTGACGCCCGGTCTGCATGTCCAGATGCGCCAGAGAGTCGAACAGCAGCACCTCGCTTTGGCCGACATTCGCAGCATGCCAGCAGTGACGATAGCGCAGGCCCGCGAAGCGTTCATCGAACCGCGGAAATTCTCCGGCCAAGTCGCTGACCGGCGCACGCACCACACGCGCGCAAGGTTCAGAGAGGTTTATGCTCCAGTGCACCATGCGCGCTGCTGCGGGTGCGCGGCGGGAACCGTCGGGATTGGGGAACAGAGGCGCGCTCGGGTATTCCATCATGTCGCAGTGAATAAAGCCGCCTTGCTCGTAGGCATTGGCGGGATGGAACACATAGACCGGATCGACCTCGATCCAGCGCACCGAATCGACGCTCGCGCCGCGCGCCATGACACCGACGAAGGCGCCTTTTTCCGGTTCCCATGCGAATGCGGGAAGACCTCGTTTGGCGCGCTCAAGGTCGCCTGTCAACGGCAGGACCGGAAACGCCGTGTAATGTTGGGTGGCGATGAAGTCGTGCACCATGGAACAGTACGGCGCTTTGAAACGATCGCGGCGCGTAATGCGGCCGGATGAATCGGAGATGCCATAGTCAAGGAAGGGATTCAGGGGGGTCTCGCCCGAGGAGTAGGCAAACCACAGCATCTCGCCGCTGCGCGGATCGATCTTAGGATGAGCCGTAAAACGACCACCGCTTTCGACCCAACCCTTCGGCGATAAGTCGCGCGCTTCCAACTCGAAAGGATCGGAGCCCTCCTGCAGCGCCATCAATTTGCCGGCGTGATAAACGATGTGCGTGTTTGCGCCGCCGCTGGCGATTTTTTCGACGGATGGATCGCTGGGTAGGCCCAAGCCGCCGAACAGCGCGCGCCCCGCGGCATGCTCCGTCAGCCAGCGCGGCGTGCGGACATAACGATTCGCGTAGCGCGCGCGGCCCTCTGCAAGCCAAAAGGCGTGGATCATGCCGTCGCCGAGGAAGGCATGATAGTTCGGACCCGGGTCGAATTGCGGATTCGGCCCGTTGCGGTACAGCGCCCCGCACAGGCCGGCGGGTATTTTGCCGCGAATTTTGGGTTCGACGCTCACTTCGACGCGTACCGGCGCCAGGTTGCCGCTGAGATGAGGATTGGCGACGCGGGGTTCGGCAATGGCAGTGTTCATCGCGGTCTCACGTAATAATTTATTGCGTAAATTTATACCGTAAACATATACTGCGTCAATGCCTAGGACCCTCTCGCCCGCCGCTGTCGAAATCTTCCGCAGCCGGCTGTGCGATGTGGCAGAAAGGCTCTTTGCGGCGCACGGCCCCGACGGGGTCACCATGCGGGAAATGGCCGATGCGCTCGGCGTGTCCTCGATGACGCCCTATCGGTATTTCAAGGACAAGGACGCGATTCTGGCCGCGGTGAGGACGCGGGCATTCAATCAATTCGCCCTTGCAATGGAGTCCGCGAGCGAAACCAAAGCGAAACCCGGCAATGCCTATGTGGAGTTCGCCATCGCCCATCCGGCGCCGTACCGGCTGATGTTCGATGTCAGTCAGCCGACTTTTGCGGACCACCCGGAGCTCGTTGCGGCGATGGACCGCGCCCGGCTCACCATGGGCGCAAGCCTTCGCGAACTGGCCGCCGCCGGGCGTTTCAAAGGCGATGTGGAGTTGGCCGCGTACGTTTTTTGGTCGGCGATGCATGGAGCCGTCATGCTCGAACTCGCGGGACTGCTCGAGGGCAGCAAGCTGGATGCGCAAAGGATCGCAAAGTCCGCGCGCGAGGCGCTGGGCAAACACTTCGGATTGAGCTAAAACCGGATCATCATGACGCCACTGCGCTCGGCCGCGAAACGCAAAGCGCGGCGCGCTCGAAAAAAGTGAATCGACCTCGAGCGCGGGGCGGCCTTCGCCTAAACGATCAATCGCGCGACGCTGACAGTGTTTTGATCGCCGCATACAGCAGCGCGCCGCTTGCCGCGGCGATTGCGAGCGCCTTCACGGGATTCTGCTTCGTGTAAGCCACGATCGAGTCGGAAGCGTTCGACGCGGCGTCGCGTGCCTGACCCGCCATCTCGGTAATCGCATCGAGCCCTTGCCTGCCCATGGATTGAGCCCGCTTCGAGCTCCTGCTCACGACAGTACCGGCCTGGCTGCGCACATCCTCCAGTTGGCTGGAAAGAATATTGCCCGCGCTTTTTGCGGTGTCTTGAGCGGCGCGAATGCCGGTTTGTGCTTTGTCGGCGGCCTTGTCGGCCAGCGCCTGACTGGTCTTCGCAAAACTGCCGGTAACTGAGTTCTCCATGAGCATCCTTCGTTGAAAATTGGCGAATAAATAAAAAGTGCAGCGAGTCTGCGCTTCACGTGAAGCCCTCGCGCCTCCCAAAGGCGGGGGCCATGCGTCGGATAAAAGCGTCATCGAGTGTCGGCCCGCGCCCCAGGCTTGTGCAACTCGCGGCACTTGCGCCAATACGCGTAGGCGCAATCTGACCTGCACTAAGGGTCTCGCGGTCTTGGGATCCAGAAGGTAAATGGATACTGTCCAACGGACCAGCGCTGGACTGCGTTAGTCGCACCAACAATACAAAAGGATAGTTATGCGTTTAAATTTAACCGTGGCGATATTGATGACAATCTGCGTTGCGGCCTGCAACAATGCGAAATCGCCGCAAGCGGTCAGTAAAGACGTGGCAAAGGCCGAGCAGAAGGCGTCCACAGAAGTGGCGAAGAGCGAAGATTCGGCTGCCAAAGACTTGGGCGGCGCCGCAGCCAAGGTCGACGATAAGGTGGTCGCATTCAACAACGACGCCGCGAAGGATGCTTACAATCTCGCTATCGCAAAGGCGGACGGGGATCGCAAGGTGGCGCTCGCCAACTGCGAGTCCGCGAGCGGCGATGCGCAAAAGACGTGCAAGGACCAGGCGGAAGCGGATTACACTGCGGCCAAGGCGAATGCGAAAGCTGCGGCGCAATCTGAAAAGCAGTAAAGAACATCGATGCTGGGGTGCGGCCTGCGCCGCACCCCGGCCCTTCATTCCGCCATCAGACCATTCTCTGCATTCTGGGAGTTCTCGACCACAGCCGCGGAATGAGCATCGGCGTGCGCGCGCGGTAGTCGGCGTAGGTCCGTCCAAATGCCGATTCCAGATCGCGCTCTTCGAAACGGATCGCGATCAGAATGTAGGCGGTGGTGGCCAGCGCAAATATCAAGTGCGCGACGGTCATGGTGGGCGCCGCCCAGAAAATCGTCAGCCAGCCGATGTACAGGGGATGGCGCACCACCTTGTACAAGCTGGGCGTGCGGAATACCGGGGCACGGTAGGATTTTTCTTGAAGCCGCCGCCACACCTGCTTCAATCCGAATAGGTCGAAATGATCGATGAGAAAAGTGGTGTACAGCAGCAGCAACCATCCGAACAAGTACAATCCGATAATGCAGTTGCGCACCAGCCCGCCGGCGCTCCAAAGGACACCGCCGATCGGCTCCCAGTAGATGTAGAGTGCGGCGAGCGCCAGCGAACTCAACAGCACATAGGTGCTGCGCTCGGCCGCTTCGGGCACGAAGCGCTTCCACCAGGTCTTGAATGCCGGCCGCGCCATGCCGCTGTGCTGAACCGCAAAAGCGGCCAACAGCGCCAGGTCCACGGTCAATGCATGGACCAAGGTTGAAACCGGTACGCCATCCAGACTGGTCGGCGTCAAGAAGCCGCCGATGAAACCGATGCCATAGAGAAATACGGCAAAAAAAACCAGGTAGCTCAGGATCCCGTAGGAAAATATTGCGATGCGCGACATGTGCGACTCCTTTTGAAAACCAGGTCGCATGGTGGCCCGCGGACTCCGCGGCGCGCATGGGGCGCCCATCCCCATTTTATGGATTTGCTATCCCTATCTTACGGAGTTACCTGAGCAGTCCGCGCGCGCGGGCAGCGGCGGCGGCCTCTTGCCGGGTGGGCGCTTCAAGCCGGGCCATGATCGCCGAGACGTGATGCTCCGCTGTCTTGGCGGAAATGCACAGGCGCCGCGCGATCTCCGCGTTGCTCAAGCCTTCGCCGACCAGGCCCAGGACCTCTACCTGCCGGCGTGTGAGACCTGCGGCATTGGCCCGGGTCCCCGCTATCGGGCCGCGTGGCACGGCGCGCGATCCGCCGGCGCGCAGTTGCCTGCGTAGTCGCGCGGCCGCGGGTGCAGCACCCAGAGAATCGAATATTTCCAAGGCGCGCCGCTGCGCCGCTTCGTCTCCGCCGTATAGCGCCAGCGCCTCCTCGTACGGACGCCCGAGGGAGTGCCAGGTCGCTGCGGCTGCCTCCCAGCGGCCCTCGCAATGCTCGCGAAACGGCTGCGAAAAATTCGCGGTGCCGTCGAGCGGCTCGCCCAGCATGTAAAGCCAGAGCGCCGCATCTTCCGCGACCCAGCGGGAATTGCGCTCCCGTGCGATCTTGGATATCTCGCGAAGCAGCGACCTCGCCGCATGAGCCGGGGCTGAGGCGGTCTCATTCAATTGCCAGGCCTCCTCCGCGGCGAGCATCGCGACGTACACGGCGCGCTGCGGTTCAGCCGTGGCGGCGGCCAGACTGCGGGCTGCCTGCAACGGAGTGTCTGCGTCTTGATCGCCGCGCCGAACGCGCAGGCGCGCCAGCGCGATGAGCGCGGGAAAGCGGTACATTTCCGCGGCATAAGAGCGGCTGCAAATCTCTTGAGCTTCCTCTTCCGCGCGGTTCCACTCGCCCTGATCGAGCCAGACCAAGGCGCGCCAGCCGCGCAAATACGCCTCCCAGTGAGACAGATGGAGCGCATCGGCGTAAGCGACGCCGCGCGCGATATAGCCGAGTGCCGATGCGTAGTCACGGCGCCAGTAACAGGCGCAGGTCAGGTTGCAAGAGGCGCGTTCCACATGGTCGTGATAATTGCCGGCGAGAGCCAGATCAAGACTCTGCTGAAGCTCAGGCGCGCTCGCGAGGCCACCGTCGTCGGCCCTGGCCGTGCCGATGTTGCCGAGGGCATGAACGATGATTTCCTTTTCGCCCAGTTGCTGCGCCAGCCTGAGCGCGCGCTCACCCCAGACGATCGCGCCGTCCATGCGCGACGCCAGCATGTCGAGTTGCGATTGATGCGAATACGCCCATGCCAATTCGGGTCCCGGCGGTGCCGTCTGCAATACCGCGATGGCCTCTTCGAGGAAGCGTTCCGCCTCGGCGCGGCGTGCGCACATCCAGGCAAAGCGGGTCAAGCGGGTGAGATCGCGTCCCAGCTTGAGCGTGTCGTTCGCCCGGCGCCGCAATTCAGCCGCCTCGCGCATGGAAATCATGGCCAGATCCGAGGAGCCCATGAGGTAGGCCTGCTCGCCATGGCGCTCCAAGATCTCGACCATCAGGCCGGGTTCCAAGACGTCGCGATGACGCAGCATGGCCGCGAAATGCGACGCCGCTTCACGCGGCGCCCCTGCCCTTGCCGCTTCCTCGCCCGCCAGCTGCGCGAATTTGAGCAGCGCGGCAGAATCCCCCGCCCGCTCGGCATGATGGGCGATCTCGCTGGCGCGCGCATCGGGCCGGCTCTTCAGCACGTCGACCACCTTCTGATGCAATGCCCTGCGACGCGTCGGCGCGATGGAGGCCTCTATGGCGCGCCGCGCCAGCTCGTGGCGGAACTGAACCCAGCCGCCCTCGAGCGAGAGCATGCCCTTCTCAACGCAGTCGTCGAGGCCGGCGTCGATGCCGCCTTTGACGAGATCGGCAACCACGGCAGTTTCCGCGTGACGCGGAAACAGCGACACCGCCTCGAGCACGACCCGTGCCGAGTCGCTCAGGCGCGAGGCGCGCGCCAGCGTGGAATCGCGCACCGCCCCGGTCGGTTCGCCGCCCTCCAGCGCCAATGCCTCGGTGACCAGAAACGGATTTCCGGCCGTCAGCGCGTAGAGCTGCTCGGCTCGGCGGCCGGTCTTGGCGGCGAGCTGCGTCACCGCCGCGAACGAAAGCGGCTCCAGCGTCAAGCGGATCACGCTTCCCACCGGCGCTTCGCCGAGCACCGTGCGCACCGGCGAGCGCGCGTCCACTTCCTCGTCCCGATAGGTGATCAGAATCAGGGCGCGCACGCGTGAGATGCGCCGGGCGAGAAAGCGGATGAGATCCAAGGTCGCGGTATCCGCCCAATGAACGTCCTCGATGATCAGCACCGCGGGCGCCGCGCCCTGCGACAACAGCCGCAATGTCGACTCGAACGCCCGAATGTGATCGGAATCAAGTTCAAGGGCTTCGCCGCCGGCGCGCGCGATGTCCCGCAGCGGCAGCAGCACTTCGGGCGTGGACAGATTTTCGCAGGCACCCCAATAGATCCGCGCGCCGTGCGCATGGGCGGCGAATCGCTCGATCAACGCTGTTTTGCCGGCGCCGGCTTCGGCGCCGACGGCGGCTATCCGCCCGGTGCCCGCGCGAGCGCGCGCGAACGCATCGCTCAAGCACCGCAGTTGATCTTCGCGCTCCAGAAGCTCGATGGGGGTGCCCTCGGATGGTGAGCCCACAGCCTGCCGATATTGTGAACCGCCGAGCGGCCAGGACACCAGTCTGTATCGCTGTTCTTGCGCCCGGCCGCCGGAAAAGCCGCTTTTGCGGGCGATTTGTCGAAAACCGTGACGGCCGTGAACCAGCCGGCGCGCGGTTTTGCTACATTCCTGCCTGCATGGACGACACCACGACCCAAGACCCGCGCCGCGAGTTGCAATCGATGCTGGCGTCGCGTTTGGCGCTCATCGTGGTGGAGTCGCGCGAGGAATCGCGCGTGCTCTCCCTGGTCCGTGAAGTGAGCCTCAAGGTGAAAGAGGGCCGCGGTTGGGGCGTATTCCAGTGGACCGTCACCGAAGGGATGCAGCGCATCGACATCGATCTCGGCGGCCCGCAGCGCATGCTGGCGGATCCGGAGCAACTGCTGAAACATTTGAAAGCCACGCCGATGCCGGGCATCTATGTGCTGCTCGATTTCCATCCCTACCTCAAGGAGCCGGTCAACGTCAGGTTGCTGAAGGACATCGCGCAGGGGTACGACCAGGTTGCCCGCACCGTCGTCCTGATGAGCTATGAAGTGACGCTGCCCGATGAGCTCGAGCAATTTGCCGCCCGCCTGCATTTGGCGCTGCCCACGGCCAATGAGCGGCTGATGATCATCACACGCGTGGTGCGCGAGTGGAATACAGCGAATCCCGGCAAGCCGGCTAGCTTGGACCGCGAGGTGCTCGGCAAACTCGTCGACAATCTCAATGGCCTCACGGCCTCCGACGCGGAGCGTCTGGTGCGCCACGCGATCTTCGATCATGGCGCCATCACGCTCGCGGACCTCTCGGAGCTGCTCGCCGAGAAGTACGAGCTGTTGAACCGCGGCGGCTCGCTGACCTTTGAGCCGGCAACCGCCAAATTCACCGATGTCGGCGGCATGCAAAATCTTCGGCACTGGCTCACCAGCCGCAAGCCGGCATTCGACGGCAGCGCTCCGGAGCTCGATGCACCGAAGGGCGTCTTGCTGTTGGGCGTACAGGGCTGCGGCAAGAGTTTGGCGGCGCGCGCCGCGGCGGGAATCTTCGGCGTGCCGCTGGTGCGTCTGGACTTCGGCGCGCTGTACACCAAGTGGCAGGGTGAAGCGGAGAAGAACCTGCGCGAGTCGCTGCATTCCGCCGAAGGCCTCGCGCCCTGCGTGCTGTGGGTGGATGAGATCGAGAAAGCGCTCGCGGAGGGCGAAGGCGACAGCGGCGTGTCGCGCCGCGTGCTCGGAACCTTTCTTACCTGGCTCGCCGAGCAGCGCGAACGCATCTTTGTGGTCGCCACGGCGAATGACATCGCGGCGCTGCCGCCGGAATTGATCCGCAAGGGCCGGTTCGATGAAATCTTTTTCGTCGATCTGCCGGGCACGGACGCGCGCGCGGAAATCATCGCCATTCATACCCGCAAGCGGGGTCTTTCCTTGACGCCCGCCGAGCTGGCCGCGCTCGCCAGCCGCTGTGAGAATTTCTCCGGGGCGGAGATCGAACAGGCCGTCGTCGCGGCACTCTACAGCGCGCATGCCGCGAAACAGCCGGTCACCGCGGCCATGATCGCGCATGAAATGCAAAGCACCCGGCCGCTTGCCGTCGTCATGGCCGAAAAAGTGGCCGCATTGCGCGAGTGGGCCAGCAGCCGCACGGTATCGGCCGACTAGCCTCGCGACGGGACGCCGCAACCTGCCGGCGTCTGATTCGTTCAGCCGCCGGCCGTTTGTGTCCCTGGGTCCGTCTGGACAGGAAGTCGCCTAGATAGGGCTCGGGCGTGCGAGTTTCGGCCATATGGGGGACAATGCGCGGCACAAAAAATGTTGGGGGAGTTCATTGACTCACGCAGCCATCGTCGGCTGGGGCAAGTGCCTGCCGCCGCTCGTTTTATCGAACCAGGACCTCGCGACCTTTCTGCCCACGGATGATGAGTGGATCACGACGCGCACGGGCATGAAGGAGCGGCGCATTTCGCATGTGCCCGGGATCGAGCTGGCGATCACGGCGGCGCGCCGCGCGATTGCCTGCGCCGGCATGTCGGGCAAGGATATCGAACTGGTGATTTACGGCAGCTGCAGCAACGACGAGCTCGTACCCAACAGCGCCTCGGGCGTGCAGCAGCGAATCGGCGCCACCCAGGCGGCCGCCTTCGACGTGAACACGGCCTGCACCAGCTTCATGTACGGACTATCGATCGGCACCGCCATGATCAAAAGCGGCGTGATCAAAAATGCGCTGGTAATCGGCGTGGAGCTGATCTCGCAGTACATGGATTGGGACAATCGCAACGTCGCCGTGCTGTTCGGCGACGGCGCAGCCGCCGTGGTGCTCCAGGAGTCGCCGCGCGAAAGCCGGCGTCGTCGCCGAGAAGCTGCAATGCTATGCCGATGCGCGGCACATACTGCGGGTGCGCGGCATGGGCACGATGTACGCCAATCTCGGCGTGCAGTATGGGCAAACCAGCTGGGATTTCGACGGCCAGGAGATCTTCCGCAAGGCCGTGCAAGGCATGAGCGAAGCCAGTCTCGACGTGATGCGCCGGGCCGGGGTGACCATGGCGGACATCGGGCTGGTGGTTCCGCATCAGGCGAACCTGCGCATCATCGACGCGGTCGCGAAGCGCGCGGGAGCCAGCGCGGACAAGGTATTTTTGACGGTGCAGAAGTACGGCAACATGAGCTCGGCGACGGCGCCGGTGGCGCTGGTCGAGGCCGTGGAAGAAGGCCGCGTCGCGCCGAACAGCCTGGTGTTGATGCCGGCGTTTGGCGGCGGTCTGACCTTGTCGGCGCATCTGGTGCGCTGGGGCGAGCGTCTGACACCGCTCGAGCAAAGCGATGCGCAGCTGCCGCCGACCAGCAAGACGGCGCTCGACATCGTGAATCAGATCCGCGCGCAAAAGCGGCTGGGCCAAGCCGAAGCGAGCCGCTTTCAGACGGTGAGCTTCGCGGAGAATCGCGCGGGGTAGCTTGCAAGTGAAAACAACGAAGGGGATTCTCATGACTGATTCAAGCGAGCCGCTCAGCCGGCGCGATTTGCTGCAAGGCGCACTGTCAGGCGCGGTGCTGTTCACCGTCCCGGCCGCGGCGCTGGCGGCAGCCGGCGATGATCCGGCTAAGGCGGCGGTGCTTGCGCAAATTCCGAAAATGCACGCGCAGAACCTGAAGCGCCTGCAGGATTGGATTGCGCTGCCCTCGATTGCCGCGGAGAACCGCAACTATCCGCAGGGCGCGGAGTACATGGCGAAACTGGCCACCGATGCCGGATTCACCGGCGTGAAAATCATCCCGACCTCCGGCAAGCCGGGTGTCTTCGGACGGCTGGACTCAGGCGCCAAGACGACGGTCGCGGTCTATTTCATGTATGACGTGAAACAGTTCGTTCCCCAGGAGTGGAGTTCGCCGCCGCTCGAAGGCCGGCTGGTCGAGAAGGCGGGCTTGGGCACCGTGTGCATGGGCCGCGGCGCGGTAAATCAAAAGGGTCCGCAGAATTCCTTCTTGAGTGCGCTCATGGCGTTCAAGGCGACCGGCAAGAAGTTGCCGGTCAATCTGGTCTTGGTGTGCGAGGGCGAGGAAGAAATCGCCTCGCCGCACTTCGGCGAGATCGTGAACAGCCCCGAGGTGTTCCCGCACATGAAATCCTGCGTCGGGGTAATGCTGCCGGATGCCAGCCAAGACACCGACGGCAGCGTGCAGGTGGCGGCAGGCGCCAAGGGTGTGGTCGAGATGGAATTGGTCTCGGATGGCGCCACCTGGGGACGAGGACCCAAAAAGGACATCCACTCCAGCCTCGAGGCGCAGGTGGATTCGCCTTCCTGGCATTTGGTGCAGGCGCTGAACACTTTGGTGGAGAAGGACGGACATACGCCCGCCGTCGAGGGGTTCTTCGAGAAGGTCAAACCCCTGTCCGAGAGCCAAAAGAAACTGGTCATGGCGTACGCCAAGGCGGTGCCCGAGGACACGATCAAGTCCGAATTTGGAGTCGAGCACTGGGTGCACGATCTGAATTGGCAGGACTCGTTGCTGCGGCTATTTTCGCAGCCCACGATCAACATCGAAGGTCTGGTCGGCGGCTACACCGGACCCGGCGGCAAGACCGTGCTGCCGCACAGAGCCGTGGCTAAAATCGACATGCGCTTGGTCCCCGACATGACCGCCGCCGACACCCTGGCCAAGGTAAAGGCGCATCTGGCCAAGCATGGCTTTGGAGACATCCAGGTCAATATGAGCGGCGGCTACGATCCAACGCAGACCGATCCAGACAGTCGATTCTTCAAAACCATCGTCGCGACCTTCAACAAGCTGGGTACCCCGCCGTTGGTAGTGCCGCGCAATCCCGGATCCTGGCCCGGCTACCGATTCACAGGGCCGCCGTTGAATTTGCCGGCCACCGACTTCGGCCTGGGTCATGGCACCGGCGCACACGCGCCGGATGAGTACTACTTGATCGACTCGACGAATCCCAAGATCAAGGGATTGGATGGTGCGGCCGCATCGTTCGTTGAGTTCTTCTACGCGATCGCTTGACGGTTCATGCCGGCGGCACTGTGCCGCCGGCTTTGGCGACGGCAGCGAGCGCTGGGTCGCGCCGCACCATAGAATATGGCGGATGAATACCGATGCCGTTCCCGACCGCACAACCGATTCGACACTGGCCGCAGAGGATGTACGCACCTGCGTGCGCGTTCTGCGATTGATCGAGGCCGATCGGTCCCACCTTGCCCGCCTGACCCAGGAGCAGCGGCGCGAACTGCTGATGTTGGCCGGTCTCGTGACCAAGCCCGAGCGGCACGATGTGTCCAGAATGCTCAAGGGATTCCGGCGCGCCAAGCGGCAACTCACGCAGGAGCATGACCGCAAGGTCATCGAGCGTGCGGGCCTGCGCGTGCAGCGGCGCTCAAAAGTGTATGCGCCGCTCTGGCTCGAGCGTCCGAAGCCCGAAGCAGAACACGCGCATGGCGAGTTTCATCAAGAGCGCAATTGCTATGTCTGCAAGCAGCCCTTCGCCAAAATGCACCGCTACTACGACTCCATGTGCGAAGCTTGCGGCGATTTCAATTATGCCAAACGCGAACAGAGCGCGGACCTCGAGGGCCAGTACGCGCTCATCACCGGCGCGCGCGTCAAGATCGGATTTCAGGCTTCCTTGAAGCTGCTGCGCGCCGGCGCGCACGTAATCGTCACCACCCGCTTTCCGGTCGACGCCATGGACCGCTACTCGCAGCAGCCCGATTTCGACCGATTTAGGCCGCGTCTGGAAATTCATGGACTCGATCTGCGCCATACGCCGAGCGTCGAATTGTTCGCGCAGTTCTTGCTGGAACGGCTGCCGCGGCTGGACCACGTTCTGAACAATGCCTGTCAGACCGTGCGGCGGCCGGCGGGATTCTTCGACCACTTGCTGGCGCGTGAAAGCTCGCCGCTCGACACGCTGCCCGATGCTTGGCGCCTCCCCCTCGCAAATCATGGTGAATTGCGCCGGCGCATCGCGGCATCGCCGTTTGATGCAGCGGCCTTGGTCGCGGCCCGCAGTCCGCGCGGCGAGGGACTGCTGCAGAGCGCCGCGCTGTCGCAGCGGCGTTATCTTGATGAGGATTATCAGGGAGGCGAAGAGCTGTTTCCCGCCGGCCGCTACGATGAGGACTTGCAGCAGATCGACTTGCGCGAGGTGAACAGCTGGCGATTGCGCATGCACGAGGTCAAGACGCCGGAATTGCTGGAAGTGCAGTTGATAAATGCCATCGCGCCCTACGTGCTCAACGCGCGCCTAAAGCCGCTCATGCTGCGCACCGCGGAGCGCCACAAACACGTGGTGAACGTCAGCGCCGTGGAAGGGCAGTTCTATCGAAGCACCAAGACGGACAAGCATCCGCATACCAATATGGCGAAAGCGGCGCTCAACATGATGACGCGCACGAGTGCAGCGGATTTCGTCAAAGACGGCATCCACATGAATGCGGTCGACACAGGGTGGGTGACGGATGAAGACCCGGCCGCGCATGCGGAACGCAAGGCGAAGTCGGGCTTCGCCCCGCCGCTCGACATCATCGATGGGGCGGCCCGGATCGTCGACCCCATCTTCAGCGGCCGGCGCAGCGGCACGCATGTGTGGGGGCAATTCCTAAAGGACTACAAGCCGGCGCCGTGGTGAAGCCCGCGGGCTGCGCTAAATTGCAGCCAACGCATACAGGTGCATGACATACGAAAGTGTCGCGTCCGCCATGCCCTGCACGGCCGGATTGCTCGACTCGATCACGTAGTACTCATCCGGCGCATGCGCGCGGCTGCCGTGGCCGGTACCGAAGTGACCGGCGGGGAGGCTCACCGGCGCTCCGGTGAAGATATAGCCGGGCCATGATCCCGCGAGGCGCGGCGACAGGCTTACCGGCAAGCCGAGTTGTTTGTAGACCGCCGTGGAGGCCTTGATGAGCGATGAATTCTCGTCGGTCTGCGTCGGATCGTAGCCGCCCGTGACTTTCACCTCGATGTCGCCATAGCCGCGTTTGGCCAAATGCGCCTTCAATTTCGCTTCGCAATCGGCCGCGGTCTGGTCGGGCACCAGGCGAAGATCCAGCTTGGCGGTGGCCTTCGAAGGCAGGATGGTCTTTCCGCCCGGACCGGTATAGCCGGCGTACATTCCTTCGATATTGACGGTGGGCTGCGAAGCGAGGCGCTCGAGCGCATCGCGATACGAAAGATCCCGTACCCAGTGCTGCACCCCCAAGAGCTTTTTGACGTCTGCTTCGTTGGTATGCGCGACTTGTTCGGCGATGAGTTCCTTTTGGCGGCTGGTCAAGGGCTTCACGTGTTCAAACCAACCATCGATTGCCGGGTCGTTGCCGTCCTCGGACACCAGAGTCGAGAGCGCCTTGACCATGTGCCAAACCGCGCTGTCGAGTTCGGCCTTGTAGCTGGAATGAATGTCATCCTTCGATCCGCGGCCCCACCTCTCGGTTGAGGCCACCAACTCCACTTCCACCGCTCCCTTGGCGCCGAGCGCAATCTGCACCGAGCCCTGCGGCGACTGCGAGGCGAAGGGCATGAATACTTCATGGCACTTGGCCAAGGCTTTCAGCACTTCGGGTTGATGCACCACTTGGGCGAAATGCGGCGAGGCGATTTCTTCCTCGCCTTCGGCAACCAGCACGATATTTACCGGCGGCTTGCGGCCGGCGGCCTTGAGCGCATGCAGCGCGGCAAGAAACGTCGCCTCGGGTCCTTTTTGGTTGGTGGCGCCGCGGCCGATCATGACTTTGCCGAACGGCGGCCGCTCGACGATGGCGGCCTGCAGCGGCGGAGAGCTCCACTCTTTGGGATCGAACTGCTTCACGTCGTACATGAAATACATACCGACGGTGCGTGCGGCCCCCGCATCCAACGTCGCGAACACGCCGGGCTGGCCATCGGTTGGCATCACCTTCGCGCTTTGAAAGCCGGCGTCTTTCAGCAGAGCGATCATCATTTGCACGCCCTCCTGCATGTTGCGGTTCTCCGCAGCGATCGAGGGCAGCGCGATCCAGTCTTGCAGGCGCTTGATGGCCTCGGGCCGCTGCTTGTCGATCGCGGCGCGAACTGAACCGAGATCGCCGCCAAATGGCGCGTGCTTGGACCTCTCGGCGGCGGCGAGAATCATACGCGGCATGGCCAGCGTGGCACCCGCCGCCGCTGCGGTCAGCAGCAAGCCGCGCCTGTGTTTGTTTTGCAGGTCCCAATCTTGCATAGTTGCGCGCATCCCTTGGTTATTTGTCGACACCGACCGCTCGTTATAGCAGTTTCAGTGCGATTGCGTCTCCGCTGCGGCATTCGAGTAGCGTTTGGCATCGGCGGCGCCATGTCCGGAGGTCTTCCCCGACGCATGCTTGGCCGATAATTTTGCTTCGATCGCGCTTATTTTCGCGACCACTCCGGGCATATTTGGAGCCAGGCTGGCCACGCGTTGGTAGGTTCGCAGCGCATCCGACGGGCGATTCGCGCGCAGCAGCGCATCGCCCAAAGCTGAGAGCAGCGAGGGGTCACTCGGCCGCCAGCGAACTGCATCGTAGCAGGCATCGATATTGCCGGCCGCCCGGCAGCGCTGAAAGTCGCCATTCAGATTCGGCTCCTCCGCTGCAGGTTTCGCCGCGGCTGGCGCGGCCGCCGCCATACAGAGGAATGCCGGAAAAGACAGCAGGCAGGCCGCCGCCGTGCGCCCTCGGGCGCCTCATGGCACGATATCCCGGGCCAAACGGATTCCAACGGTGCTGGTCCGATAATCCACACCGAAGTGATTGCGATAGTTCGCTCTGACATAGTTAGGGATGCTGAACCACGAGCCGCCGCGCAGTTCGCGCTCGGCGCAATCCCCGTCCATGCGCGCCGTGCCATCGATCGGAGCGCCCTTGTAATCCGCGTTCCAACAATCTTCAGTCCATTGAAAGACATTGCCTAGCATGTCGTTGAGACCAAACGAATTGGCTTTGAATGATCCCACCGGCGCCGTTTGAACGTAACCATCGTTGCAAGCGAATACAGTCCAGCCCGGGTATCGATGGAGCGCGCTTTGATCCGCCACATTCGCGTTGGCGCAGGCGTCCGAACCCCCGGCACTCCAAGGCTGCGCGACCTTCCCGCCGGCGCGTGCCGCGTACTCCCATTCGGAGGCGCTTGGCAGGCGATAGTGCTGGCCGGTTTTCGCCGACAGCCAAGCCGCATAGGCGTTGGCGTCATTCCAGGAAGTGCACGTGACCGGATTCGATCCGGCCTGCTCGAAGCCGGGATTTTCCCAGTTGTTTTCCGCTCGATGACGCCACTCGCCGTCGTAGGTGTCGCAGCCTTGCATGTCCCGGCCGGTCGCTGCCACGAATTCACGGAATTGATCTACGGTGACGGCATTGGTCGACAAGGCGATCGGATGGTTGATCATCACCCAATGCAGCGGTTTTTCAAACGCGGAGCCGTTTTCAGCCGGTGCCGATCCTTGTTCGAATCGACCGGCGGGCAGAACCGTCAGCATGGGACAAGTCGGACAGTCGCGGATGGTGGTCCCCGGCTGGATCACGGCCGCTTTTGCGAGCAGCGGTTTGCTTGGCGCGGGCGAGGGACGATGTGCAACGAGCCAGATCGCGGCGAGCAGCACGAGCGCGGCGCCAATCCAAATCGCCCGCGGTATTGCGCGGAAACTCCGGCGCCAGGCGGCAACATCCAAACGGAACCTCGGCAGCGCCGCGGCTGGGGCGCGCGCGCCTTGAACCCGCGGCGACCCCGGTCGCGGCAGAATTTCGGCCGGCGGATGGACGTCCGCTGCAGGATGGAGGTCCCCTCGCGGCGGCATTTGGACGACTTGGGCTTCTCGCTGCTGCGCGGCCGCTTGCCATTGCATCGCGCGCTTGGCCTCGCTTCTGACGGAAGTTCCCAATTTTTCAATCAGAGCGTTGTTGTCGCGCAGCTTTGACTGCAGGTCGGCCAGCTGGCCGCGTAGAGCATCGAGCTCTGTATTCGCGGCAGCAGTACGCCTCTGTGCGGCCTGCACCTTTTCCTCGGACTTTTGCGCGCGGCCTTCCGACTCACTCATCGCCTTGGCATGGCTCTGCCGTAGCGCGGAGAGTTGCGCATCGCGCTCCGCCAGGGTTCGACGCTTCTCAGCCAATTGCGCATCGCGCTCCGCGAGCGTTTGCCGCGCCTCGGCAAATGTCTTGTCCAGCGCAGCCAGCGACTCGCGCGCGGCGCCGAGCTGCGAATTGCTGTTGCTCAATGAGCGTTCGCTACCTTGGCGCTTGCGCCGCTCCGCTTCGAGCGCGGTGAGCGTCTCGGCGTGCTCGCGCTGCAGCGTAGCTAATTGCGCATCGCGCTCCGCCAGTGTTTGCCGCACCTCGGCAAGAGTTTTCGCCTGCGACGCCAGCGATTCGCGCGCGGCGCCGCTCAGCGAATTGCTGTTGCTCAACGAGCGTTCGATTTCCCGGCTCTTATGCCGCTCCGTCTCGAGTTCGGCGCGCATCGCGACGAGTTCGGCGTCGCGCTGGTCGAGGGTCAGCCGCAGTTGCGCAGCAACCGTGTCGCGGCTCGCAATGGCGTTGCGCGCCGCGCGCAATTCCGTTTGATAGCGCTCCGATTCGCGCAATGCTATGTCCCGGCGCGAGCGCGCCGCCTCTTCGGATATGATCTTCTCCGAGAGTGCCTCTTCTGCCTCTCGAACCCGGACGCGCTCCGATTCCAACACGTCGCGGGTATCCTGCAATTCGGTCGAGAGCCTCGCCGGATCCAATTCCTGCGGTTGATCGACCGCGCCTTCGGGCCCGGGCTGCAGCGCCGCATCTTGCGCGATCGCTTCATCGAGAAGTCCCGCAACTTCGCGATGCGCGTACTCCGGCAGCGGTTCGATCAATTCGCTGCGCCGCAGAACCTCGCGCAGTTCGCTGGCAGGAACTCCCGTCGCGAGCAATCGCTTCAGTTGAAATTCGACTTCCGCATACGGCAGTCCGCCGATCTCGAACCCCTTCAAGACTTTTTTGAAAGTGGCCGCGGAGAACGACTGGCGCGGATCGCGGGCTATGGCGCTCTTGCTGACGGTGCTCATGTGATTTTTTTACCCGGCCTCGGCGACTAAGGCAAGGTCTTAATTGCCGCGATTCGCAGGCGCGGATTGTATTTTTTTCAAAGCCGCTCGAAGCGATTTAACACTGTATTTTTGCGCACGGAATCAGCGGGAAATACCTGGCCGTTGGCGGTGATGTAGACCCCCGGCGAGAGTACTTGGACGGCGCCGACGGCGAGGCCCAGATTGAAGGCCGCGTCGCTGTCGGCAAAGCGTGCCGGTTGCAGCGCGCCGGTCAAAACGATGGTCTTGCCGGGAAGGTTTCGCAATTCGCGCGCCGTCTCCACCATGGTATCGGTCCCGTGAGTCACGATGATACGGGTCGCCTCCGAGGCGGCCAGGGCTTCGCGGACCGCCATGCGATCGGCCTGGGTCATTTCCAAGCTGTCCTTGCGCAACAGCTCCATGATGGGGATGTGCGAGGTCACGCGGCCGTGGTCCAAGATTTGGCGAACCATGGGCGCGCCGACCTCATAGCCGCCCTTTGCGTCGAAGTACACCTTGTCGATCGTGCCGCCGGTCGTGAAGATCGCGATTTGCATGCCGCCCATTATAGGTCGTGCCGCTGCAATAGTCCGACCTCGTGCTCGAGGCAGGCAGACGTTAGAATCCGCCGATGAATCCGCAGACGCTGATGACGATCGCTGAACTGTCCAACTACCAAGAGACCGGACGGCTCGAGGAGGTCGAGCGGCTGAGCGCCGAGCTGGCGCGTGCGTGGCCGGGTGCGGTGCGTTCTTTCGAGTACGGACGCTCGGCGGAAGGACGCATCATGCGCGCGTTGATTGTTTCCCGGACAGGCGCGCTGAGCCCGCAGGAATTGCGCGCCAAAGCGCTTCCCCTGCTCATGCTCCAGGGCGGGATTCACCCGGGCGAAAGCGACGGCAAGGACGGCGGGTTCGCCGCGCTGCGCGATTTGCTCGGCGACTCCTCGGCGAATGCAATGCTGGAACGGATGGCGGTCCTGTTCGTTCCCGCTTTCAATACCGACGGGCACGAACGCGTCGGACGCTGGAACCGCCCCAACCAGAATGGTCCAATCGAGACCGGCTGGCGCACCACGGCGCAAAACATCAACCTCAACAGGGACTACATGAAGGCGGACACCCCGGAGATGCGGGCCATGTTGCGCCTGCTCGATGTTTGGGATCCGTTGGTGTGCGCCGATTTGCACGTCACAGACGGTGCGGACTTCGAGCCCGACATTTCGCTGCAAGTCGAACCCTTGAATCAGGGCGATGCGATGTTGCGAGTGAGCGGTAGACAAATGCGGGATGCGCTGATTGCGCGGCTCACGCAACTTAAGTTTTTGGCGCTCGACTTTTATCCGGATTTGGCCAGCACCGATGACCCCGCTTCGGGGTTTGCCCTGACCGTGTATTCGCCGCGGTTCTCAACCGGATATTTTCCGCAGCGCAATCGCTTCACGGTATTGGTGGAAACGCACTCCTGGAAAAGCTACGCGCGTCGCGTGCGCCTGATGCGCGACACCATCATCAGCCTGGCCGAGTTGGTCGCCGCTCACGGCCGCAACTGGCTCGAGCTGGCGCATCAGGCGGATCAGGCGGCAATGAAGCTGGGCGGGGCTGAGATGGCGCTCGATTTCGCCTCGAGCTGGCGCGAACCGGCTCAGGCGGGGGGCGTCATCCCGGAGCGGGATGCCTCCCCGGCGGCGCGCGTGATCGATTTCAAGGGTTACGCCTATACACGGATGCCGTCGCCGATTTCCGGCGCTCTCGTCACCCGCTACGACCCGAAAACGCCGCAGATCTGGCGCGTCCCGCTTCGCGATCAAGTCGAGGCTTCGATTTGCACGACTGTGCCGTTGGGCGGTTATGTTGTTCCGGCGGCCTTCGCCGCCGAGATCGCACCGCGGCTGGAAGCTCATGGCATCCGCTTCTCGCATCTGCACGGCGCTCGGGACGAACTCGAAGCCAAGGCATTTCGTGCCGCCGACGTGCGCTTCTCCGCGGTTCCCTTCGAGGGCCGCATGCGCGCGCAACTGAGCGGCGCCTGGCGCGAAGAGAACTACGCACCCAATGACGGCGCGCTTTTCGTGCCCATCGCGCAGCCCCTGGCGCGGCTGGTGGTGGCGCTGTTCGAGCCGCGGGCGCCGGACTCATTCGCCGCATGGGGCATGTTCAACGCATGCTTCGAGCAAAAAGAGCACATGGAACCTTACGTCGCCGAGCAGATTGCGGAGAAAATGCTGGCCCGAGAGCCGCACCTCTCGGCCGACTTCCGCAACCGTTGCGAGCACGATCCGACGTTCGCGGCGAGTCCGGTCGCGCGCCTGGAGTTCTTCCTGCGCCGCCACGCCTCGTGGGACGCGGCTTACAACCTGTATCCGGTGCGGCGTCTCGAGGCATCGTTGCCGTAGCGCGGGCTTTCAGAGCGCGGCCGCCGCGGACGCGCCCCGCCGAGGCCGCTACAACCGCAGCAACCCCCGCTTCGCCGCGTAGCCGAGCGCGATTCCCACCACGAACGCCAGACCCACATTCCACATCGCGAACGCGGCGGTCGCGAGCGTGATGAAGCGCTCGCCCCTGTCCTTGCTGAATTCGCCGCAACCCAGGCCAAGCTGCGCGCCCGTCAAAAAAAGAATGACCCCCAACACCGCCTTCGGAAACACGTTCAAGATGGCTTCAACGGAGCCGCTGAAGAAGAACGCCATGATCAACAGAACCGTGCCCAGAATGATCGGCGCGCCGCCGCTGCGCGCACCGAAGGCGACGTGTCCGGCCATGCCGCCAGCACCATGGCACATGGGCACGCCGCCGACGGCTGCGCCCGCAAGGTTCATCAGTCCCGTTGAGCGCGCGATCTGCGCGTCGCTGACCGGCCGGTCGGGAAATAGCCGGTTATTTTCCTCACGTACCGCGATCACGGCATTGCCGAGAGTCAACGGCAGTTGCGGCAGCGCCAAAAACAACGTGCCCACCCACACGTCGTGCCAACTGAGCGCCGCCAGCGCGAAGCTCGGCAGTCGGAAACCGACATGCACCGCGGACAGCGCGTGCGCCAGCGCCGGCTGTTGCAGCAGGCCGCACACGGCGCCGAATAGCAGCAGCAGAAACATGGCCGGGATGGCGCGATTGGTCAGCAGCAGCAGCGTGCCCAGCAGTCCGATTGCGGCGACCAGCCAGTCGCTGCTCATCAGCTTGATTCCCTCGAGCATGAAGCTGAAACCCAGTCCCAGCACGATGCCGACGACCACGGCGCGCGGCATGAGTTTGCCTATCTTCGCGGCCGCACCGCTCAAGCCAAGTACCAGCCAGATGGCGCCGGTCACCAATCCCGCGCTGTAAACCGTCAGCGGCGTAATCACGGCGGTTTGCGCGGCCTGCGTAACCGCCGCGGCGCCGAGGGCCTTCATTGGCTGCACCGGAAAAGGCGTCTTGTAGTAGAAACCGCAGATGACCAGCGCGGCGCCGAATGCAAACAGGATTCCGAAGGGATCCATCTTCAAAACGGCGATATAAGCGACGACGAAAGGAACCAGCGTGCCCAGATCGCCGAAGGCTCCGGCCCACTCCATTCGATCGAAGCGGTTGCCGCGAAGCGCAGCCCGGGTTTGGGGTGCCGAAGAATTCACATGCCACCACGATAGTGATCTGCCAGCGCGCAGCGTAGACCGCCGCGGCTGAAAATTCTTCGCAATTGCTCGTCGGTTATATTTCCAGAGATACAACGCGCACTGCCCGAGCAAGCGGCGCGCTGTATCGATTAAAATACGACGAGTGCGCGCGCCACGGATATTATGAGATCTTCTCGGCGCGCTGCACGATTTTTTTTGCCAGTTGTTTTCTACCGCCTTGCTTGGGGAGGGGTGCCCGGGCGATGACGTGCGGCACGATCTCGGTCAGCCGATGCGCGCCGGCCCGCGCGATCTCGCGCTCCAGCAGCCGATATTGCTTGATCAGCGTCGCGCCAAAGGCTGTCACCCGCGCGCCGCCGCCGCCGGCGCCGCCCGTGGACGAGACGGTCACTGCGTCGCTAAAGCCTTGTTTCAAGCTGTTTATGAGCATCCAGGCGCGGCGATAGCTCATGCCGAGAGAGCGTGCGGCATCGGAAATGGAGCCGGTCGCCTTGATCGCCTCGAGTAAAGCGATCTTGCCCGGACCGACGTGAACGTTGTCGGCAAAATCGATCCGGATACGAATGACGGGAGCCATTGTGAAATTCTCCTGTTGCGGGCGCGGCGCCATCATACGAGATTTATTCCGCGGACTTGAATCCGACCAAGGAGAAGAGGATTCTTGCGCCACCGATCCTCACGGCGGAGTAATCATGTCCATCACCTTTATCTTGAACGGCAAAAGCACCACGCTCGATGCGGACCCGAATATGCCGTTGTTGTGGGCGATCCGCGAGGTCGCCGGACTGCACGGCACCAAGTTTGGCTGCGGTTTGGCGCTGTGCGGCGCCTGCACCATCCATCTCGATGGACTGGCGGTCCGCTCGTGCGTCATGCCGCTGTCGGCGGCATCGGGACGGCAGGTGACGACGATCGAGGGATTGCAGAGCAGACAGGCCAAGGCGGTACAAACCGCCTGGATCGCTCTCCAGGTGCCCCAGTGCGGCTATTGCCAGTCGGGGCAGATCATGTCCGCAACCGCGCTGCTCGAGAAAAACTCTGCGCCGACCGATGCCGATATCGACGGCGCCATGAGCGGCAACATCTGCCGCTGCGCCACTTACCCGCGTATCCGGGCCGCAATTCATGCGGCTGCGCAATCTGCCAAGGGCAACGTATGAACAAGAACAGCGCTTCGCCCCGAAAAATCGAACGTCGGGCATTCCTGAAAGGCGCCGGCGCGGCAACCGTCACGGCGCTGACCATCGGTTTCGAATGGGCCGGCCCGATACCGAGCGCGCAGGCGCTGGCCGCGCCGATCAGCACAACGCCATTCGCGCCCAACGCCTTTGTCAGGATCGGCGCCGACAACAGCATCACCATTATTTCCAAGCACATCGAAATGGGCCAGGGCGCCTATACCGGGCTCGCGACCGTGCTCGCCGACGAGCTCGATGCCGACTGGGCGCAAGTGCGGGTCGAGAGCGCGCCCGCCGATGCGGCGCGCTATGCCAATCTGGCCTTCGGCAAAATCCAGGGAACCGGCGGCAGTTCCGCGATCGCCAATTCCTGGCCGCAGTTGCGCGACGCGGGAGCCAAGGCCCGCGCGATGCTGCTAACCGCCGCGTCCGATGAATGGCACGTCCCCGTCGGGGAGCTCACCGTCGAGAAAAGCGTGGTCTTCCACGAAGCCAGCAAGCGTCGGGCGACCTTCGGCTCGCTCGTGAAAAGGGCCTCGGCATTGCCGGTGCCGCAAACAGTGAAGCTCAAGGATCCAAAAGACTTCAAGTTGATCGGCCATCAGCCGCCGCGTGTCGATGTGCCCGCAAAATGCGACGGCAGCGCGCAATTCACCATCGATGTCGAGATGCCCGGAATGCTGGTTGCGTTGCTGCAGCGAGCGCCGCTGTTCGGCGCCACCGTCAAATCGTTCGACGGCACCGCGGCGATGCAGGTACCCGGCGTGGTGAAGGTCGTGCAGGTGCCGCGCGGCGTCGCCGTGATTGCGAGGAGTTTCTGGGCCGCCAAGCGGGGCCGCGATGCGCTCAAGATCGATTGGGACGATTCGAACGCCGAGAAGCGCAGCTCCGCGTCGATGATGGACGAGTATCGGCGGCTCGCCGATCGGCCGGCACTGCCCGCTCGCAAAGAGGGCGATGCCGCGAAGGCCATCGGCGCCGCGGCCCGCAAGGTATCCGCCAGCTTCGAATTCCCGTATCTTGCGCATGCGCCGATGGAACCGCTCGCGGCCGTGGTCAGACTCGATGCCAAGAGCTGCGAGATCTGGACAGGCGATCAATTCCAGACGATCGATCAGATGAACGCCGCACAAGCGGCCGGGTTGGATCCGAGCCGGGTGAGCATTCATACTTTATATGCCGGCGGCAGTTTTGGCCGGCGCGCCAACACGATCTCGGACTACGTCGTGGAGGCGGTCTCGATTGCCAAGGCATATGGCGCGGACGGCACGCCGATCAAGCTGCAATGGACTCGCGAGGACGATATCCACGGCGGATTGTATCGCCCCATGTACTTCCACAAGCTGGAAGCCGGATTGGATGCGCAGAACCAACTCACCGCATGGCGCCATGTCATCGTCGGGCAATCCATCATGGCGGGCACAATTTTCGCGGCCGGCATGAAGGACGGCATCGATCCCACTTCGGTGGAAGGCGCGGCCAACATTGCCTACGCCATTCCCAACATTGCAGTCGATCTGTCGACCACCAAGGCCGGTGTGCCGGTGCTGTGGTGGCGGGTGGTCGGCAGTTCACATACGACATTCGCGGTCGAGGCTTTTATCGACGAGGTCGCGCACGCCGCCGGTGCCGATCCGTTCGCCTTCCGCCGCAAGCTGCTCGAACATTCGCCGCGCATGAAAGCGGTGCTCGAGCTTGCCGCGGATAAGGCCGGATGGACTTCAGGTCCGCTGCCCAAGGGCCGCGGCCGCGGCATCGCAGTGAGCGAAGCATTCAATTCCTTCGTGGCGCAAGTGGCCGAGGTCAGTGTGGATGATGCGGGGCGCGTCAAAGTCGACCGGGTGGTTTGCGCCGTGGACTGCGGCACCGCGGTCAATCCGGACATCATCAAAGCGCAAATGGAAGGCGGCATCGGTTTCGGGTTGGGCGCGGCCTTGTATGGCGCGATCACCTTGAAGGACGGCCGGGTCGAGCAAAGCAATTTCAATGACTATCGCGTGTTGCGCATGAATGAAGCGCCGAAAGTGGAGGTCTACATCGTGCCCTCGACCGAGAAGCCCACCGGCGTGGGCGAACCTGGCGTGGCGCCCGTCGGGCCCGCCGTCGCCAACGCCGTATTTGCCGCCACCGGAAAGCGCGTGTATGTATTCCCTTTCGCCAACGGCGAAATTGCCAGGAGCTAGGCCATGAATGCCAGACCCCCGAAAAAGACGCGGCCGGTCCTGTGGACGCTCGCGGCAATCGTGCTCGTTCTGATCGCCGTGTCCGCCTACCTCGTGTCCGGCCCGCATCCCACCGATTTCGCGGGCGGCAAACGCGTTGCGCTCGCGGCCTATACCGGTGCAGACCCCACCGGGGTGCCGGCGGAGCTCAAATCTGCGAGCCAGGTTGAACGGGGCGAGTATTTGACGCGCGCGGCGGACTGCCTCGTCTGCCACACCGCCAAGGACGGCGCGCCGTTTGCCGGCGGCCGCGCTTTTGTGCTGCCGTTCGGGACCATTTACTCCACCAACATCACACCGGATAACGACACGGGCATTGGGCGCTACAGCGATACGGATTTTCTCGACGCCATGCACAAAGGCATCGGTCGCGGCAACGTCAAATTATATCCGGCGATGCCCTACGCGAGTTATACCTACATGTCCGATGCCGATGCGCTCGCCATCAAGGCTTACCTCTTCACCCTGAAGCCATTGCATGCGCCCGCACCGCAAAATACGCTCGGTTTCCCGTTCAATCAACGCGGCCTGATGAGCTTGTGGTCGGCCTTCTTCAATCCCGACCGGCGCTATGAGCCGAACGTTGACCGCACGGCCGAATGGAATCGCGGCGCCTATCTGGCCGAGGCGATGGCGCATTGCGGCGAATGCCACACGCCGCGCAATCTCGGCTTCGCGCTCGACAATCGCCAAAAATTCGCAGGCGCGGTACAAGCCGGCTGGCGTGCCTACAACATCACGGCCGATCACGCCAGCGGCGTGGGCTCGTGGAGCGATGCGGACCTCGCCCGGTATCTTTCCATGGGGCACGCCGAGGGCCGCGGCACGGCCGCCGGGCCGATGGGCGAAGCCGTCGATGAAAGCTTGAGTTACTTGAAGCCGAGCGATGTCGCCGCGATCGTCGCGTATTTGCGCACCGTGCCCGGCATCGCCACCTCCGACCTGCCGGAGCCGAAGCAAACTGCCGCGCCGGCGCTGTTCGCAGACCAGGGGACGGCGGGCGAGTCGCACGGCCGTGCGGTTTATGAGGGCGCCTGCGCGGGATGCCACGGTTGGACCGGCGTCAGTCCGGTTATTCCGTTCGCGACCCTGACCGGCACCCGGGGCATCAACGATCCGACCGCCATCAACGTGGCGCAGGTAATCCTCGGCGGCGGCCAGCGGCATCTGAGCGGCGATTCGAACGACATGCCGGCCTTCGGCAGCACTTATACGGACGCGGAAATCGCCAGCGTTGCGAACTATGTCACCGCGCGCTTCGGCGCCAAGGGATCGGACTTGACTGCGGCGCAAGTGGCGAAGCTGCGCAGCGAGGAATGAGGCCTGGGAGCCTAGGGACTGGCGGGCTGGGGCTCCGCGGCGATGCTCTCGCGCAGCAGGTTCGTTTTGCGGTGTCGGGCCTCGAGCATGCTCAAGGTGCGGCTCGCCAATGCCGAAATTTCCGGATCTTTGATTCGTTGACCGCGCTTGAAAAGCGTGACCGCATTCTCGTGGCGCTCGATGATTCCGCCGGTGTATGCGAGATCGAAATCCGGTCCGCTTTTCTGCCGCATCCGTTCGACAAATTGCTGATGTTCCTCGTCCAGCGATTGCGGCATCGGCAAACCTTTGCGTGCCGCGATCCTGGCAATGTCCGCGGTGCCCTTTTCGTAAACATCGAGCATGGCGTGCGCAAAATGCCGCAGCGGTTCGGCATCGCCTCTGTCCATTGCCAGGCGCCCGAGCTGCGCGTCCGTCATGCACTCGAGCGCGGCGCTCGCGATAAAAGTCTCGGGTGCAATGCTCTCGGGAACCGGGTCCTGACGCCTCATAAAGATCCTATTGATTGAGTGAGCCGAATCCCCGGCTGTGTTTTACGAGTTTCAACGGGTTCGTGCGCGGGCGATGTCCCCCGCAAGACTGCTCCATTTGTGGGAACATTGAACCAGGGACTGTAAGACAACGGGAAGCTCCCCGCGCCTCTAGCTCAGCGGCTGAACACCCACATCAACCTGAAGCTTGTGGCGGCCGCCGCCGACGATCACGCCGCGCAACGGCGAGACGTCGCCGAAGTCGCGGCCCCAGGCGAGCGTAACGTGGTCTTCACCGATCAAACAGTCATTGGTCGGATCGAAATCCAGCCACCCCAACGGCGGGCAATACACCGAAACCCAGGCGTGCGATGCGTCTCCGCCGATCGCCGCGGCGCCGCCTTTGCGGACCGTGCGGATATAGCCGCTGACATAGCGCGCCGCCAATCCGCATGAGCGCACGCAGCCGATCATGAAATGCGCAAAATCCTGGCAAACTCCGCGGCGGCTTTTCAGCACCTCGACGATCGAGGTTCGGTTGGTGGTGGATCCGGGAGCGTATTTGAACTCTCGATGGATCTTGCGCATGAGCGCCTGGCAGGCCGACGCAGCCGGCCGTCCCGGCGTGAAGCAATCGGCGGCATAATCCTCGAAAGCCAGCTTCAAGGGCACGTGGCTGGAACGCATGCGAAAGCGGCATGCTTCCAGATCCGCGGGTGCATGGGCGGCTGCGCGGTAACTCAGGCGTCTCCGCAGACTATCCCAGGGCTCGGCCGCCTCCAGCGTTTCCACGCCGCGCGGCAATATCTCGACCTGCATTTCCGCGATGACCGCGAGGCGCTCATGCGCGCGGTCGTATTCGAGCCTGGCAATCGAGTTGCCGAAAGCATCCACATCCCCGCGGCGGAAGCTGGGCTGCGGATCGAGCGTCAGCGCATGCTTCAGGCAGCGCTGAAACGCGAAATCACGAGGCTGCAGGTGCAGCAGATGATGCGAGTGCACCACGACGCCGCCATACTCGTACACGGTCGCGTGGCGAACCGCGTAGCGCGTCACGCCGACACCGCGCGCAAGTCGAAATCGATGTGCGAGAAGTGCTGCGAGGTGAGCTGTTCGGAAAGCTGCGCCGAGGCCTGCATCAACTCCTTCAGATGCCGCGAGAGGATCTCGCGCGATGCCTGCGCCGCGACGGAGTCGCCGCTCGGGCTCGCGTACTCGAGCGATACCAGGTTCGACACCGCGGGATAGAGCGTCTCTTGCGGTTTGGAACCGAGGGACTCGGCAACTTCGATCAGCAGCGTATTGATGGCGCGCCATTGGAACGCCAGGGCGCGCGGATTCTTGCCATCGTAGACCAGCAGGTCGACGGTCGATTCCCAAATCGGTGGCGCGCGGTAGCGTGTGCGATAGGTAATGGCGCTGTCGCCGATCTCCAGCAGCCATTCGAGTTCCTGCCGCAGCGGTGTTCCCGCGCTGACGAGCCGGCGGGAGATCAAATCGGCGAGAAATTGCAGCCGTTCCAGACGGCGGCCGATCATCATCAGCCGCCAACCGTCATCTTGCGTCATATCATCGAGGGCGAATCCGGCGATTGCCGCCAGAGACAGCAGCAGGCTGTCAAGCGTCTCGCGGGCGTCGCTGCGCGCGGCTTCCGCGCGCTTGAAGTCGCGCTGCAGAACCGTCATTGCGCGCCAGTTCTCCGCGGACAGGCTGCCGCGCACCTGGGCTGCGCATTCGCCGAGGCGTTCGATATCGCCGCTCAACGTGAAGCGCTTCTCGGGATCGAAGGCCGCGGTGGCGCCAAAATGCTTGCAGATCTCCATTGCCTGGGAGCGGAACGGCAGATTGCTGCGCAGTCCCATCGTGGCGCGCAGCAAGCGCGTTTTGTAGTCGCAACGCTCGGCATAACGGCCCATCCAAAACATGTTCTCCACCAGCGTCGAGGGCAGATCATGATGGCGGTGCGGCGCGCGATCGGCCCTGACGATCGGGGCGATCGCCTCCTCGGATATCTCATCGGAATCGCTCAGCACCCAGATGTCCTTGCTGCCGCCGCCGCGCTGCATCGAAACGATCTCAGCGTGCGCATCGGAAGCGAAGCGCGCCAATCCGCCGGGCAGAACGCGGTAGCCGTGCGTTGTGGCAATCGCGTACACACGGATGCCGAGCGCGCGCGCCGAAAAGGCATCGGCGTTCTTCGTATACCAGACGGGTGCTTGAGAAAAGGCCAGATGCTCCTGGGCCACGAATGCATGCGGGCGCGCGCGCATGCGCGCGACGAGCGCCGCGCGCTCCTCGGCATCGAGGTCGCTGCCGAACACGGCGCCGAGCTTCTGATTGGGAAAGGCCGGCTTTATCACCAAATTGGAGAGATTGGCGAGCGCGGATTCGAACGCCGGCGGCTCGCCGCACCACCAACTCGCCACCGACGGCAGGTGCAGCTTTTCACCGATCATCTGCTCGGCAATCGCCGGCAGGAACCCGAGCCAAGCCGCCGATTCGAGCACGCCGCTGCCCAGCGCGTTGGCGACCGCGACGTTGCCCTTGCGGATTGCTGCGAGCAGCCCGGGGACGCCGAGCGCCGAATCGACCCGCAACTCGAGCGGATCGCAAAAATCATCGTCGAGCCTGCGCAGAATGCTGTGGACCCTCCTCAGTCCCGACAGGGTCTTCAAAAACACCTTCTCGTCGCGCACGGTGAGATCGTGCCCTTCGACCAGCGGGAAGCCCAACTGGCGCGCCAGATATGCGTGCTCGAAGTAGGTTTCATTGAAGGAGCCGGGCGTCAGCACCACGGCCAAGGAATCCTCGTCGGCATTGTCCAATAGGGCGTCGCGAAACGCGGCAAAGAAGGCGCCGAGCGGCCGGACATCCATGGACTGCGCCAGATGCGAAAACGCGCGGCGCACGATTTGGCGGTTTTCCAGCGCATACCCCGGACCGGATGGGGCCTGGGTACGGTCGGCAATGACCCACCAGCGGCCGTCCGCCGATCGCGCCAAATCGGCCGCATAGAGCGATAGCCAGCGATCGTTCGGCAGTCGAACGCCTTCGCAGGGCCACAAATAATTGGGATGGCCGAATGGAATCTCGGGCGGCAGCGCGCCGCGCGACAGCAGTTCCTGCTTCCCGTAGAGATCGACCAGCACCGCGTTCAAGAGGCGTGCCCGCTGCGCAACGCCTGCCTCGATCGACCGCCACTCGTGCGCGGAAATGAGATAGGGCAAGCGGATCGAGAATCCAGGGGCGGTCGCGGCCCTGGCGATCGGCATACACATTGTAGGTAATGCCGTTCTCGACGATCATGCGCCGGGTGAATTCAGTGGCATGCCGGGCCGCCCGCGCATCGTTCTCGAAAATTCCTTCGACCAATGAGTGCCAATGGCCGCGGATGCAGCCATCGGCATCCAAAAGTTCGTCGTAGCGATGCGGGTCGCTACGGTAATGCTGAAGTCGCGGATCCTTATCGATGATTGCGCAGGTCCAGCGTGAAGGGAAATTCCTCGCTCGAGGGGGCCGGCTCGACGCTCATACGGCCCGGCGTGTGGCCGATGCGGAAAAATCGGGCGAGCCGCCTGCTTTCCGCTTCGAAGGCGTTGACGGGAAATGTCTCGTGGCTGCGGCCACCCGGATGAACAACATGATATCGAAATCCGCCCACCGATCGCTTCATCCAGGTATCGACTATATCGAATGTCAGCGGTGAATGAACACGGATTGTCGGATGCAGGGCGGACCACGGCTGCCAGGCGCGATAGCGCACGCCGGCGACGAATTCGTCCGCGCGGCCCGGTGGGCACGCAGCGGGATCGTGCGGCCATTGCAAGTCACCGCGTAGCGATCCGGCGGCAGGCCGATCGCCTTGACTTCGACGCGCTCCAATGAGGAGTCGACATACCGCGCCGTGCCGCCGGGCCCGCCCTCCTCGCCCATGACATGCCAAGGTTCAAGCGCCTGGCGCAATTCCAGCAATGCACCGTGCAGCGCGAGGTCGCCGAGTTTGGGAAACCGGAATTCGAAGTGCGGCGCGAACCAGCCGAGACTCATGGCGAAGCCAGCCTGGTTTTGTTCTTCAATGACGCCGGCAAAATCCTCGAGCACGAAATGCGGCAGGAGAAATCGGTCATGCAGCTGGGTTCCCCAACGCGTCAGGCGCCGCGGCGCATAGGGCTCGCGCCAAAACCGCGCAATGAGCGACCTCAGCAAGAGCTGCTGCACGAGGCTCATGCGCGCATGAGGCGGCATTTCAAAGGCGCGCATCTCGAGCAGCCCGAGCCGGCCGCTGGAAGTGTCGGGTGAATACAGCTTGTCGATGCAGAATTCCGCGCGATGCGTGTTGCCGGAGACGTCGATCAAGAGATTTCGCAGCAGTCTATCGACCAGCCAAGGCGGCACCTCGGCCCCCGCGGGCGGGAATTGCTGGAACGCAATCTCAAGCTCGTACAGCGAATCGTTGCGCGCTTCGTCGACCCGCGGCGCTTGCGAGGTTGGACCGATGAACAGTCCCGAAAACAGGTACGACAGCGAGGGATGATTGTGCCAGTATGAAATGAGGCTTCGCAGCAGATCCGGCCGTCGCAGAAACGGCGAATCCTGCGGCGTGGCGGCTCCCATGACGATATGATTGCCGCCGCCGGTTCCCACGTGCCGTCCGTCGATCATGAACTTTTCAGAGCGCAAACCGCACTCTCGGGCCGTCTCGTAAAGATGCGTCGTGAGCGCCGACAAGTCGTCCCAGCCTGCGCTCGGCTGAACATTGACTTCGATCACGCCTGGATCCGGCGTCACCTTGAAATTGACCAAACGCGGATCTTGCGGCGGCTCGTAACCCTCCAAAATCACCGGTTGGTCGAGTGCCTTCGCGCTCGCCTCGACCGCGGCGACAATTTGCAGATAGTCATCCAGCGTGCGCGTCGGCGGCAAGAACACGTAAAGCACGCCGTTGCGCGGCTGGGCGCACAGCGATGTTCGGATGACTTCGATATCGGCAGGGCGCTGCGGCGCCGCGGCCGCCGCAGCGGGCGCCGTAGGCGCGGGGTCATTCCCGGCGCGCTTCTCGAGCAATCTCCCATGCGCAACGAGCACGCCGAACTCCTGGGTCGGATCCGGCGGGTGGATGTGCGGAAAGTCGCCCGGGCTCAACGCCGGCAGCGAATCCAGCGGCAACCGATAACCGATCGGCGAATCGCCGGGAATCAGATAGCATCGCCCGCCGCGCAAGGGCCAGCGGCTGCTTTGCCAGGCCGCTTCGTCGGGCGTGCGCGCAAGCGGCAGAACGAAGCCGGCCGGTTCACCCAGTTCGCCGCCGAACACACGCGCCAGGCGTGCGCGTTCGAGAGGATCCGCGAGGCGCGAATTCAGAGGATCCACATTGGTCGGCAAGTTGCGCTCGCGCAGCAGGTAATAAAAGACATCCTCATATGCGGCAAACACATGGTCGGCGGACAGGCCCAGGCGCTGCGCCACCGCGTGCAATAACCGCGGCGCGTTTGCGCATGCCTTGGGATATTGCCGGGTCTCGTCGGCGATGAGGGCGCCATCGCTCCAGATCGGCTCGCCGTCTTTGCGCCAAAAGCAATTCAATGACCAACGCGGCAACTGTTCGCCGGGATACCACTTCCCCTGACCGAAATGCGCAAGCCCGAACGGCGCATGGCGCTGCTTGAGCGCGCGGAACAGGGCGGCCGCGATTTTTCGTTTGTCCTCGCCGAGCGCCTCGGTGTTCCATTCCGGTGCTTGGGCGTTCTCGCCCGAGACAAAGGTGGGTTCGCCCCCCATGGTCAAGCGCACATCCTCGCTCGTGAGCACGGCATCGATCGACCTGCCGAGCGAGTCGATGGCGCTCCATTGCGATTCCGAATACGGTTTGGTGACGCGCGGCGCCTGCCACACGCGCTCGACCTTCATGGCATAGTCGAAGGTGGTCTGGCATTCGTCCACGGCACCGGACAACGGCGCCGCCGACTGCGGATCGGGGGTGCAGGAGAGAGGGATGTGACCCTCGCCGGTCAAGAGACCCGAGGTGGGATCCAAGCCGATCCAGCCTGCTCCGGGCAGATAGACCTCGCACCAAGCGTGCAGGTCCGTGAAGTCCTGGTCCGGACCCGCCGGACCGGCCAAGGGTCTGGTATCGGCGACCAGCTGAATGAGATAACCGGAGACGAAGCGCGCGGCGAGTCCGAGATGGCGCAGCAATTGGACCAACAGTTCGGCGGAGTCGCGGCAGGATCCGGAACGCTTCTGCAGCGTTTCCTCCGGCGGCTGCACGCCCGGTTCCATGCGGATCACGTAGCGCACATCGGCCGCGAGGCGGCCGTTCAGCGCCACCAAAAAATCGATGGTGGCGCGCGGCGTGCGCGAGATGCTCCGCAGATAGCCTGCAAACAGCGGGGTCGCGGGCATGGCCGATAAAAAGGGTGCGAGTTCACGGGCTTCAGTCGCTTCGTACTGGAACGGGAAGCGTTGCGCATAGGGTTCCAGGAAGAAATCGAAGGGATTCTGCACCGCCATTTCCGCGGTCAGATCGACTTCAACCCTGAGTTCCCGGGTCTGTTTTGGAAATACCACGCGCGCCAAGTAGTTCGACAGCGGATCCTGCTGCCAATTGATGAAGTGCTCGGCGGGGGTAAGTTTCAGCGAGTACGAAAGTATGCGGGTTCGGCAGTGCGGTGCGGGCCGCAGCCGGATCAGCTGCGGGCCCAAATTGACCGGCCGATCGTAGCGGTAATGCATGATGTGATTGAGCGCCACGTGCACCGACACTTAAATCTCCCTGATGTGATCGGGCGGCATTCTACGCGGATCGGCCGCGGCCACCCCGATACTCATCGATCGTGGTGTGAATGAAGCGCAGCTTGCGGATGGCGGGGGCGGACAAAATGAATGGGTAACTATCGGGAAGTCCCAGGCCCCGGCTCAAGTTGTTGAGCACATAGGTGAGCGACAGCCATGACTCGATCATCGAGTCGAAGGCGCGGTATTGCGGGTTGAGCGGATCGGGGGGCGGCTGCATGCGCGGTTCATCGCTGCGTTTTGGCCGCAGCGCAAGACCCGTGGCTCCCGCTGTTTCCAGCGCGTCGACCATGTGCAGATAATGCGCCCAGGACTCGGCCCAATCCTCCCATGGATGCATGGTCGCATAGGCGCTGATGAAATCGTGCTCCCAACGCGCCGGCGGTCCCGCACTGTAGTGACGCTCCAAGGCCTTCTGATAATCGGCGCGCTCGTCGCCGAAAAGCTCGCGAAATGCGTCGAGCTTGGGACCGCTCGAAATCAGCCTATCCCAAAAATAGTGTCCCGCCTCATGACGAAAATGCCCCAAAAGAGTGCGATAGGGTTCCTTCTGCAACGTGCGCTCTTTCTCGCGATGCACATCGTCAGCTTCGGCAATGTTGACGGTGATCAATCCATTGTCGTGTCCCGTGAATACGCGCTTGGCATCGCCGTCGCTCGAGTCCTGCAAGAACTCGAACGCGAGACCCGAGCCCTCCGCGGCGCCCTTCGGCTCAATCGGCAGCCACAAGCCGAGCAAGGTGTAGAGCATGCGCCGCTTGGCAACCTCGAGCCGAAACCATGCCACGCGATTGCGCTCGCTCGACAAGTCGGGAATGACGCGATTCAGCCGGCACGAGCCGCAAAAGCCGCCGGGGTCGTCGGCCGGAACCACCCAATTGCACACGCTCACTTGATCGTAGTTGGCGCACAAGCGGTAGCCTCGCGAGTCGGGCGCATCCAGCCCGACCCGCCACAGCCCGTCACGGCCCTCGCTGAGAGCCCCCATCACTCCCAAGTCCGGCAGAAAGGCGAGCGCGTGGCCGCAGTTCAAGCAACGCACGTTCTCGAAGAACACCAGATTTTGGCAGTGCGTGCAGTGGAAGGTTTTCATCGGGCTGCGATAGTACCGAAAAATCGAGGCGCACGGCGCACATGGGCGCGGCGCCTACGTGGGTTCGAAGCGTATTCCTACGGATTTGTCGACGCGCCGATGCGATACAGTCGGATGGAAAGTTCCTTGTCAGCTGGGGAGGACCTTGCTTGAAAATCCGCTTCGGCTACGAACTGGTGTACTCCTGTCCGCAACCGGTTCCGATGATCTTGATGCTTCACACGCATTCGAGCCGCGCGGCGGACTTGCTGCGCGCCGATGAGATGATCACGCGGCCGCAGCTCGCGCGCGAGACCTATGTCGACGTGTTCGGCAACACCTGTACCCGAATCGTGGCGCCTGCCGGCGAGACTCAGCTCACAGCGGACGGGCTCATTCAAGACAGCGGTCAACCGGAGCCGGAATTTCCGGATGCCCAGGAACATCCGGTCGAGCAGCTGCCGCACGACACGCTGATTTATTTGCTAGGGAGCCGGTATTGCGAAACGGAGCGGCTCATGAGCGATGCGTGGCGCCTGTTCGGTCACCTGACGCCCGGGTGGTCGAGGATCCAGGCGGTTTGTGATTTCGCGCACCGCCACATCGAGTTTGGCTATCATTTCGCGCGTTCCAGCAAGACCGCGTGGGAAGCCTATTGCGAACGCCAGGGCGTGTGCCGGGATTTTGCGCACCTCGCCATTACCCTGCTGCGCTGTTTGAATGTTCCCGCGCGCTATTGCACCGGCTACCTTGGCGATATCGGCGTTCCCGTTCCGGATGCGCCGATGGATTTTTCGGGCTGGTTGGAAGCTTATGTCGGCGGCGCATGGCACCCTTTCGATCCACGCAACAATCAGCGACGCATCGGCAGGATATTGGTCGGGCGCGGCCGCGACGCCGGCGATGTCGCGATCAGCACCGCATTCGGGCTAAATTTTCTGCAATTGTTCAAGGTTTGGACGGACGAAGTCGGAACCGCCGTGTCTCAGCCGGCGTAACAACAACGGCCTGGGTTGGCGCTTGGCGCCGGCTGCCGCTACTTGACGCTGTAACCGCGGCCTTCCAGGCAGGCGGCTTGCGCGCGCTGATAATCCCACCGGTTGGACGCTGCCGGCGGTCGCCGCGGCGGGAGCGCCGTCAGTCGCGGCAGGAGCGCTGCTGGTCGCAGCTGCGGCGGGATTGTAGCCGGACTGCGTAGCCGCCCACTGCCGGCAATCCGCTTTGTCCTTGGCCTGTTGTTGATCGGACTGTCCGTTCTTGGGATAGGCAATCAGTTCGCTGCCCGCCTGCGATTGCGCTTGCTGCTCCACTTCGGGGGGCGGCTCAACGGTCTGGTACTCGCCGGCCGATCCATCCCAGGTATAGAAAGTGTCATCAGCGTAATAATAAGGAACGCCGCCCCACCAATAAGTCGAGTAATAAAACGGCAGCGCGGAGAAATACAAACCTAGACCGAGGCCCGCTCCAAAACCCCAGCCGTAGCCGCCCCACCCGCCGCCCCATCCACCGCGATAGCCGCCGCGCCATCCACCGCCGTAGCGGCCTCCATAGCGCCCGTAACCGCCGCCGTAGTGGCCGCCGTAGTGACCGCCGCCGTAGTGGCCGCCGCCGTAGTGGCCGCCGCCGTAGTGGCCGCCGCCGCCAAAGTGGCCGCCACCTCCGCCGGCGTGCCCGCCTCCGCCGCCTCCGCCGCCGTGCCCGCCTCCTCCGCCTCCGCCGCCGTGCGCGTTCGCGGCACTGAAAAAGCCGAACGAAATCAAAGCGGCGCAGGCCAGGAGCGGCCAACGACGATTGATTGAGCTAACTTTATTCATCATGTATCGCCGCAGGCCCGTCCGAGCCCGAAGTCGAAGCTGTCCCGCACGCGAAGATGAATGGCCTCGCGGGCGCGGAATACGCGTGAACGCACCGTTCCGATCGGACACGACATCGCGCCCGCCACCTGTCGATAGCTCAAGCCCTCGATCTCGCGCAAGACGATTGCCCGGCGTTGTTCTTCGCAGAGCGCATCAATGGCCGCGCCGATCGCCGCGAAAATCTCGCCAGTCACCGCAAGATTCTCCGGGGTATCCAAATCGGCGATCTCCTCGCCTTCCATGCCGTCAATGGAGACGACGTGTGCATCGCGCGCACGCACGCTAAGGCCCGACTTGGCCGCGTTGATCGCGATGCGATACAGCCAGGAATAAAATCCCGCATCGCTGCGAAACGCAGGCAATGCTCGATACGCCCTCAAAAAGGTGTCTTGCACCAAATCCTCTGCATCCGCTTCGTTGCGAGCGTAGCGCAGGGTCAGCTGCATGATTCGTGCTCGATATTTGCGCACCAGCGCATTGAATGCCAAATAATCGCCGGCTTGAGCCAGCCGGACGTGTTTTTCATCGAAAGACTCGACTTCTTGCAGCATTTTTGTCACTTCAGAACAGCTTATTTGGCCCATATGTAGGATGAGCGGCCAAGATTAGAATTCCGCGAATGTCACATTAGAATGAATCTCATGATGGCGGTTCAGCGCACGCTGGTGCCCACACGCATGTTTGCCGGAATTCGATCGGCGGGCGCCCGCTCCGCCTCGGGTAAGCGCGGCGGGAGCCGGGCCCAGGGCAACCGGCCGCCTTGGAAATCGAACCCGAAAGCAGCTGCCCTCGCCAAGCTGGCTGGATACCTCGATGTCGGCCCCATGCATTGAACATATGGATTTGACTATCGACAGACCGAGCCCCGCGCCGCCGTCGTCGCGCGAGCGCGCCGGGTCGGCGCGGTAGAAGCGATCGAACACCAGCGGCAGCGATGCCTTGGGTATTCCGACACCCGTATCGATCACTTCCAGCAGCGCATGGCTGTCGTCCTCGGAGGTGCGCGCTATCACGCTGCCCTTCGCCGGCGTGAAGCGGATCGCATTGTCCAGCAGGTTGACGATTATTTGCTTGATACGCGACCGGTCGCCTTGGATTACCGCGCTTTGCAGACCCGACAGCTCGATGGAAATGCCGCGATCTTCGGCCATCAAACGCATTTGCTCGGCTGTGCTTCGCACCAATTCCGCCAAATCCAGCTCGGCACGTTCGCGCTGCGTCTCGCCTGCATCGAGACGCGAGAGCACCAACAGCCCCGACACGAGGTGCTCGAGGCGGGCGACTTCTTCCAGCACGCTGCCGACACGCTCCCGCAAAGCGTCGCCCGATATGCCGCCTTCATTCGAGAGTTCTTGCAACTCCCCCTTGATCACCGTCAGGGGCGTTCGCAGCTCATGGGAGGCATCGGCCAAAAATCGCCGCGAACTTTGCACCGAGTCGCGCAAGCGTCCCAACATGTTGTTCAGCGAGATCGATAAGCGCTCGAGCGCATCGCCCGTGGCAACCACCGGCAGGCGCAATGACAGATTTTGCAGGCTCATCTGCTCCGCGGTCCGCGATAGCCGATCCACCGGGCGCAGCGCCCAGGTGACCAACAGATAGCCGCCGACCGCCGCGCAGCCGATCAGGGAGGGAAGCAACACGGCCAGCAGGTCGGTCAGACGCGCGAGGGCCGTTTCCATCGACAGCAGGGAGCCGCCTATCTCCAACACATATCGTCCGGAGGCCGTATCGACCGAGGTCGCGCCGACGATCAAATGTTGATCCGGAAGAATCGTAGAGACGAAGCCGGCCGCGGTCTTGGTGCTGCCGGCCGGCAGGCGTGCGGCGACGTCGAAGCGGTTGAAGCTGCCATCAGCGGGCGGCCCGGACAGGAAAACGACTTTCCCGGGAATGCGGGTGATCCGGATGAATCTATTGTTGGCTTCCGGCGCCAGGTGCAGCTCGACCTCTTGAGCAATGGCGGCGTCCGCCACTTCCACCGGCTCGCGCGCCAGGATCTGCTCCACCTCGGTCGCGCGGCGCCTCAGAGAATCTCGCGCATTGGAACGCAGGTAGTGCTGCAAGCCATAGAAAGTCCCGACCGCAACCAGAATGAAGGTCGCGCCCAGCAGCAGCGTGTACCAGGCAGTCAGCCGGAATGCGAGCGAGCGCGGGTTCATTCCGAAGTCACTTCGCGATCGGCGCCGCGAACGCAATAGCCCACGCCGCGCACCGTATGGATCAACTTCAGCGGAAACGGCTCGTCGACCTTCTTGCGCACATAGCGCACGTAGACATCGACGATGTTCGTGACGCCTTCAAAACTCTGATCCCACACATGATTCAATATCATCGTGCGCGAGAACACCCGTTCCGGGCTCGACATCAAATATTCGAGCAGCGCATATTCCTTGGCGGTAAGTTCGATCAGCTTGCCGTCGCGCCGCACCTGCTGTGTGGCTCGATCGATTTCCAAATCGGCGAGGCGCAGCACATCGTGGCGTTCGACCGGCGCGCGGCGCAGCTGCGCCTTGATGCGCACCAGCAGCTCCGCAAAATCGAAAGGCTTGGTCAGATAGTCATCGGCGCCGGCTTCGAAATGCATCACCTTGCTGTCGATTTCGTCCCGCGCCGTGAGCACCAGAACCGGCAACGCCGGATGCGAGCGCCGCACCCGTCTCAGAAGTTCGGTGCCGCTCATTTGCGGCAGCATCAGGTCGAGGACCAGCAGATCGTATTGGTAGGCGTGAACGTAGTTCTCGCCGTCCCGCCCGTTCGCAGGCCAGATCGACCGCAAAGCGCTCCGCGCGCAATCCGCGCGCCACGAACTCCGCCAGCTTCCGATCGTCTTCGACGAGCAGTATTCGCATCCTGGCCTCCTAACCTCGTATTGGACCTGATCCAGATTAGAAAGTGCTTAAAAATGCAAACTTTCGGGCAATTGCCGCCCGGACCGCGCCCGCAGCTCCCCCCGGCCGCCCAAATGAGCGCGGGGCCGCACGATTGGCGCCAATTGGAAGTGACTCAACAAGTGACTAAAGTCACTTCCCTTAGACCCCTGCGCACCGCATGATCGCCTGCATCATTTCAGAAACAGGTTCGCGACAATGCGCCGCTTCGAGCGAAGCCTCCAGTGACGAGCATCGCACAGGCTCCCCTCCCGGCGATTCGAATAGTGATTGCCGAGGACCAGGCGCTGGTGCGCCGCGGCGCCGCGCTGCTGCTGTCCATGGAGCCCGACATGGAGGTCGTGGGCCAGGCCTGCAACGGCGTCGAAGCCGTGGAATTGACCCAGCTGCTGCATCCTGATGTCGTGCTGATGGACTTGCACATGCCGGTGAAAGGCGGCGTGGTCGCGACTCGCGAAATCACCCGCGCGCTGCCTCAGACCCAGGTGCTGGTTTTGACCACCTTGGACGACGATGAGACCGTGTTTGAAGCGGTACGCGCGGGCGCGCATGCCTATCTGCTCAAGGATGCGGCGGAAAACGAGCTGCTGGAAACCATCCGCGCGCTGAAGCGCGGCGAATCGCGTCTCACCCCGCAAATCGCGCGCAAAGTGATGGATCAGTTCCGCCGCCTCGCGCAAACCGGGCCATCCGCTGAAGGCGGCCCGGCCGAATCATTGCGCGCGGAACCCGCGGCTGCGCCGCTCGCCGCCGAAACGCTGAATGAAAAGGAGGCAAAAGTTCTCGAGCTGATCGCCGAAGGGATGAGCAATCGACAGATCGGCGCCGCATTATTTCTCGCCGAGGGAACCGTCAAAAACTACGTCAGTCGAATCATGGAGAAGTTGCATGCCAACACCCGCACGGAACTCGCGTTGCTGTCGCAACGCCAGCGGCATGCCGAGTAAAGTGACTTTGGTCACCGTGAAAGTGACGAAAGTCACTCGCAAGTCGTGACTTCCGGCTCCTGACTTGCCCTCCTCCTCCGTCTAAATTGCAGCAGGCCGCAGAGGTTTTCGAATGTCCGTCGTCGAAATTGCGCTAAAGCGCCCCTATACCGTCGTCGCGGTGCTCATCTTGATTTGCTTGATGGGTATCGGCGCGGCGCTGCGCATGCCCATCGATATCTTTCCGGAAATCAACATCCCCGTCGTCGCGGTGGTGTGGACCTACAACGGCATGAGCGCGCAGGATATGCAAAACCGCATCCTGACCCTGCACGAGCGCCAGCTCGCCTCGTTGGTGGACGACATTTCGCGGATCGAGGCCGTGAGCTACCAGGGCGTCGGCGTCGAGAAGGTTTACTTGCACGAGGGCGCCGATGTATCGCGCGCCATTTCGCAGCTGGCGAGCAGCGCGCTGGTGGTGCTCAAGTACATGCCCCCCAATATCACGCCGCCGCTGGTATTGCGCTATGGCGCAACCGACGTACCCATCATCCAGCTGAGTCTTTCCAGCAAGTCCCTGCCGGACACCAAGCTCAACGACTTGGGCCAGAACATCATCCGCCCCGCCTTGGCGGTGGTGCATGGCGCGGAGGTTCCCTATCCGTACGGCGGCAAGCCGCGCGTCATCATGGCGGACTTGGATTCCGAGGCGCTGCAGGCGCGTGGACTGTCGGCCGCCGATGTGAGCGCGGCGCTGCAACGCCAGAACGTCATCCTGCCCTCGGGCGATGTCAAAATCGGCGACAAGGATTATGCGTTGGCGATGAACAACTCGCCGAATCTCATCGACACGATCAACGCATTTCCAATCAAGGAGGTGGATGGGCGGACCATCTTCATGCGCGACGTCGCCCACGTGCATGACGGATTTCAGGTGCAGACCAACTCCGTCTCGGTCAACGGAACGCCGGGCGCCTTGATGACCATTCGCAAAACCGGCGGCGTCTCGACGCTCGCGGTGATCGACGGCGTTCGCGCCGCGCTGAAGGACATCAAGAAGGTACTGCCGCCCGACGTCGCCATTCAGCCGCTGTTCGATCAGTCGGTGTTTGTGAAAGCGGCGCTGAACAGCGTGGGGTTGAGCGCCGCCTTGGCCGCCGCATTGACCGCGCTGGTCATCATCCTGTTTCTCGGCAATCTGCGCCTGTCCGTGATCATTCTCGCCGCCATTCCGCTGTCGATCATCACCGCCGTGCTGTTCATCGATTTGGCCGGGCAAACCTTGAACACCCTGACGCTCGGCGGCTTTGCGCTGGCGATCGGCATCCTGGTAGACAACGGCACGGTGGTGATCGAAAACATCGAGCGGCACGTGGCCATGAACGAACCGTTGCGCCAGTCCATCGTGGTGGGCGCAAGCGAGGTTGCGGTTCCCACATTTCTGTCGACCTTGTGCATTTGCATCGTGTTCGTGCCCATATTTCTTCTACAAGGCACGGCGAAGTATTTGTTCTCGCCCTTGTCGCTCTCGGTCATGGGAGCGCTGCTCGCCAGTCTTGCGCTGTCATTCACCATGGTGCCGGTGCTCTTCAACATGCTGATGCGCGGATCGGTGCGCACCTTTCATGATGAAGCGCAGCATCGGCCGGTGGGGCAGCACGTCCCGCCGAAGAATATTCTGGTGCGCTTCCAGGCGGGCTTCGAACGCGGATTCGAGTCCTTCCGGGAGAAATATCGAAACGCGCTCGCTTGGACGCTGTCCGAATCGGTCGCAACCGTCGCCGCCTTCGTCATCTTGATCGTCGGTTCCCTGTGTCTGTTCCCGCTGCTGGGCCGCGATTTCTTCCCGCAGGTCGATGCCGGCCAGATGCGTCTGCACGTGCGCGCGCCGCCCGGTACGCGCCTGGAAAAGACGCAGCAATATTTTGCCGACGTCGAGGCCGAGATCCGCCGCCTCATCGGCAATGAGCAAATCAACGTGATGCTGGATAACATCGGCCTGCCTTACAGCGGCATCAATATCGCCTTGAGCGACTCGGCCACGGTGGGCCCGATGGATGGCGAGATATTGATTTCCCTGAAGGAAAAGCACCAGCCGACGGCGCAACTCATCGCCAAATTGCGCCAGGCGTTGCCGGCGCATTTCGCGCAATTGCAGTTCTTTTTCCAACCCGCGGATATCGTGGATCAGGTGCTCAATTTCGGCCAGCCGGCGCCCATCGACGTGAGAGTCTCCGGGCCCGACCAGGCGCAGGCTTTCAGCCTGGCGTCGAAACTCGCGCGCGACCTGACCCAGGTGCCGGGCGTGGTCGACTCGCATGTATTTCAAGTCCCGAATGCACCGGCACTGACCGTGGATTTGGACCGCGCGCTGGCCACGCAAATTGGACTGACGCAGCAAGAGGCGGCGAACAACGTGCTGGTCTCGACCAACTCGAGCGCCCAATCCTCGCCCAATTTTTGGGTCGATCCGCGCAACAACGTGAGCTACCCGCTGGTGGTGCAGGTGCCGCCCTATCGCATCGGCACGTCCCAGGATCTGAAAACCATGCCGGTGACCACCAGCAGCGCAAACGGACAGGGCCAGCTTCTGGTGAATCTTGCGGCATTCGGCCGCGAGGCCATTCCGCTGGTCACCTCGCAACTGAATATCCGGCCGGTATTCGACGTGCATGCCGACGTCCAGGGGCGCGATCTCTATTCCGCGTCGCGCGACATCGACAAGGTCCTGGCGGCGAACCGGCCGGATGCCTCCAAAGCGCTCACGGTAACGCTGAGCGGTCAAGTGGAGACCATGCGCGAAAGCTATGCGGGCCTGTTCACCGGCATCGCCTTGGCCATCGTGCTGGTGTATTTATTCTTGGTCATGAACTTCCAGAGTTGGATCGATCCTTTGATCGTGCTCATGGCGGTGCCGTTCGCATTGGGCGGCGTCCTGTGGATGCTGTTCCTCTCGCAGACGCCGATGAGCGTGCCGGCGCTCATGGGCACTCTGATGTGCATCGGCCTGACCACCGCCAACAGCATTTTGGTCGTGACCTTTGCCAACCAACGCATGGCCGCGGGCGACGATCCGCTGCACGCGGCGGCCTCCGCCGGCTACACGCGGCTGCGCCCGGTGCTGATGACCGCCGGCGCCATGATTCTCGGCATGGTGCCCATGGCCCTGGGTATCGGAGAAGGCGGCGAGCAGAACGCGCCGCTGGGCCGCGCGGTCATCGGCGGCTTGTTGTTCGCCACCTTCGCCACTCTGATTTTCGTTCCCACGATGTACCGGTTGCTGCGCCGTCGGCCGGCCGCTGTAGCTGCTTCGAATGCCATAGGTAGAGCCAATGCACCCGCATGACCCTGAACTGCTTCCGCCCAACTCCCATCCGGACGGGAGCTCGCCGCCCGCCGAATTGCCGGACGACACCTCGCGTACCGAGGCAGGCGGGTGCTCCGTCGAATTCGAACCGGGTACCGGCAGGACCTTGAAGATCGGCGCGGGTATCGCCGGCGGCATCTTGCTGTTTTGTTTCTGCGTGGTGATGGTGCTTCGCCTGGTCGAAGCGCACACCCTGAGAAAGGGCGCCGATGCCGCCTACTCCGCCCCGCCGCCCGTCGATGTCATCACCGCACAACCGGCCTCGGTCGGTCAGGACCTGGTACTGCCGGGGCAAACCGCGGCCTGGTACGAAACCACGATTTACGCGCGCGTCAGCGGCTACGTCGCGAAATGGATGGTCGACATCGGCGATCATGTGAAAAAAGGCCAGGTTCTGGCGCTCATCGAGACTCCCGAACTCGATGCCGAGCTCAGCGCCGCCCGCGCGCAACTGAAGGCCTCCGAAGCTCAAGTCGCCGCGCGCCAGGCGGAAGCTGAATTCAGCAAGACCACCAACGAGCGCTGGCGCGACTCGCCCAAAGGCGTGGTATCGGAGCAGGAACGCGAGTCGAAGAAGGCCGACTACGAAAGCGCGAACGCACGCCTGTTTGCGGCCAATGCCCAGGTCGCGCTCGATAAATCCAAAGTCGATCAATACGCCGCGCTCACGCAGTTCAAGCAGGTCGTGGCGCCGTTCGACGGCACCATCACCGAGCGCAAGATCGACATCGGCAATCTGGTCACGGCCGGCAGCGGATCGACCACGACGCCGCTCTATCGGATGGCGCAAACGGATCCTTTGCGCATCTTCGTCGATGTACCGCAAAACTCCGCGATTGAACTCATGAAACCGGGTGTGCCGGCCGATATCCTCGCGACCGGACCCGGCCGGCGGCGTCTTCAAGGGCGCCATCACCCGCTCGGCGGAATCGCTCGACGCGCAGGCGCGCACCATGCGCGTCGAAGTCGACATGCCCAATGCCAATCACGCCTTGCTCCCCGGCACCTACGTCAACGTCGCATTCAAACTGCAACCGCGCGGCTTGGTCGAAGTCCCGGCGGCGGCGCTGATCTTCCGCCCCAATGCGACGCAAGTCGCGCGCGTCGATGCCAACAGCAAAATCGACTTTCAGACCGTCACGATCGTCCGCGACAACGGCAGCCTGGTGGAACTCGGCTCGGGCGTCAAACCGGGCGATCGCTTGGTGCTCAACATCAGCAGCCAGATCGCCGCGGGTCAGAAGGTCACGCCCAACGACAGCGACGCGGCGCCCAAGCGGACCCTCGACGCAAAGCGATGAAAAGCGCCTCCGCCATGAAGACTCTGTCGAGGATTTTCGCGGGCCTCGCGCTGGCCTTGAGCGGCTGCGCCGCGGGACCCAATTACCACACGCCGAAGCCCGACACACCGGCCGGCATTCGTGGCGAGCGCTCCTGCGAATGCAGCGGCGGCGACGCCGGCGGCTGCCGCGCCGGACCTGGCCACGTGGTGGCACGCCCTCAACGATCCCGAGTTGAACTCGCTGGTCGAGCGCGCCATCAAGTCCAATCCGGATCTGGAGGTCGCCTTGACGCGGCTGCAGCAAGCCAGGAATTATGAGGCGGTGGTCGCGGGCCACGCCTTGCCGGAGGTGGACGGCAGCGCCGCCGCTGGAAGAGGCACGGGAACCGACCTCACGCGCGGCCGCGCTGAACAGGGCTTGATATCGGCGGACAACTCCAACGGCCTGCAGCACATCAATACCATAGCGGGTTTCGATGCGGTGTGGGAACTCGACATCTTCGGCAAATACCGGCGCGAGTTCGAGGCTGCGCGCTATGACGTGCAAGCCGCGGCAGCGGCGCGCTCCGGCGTTCTCACCTCGCTGATCGCCGACGTGGTGCGCGCGTACATTGATTTACGCGGCCTGCAGATCCGTGCCGGCATTCTGCGCAGCGCCAGCACCGTGCTGCGCGAATCTCTGCGCATCGTGAACATCCGCTATGAGCGGGGAATCACCAATGAACTCGATGTGGAACTCGCCACGCGCGAACTCGACACGCTGCTGGCGCAAATAGCGCCCGTGGACGCCGAAGTGAACGCCAGTCGAGTACACGCTCGCCGTACTCTTGGGAGAATATCCCGAGAACATCGTGCACGAATTGTCGACTCCCACGCTGATTCCTTCGATGCCCGCGCCCGTGTCGGCCGGCGCGCCAGTTGGACCTTCTGAAGCGCCGGCCCGACATTCAACAGGCGGAACGCGATTTGGCGTCGGCGACCGCGCGGATCGGCGTGGCGACCGCGGATTTGTTTCCGCAGGTCGCGCTGGTGGGCGCGATCGGGTCTCAGTCGCAAGGCTGGGGAACCTTGCCGAAGATCTCCAAGCATATCTGGTCCTTTGGACCCGCGGCACTCTGGCCGCTGCTCGACTTCGGAGCGCTCGACGCCGAAGTGAATATCGCCCGCTTGGAAGCGCACGCGAGCCTGGTGACTTACCGCAAGACGATATTGAGCGCCGTGCAACAGGTGGATGCGGCTCTCGATGGCTACACCGCTCAACAGGACCGCTTGAAATATTTGGGCGATGCGATGGTTGCGGGACAGCGCGCGGTCGACCTGGCCAACGCGCGCTACAACCGCGGCTTGACCGACTTCCTCAACGTCGTCGATGCGGAACGTCAATTCTACGACCTTCAGGAACAATACGCCGAGGCGCAAGTCACGCAGGGAGAGCAATTCGTCGAACTTTACAAGAGTCTCGGCGGCGGATGGCAGGCCTACCAGGATATTCCCGCGATCCGCCGGCCGCAGCCGGCGATCATCGCGGCGTTCCGCCGCACGTTGAGCAGCTCGGCCCCTTAATGTGCCGAGACCGAAGCCAGAAGGATCGATACCCGCGACGCTGCTGAGCGAAAGAGCGCTTTACTTTTGGGCGAGCGGTCATTCTTACCGGCGCCGGCGCCGGCATCGGCGCAATCGTTCTGACAAAACTTCTGCAATACGTGCAGCACTTGTTCTGGCCTGGAACCGACCTGTTGACCGCCGCTTCGCAGGCGAATCCCTGGAGACATATTTGGGTGCTGCTCGCGGCCGGCGCCTTGACCGGCGCCGGCCAAATCGCGCTGCGCCGCCTGACGAGCGGCAATGGCATCGACATCACCGAGGCGATATCCGACTTTGCCGGACGCTTGCCCGCGCTTCGAACGCTCGGCACGGCCGTGCTGTCGGTGGTGCTGGTCGGTATGGGTGCGGCGCTGGGGCGCGAGGGTGCTCCCAAGCAAGTGGGCGCCGTGATTGCGAATGAACTATCGAACAAGGCGCGCCTGACGGATGAGCAGCGGCGCTTGCTGGTCGCCTGCGGTGCGGGCGCCGGTATGGCTGCGGCCTACGGCGTGCCTCTCGGCGGCGCGCTGTTTGCACTCGAAGTGCTGCGCGGTGTGCTCGCCCTGCGCCTGATATTGCCCGCTTTGCTGGCCTGCGTCATTGCGGCCGGGATTTCCTGGCTGGTGCTGCCGAATGCGCCGACCTACATCGTTCCCCCTTTCAGTTCTTCGCTGTCGGTGGCGTGCTGGGCCTTGATCGCCGGGCCCATCGCCGGACTCGTGTCGATCGCATACGTCCATCTCGTCGCCTGGGCGGACCGCGTCAAACCCCGCGGCTGGCGCCGCTTCGTGGCGCCCGTGATCGCGCTGGGGTTGCTTGGATTCGCGTCCATCGAATTTCCGCAAATCCTGGGAAACGGCAAGGACATCTCGCAACTGGCCTTCAGCAACGAAGTCGCACCCGCGCTGCTCTTGGCGCTAGTATTTTTAAGGCCGTTGGCGACGATCCTATGCCTCTCGAGCGGCGTGCCCGGCGGACTGTTCACGCCATCGCTGTCATTGGGTGCATTGCTCGGCGGCGTGCTCGGGCTCGCCTGGTCATCGGTATGGCCCGGCGTGCCGCCCGGTCTTTTCGCCATCGTCGGCGGCGCCGCGGTGCTCGCAGCCACGACTCACGGACCGATTTCCGCGATCGTGCTGGTGATGGAACTCACGGCGCGCGACCGATCGTTCATTCTGCCGCTGGTTCTCGCGGTCGTCACAGCGACCATCGTCGCCCGCAGCTTGGATCCGCGATCGATATACGAAGCTCGCTTGACCACCCGCGAAATCGAAGATTTGCAACAGGCCCGCAAGCCGGCGCCCACCTAGGGCGGAACAAAAGGTCCTTTTATGGCGCTGAAAGATATTCTGGTTTATTTGGATCAGTCGGAACATGCATTGGAGCGCCTGCGCCTGGCGGCTGATTTGGCGCGCCGTCACCAAAGCCGGCTGACGGCGCTGTATGTGAGGGAACTGAGCCCGATGCAGCGCCATCAACAAAGTATTGCGGAACTCGGGCAGGGTTCGGCCGCCGCGATCAGCCGCACGAACCGGGATATACGGCATTCGATGGAGGAAGCGAGCGAGCGGATGCAATCGATGCTGGAGGAATTAAGACGCAAGTACGAACTCGAAATCGAATGGCGCGGTCTCGATGGCGTCGCATCGGTCATTGTGCCCCAGCACGCGCGCTTTGCCGACTTGTGCATTCTGAGCCAGGATGTCTCGGTGGCCGCGACTGCTACCGGATACACCTTCTCAGAGGAGCTTTTGTTCGTCGCCGGGCGACCCGTGATATTCGTTCCGGCGCGCGGCTCTTTCAAAACGCTGGGGCAGCACATTCTGGTCGCCTGGAATTCGAGCCGCGCCGCTACCCGCGCCGTCAACGATGCGCTGCCGCTGATCGAACGCGCGCAACAGGTCACGGTGCTTGCGGTCAATCCGGCGCAGTTTGCCGAGCGCTACGGGGCCCTGCCTCCGGAAAAGATGGTCGAGCATCTGAGACGGCACGGCGCTCAGGTCACCGGGATTTGGCTTGACGACATTTCGACGGAATTGATCGCCGCCGCGGTGCAAGCCGAAGCATTGAGGGTGGGCGCCGATCTGATCGTAGCCGGCGCGTTTGGCCATCCACGGCTTGTGGGAGAAGCTCATGGGCGGGGTTACCCATGATCTTCTCGCGCGCATGCAATTGCCGGTTCTGATGTCTTATTAACTGGTTTTCCTCTTCGGTAACGGAGAGTTCAGACTTAGCGGAGGTGCCAAGTGCCAATCTCAACTCGACGCGATTTCTTGCTTTTAGCCGCTGCGGCCTCGGTGGGCTGCGTGGCTCGGGCAACCGATAGATCCATCCAGGGCGGCAACACGCCCGTGATCCGTTCCCCGGCTGTCGGGCAGTCGTGGCGTTATGCCAAGCACGATTACTTCACAGGCAAAATCGTCGATACCCAGATCGACCGGGTGTCCAACATCGGCGAATCGATCGAGATCGAATCGCGTTCCGAAACGGCCGAGGGCCAGCCGATTGCATACCCGTCCTGGGGCGAGAGCTGGTGGCGCAAATATATGCCCGCGGATTCGGCGCGCAGCGGAGGTCGAATCGAGATCCACAGGCCGTGGGGCATGGTCGCCGTCGATCCGCATTGGAGCGAGTTGCAGTCGTATGAAAAGGCCATTCCCATCTGGCCTTCGCAGCTCCGCCCCGGCTGGTCTAGCGTTGCGACGACGAACTACAAGGTCCCCGGCAGCGACGAAGTCATGCCATGGCAACTTTCCATGGATGCTCAGCGTTGGGAGTCGGTTACCGTGCCGGCCGGGCACTTTTCCGCATTTCGCTATTTCAACCTGATCAACTTCCGATTCAGCATTTTTGCCGAGCGGACCGCGGCCCAACGCATAGAACGCGTGTGGTTTGCGCCTGAGATCGGCCGCTGGGTGGCGCGCGAGAGCCTGGGAACTTTCCACGAACAACTGGGAACCGAAGCGAAGGAAAGCAGCTATCGCTGGGAATTGCTGAGCTGGAGCTAGCCGATACCAGTGACTGCGAGCCAGCTCGCCGCAACACAGAGCGCGGCCACCAGGACCGGAGGAACGCGCCGCCACTGCAGCAACATGAATCCGATGACGACGATTAGCCCGTCGAAGGCGCTATGAATCGCGGTGACTGCGATGGGATTGAAGAGCGCGGCGCCGAGCAGGCCCACAACGGCTGCGTTGATTCCGGCGAGCATTGCGAACGCCATCGGAACGCCGGCGAACCGCGACCAGAGCGACAGTGCGACGAAACTCAAGAGCAGCCCAGGCAGAAATATCGCGAGCAGGGCGAGAAGAGCCCAAGCCCACGAAAGTGAGGCGCCGGCCGGCGCGGCCGCCGCGCCAAGATACGCGGCGAACGCGAACAGAGGCCCCGGCATTGTCTGGGCGAAGCCGTAGCCGGCGAGAAACTCATCGTTTGATATCCAATGGGCTGGCACGAGCGCGTTTTGCAGCAGCGGCAACACCACGTGACCGCCGCCAAAAACCAGCGCGCCCGCGCGATAAAAGTCATTCGCCAGCGCAATCGGGCCGTGCGGCGCCCATGCGCCCAAGATCGGCATCGCGATCAGCAGAGCGCAGTAGAGCGCCAAAGCGATCCACGCCCGGCGATGCTCGGTGGCCGCGGGTAGTTCGATGACCGCGCGCTTGAAATTTCGGCAAAGGATAGTGCCCGCGACGGCGCCGCCGGCCAATGCCGTCAGCTGGAGCATTCCGTTGCCGTGACGTACCAGCATGGCCGCGGCGGCGAGCGCTATCGCCGCTCGTTGCCAATCCGGACACAGCGTGCGCGCCATCACCCACACCGCCTGGGAAACGACCGCGACCGCCGTCAGCATCAGTCCATGCAACACAACCTGCATGAGGGGTCCCGGAGTCCGCGGCGCAAATATCGCGAAGGCATACATGAGAATTGCCGAAGGCAGGGTGAATCCGATCCAGGCCGCCAACGCGCCGGGAATCCCGGCTCTGCGCAACCCGATGAGAAAGCCCACTTGGCTGCTGGTGGGACCGGGAAGCAGCTGGCACAGCGAGACCAAGGCGGCGTATTCCTCGCCGCTCAGCCAGCGGCGCTTCTGCACGTATTCGCGATTGAAGTAGCCGAGGTGCGCGATGGGCCCGCCGAAGGAGGTGAGGCCGAGTTGCAACGACGCCCGCAAAACCTCGGCAGGCGACCCGGTCGCGTGCTCGGGCAGCTCCTCGCCTGCGATCCGTTGCGTCACGCTGCCAATCGTATCAGCGATCGGCCGCCTCGCGCGCCGCCCGTGTGGATCGCGCTCTTGGAAACTAAGCCGGTGCCGCCGCCTCCTGTTGCGCGAGCGCTGCACTCGCCAGGCGCCGCGCGAAGAATGCCACGATGTCGATGGTGGCCGCGACCATACCGCCGAACTTTGCGCCGCCTTGATGCGGCGCGGATCATCTGCTCAGCGCTCGGTCCGCTTCGTGCAGCCAGTCATCGCGATCGCGGCCCGGCGCGAGCGCCTGACTCAAATCGCGCGCGCGCCGGTACGCCTCCTGCGCACCGCGCGCATCGCCGGTTTTTGCGAGGGCCTCCGCCAATGCCAATACATTCGGCGGATAGTCGGGGCGCAGTGCCACCGCGCGGCGCGCGGCCGCCAATCCGGTCGCGGGATCCCCGGGCCCCAGAGGCCATGCGGGGGCTTTGACGAGGACCAGTGCCTGCACGCGTGCCGGACCCGCTTGGTCATAGGACGGGTCGGCTGCTTCGGCGCGGCTTAGGACCTCGAGCATGGCCTTCAGCGTTTCGTTTGCCTGCAGCGGATGCGCCCGCGCCTTCAAGCCCAAGGCGACGCCATCATAATAAAGGCAGGCGGCAACCTGCGGCGCGCGCGCGAGACAGGCTTGCGCGCTCTGCATGGCATCGGCGGCAAGCTGATCGCGGATCTTCGAATTCGTCGTCAGGTCGCTGCGCCGGGCGTCCGCGGCGACGGCGGCCGCCAGCTGATCCACCGTCATGGGTGCAGGCGGGGCCGCGGGCCGCGTCGGCGTTTTGCATCCGGCCAAACTTAGGGCCGCGATCGCGACGCCGACGCAGCGCTTCACGGCTTGCCGGCGTCGCCGGGCAACTGCGGTAGTACGAATCCTTTCAGCTTGAGCGATGCCAGCATCTCCGCGCCGCCGCTCGTGGAATTCAGTTTAATGAGCCCCGTCTGAAATGCCTTGGCGCGTGCCATGGGCAGGCGCGACTCGACTACGGTAATCAGCGCCACCGGGAGCGCCGCGGACTGCGTCAGGGATTTCAGCTGCGCGGCGAATGGCAGAGTCGAGAGCGCCGCGGCCTGTGTCTGGTCGAGCAGCGCCAACACCGGCTCCCCGGATGCGACACGCCGCAACGCGCTCAAGATTTGCCCGGTCGCTTCGATCTTGAGGTCCGGCGGCAGGGGAGCCCAGGCGGCAAGGGCTGCGCGTTTCACGAACTCCGGTGCATATCCCGCGACGCTCAATATCGTATAGCCCGCCATCGATGCCGGGCCGCTGACCGGACCACCGGCCTTGCCCACCAGCGTCCAGCGCTCCTCGGTGCCGACGCCCGTCACATCGGCCTGCGCAAGCGGCGATAAGTGCAGCGCCGCTGCGTGCTGTACGTAGAACGCGTAAGGCACGAACGCCAGTACCGAGTCCTTGTCGCCGAGTTTTGCCAGTCCGCCCGGTTCGCTGGGGTCGTAAATGGCGGCAAGACTGCCGGGTTTCCATCCGGCCGACACGGCGGCGGCCTTCGCAAACTGGTCCACGAAGGGCTGGGCGTCGCCGGATCCACCCGGGTAGCCCGGCGCGCAAAAAACCAGGGTCGCCAACGCGGCCAATGTGAGTGTGCTCATGGCGACAGGCTATCATTACGGCACGATGAGTGACTATCGGACGATGTTCGTCTCGCCCCGCCTGTTGCAACTTTTTTTGCGCATCCTGCAGGCGCGCTACTGGATCGTGGGTGTCTTCGCTCTCTTGACCCTTGCCGGCCTGTACGGTGCGCTGCGCATACCCACCGACACCTCGATCAATCGATTGATCGTCGCCAGCGACCCCGTGGCACAGGCCACCCGCGAGTTCGAACGCGTGTTTCCGGAAGGCGAAGATGCCCTCATCGTGCTCCAAGCCCCGGATCCGCTGAGCCTCGAGGTGCTGCAAGGCGTCGACAAGCTGGAGCGGGAACTCGACCGGATTCCCAAAGTCCAGGCGCACAGCCTTCTCACCCTGTATTTTCGAGCCAGTCCGCCCGCCGCCATCGGCGCCGCCGATGCGGCGAAGTTGCGAGCCTTTGCCTCGGGCACAGTGCTGGTGCGCCGGGCCGGTCTGATGGGAGACCATTACCTCGGCATTGGACTCGAGCTCAACGTGAATTCACCGGCCGAACGCGACCGGGCGTTGGCCGCAATCGACGCCAAGGTTTTGGCGCTCGAAGCCAACGGCCATCCTTTCACCGCGGTTCGACGCGTCGGTTCGCCGTGGCTCGACGCCTGGCTGGAACGCCAAACCGTCGCGTCGACGAAGAAATTCATGCCGCTGTTCGGAATCTTCCTGCTCACACTGGTGTTCATCGTCTATCGATCGTGGCGTGCTCTCGGCGCCATCGTTCTCACCCTCGGCGCCGCGGTCGCGATTGCAGTGGGTTTCGGGCAGCTATTGGGTTTCTCCAACAGCGTGGTGTCGACCTTGGTGCCCCTCACCGTCATGGTCACCACCACGGCCACCCTGGTTTACATTCATTCAAGATACCTGGAACCGGACGGGGCCCCGCCGCTCGAGCATCATGCTCGAGCGCTTGCCAATAAGTTCCTGCCCTGCACCGCGTCGATGTTCGCCACCGCGGTCGGCTTTGCGGCATTGTCGGTGTCCGATATTCGCCCGGTGCGAGAGATGGGCTTGTGGACGGCTTGCGGATTGATCGGTGCGTGGGTGGGTTGCTTCACCCTGTTTCCGGCGCTGCAGTCCTTTCTCTGCGCAGCGCGGCGAGCGGGCGCCATGACGAATGGCAAGTGGTTCGAACAATTTGTCGATGTGTTGGTGCCGGCGACACGGCGCTATCGCTGGCTGCTGGTGAGCGCTGCCGTGCTCGTCATGTTGTGCGGGGCAGTTTCGCTGTTCGGCATTCCCGGCAGGCTTGCGCCGCTGCAACTCGAGACCGATGCGTTGACCTATGTCAATCCCCGCGAGCCGGTGGCGCAGGATACGCGGCAATTTGTTCAGGCAAACGGATTGGACATCCAGGATTTATGGCTGCAGACACCACCGGGCCGCGCCTTGGACCCGACGTTCCTGCGCAGCGTGTACCTGCTGACCCAGCGGCTCGAACAGAATCCCGGGATCGATGCGGTGGATGGCCCGACCACGCTGCTGCGCTGGGCAAGTTATATCCAAACCGGCTCCGATCAGTTGTCCACCGCGCCCGAGGCGTGGCCGAAGCTCGCCGCGGACCTGGAGCAGATCCTCTTGACGGAGCCGGACGCCCGCAGCTATGTCGACGTCGAGAATCTATCGAGCGTGCGCTTGAGCATCCGCGGCCGCGCGGAAGATTTCGGGCCTTCGGGCGCCATGCGCAAATATATCCTGCAGACCTGGAATGAAGCCCAGGCGAGCGACCCGGCCTTCAAATCGGTGCGCGGCCAGATGGCTGGCAACGGCGTCTTGTCCGCCATCATCACCGAGCGATTGCTGCCCACGCTGACGCAGAGTTTCGCGATCACCGCGAGCGTCATTTTTCTCGCCTTCCTGGTGGTGTTTCGCAGTCCGTCGGCGCGCCTCATGACGATGATCCCATCCTTTTTTGCGATTCTGTCGGTATTCATCGTGATGCGCGTGGCCGGCATTCCGCTCAACATCGCCACCATACTCATCGGCTCGACCGTGCTTGGGGCCACGGAGAACGATCAGGTGCATTTTTTCTACCATCTTCAGGAGGGCCGCGCGAGCGGCACTACGGAAGGCGCACTCAAGCACGCGATGCTCACCGCGGGCCGGCCGATTCTCTTCGCAACCCTCATCAACACCAGCGGCTTCCTGGCGCTGACGCTGTCGGATCTGCCGCCAATGCGGCAGTTCGGCATCGTGTCTTCCTCCGCCTTCGTACTGGCGTTGATTGCGGACTTCACCGCGCTCCCGGGCGCACTCTGGATTTTGAGCCGCGCAGCGCGGCGCAAAGCTCGCGCCTGACCAAGACCACTACCAGCCGGTGCTAGCTGGCGCTGATTCCGGCGCTGGCCGCGATCGCTTGAATCCTCTTCAGGTGCGCTTCCAGCGTGGGCAGAGTGGCATTGGCGAATGCTCGAGCCTCGCGATCATGCCCCGATGCCGCCTCCTTTTTGAACTCCGCGATGTCTTCTTCGTGATCCTTGATCATTCCCTTGATGTAGGACTTATCGAAAGACTCGCCGGAAAGGACCTCCAGTTTGGACTTCGCCTCGATCTCGGCGACGCTCGGATTGGCGGGCAGGGTGATGTTCTTCGAGCGGGCCAGCGCCTTCAGCTTTTCACTGGCCGCCGAGTGATCCTTGACCATTTGCGCCCCGAATTCCTTCACGCTCGGGCTGTGCGCTTTTTGCTGCGCCAAATTCCCCAAGGCCACCTCCGCCAGGCCGCCTTCCGCCGCGTCTCTGTAAAACTTGGCGTCCGGGATTTCCGCGGAAAATGCCGCGAACGGCAGCAGCAAAACCATGGATGCTGCGAAATACTTCATTTGGGCCTCCTGCAATTGAAAGCGGTCTCGAGCACAAAGTGCGCGTTTCGAGCCGAATTTCGCATAGCCCGGAGTCCGAGTTCGGCGTAGGAAAAGCGGAAATTTGTGAAGGACGCGGCGTACGCGCGCAAATTCCGTCTCGCTGTCTTCGTAGGAAACCGCCTGCGCGGCAAGTCACGGCCTGACAAAGCGGTAATGCGCCACCAGCCATTCCTGGCCGTCGGCGTAGCCGAACAGTTCCGCACAGGACATCCAGAACATGCGCCAGCGCTGAAACCACAACGCTGCCGCCTTGCTGCCGTAGGCACTGGCGAGGGTGGACAGCACCTGATCCCTGCGCGCATCCTGGTTGGCGAGCCAGTGATTCGCGGTGCGCTGGTAATGGGTGCCGTCGATGTGCCAGCGCCGCTCGATTTTCAGGTCGCGCTGGAACCAGAGCAGCGTGTCGGAGGCAGGGCATCAGGCCGCCGGTGAAGAAATGCCGGCCCATCCAATTGCCCTCGCCGGCCGTCTCGAACGGATACATCAAGGTTCTGTGCGCAAAGATGTGCACGAACAGCTTGCCGTCCGGCCGCAGCCAGCCCGCGATGCGGCTCCAGCAGGATGTCGTAATTTCGCATGTGCTCGAACATCTCGACCGACACGCAGCGATCGAATTGCTCGGCGTCCAGTTCCAGTCGGTTGACATCCTGGGTGATCACTCGCACGTTGCGCAGGCTGCGCTGCCGGCACTGCGTCTCGATGTACTCGCGCTGCTGGTTCGAGTTGGAGACGGCGACGATCGTCGCATTCGGGTAGCGTTCGGCCATCCACAGCGTGAGCGAACCCCAGCCGCAACCAAGTTCGAGGATTCTCTGGCCGTCCGCCAGCTCGGCACGTTCGCCATACAATTCCAGCATGGCATCTTCGGCCTGCTTCCAGCGACTCGCCGCCGCTCGGGTAATAGCAACCCGAATACTTCAGGCGCTTGCCGAGGCACAGCTTGAAGAAGGCCGGCGGCAGTTCGTAATGCTGCGCGTTGGCGCTGCCGGTGTGGATTGCCACCGGGCTGTGGCGCAGCATCTCGATGCGTTCGGTGAAGCGAGCGGCCTGCTGATCGCAGCTCCGCCGGCCGTTTCTTCACGCAGGCGCTGCGCGCACAGGCGCCGAATGCCGTGGCGCACGAGCGCATCGGGCAGAAATCCCCGTTCCGCCAGCCCCAGCAGACCCGGTGGCGGGCTGCTCCTGGGCAATTCGTGAGAGATCGGTGACAGCGATATTCATGGCTCGATCCTTTTCGGAAACCAGGGAATCAGCATCGACGTGCTGCGTTGATAGGCGCGGTAGTCCTCACCGCGGCTGCGCAGCGCCTGCGTTTCCGTATATGGAATGCCGCTGATCCAGCGCAGGAACACGTACATCAGCAGCGGCCCAGACCCATGCCAGCCACGCGACGGGCGAGCCGCAACGCGAGGCAGACGTAGGCGAACCAGTGCAGCCATTCGAAGAAGTAATTGGGGTGGCGCGAATAGCGCCACAGACCTTCGCGGCAGGTGCGGCCATCGATTGGCTGGGTCGGCCCGAAACGCGGGCGAGCTGCCGGTCGGCGATCGACTCGCCGATCACGCTGAGCTAGCCAGATCGCGATGCCGATCGAGCATCCGCGGCGCCAAATCCGCGCGGGTTGCGCGCAACCGCGAGAAAGGGCAGCGAGAACAGCACGATCAGCAATGCCTGAAACTGGAAGAACAGGAAAAACTTGAACTGATTTCCGTCCCAATGCGCGCGCAGGTTCCGATAGCGGCCATCCTCCGCTTGCAGACTGAACCCGTGTCCATAAGTGCATAGCCAGCCGCACACCCCATAGGCCGCCGAGCACGGCCAGACTCACGCGCGGCCACGCGGCGCCATCCCCCAACGACGGCGAAGTAGATCGCGCTGAGCGCCGAGACCGCGCGGCCCACAGGACATCGACGATGCCGGCGTTGGTGCGAGGGCGCTGCCACAGCCAGCCCAGGCTCATCATCGACGCCGCAAGCGCCCACACGACAGGCCATTGGCATCCAAGGATTCATGGCGCGGATCCCGAGCAAGGGCATCGATGCAGGCGGCGCAGCGGCTAACCGACGCCGGGCAAGCCACGCCAGGGCCGGTGTCGCCAGTCCCCAACCGATGCTGAGGCACAGCAGGGCTCGCCATGAGGGGTGGCGAATGCTAACGACATGCCAGCCGCGCTGCGCACCCAGATAAGCCAGCGGACCGCCGAGCGCCTCCCAGCAATGCAGCCAGCCAGAGGCGTGTTTGCAGATAGGCCAAGGATTGCGTGAAGGTCAGCGAAAAGGCGGCCCATAGCGCAAGAATCCACGCCGGCGCCATCCCCGCGAACGGCCATGGCGCCGCAAAGCTGCGCCAGGCCGGCATGGATCAATCCGCTGTCGAGCAGCAGGCCCATCGCCATCGCCGCCGCCATCAGCGAAAGATCAGTCTTGTAACGGCGCGCCGCGCCCAGTTGACATGCCGCGTAGAGCAGCGCCCGACGATCCCCGGCCAGCGCGAGTCCTCGCCCCGCGCCGATCACTGCGGCAAACCAGACCAGCTGATAGCCGACCAGGCTGGCCCAGAACTTCATGCGGGTATCTTTTCGGGGCGTTCGATTCGGGCAGCAGCGCCGCTCGGCGATTTCCGGGTTTCGCCAGCAGCAATTGCGCGACGCCGATCGCACGTTCGCGAAAGCCGCCTTCGCAATAGGCCAGATAGAATTCCCACTGGCGAATGAAGCGCTCATCGAACCCCTGAGCGCGCACCTGCGGCAGCTGCGCCATGAAGCGCTCGCGCCAGGCCTTAAGCGTGAGCGCATACGAGTGGCCAAAATCCTCCAGATGCGTCAGCGCCAGATCGCTGGCGCGGGTCTTGGATGTCGAGCAGCGCATTGATCGAGGGGATGAAGCTGCCGGGAAATACGTGGCGCTTGATGTAATCGACGGACTTCAACGCCTGCGCATAGCGATGATCCTCGATCGTGATGGCCTGAACCAAGGCCAGGCCGTCGGGCTTCAGCAACGCGCCGAGCTGCGCGAAATAAGCTGTCGAGGTTGGGCGCGCCGATTGCCTCGACCATCTCGATCGACACCAGCTTGTCGTATTGCCCGCGTAGATCGCGGTAATCTTCGAGCAGCACGTCGACGTGCGCGCCCAGCCCTGCGTCCGCGACGCGCTTGCTGGCCAGCGCATGTTGTTCGCGCGAGATCGTGGTGGTGGTGACGTGGCATCCGTAGTGCTGCGCGGCGTACAGCGCGAAGCCGCCCCAGCCGGTGCCGATCTCGATCACGCGGTCGGTTGGCTTGAGATCGAGCTTGCGGCAAATGCGCTCGAGCTTGCGCGCCGATGCGCTCTCCAAGCGTGTCGGACGCATCCGTCCAGATCGCCGAGGAGTACATCAGGTCCGAGGACAGGAACAGCGCGAAGAAATCATTGCCCAAGTCGTAGTGCGCGGCGATGTTGCGGCGGCTGCCCGCGCGGCTATTGCGGCGCAGCGCATGCCAGGCGCGCATCGCCATGCCGCCGAGTCGGGCTATTCCGCGTCTCCATGCCGTCGAGCACGTCGCGGTTGCGCACCAGCAATTGCGCGAGCCCCACGAGGTCATCGCAACGCCACAGACCGTCCACATAGGCCTCGCCCGCGCCCACGCTGCCATTGGCAACGACGGCGCGGTAGAAGGCCGGATCGAGAATCTCCATCCGGATCTGCAGATCGGCATGGCTCGCAGCGGTTGGCCGAATTCGAGCTGCCCGCCGTCCTCCACCAGCAGCAGCCGTCCATGCCGCAATGACGTGAGCTGGTTCAAGCAGTTGCTGGCGCAGGAAGCGATCGAAGGCGCCGAGCTTGGGACGCGTCGCATTGCGGCCGTATTGGCGATCTCGTTCATAGGATCGCCTATGCGCGCTGGCGATTCGGAGCCGAGCCGGGTGATCGTGGACGGGATTGCGCTTCAACCACAGCCGCAGCGCCTGCCAGTGAATGGCGCCGACGACCTGCGCGGTCATGAACGGATAGCGCCACAACACGCGGGCGAGCGATGCGCCGTTCAGCGGGCGGCGCCGCAGCGTTAAGCGTCGCGTCGAATTCGCGCTGACCATCGCGCAGCACGCTCCATGTGTACGCGCAGATCCTCGCCCGGCGTGGTGAAGCACCACGCATAATCGCGAGTCATCGGCATGAACGGCGATACATGGAAGTGCTTTGGCGAAATCCAGTGCAGCGCGCGCCCCTGCCGCCGTGGCATCTCGACCGGCAACACATAGGCGTGGCGCTCCTTCCACGGCGTGTTGGTGATCTCCGCGACGATGCAGCTTAAGCGTCACGCCGTCCGCTGGCGAAGCAGTAGTAGAAACTGACGGGATTGAACACGAAGCCGAAGTAGCGCAGATGGCTCAGCAGACGGATCGGCCCGGTCGGTCGCTGCCCGGTGGCCTTCTCGACACGCGCTGACGCACCGCCTCGGCAAGCGTCAGTTCGGGCGGCCCGAGATAATCGCTGCGGCGGAACTGCGCGAGGTTGCGGTGCTCGCTCGACCAGAGCCAGCGGCCGCTTGAATAGCGATCGACTTCGTCCAGGTCTAGATAGAGCTGGGCCATCCGGTAACTGAACGCGTGCGCGTGCGGCGCGAGGCGGCGATGACGCACCACGCCTTCGTACACCGCGCTCGCCAAGCGGTGAGCTCGCCGGGCCGTCTGCGGCGCTCATGCCGCCCTCCGCTCGGCGTGAGATCGGCACGGGACGCGACGATTTCGATCCCGCCGGCCAGTGCACCCCGAGTGCGGCAGCCACCTCGACCGCGCTGCGCATGCCATCCTCATGGAATCCCCAGCCCCAGTAGGCGCCGGCGAACCAGGTGCGTCGCCGGCCCTGAATTTCCGGCTTGCGCGCCTGCGCGGCCACCGAAGCGTGGCTGTAAAGACCGGGTGGTGGTACTGCATGCGGGACAGAACCTTGTCCGGATCGATCGCCGCGGTTCGATTGAGCGTGACGACAAAGGGTTCGGGCGATTCGATCCCCTGCAGCAGGTTCATGCAGTAGCTGACCGTACACGCCTCGCCGGGGTCGCGCGGCAGCCAGGCGTTCCACGCCGCCCAGGCCTTGCGGCGCACCGGCAGCACGCCGGCATCGGTATGCAGCACTGCGTCGTTGGGCTGGTAGGGCATTGCGCCGAGAATCGAGCGCTCACGCTCGTCCGCATCGGCCAGCAGCGCCAGCGCCTGATCGCTGTGGCAGGCGAGCACGACATGATCGAAATGTTCGATGCCGGCGGCGCTCTCGACCGCGATGCCTGCGGTATGACGGCGAATCGCGCGCACCGGACAATTCAGCCGCTCGCGCACCGACCAGCGCGCGCGCAACGCCCGCACGTAACTCGACGACCCACCTTGAACCACGCGCCATTGCGGACGATCGGCGACCTGCAGCATCTGGTGATTGGCCATGAACTGCACCAGATAGCGTGCCGGGAAACTCGAGAATCTGCGTTCTCGGCGACGACCACAGCGCCGAGGCCATCGGCACCAGGTGCTCGTCGCGAAACGCCGCACCGTAGCCATGTTCGCCGAGATAGTCGCCCAGCGTCGGGCCGCTTTCCGAGCGAATTCAGCAGCGCCGGCGCCTCGCGATAGAAACGCATCAGGTCGCGCACCATCCCGATGAATCGCGGCGAACAGAGGTTGCGCCGCTGGCAGAACAATGTATCCAGCGTGGCCGCGTTGTATTCCAACCCGCTTGCCTCACTATGCACCGAGAAGCTCATGGTGGTCGGTTGCGAGGCCACGTCGAGTTCACGAAACATCCGGGTCAGCAGCGGATAATGACGCGGGGTTGTGCACGATGAATCCACTGTCGATCCGGTAGCGGCGGCCCTGCTGCTCGACATCATGCGTGTGGGTGTGGCCGCCGAAGTAGTTGTTGGCCTCGAATAGCGTCACCTCGTGCTTGCGCGACAGCAGCCAGGCCGATGCCAATCCGGCGATTCCCGATCCAACGCACGGCGATTTGCATAAGCGGGCCCCAAGCCACTGCGTTTAGGGCGATGCATATGCGCCTATCAGTGGTTCCCCCATCGATTCGCAGGAATGGGGGCTCCGGATGCACCGAAGCGGCATTTATTTGGAGGCCCGGTGGCGCAGGCGCCGGCCCGCGCCGGTGGACTCGACGCGCCTAAGAGCCGCGGATTGCCAGCGCCGGCGCGATGCGCGCTGCGCGCAGGGCCGGCCAAAGAACCGCGGCTTGGCCGAGCAGCACCATGACGATGCCGCTTCCAATGACGTATGCCGGATCCAGGCGCACCATCTCGAAACGGCCGATCAACCAGAGGTTCAAGGCTACGGCCGACACACCACCGACCAGCGCGCCGCTGAGCGCGATCAGAAAGTTTTCCTTTTGAAATAGCCGCAAAATCGAGCGGCGGGTCGCGCCGAGAGCGCGCCGAATGCCGATCTGCCGGCGCCGCTGTGCCACCCAATAGCTGGTCAACCCCGCCATTCCGAAGGCCGTGACCGCCACCAAAATGAATGCAACGGCGCCGAGGATCAGGGTCAGGCCGCGATTGCTGCGATAGGCTCCGGCGCGTATCTCGCTCATGGATTTTGCCTTGATCATGCGGATTCCATTGATGCCCTCGAGTTTGCTCTGCGCCGTTTTCATCGCCGCAACGAGGTTCCCCGGCTTGGTGCGCACCACATAGGTCGGCGAATCGCTCAGCAGCCGGAACGGTGCGAGGACGGAATTTTCCGTGAAGGTGCTCATAAAGCCGGTCGCTGCAACAAACGGTCCTTGCAGGCGATCGATGATCCCGACGACGGGCGACGGATCCTTGGTTTCCAGATAAATCGATTTGCCGAGGGCATCGCCGCGCGCAAACAACCGCTGCGCCAGAGCCCGCGTGATGATCACCCCCGTCGCGGGCGGGGTGGCGCTTCCGTCTCGAGCGATGACTTCGGAGGCGGCGAAATTGCGTCCCGCAATCAGCTTCACGCCGAGCGTGTCGAGCGCCTGCTCGTCGCCAAAGTAATAGGAGACATGCGCCGAGGGGGTCTTCTGGTCTGGCGCCAGATCGACGCTCATCGACCAGCCACCGCCTTCGAGAGGAAACGAATTGGTGGTATAGGCATTCGCCACGCCGGGGACGGATCGAAGCAGGGCGAGATCCGATGCTTGCAGAGCCGCCAAGTTGACCGGATTGTCGACACTCGTCGCGTAAATGAAAAAGATGTTGCTTTCGTCGATGCCGGTCAGACGCGCACTCCACGACAGGCGGTCGACAATCAGCGCCAGGGCGTTTGAGAGAATCGCCAGGGTGAGGGCAATTTGCACCGCAATGAGTACCGCGCCGGATTTCTTCCGGTAGATCGCGAAACGTGCGGAGACTCAAGGGCGGCTACTCGGACTTCAAGCTGCAAGGCGGGCTCGACGTGCGCGGCACGCCAGGTGGGATACAGGCCGGCTGCGATCGTCGCGGCAATGGCCAGCGACACTTCTATGCCGATCGAGCCTGGCATTCACATAGGTGAGCGCCGCGAAATCATCCGCCAGCGCGGTTCGCATGGCGAGCACCCCCAATAGGGTTAGCAGAAAGCCGAGAATTGCGCCGAGAACGCCGATGACTGTCGTTTCGACCAGGCATTGGCCGAAGATGGCCGTTTGGCTGGCGCCGAGGGCGCGCCTCACACCGATGTCCTGGGTCCGGCCGATGATTCTGGCGAGCATCAGCCCCATGGCATTCATCAGGCAAACGAAGAGAAATCCGAAGGAAGCGAGCACCAAAAGGCCCAACTCATTGGGGGCGATATGAAGATATTGAAGCCATTGCATCACGTCGCGAATCTGCGTGTGCGGCGGCCAGTGAAAGCGGCCGATCCGCTGCTGATCGGCGGCATAATTGTTCAAGGCGGTTCGATACTCGACCACATCTGCCGCCGCCGGCAATTGCACCCAGAGCTGAATCCACAGGCACTCGGACCGAAGCCGCGCCGCGAAGCTCGGATCGGTGGTGTCCTTGCAACTCATGCTGGATGGCCGGAGCTTGCGCCTTGATCGCGCGGGTAAAGGGGATGAAGACCTCGTCGATTTGTCCGTAAGGACGAATGTGCAAGATTGTAAAACCGCGGCACCAAGGGCCAATTGTCCAGCACGCCGGCGACCCGGTAGCTATCACGCCTTCAAGTGCGAAGGTTTTTCCGATGCTGTTGGCGCCGCCGAAGAACTGATCGTTCAGCTTTCGCGAGATGACAACCACGGGGTTGCCCTCTTCATCGTCGGCGCGAGCCCACGGGCCGCCGAATTCGAACGGAGCATCGAACATCGGGAAGAAATCGGCATCGACCGCCGGCACGATCACGCCGACCGGCTTGAGCGCTGGATCCTGCGCTCGTGCGTTGAAGTAGGTGGAGTAAATGCGCGTTTGGCGCCGCGCCGCGTGAAGATTGTTCAGCGCCATGACATCGATGTAACTCATGTTCTCGTCAAGCCCATCCGGGCTTCTTTCGACCCGCTTGTCCGGCCCCAGCTATCGATCTGCACCATGAACAATTGCCGCGATTTTTCCGGGATGGGATCTCCGGACATCGCCCGAGATACGGAAAGCGAAGTCATCGAGGTGCCGATCCCGAAGCCAATCGCGACGATCATCAACCCCGTGAGCACGGGATTGCGCTTGAGACTTCGCAATGCGAGATCGAGGTAATAGCCGAACAAAGTAATCCCTTCGGTACGGATGGCGCACGCCCACCGGCCTGCGAGCGGCCAGTTAGACATGCTATGTAGGGCTGGTCAAATCCGCAAAAGGTTCCGCCCTGCCGTATTCATCGCGGCAGCGCGTACGCGATCAGATAGTCGCCGCGGTCGCTCTTGCCCTTGTATCCGCCCGCCGCGATCACCAGATATTGGCGACCGTCGAGCGGAGTAGGTCATGGGCGTGGCCTGACCGCCGGCCGGCAGCTTCACCTCCCATAGCAATTTGCCGCTGTCGGTATCGAAGGCGCGCAGCCGATCGTCCAGGGTGGCGGCGATGAACATCAGGCCGCTGGCGGTGACGATGGGGCCGCCGAGCCCCGGCATGCCGAGGTTCAGATGAATCCACGGCGTGTCGCCCAGGGGGATCTGCCATTTGATGGTGCCGTGCTGCATGTCGACCGCCGTCGAGCGTGCCCCAGGGCGGTTTGACGCAGGGAATGCCGAGGCGCGACATGAACGACTTGCGGCGCATGCCGTACGGCGTGCCCTGCTGGCGCCCGAATTCGAAGTCCTTGTAGTCACCGGCATCGATACTGCGGCCAGCGTTCCGGCGCGCGGAATGAGCGCCACCAGGAACGGCAGGTTCATGGTGTTGACCACCGCCAGCTGGCGCTGGGGATCGAAGGCGATGCCGCCCCAGTTCGAGCCGCCGGCGTTGCCCGGCTGCATGAGGGAGTCCTTGCAGCGCGGGCGGCTGAAAGATGCCCTCGGAGCGATAGCGCTTCGATGCGCTTGCGGCAGGCGCGGGTATCGAACCACGCCACGCCCCAGGCATCATCGGGCGTGACCGGTCGCCTGGCGCGCCAGTGCCGGCGGCGCCACGGGATAGGGCTGCGTGGGCGAGGGATGCTCGCCCGGCACCGCATCCTGGGGCACGGTCTTTTCACGATCGGGAAAAGCGGTGCGCCGCTGTCGCGATCGAAGGTGAAGAGGAAGCCGGTCTTGGTGGCCTGGATCACCGCGGCGACGGTTTGCCGTCGTGAACGAGATCGGCCAGCGTCGGCTGCGAGCCCACGTCGTAGTCCCACAGGTCGTGGTGCACCAGCTGCTGGCCCCACTTGAGCTGTGCCGGTTCGCCGTCCAGCGCCACGATGGAATTGGCCCAGCGGTTATCGCCCGGCCGCTCACCGCCGAAGAAATCCGGACTGGCGGAACCGGTGGGCACGAACACCAGGTGGCGGGCCGCATCCACCGACAGCGGCGCCCAGGCATTGGCGGCGCTGGCGTGCTGCGACCGCTCCGCGGCGTCCATTCCTTAAACACCGGATTGCCGGGATCACGCGGAATCGGATCCCAGCTCCACTACCAGTCGCGCCGCTGCGCGCGTCAAAGGCCCGCACGGTGCCGAGCTCCTCGAGCACCGCGCGATTGTCGCCGATGGAGGAGCCCACGATCACCTTGCCGTCCAGGATTGCAGGCGGCGAAGTGACGAGATAATTGCGCCACTCGTCGCCCTGCTTGAATTGCGAGCGAATGTCCTTGAGCAGATTCACGGCGCCCTGCGTGCCGAAGTCGGCGCAGGGCTTGCCGGTGGCGGCATCCAGCGCCAGCAGCCGGCCATCCAGCGTGGGCGCAAAAATGCGCGCATGGCAGGCGCCGCTTGCGGGGCTGGCCTCATCCACCCACAGCGACACGCCGCGCGATACGCCGTCGGAATAATGCAGGTCCTTGCGGCTTTGGCTGTCATGGCGCCAGCGCAGGTGCCCGCTGGCCGCATTCACCGCGATCACATCGGTGCTGCTGGTGGTCAAGATACAGCGTGCCGTCATAGAGGATCGGCGTGGCCTCGAAAGCCGAGCGGCGCCAGTCCTTCACGCCCTGGCCGAGCTCGCCGGTGCGGAATGTCCAGGCAACGGTGAGGCCGCTCACGTTCTTCGCGGTAATCTGTGCCAGCGAGGAATAGCGGGAGCCGCCGGGGTCACCGCCATAAGCGGGCCAGCCGCCCGGCTGCTCGGAGGCGCCATATGCAGCAGTCGACACGGCGGTCAGAAACAACAACCCAATACGGCGCATGCAAGGTCTCCGCTACTTCAGTAGCTGGATCCTACGGGCTCGCGCTAAGGCTTTCCACGCGCCTGGGATGGGAGGCACAGCGCGGTGTCGAGCGGGACTTTGGGCGCTGCCAGCGGCGCATCGCGTGTCTGTATCCAGGCGTGCCACGCAACCGCGACGAGCACGACGGGCAAACCCAACAGCACATTGACGGAAAACCTTTCATGGCCCAACCACCAGCCCACCACCAAGGCCACCGGCGGATTGATGTACGCATAGGTTGAGGCCAACGAGGCCGACACCCGCTCGACCACGAAGCGATACGCCGAAAATGCGATCAATGAACCGAACAGCACCAGGTATCCCCAAGCCCAGAAGACGCGCGGCGCGTGCGGCATGGACCAGTGTTCTCCCAACGCCGCGCTGATCATCAAGCCCATGAGCCCCGCGGTCAGCATCTCCGCGCCGAATCCGGTGGGTCCATGCGGAATGTCCAGCCGCCGCGACAACACCGTGCCCAACGACCAGGAGACCGTGGAAAAAAGTATCAGCAAGGTGCCGAACATGCTTCCTTGCAGATCGCGCCCCAAAAGCATAATGGCGACTCCCGCGCCGCCGAGCGCAATAGCGCTCCATTCGGCGCGCCGCGGCCACTGGCCGAAGGCGCCGGACCACAGTACGGTCGCCAACGGCATCACGCTGATCAGCGCCACGGTGGCGCCGGAACTCACCCAGTGTTCGGCAATCGATACGCCGCCGTTTCCCACCACGAGAAGCAGCAATCCCACCACCGCGGCGCCCCCCCACTGCTTCGGCGTCGGCATGGACGCCCCGCGCAGCGCCTGCCAGCCCAGCAGCAGCGCTCCGGCAGCGACAAAACGCGTTCCAACCAGGAAAAAGGGCGCAATGCCTGCGATCGCCACCTTGATGGCGAAGTAGGTCGTGCCCCAGACGATGTAGACGGCGAGCAGACAGGCGCCAACCAGCCAGGCGGCGGGTTTGGCGGCTGCGGATTTCGTTGGATCGGGCCACATAGAACGCGAATCGTACCGATGTTGGCGTCAACGCGCTTTAGGTTATCTAATCCTCCTCTTAGTTCTGCTAAAGCGACAGGGCGCGTGGTGGATTTGAGGACATTCGAGGAAATTGCGCCTTCGGAACGTATCGCCGGCGCGTGCGATGATGATGGTCCGGATCGACGAGGCACGAGCTGATGGGCGGGTGGGCGCCAAACCTGCCTTGGAGCTCGTGTTGTCGCTATCAGCCCTGGCTCAAGGCATGGTCTCGATGCTGCGCGCGAACCGTTTTTCGGACGAAGAGCAATTCAAGCATCTGTTCCGCGCCGTCGTTCGCCACTGTATTGAGTCCTTTTCAAGAATCCCCCCTCGGAGAACCCGATGATCCTGGCCCAAGAAGCTCGCCGTTGGATAAGGATCGCGACCTGCGTGCTCATCGGCCTGAACATTGGTCTTCTGTTCGACGCAAGTGCCATTGCGCGACAGGCACCGCCAACAGCCCCGAATGATCTCGCAATCGTGGGGGCCAAATTGTACTCATCGCCCGACGCTCCTCCCGTTGAGGACAGTGTCGTCGTGGTGAAAAACGGCAAGATCGTCAGCGTTGGCTCACGTGCCGACACGCCGGTCCCGTCGGGAATTCGCGTGCTGGATGCACACGGTGCCGTGCTGACCGCTGGGTTCTGGAATAATCATATTCACTTCATGATTCCCGATGTTCTCGAGGCTGCTACGGCTAAAGCCGAAACCCTCGAGGGCTCCCTTCAAGCGATGCTCACGCGCTGGGGTTTCACGACGGTATTTGATCTCGCATCCTCAACCGACAACACATTGGCACTCCGATCGCGCATCGAATCGGGCGAACTCGCGGGCCCGATGATTCTGACGGTCGGTGATCCCTTTTTTCCCAAGGACGGGACGCCCATTTACGTGCGCGAATTCCTGAAGTCGCAAGGCTGGCCGAGCGAAGAAGTCGCCACGCCGCGGGAAGGCGCAGCGCGCGCGGCGCGGCAACTCGAGCGCGGCACGGATGGAGTGAAGATCTTCGCGGGTGCCATCGTCGGGGGGAAGATAGGGGTTCTACCCATGCGCGTCGATATTGCGAGAGCCATCGTTGCGCAAGCGCACCAGCGCGGCAAACCCGCTTTCGCTCATCCGTCCAATTTGGCGGGACTGAACGTCGCAATCGATTCCGGGGTCGATGTCCTCGCTCACACGACAGCACGGGATGGGGGCGGGACCGGTGGCGAATGGTCGCCTGAATTGATTGCGAGGCTGCGCATGCACAACATGGCGCTGATTCCCACCATGACGCTATTTGAAGTGGAGTCGCGAGAAACGGAGGGAGCTCTGGCATTGCTGAACGCAGACCCTGCGCAAGATCCGACCGCCTTCGCGAAAGTGCGCGATACGATTCGAGGCGGCCGCATCATTTGGGGCGCAGATCAGCGGTAAGGTACGATGCCGGGCTATGCCTCGTAGACGGTCGTCTTCGCCGCCCTGTCCGCGTACGACTGCGGTGTCCTTCGTACGAGCGTGCTCTTCCCAAAAAGAGATTCGACCAGATCGACCGCGAGGACTGCAGTCTTGTTACGCACATCCAAGGCAGGATTCAGTTCCATAATATCCAACGAAGCGACTTGACCGGTGTCGGCAATCATTTCCATGCATAACTGCGCCTCGCGATACGACAAACCGCCGGGTACCGTGGTGCCGACTCCGGGGGCAATTTCCGGATCGAGGCAATCGACATCGAAACTGACGTGCAGGTGGGTGTCTGCATCCATATCCTGCAGCGCCAGTTCCATGGTCTGCCGTACCCCCATTTCGTCGATGAAGCGCATGTCGAAAACTTCGAGCTGTTGTTCGTGCACGAAGCGCCTCTCGCCCGCATCGACACTGCGTATTCCGATTTGCCGCACCCACTTTGCGGATATTGCCGGCGTTGCACCGCCGATCTGGAGCAGCTCGCGAGGGCCGAATCCGCACAGACAGGATAGCGGCATCCCGTGCAGACTGCCGCTCGGGGACAGTTCACGAGTGTTGAAGTCGGCATGCGCATCCAACCAAAGTACGCGCAAAAGTTTGCGCTTGTCGCGGCAATGGCGGGCGACCGCTGCGATGGATCCAATACTCAAGCAGTGATCCCCTCCCAGCAATATGGGCAAACGCTGTTCCGACAACTCCCGATAGACGGCATCGTTCACTTCCTGATTCCAAGCGGTGACCTGAGTCAAATTGCGGTAGCCGTCGACTTTGGGCCGCCCGGGATTGGCGGGGCCGCTGACATTGCCGCAATCCACCACGTCCAATCCACGTTGCATGAGCGCCGCGTGAATCCCTGCGACTCGCAGTGCTTCTGGTCCCATTGAGGCGCCGCGGTCGCTGGCGCCGACGTCAGTGGGCGCGCCGATGAGGCTGGCCTTGCGTTTGGAGATGGCCATCAGGCGAAGCGCCGTTGGCGCACGCGCACGGTCTCATTCGCCATACAGGCAAACAGATCTTTGGGATCTTCCAATTCGGGAATGAGATCGATACGCTGACCGCCATCCGGGTACTCGCCATTCAGCCTCAGCAGATAACGCAGCGCAGAGAAGTCGCTGAGCGCAAACCCCACAGAATCGAAGATGGTGATTTCTTGATCGCCCAATCGGCCGGGCCTGGTTTCCAACAAGATTTGAGCGAGTTCACTGACTTCAACGGCGCCGCCCAATTGTTGGATTTCACCTTCAATACGGGCCTGCGCTTCGAACTCCACCACAATGCGCGCCGCTGCTGAACGCAGGATATCGGGATGCAATTCCGTCTTGCCGGGGCAATCGCCGCCGACGGCATTCAAATGCATCCCCGGTTCGATCATTTGCGGCGTCAGGATAATGGCGTTGCGCTTGTCGGCCGTAATGGTGGTGACGATGTCGGCGCCTTGAACAGCCTCCGCAATGCCGCTGCAACGAGTCACAAAGAGATTGGGAAGCTGCAGTCTGGTTAGATTCCGCACCAGTTTGGTTGTTGCCTCAGAATCTGTGTCGTAGAGCCGTACTTCGCGAACACCCACCATCCGGTGGAATGCGATGACTTGAAATTCACTTTGGGCGCCGTTTCCAATTATCGCCATGACCCGGCTCTTGTGACGCGCCATCCGGGACGCCGCGAGCGCAGAAACGGCAGCCGTGCGCAGCGCAGTCATAAAAGTCATTTCTGAAAGCAGCACGGGGTAGCCGGTGGCGACGTCGGCCAGCACGCCGAACGCAGTCACCGTGAGCAGGCCCTGGTCGGTGTTTTTCGGGTGCCCGTTTACATACTTGAATGAATAGAGACGCCCGTCGCTCGTCGGCATCAGTTCGATTACGCCCGTGGACGAATGGCTGGCATGCCGCGCGGATTTCTCAAATTCGCCCCATCGCCGATAGTCAGATGCGATTTCTTGAGCCAGTTCCTCAATGAAACGGCCAACTCCGATTTGTGCCACGAGCGCTCGAAGTCGCTCAGTTCCAATGTAATTGACCATGATTCGCTCCGTACAACCTGATATCTGAAGTGTCGGCGGTCGTCAGGGCTAAGGACTAGCCAGAAGATTGATCAAACAACTGCTATAATTGTGCAAAATGTCACTCTTAATTGACGTTTTGCACAGCTTCAGCGCTTTGGCAGGAGATGCATATGGATTCGACCGATCGGGAACTGCTCTCCTTGCTGCGCGAGAATGCTCGGATATCGGTGGCGACCATGGCCAAGACGCTTAAAGTCGCGCGCGGCACCGTGCAGAATCGGATGGCACGAATGGAGACGGACGGCACCATTGTTGGCTACACCGTCAAGCTCAAGCCGCAGGTCGAGGAGCATACAATCCGCGCGCTGATGACGGTGGCGGTTGAGGGCAACCGAACCGACGAGGTGCTTCGCGCTCTGCGTGGCGACCCGGCGGTTTGCGCGCTTCACACCACAAATGGCCGCTGGGATATCGTCGCCGAACTTCGCGCCGACAGTCTCGCGGCCGTCGACCGTGTGTTAGGTCGCATTCGCCTGATCGACGGAATCTCGAACACAGAAACCAGCCTGCTGCTGTCGACCCACAAGTATTGAGCCATTCACCGATGAACCCGTGACGCCGGCATTCCCAAGGAGACAATCGCATCAAGCTCATCGATTGGAGGCGAACCGCAAGAAAGCGTCGTGGCTAGAATTTCTGTTCCGGCTTCATGGCGAAGGCCAACACAGCGCCCACGAGCATCAGCACCATGGATCCGATGAACGGCCAGTCCCAGTTGCCGGTGACATCGATGATCCAGCCGCCCGCCACCGGACTCAAAATCGCGGCGAGCGCTGAGCCCATGTTCATGAATCCGCTGGCAGTGCCGGAATGCTTCGGCGCGATATCCATCGGAATCGCCCACATCGGACCGATCGTAAGCTCGGCGAAGAAGAAGCCCAAGCTCAAGGCGATGGCGGCCACGGTCGAGTCGTGGATGAAAAGTATCGGCAGCAGCGATGCGAGCGCCCCCAAGTTGCAGACCGCCACCATGTAGCTGCGCGCCTTGGTGCGGCTGCCGGTGCGCATCAGCAGCCAATCGGTGACATGGCCTCCGAGCGAATCGCCGAGCACACCGGCGAAGAAAACGCCCGAGGCAAACACGGCGGAGTTTTTCAAATTCATGTGATAGTTGTGCAGGAAGTACTGCGGGATCCAGGTGAGAAACAACCATAGGGTCCAGCCGTAGCAGAAATACACCAGGGTGACCGGCAGCATGCGCCTGATGAGCGCCTTCCATGGCACCGCCGGCGTTTCCTTGAGCGCGACAAACGGCGGCAGAGCATCGACTTCCTGCGGGGTGATCTTGGCGTGATCTCGCGGGTTATCGCGGAAGTACCATCCCCAGACGATGGCCCAGACCATGCTCAGGAGTCCGAGCACGATGAAGGAGCCGCGCCAGCTGAACGCCAGCATCAGCCAGGTCACGATGGGCGGCGTAATGGCGCTGCCGATACGCGAGAAGGCATGCGTGATGCCTTGGGCGAATCCGCGGCGATTGCCGGCAGTCCAGTGCGACATGGCGCGCGTCGCCGTCGGAAATGTCGCGCCTTCGCCCAAACCGAGCAGTACGCGCGCGACGATCAGGGACATGAGGCCGGTTGCCAGGCCGCTGAGCACGGTCGCGCCGGCCCAAACGAGCGAGCACAGAGTGAGCGTGCGGCGCGCGCCGAACCGGTCCCCCACCCAGCCGCCGACGACCTGAAAGATCAGGTACGGATAAGCGAACGCGGAAAAAACCAAACCGACCTGCGTGTTGGAAAGGTGGAAATCCTTGCTGAATTCGATCGCCGCGGTGCTCACATTGACGCGATCGATGTACGTGATGAAATACATCGCGCACAGCAGACCGAGCACGCGGGCCGTCGATCGGTTCAGCACATTCGGGGCGAAAAAACGCCGCACGTTCATGGATTCGTCATCGTGGACCGCTAGCATCTCGTGATCGCGCGGCCAGCGCAATCCGCTTCATCGACAAGAGCCCAGGAGTGCAGAATGTCCATTGCAAGAATGTTGGCTAACCGCATCGGCACGCGTACGGCGCTGGTTGCCGCGCCGCTGGCAGTGTCGTTGGCGTTCAGCGCCCATGCCGGCGACGGCCACCGGATTGTCAGGGCCGCGGCGCCCGATGGCGCCATCGAGCACATCCTCGTCATCAATCTGGAAAACGAGAGCGAGAACGTGACTTTCGGCGGTTGCCCGGCCGATCCTCCTCAAGGCAACGCCAACTATTTGAACTGCACGCTTCTCAAGCAAGGTGAACTGATCCAGAACTACTACGCGACCAGCCATGTGAGTCTCGGCAACTACATTGCCGAGGTGTCAGGTCAAGAAACCAATGCGACACTGAACAGCGACTGCATCGATATAGCTTCACTGGCCAGTCCTCCGGTGGTCGGGCAGTTCACCGACGTCGCTCCGGGTACCGACGCCGATACGAGCAGCGATCCGCAGTTTGCCGGTCAAGTGGTGGGAAGCGGCTGCGTCTTTCCCAAGCCCACGCGCCACACGCACGGTGCCAAGACGCTTGGCGATCAGTTGGACGAGGCCGATCACGGGCGTCACGGCCGCCACGGCGGCGGCGACCGCGAGGAGCAACGCGACCCTATCCTGTGGCGCGAATATGCCGAGGACATGGGCAATGACGCGTCGCGGGATTTCGGTACACCGGACCCCTTGGGCGGCACCGATTGCGCGCATCCAGTCATCGGCGCCCCTGATCTGACGAACAGCGCCCAAGGCAGTCCGATCGTCGACCAGTATGCGGACCGGCACGCGCCGTTCGCCTATTTCCACTCAGTGATCGACGATGCGGAGCGCTGCAATGAGCACGTCGTGCCGCTCGGCACCGTGCTGGCCGCCGCCGATGGCGGCGCCGATGTCTTCTCCGGCCATCTCTATGAAGATCTTGCGCGAATCGAGACCACGCCGAAGTTCATGTTCGTCACGCCGAATCTCTGCGATGACGGACACGATGCCACGTGCGCGGGTGTCAACGTGGAAGGCGGCAAAGCCGGCGGCCTGACCGGCGCGAACCTCTGGCTCGCGCACTGGATCCCGATGATCATGGCATCCCCCGCCTACCAGAGCGGCAAGCTGCTGTTGGTCATCACGGTCGACGAGTCAGGCGCGGACACCGGCGCCGGGGCGAATGCGTGTCCCGATGCCGTTCAGTCCAACTGCCTCTCGCCGACCGGACCGAATCTAGGCAATCCCGGATGGAGCCCGTTGCTCGGACTTTTTATTCCCGGCTACCCGAGCAGCGATCCCGGCGCGTATACCTTTCCCGGCGGCGGCCAGGTTGGGGCCGTGTTGTTGAACAAACGACTGATCGTGCCGGGCAGCGTGAATACGACGGGATATTACAATCACTACTCGGCGCTGCGCAGTTACGAGGATCTGCTCGGACTCACCGAGGGCGGCGACGACGGTCACGGCCACTTGGGCTACGCCGGAACGGTGGGGATGCTGCCGTTCGGCAAGGATGTGTTCAACGCCGGGGACTGATCATGCTCAAAGGGGCCCTGCTGCAGCGGCGACTCTCCGAGCAGGGCTCCCCCCGATGGTCGGCCGGCCCAATTTGACACCGTCCCTGTGCTATCGCAGTGCGTTTTCATCTGCGACGAGTGCGTCGCCTTCTGCGCGCAGGTAAATGCCGACCTTATTGGCGGCGCCGCGAACCCAGAAAACGCCGCCGGTTCTACGTCGCCCCAGTGACCGAGGGATGCGCCGCCGGGAATCGCTCTACACTAGCGGATGCGCACTATTTTCTTCATCGTCGCCGTAGCCGCCGTGATCTACGCCGCGCTCTGCCTGGCGCTTTTTTTGGCGCAGCGCTCCTTCATCTACTATCCTCAATCCAAAGCTGCCGGCGACGGCGGCCCAGCGTTCGCCCTCAACGTCGGCGGTGAACGAGTACTCGTCAGCACCCGCAGTGCTCGCGGCCGCGATGGCCATGCGGGCGCCGTGATCTACTTTGGCGGCAACGCCGAAGAGGTCTCGTATAGCCTCCCTACGTTGGCCGACGCCTTTCCGGATCGTTCACTGTACGCCATGCACTACCGCGGCTACGGCGGCAGCACCGGCAAGCCCTCAGAAACTGCCTTGATCGCCGACGCTTTGGCCCTCTACGACCAAGTCCACGCCGATCATCCAAACATCATCCTGATCGGCCGCAGCCTTGGCAGCGGCGTCGCCATTCATCTCGCGGCTCTACGCGCAGTCGAGCGTCTCGTTCTCATCACGCCGTACGACAGCCTGCTCACGATCGCCGCCGGCCAGTTCGGCTTCTTCCCGCTGCGCTGGCTGATGCTCGACAAATTCGAATCCTGGCGCTACGCCCGGAAAATTACCGCCCCCACCCATCTCATCGCCGCTGAGAACGATGAAATCATTCCCTACGCCAGCACCAAGTCGCTCTACGATCGCTTGCCGCCATCGCTCGCGACCTTGAACGTCATCCCCGGCGCCGGACATAACAACATCTCGGAAAGCCCGGCATACATTCCATTGCTTAAAATGACGCCATAGGCTGCGTGCATGGAGCCTACGTCGCCTGCACTTCTCCCTTGCTGCCCTGAGTGCCTGACTTCGGGGTCAGGAAATGCCCTTGGATCCGCATTTTCCCGTCTGACGGCTTGAAGAGGGTCATCTTTTCCGACACTCGGCATCTCGTGTACTGAACGTCGTAAACCAGTGTCGTGCGAGTTCCCGGATTTGTCCCGAAAGAGCTGAACACATTCCAGCTCAGCAGCGAATAGTTTTGCGGCGTTCCGCATCGCGCCCGCTGGTTCTCGAGAAACATCCGCCACTCTTCACGCGAAGTGACCTCATAGAACTGCGGAGAGTAGAGGGAAAGAACAGCATCCATATCCCCGCTGATCATTTCGGAGAAATATTGTTCCGCCAGCCGCTCCGCTTCCTCTCGGTCTTTGGAAAAACCACAGCCATTCGCGCAGCCCAGCACCGCAACCATCATGAAAACCGCCGCTGCATTCACAAACGCGTGAGCGACGCCTCTGCGAGCATCCTCTCCCGGAGCATGCCAGCCCGAACTATGGCTCACTGTCCACCATTCTCGCCATCGAATTTCCGCACCAACGTTTTCGATGCCACCAAGCGCCAAGCTCGTTCGATCAACTCAGGCAAGGCGCGCTTCTCGACCACGCCGATGCGCAACAGTATCCACGGGTAGTCCCGGTAATGATCGGTGATGAAGAACGCATCAGGAGCAGACTGCATCAAAATTTCGCGATCCAAGAATTCGCAGCGAAGCACTACGCAGTCCATGCTCTGATGCAGACGCGCAAAAAGCTTGCCGCCCACCTTGAGCGCGGGAGTGCCATAAGATGTGCCATCGAGAACTCCGGGCAATGCATGGGCAACGGCGCGAATTTCATCGAAAGTTTTCAGGGCGCCCGTTCCCGCAGCCCCTTGCCGTTTTGCGCGCGGCGCAGTACGTTTTGTTTTGCTTGTCACCGTTGCCGAACCTTGCGCGCCAACCGGGCATCGCACTTTTGCCAATTCTTCAGATTGTCATCCGGACATGATGTCGCATTGATCAGGGAAGGCGGCGCGGCAAGCTTGGCGTGGATGACTTTCAATTGCTGGTCCTGAAGGCAAAGCTGAACCATCATGCCGGCATTCATGAACGTCGTCTTACCGCTTATTGACGGTTCGTCGGATACGGGGCTCCCGGCGCATACACACCGCCACGCCTTAGACAGATTGACTCGCGCGCTGCGCGCACAAGTCGCGTCGTCCCAAAATTCCCGCGGATCTCCAATGTATCGGAATACAATTTGAGCAACATCGGCCCATTTCCGATGGCACTGACCGGAGCGTTCACGCGGTCCTTCGAGACAATCTCGAACGAAGTCGCCGCGCACTGCCCGCTGGAGAGCGTCAAACCAAAACTCACGACGCTTTGAGCTTGCACTTCAACCCAGCTCGGACTTGCGGAAGTCGTCACCCAAACCCCATTGAACTTGGGCGCCATGGTCGGCATCCCGGCACATGCCGGCACATCCGGCAACCAAGGCCGCAAACACAAGCGTGGATCCTGTCGATCTCGTGACTTTCTGCCACGTAGCTGCCAACCGGTGCCGCCATTTCAACGGCTGACTTTCTGCCATTTTCGCTCTCCTTCGCTGATTCGCTCGAGCCTATCAAGGAACCGGGGCTCGTTTCGATAAACTACCAACAATTGCTGGTTCATTGCGGAATAAGGGGCCGATGCAGCAGCACGACGACGGCAATACGCCCGGCGATAAAAATCGCCAACGCAGCCAAAAATTGAACATAGCCCGGAATATTGATCCCCGCGTATTTTTGCAGCAGCGATGCGCTAAGCGGACAGGCTGCGATCCCGGAGAACATCGCAAACCAGCCGTTGGTGATTGGCAACGGTCCTCGATGGACGAGAAGCACCAAGCCCCCGCCACCGGCGGCAATCGCCCACACCCAGCCCATCACCCAGATCACGATGAGCCCAAATCGGCGCGAATATCCAGTCATTTGCCTGCACCCTTCGAGAAGATCAAGGACCCTTGGGTTGCGTTGCGTTATCCCCATCCCATTTTCCATCCGCCCGATGATGTCGGTTATCTGAGAGAAGATTCGCGCCGAGCGCGCGCGCCGGCAGCCAGCACGCCATACGCGTCGCACGTTGCCCGTCGCGTTCAAACTCCGCCGATATGGGAACAAATCCCACCGACTTGTAAAAAGGAACCGCGTACGCTGTTGAATTCAGCTCGATAGTATCGGTTTCCGGAAATCGAGTTTCGATCTGCGCTCGAACCCACTCCCACAGCGCACGGCCAATTCCAGAGCGCAGCCGGCGCGGCCGCACAAAAAGCAGTCCCAGCAGGCTCGGGCTCGGCATAAGAATCACGCCCGCCATTCCGTCTTCGGAAAACGCGCCCGCGGCGATAGCCATCGTTGTTAGCCTCTTCTGTAGAAGCGCGGGAGCCGTTGCTGCAACAAAAAAACTCCGAGCATCGGGCTGCCAGTCGGCGGCTGCAAGCGCCAAAAAGCTCTCTCTAACGACCGCCGAGGCTTCTCCCGCATCCGCTGTGGTAAGAGAACGGATCTCATATTTCATTCCCTCAGGCACGAGATCGAACGAACCGCGGTCGTGCCAAGAGGATAACCATGGGGCGCGGCTTCATGGACTCTTGTGCGCGGCTTGGGATGGCGCCGGCGGTTGGATCAAATCCCATAGATTCCCATAGAGATCGCGGAATACCGCCACGGTACCAAAGACTTCCTGCCGCGGCTCCCGAACAAACTCAACTCCTTTGGCCCGATAGCGTTGGTAATCCCGCCGGAAATCGTCCGTGTGCAAAAACAAGAATACCCGGCCGCCGGTTTGATTCCCAATGCGGGATTCTTGCTCTGAACCCGCCGCACGCGCCAGCAGTAGACCGGCACCCGACCCGGGTGGCGCGACGACGACCCAGCGCTTGTCTTGCTCGGGAATGTAAGTATCTTCAACGACCGTAAAGCCAAGGATATCCGCGAAAAACGCCAGCGCCTCGTCGTAATCGCGGACTACGATCGAAATAAGCGCCAAAGCCTGCTTCATTTGCACTGCGGCTCACGCGGCAACGAATTCAAATCGACTGAGCCCACCCAGTTTTTCTCCAACCGCCACAAATTGCCACCCAATAGCGTGCATCAAGCGACCTTGAGCGTGATCTCCGAAAACCCGCTACGCGCAAATCTCTATCCGGTTTCCATCGGGGTCGATGACCACGCTCTCATAATACCCATCGCCGGTCCGCCGAGGCCCATCGATCACCGCGACGCCGTCATTGCGCAGCCGCTGCGTGAGTTCATCGACCAGCCTCTCCGACCCAACCGAGATCGCAAGATGGGCCCACCCAAGATGCTGAGCCCCCGGTTGCAGTTCCACCAAGGAGACCCTCGTCGTCGTCATCGCCTCAATCCGCGCCCCGTTTTCAAACTCAAGAAAGCAAGACTCGAATCCCTTCGCGGAATTTACGTATATCGAGCCGGCGGTCGCTCCAAAGTAGCACGAATAGAATCGCGTGCACCGCGCGAGATCGTTGGTCCAAAGTGCGACGTGTTCTATTCGCAAGATCTCGACCCTAGTTTCGAATCAAGTGGAAGCATGATCGGTTCGCTTGACTGAAATGACCTATTATGGCCATATATAGCTGCGCGCCGTGCAGGGGAGTGAATCCTACGCAGTATTCGACCGCAATACTGCCATCGCTCAGCTCGTGCCCTTGCGCGAGCGCCACGGAATTCGGATCCGTAAACCGGCGTTCGGATCCCCCGCCCCCAACAAGGTTCCGCTGCCAAAGTCAGCATCGCTCAAGATAGATGTGCTCGAACTGTTGCTCGAGGAACGCCAAAGCCATCGATGATTGCCTATGTCGATTCATCGGTGCTGTTGCGCGTGGCGCTCGGACAGCCCAATGCGTTGCCCGAATGGCGCGATGTTGAGCGGGGCGTGTCGAGCGCTGTCTTGGCTACGGAAAGCCTGCGCGCCTTGGATCGGCTCCGATTACGAGTGAACTTCTCTGACGTCGAAGTCGCGAGGCGGCGCTCGACTATTCTCGCGCTCATCGATTCTCTGGAACTTGTCGAGATCGATGGCAGCGTGCTGGACCGGGCCGCTCAGCCTATGCCCACCGAACTCGGCACCCTGGATGCGATCCATCTCGCCGCTGCACTTCTGTGGCGGGACGCCGTCGGTACGGATCTTGCCATGGCCACCCACGACCGAGCATTAGCGGTCGCTGCGCAAGCGCACGGCTTCAAGACGATCGGAATCTGAACTTCCTACTGCTTCCGCTCTTCACTCGCATGATGCCGCCTTCTAACGGCGTAAGGCGCTGGTGCGGGAGCAAAACGGAGATCCCCCTTGCGCGATTTCTCGTTGAGGGGGATGCCGTGCCCGAAAGGAAAATGCCAATGCTAAGGATTATCGCGTCATTACCTGTCGACCGATCCGTGGCAGGTACCGGCGCCCATGTCGGAGTAAACCCCGGTCGGCGATACCAGCGGCCATTGGCCATTGTTCACAGGACCTTGCAATGCCGACTCGAAATGCCACGCATAGCCATTCTGATTCAGCGTCAGGGCCATCACGCCCCAGTAATCGCCGGTTGCCGCGACGAGATTCTCCCCGTTGAAGTTCGTGTTGCCGCTGGGGTCTTCCATGTTGGTTTCGCTTGACCCGCTCGTCACAGGGGTGGTGACGACAGGATCCAGAGTCTCGCCGCCCGTGCCCACGATGAACTCCGTGATACCTCGCCGTGGGTCGAATTTCCCCGTGGGATCAAGCGGGCGGTAGCGGGCGTAGAGATGGTCGTGCCCATTCAGCACCAAGTCGGCATTGTGTTCGTAGAGCAACCGCCAAAAGGCCTGGGCGGCAATGCCCTCCGGGCTGATGCCGTTCGTGGCGCTGAACGTGGGCTGATGCCAGTAGGCCAGGGTACACGCGGCGTGGTTTTCTTCGAGATCCTTTTGCAGCCATGCAAGTTCGGCGGCAAACCAGGCGCCCGTGGCCGAACAGCCGCCCGGCTGCGTCGAGCACTCTATATTGAGTGAGATAAGGTGCCAGGAGCCGAGATTGTACGAGTACCAGCCGTCTCCGACTCCGGTTCCATTCTGTCCTCCGTTCGCCCCCAACTCGAAATGCCCCGCCTGTCCATTCGCCCGCGGAATGGGTTGGGGGCTGAGCTCATCCGAGGGAGTTTTGCCCGGACCGCACGCCGGGTCCGACGGGCACGGGTCCGGGATCGTGGTCATCTGAGGCTTACCCAGATTGGCATCGGCATTGGTATCGATCTGGAAGCCGTTGAAGTAGGAGAAGTAGCCGTAGCCGGCAACACCGGTCTCGCCATGCTCGTCATAGAACTCGTGGTTGCCCGGCGCTGGCCGGCTGATCATTTTAAAAGCCCCGTACGTCAAGTCGTAGGAGTTCTCAAAGTCCGAATATCGGCCGACCTGATATTGCAGATCGCCGAGGAGCGCCACCGCATCAGGCTTCATGGCCTCAATCTGATTCGCCGTGGCCTGCTGGGATTGGTACAGAGAGGTGCTGGTGTAGGGCGCCTTGGGGTCGGTGCAGACTTCTTTCGAAGACTCACCACTCGCTTCCTCGCCTGGTTGGCAGGAGATGTCACCCACCACCGCCAGTACGGGGGAGGACCGCTGCGGATTGTTGTACGGCCACGGATTATCGTGCGCCGGCGGATTGTCCCGCCAATCGCCATTGTTGCGATTCTGTGCCTTTGCTCCGATTGCAAATACCAGTACCGAAACGGCCGCTCCCATGAGCATTGCCGCTCGGAACCTTTTCCCGTTCGTCTTCATGCGATCCCTCCGGCGTTTTGGATTGGATGGTGGTAAGACCAAGCATCCCAACTCTCCGGGGTTTCGCTTCCATGTCCAAAGTGTGAATAAGATGTGACACCGGTTTCTTCGCCGCGCGCCGCAGCCCGATTGGCACGCAACGCGGTGTTCAGGCGTAGCGGAACAGCGCCTTGAAACCAAAGTCCATGTGATGCTGGATGTGGCAGTGAAACAGCGAGAGGCCTGGCTGGTCGGCGACCAGATCCACGGTGGCGCGACCAAATGCAGGAACAATCACCGTATCCTTCATGACGCCGGCGGTGGGTTTGCCGTTGATTTCGACCAGCTCAAATACGTGTCGGTGCATATGCAGGGGGTGAGAATCGTCGCTGCGATTGTGAAACACCAGCCGATAGCGGCCTCCCCGCCGCAACACGAATTCCCGCTGGTGGGGAAATTCCTTGCCGTTGACCAGCCAGTGATTGAACCCATGGGGGCCGCCCGGCACTTTTTCGAAGACCATGTCAATGGTCTCATCCGGCGGACGATGCGCCGCGGGCTTGCCAAAGATGGTGTAGTCCCAGCGCGGCTTCACGGGCGCAATCCACTGCGCGCGCGGCTGTGCCTGATTGGCGTATTCCACCACCAACCCCAAGCCGGCTTGCCGCGCGGCATCGCGCAGCTCACCCAAGACCCAAACGCCCGGCAGATTCATCTCCACGATCGCGTCCACGCGCTCACCCGGACCGATTTCAATCACGTCCACCGTCTGCGGCGTGGGCACGGGATTGCCGTCGAGCGCGATCACCTGAAAATGGTGGCCAAATAAAGCAAGGCGATGAATCTGCGAGGCGCTGGCGTTGAGCAGGTGCATCAGGACTCGCTCGCCCGGACGCACGCGCAAGGGTTCTCCCGCGCCCAGCATTTTGTCGTTAATCGAATATAGCGGCGCGCCGACTTCGAGCCCGTTGGGGCGCAGGTCTGGTGTGGCGGGCTTTTCGGGCATCGGGACATCGGCCTGCGCCGCCATTTCGTCCTGTTCCGCGGTCGTCAGGTAGGGCTCCCATTCACGCAGCGCGAGAAAGACCTCTTGGTCGTAGCGCCCAGGATCATTCGCAGAATCGATCATGAGAAAGCCAAACTGGCCGGTGTAGGAGCCGCGGTGCAGATCCAGCATGGCTTCGGTGTGCGAGTGGTACCAGCGCGATCCTGCGGGCGTGGCCACGAATTGATAGTGCCGGCGCCCATGCGGGGGTACCGGAGGCGTGCCTTCTTCCTCGGCTCCATCAACGTCCGAGGGAACGAACAAACCATGCCAATGCACATATTCCGGAACATCAGTGTCGTTAACGACCTCTATGCCGACGCGTTGGCCCTCTCGCACCCGCAGCAAAGGACCGGGGACCTGGTTGCTGTAGCCGATGGTGCTGATCACGACGCGCGGCGCCAGCTCCAGAGTCATTGCTGCGATTCGCAGCCTGAAATCCGGGAGCGGCAGCGACTTCGGACCCTCAGTCGCGAGCGTCCGCGCAAACGCCGGCTGCAGCTTGCCTGCCCGCGCCGCGATCAGGGTGGCCAATCCCAGTCGTACAAAATCCCTACGGCTCATGCAGCCCGCATGCCGGCGTCAGTCGCGCCTGTCGGAGCCCTGCTTCTCGAACGCAGCAACCTCTCCGGTCTTGAGCTCGCGCCATCGAGCGATGCCTAAGTCTGCTTCGCTCTTCAGTTCGGCGAACATGGCCTCGTCCTGCGCGGTCGGCGCCGCATCGCCGGAACCCACCAGCGACCCCAGCGCCGCCAGCATGTTGTTGAGCCGTACCGGATAGTTCAGCGCGTCCTCCGATGCGTGCGAGCGCGGCTGTATCAAGATCTCTTCAACCTCGGTCATCTTGCGGTCGAGGGCATCGCCGGCTGCCGCGACTTTGGCTGCTTGCGGTCCAGCGGCTGCCTTCTTTGCCGCCATGATCTTGACCCGGGTGGCGCGGATGTCGAGTACGGTGTCATGCACCTCGGTCAGCAGGGCGTTGATCGCACTATGCAGAGCGAACTGCTTGGCCAGTTCATCAAGCGTTGCCGTGCCGCGCGGATCCGGCTACGATCTCGAGCGGCTGAGTCTGGCTCGTCCCATCGACGGTCAGCTTGACCTGGTAGTGGCCCGGCAGCACCTTGGGACCCGCCACGCTGCCCGCCCACAGGGGCGCGTTCTTGATGGCGCGCGCCTTGTCTGTGCGCAAGTCCCAAACGAAAGTGTTGAAGCCGGCGAAATGCGGCGGCTTGATTGGCTTGGAGGCACGTCCGCCCTCTTCCTCCTCCTCTTCCGGCTCAGCCTTGGCCTCGTCCTCACCAGGACTCTTGGCATCTTCGGATTCCGGGAAATGACGGATCAGCTTGCCACTCGCATCGAGAATATCGAGGCTGATGCGCTGATCGAGCGGGTCAGGCTTATCCTTGTCTTTATCCTTGTCCTTCTTGTCGGAATCTTTGTCGGCATCATTCGCCGGCCGTGGTTTGCCGATCTGCGACGACAAGGTGTAGCTGATCACCGCTCCGGCCGGCGGGTTCGACCCGCCAAAATAGCGCAGTTGGCCGCCGCGGAACACCGTGTGGTTGGCGACGGCCGGCTTGAACAGATGCGCCGTCTCGGTCGGAATCGTGGGTGCCCACTGCCGCACGGGTGACAAATCGTCGATCATCCAGAAGGCGCGGCCGTGGGTGGCGACGGCGAGGGAATCGCCATGCAAAACGAGGTCATGCACGGGCACCACCGGCAGGTTCAATTGCAGGCTCTGCCAGTGAGCGCCGTCGTCATAAGACATCATGATGCCGCTCTCCGTGCCGGCATAAAGCAGACCCGACCGGGCCGGATCACGCCTGATGACGTGCAGATACGCATCCGGCGCGAGCCCCTCGGTAATGGCGGTCCAGCTCTTGCCATAGTCCTCGGTGCGGAATGCGTAAGGCTTGAAATCATCGAGCCGATGACGGTCGGCGGCAACATAGGCGACAGCGGGATTGTCAGGATCGGGCTCGATCATTTGGACGGTGGCGAAATCGGGCATGCTCTTGGGCGTCACGTTGGTCCAGTGGAGCTCCGCCGTCCCGGGTCAGATGCACCAGCCCGTCATCGCTGCCCACCCAGATCAAGTCCTTGGCTCTGGGCGATTCGGCGACGGCGAAAATGGTGTCATAAGTCTCGACGCTGGTATTGTCCTTGGTCAGCGGTCCGCCGGAAGAACGCTGCTTGGATTTGTCGTTGCGGGTCAGATCGGGCGAGATCACTGTCCAGCTGCGGCCCTGGTCGAGCGAGCGGAATAGCATCTGTGCTGCAAAATAAAGCGCATGGGGCTCGAATTTCGAGATCATGATCGGCGCCGTCCATTGGAATCGATACTTCAGATTCTCCGCAGCCCAGCCCATGGTATTGCGCGGCCACGGCGTGATCTGGATGTTTTGGCCGGTGCGCCGGTCGTGGCGGGTCAACTCGGCGTCGTAGCCGCCGCCATACACGATATTGGCGTCTGTCGGGTCGGGAATGATGAAGCCGCTCTCGCCGCCGCCGACCGGGTCCCAATCCTCGATGCCGACTCCGCCTGAGCGCCCGGCTGTCGCGATCGAAATACTGGAATTGTCCTGCTGGTCGCCGTAGAGGCGGAACGGAAATTCGTTGTCAGCGGCGATGTGATAAAACTGGGCGGTCGGCTGGTTCATCTCCGAGGTCCAAGTCTCGCCGCCATCGACAGAGACATTGGCGCCGCCGTCATTGCCTTCGATCATGCGCTTGGGATTGGTCGGGTCGATCCACAATTCGTGATTGTCGCCATGCTGGGTCTTCAGCGTCTTGAAACTCTTGCCGCCATCGATCGAACGGTAGAGCGAGGTGTTGAGTACATAGACGGTATTCGCATCCTTGGGATCGGCGAAGACCGTATTGAAATACCAGGCCCGCTGTTTGATGCTGTTCTTGTCGCTGACGAGCGTCCAGGTCTCGCCGCCGTCATTCGTGCGGAAGAGGCCGCCTTTCTTGGCTTCGATCATCGCATAGACCACTTTGGAGTCAGAAGTCGGAGCGACATTGATGCGGCCCAGGATGCCGTCCGGCAATCCGCCGCCGCTCAAACGCCGCCAGTGCTCGCCGCCGTCGAAGGACTTGTAGAGGCCGCTGCCAGATCCGCCGCTCTCCATGATCCAAGGCTTGCGATATGCCTGCCACATGCCGGCATAGAGGATCTTGGGATTATTTGGATCGAAGGCGACGTCCGAAGCGCCGGTCTTGGCGTCGACATACAGCACCTTCTTCCAATTGGCGCCGCCGTCGGTTGAGCGGAACACGCCGCGCTCCTGATTGTCGCCGAAGGTATGTCCGAGCGCCGCCACCAGAACGATGTTGGAGTCGGCGGGATCGACGATGATGCGGCCAATCACCTGGCTGTCGCGCAGCCCGGAGAATCGCCAGGTTTTTCCGGCATCAGTGGATTTATAAAGGCCATTGCCAGTGGCGACGTTGCCGCGAATGTTGATCTCGCCGGTGCCGGCATAGACGATTTTGGGATCAGACGGCGCCACGGCGACGGCACCGACCGCGGGCGCGGCCTCGGGGAAATCGTCCCATAACGGCTTCCAGCTGGTGCCTCCATCGATGGTCTTCCACAATCCGCCGGTGGCGGCGCCGAAGTAATAAGTGTTGGGCTCGCTGACAACGCCCGTAACGCCCGTGGCACGGCCGCCGCGGAAGGGACCGACTAGGCGATATTTGAGTCCGTCGAGCGGCGATTTCGCGGCTAAGTCGGTGGAGTTGACGGGAGTTGACGATGGATCCGCCGCAACCGAAACAGTAGCCGAGAGCAGGGCAAGGATGATGACCCAGAGGCGTGATGCAAACATTTCGATCTCCGTTTATCGCCGGTCAGGCTAGCGGCTGCTTTCCAGACTGTCCAGCAGGCCCTGCGACATCAGCTTGCCAGAGATTGACACGCGATCGGCCATCATCCTGCCGCCGCGCACCCTTGATAGAAGTAGGCCAAGGGTCGTGGGCCGCGGGCGTAGCCGGTATCGAGCCGGTTCATTTTAAAGCCGGCATTTTCAATGAGAGCACGGATGGGGCGGTTGAGATGACAACCGCCGCCGATCTTCTTCCAAAGGGGCGTGAGCCGATTTTGCCACTGGCGCACCGCCGGCTCGGGCGCCAGACCATGCTCGACAAACAGCAGTTGGCCGCCGGGTTTGAGTACGCGGCGCATGTCGCGAAGCGCTGCGGCGGCGTCGGGTATCGAACAGAGCGTCCAGGTGGTCACCAGGGTATCGATGCTGCCGCGATCGAGCGGGATTGCCTGGGCCGACCCGGTTATCAGGGTCACGGGAATTTTGCAGCGATTTGCGGCTTGTTGCGCCATTGAAATGAGTCGAGCGGCGGGGTCCAAACCCACAACCTCCTCAACGCCGTCGTCATATAAAGGCAGATTCAAGCCTGAGCCGATACCGATCTCGAGGACTCGGCCGCGCGCTTGCGAAATGAGGCGCTCGCGATAGGGTGTCAGCTCGCGATTGCGCATCGCGAGGTTGATGACATGCGGCAGGATGTGCTCGTTGTAGAAACTCATCGGGCGTTAAGTTTGAATGCTCTTTTGCGACTTACGCGGACGGCCGTGAGCGAGTGCTTACCTGCCGACGCCGGGAGGATGGTGCAGCGCGTCGTAGGCAGCAATATCCGCTGCTGAAAGATTCTCGGCCTTCCAGATCATTGCCCGATGAATGCGATTCCAGCCGCTCGGATGGTCGAAGAATACCGCTTCTTCGACGGCACCCGGCTGCATCTTACGGTATTCGGCCAGATGCAGCGCCGCCTGCGCGGCGCCGTCCGGTTGTCGCGCCGCGTTGAGACCGAAGGCGTCGGCCTCAGCCTCCATCGTTCGCGTGATCGTATTGAACACGGGTGTCAGTACGAACACATAGACCGAGAACAGCGCGAACAGCAAGGGCAAACCGGCGACGTCGCCGGCGTCGCGGATTCCCCATCGGCTGCCGAACCTGAGTGTGATCCGTCCAAATGCCCATGACATGAAGGCGAATCCGATGACGACGATCACACCCATCGCCAGGGCGCCTTTGTACATGTGGTTCAGCACATAGTGGCCCATCTCATGACCTAGCACGGCTTCAATTTCCTCCGGCGAACCGCGATTCATGAGATTGTCGTTCAGGCTGATCTGGGCCGAGCCCGCCATGCCGCTCACGTGCGCGCTCATCTTGGTGGTCTGCTTGGAAGCATCGAACTCGTAAACCTGAGTGACCGGGATTCCATTGGCCCGCGCCAATGACAGGATGCGCTGCTTGAGCGGGCTCTCGGCCAGCGGATAGAACTTGTTGAATACAGGCTCCAGATAGGCGGGGCTGATGGCGACTTGGAAAATCAGGATTCCGATCGCGACCGCGGAGCCCCAGAGCCACCATGTCTTCGGCAATTTACGAATCACCGCGTAAATCGCGACCGTCGCGAGCGTACCGAAGATGAGGGCGATGATGAGCCCTTTGGCTTCGTCTCCCAGCCAGTCCGCGAGGCCCTGGTTGGACATGCCGTACTGGCGCTCGCGGACGTAGCCTTCATAGGCTGCCCAGGGCAACGTGAGCAGCGTGGTGAGAATAAAATACTGCATGGCATAGAGTGCGGTCTGCGCCCAGCGAAAACGGGTCACGCGTGCCGCAAAGTCCCGCATCCGCGCCGAGATGCGCCAACCCAGCAAGGCCCAAGCAAGCACAATTCCGATGACGAAATCCCAAAGCACGAGCCAATAGCCGCCCTCGAAGTAGGCGTCCGACCGAGCCCGCGCAGCGGGTGTCATGGTGGCCAGATACGCCGCGGTTGCGGCATCCGGGTCGAAGTGACCAGAAACCGCGGCGCTCGAGGCAGTGTCCGCAGCGCATGCCGACTGCACGGAGCCGAAGGAGGTGAGCGCGATGAGCGCAAGGGCGAGAATCGCCAGGTTGACCGTGCGGATCATGAAACTTCACTCCCGGCTGCGCCCCGGTGAGAACAAGGGGCGTCGATTATTACTACTGGCGTTATTGCGTTAATACTAATATCAACTGCAAGTCTATCCATACCGCGCCTCATCGATTGCGTCCCGGGAAAACACCGAATCGTCCCGGATTCAGCGCGCGGCGCTTCGCGCTGGCGTCCTCTAATCCGCCGCTTTGGGAGCGCAGAAACTCTTGCTATAAAAACCTGAGCGGTCAAAGCAGCACACGCGTCTCTTGCCGGCGGCCAACATTTCACAGGCATTGTGGATCCGGCGCGCGCGAGTCTCTGATCGCGCGGCCGATTTAATCCAGTGGATCCAGTCCCTGCGAGCAGCCGGCGTGATATCTGACCACACCGTTCGCGCCTGCGGCAGCGCCGCGAGAGCCTTGCGCAGATCCGCAGGAACCGAAGCCTCCGATTTCGCATCGGTCGACAGGATTTCGAGAGCAACCCGTTCGCCGGCCTCGACAGCGGCGGCTGCGCGCATCTTCGAAGTCACTTTGAACCAATGTCCTTTTTGACCGTCGGGCTCGAGCGTGGCCCGAAAGGGGTGACCATTGATGCTGGCTTTTACAGTCGTCTGACCCCGGGTGGGGAGCTTCGCGCTCACCTGCTTTGGCAGGATGAGAAAGCTCCAGCTTCCAACGCGAGCATCCGCAGGCCGCAAGAGTTTTGCTTTGAATCGGATATTCGCGATCGTCTTGCTCAGGAGCCTCTGCATGCGTATCGGCGAAGTTCGCGTCAGGGCTTGAGCGTCGCGGCGATGCTGCGAATTTGCTCGGGCGTGCGCTCACCGGCCAGCGGCGTTCCCGGCATCAAATATCTTGCCATATCGAGTCCGCCGACGACGACCGGTTCGAAACCTGCCTCTCGGACGAGGCGCGAAGCGATTTCAAAGGCTTTCTTATCGCCGGCGATCGGCATGCCGATCTTTCCCGGATCTTCGTGTGCGCTCGCCATGCGCGCCGCGGGTACGGCGTTGAACGCACGAACCACGAGCGCGCCCGGCAGCAGGTGTGCGTCGAAGTTTCCGGCTCCTTCCTCGCGTGCTCGAGTGGCGATCTCGCCATCGCGTTGCGGGAAAGGATTGCTCGCATTGATGACGACCTTTCCTTTGAGCGAATTGCCGAGGGTCTTAATGAGATCGGGGAAAGCGCTGTAGGGAACCGCCAACAGGATTACCTGTCCGAACGCAGCAGCCTCCGGCGGCGTGCCGGCGCGCGCATTGGCTCCCACCTCGGCAGCCAGCTTCCGGTCGTTTTCGAGATTTCGCGATGAGAACATCACCTCATTGCCGGCCCTGGCCCAAACGCCGCCAAGCGCGCTGCCGACATGTCCGGACCCGATGATGCCGATCTTCATTTTCTTGTCGTCGGCTGCATCTACAACATTTGCTGCGATCGACAGGACACTCGAGACGGCGGCCGCGCCAGCCATCTTGAGTACATCCCTACGACTAAATCCCGGATTGCCGCGCATTTTATGTGGATCTCCAAAATGGGGAGCGGAAGCTGAATTATGCCAAGACCCTCTTTTTGCCCGGTCTACATTTGAACGAACTTGCTCTTCATCCGTTCAGACAGCCTTCGCAACTCTATCACCACACGTTCATGGGTGCCGACTCCAATCTCTTCCGTTGCGTCAGCAGCCCGAACGGCAAACTCAATGCGCCGCCCCTCAACCTGCGTCACCGTGGCTTCCGCGGTGACGCGACGGCCAGCGGGCGTCGCCGCGAGGTGCCGCACATCGACGCGCGTGCCGAGCGCGCTTTCGCCCGCGTCCAGAAACGGCTTGATCGCATTCAGCGCCGCGTTCTCCATCATCATGATCATGATGGGTGTCGCCAGGACCGGAGGTAACGTCGCATCTTTGAAACGACTGGCGAGGTGTTCAGGTTCCACAACGAGACTGAACGATCCCAGGGCCCCGACCGGTATCGATTGCATGGCCTCTCCTCGACCTTGAAACGCTTGTGCTGGCGGTTGAATTATAAGCTTTCAGGCGTAGCATAATGCCCATAGGAGCCAAAGCGACCATGGAACGAGGATTTATCGCGTTTGTGGTGACGATGGGATGGCTGGCAGCCGCGCCCGGGTCGGACGCCTCGGCGCAAGCGGCTGGCACGCGCGATACCCAGTCCGAACAAACCGCGCCCCCAGTCAATGCAAGCGCATCGCCGGAAACATACGACGTAACCGTAACGGACCCGCAATCTCCGACCGATAAGGAGTTGGTAGGAGACAGCCTTCCTCAATTCATCGCGCACCACGCCACTGTCCACTATTTCAGTACCGGTGTGACAGGCAGCCTCGCGCGTTGGCGCGGGGGCAAGCAGAGCATTTGCCCGCAGACCGTTGGGCTCAAACCGGAACAGAATGCGTATGTCACGGCACGGCTGCGCGCGCTTGCCACATACGTCGGTGCACCCGTAGAGTCGGATCCGCAATGCAAGGAAACCGTGCAGATCTCCTTCACCAACAGGCCCCAGGAAAAAATGGACGCCGTCGTCAAATGGGCGGAATCACCTATCTTTCAGAATAGATACGCCGGCGGGGGTAAGGACCTGATAGCGTTCAAAAGCGGCCACGCGATTCAGGGTTGGTACCTGACAACAGGCGGCGGAAGCGCTGTCTTGACTACTGATCTGAATCTGGTCGGGTTTAATATTCTGCCTATTTGGCCGCAGATCACGCAGCAATACGCGCCAAGCGCCACTCTCGGGACGCACTTGGGCAGTAATGGCGGCGGAGCCGGCATCGGCGTCGTCATGCTGGTTGTCGACACCGGCAAAGCCGTCGGCTACAGCATCGGGGCGATCACCGACTACTTGGCGATGTTGACCTTGTCAGTTGCACAATCGCCGGACCACTGCGATCCGTTGCCGAGCATTCTGGATCTGATGTCCTCGAGCTGCGGAACGCGTGAAAAACCTACGGCAATAACGGCGGGTGATTTGGCTTTCTTGAAAGGGCTTTATTACAAAAACACCGGATTGGGACGGTCGCTCTCAAGATCCCAAATCCAGGACAACATGATCCGACAGTTCAAACTTCGTTGACAGGCTCCTAGCCGCCGCGCAGCAAATGCATCACACGCGCGCGCACCTTGCCGTAATTTTCTTTGAGAGAACCGAGCAGGCCATGCTGCTCGGCCGGCAGATGCGCCAACGGATGGCCGCGGTCGCGAAACACGTAGTGATCGAAGAAGGCCTTCCACGCTTGCCGCTCGGCCGGCGGCCGCTCGGCAATCGTGATCATGGAGAGCAGCATGCTGGTATAGGGCGCGTCGGGACCTGAGCGAAACGCGTCCCACCAATAATTCACCAGCACATTGAAGGGCGCGGTCGATTCGACTTTGTGCCACCAGAGCTTCGGCAAATACAGCGCATCGCCGGCTTCGAGGTCCGCGATCAGCGACTGATCCTTGATCTGTTCGAAGAGAGGATATTTATGGGCGTCGGCGCCGTACGACGCCGCCAGGCTCACCGGCTGCCCGGCCATGGTGTTGTCGATGGGACCCACATAGAGCTTGTCGATCAATTGCGGCGCGAACAGCGTGAAGCGCCGGCGTCCGGCCGCCACACAGGCCAAGTTGTCAACGGTGTCGTAGTGACAAGAAATATTCGCGGCATGGCCGATCCAGACCCGCGGGCCCACACCCGGATTCACCAACGGCATGGGATTCAAGGCGGCGAATCGCGGCAGGAACTCGCTGGTCGGGACCGAGCCCACATAGATCGACGGCGCACCCGGCGCGCCGGCCGAGGAGACGATGGCCTCGAGCGCGGCAAGGAATTTCATGCGCCGGCGTTCGAAGTTGAAGCTCTTTAGATCCTCGGTGTAGAAATACTTCCCGGCGATCGCCGGAGCCCCGAAAAACGCCTCGATTTCGCCGCCGGCATCCAACGGTTTGAGGTGATCCCGGACCGCCGCTGGCGAGAGCCGGGCCGCCGCGACGATAGGCCAGGCCTTTACCAACCCGCGCAGCACCACCGGCCGGCAGGGTTCCACCACGTCGCACAAGAATTGCTCGGGACCCGCTAGGTCCAAGGCATCGATGCTGCGTGGACTTTGCGACATGCGGGATGCAACAGCCACGCGCTCAGGCGGCAAGAAAGCGGTCGTTCTTCTTCTTCGCCAATACGGGAATCTGCTTCAGCGAGGCAATGAGCAGATAAATCAATTGCAGATAGCCGCGCCGAAACAGTTCGACCACGGAGGCGTCCGGCAGCATTCTCAAGACCTCTTGATTGACGGTATACAGGTCCGAGAGGTTTCGTTTGGAGCCGTCGTCGAAGCCTAGAACGATGTCCACCGGCTCCAGCAGATTGAGCTTCAACAACGTCTCGATGAAGCGCTTGGTCATCTCAATGCCGGGTTTCAATTGCTGAAACGCCGCTTTGATGCTTTCAAGATAAGGGGTCGGTTCGCCGCGGTCGTTGAACAAAACTTGGCCCGAGTCGGCGCCGACCCGCGGGTGATCCAAATCGATCGCCAAATCATCGCCCGCGACGAAGAACGGCGCCCTTTGCAGATTCAGCGGGCGATAACCCTCATGGCCCGCGCCCCCCTCCTTCAAGAAAAGGTTCTCCCCTTCGTCGATCCCCAGCATGGCGCCGCAAAAGAAAGCGCCCGTGTCGGCGTCCTTGGAAAACAAAATGGGATAGTGGGGCAGCAACAGGGAAAACTCGGTGACCACGACTTGCACGAAGCGCTGATTGTCGCCGAATTTCGCGGCCGCCTCGGCTTGCACGCGCACGGTGCGGTGCACGAGATTGTTGAGAACCACGATGTGCGTCATTTTGAATTCATCTAGATGCGCTGCAGCCCGTGTTCCTGAATCTTGCGCAGCAGATCCCGGTTCTTCGGCAGCTGCGAGCGCAGCTTTTGGGTCATGAGCGCATTTTCGCGCAGCAGCCGCGCCGCGGTCGCTTCGGTGTCGGCATTGTCCATCGGACCCACTTCGGTCCGGAATCCCATACCGTACAGGACATATTGATAGCTCGCCGCGGGAAACACTTCCTCGAGACGGTCGAACTCATCGAAAAACCAAGGCGCGTGGTATTTCCAAAGGTGCAGCAGGTTCTGCAAGCGCTCGGGGATCGAGTGCGGGTCGAGATTGTCGCGCCAGAACGGCTCTTGCCGTCGCGTGAGCACGTAGTGCAATTTAAGGAAGTCGATGATGCGGCCCCAGCGATAATGGTTCACCTCATTGAAGCGGGCCGCGACGATGTCCATGACATCCCGGTTTGCCGGCAACTGCTCCGCAATCAATTTTGCCGACAGCTCGATGAGCACGATGGCGGAAGACTCGAGCGGCTCGAGAAAGCCCGCGGCAAGTCCCACGGCGACGCAATTGTTCTTCCAAAAGGTCTCGCGATGTCCCGAACGGATGGAGATTTTGCGCGCCACGCGGTCTTTGTGCCCCGGTCCCACGTAGCGCAGCAGCGTCTCGCGAGCTTCCTCTTCGCTGCTGTGCCGGCTCGAATACACATAGCCGGTGCCGCGGCGCGTCGGCAATCCGATGTCCCAGATCCAGCCCGCCGGTTGCGCGGTCGAAATGGTGTGCGAGGCCATGGGCGCATCTGGGGTGTCGTAGGGTATTTGCAGCGCCAATGCGGTGTCGCAGAACAAGACATCGCTGCAATCCTTGAAGCCCACGCCCAGGGTCTTGCCGAGCAGCAAGGACGAGAATCCGCTGCAATCCACGAACAGATCGCCGGCAATTTCACCCGCTTGTTTCGTGGCCACGCTGGTGATGTCGCCCGACTCGCTCTGATTTACGCTCACAACATCCGCCGGCACGTGCCGCACATTGAGCTTGTCCGTGCAATGTTTCTGCAGGAAGGGCGCGAACTTGCCGGCGTCCAGATGGTAGGCATAGTTGGCGAGCGCCTTGTATTCCGGCGTGGTGATCATCTTGGGCGCCAGTCCATCCTCGCACAGCTGCTCTTGAGGACAGACCGATTCGCTGAAATTCCTGCCCTTGGTGCCGGTCAACCAATGCGGGGCCAGGTTCAGCTGCGTGAAGCCCTGCGGCAGCATGAGGGGATGATAGTAGCGATCGTCGTCCGCGCCGGTGGTCCAGCGGGCGAATTTCGCACCCTGCTTGAAAGCGGCATCGCTGTGGCGGAAGAGGTCCGTTTCCGAAACGCCCATCTTTTCCAGCGTCGCACGCAGGGTCGGCCATGTGCCCTCGCCCACGCCGATGATGGGCACATTGGGCGACTCGATCAGAGTGACCGAGAAGCCCGCCTTCATGCGCCCTTGATGACGCGCAGCAATAATGCCTGCGGTCAGCCATCCGGCGGTGCCGCCGCCGACGATGACGACTCTTTGAAGGGCTTGAGTCATGCGCGAATTATCCCACGGCCGCGGGCAGCGCCGCGCAGTTTTGACTGATGAAGTCCTCATGCTTCGGCATGGCCGCGGCGCATTGCCGCACGACGCTGCGGATGTTGCTCAGATTATCCACAACCTGCCGCGGATCCAATATGCTCACCAGCGGATCGGCGTGCTGCGGCATGATATTTTGGCCGACCAAGACATATAGCCAGCTCTGCATCGGGAACAGCTCGTTGTCTTCGCGGATCAGCCGGCCGAAGCTTTGGAACAATCCGATTCGTTCCCTCAAGGTGTCGGGCTTGTCGATGCTGCGGCAATAGCGCCAAATTTCGCTGTCGTCCCGCTCGGTCGAAGAGTAATGCAGCACCAAAAAGTCCCGAACCCGCTCGTATTCGCTCGCGACGATCTTGTTGTAGCGATCGATGTCCGCGGTGTTGAAATTGCGGTCCGGGAAGTAGCTCAGCAGCAGCGCGATGCCGCGCTGGATGAAATGGATGCTGGTGGATTCCAGCGGTTCCAGGAAGCCGGCCGACAGGCCGATTGCCACGCAGTTCTTGCTCCAGAAGCGCTTGCGGCGGCCGGTGGCAAATTGCAGCTTGAGCGGTTCGGCGAACGCCCGCCCTTCGATGCTCGACAAAAGCTCCTCTTGCGCCTTTTCATCGCTGATGAAGTTGCTGCTGTAAACGTAGCCGTTGCCGATGCGGTGCTGCAGGGGGATGCGCCACTGCCAGCCTGCGGCCTTCGCCGTCACCCTCGTATAGGAGGACAGCGCGTCGGTGCGTTCGCAGGGCACCGCCGCGGCTCGATCGCAGGGCAGCCAACGATTCCAGTGTTCGTATCCGGTGTGCAATGCGCCTTCGATCAACAAGCCGCGAAAGCCGGAGCAATCGATGTAAAGGTCGGCCTCCACCTGTTCGCCGCTCTCGAGGGTGAGGGCGCGGATGAAGCCGTTGTCCGACTGCAAGGCTACCGCCTTGACTTTGCCTTCCGTGCGCTGCACGCCGCTCGCCTCGGCGATGGTGCGCAGGTATCGCGCGAACAGCGAGGCGTCGAAGTGCAAGGCGTAAGTGATTTTTTCCAAGGGCGAATTGGCGGCTGGTACCGGCCGCATGAATTTCGCAGCGTAAGCCGCCATCGCCTCCAGCGAATATTCCTCGAGCCTGGCGGCCTTTCCCTCCCGAAAAGCGTTCAGCCAGTAGGCCGAGAAGGCGACGGGCCCCAAGTCGAAACCCGTTTGCCCGAAAGGGTGCAGGTAACTGTGGCCGATCCGCGTCCAGTCCTTGAATTCGATGCCCAGCTTGAAGGTCGATTGGGTTTTGCGGACCAGGTCGTTCTCGTCGATCCCTGCCCCGCGTATGAAATGCATGATGGGCGGGATCGTTGCCTCGCCCACGCCGATGGTGCCGATTTGCTCGGACTCGATCAGGCGTACCCGCACATTCGGCGCCTTGAAGAACTTCGCGAGGCTCACGGCCGTCATCCAGCCCGCGGTGCCGCCGCCCACAATGGCGATGCTGCGGATAGGGAGTGCGGTCATGGCGTCAAATAGCTTAGCGCAAGCGCTGCGACTTTTATGAAAATAAGCGGACCGTGACGCCGGCCGGAACCGAGGGCCGCCGGAGGCGGCCCTTGGAATCGCTCATCACTATCGCACGGATTCTTTAGAGCTTCGCGTGAACTCCGAGCGTGAACTGCCGCCCGGTGTCGACCACGTCCAGGGTTTGCTCGGGGAAGCGACCATGCGTGCTATACACCTGATCGGTGAGGTTCAGTGCCGTGAAATAGACGCTGAAGTGCTTGTTGATCTGGTAGCTGGTGCTGAAGTCCACATAAGTGGCCGCGTTCACGAAGGTGGGCTCGATGCCGAATTGCGAATTGTTCTGGATCTGCCCGAAACTGTTCAAGAACGATGCTTGATGATTGACCGCAACGCGCGCCTGGAACCCGTACTTGTCATAGAACGGGATGAAGTTGTAGGAATTGGCCAGCCCGGTCACCGCGAATTCAGACTGACTGAGATTGTTGGGATCGTACGGCTTGTTGGTACCCACGAAGGTGGCGTTGGTCTGGAAGCCGAAGCCGGTGTCGCCAATGGTGTACTGCCACGCCAATTCGATGCCGCGCACCTCGGCCGAGGGTCCGTTGATTTGCGAGGTGACGCTGAAAATCGCCGGTGCGCCGCCGGGCAGCGTCACGCCGTTGATCTGCTGGGTAATCGTGCCGCCGACCACGAAGTTGGTCACTTCTTTGACGAAGGCATCCACCGAGACATAAGAGTTCTGCGCGTAGTACCACTCCGCACCCAAATCCAAATTGTCCGACAGGTACGGCAGCAAAGTCGGGTTGCCGCCCGTGGCGTTGAGTCCGCCCACGCGCTGACCGGCCGGGACATTCAGATCCGGGGTGAGGTCGCCCAAGGGCGCACGGGTCAGGGTCCGCGAGGCGTCGAAGCGCAACTTGAGGTTATCCATCACGAACAAGCCCAGATCCAAGTTCGGCAACAGATAGCGGTAGTTGCTCTCGGTGCTGATTGGAATGGGCGGGCTGGGAGTGAACGAGTAGGCGGTATGGTCGGTCGGCACGATGGTGAGCTGACCCACCGGCAAGCTGGAGATGCCGGCCGAGATCACGTGCGTGGACTCGAGGCGCGCCCCGAAGTTGATCTTCAAGGGCATGTCCTCGATCTTTTCGTTCAACGACATGCTCAAATACGGCGACACCGTGCTCTCGGTGACGTCCTGGGAACCGCCGAGATTCTGGTACATGATGTACTTGCCGGTGCACGGCGTGGCGCCGGCCAAGTTGCTGCACGCACCGACGTTCATTCCCGCGCCGTTCAATCCCTGCAGGTAATTCAAGATCGCATAGCCGTTGGCGGCAATGATGTTCGGCGGCAGATTGCCGCCGTTGCCCCAGCCGTTGATGAAACCCGAGCCGGTGCTGAAGGTGCTGGAGATCAGGTTCGCCGGTATCGGCGCGACGCCGCCGGATCCGACCGGCGGCGGTCCGTAACCGGCATACATCTGCCAGGTGTACGGCAGGTCGGTAAATGCGCGCAAGGTTTCCGCATCGCGCGTGAACTGCACGCCGTACTTGAATTTCAATTGATCGTTGTGCCAGCTGCCTTCCAGCTTCAACTGGTTGATTTCGTCGGTGTTCTGGTTGTAGGACTCCACCAGCACGTGCGAACCGATGTATGCGGGGTTCGCGAAATTCGCAGCATCGCCGCCCGGCCCAAAGCCGGTCGGATAGGGTAGGTTGTGGCCGCCGGGGACGACGATGCCGAGCGAGGTCGCGTTCGGGCCGTTCCCATAGCCAACATCCGCGTCGATACCGGCTTGGTTGCCGGGATTGAGTTTGGCAACGGCGTTATAGGCGTCGAACATGTACGTGGTATGCGCGGTCGCATCCCACTTCACGTTGAACCCCAGGGTATTGGTCGTGGTCACCGCTTGGTTGATCTGCGCTTGAAAATCGGTCGGCGTGCCCGGCTGCGAGAAGCTCGTCACCGTGCCGTCGGCTGCCTGCACAACATTCGTCAAGCCCGTGTTGTTGAACCACGCGCTGAAACCCTGCTGCAGCTGGACCAGTGTTTCCTTGGCGTAATTGTCGTCGAGGGTCATTTCCAGGCCGTCCACCGGCCTCGCCTGCAGCACGAAGCGGCCGCCGACGCGCTTGTCGTCGTTGTGTTCCTGATAGATGCCGTAGTCCTGGATGAACCAATCGTTGATGCTCGGGGGCGGGCTGCCGGCCGAGCCCGGCGCAACGGCGCAGGTCTGCCCTTTCAATTGACAGGGTACCAATCCGCCGCCCGCGGCCGGATTGCCGCCTTCCCAACCTTGGATGTTGATGTGGTTGGCGCGCACCTTGGTGTCTGAATAGCCGACGTCGGCCAAAATACCAAAGCGATCGTCCGCGAAAGTGTCGCTGAACAACAGGCTGCCGTTCGGCGTGATTTTGTTGTCGCCGGTTACGTCGGTGCCCGAGAGCGAGCCCGCCAATTGCATGCCGGGGTGATCGAAAGGCTTCGGGTACTTGATATTGATGGTCGCACCGATGGCACCGCTCGAGAGCGTGGCGTCGGGGGTCTTCAAGACATCCACCTGACTGACGAACTCGGAGCCGATCGATCCGAAATCGAAGCCGCGCGTGACATTGCCGATCGCGATCGGCACCTGGCGGCCGTCGAACAGGGTTTCATTGAACTGCGGACCGAATCCGCGCACCGTGATTTGCGTCGGATCGCCGGTGGTCGAGGTCCCGCCGGTGCCGGTCAGCGTCGTCGCTGAGCGGGTCACCGTCACGCCGGGGACTCGTTCCATCGCGGCGGCGAGGTTCGAATCGGGGAATTTGCCGATGTCCTCGGCAGAGATGGCGTCAACGATGCCGTCGGACTCTTTCTTGATGTCCAGGTTCTTCTGCAACGAGGCACGAATGCCGGTCACCACAATTTCTGTGAGGTCGCTGTCCGTCGCGTTGCTGTCAGCGGCTGCCGCATACACCTGGCCGCTGAAAGCCATCGACCCCAGCGCCAGGCCGGATAAACCCATCCGGGCGGTGGTCAAGCGGCGGATTGCCGCGCGCAGGGTCAAATTTTGGGTATCGTTCTTGGACGCATTCCGCCGTGTCTTTCGGCTCATTGGCAAACTCCCCGAAGCTCGATCTATTTGTCGATAGCGCTGTCAGTCGGCGCTACCCCTTTAATGGTTGCGCTACCATCTTAACCACTATTTTTTACCTTTGGCAATCATTTTGTGGTTGCGCTACCAATGAGGCGACATATATCAGAAAAGCACCTTGTAAAGCCGCTTTTGGAAAGCGGCCGGCGGTTGCGCCGCCGCCACGCCCCGGCTCGCGGGATCGCAGGCGCGGGGATCCGGGCCGGCTTTCCGGACTACCCGATCATGTCCTCGAGTTCCCGGCCGCGCGTCTCATGCACCATTTTCATGACGAACAGAATCGAAATGAACGCGCAAGCGGTGTAGAAACCGTAGGTGATGGGAAGGCCGATGTATTTTGCGAGCACCGGAAAGCTCACGCTGATCAAGAAATTGGCGCTCCACTGCGCCGCGCCGCTGACCGCCAGGCCTGAGCCGCGGATCTGGTTGGGAAACATCTCGCCCAGCATCACCCACATGACCGGGCCCCAGCTCAAGTTGAAGAAAATCACGTAGAGGTTGGCGCTGATGAGGGCCACGCGGCCGACAGTGGGCGCCAAATGCAGTGTGCCGCCGCTCAGGTTCCCGGTGGCGAAGGCAACCGTCAGCGCCGCCAAAGTGAGCGCCATGCCGATCGAGCCGATCATGAGCAAGGGCTTGCGGCCGATGCGATCGATCAAGAAGATGGCCAGCAAGCAGGCGCCGATCGACAGCGTGCCGCTCAAGATGTTGATTTTGAGCGAATCCGCCTCGCTGAAACCCACCGCCTGCCACAGCACCGCGCCGTAATAGAACACCACATTGATGCCCACCAGCTGCTGGAAGGTCGCGAGCCCGATGCCGACCCAAACGATGCGGCGCCAGCGGCCGGTGCGGCGGTCGATCAGATCCGATAGGCTCGGGATATGGTCAGCCGCCAGGGAACCCTTGATTTCCAGGGCTTTGGTCGCGGCCGTGACACCGCCGAACAAACGCGTCAGCACCGAGAGGGCCTCTTCCTGCCGCCCGCGCGCCACGAGATAGCGCGGACTTTCTGGAATGAGCAACAAGGTCAGCAGGAAAATGCTCGCCGGAACGACCTGCATCCAAAACATCCAGCGCCACGCGGCAAATCCCAGCCATAGAATTTCGGTGGAGCGGCCGGCGACGTGCGCCAAAAAATAATTTCCCAGAAATGCGCCGGTGAGTCCGGCGATGATCATGATCTGCTGCACGCTCGAGAGCCGCCCGCGCATGCTCGCCGGCGTCACTTCGCTGATGTAGGCGGGCGACAGCACGCTCGCGGCGCCCACCCCGACCCCGGCGGCGAAGCGCGCCAGTATCATCATGACCGCAGAGGCCGCCGCGCCCGAGGCGAGCGCGCTCAAAATGAACAGCATCGCGGCCGCCAACATCACGCGCCGGCGGCCGAAGCGATCCGCCGAACGCCCGGCGACAAAAGCGCCGACCGCGCAGCCCGGCAGCAAGGCGCTCACCGTGATGCCGAGCCAGGCCTCGCTCAAGTTAAAGGTGCTCTTGAGTCCTTCCTGGGTGCCGTTGATGACGCCGCTGTCGTAGCCGAACATGAAGCCGCCGATGGTGGCGACCCCGACGATGGCCGCAATCAGCGGCATGTTGGTCGATGCATCGCGATGGTCGCTCAATCTGTTTCTCCCCTGGAGCCGCGGCGCGGCTGCCCTGCTTTGCGTTCTTTTGTTGGTGCTGCCACCCAAATCCGGCATAGAATGATAGCGCTACCGTACATTCCGACCAGAATTATTTCCTAAAGGTTGCGACTCACCTGATGTATCTCGGCATCGACATAGGCACCTCGGCGGTGAAGGCCGTTGTGATTGACGACAGCGGCAGTGTAGTCGATCAGGCGAACTCGGCGCTCGAGGTCTCGCGGCCACAGCCGTTGTGGTCGGAACAGAATCCCGCCGATTGGTGGTCCGCGGCCAATAATGCGGTCAGCGGCCTGGGGCTGCCGGCGCGCGCGGCCGTGCGTGCCATCGGGCTGACCGGCCAGATGCACGGCGCCACGCTGCTCAATCAACAACGGCGGGCCCTGCGACCGGCCATTTTGTGGAATGACGGGCGCAGCGCCGAACAATGCGCGGAGCTCGAGGCCGCGGTGCCCGAAATGACCAAAATCACCGGCAACCGCGCAATGCCGGGATTCACCGCACCGAAACTGTTGTGGGTACGGCGGCACGAGCCGAAGATCTTCGCCGAAACCGCGCTGGTGCTCCTGCCGAAGGACTACGTCCGGCTGCGCATGACCGGCGAGGCGGCCTCGGACATGTCGGATAGCGCCGGGACCCTGTGGCTCGATGTTGCACAGCGGCGCTGGTCGCCGGCGATGCTGGCGGCCACGGGCCTCAATGAATCGCACATGCCTGCGCTCTCGGAAGGCAATGCAATCACCGGCGAGCTGCGGGCGGAAATTGCCGAAGCCTGGGGCATGGCGCGCGTGCCGGTGGTCGCCGGCGGCGGCGACAACGCCGCCGGTGCGATCGGTGTCGGCGTGGTACGCGAGGGCGATGCCTTCCTGTCGCTGGGCACCTCCGGTGTGCTGTTTCTCGCCAATGAAGACTATCGGCCGAACCCAGAGGCCGGCGTCCACACCTTCTGCCATGCGCTGCCGCGACGCTGGCACCAGATGTCGGTCATATTGAGCGCGGCGAGCTGCGTCGATTGGGCCGCGCGCCTGTGCGGATTGGGCCCGGCGAGCGCGCTGTTCGCGGCGGCCGAAGCGCGCGGCAGGCCGAGCGATACGGAAATTTTCCTGCCCTACCTATCGGGCGAGCGCACGCCGCACAACGATCCGCATGCGCAGGGCGTGCTGTTCGGACTCACACATGAGTCCTCCGCGACGCACGTCGCGCAAGCGGTTCTGGAAGGCGTCGCGTTTGCTTTTCGCGATGGTCTGGATGCGCTGCTCGCCGGCGGCGGCAGAATGGACTCGATTTCGGTGATTGGCGGCGGCGCCCGCTCACTCTACTGGGGCAAAATCATCAGTTCGGCGTTGCGCCGTCCGTTGATTTATCGCGACAGCGGTGCCAATGGACCCGCCTATGGCGCCGCGCGGCTCGCGCGCATGGGCAAAGAACGTGCGAGCATCGAGGATGTGTGTAAGCCGCCGCCGATCTTGCATGTGGTCGAGCCCGACGAGCGCCTCGCTGATCAGTATTCGGAATCGCTGCGCCGTTATCGCGCCCTGTACCAAAACCTCAAAAGTCTATTTGCGGAGACACGCCCTTGAAGCGCTCATATTTCGGCGACATCGCCCCGATCCAATTCGAAGGACCGCAATCGCAAAACCCGCTGGCTTACCGCTACTACGACAGGAAGCGCGTCATCGCCGGTAAGACCATGGAACAACACCTGCGCATGGCGGTGTGCTACTGGCACAGCTTCAATTGGGAAGGGACCGATATTTTCGGCGCCGGGACTTTCAACCGCCCCTGGCACGGCGGCCCGCTGAATCAAGCCGCCGCCGATCACAAGCTCGACGAAGCGTTCGAATTCCTCGCGCGCCTGGGGCTGCCGTTTTTCTGCTTTCACGACGTCGACGTCATGGCGCAGGCGCACAACATTCGTGAACACGTCGTCAACCTGCACATCATGGTCGACAAAATTCAGGCCAAAATGGCGACGACCGGGATCAAACTGTTGTGGGGAACTGCGAACCTCTTCAGCCATCCCCGCTACATGGCGGGGGGCGCGACCAATCCCGATCCGGAGGTGTTCCGCTTCGCCGCTACCCAGGTGCGCCACTGCCTCGAAGCGACGCAACGCCTGGGCGGCGAGAACTACGTGCTCTGGGGCGGACGCGAGGGCTACGACACGCTGCTCAACACCAATCTGCGCCAGGAGAAAAATCAACTCGGCCGGTTCATTTCCATGGTTGTGGAACACAAGCACAAGATCGGCTTCAAGGGCTCGATCTTGATCGAGCCGAAGCCGCATGAGCCGACCAAGCATCAATATGATTTCGACGTGGACACGATTTACGGTTTCCTGCTGCACCACGGGCTCGAAAAAGAGGTCAAGGTCAACATCGAGTCGAACCACGCGACGCTCTCGGGCCACAGCTTCGAACACGAGATCGCCATGGCGATCGATTACGGCATCTTCGGCTCGATCGACATGAACCGCGGCGATCCCCAAAACGGCTGGGACACCGATCAGTTTCCGAACGATCTGCGTGAAATCACGCTGGCGCTTTACTACGTGCTCAAGGGCGGCGGCTTCACCACCGGCGGCAATAACTTCGACGCCAAAGTGCGGCGGCAGAGCATCGATCCTGTGGACCTGTTCTATGGGCATATCGGCGCCGCCGACATTCTCGCGCGCGGCCTGCTCGGCGCCGCCGCCATGCTCGAGGGCGGCGAAATGGCCGCGTTTGTCGAACAGCGCTACGCCGGGTGGCACACCATTGCCGCACGCAATATTCTCGAAGGCCGCAGCACGCTGGCGGCGGTGGCGGACGCGGCAGTCGCCGACAATGTCACGCCGGTGCCGAAATCAGGGCGCCAGGAATATCTCGAGAACTTGGTGAGCCGCTATACGGTGTGAGCGGCGCTAGCCGAGCAGGTGCTGCGCGCGGCGCGAGAAGAGCAGCCAGGGCCCCCACGCGCTGAGATTCATCAGGACGACTTGACTCACGATGAACAGCGCCAGCCCGTAACGTAAGCGCGATGAATGCTGCCTCGAGTGAAAAGGTCGTAGGCGAAACACGGCAAGAAGAATGAGTCGGTAAGCACCAGCCCAGATTGGCGGCTGGTCAAAATCAAGATTGGTGGTCAGCAGAAACAGGCGCAATATTGGCGCGCCCAACAATCCGAAGGTGGCGCTCAGCATGAGGCGTTTGTGCCAATCGGGCCGCTTTCGATTGTAGATCGCGGCGACCACGGGAACCCCGAACATGACGGATCCCAAGTATATTGAACGCTAGGTCGGTAGCGGCTTCCTCGAGCGGTAGGCCGCGGCGCATTTGTTCGATGGTTGCGAGCAAGACGAGCAGCAGCATCGCCGCCGCAACGCCGACGGTGAACCAGCCTAGACGCTGATGCAGGCGGCGCGATCCTTTGGCAATCAGTACAGTTTGGGCCAGCAAAAGGATGATCCAGGCACTGAATACCAGCCCATGGATATGCAGCAGAACCGACAGTTCGTGATCGGGATGAAAGCACTGCGCAGATAAAAGCTCGGCGCGAACCCTACGAAAACCGTGATCAGGATCAGAGCCGCCATGGCGACGAAGAAATAGCGCTTCAGCCGGTTTTGACAGGTTCGGAACCGATAACGGGCGATGCTGAAATCATGGCGGCCTGCTTTTTGTTTGTCGAGGCGATCCCTCCTCAATACTAACCGGAAGTGGGCGGCTTTCCCGCCATGCGCCGCCGCCTGCATGCGGTCATTCGCCGATGTGCAGCAGGGTGGTCTTCAAGTCCACGGAGTTGGGTCCCACCATGATCTCAAATGCGCCCGGCTCGACCACGCGCCGCATATCGATGTTCCACATGCGAAAGGATTCGGGGGTGAGCGTGAAGGTCACGGTCTTGGTTTCGCCGGCGGCGATACTGACACGCTCGAAGCCCTTCAGTTCCTTGACGGGACGGGTCACCGAACCCACCAATTGGTGCACATAGAGCTGCACGGTCTCATCGCCCGCGCGGCCGCCGGTATTGCGCACCGGCACGCTGACGGTCACCGAGCTGTCGATGCCGATGTGATCGCTCGACAATTGCGGTGCACCGATCTCGAACCTGGTGTAGCTCAAGCCCCAACCGAAGGGATACAACGGCGCGGTGGTGTCGAACAGGTACCCGCGGTGCGCGGAGGGCTTGAAGTCGTAGAACATCGGCAGCTGCCCGACGCTGCGGGGAATGGTCACCGGCAATTTTCCGCCGGGATTCACATCGCCGAACAATACGTCCGCCATGGCATTGCCGCCCTGCTCCCCCAGGTACCAACCTTCAAGCAGCGCGTTCGCCTGCTTGGCGATGGTCACCGTGGAGGCGGGTCGGCCGTTGATCAGCACCACCACCAACGGCTTGCCGAGCGCGTGCAGGGCATCGAACAGGTCCTGTTGTTGCCCGACGAGATCCAAGCTGTCGCGGTCCCCCAAGTGAGTCGGCGCCCAGCCTTCGCGGCTGGTTTGTTCGGTGTCGCCGATGGCGAGAACGATCTGATCCGCCGCGCGCGCGGCGGCCACGGCCTCGCCGATGAGACGGTGATTTTCCCGCGGGTCGGCGAGTTGCACCTCGTCCGCCCACCAATCATCGTTGACGGTAATCTTCACGCCCTGCGCAAAGATCACTTTGGCGCGCGCCCCCACGCGGGCGCGGATGCCCTCGAGGATCGACACCGTGACCGGCGGTTGACCCGAGTAACCTCCGAGGCGGGCCACCGCGGCGTTCGGCCCGATCACCGCAATCACGGGCGTCTTGCCGGCGGGAAGCTTGAGCGGCAAAGTGCCATCGTTCTTCAGCAGCACGATGCTGCGTTGCGCGGCCCTGAGCGCGAGCGCGCGTGCGTCTGAATTATTGGTGAGCGCCACGGCCGGCTCGGGGTCGGCGAAAGGATGCTCGAACAGGCCGGCGCGAAACTTGAGCGCGAGCAAGCGGCGCACGGCGGTGTCGATGCTCGACATCGGCACGCGGCCGTCGCGCACTTGTTGCGTGAGCGTGGCATAGGCTCCGGGGCTCGGTAAATCGAGATCGACGCCGGCTTTGAGCGCCAGGCGCGCCGCCTGCTCCGGCGTCGACGCAATATGATGCAATCGCTGCAAGTCCTCGATGGCGTAGTAGTCGCTCACCACCGCGCCTTTGAAGCCCCACTCGCCGCGCAACACTTTTTGCAGCAGCCACACGTTCGCGGTGCTCGGCACGCCGTCGATCTCGTTGTAGGACGGCATGACGGCGCTGATGCCGGTGCGGTCGATGATCTTTTCGAACGGCGGGAAGAAAAATTCGCGCAAAGTGCGTTCCGAATACGGTGCGGGCCCGACGTTGGTGCCGCTCTCCGGTTGACCATGGCCGGTGAGGTGTTTCAGCGTGGCGAAGACCTTGCCGGGCGCCAATCCTACGGCCTTGCCCTCGCCCTGCAATCCTTCGACCGCCGCCACGCCGAGCTCGCCGACCAGATAGGGATCCTCGCCGAAGGTTTCCTCGATCCGGCCCCAGCGCGGATCGCGCGCCACATCCACCACGGGCGTGAGCCCCTCGGTGACGCCGCGCGCCCGCATTTCGCGCGCCGTCACCACGTTGACGGCGCGCACCAGCGCCGGGTCCCAACTCGAAGCAAGGGCGATCGCTTGCGGAAAACTGGTGGCGCCCAGCGCAACATAGCCATGCAGGCCTTCCTCATGGAACATGATGGGGATGCCGAGCCGCGTGTGCTCCGCATAATGTTGCAGGGCGTTCACCAGCCGAATCGTGCCGCGCACATCGCGGCCGGGCTGCAGTCGCGGCGATGCCGGCCCGATGGCGTCCGAGGGCCGCGCGAACTGGCCGATGCCGTCCGGGAACTTGAGCGCCATCTTCTTCGGATCGAACTCGAGATTGGCGTCGAATACGTCGCGCTTGTCCTCCCAGATGCTCTGCATCTGCGCGACCTTTTCCTCCAGAGTCATGCGCGCCAGCAGATCCTCCACCCGCGCCTCGACGCGGGCGCCGGCGTCCTTGTAGACCGGAGTGCCGGACGGGGCGGCCGGCGCGCCGCTTGCGGCGGGAGAGCCGCCGGCCAGGGCGAAGGCCGGCGGCAAGAACCGCGAGCCGCGTGAACGCTGCTTTCATCGAGGGTCCCCCGTCCATCAATGGCTTTTCTGATAGCGCTACCATGAGCGATTGCCTTCGGCTTTGTCAACGAATTTGCTTTTCAGGGCCCGGCCGGCGTCAAATAGACCCCGCCCTCAGTGTAAGCTGACGCTCGAATGACGATAAGATCAGCCCGAAAACGCATGCCGCCCGCCACGACCGCAAACCCAAGCATCGCAAACAGGGTGCGCCGACCATCGCGGATGTGGCCGCGTACGCGGGTTTTGCGCCGATGACGGTGTCGCGCGTCATCAACGGCGAGAGCAACGTGCGCCAGGAGACGCGCGAGGCGGTGCAGGCCGCCATCGCCAAGCTCAAGTACTCGCCCAATCTCGCGGCACGCACCTTGGCCGGCGCCGAACAAGTTCGCATCGGAATGCTCTACAGCAATCCCAGCGCGGCCTTCTTGAGCGAATTTTTGGTCGGCAGCCTGGAGCAGGCGCGCCTGAGCCATGTGCAGCTGGTGGTGGAGAAGTGCGACGTCGATGCCAACGAGGACGACGTGGTGCGCGAGCTGCTCGCGACCGGCGTCGACGGCATCATCCTGCCGCCGCCGTTGTGCGATTCGAAACGCGTTCACGCGGTTCTGATGAAGGCCGATGCGCTCGCGGTGGCCGTCGCCAGCGCGAGTCCCAGGGCCGGATTGTTGGCGGTGCGGATCGACGATCATGCCGCCGCGGTGGCCATGACGCGCCACATACTCTCGCTCGGCCACACGCGCATCGGTTTCATCATCGGCAACCCCGACCAGACCGCGAGCGCGCAGCGTCTCGCCGGCTACAAGGCGGCGCTGGCGGAAGCGGACATTCCGATCGACAATTCGCTGATCCGCCAAGGACTTTTTACCTATCGTTCGGGCCTGAAGGCGGCCGACCAGCTGTTGAGCTTGGCGAAACCGCCAACCGCTATTTTCGCCAGCAACGATGACATGGGTGCGGCCACCGTGGCGGTTGCGCATTCGCATCGCTTGGATGTGCCCAAGGGCCTGACGGTCTGCGGTTTCGACGACACGGAATTCTCGCGCTCGATCTGGCCTGAGTTGACGACCATTCGCCAGCCGATCGCCGACATGGCGCGCTCCGCGGTCCTGCTCTTGCTGAAAAAGATCAAGGCGCGGCGCGAGGGACGGGACGAGGACGTCAAACATGCCCTGCTCGACTTCACACTGGTGCGCCGCGACTCGGACGGGCCGCCGCCGAGCCGTTGAGCTGCCGAGCCGCCTAGCGGCGGATCGCGCGAAGCCGAATGCTCGCCTCGAAACTCTCGCCGGGTGCGATCACCGGCATCGACGCTTCTCGGTCGCTGCGGTTGAGCGCATTGTTGATGTGCGCGACCGGTTCGAAGCAAAAGGCATCGAGCTCGCGGCGAATGTATACCACTGCGTTCGACAGCTCCCGGGATGCGGTGATTCCGAGCGCCTGCGCTTTGTCCGGCCACGTTACGATGGCCAGGCCGTTCCATCCCGTGAAGCAATTATCGATGTCGGTGCTTTCTACGGACGCACCCCTCGAGAAATCCCAGCCGCCGCTGGGCGCGACCAGTTCGCTCGGCAGACCGTCGTCGCCAACCTGCCACACGCCTTGCGCATGAAAGGTCAGTCGCGCGCCGCTGCTGGGGAAGTAGGGGTGATGGCCGAATGCGAGCGGCACCGGCTGCGATTCCAAGTTCACCGCTTCAAATTCCAGGATCAGCAGGTCATCGGTGAGGGTGATGCGTTGGCGCGCGTCGAAGGCCCACGGCCAGCCCGCGTCCGGTCGGTGGGTGAGCCGGAGCTGCGCCGAATCGGCCGCGCGCGATTCCACCTGCCAGGGCTTCTCGAATCCCACGCCGTGAATGGCATGCGGTTCCGGCGGAAAATTGCGCGCCAGGGCCTTCAGTTCGCCGCGCCACTCGAAGCTCCCCTGCCCGATGCGATTCGAATACGGCACCAGCGGGAAACCGGCTGTGGCGTACGGATCGCGTGCCGCGACGCCGCGAGGGCTCGCGGTGCGCAGCATCTGCTGACCGCCGACCGACCAGGCGCCGAGGCTGCCGCCCAGCTGCGGCAATAGGTCGCAGCGCGCCGTGCCGTGGGTCAGGGTGAGCGTTTCGGTTGCAGGCGGATCCAAAATCACGATATGGCCTTATGATGCTGACTTGCAGCACATGGATTAGGGTCCGGTATGATAGCGCTACCAGAAATCGGCGTCAGGTGCTTTGTGTGCTTGCTGGCGTGCGCGGCGAGCGCGCACGCCGAGGACGGCTACGATTTGTGGCTGCGCTACCGGCCCGTCGAGGCACCCTGGGCTGCGCGCTATCGCAGTGTCGCCGCCGAAGTGGTGGCCGCGCCGGGCGCGGACACGGCCGCGCAAGAGTTGCTGCGCGGGATGACGGGACTGTTGGGCGTGACACCCCCTTCGGCGAGCCGGGTCACGCGGAATGGCGCCATCGTATTGATGAACCCCGGAGCCGCGGCTGACGGGGGCATGCCGGTCGCAGACCTCGTGGCCCTGGGTCCCGAGGGCTATTTGATTCGCAGCATCCAGGTTCACGGCCATCGCGCCACGCTCATCGCAGCAAATTCGAACATCGGCGTGCTCTACGGCGTTTTTGACTTTCTGCGCCTGATGCAAACCCGCCAACCGCTCGAGGCTCTCGATGTGCGCGAGTCGCCGCGCCTTGCGCATCGAATCCTTGATCACTGGGACAATCTGGATGAGACGGTCGAGCGCGGCTACGCCGGCGCCTCGATCTGGGATTGGCAAACCTTGCCCGGCTATCTTGGACCGCGCTATGCCGACTATGCGCGCGCCTGTGCATCCGTCGGCATCAACGGGGCGGTGCTCAACAACGTCAACGCCGATGCCATCAGCCTGACGCCGCAGTACTTGGAGAAAACTGCGGCGCTTGCGCGCGCGTTTCGGCCCTATGGCGTGAGAGTGTATTTGTCCGCGCGGTTCACGGCGCCCATCGAGATCGGCGGTCTCAAAAGCGCGGACCCGCTCGATGCAGCGGTGCGCTCTTGGTGGCGGCATAAAGTGGATGAGATCTATAGGGTCATTCCCGACTTCGGCGGTTTTCTCGTCAAGGCCAACTCGGAGGGGCAGCCTGGCCCGCAGGACTACGGCCGCTCGCATGCCGATGGCGCCAATATGTTGGCCGCTGTGCTCGCGCCCCACGGGGGAATCGTGATGTGGCGCGCGTTTGTGTATTCGGCGCATCAAAATGAGGATCGCGCCCGCCAGGCCTACGATGAGTTCACGCCGCTCGACGGACGGTTCGATGCGAATGTGCTGCTGCAGGTGAAGAATGGGCCGATCGACTTTCAGCCGCGCGAGCCCGGCCATCCCTTGTTCGGCGCCATGCCGAAAACGCGGTTGATGCTCGAGGTGCAAATCACCAAGGAGTACCTCGGCTTCGCGACTCATCTGGTTTATTTGGGTCCGCTCTACGAAGAGGCGCTGCGCTTCGATACGCGGCGCCGGGGCGCGGGCTCGACCATCGACAAATCAATCGACGGCATGGCGGGCGTGTCGAATATCGGCGCGATGCGCAACTGGACCGGCTCGCAGTTCGATCAGGCCAACTGGTATGTTTTTGGGCGGCTGGCGTGGAATCCTGAACTCCCCTCTCGCGCCATCGCCGAGGAATGGGTGCGCATGAGCTTCTCGAACGACGGCCGCTTCGTCGCGCCGACGGTCGCAATGATGATGGGTTCGCGCGAAGCGGCGGTTGATTACATGACGCCGCTGGGATTGGCGCACTTGATGGCGGCAGGGCATCACTACGGACCCGGGCCCTGGCAGGGCGGCGGCACGCGCGCCGATTGGACGCCGCCCTACTATCATCGCGCGGATGCCGACGGCATTGGTTTCGATCGCAGCACAGGCGGGAGCAACGCGGTGTCGCAATACGCACCACCGCTCGCCGCCGAATTCAACGACCCCAATTCCACGCCCGAAAAGTATTTGCTGTGGTTTCATCACCTGAGTTGGGATTATCCAATGCCATCCGGACGCACGCTGTGGGATGAGCTTGTGATTCATTACTCGCGCGGTGTCGAGTACGTTCAGAAGATGCGCCGCACCTGGGCGACGCTTGCACCATACGTGGATTCGGAGCGCTATGCGGAAACCTCCGCCTTTCTCGCCATCCAGGAAAATGAGGCGCGCTGGTGGCGCGATGCCTCCCTCGCCTACTTCCAGAGCATTTCGAACCGTCCGCTGCCGCCAGGCTACGCGCCGCCGCAGCGCACCCTGGCAGAGTACGAAGCGATTTCCACGCCTTACGCGCCGGGCAATCCCGGCTGGACCGCGGCACCCCTGCGTCATTGAGCCGCCATTCAGACCTGCGAGCCGACATGAAAATCTACCGCCGTTCCCTGCTTTTGCTGTTGTTCCTCAGGCCGCCGGCGGGATTCGCCGACGCGCCGGCGCCCCCGCTGTTGCATGAAATTTTTCAGGACCATGCGGTGTTGCAGCGCGACCTGCCCATACCGGTGTGGGGCGAGTCGAGCGCGGGGGATCGGGTCAGCGTCTCCATCGATGCTCACGCCGTCGAGGCGCGCGCGGACGCAGCCGGTCATTGGCATGCGCTGCTGCCGGCGATGCACGCCGGCGGGCCGTACGCGCTCGCGGTGCAGACGCAATCCGGCGCCAGCCAATCCATCAAAGACATTCTGATCGGCGATGTGTATTTGTGTTCCGGGCAGTCGAACATGGAATTGCCGGTCACCAGGACGTTGAACTACGCCGGCGAAATCGCGCATTCGGCCAACGATCGGATCCGCATTATGACCGTGGCGCACGCCGCCTCGCCCAAGCCGCTGACGCACTTTCAAGCACCGGTTGCTTGGGCCGCCGCGGGCCCCGCCACGATCGGCGATTTTTCGGCGGCGTGCTACTACTTCGCGCGCGACTTGCAGAAGTCCGTGCCGGTGCCGCTCGGCCTCATCCATTCATCCTGGGGCGGCTCGCGTATCGAGCCATGGATCAGCGAGCAAGGTCTGCGCGCGATGGGGGGTTTCGGCGCGGCGCTGGATCTTCTGCATGTGTATGCGGCCGATCCACAGGCGGGAAACGACCGGCTGGGCGCGATATGGGAGAACTGGTGGCACACGCACGCCAGCTCGACGCCATGGAGCGAGCCTGGCGCCGACTGGCGCGAGGTTCCGCTGCCCATGCGCGATTGGAAGACTTGGGGCGTGCCAGAGCTCGCCAATCATGACGGCATGGTGTGGTTTCGGCGGCATGTCTTCCTGACGGCAGCACAGGCCGCGGGGGCGGCAACCTTGATGCTCGGCGGCATCGACAAGGTCGATGAGACCTGGGTCAACGGCAAACCCATCGGCAACTCGTTTGGCTACGGCACCGAGCGTCCATACCAGTTGCCGGCAGGCACGCTGCGCGCCGGCGACAACCTCATCGTTGTGAACGTGTCGAGCGGCTGCTGCGCGGCCGGAATGTACGGACCGCCCGAGCACATGATGCTGCGATTGGCCGCCGGCGGCATCGTGCCCTTGGGCGGCGAGTGGCGCTACAAGTTCGTGCCGGAGAGCATGGGATTTCCACCGCGCGCGCCCTGGGAATCCGTCGGCGGCTCGACCAGCCTTTACAACGCCATGATTGCGCCGTTGGGGCCCTACGGCCTGCGCGGCGTGCTTTGGTATCAGGGCGAATCCAACGCCGGCGAGGCCGCGCAATATCAAGCACTGTTGGCCGCGCTGATGGGCGATTGGCGCCGGCAGTTCAGCGCGAATTTGCCCTACCTCATCGTCGAGCTGCCCAATTTTGGCGCGGCTCCGGCGGCGCCCACCGCTTCCGACTGGGCGAATCTTCGCGAAGCCCAGCGCCGGGCCGTGCTGAACGATGCACATGCCGCGCTGGCCGTGACCATCGACGTGGGCGATCCGCGCGAGCTTCATCCGCCGGACAAGCAATCCGTGGGTGCGCGGCTGGCGCGCGCCGCGCGGCATCTGATTTACGGAGAAGCTGTGAGCGCCTCGGGTCCCGCGCCGCGCGCCGCGGTGCACGACGGCGTACATGTCGTGGTGCGACTCGGGGACATCGATGGCTCGCTCGTGACCTACAGCTCCAGCCGGCCTATCGCGTTTGAATTGTGCGCGCAGGAGCAAAGCAGCTGCCGCTTCGTCGATGCAGCGCTGCAAGCCGGCCGAGTGGTGCTGGATGCGCGCGGCCTCGAGAACGCCACGCGCGTACGCTTTTGCTGGGGCGATGCGCCGATCTGCAATCTGTACGATCGGTCGGGACTGCCGGCGGGTCCCTTCGAGATCGCGATTCAATAAGCGGAAGCGTTGCCGGCAACCTCCGAGGGGGGTCGAAGGACGCAAGCCGGCAACGCTTCCTAAAGCTGGATGTTAGCGCTACCATGCAGGAAAATACAAGTATCGATGCGGGGCGGGGGAAACACCGATGAACCGACGGCTGACACGGCGCGAGTTTGCAAAAACAATCGGCGCGGCCGGCGCGCTCTGCGGCGTGCCGCTGTCCCTCGCGCGCGGCCAAGCGCCGCCGGCGCCTCCTGGGTCATTTCCGCCGGATTTTCTGTGGGGCTGCGCAACCAGCGCCTATCAGATCGAGGGCGCGGTAACCGCGGACGGCCGCGGGCCGTCCAATTGGGACGTCTTCGCGCACACACCCGGGAAAACTTATCAGGGCGAAACCGGCGATGTCGCCGACGACTCGTATCATCTTTACAAAGAAGACGTGCAATTGCTCAAGGATCTGGGCGCGAAAGCCTACCGCTTCTCGATTTCCTGGCCGCGCATTTTTCCGCAGGGTCGCGGCAAACCGAACCAGGCCGGGCTCGCCTATTATCAGCGCCTCATCGATGAGCTGCTGAAGCACGGCATCGAGCCCTACGTCACCTTGTTTCACTGGGACCTGCCCCAGGCGTTGTCCGGGGGTTGGCAGTCTCGCGATACTCCCAAGGCCTTTGCCGATTACGCCGCCTATGTCGCACAAAAGTTGTCGGATCGCGTGCGTCATTTCATGACCACCAACGAAGTGGTGTGCTTCACCGATTTGAGCTACAAAATCGGCCAGTTCGCGCCCGGACTGAAATTGCCGGACGCGCAAGTCAATCAGATCCGTCATCATGGACTGCTCGCGCATGGACTCGGCGTGCAAGCCATCCGCGCCCACTCAGCGAGCGGCACTCAGGTCGGATTGGCCGAGAATCCGAAGGTGTATGTGCCGGTCATCGAAAGCGCCGAGCACATCGAAGCGGCCAAGCGTGCCTTCCGCGAGGAGAACGCGCCCTTTCTCACCGCGGTGATGGAGGGCAAGTACACCGACGGCTACCTGAAACGCGAAGGCGCGAACGCACCCAAAGCGGCGAGCGATGATCTAAAGATCATCGGCAGTCCATTGGATTTCGTCGGTCTCAATGTCTACCAACCCGAGTATGCCCGCGCCGATGACGGCGCGGCGGGCTATGCGGTGGCGCGCCGCCCCGCCTCCTTTCCGCACATGGCATCGCCCTGGTTGTTCATCGGGCCGGAAGCGATCTACTGGGCGATCCGCCACACCAGCGACCTGTGGAAACCGCGCGCGCTTTACGTCACGGAGAACGGCTGCTCCTCCGAAGACGTCCGCGAGGCCGATGGACGCGTCGAGGACACCGACAGGGTGATGTTCCTGCGCAATTATTTGACGCATTTGCGGCGCGCTGCCGCGGAAGGGTTTCCGATCAAGGGCTACTTCCTGTGGAGTCTGCTCGACAACTTCGAATGGGCGGACGGCTATGGCAAACGATTCGGCATTCACTACGTCGACTTCAAGACGCAAAAACGCAGCCGCAAGCTGAGCGCCGACTGGTATCGCGAAGTGATTCGGCGCAATGCCGTTGCATGACGGGCGACAAATCGCCGCTTAGCCGCAGCCTCGCGGCGACCGGTGCCCGGGTTGCTGGCCTTGGATTATTGTTTCGGCTTCTCGGACAGCGCAGCCGCGGTCATCGCCGCATCGGCGGGCAGATCCGAACGCGCCGATTCAAGCTGACTTTTGCAACTCTTGAAGGCGTCGCGGAACGACTCTGCGCTGTTTGCGCGCAGCCGCCTCATCACGCAATGCGCGATTTGCCGGGGCGTGAAACCCGGAGAACTCATTTCGCCGGCGAGCGCCGGCGTCGCGCCGACCCAACTGATCGCGGCCACGATCGCCAAGCGTCGTCCGTTCATGCAAAGCCAACGCGGCTCACGCTGAATACCCAAACAAGGCTCCTAGGGGCGCCGATCAGCGTCCTTGCGCTGCGCGTCTTGCCGCGCCTTTTCGTCCTGGTAATTCTCCTTCACCGTCTCCTTCGCATCGCCAAACTTCGCCTGGGTTTTGCCGGCCACTTGATTTGCCATGCCTTTCGCCTGCCCCGACAGGCTGCCGACGGCTTTGCCGGCCACTTCCTGCACTTTGCCCGCCGCTTCCTTGGCGCGCCCTTCAACTTGATCTTTGTTAATGCCCATGATTCACCCTCGCATGTTGATGTGCCCAAACTATGCACGCACGGCCGAGGCGACGGCGTAGGAGAGCATGCCGAGTGGCTGTCGGAAGCGGGTGGGGCCTGCCGTCCCATGCCTGCCGAGCGGGTCTGCCGGCGACTTGAGGATGCCCCTCTATGGTGATACATTGTTATAACTATGAAGCGCACCCAAATTGCCATTCGCCGGATCGGGAACTCACAGGGAATCGTGATCCCGAAACCGCTGCTCGCGCAAATCGGGCTCGAAGGGCAGGCGGAAATGACCATCGAACGCAACGCGCTGGTGCTGCGCCGCCCAGCCAAGGCGGCGCGGGCCGGTTGGGCGGCCGCAGCGAAAAAGCTCGCCGAGCATTATGACGATTCACTCGTACTGGGCGAGTTTTCCAATGAGGCGGATGCGGAGCTGAGTTGGTAAGCCGCGGCGATATTTGGCTGGTGGCGCTGAATCCAACCATCGGCAGCGAAAGCAGGAAGACACGGCCGTGCGTCGTTGTTTCGCCGCCGGAGATGCATGACTACCTGCGAACGGTCATCGTTGCGCCCATGACGACGAAGAGCCGCCCGGCGCCGTTTCGGATTTCGCTCTCGCATGGGGGCAAGAAAGGTTTGATTCTGCTGGATCAGATTCGCGCTGTGGACAAAGTGCGGTTGGCGAAGAAGATGGGAAGCGTCTCGGCGAAGACGCTCTTGCTTGCATTGGATACGCTGCATGAAGTGTTTGCGAAATAGGCTTGCTGCCGGATGCAGCTCTAAAACAGAATAGGGACTGAACATGGCGATTCTGGCGGGATGTTTGCGCGTACTTTTTCCGCTCGGCGGCGCAACGCTGGGTGCGCTGCTGCTCGCGACTGCGGCCGTTGCGGCCGACGCCGGCCGGATCGGCGCAGCCCGCGCAAGGGCGGCGCATCGACACTGCGGCCGACTACGCGGTGCTGGCGCCGCGCGAGCGTGTAGAGCCGGAGAACCGCATCCTGACCGAACGCCTGGATCATCTGCTGCCCAAACTGATGGCCGAGGCGGGGCTGGACATGTGGGTCGTCGTCAACCGCGAATATGCCGAGGACCCGGTGTATTTCACTCTCGTGCCCCAGCCGAGTTTCGCCGCGCGGCGCACCACCATGTTGGTGTTCAGCCGCGCGGCAGACGGAACCGTGGAGCGCCTCGCGGTAAATCGTTATCCGCTCGGCGGTCCCTATAAGTCGGCGTGGTCTGGCGGCGATCTCGACGCGCAATGGAAAGCGCTCGGCGACATGATCGCGAAGCGCGGGCCCCAGCGGATCGGCATCGATGTCTCCCGCAGCTGGCCGGCCGCGGACGGTTTGACCCACGCGTTGCACGAAAGGCTCACCGAGGTGTTGCCGCCGGGATATGCCGACCGTCTCGTCTCCGCCGAGGCGCTGGTCATTCGCTGGATTGAAACACGCACGCCGGCCGAGCAGGCCATGTACCCGCACATCAACAGTATCGCGCGCGGTGTTATCTCCGAGGCGTTCAGCGGTCGCGTGATCACGCCCGGGGTGACGACCACTGACGATGTTGCATGGTACATCCGCGAGCGATTCGAGTCGCTGGGACTGCGGCCGTGGTTCATGGCGACGGTGGATCGTCAGCGCGCTGGCCAGCCTTGTCCAGCCGGCAGCTCGGGCGGCCACTGCGGCGATGAAGGCCGGATTGAAGCGGGTGATGTGCTGCACACGGACGTCGGGTTCTGCTACCTGAAACTGTGCACCGACACCCAGGAAATGGGCTACGTGCTCAAGGCGGACGAAGAGGACGTGCCGCCCGGCCTCAAGGCAGCGCTCGCCGGCGGCAATCGCTGGCAGGACATCCTGACGGGCTCGTTCCAGGAAGGGCGTTCCGGCAACCAGATTCTTGCGGCAACGATCAAAGGCTGCGCGGCGGCCGGTCTTGCCTGCAGCACCTACAGCCATCCACTGGGATTCTTTGGCCACTCGCTGGGGCCGACGATCGGCATGTGGGACAACCAGGGCCCGACGCCGGGAACCGGCGACTACCCGCTGCATCGGGACACGGTCTACGCGATCGAAGGCAACGTGGCGGTATCGCTTCGCGAGTGGGGCGGGCAGCGCGTTCAGATCATGCTGGAGCAGGGCGCGCTGTTCGACGGCAAATCGGTGCGCTACCTCGCGGGGCGGCAGACGGAATGGCATCTCATCCGCTAGCGCACGTCGCAGCGGAGAAAATCAATCGTCGAGCCCCAGGCCTTTCAATATCCTGGGCGCGTGCTTCTCTACGCGCGCGGCGCGGGTCGCCGACTGCTTCGCCCCCGCAAAATGCAGCAGGTAGCCTTTCTGCCTTCCGGGGGTGAGCGCATGGAAAGCTTCCGCGAGTTCCGGATCATCATCCAAGCGCTTCAGGAACTCCGCGGGCATCTCGAAATCCCCCACGTCTTTCTTCGCCACCTTGGCACCGGATTTCTCAACCGCGATGGCGTCGTCGATACAGGCCTTGAGCGCCGCTTTCTGGCGGTTTATGGCGGCGAGAGAAGCAAAGCGAATTTGCCTCGCAGACCGCACATTTTTGGTTTGCTGAACCAGGAGATGTTTGGGATCCTTCAATAAAGCGCCCTTCATGAAAAGCAAGGCGCAATAGTCCTTGAAGCCATGGATGAGCACCACGTTGCCGCCATTCAAATCGTAGCAGGCCTGCCCCCATTTAAGCTCCTCATTGAGCCCGGCCGCAAGACAGAGTTGCCGAAGCGCGGCGAATTCAGCGCTCCAGCGCTTTTCCCTGGCATGAACTTTCGTGACGAGTGGGTTCATTGGGAACGGCCCGGCCAGAGGGATAACGTCAACTCGGCCCAGAGCGCCGAATAGATCTGCGCCGCCGCGCTTCTGGGGGCGAAAGCCGGTATCGGCTGCCGGCGCAGACTCATGCGCTCGATCTCGCTGGAATACGGCACCTCAGTGGCGAGCAATGTTGGAAACCGCTCGCGGGTCTTGGCGATGATGTCGTGGTGCAGCGACTTACGGCGGTCGACCATCGAGAAAAATGGCAGGAGTATCAAGTCGGTCCAGCCCTTGCGCGCAATGAAATCCTGCAATTGCACCAACATGCGTACCGATAGCGGCGTGGGCAGCAGCGGCACGATGATCGCATCCGCCGCGTGCAGCACATTTTCGGACAAGAGCGAGATGCCGGGCGCGCAATCAAGAAATAGCACTGCATAGACGTCCCGCAACGATCGGCTCATTTTGAGAAGCCGCTCGGTCGGATTCTTTCGCTCCGCGAGATGCAGGTCGAAATTTCGATAGGAAAAATCCGCCGGCGAGGAGATCCAGATTGGCATATCCGGTCGAGAGGATGAGTTCAGGCAGATGACGCTTGCCGTTGAGCAGCTTTTTTGGACCCGCGTGTTCCACGGGATCGCCGCGCAAGGTGTAGGTCGCGGCCCCTTGAGGATCCAAGTCCCAGAGCAGCGTGGGGCCGATGCTCGCGGCACACAGATATGAAAGGTTGACGGCCGTGGTCGTCTTGCCGACCCCTCCTTTGATGTTGGTGACGGCGATTATTTTCATCGCGTCGGCCGGTTGCCGCTCGCGCTCACGTCTGCGGCCGCGGCCGGCGGCGTTGCTGGGATCGGCGTCAACATCGTCCTGGAGTTCCAGCCGAGCGCTACCTCATTGCTTTCGAAAGCCGCGCAACATGCGCGGTGTCGCGAGCCACTTGAGCGCCGCACCGCCGGCCGCGGCTCTGCCCCGAAATGACAGGCACGCGACCGCATTTTTCTTCATTTCGATCGGCAAGGCGCGGTGATCCTTCGTAAGGCAAGCCGCGAGCAGCACCGAAAGATCGGGTTGATGACCGACAATGGCAATCCGTTTGCCGCGAACCTTGCCCAACAGTCGAGAACCGCCGCCGCGCCCTCCCCCGGTTTAAGCTCGGGCGCCACTTCGGCGCTCGGCCAGCCGGCGATCTCCGTCAGAATCTTGGCAGTCTGCCGGGCCCGAACCAGAGGGCTGGTCAGCAGCCGATCGGGCACTTTGCAGAGATTTTTGAGCCCTGACGCGGCCTTGCACGCCCGCCGGGCTCCTGAGGGCGACAGCGGCCTTGCCGCATCGCCGGGCCAGCGCCGGCGATCGCGCGGCAAGGCAATGGCATGTCGGACGATCAACAATTGCATGGCTTCAGGGCGCCTCCGGCGGCCCCTGGCTTGCGCTCGACTTTTCGAATTTCGTCCGCAGCTTCTTCCATTTCTGCCGCACTTTTCGGTAGCCCAGTGCGGAGTGCTTCCGAGCCTGCGCGTCAGCGCCCAGGTGGCGCTCCGCCAGGCGGCCCATCAAGAACAGCGTCTGCGCCGGCAATTGCAGCGGCCGCGTTCTTGCCAAAGCATTCAAGCGCTGCATCGCCACGGCAGCGTCCTGCTGCGACCCGAGATTCTCCTGCCAGCGGCGCAGCGCGCGCACCATCCCGACGGCGGGTTTGCCATACAGAGGAGCCACCGCGTCCAGCGCGTAGCGCAACTTCTTCACTTGTCCGCGAACCTGATGGTACTCCTCGGTGGAGGAATTCACCCCGAGAAGGTCGGCCCGCTTGCGCAGCTTGCGGAACCTCCGCCGTATCAACCGGGGGGATTCCTGCAGCGCCGTCGCTGCCGATGCGGCGGCGCCGGGCGCGGTCAGTTGAGAATTCAGGTCTTGCAGGTTCTTCTGCACCCAGACCGAGTCGAGAACGCTCAACATTTGCGCGCGCGCCCGGCGGCGTTCCGACCTCAAGTGCTCTCGCAGGGGTTCTACGGCAGCCCGATCCGATTTTGGCAGTTTGCGGCTGAAGTTTTGCAACTCGTCCAAGGCGACATCAAGATCGCGGGCGCGACCCAGGGCGCTCAGCACGCTCTTCAGCGTCGTGCGAATCTCCAGCAAAGCGGGCGGTAGATACGCTTGAAATTGCCGCAGGATGGCGTCGAGTCTGCGGCCGGCGACCCGTAAGCCGTGCAATTCTTCAGGATCGTCCCCCAATCGCGCGCCGGGCTCGTGTAGGTGCCAGGCAGCGAGGTAGCGCCGCAAGTTCGCCATGGCAACTTCGACGATGGACATGGAACGATCTATGCTCGTTGCGGCGAATTCCGGCGCGGGCGGCGCCAATCCTACCGATTTGAGTCCGAGCGCGAACTTGGTCTCGGATGACTGCTCGAGAGCACAGTTGCTGCGAAGCGTCTTGACCAGCGATCGAAGCGGCTCGTGCGATTCTGTGAGGGCCTCCACCTCGACCCGCTGCATGCTTGCCTGCGGTTCACCCTGAGGCCGGGATATCACGGTTTCATCGAGTGCAATCTCGCCGAGCTGCCGCGCCTCAGCGCCCCCGCGGATCGCAAATCTCTGTCTCGAGGTCCGCAATTCGAACAGCGGCACCAAAGCATGCGCGCCGCTCACGGCGCCTACGCGCGAGCCAACCGGGCCGCTCGAATCTCGGATCGTTTCGTTGCCGCGACCGTCGAGCGTTTCGGTCAATTCACGGCGATCTGCCACCTCCGTGCTCGCTGAATGCAGCGACTTGAGCGTGGCCTCGGTTGGACCGCAACCGGAGCGCACGCGCAGCGCGAAGCCCGCGCGGTGAATTCGCCAGTCATCCGTGTCCAAATAGGTATCGAAGATCTGCTGCGTGGAGCACGGTTCGAGGGTGAGCCCATCGACGGTACGGTGGTCGCTCAACCAACGCCGAACGGCACCGAGATCGGTGCATGCGAGCTGCCATTCCACTTCGCGCCCGTCCTTATCGGGCTTCGGCTCCGGTGCAGAGGCATGGCTTGATGGCATAGGGACGGCAGTCTACCGCGTGGTTTCCTGGATGGCAGGTCCCGGCTTGCGCGTGAATGCAATGCGGGCGACCCGGCCGCCGCCCAAAGTCACCCCGTTGACATTGCCGGCGGTGTCTCTGATGAACTTTATTTGCGGCGCGAACCACCAACTGCCGGCAAACTGGTCTTTAGCCGTCGGCGCGAGTGAAATCTCGCCGTGATGCGCGTGACGCACATTCAAAGTGCCATCGCGGACGAAAAAGGTGTACTGCGTCTCCAGCTCATCGCTCCAATACATGCCGGTGTAAGACAGCAAGTCCGCGGCGCTCGCCGTGGCTTGAATTCTGTCGCCTTCGTTGACGGCGCCCGGTTGGGAAATTTTCACGTGCATGCCGCCATGCTCTTGCGGCGAAAACACGATGTCGGCCTGCAGCTCCTTGCAGTAGAAGTGGCGGCTGTCGATCGGATGCAGTTCAAGCTCGAGGCCGCCCGCCGCCCACAATTTTCCATCTTTCACAACGACGGTGAGGGTTTGGTCGATTTTGGGAAGCGGATAAATGCCGGCGAGGGGTTCCAGTTGCCCGGCATCGATCGCCACGTACTTGTTAGCGGCGCTCTTTTTGGCCTCCTGCGGCGCCATCGCGTCACCGATGTAAACCTCCGCCACGGACTTCGCCAGGACATCGGGATTGAAATTCCCCAAATTGCTCAAAACGGCCACACCGAGTTGCTGCTCGGGAAACCAAAGAACATCGCTGCGATAACCGGCATCAGCACCGCCATGGGAAAGCGTTTTGAGTCCGCGATAGCTGTCGAGCGCGATGCCAAGCCCGTACTTGATCTTGCTGCCGTCCGCCAGCACGCCTTCCTCTTGCATGCGCGCCACTCCCGCCTGTCCGCCGACTTTTGCCGTGCGAAAATTATCGAGCCACAATGCGAGATCGCCGGCGGTGGTGAACAGGCTGGTGGCGCCGACGATGGCGTAGTTGAGCGGAGCGGCCGCGAAACCGGCGCCTTTCTTCGTATAGGAATATGCGCGGCCGGGCACGAGCTGCGTCAAATCCTGATGGAAATGCGTGTGCGTCATATTTAGCGGGATGAATATGCGTTCGGCGCAGAATTTCGGGAACGGCGTGCCGGAAACGCGGGCGACAATTTCAGCCAGCAGCGTAAATCCTGCGTTGGAATACAGATATTTGGTCCCCGGGGGAAAGTTCAGTTCCTTCTGGCGGAAGATCAAGCGCAGCGCTTGGTCTTGCGTGATGACGTCCTCCAAACTCCAACCTGCCAGTGCCAGCGTTTGCCACTGGTCGCGCACACCGCTGGTATGCTGCAAGAGATTGCGCAGCGTTATTTTGGCGCCGTAGTCCGGCAGTTCGGGCAAATACTTGTGGATGTCGTCATCGATGGAAAGCTTGCCGTCCAACTCGAGCAGCACCACGGCCATCGCGGTGAATTGCTTCGACACCGATGCCACATGGAATATGGTGCCGGGTTTGATTGGAATGCCGTATTCGAGATTCGCACTGCCGTAGCCCTTCTCGAAGACCAGCTTGCCGTGCTGGATGACCGCCACGGAGGCGCCCGGGGTGGTTGGAGAATCCCACTCCTTGAAGAGCGCGTCGATGCGCTTTTCAGGCGACGCTTTGCCGGCTTTCGCCGCTACCGCTGCCGGCGCTGCCGGCGCTGCCGGCGCTGCCGCGGCAACCCCTCCGACGGTCAGGACAGCCAGGGACAGTGCGAATCCGAGCGCAGAAAACACCGGTCTGAGAGTCGGGCAGGTTGGGGCTGAGGCAGTCAATTTTTCAAGTCTCCGTCATCGGTTCAACGGGAGTCGTCGCGCGCGTCGGGGTCGCCCAAGTGATTTTTTCGCCGTTGTTCGAAAACCCGTCACAGAATAGCTCCAGCCATCCACTTATCGAAGGCCTGCACGCCATGGTAGGCTCTTTATTTCGGCCGGTCCAAGGTACTCCATTGAAAGCATTCCTCGTGATCTTGCTGCTTTGCCTTTCGGGCTGCAGCTGGTTTCATCGCAAGCCGCATGCACCCGATCCGACCGAATTGGTTGTCGTGGGCGCGCCCGTGGGTTCCGTGGTATTCGTCGACGGGGTGCAGGCCGCCCAGGCCAAGGAGGTCGCCAAGCAGCCCCAAGAAGTGCAAGTCGCACCGGGCACTCACATCGTGGAAGTGAGGATCGGCGACAACGTAGCCTATCGAGAGAACACGTATGTGACGCCGGGGGAAAAGCACGTCATCTCGGTATTGTCGGGCCGGAATTAGAACGATGTTCTGACCCGCGTTTATTTGGGTCTGCCGTTGAGGCCGTCTCATGCCAATGCGTCCTAATTGGCATAGTCGCTAAAATCTAAACCGAAGCCTTTGCGCGACACGAAACAGAAATATTCTGCCTGGACGCTCCTGCAAGCAGCTGCCTCACGGCATCGTCAATGGGCGCCTGCGTGGCGCGAGGCGCGGCCGAAACCGGCCTACGACGTCATCATCGTCGGCGGCGGCGGCCACGGATTGGCCACGGCCTACTATCTGGCGAAAAATCACGGCCTGACCAATGTGGCGGTGCTCGAAAGGGGCTGGATCGGGGGAGGCAATACCGGCCGCAATACCACCATCGTTCGCTCCAATTACCTGTATCCGGAAAGCGCGCGGCTCTATGACTTTTCATTGCAGTTGTACGAGAAGCTGTCGCAATCGCTGAACTTCAACATCATGCTGAGCCAGCGCGGCTTGATCGTGCTGGCTCACAGCCGCCACGATTTGGAATCCATGTCGCGATGGGCCAATGCCATGCGCATGAACGGCGTGGATGCGGATCTGTTGACGCGCGAGCAAGTGAAGCACCTGGCGCCGGACCTCGACATGTCCGGCAATGCGCGCTATCCGATACTCGGCGGCCTTACGCAAGAGCGCGCCGGCACCGCGCGCCATGATGCGGTCGCATGGGGCTATGCGCGCGCCGCATCTGGCTTGGGAGTCGACATCGTACAGAACTGCGAGGTACGAGGATTTATCGAGGAGGCAGGTTCGATCGTGGGCGTGGACACCAGCCTCGGGCGGATTCGCGCCGCCAAGGTGGGCATCGCCGCGGCTGGACACAGTTCGGTGTTGGCCAAATTGGCGGGTTTCAAATTGCCGGTGACGAGCTTCGCGCTGCAGGCGATGGTCAGCGAACCGGTCAAGCCGAAGTTGAACACCGTTGTGCTGTCGGCGGCCATCGGCTCCTACATCAGCCAGTCCGACAAGGGTGAGATGGTCATTGGAGGCGGTCTCGATCTGTTTCCCTCCTACGCGCAACGCGGCAGCTTTTCTGTCATGCAAGACATCCTTGCCGGCACGCTGGCCCTGTTCCCCTCCTTCAGCCGCTTGCCGCTGCTGCGCCAATGGGCCGGCATCGTCGATGTGGTACGGGACTCGAGCCCGATCATCGGCCGCACGCCGGTCAAAAATCTCTACATCAATTGTGGATGGGGCACCGGAGGCTTCAAGGCCATTCCCGTGGGCGGCTGGACGTTCGCCCATGTGCTCGCGACGGCAAGGATCATGAGCTGGCCGAACCATTTCAGTTGGATCGGTTCAACACCGGGCGCCTCATCGATGAAGCGGCCGGCGCCGGAATCGCGCACTGATGATGCAGCTCAATTGCCCCTGGTGCGGTGCGCGCGATGAGCCCGAATTCGTCTGCGGCGGCACCACGCAAATCTCCCGTCCCGGCATCGCTTGCGACGATCGCGAATGGGGCGAGTATTTGTTCTTCCGCGAAAACCCCAAAGGGCTGCATTGCGAGCGCTGGCGCCACACTTACGGCTGCGGGCAATGGTTCAATCTGGTGCGCAATACCGTCACGCATGAAATTATCGCGGTCTACGGCATGCAAGAACGTCCGCCATGAGCGCGCGCCGATTGGCCGCCCCCAGCGGCACGCGGCTCGATCGCGCGCGCGAGATCCGCTTTACATTCAACAAGCGGAGCTACACCGGGTTTCATGGCGATACGCTGGCCTCGGCGCTGCTGGCGAACGGCGTGCAGCTCATCGGACGCAGCGTCAAACTGCATCGGCCTCGCGGGATCTACAGCTGCGGCATCGAAGAACCTACGGGTCTTGTGGATGTGGGGTCGGGTCCGCGGCGCACGCCGAATGTGCGCGCCAGCTTGCTGGAAATTCAGCAAGGTCTGGCCGCGGAAAGCGTGAATTGCTGGCCCAGCGTGGGCTTCGACGTTGCCGCGATCAACAATTGGTTTTCCGCACTCTTGCCCGCCGGCTTTTATTACAAAACCTTCAAATGGCCCAATTGGCATGTGTATGAGCCGAGCATTCGGCGCCTGGCCGGCTTTGGCCGCGCATCCTCGGAGCCGGATCCGGATCGCTACGAAGACATCGCGATCAGCGCCGATGTGCTCGTGGTCGGCGCGGGTGTCGCGGGACTTGCGGCTGCCGTCGGCGCGGCGCGGAGCGGCGCCGATGTCCTGCTGCTGAGCGGCTCCGCGCACTTGGGCGGCCAGTTGGGCTACCGGAGCGATGCGCGCACGGCGGCGCTCATCCAAGGAAGCGCAACAGCTCGGCGTTCGCATCTTGACTCGCACGCTCGCATTCGGCGTCTACGATCACAACTTGGTGTGCGCGCGGCAGATCATGGGCAACGCATGTCTGATTCATCCGATGCGCCGGGCGCGCTGCGCGAACGCTTGTGGAAGATCCGGGCTCGCGCGGTGATTGCCGCCGCCGGCGCGTTCGAGCGGCCCATGGTATTTCCCGACAACGACCGTCCCGGCGTCATGCTGGCCGGCGCGGTTGAGAAATACGCCCATGCCTATGGCGTCGCATGCGGCAGCCGCGTCGTGATCGCGGCCAACAGTGATCAAGCTTACCGGGTCGCCGCAACGTTGCGCGGACTCGGCATCGAGGTGCTGGCCATCGCCGACTGCCGGCCGGACGGAATGATCGGCGCAGAAGCGCTTCAGGGCGGCACTCAATGGTTCAGCGATGCCGTGATTTCGCGGGTTTCCGGCCGTCACGCGGTGCGCGGCTGCAGCATCGCATCTTCTCAATCCCAGCCAAGGCGAGCGCACTTCGACTGCGACCTGATCTTGAGCGCGGGCGGCTTCGCGCCGGCCGTGCATCTTCACTCGCAGGCCGGCGGTAAATTGCGCTGGCTGGAAGAGTCGGCGATGTTCGTGCCGGATGGAGCTGCCGGGGAGCTTCACAGCGTCGGCGCATGCGCGGGAGTGTTCGAGCTCGACGCTGCAATGAATCATGCCGCCGCGGTCGGCACCGCGCTCGCGCGCGGGACCGCGGTGCCAGCCGCACCGATCGGCGGGATCGGCCGCTCGCTGGCGAATACCCATGTGCCGCGCTCCGGAGCAGCCGCAATTCATCGATCTGCAAAACGACGTGACGCGCGAGCGATGTGTCCCTGGCGGCGCGCGAGAACTACCGGTCCGTCGAACACCTCAAGCGCTATACCACCACCGGCATGGGAACCGATCAGGGCAAGACCAGCAACATCAATGCGCTGGTGCTCATGGGCGAGCAGACGCAACGCGCGCCGCCCGCGGTCGGCACCACCAAATTCAGACCGCCGTTCGCGCCGATCACCATGGGGGCGCTGGTGGGGCGGCGCGTCGGCTCCCTCTACCGTCCCTTAAAACACCTGCCCGCGCAGGCCTGGCATGAACAACGGGGCGCCGTGTTCGAAGAGTACGGGGGTTGGTGGCGTCCCGCGGCATATCCCAAGGCCGGCGAAACGATCGAAGCCGCGGCGCTGCGCGAGGCGGCCGCCACCCGCAAGAGCGCGGGAATATTCGATGGATCGCCGCTGGGCAAGCTGGAACTATTCGGCCCGGACGCCGCGCGATTTCTCGATTTGATGTACCTCGGGACTCTGTCGACGCTCGCGATCGGCCGGGCTCGCTACGGTTTGTTGCTCAATGAGAACGGCGTATTGGTCGACGATGGCATCGTGGCGCGCCTGGGAGAGCAGCACTTCTGGGTCAACACCACCAGCGGCGGCGCGGAGCGCACCGCCGATATGTTCGAAGAATGGCTGCAATGCGAGTTCCCGGATCTCAAGGTGGCAGTCACGTCGGTGACCGCGCGCTGGGCGAACGTCACGGTGGCCGGGCCGCGCGCATGGGAGCTGCTCGCGGCCGCCGGATTTGACGGCGCTCTGGCGCCTGCGGCAGCGAAGCACCTGAGCATCGCCGCGACGCGAGCTCGACGGAATGGCGCTGCGCGTGCTGCGCGCCAGCTTCAGCGGCGAACTCAGTTATGAACTCAATGTGCCTGCGGACCACGCGCAGGCGCTGTTCGCCAAGCTTTGGGCGCTCGCACCCGGCTTCGAGGTGTCAACCTACGGCGTCGAAGCATTGCAGATCATGCGGGTGGAGAAAGGCTATATCCATATTGGCACCGACACCGATGGCACCACCGAGCCCGCGCGACATCGGTTTCGGCCGCGGCGTGCACGACAAAAGCGCCAATTTCGTCGGGCGCCGATCCTTGAGTCGCCCGGTATCAAGCGATGCGGGCCGTCTGCAACTGGTGGGACTGATCCCGGCCGACCTGCGCACCCGCTTGCCCGTCGGCGCGCAACTCGCAAGAACGCCGCCGCCGACCCGCACCGAAGGACACGTCACCTCCAGCGTGATCAGTCCGGAACTCGGGCGACCGATTGCGCTCGCGATGCTGGCGGGCGGCGCGGCGCGCAGCGGCGAGCATATCGGCGTGCATCACCTGGGCACGACGATCGATGCGAAGGTCGTCCCGCTGCCCTTCATCGATCCGACAGGCAGCAGACTGCATGGCTGAGATCAGTTTAGAACCGCATTCAAGCCGCGGGATTGCGCGTCGAGTTGGAGCCGCGAATGCAGGTCGCAAGCTTGCGCTACTTCGAGGCTCACGGCGCCTTTGCGCGCCTGCTGCGCGACATGACCGGCGTGACTTTGCCCGACACGTCTGCGCGCGTCGGCAGCACGGCGGACCGAAGGTCGGATGCAATCATCCTCGCTTGGCGCAGTCCCACGGAGACATTGATGATCAGTTCGGCACCGAACTTCATCGAGACGTTGCAGGGCGCCGCGGCAACCATGACCGACGGCTGCATTGTCGATCAGCGCGGCGGCGCCTTGGTCTTCAGCGCCGGCGGAGAATCGGTGACGGACCTGTTTGCGAGACTCGGCGGACACGGCGCCTGCCCGGCGCTCGGCGAATCGCTCCGCACCAGGCTGGCCGACGTGGCGGTTTCGGCGGTCGAAGATTCGGCCCGAGGAGACTCTGTTGATTGTCGAACGCAGTTATGCGCCGCACCTCATGGCGGCGATCCGGGTCAGCGCGGCCGATCTGGCCGTTCCCTTGTTCAGCTGAGCGGTTTCTTTACAACCCGAAGTGCTCGAGAAACCAGGCCACATAGCGCGTCGTCGCTTTCGCTCCGGCCGCGCGTTGCAGTTGGCGGCATATCATTGCAAACTTGGAGTAAGGTCAAAATCTCGCCGAGGGTAGAAAAGTATGACTGCCATTTTGCTGAAAAACGCCCGCGTCTTTGACGGCGAGAGCGAGGACTGCCCGGAGGGCCAGCATGTTCTCATCGAGGGCGGCAGGATTCGCGAAATTTCCAGCAAGTCGATCAAGGCGTCCGAGGCGAAGGTTCTCGATGTCGGCGGCCGAACCCTGATGCCGGGATTGATCGATGCGCACATCCATGCCTACGCATCGGACGTCAGCGTCCAAAAGGTCGATCTTGCGGGCGATCCCTACCGAACTGCGCACGCGATTCGCATGCTGGGCTTTGCGCTCGATTGCGGCTTTACGACGGTGCGGGACATCGGCGGCGGAGACTGGAGCCTGTGGCGTGCAATCGAGGACCGGCTGATCCGCGCTCCGCGGTTCTTCTACGCAGGCAAGATCATATCGATGACCGGCGGCCACGGCGATTTCCGGCAAATGGGCGAATCGCGGCACAATCATGGCTATTGCTCGTGCGGCGACTTCAACACCGTCAGCGTGATCGCCGACGGCGTCGATGAGTGCATCAAGGCGGTGCGGGAAGAACTGAGGCGTGGTGCGCACTGCATCAAGATCATGGGCTCGGGGGGTGTGGCTTCGCCAACCGATCCGATTTGGATGCATCAATATCGGGAGGACGAAATCCGCGCCATCGTCAACGAGACCACCGAGCGGCGCACCTACACCTCTGCGCATTGTCATCCGGCCGGTGCGGTGCGGCGCAGCGTGGAGTTCGGCGTGCGCTGCATCGAGCACGGCACGCTCATTGACGATGAAACTTCCCGGTTCGTTGCCGAGCAAGGCGCCTTCATCATTCCCACCATGGCCATTATTTTTGCGCTGGTCGAGCTCGGCAAAAAGCTCGGATTTCCGCCGCAAAGCCAGGAGAAGGCCGAGTTTGCGTTCAAGCAGGCGATTGTCGGCATGGAGTCGATGCGCAAGGCAGGAGTGAAAGTCGGCTTCGGCACCGATTTGCTCGGCGAGACCTACCGGCACGAGTGCCGCGAATTCAACATCCGCCGCGAAGTTTTCTCACCGCTCGAAATTCTGCGCCAAGCGACCTCGGTCAATGCCGAGATCTTGCTGCAAAAGGACTCGCTCGGGTGCGTCAAAGCCGGTGCCCACGCAGATCTTCTGGTGGTCGATGGCGATCCTCTCAAGGATATCGGCCTGCTCGCAGCAGACGGCAAGCACTTGAAAATGATCATGCGCGCCGGCGAACTCGTCAAAGACCAATTGTGATGATAGTTTCGCGGTCCGCGATACGTCAAAGGTATTCACCCCGCCGTCCTAGAATCTCGCGCATTGCTGATGCCGGAGCATGCCTGGCAATAATGCCGACGCGAATTTCTTTGTTGATGCTCGTTTGCGCGATCGCCTCTGCAGCGTCTCTGGCCGCTGCGCCGCCGACGGCGCCGCCGATCGACACGGTTCAGGCAAAAGCCGCGTTTGCGGAAGCCGCAGCGGTTTCCAATCGAGAGGGTGGGCGTCTGTGGGGGAAGAAGCTCTATGGCGCCCTGTTCTTTGTCGATCCCGAGACGCGTTACGTCGTTGCGAACGAACCCGACCCGGAGGGCGTCCTGCACGCCACGGATGGCGTCTACGTAGGCACGCTGCCGAAGGAGATCATCGTCTCGAACGCGCCGATTGAGTGGCAGGGCAAGCGCTGGACGATGCTGATGTGGCCAACCATCCCGACCGACACGGTCGACCGCCGGATTACTTTCGCTCACGAGTTATTCCACCGCATTCAGCCAGGACTGGGCCTCATGGCGCCTGACTCCCCCAACCTTCAGCTCGACACGCCAGAAGGCCGCCTATGGCTGCAGCTCGAATGGCGCGCGCTTGCCGCTGCGTTGGCCGCACAGGGGCCTGCGCAAACTCAGGCCATTCGCGACGCGCTCGCATTCCGCAGCCATCGCCACGAGCTGTTTGCCGGATCCGCCCGAACCGAAGCCAGCCTTGAAATCGCCGAGGGCGTTCCTGAATATACCGGGACGATGGCGGGCGAACCCGATCGCGATTCCGCACGGTGGCGCGCGATTGGAAAGCTCACCGATCCCGACCAAAGCATCACTTTCGTGCGCTCGTTCGCCTATACCTCGGGGCCTCCTTATGGACTGCTGCTGGATTCGCGCTACCCAGCATGGCGCACGAAGCTCTCCGCAAAGTCCGATCTCAGCGCGATTCTCGCATCCACCCTGGCATCGCACGCGGACGTGTCGGCCGAAGTGCGCGCGCCCGTGTACGGCGCGGCCGCCATTCGCGTCGCCGAAGCGCAGCGCGCCCAGAAAGCGCAGGCCGCAAAAGCGCGCTATCGAGCACGCCTGGTCGAGGGGCCTACGCTGCTTCTGCCGGGCGGCAAAAAATTCGCCTTCAGCTTCAACCCTAGCGCACTCGTCTCGTTGGGCGACGCCGATACCGTCTATCCTACGTTCCACGCAACCGCCGAATGGGGCACCCTCGATGTCACGGACGGTGTACTGGTACCCACGGATTTCAGCCGCGCCACGGTGACGGCGCCCAACGACACTCAAGGTCCTCATCTCGAAGGTCCTGGATGGACGCTTGAACTCAATGCCGGCTGGAGTGTGGTAGCGGGCGCCAAAGCCGGGAATTACACGCTCGCGAAGAAGTAAGTATCTGAACGTTGCGCCCCTCAATAAATGTTTGCCGCAAACACGGCGAGAATCGCGAGCGGGCACAGGTAGCGCAGCAACGCGATGCACAGCCGGCGCGCGATCGGCGTGGATTCGCTGAGCTGGTCGTTGACGATTGCGCGTGCAACAAACCATCCGATGAACAGACTCGTGGCCAACGCTCCAATGGGCAGCAGCAGGTTCGAGGAGACATAATCGATGCTATCGAACAGCGATTTGTTCTGAAAACCCGGCAGCCAGCGCAGCGGCCGCACATCGACCCACCGATTGAAGGAAAGCATTGCCACGATGCCCGCCAGCCACGCGGCGATCGCGGTCACACACACCGCCGCGCGGCGCGAGAGTCTGTGCCGTTGCTGCAGCCAGGCCACCAGCGGTTCGATCGCAGCGAGGCTCGGCGTCACCGCTGCGAACACCAGCAGTAAAAAGAATAGCGTGCCGACGAGCCGTCCTCCCGGCATCTCGGCAAACACCGTCGCCAACACGTCGAACACCAGCGCGACTCCCTGCGCAGGATCCATCCCGTAGCGAAAAACCAGCGGAAATACAATGAGCGTCGCCAGCAGCGACACCAGCAGGATCGCTGCGCTGATAATGAGCGAGGTGCGCACCAGCGAGGTGCCGCGGTTTTGGTACGAGCCGTATGCCAGCATCATGCCCATGCCGACGCCGGTGGCGTAGAACGCCTGGCCAATTGCCGCCAAAATGACGGCCGGCGTGAGAGCCTTGAAGTCGGGAGCGAAGGCAAAGGCAAGTCCATGCCGCACATCGCCCGTATCGATCGAGTACGCCACCAGGATCGCCATCAAAACCAAAAGCACAGGCGCTCGAATCTTGTTGGCCAGTTCCAGACCGCGGGTGACGCCGCGTGCGGAAATGACCCCAACCAGCGCGACGAACGCCAGATGCCAGCTGCCCAAGGCCCATGGGTCGGCGAGAAAGGCGTGCCATATTGACGCCACGGCGGCGTGCGAGCGTCCGGAAAGCGCGCCGCTGGCGCATTTCCACGTGTACGCCATCACCCACCCGGCTATGACGGCGTAGTACGACACAATCATGAACCCCGCGACCGTGCCCAGAACGCCGATGAGATTCCAGCGCTGCGATAATCCAGATTGCGCGGCAAGAACGCCGGCGGCGCGCGGCGGACTGGCGCGCGACTGACGCCCGATGATGAACTCGGCCGCCAGCAGCGGCGTTGCAATCACTAAACAGGCGATGACAAAGGCAAAGATGAAAGCGCTGCCCCCGCCGCTGCCGACGAGGTATGGGAAGCGCCAGATGCTGCCGAGACCCACCGACGCTCCCACGGTCGCCAGGTAGAAAGCGAAGCCGGATGACCACGCAGGCCGAATGGATTCGCCGGGCATGATGCAGCATCGCACGCTGCTCCGCCCAAGGAAAGCTGAGCGGTTCTGGGTCCGCTCCCAGAGCGCGATGCTTAGCTGCGATCGCCGTGCAGATCATCCCGCACGGTCTTGCCGCCCTTCATGACGAAGATGACCTTGCCCATTTCGTGCAAGTCCACGCGCGGATCGTGGGCAACGGCGATCAGGTCGGCAAATTTGCCCGCCTCGATGCTGCCGAGGGTGTCGGCCATGCCGAGTGCGGCAGCCGCATTGACCGTCGCGCTTTTCAGCACATCCGCGGTCGTGAGCCCGGCATCCTGCAATGCAAGGAATTCCTCCCACTCGCGCGCGATCGGCGTGACGGGCAAATCGGTGCCGAACAGAATCGGCACGTGCGCCTTGTAGGCTTTGGTCACGCTGGCTTTCGCCTGCAGGTATAACTCGATGGGCGCGCCGATCCTGGGATTCTGGGTTGCGAGTTTCGCAGTCAGCAGAGTCGGAACATATCCGGTGCCGCGCTTGGCCATCGTCGCGATGTTGAGATCGCTCAAGGGCCCGTGCTCGATCGTATCCGTCCCCGCCTCGATCGCAATCTGATTGGCGGCCGACGACCCTACCGAATGTGTCGCTACGCGACGATTCAAGCGGTGCGCGGTCGCGACGATTGCGTCGATTTCCGCGGGGGTTTCCATCGGACCGCTCTTCGGATCGATGAGCGTCTGGGCGGCCAGCCGCAATTTGATCACGCCGGCGCCGCGCCGGATTTCCTCCCGGACCACGCGCTCGCAATCGGTCGCACCCGAACAGCTGCCGCGGCTCTTGAACAGCGGCTCCAAATCCTCGCGCTCCCCGAAATTGTGCGCATCGTAGTCGCCTCCCGGGACGCCGAACATGGGTTCGCAGGCAATGATGCGCGGCCCGTCGATCACACCGGCGTTGATGGCGTCGCGCAAATCGTAGGTGACGCTCGCTGGATCGCCGAGATTACGGATGGTGGTAAAGCCGTTGCGCATGATGCGGTTCGCGCGCCCCTCGCTCGCCAGCACGCGGGCGGCTGGCCGCCCAAGAAAAGCGGGCATGAAGTCCGACCACGGCGTCTCAGAGTCCACGTCCACCGTGACCGTCACGTGCGTGTGCAGGTCGATGAGCCCGGGCATCACCCAGGCCTGCGAGAGATCGACGATACGGCCGCCGTCGACGAATCCATCGACGATGGCCGTGATCTTGCCGTTCTCGATGATGATCGACTGCTTGTCGAGCGGCGGCTTGCCGGGATCGGCGATCAGATGCCCGGCATGCACGATGATCTTGGAGGTGGGCGCAGAGCGGCTCGCCTCCGTGAGCAGCAAGCTCAAGCCCAGCAAACACCAGCCCAGTGCGCGCAATCGCACGACGGCCACTTACTTTGCGCCGCGATTGTTGCCGATATAGCGATCGAACCAAGCCACCGTGCGTTCCAGCGCGTCGATCTGATCTTCGCGCTTGAAAAAACCGTGGCCTTCGCCGGGATACACCTTGAGGTCGACCGTCTTGCCCTCCTTCGACAAAACTGAAGCGACTTTCTCCGCCTCGTAGGCCGGCACGCGAATATCGTTGCCGCCCGCGAGCGCGAGCAAGGGCGCCTTGACCTGCCCCAAAAAGGTGAGCGGACTGGACGCTGCATATACGGCCTTGTCCTTCACCGGGTCGCCGAGCAGTCCCATCTGATACTGTCTGAGCACGCGGCGAGCCCCGCTCATACATCGAGAACCAATCGGTGATGCCGCAGATTTCCACGCCGGCCGCCCACACATCCGGCGTCTTTGAAATAGCCATCATGGTCATGTAGCCGCCGTAGGAAACCCCGGTGATGCCGACGCGCCGCGCATCGACGTAGCCTGAGTCCACCAAGAACTTGACCCCCGAAACGTAATCGGTCAGATCGCCGCCGCCCAAGTCGCGATGGTTCGCCGCCTGGAATGCTCGGCCATAGCCGGTCGAACCGCGCGGATTGGCGGCGATCACGACGTAGCCGCGCGAAGCCAGCGCCACGGCGTCCCGATCGAAATCGTCCATGGTCTGTCCCGTGGGACCGCCGTGCGGCAGCGCCACGGCGGGAGCATGACCGTCGCGCGACAAGTTGAACGGCATCCAAACGAAGGCGCTGATGACGGTCCCGTCGGCACTGCGGTAGTGCACGATCTGAGTCTTCGGCAGCTTCTCAGGATCGATGCTGGCCAGCGCGAATCGCGTGACCGGCGCAGTCTTGCCGCTCGAACGGTCCAAAATCCAGTAATCGAGCGGCATGTTGCCGGACTGATGCGGAAACAGGATGCGGGTGCCGTCAGGCGAAAACGCCGGCAGCTTGCCGAAGTAATCCGAATTGACGCCGGCCGGCAGAGGCAGCTCCTCGCTGCGGGCGCTTGCCAAGTCGTACGAGTAGATCACGTCCCGGCCATCGACGTTGCTCACCATGAGGAGCGAATGCCCGTCCGGAGCGAAGCGTCCGGCCTTTTGTTCCCAGGCGTCGGGCTTGAGCAGGGTCAGTTTCTGCGTCGTCGTGTCATACACCGCGGCCTGCAGCGAGCCCGCGGCGGTTTCGGTGGTAAGCGCCAACAAACGCCCATCGGGCGAAATATCGCTGGCGGTATTCAGACCCGCCTCGCCGGTGGCGAGCACCGGCGTCGCCGCGCCGGTTGCGACCTCGACTCGCCAGATGGCGCCATGAGTTCTCTCGACATTGGAGCGATTGGCGATGACGTAACGCCCGTCGGGCGAGAACGCCACCACACTCCACTGCATCGTCGGCAGCGCCTCGTGGGTGAGCACGCGCACCGTGCGGGTGGCGAAGTCCATCACCGCCACATTGTTCGACGCTCCGGTTTTCAAGCGGTGATTAAAGGCGATCGATTTGCTGTCGCGCGCGAAAACGCGTGCCGGTTTCGGACACATCGTCGCAGTGGGTGAGATTGACGACGGCGCCGCCCGCGGCGGGAACAGCGAACAGATCGAATATTTCCGCGCCGCCGCGATCGGACTCGAACACCACCCACTTGCCGTCCGGCGAAGTCGCGATGCCCATCTGCCGATCATCGGACTGCGTCAACTGCGTCGGAAACGCCCCGCCCGCGGCGACGCTCCACAGATTGAAGCGGCCGGTGAGGTTGGTCGAGACAATGAAGATCTTGGAGTCCCCGCTCCAAGCCGCATCGAGACTGCTGCGCACATAGAAGAGATCCGCGATCGGCACCGGAGCGGCACCCTCGAGCACCGGCGAGTTCAAGCTTTTCGGATCGGTGAGCGTGCGCGCGGGCGGCCCTTTGAGCACCGGCGCCGCCTGCAGCGACACCCGCCAACAACAGCAACGGCGCGCAGCCGCACAACAGCACCTGTGATTTGAAGTTCATTCGCCTCTCCCGCCTGTATTTAGAATTTTGCCCGCAGCGTCAAACCCACCGTTCGCGGCCGGATGCGGAACAACTCTTGATTGAATTCCCGCCGCCCGAGCCGGGGTTGTTGAGACCCGGGGTGGTATTGATGATGTCCTGCAGCTGCGTCGCGCCGCGATGTTCGAGTTCAATGCCGGTTTCGGCGGTTATGCTCACGGGCACATCTTGCAGACGCTCGGTACGCTTGGTGGCAGTGACGACGATTTCCGCCAGTGCGTCCGACGATGCGTTCACACCCGAACTCTGGGCGAAAGAAGGCTGGACCAAAAGACAAGTCAAGGACAGGAAGGTCGCGCAAAGAGCAATTTTCATACGAGATCCCCGATTCTTTGTTGTGCAGCAATACGAGGCCCGGATCCGTAGGTAGATCCGTTACCTCCGCACAGTGGACGTCGTAATCAGATCAGCCTAAGCCTGCAAAGAGAATTGTCAATATAATTTTTCCGCATAGGACCATGCCGCCCGGTGCATGAGGTTCCAAGACGCACGCGCCCGAATCGAGGTCGCGCGGGGAAAACCCTAACGTCGATTTTCAGGACTGCTGTTGCGGCTGTGCGCGGGCCTTGGTCGCTTTTTTCTTCAGGGCAATCGCAGTTGGCGAACGCGCTTGCGCCCCCTTGGGCGCGTGCAGCGCCTTCGCGGCCCGGTCGAGCAAGCGAGCATCAGAGAGCTTCGCTGCGGTGGCGGCAAAATCCGGCCGAGCGCCCCGCCACTGCAACGCGCCGACATCTGAGAACAAGGCGGCATCAGCGCGCAGCGTCGCCAGTTTCTTGAACAGCAGCGCGAGTGCCTTACGGTCTCCCAGAATTTCCGGCGGAAAATCTTCGATGCGGCCGAATCGATCGATCAGTCCCGCGGCACCCTTGGCGCCAATGCCAGCGATTCCGGGATAGCCGTCCGACGCGTCGCCGACCAGCGCCAGATAATCGGGAATTCTTTCGGGAGCGACGCCAAATTTCTCGCGCACCGCCACCGCATCGCGGATGACATGACTCTTTCGATCGACCTGAACGATGCGATCGCCTCTCACACATTGCGCCAGATCCTTGTCCGGCGTCCAAATGCAAATCTTTTGCACGGCGCGATCTCGCGCGGCCAACGCCGCGGCGGAAGCCAGGGCATCGTCCGCCTCGAGCTCGACCATAGGCCACAGCATCACGCCCATGGCGCTCAGCGCATCCTCGAGCGGTTGAAATTGCGCGCGCAGCGCAGGTTCGATGCCGTCGCCGGTTTTGTACCCGTCCCACAACTCATTGCGGAAGGATTCGATGACATGATCGGTGGCGACACCCAGGTATTCCGCTCCTTGCTCGATCATCTCCAGCACACCGTTGAGCACACCTACGACGGCGCCCATCGGCCGGTCTTTGCCCTTGGTGAATCGGCGCAAGCCGTAAAAGTGCCTGAACAGCTCGTAGGTGCCGTCGATGAGATGGACGATCATGCCAAGATCTTGTGCCGGCTCAGCGCTCGTTCTTGAACACTTTGCCTTCCTTCATCACGAAAGAAACCTTGCCGGGTGCCGCCAATTGATCGATGTGCGTCAGCGGATCGACTTTCATGGCGATCACGTCCGCAGTTTTGCCGGGAGCGATGGAACCCAGGCCCTCGCCCAAATCGCCGAGCGCCGCGGCGGCATTGACCGTCGCAGCACGCAGCACCTGCGCCGGCGGCATGCCGGCCGAGGCGAGCAGCGCAAACTCCTCGTGGCTGCGTTCCGGCCCGAAGATTCCCAAATCCGTGCCGAATATGATCGGCACTCCGGCGCGATAGGCTTTGCCCACCCCCGCGAGACCTTCCTGAAAGCGGTAATCGATGAGCTTGCCGGCGAGCAGCGTCGGGGTATAAGCCGTGCCGTGCTTTTTCATCATGGCGATCGCCGTATCATCCAGGGGTCCATGCTCGATGGTGTCGGCGCCCGCCTCGATCACCGCGTGCAGAAAGACCGGCGAGCCGACCACATGAACGGCGACTCGCCGATCGAGTTGATGCGCCGTGTCGATGATTGCCTTGATTTCCTCCGGCGATTCGACCATCGCTACCTTGGGATCCTCCGCCGCCAAGCCCGCCTGCCGAAACTTCACGATGTCCGCGCCGCGGTGCACCTCTTCGCGAACCACCTTGGTGCACTCGACCACGCCGGAGCAATTGCCGCGGTTGCTGACAAATTTTTCCACATCGCTGCGCACATCCCAGCTCGAGGCATCGAAATCCCCGCCGGCGACCGAGATCTGCACTTCGGAGACGAACATGCGCGGACCCGGCACGATGCCTTTATTGATGGCATCCCGCAGCGCGTAAGTCGTCAAGGTCGGGTCGCCGACATTCCTGATGGTGGTAAAGCCATTCATCAACAGTTCTTTGGCGCGCGGCAACGTATTGAGCACCGCCTCCGCGGGGCGCGACATGTAGAAGAGTGCGATTTGTCCGCCGACAGGCTCGTCGAGCTTTTCAATCCCGCTGACATGGGTATGCATGTCGATCAGCCCCGGCATGACCCACGAATCCTTGAGTTCAATCGTGGTGTCGCCCGCCACGAAGCCATCCTTGATGCCGACGATCTTGCCGTTCTCGACGATGATCGACTGATTGGCCGTGGGCGGCTTGCCCGGCTCGGCGATCAAGTGCCCCGCATGGATCACCGTCGTGCCGGCGAGCAGCGGTGCGGCTGAAATCGCCGCAATCAAGGCGGCCGCGATTTGCTTGGCGATCATGTGAAATTCTCTCCCTCATTATTATTTGGCGACGCTCAAGACGGCGAGAACGGCCTCCGAAACGCGCTCGTCAATGTCGGCGGCATGCTGCAAATGAACGGGATATCCGATCTGCGCTTGCATGTGGCCATCGACGATGCGCATTTGTACATGCACCTCGGTATCGCCGCCACCTCCCGACACCGACATTTCCCGAATCTCGTTGCGCTGACGCTCGATTTCGCCGCGATACTCTTGGGTGACCGCTCGAACGGCTTCCAACAGCCGCTGTTTCAAGGCGGCGTAATCGCTGACCGCGGGCAGCGGCACGCGTGATTTCATGCCAGGACAGATTGACGCCCGGAAGATGCTTGAACAGTCCGCCCGTTGCTTGGAAGACGATCAAATTGGGAAATGCCACCACGCGCCCCGTGGGTCCCAACGGTCCTTGGTCGTTGAATTCCATGAGGTGCATCCGCACCAATCCCAAATCCATCACTTCGCCGACCACATTGCCGATTTGCACGCGGTCGCCGACACGAATGCCGTATTTCCCGATGAGGAAGAAGTAGCCGACAATCGACACCAGCACGCTCTGCATGGCGACGGCGACGCCTGCGGTGATGAGGCCCGCGAAAGTGGCGAAACTGCTGATCTCCGTGACAAAACTCAAACCCACGATGGCGACGATGACCACCCACATCAGGATGGTGCGGACCAACAGCAACACGTAGCGGCGCCGCGGCTCGTGCACATAGCGCAACACGGCGCGCCGCCAAATTTCCGCGAGCACGAAGACCGTCGCCAGCAAGCCGAGCAGAATGCCGAGCCGCAGCCGCCAATACCTGCCAAGCTCCGTGGTACTCGCGTCGCGCCGCATCGCGCCAACTGGCAAGATTATGCCGGTACTGCTGCAGCAGCACCGCCTCTTGACTCAAGGGCAGCAGAATCGAAGAAGTTTGCTTGAAAAGCCACGCCAGGGTGTCGAATTGCGCCCGCAAGCTTCTGCAGCGCCGCGCCGTTGACACTGTCCGCTGCGGCGCCAGCGAATCGCTGGCCGCGGCATAGGATTGCAGGCGCTCCGCGGCGCCTCGCTGTATTTATCGAATAAATTTGCCAAATCCTTGGTGCGCGCGTCGATCACTTCGATCGATTGGATTTTGCTCGAAGATCAAAGACGTTTTTCGCCAGATCCCAAATACCATCGCGAACGGTTGCTCGAGCGGCGCTCGAATCAGGCGCCGCGCGGGCGGCGGGGCTTGCCGCGGCCGAAGCTGGCTTGCCCGCTGCCGGCGCCGGCGAGCTGTCACCCGCAGGTATGCTCGCGGCAATCGCGTCGATGTGCGCCTTGAGCGCCTCGGCATCCGCGCTCTTTGGATCCCGCTGATTCACGAACTCGCCCATGGTGTCGAGCAGGTTGGCTCGCGCAGCATTCATCGCCAACTCGCCTTGCAGCTCCGCCAGCTTGCTTTCCCACTCCTTGCCGCCGCGGCCGGCACTGCCAAGCTTCTGCCGGTCGGCGGCGATTTCCTGTTGAATCGACTGGCGCTGCGCCGCGAGCTGCTCGCGCTGCTGGTTGAGGGATGCGACCGCCGATTTGTCGGCGCTCGCTTGCGCCGCGTTGGCTTCGCTGCTCAGCAACTCCGCATCCGCGCGCGCGAGTTCGATCACCAGTTCGATGACTTTGTCGGCGATCTGCCGGTTGCCATAGAGGATCAAAACTTCGCTGGGCTGCAGGATGTCGTCCTGCGGCAGGCCGAGGGTGCGATACCACTCGCTGGTTTGGTCCAGAATCTGCACCACTTCGGTCGGCACTCAAGACGGAAACCTGCGTCGTGTCAAGGCTCGCCGGCGCGGCAGCCGTCTGCGCCGGCGCAGCTGCCGGCGCAGCTGCCGGCCTCGCTGCCGCAGCAGGCGCACTCGCCCGCGAAGCGGCCGGGCGCGTTGCGCCCGCCGCTGCGAGGGTGCCGAGAACGGCGATCGAGGCCAGGAGGAATCTGCCGAGCATAGGGAATCCTAGCTCAATTTACCTTCTGCCTCGACGCGACAGACGGCCTTAGCTTTGCGGCTGGCCGGGAATCGGCAGCACTTCCATGATTTCGACCGAGTCGCCGGGGAAAATGCTGAAATGCGGATGATTTTCGAATAGCTTTGCCGCCGCCTGGTGCGAGTCGGCCTTCACAACCACGTAGCCTGACAGATTGTTCTTGGTGTCCGACACCCCTTGCGCCGAGGCTTTTTTGGTTTTACCCAACGGCCCGCCTGTTTCGACGATCACGGAGCTGTGATTTTTCATCCAGTCTCCCCAAGCCTTGATGCCCTGGGCTTCGACCTTCTTGCGCTTGCCTTCTTCCAGCGCCATGAACTCATTGAATTTCGGCGAGCCCGGCGAACCGAGAAAAATTGCGAGAAAATTTTTCATCATTGACTCCAGCTACACATATGACTTTGTACAACCAATCCGTAAGACGCCGCGACGGCGGAGTGCTCTCTTTAGCCGGCCGCGCTGGCAAGCGCCGCCTTCTGCTCCGGCCAGGGATGCGCCCAGGCGGGAATGCGCTTCAAATCCTCGAGCCAGCGCACGATATTCGTGTGCGCTTCGAACGGCATTTCAGATTCGCGCCAGTAATTCGCCATCGAGGCGAGCTGAAAGTCCGCAATGGTCAGCCGCCCGCAGGCCGCGTAAGTGCGGCCGCTCAAGTGCTGGTCCAACACGCCCGCAAACTTCAGCAAGTTGGGCACGTTGGACTTCAGCGACTCCTGATCCGGGGGGCCCAGATTGAATGTCGATTTGACCACGTGCTCGAAATAAAATGGTCCCACCGCCGGAGACCAGTGACAGTCATTCCACGACAACCAGCGCAGCACCTCGACTTGCTCGGGCGCATTGCGCGCCGGCCACATGTCCGAACCGGCCTTGATGCAAAGATATGCCATGATGGCGGAGGACTCCCACAGCACTTGATCGCCATCGACGAGCACCGGTGCCTTCTTGTTGGGATTCATCGCGGCGTAGGCGGCCGATTTCAGTCCGCCGGCCATCAGGTCGACTTCGATGAACTCCGCCTCAATGCCGAGATGTTTGGCGAGCGCGAGAACCCTGCGGGGGGCCTGCGCTTTGATCCAGTAGATTTTCAAGTTACCTCTCCTTCGCCGCTCCGAGCCGCCTTACCGATGCGGCGCAGCCGCGGCCGGCGGCGTGCTGCACCTGCTCTCTTACTCTAAAGACGACCGGCGCATGCCCATTTCGACAGCCGGCAGAGAATTTTTGACCGCCCATCGCGGCGCCGCAAGCGAAAACGGCCTCATCGCTGCAAGCAGCGCCCGCGTTCCAGCGCTCAAACGCCTTTCTTTAGAGACTGCTTGTTGATGGGAAGCTCGCGAATGCGCACGCCCGTGGCAGCGAAGATTGCATTGGTGACAGCGGGGGCAACCGGCGGTGTCCCCGGTTCGCCGCCGCCGCCGAGCGGCGCATCGCTCTCGATGATGTGCACCTCGATGGCGGGGCAATCCGCCAGACGCACCATGGGATAGTCGGGGAAATTTTGCTGCTCGACGGCGCCGCCGGTGAGCGTGATCTCACCATACAGCGCCGCGCTCAGGCCGAACACAATGGCGCCTTCGATCTGGGCCTTGAGGCCGTCCGGGTTGACCGCCATGCCGCAATCCACGGCGCTGGTGATGCGATGTACTTTCAGATCGCCGTCGTCCGAAACCTCCACCTCCGCGACGTGAACCACGATGGTGCCGAAAGATTCCACCATGGCGATGCCGCGCGCGCGGCGCGGTGCAAGCGGTCCGCCGGGCGCGGGCGGCGCACTCCATCCGGCCTTCTCCGCGGCCAACTGAAGCGCGGCGAGGTGGCGCGGCTTGTGGGTCAGCAGCGCTCTGCGATACTCGAGCGGATCGCGCCGGGCCTGATGCGCCAATTCGTCGACGAAGGACTCGATGAAGAACCCGTGCCAGGAAGACTCCACGCTGCGCCAGGGGCCGACCGGCACCGGCGTCACGACTTTGACGGCGCCGTAGGCTTGATTTGGCACTTCGTAGACAATGTGCGCCTCAGCGCTGGAATCATCATCGGTGGTGTATTCATCGACCCATACCGCCGGCGTGCCTTCAGCGTTCAGCGCCGCCTTGAAGCGGCTGGTCACATTGGGTCGGTAATAATCGTGCCTGAGGTCCTGGTCCCGGGTGAAAATGAGTTTTACCGCGGTACCCGGCAGCGCCTTGGCGCTCAGCACTGCATACGCCAGAAAATTCCACAGCCCCGGCAGGCGGCGGCCGAACGCGCCGCCGCTCGGCAACAGGTGAAAGGTCACCTTGTCGAGATGCAGCCCTGCCGTTTTTGCGCAGAAGGCACGCGCGCCCAAGCCGTCCTGGCTGCCCGCCCAAACCTCGAGCGTGCCATCCGCCCGATAGAGCGCCGTCGCGTTCACCGGCTCCATCGCGGCGTGCGCAAGATACGGCACATGGTACACACGCTCGATGGCCGCTTGATTTTGCAGTGCCTTGGCGCCGGCGCCAACCGAGTGTTCGTGCTTGATGGACTCTTGATTCAACGCCTTCAAGTGGCGCTCGCGTATGCCGTCCGAGGTAACGGCTGAATTGCCTGCATCGCCGAAAACCGTTTCCAGTACATCCGCCGCGCGCTGCGCGCGCCAGAAACGGTCGGCAACCACGACGACCGCATCGTCCAGCTTGATGACCTTCTTGATCCCCGGGCTGCCGGCAATGCTCGCTTCATTCACCGAAAGCAATTTGCCGCCGAAAATCGGTGCAATCTTGATGGCCGCGTAGTGCATGCCGGGTATTTGAACGTCAATGCCGTATTCGGTCGCGCCATTGACCTTGGCGGGAATGTCGATACGGGGAACGGTCTTGCCGACCAAGCTGTACTGCGACCTGGGTTTGAGCTTGGGGTGCGATGAGGGGCTGAAGCGCGACGCGGCCGCGGCCAGTTCGCCGAATCGCAGGCTTTGACCGGAAGGCCGGTGAATGACGCGGCCGCCTTCGGAGTGAAACGTCTCGAGCGGAGCCTTCAATCGATCCGCCGCTGCGGCAATCAGCATTTCGCGCGCCGCTGCCGCCGCGATTCTCACGCCATAGACGCCGCTGATGCGCACCGCCGAGGAGCCGCCGGTGACCTGAAGATCCATGAATTTCGCCAGACGGCTCCCTGCGGCGAACACGGATCCTTGCAGAAATGCGGGGATGGAATCGCGCGTCATGCCCGCTTGGCCGAGTGCAAAGCCTTCCACCAGCGCGCCGTTGGCGAACAATGGATCCGGTGGAGCGGTCTCGGCGCGCGTCTGCTCCCAATTCGCGCCGAGTTCCTCAGCCGCCATTTGCAGCAACGCCGTAAAAATGCCGGTCCCCATGTCGCAGTGGGGAATGACCACGGTGACGCGGTCATCGTCGGCAATTTTGATCCAGTAGGCGAGAAACCGCTCGCCCGGCTTGGCGGCGAGCCGGTCGGCTGCCCTAAGTCTGCCACTTGGCCACAACGCGTAGCCGACGACCAGGGTCCCGGCCGCCGCCGCCCCACCGAGCAGAACCTTTCTTCGGGAGATCACTTTGCATCCCCATGGGGCGCCACGGCATTGGGCGCCAGCGAACTCACGGCCGCCCGCATCCGTGTATAGGTGCCGCAGCGGCAAATGTTGGTAACGGCAGTTCCGAGTTCGTCTTCCGTGGGCGCAGGATTGCTCGCCAGCAACGCGCTCACCGCCATGATGAAACCCGACTGGCAATAGCCGCATTGCGGCACCTGATGAGAAATCCACGCTGCTTGCACGCCGCTCAACGCCCCCGCGCCGATGCCCTCGATCGTGGTGATCTGCGCTTCCGCCACGGCGGAAACCGGCAGCACGCAGCTGCGCATCGGCTTGCCGTTCACATGGACCGTGCAGGCGCCGCAGGCACCCACGCCGCATCCGAACTTCGTGCCGGTAAGACCGAGTTCGTCGCGGATGACCCATAGCAGCGGAGCATCCGCCTCCACCTCGACTTGCCGAGGACGGCCATTGACGTTCAACTGTAGTTGCATAAATCCACCTCCCCGCCGCTGAACCTCAGCCGGCCAGCCGATTCCACCACCACGCCGCCGCGAACAGCACCACCATCATGATGGAGGCCGCCAACTTGATCAGGGTACCGAAGATCAGGCCAATCCATGCGGCCATGCCTACATGGGTCGAACGCAGCAAACTGCCGCCGGCGGAAAGTTCGCCCATCAGTGCGCCCAAAAAGGGTCCCAAAATCAAACCCGGGATACCGAAAAACAGTCCAACGAGCGTGCCGAGCAGCGCGCCCGAGACCGCTTGGGCGCTCGCGCCAACCCGCTGCGCGCCCAAGGCGGCCGCGGTCAGATCCAATGCCAACCCGACTGCCGCGATGCTGCCGATGCCGATCAGCCACGCCGGGCCCACATGTTGATAGTGATCCGCCGCCGCGGCCAGCCAGAGGCCGCCAAAAATCAACGGGATGCCGGGCAGCAGCGGCACCACGGCGCCCGCCAGACCCGTCAGGATCAACGCAGCCGCCAGGACATTGAGCGCGATCTGCGTAATGGCTCGCCTCAGCCACCGCCGCCCGCCACCGTGCAGCCAGGATCCAATAGCAATTCAGCGCTGGGGCCGGTGCTGGTGAGGATCGCGAAACCGGCGCCGTCGGGGTACTGCATGCCGGCGATGAGCACCGTATAGTTCGCGAGGTGGTGTCTCGCATCCGCGCTGAGCTGCGCCACCAGTTCGAATGGCCGCGTCATCGCGAGAGTGAGATCGGAAATGCGCATGGCCTGATAGGTCGAGCCGTTGACGGTGAGCGGCGACCATTTTGCGCCGATCTGCGGGGCGGCGGCATGCAGCGCCTCGAACACCTCCGGCCGCAGACATTCTATATGAATGTGAAATTGATCCTGCTCGCGCGCCCGCGCTTCATTGAGCGCAAGTCCCACATCGCTACGCGGCACGGCATGGCCGACAAACTTGTCCAACAGGTCGCGGGCGCCCCAGGCCTGCGCAAAGTAGTTCGGCAAGTCAGGGTCCAAGAGCTCGGCGCTATCGGTGCCGGGAAAGGTCTGAAGCGGAATCAATAAATAGTGCGCGCCGCCCTTGCGGTCCTCGAGCACCGCGTAACCCGGGCTGTCCGGCTGGGGACTGGAGAGCCAAATGCGTTCGCAAGGCGCGGGGCCGCGGTGCTGCCGCCAATTTTGCAGACACTGGTTCTGAACGACCTGCCGGAGCCCATCACGGCCCGCATTCGGCAACAAGTCCAATCCTTCCGTGCGCGGCGGGTGCGAGCCCTTATCCTCGCCGCCGGCGCCGGCGCCGCCGCTGCCGCCCGCAGCGGCGCCCGCCGTCATGGCCAGAATGATTGCGCTCGAGGCGAGAAGTGCTCTTGGGATCCTAACAATGTGTCTTCGCATCGAGGTTCTCGAACAGGCGAGATGGCAAGCGGCGCAGCCAAGAGTAGACTAGGTTCGCAATACCCGCCAGAGAAGAAGAGTGGACGCGCCACAATACCGCGCCTTTATCAGCTATAGCCACCGGGATGCGGTTTGGGCGTCTTGGCTGCACAGGTCCCTGGAGAGATACCGTCCGCCGAAGTCGTTGATCGGCACTCAAACGGCCCAAGGCGAGGTGCCGAAGCGGCTGGCGCCCATTTTCAAGGACCGCGACGAGCTTCCCAGCGCCACCGATCTCGGATCGTTGATCAATGCGGCGCTCGCGGGATCCGCCGCGCAAATCGTCATCTGCTCGCCGCAATCCGCGACCTCGAAATGGGTCAACGAGGAAATTCTCGCCTTCAAGCGGCTCGGACGCGAGGATAGGATCCTGTGCATCATCGTCGGCGGCGAGCCCAACGCCAGCGACTTGCCGGGACGCGAGGCGGAAGAATGCTTCCCGCCTGCGCTGCGCTTTCGCCTGGGCGCCGATGGCAATCTCAGTACCGCACGCACCGAACCGATCGCAGCCGATGCACGGCCCGGCAAGGACGGCAAGAACAACGCCAAGCTCAAACTGATCTCGGGATTACTCGGGGTCGGATACGACACGCTGCGGCGGCGCGAGCAACAGCGCCGCAACGCGCGACTGTTCGCCTTTTCGTGCGCGGCCGCGGCCGGCATGGTGCTCACCAGCGGACTCGCCGCCTACGCCCTCGTGCAGCGCAGCGCTGCGCAGCGCCAGACTCTACGCGCCGAGGCCGAGGCACGGACTTCGAAAGAGGCGACCCGGTTCCTGGTCGATCTGTTCAAGATCTTCGATCCCAGCGAAGCACGCGGCAGCAAAGTGACCGCGCGCGAGATGCTCGACAAGGGTGCGGTGCGCATCGAGAGCGAGTTGGCGGCAGAGCCCGCCATTCAGGCGACGCTGATGGACACCGTGGGTACGGTCTATATGGGGCTGGGTCTGTTTTCGCAGGCGCGGCCGCTGCTCGATGGCGCGGTGGCGAAGCGCCGCCGTCTGCAGGGCATCGATCCTCTCGACCTGTCCGACTCCTTGAGTCATCAGGGCGATCTGCTGACGCTGCAGGCCGACTACGCCGCGGGCGAGAAAGCGTACCGCGAAGCGATCCGCATCGAAGCGGGGCGCGCGAACGATCGACAGAGTCAGGAAAAACTGGCGAATTCGCTGTACGGGCTCGGCACATTGCTCGCCAAACAAGGGCGCTACCTGGACGCCGAGAAGAGTTTGGGCGAAACCTTGCAGCGGCAGAAGGCGCTGTATGGCGAAACTCATCCCGCGGTCGCGCGCACGCTCAAGGATCTGGCGCGCGCCATGGCCGACCGCGGCGATCTCAATGCCGCGATCCCACTGATGCAGAAAGCCGTGGCGATGCAGCGCGCGCTGCGCGGCAGCGAGCCGCATCCGGATCTGGCTGAAGTCCTCAATGACATGGGCGTGCTCCTGTATCAGCAAGGCGACAGCGCCGCGGCGGAGAAATACTATCGAGAATCGCTCGCGATGAACCGCAAGCTGCTCGGCGACAAGCATCCGGAAATCGCCAACGGCCTCGAAAATGTCGCCATGACCGTGCAGGACAAGGGCGATCTCGCCGGCGCCGAAACGCTCTACCGTCAATCGCTCGACATGCGGCGCGAATTGCTCGGCCCCGAACACCCGGAAGTCGGCCGAACGCTGCTCAATCTCGCCTCGCTGCAATACGACCGCGGCGAAACCGGCGAAGCGCTCGCGAACATGCGCGAAGTGCTGGGAATTTATCGCAAGGCGTACCCGAAGGATCATCCGGAGACCGCCAGGGTATTGAACGTGATCGGATCGTGGCTGACGATGGGAGGCGAGGACACGGAAGCCGACGTCTATCTGCAAGAGGGGCTCGCGATGCGCCGCCGGCTGCTGAACGCGCAGCACCCGGACGTGGCCTCCAGCCTTATCGCTCTCGCCATCCTGCGAGTCGACCAAAAGCAATACGCTGAGGCGCTCGATTTCGCGCGCAACGCCAAATCGATCTATACGGCGGCGTTGTCCGCCGATCACTGGCGCACCGCGCTCGCCGAATGCGCCGAAGGCGCGGCGCTGACGGGCCTCGGCCGCTACGCCGAGGCCGACAAACCGCTCAGCCACGGCGAGGCGATCTTGGTCAAAGACACCGGGTTGCCCTTGATCTATCGAACCCTGGCCGAGCGCTACTTGAATGCCCTGCATCGGCGCGAAAAGACGCAGGTTGCGGTCGCGTCGCGACAGAATGCGGCGACGCCGTAACATAATACGAAACGCGCGGCGACATTGGTAACGATCATTGTGTTAGCGTAAGCGGCACTCGACCGGGGCAAGCACAGCGATACCCCGAAAGAAAAATAACAGTGAGGGGAATAGCGATGGATTTTGCGTCCGCGAAGAAGTACCTACGCGCATTGCCCTCTGCGCGCCGCCAAGCCCTCGCGCAGCTTTGCCTCGGCGCCGCCGCATCGCTGGCGTTCGCTTCTCTTCACGCGCAGACCGTGCCCGTGCAGCAATTCGGCTTGACGGCCGTGAACAGCAACGGCAATGCGCTCTACAACGTGACCGTCACGCCAAACACGCCGGCCAACACCGGCGCGCTGATCACCGGGACGACGGTTCTCAATACCGATGCCGGCGCGCAGGGCAGTTATTTTGCCGTCGCGCGCGTTCCCAACTCGGTCACCAGCGCGATGGATTTGATCGTGGCCGATGCGGAAAGAGGCCGCATTCTGCGCTATCCGGGTCCGGGGCCTGCCAGCTACGCGGTGGCAACCCCGATCTTCACATGGTCGCGTGAGGGTTCCGGCCCCAGATACCCCTTGAGCCTCTCATCCGACGTCGCCGGCAACCTGTTTGTCGTTTCGGCCGGCGTGCCCTTCGATACGCAGCCGGCGCTTTGGGTGCTGCCCTTCAACTCCGCCACCGGCGCCTACGGCGCGCCGATCTTGATCGACAGCACTTGCGGCATCGTCACCGAAGTCTTGGTTGCCACGACCGCCGCCACCGCCGTCGGCACCGCGGCGCCTGCTTGGAATGTCGGCGATGTGCTGGTGCTATCGAACGATATTTTCAATTCGCGCGTCACGGTCTATTCGCAAACGGCGATCCAGAGCGTTCTGGCAAATCCCGGCAAACCTCTCAACAGTCCGACTTCCACCGTGGTCGGGCCCGCGCTGCTGCGCGGCACGTTGCCGATCGGCATGGATATCTGGCCGGCGGATGCCTCCCACGGCGTCAGTCTGCTGCTGACGAGCTTGGGCGGGCGAGTCATGCGCTTCGATTCAGGCAGCGGCGCGATGGCCGCGGATTTCGCCAGCGGCTTAGGCTTCGGACTGGGCAGAATCAAAGTAGGCACGTACTCCACCCTGACGTATGCGTTCGTGTCGCAGTTCACGCCGGGGCGCGGCCAGATCCTGCAATTCGGCGCCCCCCCGGCCAGCGGCGCGAATGCGCCGCTGGCGTCATTGAGCACGGGCAACAAAGATCCGCAGGGTCTTGCGACGAGCAGTTCAGGCTCCGTGCCGGCAACCGCCTGCATCGCACCCAGTGTGTGTGCGCCTTTGGGTCCGGAGTTGACCACGCAACTATCGGGCACCGGCAGCGGCACCCTGCCGCCCGCCGCGCCGCTGCTCGAAGAGAGCTGCGTCGTGAAATCCGATCCGCGGGTCACGGTTGTCGGGAACACCTGGAGTTGTGCCGGCGGCAATCTGGATGTCGCGAATTACTGTCCAGGATTCCCGAGCACGGTACTGCCCGGCTCCATGTGCGGACATTCCGGACCCACGGGCGCGGGATTCGTGGTCATCAAGAGCACTGCAAAAACGATCGATCAGAATGCCAACAACACATTCTTTCAGCACACGGTCGATCCCGATCTCCCCTTGCCCGGGCCCTTGAACCTCACCTGTCCACAATTGGAGGTATTCGCCTGGGCGCCGCGCTCCGACCTACCCTTGATCGAAGGCACCATCGTCGAGGGAGGCCCTGCGCCGGGCAGCAATTACTTCATGGATCTCTCGGGGTTCTGCGACAACGGCGGCGGCAACAGCCACGTGCTCTCCATGATGGCGTACGGTCTCGGTCTCAACAGCGCGCCGAGCGGCATGGCCAACGGCCTGCCGGGATTCGTCACGGACAAGTTCACCAACCTGACCGGCACCATCAGCGCGGCAAATGCGCAGATCGATCCCGGCGTCGCCGCCACCGTTCAAGGCTACGTCAATCAGGCGCAAACTTTCTTCAATGGCGGCGTCGCTGAATCGGCATCGAACGGCTTCAGCTGCGCAATGAACTCGCTGGCTTCCGCGGACGCCTTCGTGCGCTCCAACCTGCCTGCGTTCTCAGGCCTGGCTCCCCCGGGCAATCCCAACCCGGCCGGCGACATCGACGGGCGGCTCGCCAACCTGTTCTTGCCCATCGACCTATTCTTTCTCACGCAACCTCCGAATGCCGAGTGGCCGACGAACAATGTGCCGCCCTGCGTGGCGCTCACGCCTGCGCCGGCTACGGTCATCATCAGTTCGCAAGGCCCTGTCGCCGCAACGCTGACCTGGGGCCCGGCCGCTGCGGCGTTCGCACTGGCGTTTCCGCCCACGCAATGCTCGATCACCGCGAGCGACGGAACATTTCTGACGCAGGCGAGCCTTTCCGGTTCAGGTTCCGTTTCGACCGGCCCGCTGACCGCGCTGGGTACTTACTCCGCGCAGCTCTCGTGTACGGCGGCCGCGGGCAACAGCATCGCCAGCTTCACGCAGGCGACCGTGAATGTCATTGCTCTCGCATCGATCAACGTGACGCCGCCGGCACCGCAGGTGGCCGCGGGCGCCGCGACGCAATTGACGGCCACCGGCACCTACACCGACGGCTCGACTCGAAATCTCACGCCGACGGTCACCTGGGTTTCCGGCGCCCCGAGCGTCGCCACGGTCTCAGCGGGCTTGGTGAGTTGCAGCGCCACCGCGACCGTCGCAGGGTCCGCCACCCTGTCGGCAACCGGTGCCACGGCCACCGGCACCACCACGGGTTCGACCACGGTTAACTGCCTGGCGCCGGTGCTTCAATCCATCGCGATTGCACCCACGCAGCTCACACTCCAAAGCGGCGGCTCCGCCCAGTTGACGGCGACGGGCAACTTCTCTTCCGGACCCGCGCAGCCTCTCAACTCGGTCCAGTGGAGTTCCAGCGTCTCGAGCGTGGCCGCGGTTTCCGCCACCGGTCTCGTGACTTGCGCCGCGGGCGCGACCATGAACGGTTCCGCGACAATCACCGCCACCAGCGGCAGCATCAGCGCATCGATAGGCGTGACCTGCCAGGCGCCGCAGCTGAAGTCCATTACGATCTCGCCGTCGCGCGAGTGCGAAGTTCCCGCAGGCGGCAAGATCCAACTGACGGCGATCGGCACTTACGCCTCGGGCGCGACCGTGAATCTCACCGCCATGGCAACCTGGACCTCCAGCGCCTCGAGCGTCGCCACGGTATCGGCGGGACTCGTGAGCTGCAAGGCGCCGCGTTCGTATTACGACGGCCACGCGAGCATCTCGGCGTCCGTGGGTTCAGTGAGCGCATCGACCAACGTCACCTGCGAGGGATTGGGCCGCTGAACCCAGGCGTGCGATTTTTCTGACAACTCGATGGGGTTTCTGAGGAGCGACCGCCGCCGCGGCGCGCTGCACACTGGGATGTCGCCGCCGCGGGAGTTCCCATGCCAGACGATCAATATCAAAAGGGCCTGAGCGTCATTCGTAGTTTCGTGGACGCCGCGCTGCGCGACCGCGGCATCGCAGCCCAGGCGGTGCAATTGGCCGAACAAGGCCCGCAGCGCGGTGCGAATCTGTCGATTTCCGCCAATGGCAAGACGCAGGCCGCCGTTTTCAGCTACGAGGAAGTCGCCGACTGCGGAGAAGCCATTGATGCGCCGATCGCGGCAAAGGTGCGCCGCTTGGTGAGCAATTTCCTTCCAGACAATCCCTGAGGCGCCAAGACGCGGCGGGAGGTCCCCTCGCGCGGACCTTGTCGTATAGTCGGCGTCCAACTGTCGCAAGGTTGCCGTAGCAGAGTCGTAAAACAATCTGCGGTTTTCTGACCAAGATGAGCCGCCTCAAACTAACGGCCGTGGATGAATCATGAAGATCAACGCCGAACTGGTGATAGCCCTGCGGACCAAAAGGGCTTGGTCGCAGGACGAACTCGCGATCGCCTCAGGGCTCAATCTACGAACGATTCAGCGCATTGAAAACGAGGCTTCAGCATCGCTGCAGTCGAAGAAGGCCCTGGCATCGGTTTTCGGCATCGGCATTCACGACTTGGAATTCGTGGAGAAAGCATCCGTGACAAAGTACGAGTACAAAACGGTCGAAATGCCGTTCCGCTTCGGTGTTCTCAAACAGGGTACGCCCGATATCGCGAAGGTTCTGAACGCCGAGGGCGATAAAGGCTGGCGTCTGCATCAGATCCTTGCCCCGGCCGGCGCAAGCTTCGGCCAGTCGGACCGGATGATTGCGATTTTCGAGCGCGAGAAGAGCTAGACGATTTCTCTGGACTGCGAGAATCGCGCAAGCGCGACCTGCAAGTGGCTCCGCTAAACAGCCGCGCAGTGGAACTTCTCTTCATCCCGCGTCTTGGCTAGGATCGCCTGATCCACACCAATAATAAAGAGGTGGCGAGTGGCATCTATTTGGGAGCGGATATTCGCGCGTCGCGTCAGTGTTCGCATCTACGGTCTGGGAGCCGTCGCACTGGGGATTACGGGTCTCGTGTGGGGAGATTTCGCGGTGGTGTGGCAACCAGCGGCGAATGGCTATCCTGGACCGAGTCCTTTGGGATATGCGGTGGCGCTCATCCCGCTGCTGGCGGGGTTGGCCCTGCAATGGCAACGCACCGCGTTCATCGGGGCGGCGGCGCTGTTCGTGCCTTATTGTGTGGCGATACTCTTCTTTGACTTTCCTCGGGGTTTCGCGCACGCGGCCGAGTTCGGCGCCTGGTACGGCGTGCTCGAGAATTCAGCGCTCGCAGTCGGCGCATTGATCATTTGCTCCTTCTACGCGCGGCTCGAGGCAGCACACGCCGAGCGTCTAGCGAAAATCGCCCGCGTCATCTTCGGCATTTGTCTCATTTATTTCGGCCTGGCTCACCACTTCTATCTTGCCAACACCGTGAGCATGGTTCCGGCGTGGCTGCCGCCTGGCAAAATCTTTTGGGCATACGCGACGGGAGCGGCACATGTTCTCGCCGGCGTCGCCATCATTTCCGGTGTCTATGCACGTTTAGCCGCCATTTTGCTGGCCGCGATGTTCATCGTATTCTCCGTCCTGGTGCATGCACCCAGGGTGCTCATCACCCTCCCCCATGATCATTTCGCCTGGGGGGAGAATGCGGTCAACATCGCCTTGATCGGATCGGCGTGGGTGGTGGCGGCTTCGATCCGGCCGCCGAGGCGCGGCCTTCCTTAGGGCACGATCTCAACGCGCGTCTGGCCCGCGGTGAGGTTCCAGACGTCTTGCAAATCCTCGTCGGAAAGAGCAATGCAGCCGTTGGTCCAATCCCGTGTCTTATAGTAAGAGACCGGCTTGGTGGGTTGATTCGGTTCACCGTGGATAAAAATGTCCCCGCCAACGCGTTGGTGCTGGGAGGCGGAGCGTTTTAGATCCGCGGCGCTCGGGTAGGAAATGTGCAGTGCCTTGAAGTAATGGCTGTGTTCTTGGCGAAAATCGATGACGTAGCTGCCTTCGGGCGTGCGGAAGTCCCACTCGTGCTCCTTGGCGCCGGTGGGACTCAATCCGAGCGCAATCCGATAGCTGCGCAGCGGCGCGTTATCGTGCAATAAATAGAGTTTGCGCTCATGTTTGACGATGAGAATGGTATCGGCGCGATAGGCAGGATCGGCTGACGCGGTACCGGACGCCGCAAACGCGACCAAAAGCAACCAGGGCGACAGTAAACGGCAAGTTGACATATGCTCGAGTCGTCACGCAATGGGCGATGCGGCTACCTTAGCCAAACGCGGCTGAGATGAACTTGGGAGTGGATCGCAGTACCGTGCAAAATCGTTGGCAGCATCACGCCATCCGGAAATCCGTCACACTTCGCGGGCAAGGCGAGGGCCGGCGGCGGCCATCAGGCTCAGAAATCGAAGCGCTCGAGGCGCCGGAGGACAGCATGAAAAGACAATTTATTCGCGTCGTTACCGGACTGATCGTCGCGGGCATGGTCAGCGCCGTGGGGGCCGCACCCCAAAACACTGCAGGCTTTTTGCGCATTACCCCTGCGCAAATTCACTGGCAGGATATTCCCAATGCGCATGGAGCTCAGCAGGCGGTCCTGCTGGGCGATCCGGAGAAGCCCGGCATGTACGTGGTTCGAGTCAAGTTTCCGCCGCACGTCATGGATATTCCGCATCGTCATCCGATGGCGCGTTACGTGACCGTACTGCAAGGCACTTGGATGAGCGGTACGGGCGATACCTTTGATCTGACGCATGCCGTTGCGTTAAAACCCGGCAGCGTCATGCTGCATCCGGCGAATGCGGTTCATTGGGACGGGTCGGCCGGGGCCGAGACCGTCATCGTTCAGATCATCGGTGAGGGTCCGGCGACCACAACGCCCCTCGATTCGACCAAGCCGTTTTGGATCGAGGTACCGCATTAGGCGCAGACGTGTAATGCGAGCGCCTCACGGCCCAGCGGTTCGCGGTCAATCAATAACCAGGAGTATTCGATGAAAATTCTTGCGGCGAGTGTGCTGCTCCTGTCCGGCTTCGCAAGTTGGACGCATGCGCAGGGCGCATTGACCTATCAGAAGCCGCCCGCTGCCATCGAGGAGCTGCTCGATGCGCCGTTGACGCCGCTGGTGAAGCCCTCACCGGATCGCTCCCTGTTGCTGGTGCAGCAGATGCAATCGTTCCCGACCATCGCGGAAGTCGCACAGCCGCGTTATCGCCTGGCGGGAATTCGTTTCAATCCCGCGACCAACGGGCCGAGCCGCGAAGTGTCGATCGTCAAGCTGTGGCTGCAGCCCATTGCAGGGGGCGCGCAACGGCCGATCGCAGGGTTGCCGGCAGTTCTCAAGGCGAGTCACCTGGCGTGGTCGCCGGATTCGAAGCACGTTGCCTTCGTGCAGAAGGAGTCCGCGGGGCTGCAGCTTTGGGTCGTTGAGGCCGCGAAGCTGGCGGCGCATCGCGTGGGGTCCGTCAAGCTCAATGCGGTACTGGGTGACCCCTGCCGCTGGATGGCGGATTCGCGCGCGCTGTTGTGCAAGATAGTCCCCGCTGCCCGGGGAGCTGCACCCACGCTGAGCGAAGTACCCGCAGGGCCGGACGTCGAGGAGAACCTGGGCAAGGTGACGCCGGCGCGCACCTATGAGGATCTGCTGAAAACTCCGACGGACGAGGCCATTTTTGCGTTCTACGCGACCGCGGATCTCGCCGTCGTGTCTCTCGACGGAACGTCACGGACGCTGCCGGTGAAAGGCTTGATCGCGGAGGCGCAGCCTTCCCCGGATGGGCGCTTTGCCTGGGTTGAAACGGTGCATCGGCCATTCAGCTATGCGTTGCCGGTGCAGAACTTTCCCGCCAAGGTCTCGGTGGTGACGCTGAAGACGGGAGCTGTCAAGGATCTGTCGGATCATCCTTTGTTGGATTCAATCCCGATCGCTTTCGATGCGGTCCCGGTGGGTCCGCGTGATTACGCGTGGCGAAGCGATGCTCCCGCCACGCTGGTGTGGATCGAAGCTCGAGACGGCGGCGATCCGAAGACAGCGGCGCCGGTACGCGACCGGCTCATGCAATTGCCGGCACCCTTCGAGAGCCAGGCCGCGGTGCTGTTGGAGTCGCCGATGCGCTTGCGCGGCGTCGAGTGGGCAAACGATCATCTGGCGCTCGCCACCGAATGGCGTTGGTCGGACCGGCGAATCGCTCTGGTTGCGTTCGACCCGAGTTCCGCGGGTGGAGCGGGAACGACGTTGTATGAGGGCTCCTCGCAAGATCGGTATCACAGCCCGGGCCGGCCGGTAGCGCAATTGAATGCACGGGGCCAGCCGGTTTTGCAGCTCACCCGCGACGCAAAGGGCATCTACTTTTTTTCACCCGGAGCGACGCCGGAAGGCGATCTGCCATTTGTCGGCGTGATGCCGGTCGGCGGAGGCACCGAGCAGATCGAGTGGCGCTCGGCCAAGGAGCGGTACGAGGAACCTGTTTCTCTGCTGGCCAATGAGCAGATTCTGGTGCGCCAGGAAAGCCAGACGATCTCGCCGAACTACTTCGTCGCCGCGCTCCCGCAGCAATCGGGCGCGCCGGAACCGATGCGCCAGGTAACCCGCTTCCCCTCCCCGTATGCCGGCATGAGCCTGCCGACGAAGCAATTGCTGAAATACCAGCGTGCGGACGGCTTGGAATTGACGGCAACTTTGTGGCTTCCCGCCGGCTACGACAAGTCGCGCGGACCGCTGCCGACATTGGTGGAGGCCTACCCGTCGGAGTTCAAAACCCGGGCGGCGGCGGGGCAAGTGAGCGGCTCGCCGTTTCGCTTCCCGCGCATTGGCTGGGGCTCGCCGGTATTTCTGGCGCAAACCGGCTACGCGGTGCTGGAGAATGCCAGCATTCCAATCGTCGGCGAAGGCAACGCACAGCCCAACGATACCTATGTCGAACAATTGGTCGCCGGAGCGAAGGCGGCGATCGACGCCGGCGCGGCGCTCGGCGTCGTGGACGTGAAGCGCGTGGCCGTCATGGGGCACAGTTACGGCGCGTTCATGACGGCGAATCTGCTCGCGCACAGCGACATGTTTCGTGCCGGCATCGCGCGCAGCGGCGCTTACAATCGCACGCTCACGCCGTTCGGATTCCAGGCCGAGGAGCGCACCTACTGGGAGGCCCCCGATCTTTATTTCAAAATGTCCCCGTTCAGTTACGCCGACAAGATAAAGACGCCCATCCTGCTCATTCATGGCGAGGCGGACGACAATCAGGGGACGTTTCCGATTCAGTCCGAGCGCTTTTACGTGGCGCTGAAGGGTCATGGCGCGACGGTGCGCCTGGTATTTCTGCCGCTCGAAGCCCATGGCTACGAAGCCCATGAGAGTCTGTCGCACATGTTGTGGGAAATGAACCGCTGGCTCGATACCTACGTAAAGCCCGCGGAACCGGTGCATGACGCGAAGTGAGGCGGCCACGCAGTGAACAATAGTAATAGGAGTGAATTCATGTGGGCAACGCGCAGGCGGCGGTGGCCGGGCTACTTGATCATGGTGTTTCTCGCGGCAGCCGGCGCGGAGCTGTACGCGGCAGACGCCGGCGTTCCTTCCAACGAAGATCTGCGCCATGTGCGCGCAATCGCCGAGCCCGAAGTCTCGCCCGACGGTGCCCGAGTACTCGTTCGAGTCACGGACGCGACCGCGGACGGCGGCCGTCATCACTTATGGCTCGTGGATGCCGGCACCAACACGGCGCGCCAACTGACTTTTTCCCCCGCGGCGGATAAGTTCGGCGAGCACAATGGGCGCTGGCTGGGTGACGGCAGCAGCATCGTGTTTCTGGCGAAGCGCACCGAGCACGTGCAGTTGTTCCGTTTGCCGATGGGGGGCGGCGAGGCGCATGCCTACGAACTCAGCGTTGCGCCGCTCGTGGATGATTCCCAAGAACCCGACGCCCTTCCGCCGCGCAAGCCGAGCGACCCGCCGCTGCAGCACGATGCCGTGCCTTTGGACATCGATCAGTACGAGGCCGCGCCCGATGGCCGTACGATCGCAATCATCGCGCGGGATCCGCAGACGCCGGGTGAGAAGAAACAAAAGGACGAAAAAGCCGACGCCCTCTGGGTCGACCATGACAAGCATGGCGAGCGTCTGTACCTGCTGGATGTCGAATCAGGCAAGTTGACCGCCGTTGCCGTCGCCTCGAACGTCGCCAAGATCGCCTGGGCCAGGAAGAGCGATCGACTCATTGCACTCAGCGAGGGCAGCAACCATGCCGGCAGATTTGGGACCGGCGATGAGTGCATGGCTCGTCGATCCTGCCGATCCTTCCCACCCCTCGCAGCTCAAGGAACTTCCGCCTACGATCCGCGGGGGCACCTGGTCCGCAGACGGTTCGCGCTTTTTCTTCAAAGCTCAGGCCAAACCGGACGCGCCGCCGGGATATGACGATCTCTTCGTCTTGAGCCTCGACGATAGATCGGTGCGAAACTTGACCGCCGACAGCAGCGAGTCGCTGGGTCCTGAGGATCCGGTGCCGGTAGGAGCCGCGGTATTGCAGGCCGTTCAACAGGGTTTTCATCGCGGTTATGTGCGCTTCAGCGGCGGCAAAACGCAAGAGCTCCACTTCGATCGCCCGGTGGTGCGCGGCTTGCAATGCAGCGAGCGGCATGCGGCGTGCGCGTGGCTCGGGGAGAGCGGGACGCAGGCGCCGTCGCTTTACTTCGCGTCGCAACCGGGACAGCCCGCGCGTTTGCTCAATACACCGTCGCTACTCCCGGCCAAGTGGGAGACCCCGCCGGTGCGCGCGCTTCGCTGGAAAAACCAGGGCCTCGACATCGAGGGGATGCTTTATCTTCCCGCTCAAGCCGCCACCGGCAAGGTCCCGTTGATCGTCGAAGTACATGGCGGCCCGACCGGTGCTTTCGTCGATTCGTTTTCACCGATGACGGAGCATTTGTTGGCGCAAGGCTGGGCCGTGCTCGAGACGAACCCGCGCGGCAGTACCGGCTACGGCGCCGCCTTTGCCGCGGCGAATAAGAACGATCTGGGCGGCAGCGATTTGAAGGACATCATGGCCGGGGTCGACGCCGCGCTCGCGGCCTACCCCATCGACGGAAACAAGCTCGCGTTGATGGGTTACAGCTACGGCGGCGAAATGGCGGCATTCGTCGAGGGCAAAACCGACCGATTCAAGGCGATCGTCAGCGCCGCTCCGGTCATCGATCAGCAAAGCGAATACGGGACCGAGGATGAATCTTGGTACGACCGCTGGTTCTACGGCAAACCCTGGGAGCACAGCGAGGACGCGTGGCGCCAAAGCCCCCTCGCCTATGTGGCCCACGCCAAGACCCCGTTCATGCTGATTCAAGGTGAGGGTGATACCACCGACCCGCTCGGTCAGAGCTTGGAGATGTACCGGGCGCTGCGTCAGCAAGGCGTGCCGGTGGAGTTGCTGCAATATCCGCGCGACAATCACGGACCCTTGGGAATGAATATGTACGGATTCCCGAGCACCGAGCCGTGGCATGGATTCGATGCGCGACGCCGCCTGGTACAGTTCATCACAACGGCGTTCCATCAGCCAGGCGCGGCGGAGCAAAATCGATAAGGTGAAAACTCACGCGAATTCAAGACTGGCAATGGTAGCGGCGCGGTCGTCGTTGCTCGGCGCGCTGCTCCTTTGCAGCGGCGTATCGCACGCGGTCGATTGCGGGCAAATGGCCGCGGGCAGCACGGCCTTTACCGTGTGCCGAGTGAATCTCAAGCTCGAACAGTTGGAGTTGTTCTGGCGGGACGACGCGGGCCGCCCGTTTCGCGAGTTCTCAGCGCTGCGGGAGGCATTGCTCCTCAAGGGCAAGCAGTTGATCTTCGCCGTAAACGCCGGGATGTACCAACCGAACTTCTCGCCCGTCGGTCTTTTCGTCGCGCAGGGGCGGGAGCTCGTGCCCCTGAATCGTCACGTGGGATCCGGCAATTTCTCGCAACAGCCCAATGGCGTTTTCTTGGTGGAGGATGGTTCGGCTCGGGTGATAACGACGGAGGAATACGCCGGCGAGCACCCCAGGCCGCTGCTCGCGACGCAGTCGGGGCCGATGTTGGTCCACAATGGAGAGATCACGACATCCGCGGTCATGAGTCCGAATTCGACCTGGCGCAAAATCCGCAACGGGGTGTGCGCGCCCTCCTCCGAATCAGCGGCGTTCGTCATCAGCGATGCGCCCGTGACATTTTACGAATTCGCCAGTTTCTTTCGCGAGGCCCTGCATTGCCGCGAAGCACTGTACTTGGATGGGACTGTATCGAGCCTTTATGCGCCGAGCCTCAATCGGGAGGATCGGGGCTCCGATATGGGGCCGATCTTGGGAGTCGCGGTGGCTCGCGCCGGGCCGGCACATTGATGAGTGCGCGGATGGGAGTATTCTGGTGCGCCGCGCAGCCAATGTCCGTGACATGCTCTAAAGGAGATCCGCAATGCGTCCATATTTCCTGTCCGTCGCTCTTGCCGCAACCGGCCTCTGTTGCTGTCTGTCGAGCAAAGCGCAAGCGCCCACGGGGGCGAATCCGCTCGATGCCGTTCCCGAAAACATGCCCTTCGACGTTCCCTACGGCGCGCCAATATCATTGGAGCGCGCGCAGGCGGCCATTGCCGCCGCGGTGGCCGAGGCGAAAAAACATCATTGGAAGCTCAATGTCGCGGTCGTCGACTCGGGCGCCAATTTGGTCGCCTTCCAGCGGATGGACGGCGCACAACTGGCATCGATCGCGGTGTCCGAACACAAAGCTCGCACTGCCGCGAGTTACCGGCGCGAGACCCGCGTATTCGAGGATGCCATCCAGTTGAAGCAAAATTATTACGCGCTCACGCTTGACGGCATCATTGCGTCGCGCGGTGGAATACCGCTCATCGAGGGCGGAAAGATCGTGGGCGCGATCGGCTGTTCGGGCGGCACAGGGTCGCAGGATGAGGAAGCCTGCAAGGCGGGCGCAGCCACCATCAAGTAGCGCGCCGAGCGCGGGTTTTGAAATGACCGTTTTGGGTGCCGACAAAATCATCGATCTGTACGAGCGGCGTGCTGCTGACTATGTCGCGGACCGTCAGAGCGCGGGCTGCAACGAAAATGCGTGGCTCGATCGCTTCAGCGCTCTCTTATCGCCGGGCGCATCGATACTCGACATTGGCTGCGGTTATGGGGAGCCCATCGCGAGCCATCTCATCGATCAAGGCTTCGCGCTGGACGGCGTGGACAGCTCGCCAACGTTGATTGCCCTTTGTCGCGAACGCTTTCCGCAGCGGTCTTGGCACGTTGCCGATATGCGCGCCCTCGACCTCGAGGAAACATTCGACGGCTTGCTTGCCTGGGACAGCTTTTTCCATCTCGCCCACGATGACCAACGCCGGATGTTTCCGATTTTCAGGCGACATGCCGCACCAAGTGCCGCGCTCATGTTTACCAGTGGAGGATCACACGGCGAAGCCATTGGTTCATATCATGGCGAGCCGCTCTATCACGCCAGCTTGGCCCCCGAGGAATATCGGAGGTTGCTGACGGAAAATGGTTTTCGCGTGGTGGCACATATCATCGAGGACCCGAATTGCGGCGGCCACAGCATTTGGCTCGCCCAAGCGCAGCGCTAGGCGAACCGCCAGCAGTCGTTGACGGCCGGCCGCAAAGGGTCCGAAAATGGAGCGTCGCGATCGTTGACTTACAGGTGCGAACGCAGGCCACGGAGGCGATCAATGTCAACCGGCACATCTCGAAGCTTTCCCTTGGATACTTCCGGCCAAGCCTTCCCACATTGAAGACTGCAAATTCGTCGTGACTTGGGAAACTTATCAGGCATTTACGCAGATCCGCCGGCAGGCGAGCATCGCTGACGCCGCAGGTGTTTTCCGCCGCCAAATCGCTCCTTTTGGCTTTGTCACCTTTGCGTGCGGGGAACTCGACTTGGCGGATCGCGATCGCAGTGTTTACTACGCCATCGACTGGCCCGAGGCCTGGCGGACCTTCTACCTGAACTCCAAGCTCATTGAGCGTGATCCCATCATCGATAGTCTGTCGTTTCGTCATGAGCCGTTCACCTGGTCGGATCTTCGCAAGGACCGTAAGTTTGGCAAAGTGGGTCGTGAGGCTCTCAAGCTGCTGGCCTCGCACGGATGGGTAGAAGGGCTGGTCGTTCCGTTGCCGGGGGCCTATGGACGAATGGGGTTGGTCAGCCTCGTGGGCACCAAGGGCGAGCTTGATCGCGAAGCACAAGCGCATTTGACCTTGACGGCGATCGGCTTTCACTACCATGTGAAGGCCCTGGCGACGCGCCAAGGTTTCGCCCGGCCGCCTGCAGGACTGACGCCGCGAGAATTGGCGTGCATCAGGCGCGTCGCCAAGGGTGAATCGGACTCTCAGATTGCCTCAGGGCTTCGGGTAGCGCCCTCGACCGTGCACGAGTTCATCGAAAAGGCCAAGCGCCGCCTCAAGGTGCATACGCGGCCGGAGCTGATCGCGGTCGCCGCGGTGCTCGGCATTGTCGATCTGTGAGCGCGGCGCGCTCTTTGACTTAAATTCCACAAGCATCGGCGGCACTCGCTGCAACGGTGCATTGACGCAAGTCGACCGGTGCGGCCGAGAACCCCCTAATCAGAGGGTTAGCGGCCCTCACGCATTCAAATATATTCAAAGCGGAGCATCCAACAATCCAAAGATTAATGCGGGATGCAGTGCTGGGGATCCGAAAGCAAGCCAGGAAACCGAGGCCTACTGAGATGAATCACAATAAGTTTTCGCTCGCAGTAGTGTTGCTCGCGGCGCTGACTTTGCTGCCGGGCTGGAAGTGTCATTCCAACCACTCATCCGCAACTTACTCCATCGGAGGAACCGTTACGGGTCTTAGCGGCACACTCGTGCTGAATGACAACGGAGGCGATGCCCTCACCATCTCGAGTAACGAGTCGTTTACGTTTGCGACAGCACTCGCAAACGGGGCCGCGTATGACGTCACCGTGGCTACGCAACCCGCCGGGCAGACCTGTACGGTATCCGGCGGCTCGGGCAGCGTTTCTGGTGCGAACGTCAATTCGGTGACAGTGACCTGCGCAGCCACGGCCAAGTTCTCCATCGGCGGCAGCGTCTCCGGTTTGACGGGGACGCTCAAGCTCGCTAACAACGCCACCGACACGCTTACCGTCACCACCAATGGCACCTTTGTATTCGGTACGTCATTGGCCACCGGCACGGCGTACGCGGTCTCCGTCGTTACCCAACCCACAGGACAAACTTGCTCCGTCGTGGGCGGTTCCGGCACCGTAGCCAGTGCCAATGTCACGTCCGTCGCGATCACCTGCGTGACCAATCCGCCCCCTTCTTATTCAGTCGGCGGCAGTGTCGCAGGCTTGGTAGGCACAGTGAAACTCGCCGACAACGGAACGGATGTTCTGACGCTGACCGCCAATGGGTCATTCACGTTCCAAACTCAGTTACTCAGTGGGGCAGCCTATGCCGTGACCGTCGCGGCGCAGCCGAGCGGCCAGGTGTGCATCGTGACGAATGGTACCGGCACAGTTGCGGCTGCAAATGTTACGACCGTGGCGGTGGCGTGCGCACAGGCGCCCACCTACTCGGTCGGCGGGACGGTCTCCGGTCTGTCCGGCACCCTCAAGCTGAATGACAACGGCGCCGACACGCTCACCATCGCGGCTAACGGCACATTCACTTTTGCCGGGCAATTGACGACCGGCGCCACCTATGCGGTGACGGTGGCGGCACAGCCGGCTGGACAGACTTGCGCGGTATCGAATGGCACCGGCACAGTAGCGAGCGCCAACGTCACCACGGTAACGGTGGCTTGCACGGCCGTCGCAGCACAGTTTGCCTATGTGGCAAACAACTTTGACGCGAACCTGTCGGCTTTCAGTATCAACTCCGGAAGCGGTGCGCTGAGCGCGGTCGGCGGTAGTCCTTTCGGCATGCCGTACCAGGGGGTCAATTCAGTAGCGGCTACGAAGTCGGTGGTCGTGGCGACGACCGCGGCGATCATCGGCAATGGTACCATTTCGGTGTGGACTGTAACGGCTGCGACGGGGAGCCTGACCGTGGCCTCAGGCAGCCCCTACATCATCAGTGGCGGCGGGGCGTCGGTTACCATCAATCCCGCCGGTACCGTCGCTTATATTCCCTACAACGCCGATGAAATTCAGGCCTACGACATCAACGCAACGACGGGAGCGCTGACACCGGTCACGGGAAGTCCCTTCGCGACAGGTTCAACGGGCGCACCGGGCGTGCTCGCGATCAACGCTGCTGGCACGTTTGCCTATGTGTCCAACAACAACGCCACCATCTCTGGCTTCAGTATTGATTCGCAAACGGGAGGGCTTACGCCGCTGACGGGTAGCCCGTTCTCTGTGACGCAAGCGAATTTTCTAACCATTGCCGGCAGCTTTGCTTACGCAGTGAACGGCGCGGGTAATACGGTTTCCGCTTATAGCATCAATTCAACCACCGGCGCGTTGACCGCCCTGACCGGAAGTCCGTTCGCAACGGGGGGTAACCCAAGCTGTGTCGCCGTCAACCCCGCGGCGACCTTCCTCTACGTCGCAAACAAGGCAGGCAGCGTGTCCGCCTACAGCATCAATTCCTCCACTGGAGCGTTGACGCCGGTTACGGGCAGCCCCTTCGCTGCAGGAGCAAATCCCTCCTATCTCACTGTCGACAAGACCGGGTCATTCCTTTACGTCACGAATGGGGGCAACAACAACGTCTCCGCCTACAGCATCGATGCCACCACCGGGATACCCACATTGATAACGGGCAGTCCGTTCGCCAGCGGGACAAATCCAATCTCCATCGCAATAGCCCAGCCTTGATCAAGAAAGCGGTGAAGTCATGAACGTTCAGGGAGGCTCCGTGATCGCGTAGCCTCGCGCGCGAAATTTGGCCAGCCAGCCGTCGGGCTTCACCAGCTCGGTCATGGACAGCACCGCCACCGTGCTCACGTTGGCCGCGATGGCCTTCTCGGCGGCCGCAAGCCATGCCGCCTGAAGCTGCGCGTTGAGTTTTTTATATTCCTTCTGAAAGCTCGGCACCACCAGCACCGCGCCGGCGCAGGTTTCAACAGCTTCCGGCCGCAACAAGCCGCTCAGGCGTTCGACGTCGCCGGTGGACCACAAATTCGCACGGGTGCGCATGACCGGCAGTTGTGTTTCGACCAGACCGATCGTGGAGCGCAGGCAGTCGATCTCTCCCGCGGAGGGAATCGCACTCAAGTCGCGCACGAATTGCTTGGGGTTATCGATGGGAACTTCCAGACTCACCGGTTGCACGGATACGTGCCTGGCTCGAGCGGTAGCCTCGATGCGCTGCCACACATGAGAATCATGCGTGAGTCCGACTTGATTGATGGCGTGTTGGTACAACTTGGCGGCCGCGAGCAGCGGGCGCAGCTTTTCATCGTCGGAGTAGCCCAAGTATTTCACGCGCAGCGCCAGCCAGCGCATATACAAATCGTGGGGGAGAGATTGTTCCAGCGTCTGGCCATCGGGCGCGTGCCGCGCATGCAACAGCGATGGCACCAAGGTCAAGGAGCGAAAGAAACCGACGTGGGCCGAGAGCTCCGGTGGGGATAGCACCAGCTGCGAGGCAGCGATGCGCTCATCCACGCTCTTGGAATGCCACACCATGTCCTTAGGCAGCGGCTCGAGGGTGGCGAAGATCCAGAGAGAGTGGTCGCCCTTGGCAACCCGCCACATGGCGGGGCCGGGCTGTTCGCCCACAACCAGAATTTCCGCAAGGCCCGGCTCGGCCGCGGCCGGCTCCTCGGCGTTGACGGGGTGACTGACAGCGATGGCGCAGCACGCCAGTAACGACCACCCAACCATTGCCGATCGACACATGCAGCAACCTCAGCGGCGCACCAAAGCACCCTTTGCCGGCCCCCCCGAGGCTCGCGAAACACCATCGCAGCCTGGAAATCCGTAGAGCCATATTAGGCTAAACTGCAAATTCCACCCATTGGCGAAGACTTCCGGAGCTCGAATTTGTGACTGACTCTACCGACTACACTCCTCCAAAAATCTGGCTCTGGAACAAGGAAAGCGGCGGCCGATTTGCGAGCATCAATCGCCCCATCGCCGGTCCCACGCACGACAAGGAGCTGCCCGTCGGGCGCCATCCCCTGCAACTCTATTCCCTCGCCACGCCGAACGGTGTGAAAGTCACCGTGATGCTGGAGGAATTGCTGGCGCTTAAAATCGGCGGCGCAGAATACGACGCCTGGCTGATCAGAATCACCGAAGGCGACCAATTTGGTTCTGGCTTCGTTGCCGTCAACCCCAACTCCAAGATTCCGGCGCTCATGGATCGCAGCGGTTCGAAACCGATCCGGGTATTCGAGTCGGGGGCAATCTTGCTGTACCTCGCCGAGAAGTTTGGCGCCTTCCTGCCCAACGACGCCGCGAGCCGCGCAGAGTGCCTGTCCTGGCTGTTTTGGCAGATGGGCAGCGCCCCCTATCTCGGCGGCGGCTTCGGTCACTTCTACGCCTACGCCCCGACGAAGATCGAGTACGCCATCGATCGCTTCGCCATGGAAGTGAAGCGTCAGCTCGATGTCCTCGATCGCCGCTTGGGAGAGTCCGAATATCTCGCAGGTGCCGGCTACACCATCGCCGATATCGCCGTCTGGCCGTGGTATGGCGCTCTGGCGAAGGGCCTGCTTTATTCATCGGGCGAGTTCCTGCAGGTGCAGAGCTATCCAAACGTTCAGCGCTGGAGCGATGCAATCGCCAAGCGCCCCGCCGTACAGCGCGGCCGCAAAGTCAACCGCGCATTCGGAGAACTATCAGACCAGCTGCACGAACGCCATGACGCGAGCGACTTCGACACCAAGACACAAGACAAGCTGGCGAATCCCGCTGCATAAGCCACGGAAAATCTTAAGGAAGCCGTCTCGTGAGCGCATCCGCCCGCTTCAATGCCTTGCTGAAAGAACTGCGCGCCAAACTTTCGGATTCTGCTGATCGTTGACGCTTTGGCAATGCACCCCTGTCAAACCCGGGAACTGATCGACGCAGCCGCGGCAATTCCTTATCACCTGCATTCATTCGGATACCTCGCGATCGTTTTGGGGGGGAGCTACCTGGAGTTCAGCGACAGCGGCCGCCTCCAGGTTGTGGAAGGCGACATCATCTACCACCCGCCGTTTCAAGCGCATTTCAACAGGGCGGGACGGGGCGGCGCGCGAGTCCTCAACTTGCATCTCGGTCTTCAGGGAGGCTCGACCGGGTGGTTCGGAACGGTACAGGACCTAAGTTCCTTGTTGCGTGCGGCGCAGGATGGACGCCCGTCTGTGCTCGCCTGTCTCGCCGAGTCCGTGTCCGTTCGAAAGCCGGCCATGCTCGATTGGGAGGACCGGCTGGCGTGGGATCTCGCTCATGGACGCGTCGATGATCTCGGAGTTTGGGCCGCGGCGCGCGGTATGCGCCGCGAGACGCTGTCGCGCGGCTTCAAACGGACCTACGGCGCCCCGCCGGTCCGTTTTCGCGCCGACGCGCGGGCGCGCAAGACATGGGCGGAAATCGTCAGCACAAGGACTTCACTCGCCGACCTGGCCTCGCTGCACGGCTACGCCGACCAAGCGCATATGACGCATGCAATCAGCTCGCTGACGGCGCAAACGCCCGGAGCATGGCGCATGGCTTGCTCTTGGAAGCTCCCGTGATTACGCTGCGCGGGCGGTTTTGTTCACGCACTGTCGGGGCGGCGCTGGAGACACCATGAAGCGCATATGGACGATCATCGGCGTCAAAGACGTTCCACGAAGCTTCAAGTGGTATCAATCGCTCCTTGGGCAGCTAGAAACGGCGCCGGCGCATGCCGACTGGGGACAAATATGCGACTCCGATGGCAGCGTCTTGCTATGCCTCCACCAATGGGGCGCGCACGAGCATCCTTCTTTGATGAGCCCTCATCAGGCATCGCCTGGCAACGGCCTGCTCTTGTTTTTTCGCGTCGATGATTTTGATGAGGCACTCCCGAGGGCTCGCGCACTCGTCTCAGAACTTGACGAGGAGCCTCATGTGAATCACAGCACGACGACCCAGGAATTCTCGCTGCGTGACCCGGACGGATACTACGTCACCATAAGCGCAGTGCGCTTTCAGCTGAAAAAATGAGGATGCCGACACAGGAAGCAGTACTGCTATTTTCCTATGGAACGCTGCGCGACAGTGCGGTGCAGATGGCGAACTTCGGACGCTTGCTGGCGGGCCGCGCGGACTCCCTGCCCGGCTACAAGCTTGTGCCGATCGCCATCCGTGATCCTGCGGTGGTGGCGTTGAGCGGCAAATCGCAGCACATGATCGCCCAACGCAGCAATGCGGGAGATGAAGTGGGCGGCGTGGTGTTTGAAATCACCGCGGAAGAACTCGCCGCTGCGGATCGCTACGAGGTGGCCGAGTACACGCGTGTTCTCGAGACGCTCAAGTCCGGTGTGAAGTCATGGGTGTATGTCGGCGCGTGAAGATGGCGAGCGAGCTGCGCCTCACGCGACGAGGGGTGGATGGCGCCGGTGGGAGTTGATGAAGACCAGGTGCAGCACGGCCAGAAATGGCAAGGCAGCGATGAGCACGAACTCGCGCCACCAGTCGGACAAGTGACTCTGGCCGAAGGTTAGAATTTGCAAAGAATAGGCCGCGAGGGTCCATGCGGCGAGCACGCAAAGCGCGACGATCGCCGCGCGGCACACCCCGATCGAACTTGAGACTATCGATCGAAGTGCCGCCGCAAGGCCTGCCGGTCCCAGGATGGTGGCGGAGATATAGAGCGCGCCCTCCTCGATGTTGAATCCGCCGTGCAGTCCCCGTTGAACCACTGCCGAAAAGAGCAGCGTGAGCGGCAGGAAGCACACCAGCATTTCGAGCACCAAAACCCAGCGCGGCAGCGATTCGAATGGCCGGACCATGGCGCGTATCCTCTCTGAGTAACAAACCAACAGGCACCCGAGTGCCCAGCCGATGGCGGAGGTGTCGGGAGGCAAATAATCCAATTCGTTGCTCATGGCCTGAACCCATTCGGCACGCTCACCGGGCGAAACCGCGGCCGCATGCGCAACCAAGCCACGAGTCACCCAGCCAGTCACCGCTCGAAGACAATTCACGCGTAGCGCCAGGCCGGCACGGCTCGCGTTTGATCCGCGCGCCCGCGCCGCAGCTCAGTTCGCGCAAACGCCGTGCCTGAGCTTGTCAACCGATACATGTGGCGCGGCGGCCGTCCGCGCTGCGGCGAGGGCTGCCATTTCGATTCCAACAAGCCCCGGTCGCAAAGCCGCATGAGGATCGGATAGAGCGTTCCGGATTTCAGCGCCGTCAGTTGAGACAGCTCGTATCCGTACTGCCACGCCTGCGGGCGTTTGGCGAGCACGGCGAATAGTGCGAGCGTATGCGCGGAACTGCGGCGGCTTCGATCCATGCGCAAAGTCTACATATATAGATTTACGGTTGTCCAGCGTCGATGCAGCAACCGTGCTGGATGTCCCAGCGACGATTCGGCGCCGGGCGGCCGCCCGTGCGCTTCAAATAGCGGCGGAACTTATTGCTCATGGTTGGGTTCAATCTATAGGGGATGGGCGACACGGTCGCGGTTGTGTGAGATTCTCCAAAGGATCTCGTAACGCGGATTGAGGAGGTCCCTGAACTATGCAATTCGCAGAGGTAAAAGCGCTCTGTGATCAGCTCCGCGAAGTGATTGCAATCGGTCCTGCGAAAAACGATCTCGCGCTGCAAGAAGCGATCGGAATCGTCAGCATGTTGCAGCACGCCGCACCGTGGAACGGTCCACGTGACAAACTCGTGACAATTCGCGGTTGGCTCAACATCTGGTTCAGCCAACGACTGTGGCGGGAGTACGGGCATGAGGGTGAAATCTGCCGGCAAAGCCTGATCAATGACATCCTCGTGGTCGAATCCTACTGGGAAAGAAGGATTGCTTCGGCATAGGAATCGCCGGCGCCCCCCCGGACTCGCACCCGACCCCGGCGAAATCCTCAGGGTTTTTCGCCAGTTGGAGTGCGGATGCGCTGGAAAAGCAAGCGGTTCGGCGGCTAAGGCTCTTTTTTGCGCCGGTCGAATTGTCCTGTCCGCCGTTCACCGTGCTTCGGCGGCGCGGAGACCAGACCCTCGGTTTCTCGGCGGTCGGCTGAGCGTCTGTCGGCATGATGCCGGTAGCGGCACTCGCAATGCTTGGCGTCGCAATCCTTGACGGGCAACTGCGGAGCTTCCGCTGACAGCCATTTGTGCCCATTGAGCCCAACGACCGCCGCGCAGGCTTGGCGTCCTCGAATGATCGACACCGAATGCCAGGCCTGTTTCTTGACCGGCTTTCTAAGATCCGCGGAACTCGAGGTTCGTGCCTCGGAGATTTTGGGAGTCGGACGTGTCTTTAGCAGCATAGGAATCGCACCCTCTGACTTTGACAAGACAGTAAACCCCTTAAATTGAAGCGTTCGAGTACTCGGTCACGCTCTGCGTGTCTTGCACTGCAAATGCCCTCTGGAAATGCGACCGAAGTCCGCATTCGCGCGCCTGGCAAATCATGTTGCGCGGCGCGTTGACGCACCGTCCGGGTGCATGCCATTTGGATGTAACAATCCGGCAACGCCGCGTGCGCGCGTCAATACCCCGCCGCCTGCCCGTCGCGCCGCGGATCGCTCGCCGCGACATAGCCTTCGACCGCAGGATCGCCCAGGCGCCAGATGAACTGGCCGGCACCGAAATCCTGGTAGCTGTCGCGGATGACCTCGATTTGATGTCCCAACGCGCGCAGCCCCTGCATGGCCGCGCTCGGCATCGCCGCCTCGACGTTGATCGACAGCCCTTCGTTGAAGCGCCAGCGCGGCGCATCGCAGGCGGCCTGCGGCTGCTGCGCGTACAGCAGCATGCGCACCAAGGTCTGCAGATGTCCCTGCGGCTGCATATTGGCGCCCATCACACCGAAGCTCATCTGCGGCAAGCCGTCCTTGCTCAGAAAGCCGGGAATGATGGTGTGAAACGGCCGCTTGCCGCGGCGCCACGCAGTTGGGGCTCGCCGGATCGAGCGAGAAGGCGTGGCCGCGATTTTGCAGCGACAGGCCCCATTCGGGCACCACGACTCCGGAGCCGAAGCCCATGTAGTTGCTCTGGATGAAGCTCACCATCATGCCGCGCTCGTCCGCCGCGGTGAGATAAATGGTGCCGCCTGCGCTGCATGACCTTCGCCGAACACTTGCGCGCGTTTCGGATCGATGAGCGCGGCGCGCCTTTTGAGATAATGAGGATCGAGCATCTCCTCCACCGTGCGGCGCATCGCGATCGGATCGGCGACATGCGCGTAGGTGTCGGCGAATCCCAGCTTCATCGCCTCGATTTGCAAATGCAGGCCGGCAGCGCTATCCACGGCGTGTGCCGCCACATCGACGGTTTTGCAGGATACCGAGCGCGATGAGGGCCGCGATGCCCTGGCCGTTCGGCGGAATCTGGTGCAGCCGATGGCCGTAAACGTCCATGCCGATGGGCTCGACCCACTCGGGCGCAGAACGCCTCGAAGTCCGAAACCCGCATCGCGCCGCCGTGTCGGGCCGCGTGCGCCGCCGCGGCCGCCGCGATTTCGCCGCCGTAAAGAGCAGTGCCCTGCGTCACCGCGATCCTCGTCAGCGCGCGGGCCGCGCCCGGGAATGCGAAGCGCTCGCCGACTTGCGGTGCTCGGCCGCCCGGCATGAACGACTTCCGCAAAGCCGGGAAGATCTTTGCAGATCCGGCACGGCCGCCGCCCACTTTTGCTGTACCACCACCGGCACCGCATAGCCGCGCTCGGCGATGTCGATCGCGGGGGCGAGCAGATCGGCAAAGCCCAGCTTGCCGAAACGGCGCGACAGCTCCACCCAGCCGGCCACGGCGCCAGGCACGGTCACCGAATCCCATCCGCGCACCGGCGGCTGCAGCGATCCGTACGCCATATTTTCTCCGGAAATAGTCCAGCACTCCAGGCGGCCGGCGCGCGGCCGGAGGCATTGAGGCCGTGCAACTGATGGCCATCCCACAGAATGCAGAAGGCATCGGAGCCCAGGCCATTGCTGCACGGCTCCAAGATGGTCATCGCGGCCGCCGCGCCGATGGCGGCATCCACCGCATTGCCGCCCTGCTGCAACAGCGCCAGGCCCGCCTGGGCGGCCAGCGGATGAGAGGTCGCGACCACGTTGCGCGCGAACACCGGTAATCGGACCGAGGGGTATCCGGCGCGCCAATCGAAAATCATCGTGCTACTCGGCGGCCACCGGCGCGGCGCCGCCCGACGGAGGGCCGGCGCACCAAGAAGCACAGGGGGATCATCAATACGCTGAGCCATGCCGAAGCATAGAACAGGTCGAGCGAGGACAAGAGATAACTTTGGCCGATCATGGTCTGGGTCATGGCGCCGGCGGCCAAGCTGATCGGTCAACCCGAACTGATGCATCCGGGTCAGCACCTCTTGGTAGGCGGGCGAGTACTGCGTCACCACATCGGCCAGCTGCGACTGATGCAGCGCTTCGCGCCGGTCCCAGAAAGTGGTGATGAGCGAGGTGGCGAAACCCGCCGCGGTGATGCGCAGGAAATTCGACAAGCCCGAGGCCGCCGGCACTTTCTGCGACGGCAAGCCGTCGAATGACACGGCGAGCATCGCCACGAAGAACATACCCATCGCCAGGCCCTGCACCAACTGCGGCGCCATGAAGACCCAATAGCTCGAATCCGCCGTGAGCTGCGCGCGCATGAAGTACGAAAAGGCGAACAGGGCGAAGGAGCTGGCCGCAATCAGTGCGCGGATCGAAGCGCCGCATGAGCTGTCCCATCAGCATCGAAGTGAGGATGGCGGTGATGCCGCTGGGCGCGGACACGAGTCCCGCCCAGGTGGCGGTGTAGCCCAGATTGCTCTGCAGCCACAGCGGCATCAGCACGATGTTGCCGAAGAACACCGCATAGCCTAAACACATGGCGAGCGTGCCGAGCGCGAAGCTGCGCGATTTGAACAGGCTCAAATCGACGATCGGATGCTTCTCGGTCAGTTCCCAGATCAGCCAGGCGACGAAACCCACGACCGTCATGATGAGCAGCGCAACGATGAACACGCGAATGGAACCAGTCCAGATCCTTGCCCTTGTCGAGCATGATTTGCAGCGCGCCCGACCCACACGAACAGCAGCGCCAAGCCGATGCGGTCGATCGGGATTTTCCGCGTCGGGGTCTCCTGCGACTTCAAATTGTTCCAGCACATCCAGGCGCAGAACACGCCGACCGGCACATTGATGAGGAAGATCCACGGCCACACGTAATTGTCGGAAATATAGCCGCCGAGCAAGGGACCGGCGATCGGCGCCACCAAGGTGGTGATCGACCAGATGGTCAAGGCCAGGGTGCGCTTGGCGGGGCCGAACACATTGATGAGCAGCGCCTGGCTGCCGGGAATCATGGGTCCGGAAACCGCGCCCTGCAGCACGCGAAACGCGATCAGCGAGGGCAGGCTCCAGGCGAGCCCGCATAACAAGGAGGCGATGGTGAAGAGCGCCACCGACATCACGAAGGTGCGCACCACGCCGAAGCGCTGCATGAGCCAACCGGTCAAGGGCACCGACACGCCGTTCGCCACGGCGAACGAGGTGATCACCCAGGTGCCTTGATCGACGCTGACGCCCAGATTGCCGGCGATGGTGGGAATGGACACATTCGCAATGGACGTATCGAGGACCTGCATGAAGGTCCCCAAGGCGAGCGCCACCGCGGTGATGGCCTTGCGCCCGCCGAGCAGGGCCGGCGCGGCGCCCGATGGCTGGCGGCACTGGCGCTCACGGGCGGCGCGGCCAGCATCAGCGCGCCCTTCGCGTCGCGCGCCTTATTGCGGCTGAGTCGCGCGCGCTCCTGCGCATGCGGGCCGGCATTGTCCGCGATGATGGAGGCGATCAGGGTATCGACGCCGGGATCATCGCCGGCGCTCGCCTGCTTCGGCAGCGGCACATTGCGCACCGCGGTCGACATGAGCGGGCCCGAGGTATTGTGCAAGTCGACGCGCACCGTGGTCGAGAGCCCGATGCGCAGCGGATGCGCCTTGAGTTCCGCGGGATCCAACAGGATGCGCACCGGCACGCGCTGCACGATCTTGATCCAATTGCCGGAGGCATTCTGCGAGGGCAGCAAGCGCAAAGGCATTGCCGCTGCCGGCGGCGATGCCGGCAACATGTCCGTGATAGGTGACCTGGTGGCCGTAGAGATCGGTGCGCACCGTGACCGGCTGGCCGGCGCGCATGCGCTCGAGCTGCACTTCCTTGAAGTTCGCATCCACCCACACGTTCTCGAGCGGCACGACCGCCATCAACGGCGCGCCCGCCGCAACCCTCTGGCCGACCTCGACGGAACGCTTGGCGATGACGCCGCTCACCGGCGAAGTGAGCTGCGTACGATGCAAGGCGAGCGCGGCGTTGCGTACCGCGGCCGCCGCGGCCAAGACTTGCGGATGATCTGCAATGGTGGTGCCGTCGATCTGCGCCACGGTTTGGCTCAACTGCTCGCGCGCCGCGGCGACGTTGGCGCGCGTCGTCGTTACCGCATCGCGCGCATGCGAGAGTTCTTCGGCGGAAATGGCGCCGTCCGCAATCAGGCTGCCGCGGCGCTGCAAATCTTCATCGGCGGTGCGTTCGGCTTGTTCGCGCTGCGCGATCTGCGCCCGCAATTCCTGGCCCTGCGCGAACAGGCCGCGCACCTGGCGTACCGCGCGCGCCAGATCCGCCTCGGCATTCTCCTCGGCGATTTTCGCATCCGCCGGATCGAGCTCGAGCAGCGGTTGGCCGGCCTGGACGAATTGGGTGTCGTCCACATTGAGCGCCAGCACCGTGCCTGGGACCTCGCTGGTCACCTGCACCACATCGCCGTTCACGTAGCCATCATCCGTGCTTTCGAAATAGCGGCCGTCGAAGAACCAATAGCCGCCATAGCCCAAGGCGCACAGCAATACAACGGCCCCGAGACTGAGCAGCCCTAAGCGGCGGCCACGATTCGGCGGCGGCGCGCTTGCCGGGGGCGCCGCGGCAGCCGCGACCGGCGGCGTGGCCGAAGCAGCAGTTGCAGATGAGGTCTCGACGGACTCGTTGGTGTTCATGGTGTTACCCGTGTCAAAACTTGAGCGGATTTCGCTGTGGTGGCTGCGCCTGAGGAACGCGCATCGAAGCTGCCGCCGATGGCGCTGAGCAGCGTCACCCGCGCCACGGCCTGATTCGCCACGATGTCGACCATCGTCTGGCGAGCCGTGAGCACCTGGGTTTCGGCGTTGAGAACGGCGAGATAGCTCGCCAGGCCCGCACGATAGCGTTCCTCGGCGAGCTTATAGGCCGCTTCGTTGGCATACCAAAGTCTGTTGCTGTTCGGTTCGCTCGCGCGCCAAGGCGTCGATGCAGCGTGAGCTGATCCGCCGTTTGCTGAACGGCGCGCAGCACGGTGCCGTTGTAGCCGTCGATGGCTTGGTCCAATTGCGCCTCGCTGCTCTTGTATTGCGCCCGCAGACGGCCGCCGTCGAACAGCGGCAGCGAAATCACGGGACCCGCGCCAGCCCCGCGCGCGCTCCACTGCACCAGGTTGTTGAAGCCAAATGCGCCGATGCCGGCAAGCGCCTTCAAATTGATGTCGGGATAAAACGCGGCGCGATCCGACAGCCGCTGCGCATCGGCCGCCGCGACGTTCAGGCGCGCGGACAGCACGTCCGGCCGGCGCGCGAGCAAGTTGATGGGCAGCTCCGTCGGCAGCGGCAGGGCCGCGTCGAGATTCAAGACCGGCCGTGTGATCGACGCGTAGGCATCGGCACCCCGCCCGGTGAGCGCAGCCAGCTGGTGCACCGCCAGATCCGCCGCGGCCTGCGCTTGATCGCGCGCCACATGCGCCTGCGGCAGCTGGCCTTCGGCCTGCCGAAGTTCGAGCTGGGTATCGACGCCGGCGGCAACGCGGCGGCGCGTGATGGCGACGATGTTTTCGCGCTGCGCGGCGGAGCGTTCGGCGATGTCCGCCAGGGCGTTTTCGCGATACAACTCGACATAGGCTTGCGCGATCGCCGTGGCGAGCAGGAGCCTGGCATTTTCGACATCGAGCTGCGCGGAGTGGCTCAGAGCCTCTGCGCTATGCACCGCGTCGGCTTGCCTGCCGAAGAAATCCAGGTCCCAACCAAGGGATGCGCCCGCCTGGCCCATCCAAAAGGTGTGTCCCGCCAGCGGCGGCGGAATGATGTAGTTCTGCGGCGCGCGCTGGTACAGCGCGCTCGCATCGAAGTTTGCCGACGGCAGCAACTTGGATTGCGCGATTTGCGAACGAGCCAGCGCGTCCGCCACGCGCGATTGCGCCTGCGCCAGGGTCGGACTGTCCGCAAGGCCCGCGTGAATCAAGCGATCGAGCTGCGGATCGTCGAAGGACTTCCACCAATCGTCGGCAGTCGGCTGCGCGGCCGCGCCGCTCAAACCTACGCGCGTGTCGGCGAGAGCCGCCGGGTGCGCGGATTCCTTCGGCGGCAGTACGCATCCGCTCAACAGCACGCCCAACAGCAATAGTGGTGTTTTTGAAGGACATGACTTTCACGCCTCGCTGGCCGCGATGCTCGGGTCGATATGCTCTTGCAGCGTGGTGTTGAGCTTGACCAGCAGGCGCAGCAATTCCTGAACTTCGGCCTTGCTGAAGTCGGCCAACACTTCGTTGAGCTTGTCGACCACCAAGGGAATGAGCGATTCAATGGTCTCGCGGCCGGCCGGGGTCAGCTGCAGTTCCACCTTGCGCCGATCGCGATCGCGGCGCACGCGCTCCAACAAGCCGCGCTCGGCGAGCTGGTCGATGACGCGCGTGAGCGCGCCGCTGTCATGCCGATATTGCGAGCAGATGGCCTTCGGATTCACCGCGATGCCGTCGCGCAGCGATGACATCACGATGTACTGGACGAAGCTGAAGCCGCGCTGTTCGATCACCGGCTCCATGATGTCGAGCATCAGGGAATGCGCGCGTTTCACCAGGTAGCCGACGCTCAGCTGCGCCTTGTACGTGGAAACCTGATAATGCTGCTTGGACATTGAATGCCTCGGCAATTACTGCTTCGGCAGCTATTATGCGCCGTCCGCAAATGTTGTCAACTGGTGCCAATATCTTTGTTAATTAGATACTTACATTGAAAGTGGGCGTCCGGCCACGCCGGCGGTCGATACCAAAAATGCATAAGGAAATTCGCTCGAGGCATCAGAAAGCGCGGCCGCGGCATATCGCAAAGCCAAATCATCAAGGACCATCTAGAAAAGGCGCGCAACGGTGCGCCCTCGCGCGCGTTCATGTCTTTGGCCGGAACCGTCGACGGTCCGAAAGACTTGTCCCAACGCAAGGGTTTCAAGCGCCCGTGATCTGCATCGCCGACACGGACTTTCTGGTGGAACCAGCCAACCCACCGCTTAGGTCAGTCCCCGCGCTTCGTGCGGCGGCTCCTAAATCCGCCTCCAAAGTAGGCAAGCCCCAAGCCCGAAGCCGGCGACGATCACCAAGAACAGGATCGAGTCGCTGACACTCATGAGCAGCGGCATCCCGACCAATCACAGCGCAGCCCGGGTATCGTCTGCGCCGCCCTCGTCGCGCTCGCCGCGACGGCGTCATGTCGGCTGCGGATCCTGCGCGGGCGTTCGAATCGTGGCTCCGGGCGCTTCAGCGCGCTGCTCACCAGGGAATAAATCCAGAGCGCGGGCGCCATCACACTGCCGCCCGGCATCGCGAGAACCTCGAAGTCGAACTTCGCACCGGCGCGCTGCCAGCCATTCGCCGCTCTCGCGGCCACTGATTCCAATATTCGCATTTCATAGCCCTTCTCCTCGTCTTCAGCTGCCTCAGCAACATATGCCTCTGCAACACATGCCTGGGCAACTATCAATCCAAAAAAACGCTAACTATTCGCCAGAATTTGTTTCAAGGTCCGTTCAACTTCGCGCACCTGCGCCTTCGTGACCCCGTTGAGCAACCGATTCAGCACCTTCGCAAGGCAGGCCTGCATTTTGGGCAACGCCGCCTTCCCCGCCGCCGTCACTTCGAGCGATTGTTCGCGCCGCGTGTGCGCCAGCGCCACCCGGCGCAGCAATTTCTTGCTCTCGAGCCGATCGATCATGCGGCTCATGGCGCCGCGATCGTAGTCCAACGATCGGCACAACTCGCAGGCCGACTTGGCTTCGCCTTTGAGCAGGTTCGCCAGGATGACGAACTGCGCCGCGGTGACTTCGAGGGCCGCCAGGTCCTTGTCGAGCAGAAACTCTTGATCGACGCCTTTGAGAACTGCCATGCGCACCTGGCCCACCAGGGGTGCCAAGGCTGGTCTGGACATCCAATGACTTCGGATCGTAGATGTCGTTCATCATGAATTCCCGTCAGCCGACAATATAGATGCCTGGGCAACAATTGTCAAGGCATCTACCGGCCGGCGGCGGCCGACCGAGCGCCCGATCCTGGGCCGGTATTTGAAGTCGCCGGCCTTGACGGTCACGAAGTGGTCCGGGACCACGAAATCCTGCATGGCCTTGTGGATCGCATCGGGGGTGGCGGCATCGATGGCTTTCTCGAAGCTTGGCATCCCAGGTGAAGTCGCGGTTCAAGTACAAATGCGCGGCCAGATCCCGCGCGAGCGCCGCGTCGTTGGAGCGATTGAGGGTCATCTCCGACAACAGGCCGGACTTGGCCGCGGCAACTTCTTCGGCCGTGAAACCCGCCGCGACGACTTTGGCCATTTCTTCCTTGGTATCGCTCTCAACCTTGGCGGTGTTTTGCGGGGCGCTGATGGCGAACAATGACGAACGAGCCGACCGGGTCGAGAGCATCCGCATGCAGCTGCGAGCCGACGCCGTAACTTAAACCATCCTTCTGACGGATGCGGGTGGCAAGCCGCGAATTCAGTAACTCCGCCGCCGAGGATCTCGTTGCCGATTTCCAAAGCCGGGTACTGCGGGTCATCGTCGCGAATTTTCAGAAGTCCGGCGAGGAAAAAAATGGCATTCGGTTTGTCCGGCGTGGCAAATACCTTGGTCTCGCTGGTGGTGGGCTTATAGATCCCCACGGCGCGCGCGAACGGGCTCGGACTCTTCCATCCACCGCAGAGGTCGGTGAGTTCCCGGGTCGCGTCAGCGGCATCGAAATTGCCGACGAGAGCCGCTTCGGCATTGCTCGCGCCGTAGAATTGCTCGTAGAAGGACTGGATGTCGCCGCGCGAGACCGCGTTGACGGCCGCGGCACTTTCGTCCAGCGTCGGTACGTAGCGGAAGTCTCCCTGCGGATACGGTGAGAGCGAGCGGCGCAGGGCAAGATTGGCAATGGCTTGCGGATCCTTGCGGGAGGCCTCGATGCGGGACAACGCCGCACGCTTCAGTTCATCCAGATCGGCAGCCGGAAACGCAGGTTTTTGCAGCAGCTCGGCAATGAGCTGCAAGGGTCGGATTCAAATTCTCCTCGGGGGTCTCGAAGGAGGCTGACACTCCGGATGCGCCGCCGTTGATTCTCAAGGTCGCTTTCAAGCGGGTGAGTTCGTCCTCGATCTGCTGCCGCGTATGCACCTGCGTTCCGCGCATCAAGAGAGCGGCGGCGAACTGACCGATTTCGGCCTTGTTCTGCAGCGACTCGACGCTCCCGAAGTGCAGGTCGATGAGGCCGCTGATGCGGTCGCCCTTGGTCTTCTTCACCAGAAAGGCGGTTTTGATCGACCCGGCCATGCCGCGCTTGACGCGCGCCTCGAGATTCTTTGGCGTGGCGTCGAAGTGTTCGCCCTCGGCGACCGCCGCCTGACCGGTATAGCCGGCGAGCAACGCGTCCAATTTGGGCGCGGGGGTGATGAGCGCACGCAGCGGCTTGTCGTCCGGAATGAAGGTCCCGACCGTGAGGTTCGAATCGATAAGATAAGCGTTGGCCACGCGCTTGACGTCCGCCACGGTCACTTTTTTCAAGAGGTCGCGATCCCAGAACAACAGCCGCCAGTCGCCTATCGCGACATTCTCGCTCAAGTTGCTGGCCATCTCCGGCGATGAGTTCAAGAGCCTCTCGTAGCCGTTGAACTGATCGTTGCGAACACGCTCGAGCTCCTCTTGCGAGAAGTCCTGGCTGCGAACGGTTTGCAGGATGCCATCCAGCTCGCGGCGAACCGCGGCGGCATCGCCCCCCTGCGGCAGCGTCACCGAAATCATCAAGAATCCCGGGTCGTACATGGATTCCAGATCAACGGAGGCCGACACCGCGAGCTTGGTCTCCACCAAACGTTTATAAAGAAGACCTGCCGGCCGTTCATTGAGGAGCGAGGCCAACACGCTCAACGACACGCTGTCGGGATGCGCATCCGCCGGCACGTGAAAGGCTTCGTCGAGCACTTGCGCGCTTCCTGCACGGCGCAGCGTGACCTCGCGCATGCCATCCTGGGTAGGCTCCGCCGTATAGAGATTCGGCAGGACGCGCGTCGGCTTCGGGATGGCGCCAAATACTTTCTCGATGTAGACGAGCGTCGCCCGCTGGTCGAATTTGCCGGTGACGATCAGCGCCGCATTATCCGGTTGATAATAGGTGTGGTAGAACTTCTGCAGCCGCTCGATGGGAACTCCTTCGATATCCGCGCGCGCACCGATGGTCGGATGGCCGTAGTTGTGCCACAGATAGGCCGTTTCCAGCACTCGCTCGCGCAACACGTTGGCGGGACTATTCTCCCCTGCCTCGAACTCGTTGCGCACCACGGTCATTTCGGTGTCGAGATCCTTCCTGGCGATGAAGGAGTGCGTCATGCGGTCGGCTTCCATGCTCAACGCCCATTGCACATTGGCCGCAGTCGCGGGCAGCGTTTCGAAATAGTTGGTTCGATCGTAGGCGGTGGTCGCGTTGGCGCGCGCGCCGCGGCTGCTCAATTCGTCCATGATCTTGGGATGCGTCGGCGTACCCTTGAAATTCATGTGTTCGAGCAGATGCGCCATGCCGGTCTCGCCGTAGCTTTCATGACGCGATCCGACCTTATAGGTGACGTTGATGCTGACCGTGCTGCTCGATTGATCGGGATAGAGGAGCACCTGCAGGCCGTTCGCCAGGCGGTATTCCGTAACTCCCTCGATGCTGCGCACGGGCTGCGCAACCGCGGGAGCTTTCGGCGCGGCGCCGGAAGCCTTGGGCGGGGCGGCGAAAGCGGCGGCCCCGGCGGCCAATCCTGCAAGGATGAGAATCACCGACCGCGCGGGCGGCCGCCGAACAAGAACATGGGTCATTAGCTACTCCGAATGCGCCAGGCGGTAGGCGGGCAAGTTGCAGGCAACCGGAAGACCGCGCACGGCAGGCTTAAGTTCCACGCGCAGCCGATTCAGCTCGCCGTCTTGTCGGGATCGCGCCAGACACGCTCGAAGGGCAGCCTCCAGGCGAAGGGCGCGACCAACTGATGAATGGCATTCGGCCCCCAGGATCCCGGGGCATAGCTGCGCACCGGCGGCGGCGCTTCGAGCAGCGCGGACGAGACCTGCCAGAGCCGTTCGATGCCGTCGGCCGTGGTGAAGAGAGTTCGATCGCCGCGCATCGCATCCAAGATCAAGCGTTCATAGGCTTCCAGCACATCGCCTATATGGTCGGTGTTATGCATGGCGAACTGCAGGCTGAGCTTGTCCAGCCGCATGCCGGGACCTGGGCGCTTGCCATAGAACGACAGCGACAGTTTTGCCGCATCGGCCAGATCGAAGGTCAAATGATCGGGTCCCTGCTCGCCGATACCCGAGCCGGCGGGAAACATGCTCTTGGGCGGCTCGCGAAAGGCGATCGATATGATTCGCTGGCCTTCAGCGAGACGTTTGCCGGTGCGCAGAAAAAACGGCACGCCGGCCCAGCGCCAGTTGTCGATGGTGCATTTGAGCGCGATAAAGGTCTCGGTATCCGAGTCCGCCGCGACCCCCTCTTCGGACCGATAGCCGATGTACTGGCCGCGCACCACGTCTTCCGGTCTGATCGGCAGCATGCTGCGAAACACTTTGTTCTTTTCTTCGCTGATGGGTGCGGGCTCGAGGGCCGTCGGCGGTTCCATGGCCATGAAGCCCAAGATTTGAAATAGGTGCGTGACGACCATATCCCGGTAGGCGCCGGTGGCCTCATAGAAGCTGGAGCGCTTTCCCAACCCCAAGGTTTCCGGAACGTCGATTTGCACGTGAGAGACGAAATTGCGATTCCAGATCGGCTCGAACAAGCCGTTCGCGAAGCGGAACGCGAGGATGTTCTGCGCCGGTTCTTTGCCGAGAAAGTGATCGATCCTGAAAATCTGATCCTCGCGAAAAACCTCGTGCAGCTTGGCATTGAGCAGCACCGCGCTCTCGAGATCGGTGCCGAAGGGCTTTTCCATGATGACACGCGATCGATGCACAATATCGGCCTCGCCGAGCACCCGGACCGCCGCGAGCGCCGCGCTCGGCGGAATGCTCAAGTAGTGCAGGCGGCGGCTCTCTTGACCCAATGAACGCTCCGCCTCGGCGACCGCCGCCTTCAAGACCGCAGGGCCCGCGGTCAGCGGCACATAGCTCAAGCTTTGCGAGAAGGCGTCCCAATCCGCATCGTTGACTGTTCGCGTCGAGAATTCGCTTACCGCTTGGCGCGCGAGTTGGCGGAATGCGTCCGAATCCAAGCTCTCCAGCGACACGCCGATAATCCGGCAGCCCGGAATAAAACCCGAGTTCACCAAATGAAACAGGCCCGGCAACAGCTTGCGCTTCGCCAGATCTCCCGTCGCACCCATGAGTACGACGACTTGGGGATAATTGGGACCGACTCCGCGGGAAACTTTCGCCATGCGACAAACTCCGGAAAAACGCTGATCTTCTATAACCTATCGATACTGCGGCATCCCATGGATGACGCTGCCCGGCAGCGATGATTGGCTTGCGGGAGAATCCGTGGTTGCGCAGTTTACTTGAGATCGAGCGTTCGCAGCCGCTCGAGAGCCGCGTCGCGCGCGGGCGCAGCGTCGAACTCGATCACGATTTTGCCGGTGCCGTTGTTGCGCTGGTGGAGTTCGATGCGCAGCCCGGCAGCGCACATGACCTCGCTGATGACGGCGAGCAAAGGCGGCGAGGATGCGCCACGAGTCTGCTGCGTCGCCTTGCGCACATGCGCTTCGGTGTCGCGCACGCTCCACTGCCGCGTCGCAATCAATTGGGCGAAACGCACGCGCTGCGCGTCGTCCGGCAGGCCGAGCAAGGCACGCGCATGTCCCATGCTGATCGTCTGCATTTCCAGCATGGCGGTGACTTCAGCGGGCAGGTCGAGCAGACGCAGCAGGTTGGTCACCGCAGCGCGCGAGCGGCCGATCGCATGCGCAATTTGCTCATGCGTGAGGCTGAACTCCTCGATCAGTCGCAGCAGCGCCCGCGCCTCGTCCGCCGGACTCAGTTCCTCGCGCTGGATGTTCTCAATCAGCGCAATCGCGAGTGTTTCCGCATCGTTGAAGTCGCGAATAATCGCCGGAACTGCAGTCAGTCCCGCGCGCTGCGCGGCTTGCAGCCGGCGCTCGCCCGCCACCACCTCGAACTGATGCGGGAAGCCGGGCACCGGGCGCACGATGAGGGGTTGAATGAGGCCGGTGGCCTTGATCGAGGCGACGAGTTCCTCGAGAAGTTCGGGGCGGGACTCGCTGCGTACCGGCTTTGCGCCGGCGCGAATCGCCTTGATCGGGATCGAGCCGGCGCCTTGCCGATAGAGGCGTCGAGGATGCGCGTTCAAGAACGCTTGCAGCTCGCCCATCCCGCCCGGGGTTGCACTCATGGCGACAAGCCTACCGCAAACCGGCGCCTCAATCGAGACGGCCGCGGAGGCGACCCGACAGATCTCGCTTCCCAAGCTGTGTTTGAGTGGTTGCTCTGCCCGTGCCCTTGGGGGCGCGCCGGCGGCCCTCCAATGCCGGTAATTGCCGGGAAAAGTGCGCATTTTGCGACGTGGTGCGCGCCTTTCCCGGGGTGGAAATGTCAGGATGCGCCCCCACATAAAGACAGGTGCCGCAACTTGGTGCGGACCCGTCTAGCGAAGGACTTTAGGAGTTTTTACATGTTTGCGACTATTGCTCGTTGGAGCCACAACACCCTGCTTTTGGCCATGGCGCTGCTCACCGCCGCGCTGGTTGTCTTCGCGATCTAACACTCGCCGAATACGCGGCGGGTTGCCGCGTCAAAGACTGTTGGCGGCCGCCAACGCTTGGACTTTTACGTCATTCGGGTAGAATGGCTGTCAATAATAGGTCCTCGTTGCGCGATGCCCGAATCAAATCCCACCACGCCCAGGATGACGCTCAAACTCAAGGCCGGCGTAAAAAAAACGCCGCCAGAGAGTCAAGCAGCGCCGCCCGCGAAGCCGCACAACAAATCGAACCACAAGACCGGCGCGGCGTGGTCGGATGAGTACAAGCGGCAAATGCAAGAAGACATGGATGCATTAGCGTCGCGCTGACCTCGACTCCGAAGGGCGGCCGCCGGAACAGCAAGATGAGCGAGCTCGAGCCAAGACTGCCGGCGATTTTCCTCGGCCATGGCAGTCCGATGGAGACATTGGGCGGCCCTTACTGCGACGCGTGGCGGCGGCTCGGAAACACGCTGCCGAGGCCGCGGGCCGTATTGATGATCTCGGCTCACTGGTACATCGACGCCACCGCCGTGACCGCCATGAAGTCGCCGCGCACGATCCACGATTTCTACGGCTTCCCAGAGTCTCTCTATCGGATCGCCTACCCCGCGCCCGGAGAACCCTGGCTGGCCGAGCGCGTCGCAAATCTGCTCGCACCTTTGCAAGTCATCCAGGACCACGATTGGGGGCTGGACCACGGTGCCTGGTCGGTGTTGCGGCACCTTATTCCCGCCGCCAATGTGCCGGTGGTGGAACTTAGCATCGATAGGACAAAACCGCCTGGCTTCCACTTCGATGTCGGCCGGCGACTGCGCGATCTGCGCGACGAAGGCGTTCTGATCGCCGGCTCAGGAGACATCGTCCACAATCTTCGCACTGCGAGCTTTGATGAGAAGGCGGAACCTTACGATTGGGCGGTCAGGTTCAACCACTTCGTGCGACGAGCCATCGCCGATCACGATTGGCAGCCGCTCATCGACTATGCCGCGCTTGGAGCCGATGCCCTGAAATCGATTCCCACGCCCGATCACTATCTGCCGCTGCTCTACACCTTGGGCGCCAGCTATGACGATGAACCGGTATCATTCTTCAATGACGCGATAGCGCTCAAGTCCGTCAGCATGCTCAGCGTCAGCATCGGTCACGCCCAGCCGGGTGGCGACACCATGACCGCCATCCCATAGGCATAGGATCCAGACCCGAGAACGGTCAAGCCGCGATCGCCGCCCTTTCAATGACTTGCGCCATCACCGCAAGCGCAAATGCATAGCCGTCCGTCCACCCGCTGGCCCGCGGCCCCGCGACATTCAGTGATTGAATACGGTTGTCCTCGATGAACTCCAACACCGCCTGTGCCGCGGCCGTCGGCGCGGATATGTCGCGTGCACTGATGAGAATGCAGGGCCGTCGCAACAGCTTGCAAAGATCGCGGGTGAGGCGAGTGCCGTCGCTGAGAGCGCGATCGTAGAGGATGAGCGTGCCGTCGCTGTCGACCACATTCAGCCGCGTCCGCTGCCGATAATTGCCGTGCGGCAAGTCAAACCCGGCGCACTCCCAAACTGTCGCGGCGTGAAGACATGGTGCAGCGAACGCTTGGTGCGGCGCGCTATCGGCGAATCCCGACACACTTGTTACTCACAGCTTCCCGAAGTCTTCACTAGACTTCTCCCATGATCGCTACGCGTTCGGGCTTAAATCGAATTCCATCGGAGGAACTTATGTGTCCTGCATGCATCGCAACTACAGCAGCAATGATCGTCGGCGCCGGCTCGACGGGAGGATTTGTGGCGGCATGTATCGCCAAGCTGAGAAGAATCTTGCGTGTGAAGGGGCAATGAACATGGCCACCAGCAACGGGAAAGACCAGCAAAACGGCGCAGACCAGAACGCCATGCAGAAGCCTCCGGTGGTATCTCAATCGGAGTGGGACGCTGCACGGCAGCGTCTTCTCGTGAAGGAAAAGGAAGTCATGCACGCGCGTGACGCGCTGGCGGCGGAACGCCGGCGGATGCCCTGGCTGGCTGTGGACAAGGCCTACCAGTTCGAGGGACCTGAGGGTAAGGTGAGCCTGCTCGAACTCTTCCAGGGCCGCCGCCAACTCATTGTCTATCGTGCCTTCTTCGAGCCCGGCGTTTTCGGCTGGCCCGAGCACGCCTGCCGCGGTTGCTCCCTGGGTGCGGATCAAGTCGGCCACCTGGCGCATCTGAACGCACGCGCCACCACGCTGGTCTACGTCTCACGCGCGCCGCAAGCGGATATCGCGCGCCTCAAGGCGCGAATGGGCTGGAAGATGCCCTGGTACACCCTCACCGACGGGTTCGATAAAGACTTCGGCGTCGATGAGTGGCACGGCCATAACGCCTTCATTCGCGACGGCGATCGAATTTTCCGTACCTACTTCACCAACGAGCGCGGCGATGAGGCCATGGGCACCGTCTGGAGCTACCTCGATATCACCGCCCTCGGGCGTCAGGAAAATTGGGAGAATTCTCCGGCCGGCTATCCCCAGTCGGCGCCCTACAAATGGTGGAACTGGCACGACAACTATCAGGCGGAAGCCTCGCCCAACGCGAAATGGGTCGAGGTGTCCGACGCAAAGGAAGCTACCTTCCGATAGTGAACTACCAGCGGCGGCGGCGCCCTTCAAGAATTTCGTGCTGTGCGCTTATAGCACCGCTACTTGGGTACGAAGTCCTTGGGCTTGGCCGAACCGTCGCCGAACAGAAATTTCTCCATTTCCGCCACTAAGAATGCCCGCGCCTTCGGCTCGATCGGCGTCAGGCGATTTTCGTTGATCAGCATCGTTTGATGCGCGACCCATTGGGCCCAGGCTTCTTTGGAAATGTGATCGTAAATTCTCTTGCCGAGTTCGCCGGGGTAGGGCAAGTAGTCGAGGCCCTCCGCTTCGCGTTTCAAAAAAGAACATTGAACCTTGCGTGCCATGGGGGGAATCTTAACCTAAGCGGTCCCGGCGCGCAGGCGCTCGAACAGTTGCCGTATGGGCTGCGGCAAGCCGATGCGCGGCGGAGCCTCGAGCTGATACCAAAGACGATTGTCGCCATCGAGAACCTTCAGCGCGCGGCCACGCACCAGCAAGGGTTTCAGACGCAAGTCAAAGTGCGTAAACGCATGGTCGATCGGCGAAAGTGTCTCCGCATGCGCATCGCCGAATTCTGTGGCGCACCACGCCAATGCATCGTGCTCGTTCGCAAATTGCGGCGGGGACCAAAGTCCTCCCCACAGGCCCGAAGCGGGTCGCCGTTCCAGCAAAACCGCGCCGCCGCCACGGCTGCCGCTCTGCGCGATCAACAACGTCGCTTCGCGCGACGGGCGATTGCGACGCAATTTTTTCCCAGGCAACTGCATCTGGCGCCCTTCGAGCGCGGCCATGCAATGAGCTTCCATGGGACATCGCGGGCAGGCCGGTGTGGCGCGAGTGCACAGCGTCGCGCCCAGATCCATGATGCCTTGTGTGTATGCGGCGACATCCTCATGCGGCGTGCAGGCCTCGGCTTGGCGCCACAAAGCCGCGAGCACGGTGGCGGAGCCGGGGTCTCCGGCAATCCCAAATACGCGCGCCAATACACGCTTGGCGTTGCCGTCGAGAATCGGATGAGATTGCCCCAGCGACAGCGCCAAAATTGCGCCGGCCGTAGAACGGCCGATGCCGGGCAGCGCCATCAAATCCTCGATCCGACTGGGGAAAACACCGTTGTGGCGCGCGACCACTGCCTTCGCGCAGGCTGAGAGATTGCGCGCGCGTGCGTAATATCCCAATCCGGTCCAAAGATGCAGCACCTCATCGAGCGGCGCCGCCGCCAGCGCGTCGATATCCGGACAATGCGCCATGAAACGGGCGTAGTACGGGATCACGGTCGCCACTTGCGTCTGTTGCAGCATCACCTCGGAAATCCACACCCGATAAGGCGTGGGGTCGGTTTGCCACGGCAATGTGTGCCGACCGTGCAAGCGGAACCATGCGAGCAGCCGCTGCGCGAATGCCTCGCTTCCCCAGCTCATTTTTTGAACAACCCCTGCAGACCGTTCTTTTTCAAAATGTCCTGAAGCTTTTGCTTCAACTGATCCTTCGCGAGCCCCTCGATGTCCGGTCTCACCGTGGGCGCGAGGTAGCTGCCGCTGATCTTCAGGGGGATATCGGTGTCGCGGCCCGGCGCGGTGAGCACGCTCGCCGACAGCTTGAAATCAATGCCCTTGGTCGCCAGGTTGGCGCTGCCCTGTCCGGTGATTTTGAGCGCCTGAGAAGCGATGATCAGATCGTGCGTTTCAGCGATTCCGTTGGCGATCTGCGAGGACAGCTTGAATGCCTGAAACGGCGTACGGCCGGTGCTGACAGGCGCGGCCGCGGATGATTTGTCGATCAAAGCTCGCGCGAGGCCGATCTCATACCCCACATCGATGCCTTCCAGCGCACCGTCCGCCAGGTCCGCATCGAGGTGTCCGGCCAGCGATTTGAGCATGGCATCGACGCCGGCGCCGTGCGCAGCGGCTTTCAGCGCAAGCGTGGCGCGTCCGGACAAGCGCCCTCGCCCCGCCGTGTTCGCCAGCAAGCGCGCCATGTCGATTCCCTTCACTTGCGCATCGACGCTGATTGCGGGGGTCGTGCCTTGACGGTCGACGGTGACGTCGGCGCCCAAGTGGCCTCCGTCAACCTGCGCCTCGATGGGCGAGAGATGCAGGAGCTTGCCCTTGGCCGCGACCGCGATGCGTACGTTGGACAAGTCCAGATGCGCAAGCCGGGCGGACTTGAGCGTGAGCGTGCCGCTTGCATCCCAAGGCTTCTCCTCGCGGGCCGGAGAACTCTCCGACGGCGGCATCGGCGCGACCGCCCCGCTCGCGGGCGTGCGATAGCGATCCAGGTCGATCTGGTCGACGCCCAGATCGAAATGCAGCATCTGCGGCTCGCCGCTGAGCAGCTGCAGATCTCCTTGGATTTCCGTCTCATCCAAATGCAGCTGCAAGTGGGTCAGCGTCAAAGAGCTCGCGTCGTAGGCGAACTGCGTGGTCGCCGAAAGCTGCGATAACGCCTTGGGGTCGCGCGTCTTGGGCAAAGCGAATCCCAACCGCGGTTCGATCTCGCGCAGCAACAACGGCGCCAAGCTCACCGACCCTGTGACGCTCGGGTCGCCGATGATTTTGGTGGCCTGAGCACTGCCGGTGACATGCGCACCGGAATAACTCAGCGTGAACGCCGGAGCGGCGAGCGTCTGGCCGCTCAAATCGACGTCAATCGCCGGCGCGGACAGCTCCCAATGGGCCGGGCGGCGATCCCCCGCACGGGCGAGCGTGCCGCTCATGTTGATGGCGCTGAATCGGATTGGCTGCCGCGGCGCCTCTTGACTCAAGTCAAACCGGCCGCTCAGCGCCAGCTGCTCGCCGGAGGGCGCGCGGCGCGCGTCGAATTTCAGGGTGACGGGGAGGTGCCGATCCGAGGCCAGCGATCCGGTTTCCAAATCGAACTTCTCGATGCTGAGCCCCTCATCGGTCAGGCGGCCGTTGATGATGCGAATATTTGCAAACGACGCCAACGCATAGCCGCCGGAGGAGCGATCCGCGTTTGATTGCGGCTGCCCGGCTTGGCCGCCCTGCCAATTGCCCTGGCCCGCGGCATTCTTGCGCAGGCGCAGGTCCAGGCCCTCGACTTCCACGCGGGCGACCTCAAGGCGCTTGAAAAGCAGCGGCATCAGCCGGACGCGCACGCTCGCGTGCGTGAAGGACAGGAAGGGCTCATCGCCAAAGCCCGGCGGGTTGCCGAGACTGGCGGGACCCAATTCGAGCGCCACCCAGGGGAGCACCGAGAGCTTGATGTCGCCGGGCAGCTGCAGATCCCGCCCGGTGGATTTTTTGACGGCCGCGGCGAGCTGGCCCTTGTAAGCGTTGGGATTCACGAGCAGCCACGCGCCGAGGAGCACGGCGCCGAGGAGCGCGACGATTGCGCCCGCTAAAACGCCCAATAACCTGAAGTTTCGCATGCCTTTCGCTCGAGATTGAGAGGTCGATCATAGCTCAAGCGCTGACCCCACCCGCCGATACCCTTAAAATGATGGGCCAAGGGCCCACCGGGTACGGAAACCGCATGCCAAGCTGGTCGACAAAGAACAAATTTCTCAACGCATTGCGCCGCCGTACCGACACGCCGGAGCCCGCGGTTCCGGCAAGCGCGGACGTGCCGCATCCCGCGCCGGCGGACGCGCATTCGCCTGGTCGCCGCTCGGCTGAGTTCTTGGAATTTGCGCAGGCCGCGGGCGGCTTCGGCGTCTTCGAACTGAACCTGGTGTCGGGGATCATCAAGGGCACGTCTCTGTTCTTCGAACTCATCGGCCTGGAATGCCGCGACCTGTGCCTGACGCGGGAGGAATGGCTGGCATCCATCCACCCGCAGGATCTGGAGGAAGTCGTGCACGCCTTGAGCGATGCGGTCGCCAACGGCGGCGGCTATGAAACCGAATACCGCACGCTGACCGCGAGCGGCGAGATTCGTTGGCTCGCCGGCCGCGGCCAGGTGCTGCTGGGGGGCGGGGGCCACGATTCGCGCGCCGTCGGCACCATCACCGACATCACCGAACGCAAGGAGCTGGAGGACAAACTTCAGCTATGCCACCGAGTCGCTGAACATCGCGCAGACAGCGGCCGGCGTCGCCACCTTCGATTTCGACTTCCGCCGCAACACCCGCATCTGCTCCGACAACTTTCGGGAGCTGTTGGGCATCCCGCCCGCGACCTCCCTCGAGGATCTGAATCGGACCCTGTCGCGGGTTCATCCGGACGATTTTGCGCGCGTGCGCAGCGCGCCGTTGGAGACCACGCCCGCGGAGCCTTACTATCGCTGCGAATACCGCGTGCTGCTCGACAGCGGCGCCGAGCGCTGGATCGGTGAGAAAGCCAAGGTGACCCGCGATGCCTCGGGAAGCGTTGAACGCATTACCGGCGCGCTGATCGACATCAGCGACTTGAAGCGCACCAAGGCGGCCTTGGGCTCGGTGGAAATTCGCCTGGAGCGGGCCCTGCGCGGCACCCAGGATGGGTTGTGGGAAATCGATCTGTTGACCAACGTCTCCTGGTACGGTCTGCGCTTCGGCGAGCTTTTGGGCTACACCGTCGAGGAGCTGGGCTCCTCGCACGAACAGTTCGCGACCTTGATCCATCCCGAAGATCGGGAACGCGTGGCACTCGCGCTCGACAACCATCTCGAGCATCGCGCCGTGTACGACTTGGAATTTCGAGTGCGGCACAAGGCGGGACACTACGAATGGATGCGGGCGCGCGGCCAGGCCGAACGCGCCGCGGACGGAACGCCGCTGCGATTGGCCGGCGCGATGCAACTCGTCACCGACCGCAAACTCGCCGAACAGGCATCGCTCGACGCCAAGCTCGCGGCGGAAGCCGCGAACCGCGCGAAGAGCAGCTTTCTGGCGAACTTGAGCCACGAAATCCGCACGCCCATGAACGGCGTGCTCGGCATGTCGCAAATCCTGGCGGAAACCTCGCTCGACAGCACGCAGCGCGAATACCTGGACATCATCCGCGGCAGCGCCAAGGCGTTGCTCTCGTTGATCAACGGCGTCCTGGATCTGTCGAAGATCGAAGCGGACCGGCTGGAGCTCGAAAATGTCGACTTCGACCTCATCCACATGCTGTACGAGACGGTCGCCGCGACCGCCCTGCAAAGCCGCCGCAAAGGGCATCGAGCTCATCGTCACGATCGAGGCGCGAAGTGCCGGTGCATGGTGCGCGCCGATCCGGTGCGTTTGCGCCAAGTCGTGCTCAATCTGCTGGGAAACGCGGTCAAATTCACGCACGAAGGCCACATCAGCGTCCGGGTTGCCAATCGCGCCGCGACCGGCGAGCGGGCCTCGCTTGACCCTCGAAGTGACCGATACCGGGATCGGGATTCCGGCGGATCGCATCGACCGGTTGTTCAAATCGTTTTCGCAGGTCGACTCATCGACCACGCGCCATTACGGCGGCACGGGGTTGGGGCTTGTCCATCGTCAAGCGACTGGCGGAACTCATGGGCGGCGAAGTCGGCGTGCGCAGCGAAGTCGGCAGGGCTCGACCTTTTGGGTGCGCGTCGAGCTCGACGCGGTGAAGGAGCAGCCGGCGCGCGCGCCGATCGGCTTGGGCCGGAAGATGTTGATCGTCGATGATATCCCGGCTGCCCGCGAGAGCCTGGCCTCGAAACTCAAGCTCTACCAGCTACACGACGGTGGCGGTCGGCAGCGTCGATGAGGCGCTGGAACGCTTGGCGGAGGAACCGTTCGATCTGGTATTGGCCGATGAATTGATGCCCGTGCGCGGCGGCCTGGATCTGCTGAAGGCGCTGCGCACCGATGCGCGCCACGCGCGCCTGCCCTTGATTTTGATGTCTCTGTTCGGCGCGGAGCATGACACCGCGGATCGCGAATACCGCCCGGATGCCATTGGCCTGAAGCCCATTCGCGCCGCGCTGCTCGCCAATCTGGTGGATCAGGTCCTGACGGGCAAGACGCCGCACGCACCCAGCGTCAAGATCCGCGCCGCAGGCGCTGCCGACGTTTCGCGGCCACAAGATCCTCTTGGTCGAGGACAATCCGGTCAATCAGCGCGTGGCGCAGCGAATGCTGCAGAACCTGGCCGCGGAGGTGACCATCGCGAACAACGGCGCCGAAGCCTTGGAGCGGATCGCCACCGCGAACTTCGATGCGCTGTTGATGGACTGCCAGATGCCGGTGATGGACGGATTCACCGCGACGCGGCGGATTCGCGAGTGGGAGTCGAGCCGCGGCGGCAAGCGACTGCCGATCATTGCGCTCACCGCCAATGTCATGAGCGAGGATCGCGAAAGATGCCTCGCCGCCGGCATGGATGCGCACCTCGGCAAACCGATCGAGGTCGCGCAAGTGATCGAGGCGTTGAGCCGTTTCCTGAAAGCGCCGGTGCGCGCGCCGGCGATCGACCGCGGAGCGCTCAAGGAGCTCACCGGCGGCGATGCAGAATTCGAGCGCGAGCTGGCGGAGACCTTCGTCAGCAGCGGCGATCAATGCCTGGCGGAAATCATCGCCGCGCTCAAGGCCAGCGACTTCGATACCGTGCGCAAACGCGCGCACTCGCTCAAAGGCGCGAGCGCCAACATTCACGCGCGGGAACTGAGTCAGGCGGCCTCGAGCCTCGAGAACGCGGCGCGCGAAAATGCCTTGCCGGCCATCAACGGCTTGGTGACCGAGCTGACGGAGAAGCTCGCGGCCGTCAATGCGGAATTGCGCAGCGTCGGCTGACGCTCAGCCGTGCGCCGCCAGCGGCAGCTCCACGCTCAGTTCCTGGCTGCTGGAGCAATTTCGTCCCGCCAGTTTGCTCTTGTACAGACTTTCATCGGCCGCGCGAATCAGTGTTTCCACGTTGAGCGACAGATCCGGGCCGCTCGGGCCGGTCGAGGCAATTCCGAAGCTGGCGGTCACGGCGGTGTCGCCGGCGCGCGTGGCGAAGGGCGACGCCGCGACCAATTGGCGGACTTTCTCGGCGACCAAGACGGCGCCGGCGTGCGCGGTTTCCGGCAGCACGATCAGAAATTCCTCGCCGCCATAGCGGGCGATCCAATCGCTGTTGCTGCGGATGAATTTCTGCGCCCGGCAGGCAAACTGCTGCAATACATCATCGCCCGCCGCGTGTCCGCGCTGGTCGTTGACCTGTTTGAAGTGATCGAGATCGCACATCAGCACCGACAAAGGATAGGCGTAGCGGCGGCAGCGCTCGAATTCGCGCGGCAACTGCTCCATCAGGTAGCGCCGATTGTAGGCGCCGGTCAGTGCATCGGTAATCGAGAGGATGCGGTTGCGTTGATTGGCGACGCGCAAGGAATGTTCGAGCGCCAGAATTCGGCGTCCGGCATTCAAGCGCGCGATGAGTTCGGCCTCATGAACCGGTTTGACCAGGTAGTCATCGGCACCCGCTTCGAGCCCCGCGATGATGTGTTCCTTGGCATCGCGCGCGGTCAAGCAGCAGCGCATAAACGTAGCCGTCGAGCTGCATGTTGCGCACCGCCTTGCACAGGGCGATGCCGTCCATTTCCGGCATTTCCCAATCGGTGACCAGCATGGGGTAGTAGCGCTTGGTCATCTTGTCGAGCGCTTCGGAACCGTTGGCCACGGCGTCGACCTCATAACCGGCGTTCTTGAGAAAGCGGGTCATGAGCATGCGAGTGACCGGATCATCCTCGGCCAGCAAGATCGCAGGCGATTGCTCGACTGTGATCGGCGTCACAGATTCCGTCTCAGACACTTTTCTTCAACCCCGCATGCCTTGAGCTTCTCGTGCTATTTACGCTATCGGCGCCAGTCTTCATGACTTAATCATGTGTGACAACCTTGTTGCAATTCTCGGCACTGGCGCTCATTGACGCTAGGCGAAAGCCTGATTCACACCATATTCGCGACTTCGACACGGGTTGTGGCATCAAGAGCCCAGCATAGCCGACCGATACCGGGGAATGTGCGATTCGCGTCCCTATAGCCGCAAGTCATCCATACCCGGCGCCCGTGCCATGCAGGCGAGCGGCGATGGGTTTTGGGAATTGGATCTAGCGGATGGGTCCGCGTGGTTCAGCGACTGGTTTTGCACGCGCCTGCAGTGCAGCGAGGCGCCGCGGCGCCCCGCGTTTGGCGACCTGCGGCCCCTCATGTCCGAGGAAACCTGGAATGGGCTGCTGCGAAAACTGCGCTCGCATCTCGAAGAGCAGTTGCCGCTGGACGCCGAGTTTCAGGTGCAGCTCGCGACCGGCCAGATCGAGTGGTGGCACATGCGCGGTTCTGCGCAGCGCAACGATAACGGCCACCCCACGCATTTCGCCGGGAGCGTGCGCGATATAACCGCGACGCGGGCCGCCCATTAATCCGCAGCAACCGGAACGAGCTTCTGTTCGACTCCCGCCGCCCATCGACATCGAACGTCGTACAGGTGCACAGGCCTGCCTTGCGGCGGATCGAAGCGATCGCGCATGAACCATTCTGATAGAATTTGAATTGCCGCGATCGCAGCGACGGTCGCAGCGCAACTCAAGTCAAGGAAAGCCCGGATGCCTTCAACCGGTATGACGACAGACCCCAGCGTTCTGCTTTTCGACGTCGGGGGAGTGCTCGTTCAGCTCAGCGGCGTAGACACCATGCTCGGCTGGATGGGCGAGAAGGCCACGAGTGACGACATGTGGCGAATGTGGCTGCATTCGAAGCCGGTTCGGGATTTCGAGACGGGCCGCATTGGCGCTGAGGAATTCGCCGTCGCAGTAACAGCGGAGTTCCGTCTGCCCGTCAATCCGCAACAATTCCTGGCATCATTCGCAGGCTGGATTACCGGGCTGTATCCAGGGACCCTCGAGATGCTGGCGCAAATTCCAAATTCGTATCAGCGCGCAGTCCTCTCCAATAACAATGCCTTGCATTGGACCCGCGTGATCGATGATCTACGACTGGGTTCTTCGTTTGACCATCACTTCGTGTCGCATTTGACCGGGCGCATCAAACCCGACGCCGACGCCTTTCAGCACGTGGTGGAGTCACTCGACTGCAGGCCCGAACAAGTTCTGTTTCTCGACGACAATACACTGAATGTCGAGGCCGCCAGGCGCTTTGGAATGCAGGCGGTCCGCGTCCAAGGAATTGCCGAAACGCGCGCTGCGTTGATCGAGCGTGGGATCATCGGCGAGAACGATCGTGAATGATGTCCCGCGACAGTCGCAAGGCGCCACCTTACACCCGTCGATTTGCCCTCCCGCAATGACAGGGCTTCCGATGTCGTTCCGCGCCTACACACTGGCGCTGATTCGGGCCGCGGCCCGCTCAAAGGCGGGCTCCCACGTGGATGCCGAAATTGCGGATACCCAGCAGCCAATCGCCGTTCCCAGCGACCGCTACCGAGCAACGGACAGCGGTCCGACGCGCGGAATAGGAGCATTCATAAGGGCGGCAGCGCAATCGACGCGGTCTTACCCCGGGTCGAGATGTAATGATCCAACGAGGGATCCAGGTCCACCGCAGTCCTGATGTCGCTGACCGCATTGGTCGAGTCGCCAAGGTCTCCGAAAGCGGCGCCGCGCAGAAAATAAGCCTGCGCCAGCTTCGGATCCAGTCGAATCGCTTCGGCCTCGTCCTTTATGGCGCCTGCATAGTCGCGCAGCAATATGCACACATGCCCTCGTTCGCTCCACAACGCCGCTGCTTTCGGCTTCAAACGCACCGCCTCGGAAAAATCCGCGAGTGCGCCGCTGAGGTTCTTTTGCCTGAGGTAGACAATGGCGCGCTGGCGCAGCGCTGCGATCAGTTTGGGATCAAGGCTCAAGGCCGTGTCGAAGTCCCGCAAGGCCGCCGCCGCCATCAGTTTGCGCTATAGAAAACCCCGCGGTAGTAGTAAGGCAGCGCGGTCTTGGGAGCCATCTTGACCGCGGTATCGTAATCCTGGATGGCATGCGGCTTATCGCCCTGGGCAACATAAGCCATGGCTCGATTCAAAAACGGATAGAAGCGCTGGTGGCCCTCGAAGTAATTTGCGGTCCAGCAACTCGGTGCATGCCTGAATGGCCACGGGCGGCGCACTCTTCCCGTCGCGATTAATGCACTTGTCGATGACGATACGCTCGTCCCTCGCGAGCTCAGCCTGACAGATGATCAATTGCCGCCATAGATTCCGCTCGCCGCTGGCCTCGTAGGCAGCCTTGTATATTATCTCCCATAGCACTCTGTGAATTTATCCGGCGCCAGCTTGGGCAGCGGCGGCACTTTGCCGGTGACTGTGACTGACGGTGTACTCGTGGCGGGTGACGTCGTCGTCGCAGCGTCGCCGGGCGGAGATGTGCTTTGTGGCGGACCGTCTTGTGACTCACCGCTCTGGTTTAGATTGTCTGCATGAGCTGCCGCCGCCATTGCGACAACGAGCAGAACCGATAGCTGCCACGAGAATAGACCGCGCAACGTTTCCATCCTAGAATGAACCAGTTCAGCACTCCGCCAACCCATTAAGACCAGTCAAAGGTTCAGTGAGTTCCGTCTCGCTGTCAAGGCGGCGCGTGAGGGCGCTAACACTACAGCTTCGCCAGCCGTTCGAAGTCTGTGTCCGCATGCTCCAGCTCGACTTTATGGTGGCGCGCGCAGGCAGCGATCAAGAGGTCCGTGGCGGGGACCGAGACACCGGCGGAACGCGCACGTCGCGCGAGATCAAAGGCTGCATTCCAAACCGCGTCGGCAATGGCGAGTTCCGGCAGCAGCCGTTCGAAATCCCGAAGCACCTTCTTATCCCGATCGCCGCCCGCGCCATTCCATAACTCCAAGCGGATGAGGGGACACCAACAGGCCTCCCCGGCATCGAGCGCGCGCGTCACCCGGTCTCTGACCGCCGCGTCTCCATTCGGTCGCAGCATGTGAATCCAGGAAGAGGAGTCCACCAGGATCACGGCATTCAGCCTTTGCGGCGTTGCTGCAAGAGTTCCTCGACGCTCAGCAGATTCTTGCAGGTTCCCGCATGCTTGCTGAGCTCGGCCATGCGCTTGCGGCGGTTAAATTCCTGGATGGCAGTAACGATCGCTTCGCGCTTGGTCTTGGCCTTGGTGAAGCGCATAGCTTCTGCAAGATCGCCATCGGGAATATTAACCGTGGTCTTCATGATTCCATCATCGATTATACTGTATTCCCTGTCAACGATAAACGGAATCCTAGGGCAACGCCGCGCGGCTTGACTGAACGCGATTTTGTCGCGTCAAAAGGCATCACCCGCAGGCAATTGGCGCGTGCATCAATCCGGTTATGTCACGTTCGCCGCCACACACTTCAATTGGGAAAGGCCAATCTTGGGGCGCAACCGTTGCCGTGCCAGTCGCTTATCGGCTTGCGGCGATGCAAGCGACAAGCCCTTTTGCCATCACCTCATCGTCGCCCTACAATGCCGTTGAGGCAATCGCTCGAACAGTCTTTTTGCCGTCAATGGAATCAGGGTATGCACGGAGCACTGAGAACCTACCTCGCGGTCTGTTTAGCCTTGCTTACTGCATGCGGTGGCGGTAACTCTGCCTCCCCAACGCAGCTCGGCAATTACAATTACGATTTGCAGGCCGGCGTGCACAACATGGTGACCGACGGCTTGAGTTCGAACGTGGCCTTGAGCGGAACGGTGACCGTCAACGGCACGTCGACTGCATTCACCGGTTCTGGAACCTTTACGCGGCCGGCCGCGGTCAGTGGCAGTTTCAACGGCACCGCGGCCATGTCGCAAACCACTACGATTGCCGGATCAGTCACGGCCGCGGGCCAGACTACACCTTATTCCACCAGCGTCACCGACTACTATGCCAGCAGTGACGGCGCCTTTCTTGGCGAGGTTTCCGCGAGCGAGTACGACGTCGCGCAGGCGCCAATTTTATTCCCAACCATGATTTTGGGAGGATCCGCGGGAACGTTGGGCACGCTCAGCCGCTACACCAACAGCACCATGAGCGTTTCCTTAGGCACCGCGCAGGTGAGTTACTCGACACTGACGCCAGTGGATCCCGGTAGTCCCATCGGCATCGCGGTGACCACCCAGATTTTCGACACCCAAAACACTCTCATTGAAACCGACGTGACAAACTACACCATGACATCGAGCAACGTGATCTCACTGGCCGGCGCCTCCGGGCAGAATCAGTCAGGAACGCTCAAGGTCACCGTGCAGTAAGCACTTGTTCTTCTCGATCGGTCGGGCCGTTCACGCGACAGTCCTTTCATACCGCTCACTGCGTCTCCTGCTACGCGAAGTCTGCTACGGTGCGGCCCGCTGTGGCGTATTATGCATTTTCGCTTTCTTCCGTGGCCGCGGGTCGCTCGATGACCGCCATCGGTTGCTCGTCAAAGTCGCCAATCTCCGTGGCTCTTGGCGCTGAGTTCGACCCGTCTCGTAACGGGATTAAAGCCGCCTGACTGCCTGTGCCACAGCTCGGCGTAGAGGCCGCCCTGCCTCAGAAGCTCGTCGTGCGATCCGTCGGCGACAATCGATCCTCGATCCAAGACGATGAGCCGATCCATGTCCATGACCGTGCTCAGGCGATGAGCAATGGCAATCACAGTCTTGCCGGCCATCGCTTCGCGCATGGCTGCCTGAATGATGTGCTCACTGTGACTGTCGAGTGCACTGGTTGCTTCATCCAGGAGCAGAATCGGCGCATCCTTGAGAATCGCCCGCGCGATCGCGATGCGCTGGCGCTGCCCACCGGATAGCTTGATGCCGCGCTCGCCCACCAGGGTGTCGTAGCCGTGATCGAGCTCGACGATGAATTCGTGCGCATGCGCCCGCCGCGCCGCCAACTCGACTTCGTCATCGGTTGCGCCCGGTCTGCCGTAGCGGATGTTCTCGCGAAGACCCCGATGAAACAGGTTCGTGTCCTGGGGTATGAGCGCTATGGATCGTCGCAGGCTCTCCTGCGTGACCTCTCGAATGTCTTGGTCGTCGATGCGAATCGCGCCTTGGTCCACATCGTGCATGCGCAACAGCAGGCCCATGAGAGTGGTTTTACCGGCGCCGCTCGGTCCAACCAGTCCGACACGCTGTCCCGCGGGGATTATCAGCTCAAAGTCTTTGACGACGTGGCGAGCATGCCTCGCCCTGTCCTTGGAGGGGGCGTCGTATGAGAAAGCAACGCGCTCGAAATGAATCGCGCCACGCGTCACGGTCAACTCTGGCGCGCCCGGCCATGTCCACAATCGTGGCTGGCACGATCAGCGTCGCGATGCTCTCTCGGGCCGAGCCTAGCTGGTCATAGAACTCAGGTATCCGCTGTCCGATGTTGTACGCCGTCTGAAGAAGGGAACTTGTGAGTGCCGTTATCATGACAAAGTCGCCCGCGCCGATGAGGCGATGAACCCAGGCATAGAGGGCGCCACCGACGAAGACTATCCACATCGTGATATCCATGACGTATTGGACGGAGCGCAGCCGGACGACTGCCCGATAGGAGGCACGGCGGCGATCGCGCTCTTCACCCGTGTAGCGCTTGAGCTCCTCGTCCTCGAGCGATTGGTTGGCGAAGAAGAAGACATTTCGGATGTTGGTAAGCACATCGACCACGCGGCCGGTGACAGCCGCCCGCGCCTCATTGTTTGCGATGGCGCGACGGGTGCATTCACGGCCGACAAACAGGCTAATTGTGAAGTACACGGCTATCGCAGCAAAGGCGGCGGCGGAGAACAAGGGACTCGCGATATAGAAGTACGCTGCGACAAAGACGAAGAAGAACGTCCCGGGAATAAAGTCGAAAACCGTCATGTCAAAGAGCGCGAGCACCTGGTCGGGTAGGAGTACCGTCCGGTGCGCAATCTTTCCGGAAAGCGTGTTCTCGAAATAGGCGCTCGAGAGGCGTTGTGCGTACGCGAAGACTTCCTCCTTGATGCGAACCAACATGGGAGAGCGAGTATTGTAGGAGCAGAACCACATGCCGCCGTCCGTCACGAAGCGGGCGACAACCAGCGCGGCGAAGAGCATAAACGGACCGAGGAGCGTGCTCGCTTCGGCCGCAGGGTCGCGCATTGCGAGAACTGTGTCCGTCAGACGTTTCGTGGCATAGGCAATCGAGGCGAATACCGCGCGGCCAAGCACTGAGAAAACCAAAAGCCCAACGCAGCCCCATAGGAACTGGCGGAAAAAGTGCAGTGCGAAGGGCAATAGCCGATTGGGCAAGGTCGAGGCTTTCATACTATACGTCGACAGCCGCGCAGAACGCACAGTTCCAATGTATCACCGTCGCGGACTTCCGTCCGTTGCCGGATCATGCGCCATATCAGCACAGCGCTGTCCGCAATTCTGCGCGGCTGCTCCCTAGGACGAGAAATTCCGTTTCATCATTACATTCAACCAGTTCCGTAAGGAAGCGCCGCCTCGCCGGCAACGCAGCCAGCTACTTACCGCCCATCGATATTGCGTTGGGCGGCGGTGTGACGTGGGCGAAGTCGTACTCGGTGGTGTAGTGGACGCCTTCGATGACCGTCTCTGATTTTAATACCAGGGTCTTCGAGGACACCCACACCCTGTTATCGCTGATGCGTCCGTCGAGGTTCATGTGAACGTCGTACACGGCAGTCGATTCCCCAGTGACGCTCTCGCTGCTCCCACGACGGCACGTTTGAACCCCCGCTAAGTCATTATTCAAATCCTTGATCGCGATGTTCATCGCGTACCACTTGCCGTCCGGCGTTTGCACGTACTTGTTATCCAGTGTCTGGACCTGTCGAGTCACCGACTTTTTTCCTTGTCCGTCGGTCTTCGTGACCAGCACGCTATGCGGTGTATGCCCGCTGTTCAAGATGGCGCTCTTTACGATCGTGCAGTCATCGGCCAGCGCCGGCACCCCCAAAACGAGGAACCCTAAGCCAACCAGGACGCAAGAATTTACGATCTGCATGCGATGCTCCAAATATTGAAATCTCTCGATCTATAACCGAAAACCGGGCCGGTATCCGCCACGTCTGTCCATCGGCCGGGCCGTTCGGCCGCGATGCGCCGCCGACTGTATGAGTCTTCCCGGTGAACAACGACCGGCTATTCGCCGGGAATTACGGATCATTCGCCGAAAATCGCGTGAGGACCTGCAGGATCGCGCTCAAGATTCCGCCATCGACAATAACTAGCGATTGCTTAGGAGACACTCATGAATACCCTCTCTTCCAAACTCACCGCCTTTGCAGCCGCCCTCGCCATGAACGGTTTGGTTTTGGGCGCCCTCGGATATCTCTTTGCGCTGCAGTCTCACCCGAACATGTCAGCGATCGCTTTCGCCAAGGCAGTCGTTGCGCATCAGGGGCTCAGCTAGCCTTCCTCGTTGGCGGGGCTGTTCGTACGTCCTTGTACCCGCCCGGCACCGGCGACTCAGAGTCGTGGCCTGAGTCGCCTCACGGGCTCCGTCCGTTGCCACGTCCTGTGGCAAATTGCGCGACCAATGCGGCTCCGCGTGAGCTGACGCAGCGCCGCAGTTCAGACGAGTACGGGAGCGATCAATCTGGCCTGATCGAAGCGCAGCTCCTTCAGTCCGTAGTCGATCGACACCTTTGAGAACCGCCGCAAAAAATTCATGCCGATCAGTAGCGCCGGGCGTTGAGTCAGTCCCCACACATCGAATACCTTAAAATCGGCAATCACCAGTGGACAGTCGCTGAGCTCCAATTCCGAAATCTGGATCTTCTTGACCAGGGTGACACTTCCCGATGTCTCGCCGCCGGTGACATCGACCAAAGAAATGCGGCCAATGTCGCCGTAGGCGGGATTGCGGCGGGCCAACGCGTCAAACAGCGCCTGGTTGCCGGCCGACAGGTCCGCGCCCGAATCAATGAAGGCCGCGGCACGTACGCCGTCGACTGTACAATTGAGCGCCCGCAAGCGTCCCAACGACCCAACGGTGCGAATGCGGGCCTCCTTGTCTCTTACCAGCAGGGCACTCAGTCTGGAATGCGGCGCGCCCACCTGCAGAGTGCGATGCTTGAAATCGAAGGTCACACGATGGCCATCGAGGGTATCGAGGCCAAGGTAGCCGTCAGCTCCCAGCGTGGAGCGCGGCAATGTGGGCACAACGAGTGATCGGTAGCGGACCGGCCCAAAGGTCAACTCGCCAATTGTAACGGTCTGCGCTTTGACAGCGCGTACGGCTCCCTCCAACATGACATTCTCGTTGAACTCGAGGCCCAGTTCGGCGACGACGTCAGTGGCCAGGACTGTACGGTCAGCGCCGGTGTCGACCACGAAGCGATAAGGTCCGTTGCCATCGATGCGCACCGTGACCGTCAGGTGTTCCTCGGCGTCGGCGGTAATTGGCGAGGTGTCGTGTTCGGGCGCCGCCTCGCCGGTGGCCCCGCGGGGCGGGGTCGCACTTTGCGCTCTTGAAATGACCGACGCGAAAGCCAACGACAACGCGCCATATTTCAGGAATCCTCGACGCGATACGTCATGGATCGGTGCCGTGGTGGGACTCCTTGAGCCAGCGCGCCCCTTGGATGCGCCAGCTTATCATTTTCCTTCTTGTCGAGGCAGCGCGAGTCTTCTCCATCTCCCGGGCACATCTCACCTGTTAATAGTTTCACTCCGCTACAATCTCTCGGTCGTGTTCTGGATCCTTCTCGAATCTGCGTCGCAACCGATCAAGATAGACGTAGATGACCGGCGTAGTAAAGAGCGTCAGCGCCTGCGAGACGATCAGGCCGCCAACGATCGCAATGCCCAGGGGTTGGCGGAACTCCGAACCCGTGCCGAGACTGAAGATCATAGGCATGCCGCCTAAGAAGGCGCAGGCAGTGGTCATCAGGATGGGCCGCAGCCGCCGATGCGAGGCCTGTACGACTGCAACTTCCGGAGTTAAACCCTGCTTCGCGCTCGAGCTTCAGCGCCACATCGACGATCATGATGCCGTTCTTCTTGACGATGCCGATCAGCAGGATCAAGGCGATGATGCCGATGACGTTAAGGTCCTGCCCCGCAACGATCATGCGCGAGCAAAGCGCCCAGTCCCGCCGAAGGCAGCGTCGAGAGGATGGTCAGTGGATGGATGTAGCTCTCATAGAGCACTCCCAGGATGACGTACACGGACAGCAGCGCCGCCAGGATCAGGATCGGCTCGTCCGCCAGCGACTGCTGGAAGGCCTGCGCAGTGCCCTGGAATGAGCCGCTAAGCGTCGCCGGCGCCCCCAGCTTCTCGCTGGCCTGCTCGATCGCGCGTAACCTCGCCGAGGGCCACCCCGGGAGTCAGAGTTGAACGACAGCGTGACCGCAGGCAGCTGGCCCTGATGCGCGATGGACAGGCTGCTCTGGGCAGTCGGGTCCACCTTGACGAACAGCGACAGCGGCACGCGCTTGCCGGTGATCGGCGAGAGCAGATAGATAGAATTGAACAGATGCCGAAGTGGCCTGCAGATCAGGCGGCGCCTCGACGACCACGTGATAGGCGTTGAGCTGCGTGAAGTACTGCGCCACCTGATGTTGGCCGATCTGGTCGTAGATCGCGGCGTCGATGTCGGCGGGCGAGATGCCGAAGCGGCCGGCCGCGTCGCGGTCGATGGTCAGATTGACGGCCGCGGCCTGCGACTGCTGGTCGGTGCTCACATCGTGCAGCTGTCGGCATCTTCTGCATGGCGTCCAGCATCTTCGGCGCCCAGACGTTGAGCTCGTCCAGATTCGGATCGGAGAGCGTGTATTGGTACTGGGCTTTTGCCTGACGAGCGCCGATGTTGATGTCCTGCGAGGCTTGCAGCACCGTTTGCGCGCCGACCACGCGCGCCAGCTGCGGCCGCAGTCGCGCGATAACTTGGTCCGCGCTGGCTGACGCGACCGCCGCCTATGGGCGTCAAGGCGACATTGAAATTGGCCTGATTGACGCGCAGCTGCTGCCAATGCCGAAGTGCACCTCCGTCGATGTCGGGATCGTTGCTGCAAGATGCGTCCGACTTCTTGTATCTTCTCGCTGGTCTTGGCGAACGAGGCATCCTGGGAGGTCTGACCGTCACGCCGTTGAGGAAGCCGTGTCCTGCTGCGGGAAGAAGCCGGTCGGCATCTGGCACGTAGAGAACGACGTCAGCGCCGCGGTGGCGAGAAAGCACGGCCAGCGTCAAACGCATGTGCGCGCATGACCCAGTCGAGCCCGCGCGCGTAGCCTGCTCTCGAGCGCCTTGAAGCCGCGCTCGAGCGCGAGCATCAGACCGGTTAGTGGCCGGCTGCGGCGGCTTAAGAAATTGGCCGCACAGCATGGGCGTCAGGGTCAGCGAAACAACAGCGACATCACCACCGCGGCGCTCAAGCGTGACCGCGAACTCGCGCATGAAGCGGCCCGACGACCCCGCCCATGAACATCACCGGCGTGAACACCGCGATCAACGAGATCGAGATCGACAGGATGGTGAAGCTGATGTCGCGCGCGCCGTTCGAGCGCCGCGCTGAAGCGGCTTCTCCCCATGCTCGATGCGCCGCCAGATCACATCCAGCATGACGATGGCATCGTCGACCACGAAGCCGGCGGCGATGGCGAGCGCCATCAGCGACAGGTTGTCGAGACTGAAGCCTAGCGGCAGCATCACGGCGGCCGCGCTCAGCAGCGACAGCGGCAATACGGCGCTCGGGATCAGCGTGGCGCGCCCGTTGCGCAGGAACAGGAAGATCACCGCGATCACCAGCGCGATGGTGATCAGCAGCGTCGATCTCCACGTCCCGGACCGAGGCGCGGATGGTTTGGGTGCGGTCGGCGACTAAGTGCACCGTGATCGCCGGCGGCATGCTGGCCTCGAGGCTCGGCAGCGCCGCTTTGACGCGCTCGACGGTCTGGATGACGTTGGCGCCCGGTTGCTTGAAGACCACCAGATAGATGCATTCTGCCGGCGTGCAAGGTCGGATCGAGGCTCGCCTTGCCTGGAAAGGTCCAGCCCGCCGATCTGATTGTTCTCGACATCCTGCAATGGCGCGCCCGAGGTCGCTGACCCGAACCGGCGCGCCGTTGTGATAGCCGACGATCATCTGATTCCAGACTGCCGGCATCGAACACCTGATCGTTGGCGTAGATCGTGTAGCTCTGTAGCGGCCCGGTGAGCGCGCCCTTGGGCGCATTGACGGTATTGGCCGCGATCTGGCCGCGCACCGCATCGAGCTGCAGGCCGAGATGCGGCGACCTTGCGCGGATCGATGCTGGATGCGCATCGCGGGCTTCTGTGCGCCGCCGATAATGACCTGCCCGACGCCGTCGATGCGCGAGAGCTGCTGCGCCAATAGACTGTCGGCGTAGTCGCTGATCTTGCTGAGCGGCAGGGTGTCGGAGGTCAGCACCAGGATCATGATCGGCGCATCGGCCGGATTGACCTTGCGCACCGTCGGCGGTGCCGGCAGGTTGGTCGGCAGTTGGCCGCCGGCGGCGTTGATCGCCGCCTGCACATCCTGGGCGGCGCCATCGATGTTGCGCGACAGCTCGAACTGCAACAGGATCGAGGTCTGGCCCAGCGTGCTGGCCGAGGTCATCTGGGTGATGCCCGGGATCAGCGAGAACTGGCGCTCGAGCGGCGTTGCGACGTTGGAGGCCATGGTTTCCGGGCTGGCGCCCGGCAGCGAGGCGCTGACCTGCAGGGTCGGGAAATCCACCTCCGGCAAGGCCGCGACCGGCAGTCGGTTGAAGGCGACGATACCCACCACCAGCAGCGCGGCGGCCAGCAGCCAGGTGGCGACCGGGCGCCTGATGAATGGACTGGAGATACTCACGGCGTCGCGGCCGTTGCCGCTGCGCCGAGGCGGGATTCTACGTGGTCAGAAGGCGGCGCAGCCGGCTCGCGAATCATAACCGTCAGCCCCGGCCTTAAGGACATCTGCCCGTCGGTGACGACGATGTCGCCGATATGCAAGCCCGAGGCTATTATCGCGTTCGCGTCCTGAACCAATGTGACCGTCATCGGGCGCACCACGGCTATGTGATCGGGCCCCACGAGGTAAACGAAAGTCTGTCGAGGTCCGCGATTGATAGCAGTACTCGGAATAATCATCGCTCCGTGCAGTATCTTAAGCATCAAGCGTACATTAACGAATTGTCCGGGCCATAGCTTCCGATCCAGGTTGGGAAATCGGGCTTTCATCTGCACGGTTCCCGTGGATGGGTCGACGTGGTTGTCGGCAATGCTGACTTCTCCTGAACCTAGGGGCTCATCCGTGTCCTGGCTGAATGCTTCGATTGGCAGCGAGCGGCGAAAGCCGTTCGAGGCATCCGATACGCGCCGCAGCTCGGCTTGCGGTATTGAAAATGTGACCGCCATCGGTACCAGCTGATTGATGATAATGATTCCACCGCTGTCGGTGGTCGCAACCAGGTTTCCCGCATCCACGAGACGAACGCCGACGCGGCCGGTAACGGGGGAGCGGATCGTGCAATAGTCGAGATTGACTTGAGCTGAAGCGACTGCGCCCTTATCGATCAGGACCGTGCCCTCGCAGTTCCTTCACCAGACCTCTCTGCGTATCGACCTGCTGATGTGCGATCGAGTCCTCCGCCGCCAAGTGCGTATAGCGATCCAGGTCCAGGCGGGCGATCTCCAGCTGAGCCTGATCGCGAGCAAGAGCTCCCTGCGCCTGCGTCAACAAGGCTTTATAGGGGGCGGGGTCGATCTCGGCGATCAGATCCCCAGCTTTGACGTCTGCTCCTTCCTAACGGCGACCCTCTGTAGGCGGCCATTGACTTGCGTGCGGATGGTGACGCCTTGCCAGGCCTGAGCTGCACCAAGTTCGGTAATGGAAATAGATACGTCGGAAAGACGGACCCGGGCCGTTGAGACGGCCACCGGAAGATCAGCGGTCGCTGCACCTGCGTTGTGCCGCTTTGTCAGCCAATAAATGAGACCAATCGCGACCAGGGCAACGGCCAGCATCCACCAGTGATTGCGCTTAACTGTCATTATGTAGGAGCCCGTTCCATAGATCGATTAACCCCGCTCACTGGCCCGCGCACTGCGCCGGCAACGACTGAAGAACGCACCCGCCATCATTCGGGCTGCGAACCGATGATAGTCAGTTCGAGGCCATCTAGGCGCTGCAAGTCGGCACGTTGTATTTAGTGTCCGCGAGTGCGCTGGGGCTCGTGTTTCTATCTCACTGCCCTGGGGCCGAAATTTCCATCCCATTTCGGCACTACGTAGTTCTCGAAGCATAAAGCAGCATGAAAGCTGCTGGGCATCAATTTGACGCCACGGTGCCATTCTTGGCCTATAGTCCTAAAAACGCGCGCTTGATCCGGCCCAAACGCCAGCAACTGGGGCGACTGGGTACGGCGCGTTTTATCCGGTTGACCCGCAGGTTCGACGACACCTGGATGCGACTGTATCGGCGAAGGTACGCCATAAATGGCTGAATCAGTTGATGCGCGAGAAATATCCAGAACCGATGAAGATGTTAGAGTGGCTGCTTGATGCCACAGTTCATCGCCATTGTTAAGATCCGCGATCTAAGGATTACGTTTCCAGAATAAGGGGCGGAAATGAACCTAAATTTGATGTCCGATTCTTGGCCGATTCGAAGACGCGAGGCATTGTGACCTCCCAACGGCGAAAGGCTCGCCGCTCCAAAGCGTCTGATTCGCGCGCGGCTCAGAGTCGTACAGTCGTACTAACTCCTCTGATCGCGAATCCGAGCCCATCGAGGAAGTGAGCGGCAGGGCTGTCAATCAGTTTTTCGCTGCTCGCCCAAGCGATTGCCTACGTTCACTTGCCTGATGTGGCGTGGCGACCTCTCATCAGCCGGGCAAAAAAGACCTTCGTCAGCGCGCTTTCATCGCGAGTTCGATCTCCGCGAGTAGATCGGTCACCGGTACTTCGGCATCTGTCTCATCGAGGACGACGGCACCTTGTTCGTCGGTTTCCAGATGCAACAGGTCAGACCCCTTGTGATTGAGGCTTGCGAGCAAGGCGGCCTGTTGTTGATACTTGCGCAGCAATCGTCGGCTTTGCTCCTCGAGACGCTTGTGCGCAAGAGCCTGTTGGATCGTGAAAATTAAGTCCGTGGGATTGCACGGCTTGAGAAAGAATCGATAGACCTCGCCTTCGTTGATCGCCCGCACAGCTGCCTCAAGGCTTGCCTGACCCGACAGGATCATTCGGATAGTGTGCGGGAACTGTTTGCGAACCCTCGACAGAAACTCCGATCCAGACATACCGGGCATCTGCTCATCGGAGACCACGACATCGATGTGCTGGCGCTCAAGGATCTGCTGTGCGGCAAAGGCAGATGTGGCCGTTTGCAGCTCGTAGGGCTCATGCCTAAACGCGCGTTTCAGGGCGTCGGTGACATTGGGCGTCGTCATCGACAAGGAGTATGGTCGCAATGACGGTACCGGCGCTCATAGGTTGCATTTCACTTGAGTTGTGCAATCGAGAATTTACAATTCACGCTGACACCCGGACGCGGAAGGGTTCGGCCACTCCGACACCATCAGCAATGCTCGATAACCTGACAATCAGCGTGCGAGTAATCTCTTGGCCCGCGGGCACCAAGCGAATTCCTTTCGGGCTCACGAGGTCCTCCTCCAGGATCATACCCAGCGCCAAATCCTTTAATCGGACCTGGCGAATGATCAGTCCCTGATTAGCGATCTTGAGCGATAGGAGCGGTTTGATGATCGCCTGCGGCAATCCGGGTTTCGATGCCTTGAGCGACGCGGCAGCGCTTTCGCGACTCGCCCCGCGAGTAATCAAACGGTCGAATTCGCATGCCGTCTGCAGCAGCAGTTGCCCTGCGCTGCGCAGATCCCAGTCGCTGATGTTCTCGGGTTTCCCGCGCAATTGGGCTGCCCGAGTTGAGAAGCGACGATCGCGGCAACATCATCGAGGCGCGGGATCGTCGCAAGGAGTTTGCCGGCCACTTCCGGATGCGATTCGAATAGGCGCTTTTCTTCATCGCTTAGGGCTTGAGAAGCCTCGGCTTTCGATACTGTTTCCTGAGGCAGTGTCACACACCCGATTTGCGATACATGCGCGGCCAAACCCCATTGCCACTGCTCCGGTAGCGACAGCGCGGCGGCGAGTTCAAGCACGTAACGCTGCAAGCGCGAGGCTTTGCTCGAAGCGGCGGGGCTTACCATACCTAGGATCTCGATAAGCATTTTAACCGCACCGCTTAAGGTTTGTTCCAATAGCACCTTCTCTGCGCTTATCAGGCGATGCTGCTTGAGGCCATCCTCGACTGCGGCCCGGAGCTTCTCGGTTGGGCAGGGTTTACTCAAGAAGCGATAGATGTGACCATCGTTGACAGCGGCGATCGTCGCCTCAAGATCAGCGTGGCCACTCAAGATCATGCGCACGGTGTCCGGCTGGTGTTCGCGCACTTTCGTCAAGAACTGCGCCCCATTCATGTTGGGCATGCGCATGTCGGAAACAACCAGGGCGAAGGGGCCGCTTCTGGTGCAAGAGACGCAGCCCATCGGCACCGCTCGTGGCCGTTTGAAGCGTGATGTGTTTGCGCAGACTACGCTGAATACCATCGAGCACATTTTGCTCATCATCGACAAATAAAACCTGCTCGCTCGTTGGGGCAGTTGCGCTCATGGGTCGTGCCCAGTGCGTACCTGATCGTCCTGCTCAATGCTCGTTTGATCTACCGCCGTCGTCCACTGCGCTAGATGATCGGTCAGCCCAAGAGGCTCCAGCAGTCCGGGTTCAATAGCCAATTCTCAGCCTCCCGCGCCACCGAACTGTCTGTGAACCAATCGATCCGCAACATGCACGATTGCCGTCAGATCGAGGCCGGCATCGGCCCGTAGACTCGGTGTGTGATGCAGTGCGACCGCTGCAACAATGTGGCTCGGAAATCCCCACAATCCCAATAGATAGGCACCACTTCGGCATGGTGCTGATCAACCCGCATCACGGTGTCTGCAATCAAGCCAACCTGTCCACCGGCCTCGCTCATTCGGCTGGCAAAGATGACCCGACCCACATCGTGCAGCATGCCCGTCGAAAACGCTTCATCGACGCGACTAGCAGGAAGTTTCTCGTGAAGCAAATAGCTCGGGCCGCGATGGCCGTCCTCCAACTGTGTCACCAAAGAGCTTCTGTCGCATTTGAACCACCGCTTTGAAACAGTCCGTGTCCTAGCACGAGCGCGCTTAAGGTATCCGATCCAAAAAGGCGACGGCACGATCAACACTGGTGACGTGCCGGCGCGCGCCGAAGAAGGCAGAAATGACGAGTTCATGATGTTCGCTGTCATCGCCACATCGCGGCTGATGATGCGGGCCGCTTCCGTCACCGTGGCGCTCGGGTGCTTCAGACAGCTTGAAATCTCCTGAAACGCCTTCGGGAAGCTCGGGAGTGTGCCGACGTTGCCCACCATCAGGGCAATCTCATCGCTGAGAGCAAACGTCTATTAACTGGGTTTGGGCGATTGCGGTCTTTAAGACTACACTCTCGCCCGGCTTTGCGATGTATTGGTGCGCCGTGCCCACCAGGCGCATGATGGCGCCGGGTTCTGCGTAACCAGACAAGACCAAACGAACGGTTGCGGATAAAGGCTATTGACCTCTGCAGCAGTTGCCAGCCGTCCATACCGGGCATGCGCATATCGGTCACAATGACATCGGCGGGATTGCTGGCAAGGCACTTAAGTGCCTCGGGACCGCTTGACACGAACGCCATATCCCATTCATTTCTCATGCAATGCATCGTGCGGCGCATCGCTTGGATCACATTCGCGTCATCATCGACAAACAGAATCCGGATCATGGCGTCATAGCCTCGCCGGAAATGCTACGCCGCTGCAGCATCGCTCGCCTCCAACGGCAGTCGCAATACAAACGTCGTGCCCAATCCAGGAGCACTTTCTACGGTAATCGTGCCGTGGTGCTTTTCACGATCACATCGTGTGCGATCGCCAAACCTTCGCCGGTTCCCTTGCCCACGCCTTTGGTCGTAAAAAATGGATCGAAAATTCGCTCGCGAATTTCTTGCGGCATGCCGCAGCCGCTGTCTTTGATCCCGATCTTCGGCCCCCAATCCTGATGCTGGCGGGTTGATACCGTAATCACGCCCTTTCGGTACAGCCGTCTCGGCATTGCCGGCGCCGATCGCATGGGCTGCATTGACCAAGATATTCAAGACCACCTGGTTGAAGGCCCCGGGCATGACGGGAACGAATGGGAGATCCGGCGCAAGATCGGTGACGACATCCGCGAGGTACTTCCACTCATTCGTGGCTACGGTGATAGTGCTCAAGATCGCGCGGTTAAGATCGTGCGGCGCCTTATCGGTCGCGGGGTGAGAGAATTCCTTCATGGCACCGACGATCTTGGAGATCCGCTCTACGCCGTCCAGTGATAGCAAAATTGCTTTAGGCACTTCCTCTCGCAAGTAGTTCATGTCCACTGCCGCGAAAAGTCCTTCGAGTCCTTTGGCGGAGATCATCGCGGCGTTTTGGGCATTCCCCAGTTCCAGCACGCGATCGATCACCCGAAGACATCTCCCCCCGGATTCCTGTAAAAAGCGAATATTGTCGCCAATGAACTGAGTCGGCGTATTGATTTCATGCGCGATGCCGGCGGCGAGTTGCCCGATAGACTCCAGCTTCTGGGCGCTCGCCAATTCACGTTCCAGCTTCTTCTTGTCCGTGATGTCTTGGGTAAGGGCGACCGCGCCGAGACTCTCGCCATCTTGGCCGGTCAGACGGCGCGCGCTGTTCAGTGTCGTTCGAACTGCGTCTCCGGGTTGACCAATCAGAAGTTCCATGTTGGTGACGTTCTCGCCCCGCAGCGCCCGTCCCAGCGGCCGCTCTTCGATCGGTACAGGCGTCTTGCCATCAGGTAAAAAGACCTCAACGGCGAGCCGATCGCCTGATCCGGCTGAGTCCTCCGGAGCTCGCAGCGCAAAGATTTGTGCCGCCGCCGGATTGTGTAGAAACACGCGACCTTGCCCATCGCAGGCGCGGATCGCGACAGGAAGATCGGCGATGACGGCCTGAAGCAGCCGCTGGTTTTGCGATAACGCGGCTGACAGATCTTTCCGGGCGGAAATATCCCGTAGGAATTCGACCGAGCAGGTCGGCGCACCACCGTCCTCTCGAATCAAGGCGGTAGTGGCGCGGACCCATAACGCGCGGCCATCCGCGCGCACATAGCGTTTTTCGACGTCGATGACCTCGATATGGCCATGCCAGAGGCGCTCAATCTCTGCCGCATTGTGAGCGGCATCAGCATCATGGGTAACCTCAGCAATCAACTTCGATTCAATCTCGCTTGTATCGAATCCCAGCAATTTGCAGAATGCGGAGTTCGCGCGCAGAACTCTCCCCTCACGATCCATGTAGCTAATGCCAATGGGCGCCTGTTCAAACGTATCGTGCGAAAGCGTCTCCGAGGATCGGCGCTGCGCCATGGCGACATTCCTGTGCGGTGACTTAAGTAGATCCAACTATCGGCAGGAATGCGAATATCTTGAGGAAGCCGCCTTGTGAATGCCAAGTAAACCCGGTCTCGACGCTCATGCTTTGCAGAATAAAGTGCGTCAATGGCGGCCTTAACTAGCCGCCTCGAACTGGTGCCGTTCGCCGGTAAGACTCCGTGATGCCGAAGGAACCGTCGGCGCTCCTGCAGCGCGCTCAATCCCGAAATCAGGACCGGTAGTCCAAGTGCGTCGCGCTTGCGGCTGAGACCGAACGGGGCCCGACATGGTGGACCGCAGGCAAAGTCCGGCTTCCCTGACGGCGCTCGATAATCTCCAATTATCCGGCGCGCCCGTATTAGTCGCGAGGCAAGCCGCGACGCGGCGAGGCAGCACTTCGCACCCGAAAATCCGCTGCTAGCTGTTCTGAATTTCGCTCGACCCCGATGCGCCGCGCCCTTCCCTGCCGGTAAACCAGTTCACCGCGTATTGCACCAACTGGGTGCCGGTAGTGAGATTCAGCTTGCGCTTGATGCGCTGGCGATGCGATTCGACCGTCTTGATGCTCAAATTCAAGGACTCGGCAGTCTCGCGCGTGCTCATGCCCTTGCCGATCATGTGCAGGATCTGCAGTTCCCGGTTGCTCAAGCGATCGATCGGATTCGCGGAGATATACGAGCCGCCCGCCGCGAACTTCTGGATCATGTTGTTGCCGACGGCCTCGGAGACATAGATGCCGCCGTCCAGCACCCGGCGCAACGAGACGAGAAACTGCTCGCTGGCGGCTTGCTTCATGATGTAGCCATTCGCGCCCGCCGACAGCATCCGTTCGGCATAAATGGTTTCATCGTGCATGGACAGCACCAAGATCGGCAATTGCGGGTAGTGCGCGCGCACGTCGCGCACCAGTTCGATGCCGTCGCTTTGTTTCAGACTGATATCGGCGATCATCACGTCGGGATTCAGTTCTTTAATTGCGGTGCGCGCATCGCGTGCCGTCTCCGCTTCGCCGCAGACGATCAAGTCCTCTTCGTTCTCCATGATGCGCCGCAGTCCTTGGCGCACGATCGGGTGATCGTCGACGATTAAAACGCGCCGCACGCGGCGCTTGCCCGCACTAGTCCCGGTGGGAGACATCGACGATCGAACCCATGCGCCGCTCGCTGCCATGTTTGCCTACTCCTAAGATGGCCTGGTCACATTGTAGCGCATGCTTCAGGGCCCGCTACCCTGTCACCGTCACTACTGCGCCGTGAGGCTCGTTAGCCGTGATCTCAAACTTGGCGCCGATCATGTCGGCGCGGTATTTCATGATTTTGAGGCCCATACCGGGGCCGGATGGTGCAGTGCGCGCAAATCCCACGCCGTCATCGGTGATGCGCAATGTAAAACCGGCTTCCTCGGCAATCAGCGAGATCTGCACCAGGCTCGCGTGCCCATGCCGGGAGGCATTGGTCAGCGCTTCTTGCGCGATGCGATACAAGTGGCTCGCATCGGTTTCGGTGAGGGCAAACTCCGCACATAATGCGGAGCGAAAAGTCACTTCGAGCCCATACAGATCGCGACTGCGCTCGGCGAGCGTGCGCAGCGCCGCGCTCAAGCCTCCCGTTTCGGTTCGCACCGGCAAGAGCCCGCGCGCCAATGAGCGCGCCGTGTCGATGGATTGATTCAAGTGCCCGATGATTTCATTCACGTGCACGACCACGTCGGGACAGCGCTCTTGGATGCGGCTCGACAAACCGCGCAGCATGAGTGCCACGCCGGTGAGTTCTTGACCCAAGCCGTCGTGCAAATCGCGGCCAATGCTCTGGCGCTCGCGGCCGGACACATCAAGAATTTCCTGTTCGAGCTGTTTGCGCTCGGTGATGTCGCGCATCGAAATGGAAATGCCGGTGGCGACGCCGTCGTCACGCACCAGCACCGCGCGATTTTCAAAAAACTGTGCCTGGCCAGTCTCGCAGGATTCGAATTCAAAGGTCGCGGGTTCTCCAGACTCCAGTATGTATGCAAGTTTTTGCAGCACGCCGGCACGGGCCGCCTCCGGCAGCAGCGTCTCGATCTCGCGGCCAATAATCTGTTCGGGCGTGAAGCCATTGACGGAATTATTGACGAAACGAACCCGCATGGCGGTATCGAGCAGAAAGAGCGTGTCTGCGGTGTTGCTGGTTGTCACGCGCAATAATTCCTCGGAACGGCGCAAGCGGCGTTCCGAATCGCGCCGTGCGGTGACATCCTGGATGACGCCCACCAGGCCGCGAGGCTGCGGCGCCGTCAAACAAAGGCCTGGCGGTCGTGGCATAGGAGCGGTAGCGGCCATCGTTGCCGAGCAGCTCGAATTCCTGGCGCACCTCGACCTGTCCCGCAAAGGCGCCGTCGATGGCGCGTTTGACGGCGCCTTGATCCTTCGGATGCACCCGCGCCAACATCGTCTGCATGTCGGGAAAAACCGTGGGAAGGTGAATCTGCGGAGTCTCGAGATTGGCAAACTCGAATGAGTTTTGCGCTCTATCCCAGCGCCACGCGTGCATGTTCGCCATGGTCATCGAAAGCTTGAGCCATCCGGTGCTGTTTTCGAGCGCAATTTGCGCGAGTTTCTTTGCCTGAATGTTCTGTACGGAGCCGTAGGCGCGAAACGGATGACCTCCCAGCATCTCCAGGTGTCCAATCACTCTCACCCAGATCCTTTGACCTTTTAGAGTGTTGATTTCAAGTTCCAGATCGATGTGCCCCACGCCCGCCTCGGCCCTTTGGCAGGCTTCACGAAACTGTTCTCGCGATTCGGGAACACATTGGCCGAGCATGAACTCCCAGGTCAGCTCGACCTCCTGCCGCTTCGCGCCGAAGATGCGAAACATCTCATCGGTCCAGGTGAGTTCACGCGTCGCGTAGCTGTATTCCCAGCCGCCGATTTTAGCGATGCGCTGGGTTTCTTCGAGAATGTCGGTCAAGCGTTTGATTTCCGAGACATCCACGCAGCAGCCGATGACCCGTAGCGGATCGCCGGCGGCGTTGCGCTGGATCAGAGCGCGATCGAGAATGGACCTGTAGTGGCCCTTGGCATCGCGAATACGATACGTCGTGGCCCAGCCACGGCCGCTGATCAGCCCCGTGCTGATCGCCTTTTTCGCGTCGCCAAAGTCGCGCGGATGTATCCGTTCCAACCAGGCATCCGCGGTGGACTCAAGATCTTCCGGCATGATCCCCAATACTTCTTGAACGCCGCGCGAGCGATGCACGACTCCGCTGGCTATGTCCCACTCAAAAATCACGCCCTCGACCGCGTCGGCGGCCAGACGGAACACTTCCTCGCGTTGCGCCAGACGGAATTCCGCTTGTTTGCGCTCGGTGATATCGCGCGAATTGATCACGACGCCGTCGATCAGGGGATTGGCGAGCGCCGAGACGCAGCGTGATTCGAGCCAGCGGTAGGTGCCGTCCTTATGGCGAGTCCGAAACTCGCGCGAGAAGCCCTTGATTTCGCCGACAACCAATTGCCGAAACTTGGCGAACAGATCCTCGCGATCGTCCGGATGCGCAAGATCGAACACAAAATGCGACTCGCGTTCTTCCGCAGTGAAGCCAAGCGAATTGTGCATGCCCGCACTGATATATTTTATGCGCCCATCGGCTGCCACAATCGTAATTATGTCCTGGGCATGTTCGGTCAAGGCCAGTAGGCGCCGTTCACCGATGCCCTGCGCGCGATGGGTCTGCGCGTCGTTCGGTCACCTCGAGAGACAAGATCGCCAGGCCGACAATTCCAATAGCGCCCTTGAGCGGCTGCACATCGATTTCGAAGCGGCGGGTCGGACGCTCTGGCTCCTCAAAGGCGAGCGATTCGTCATGATAGGCATGCCCTTGCAGCGCGCGCGCGAGCACTTCCGGCTTGAGCAGCAGCGTCGGCGTCAACATCAGCGCAGAGCAACCCACCGCACCACCCGGAACTGGGCCGGCCGAGCGCACCGCTCCGGCATTCGCGTATGTGACCTTAAGGTCGGTGTCGAGGATCAGCAAATCGTAGGGCAGCTGATCGACGGCGGTCTCTACATCCGGTTGGGGCGTCGGCGGCGTGAACGTGAGCACCACAAGGTGCTGGCCGGAAGCCGACGGCAATACCTTTAGCTCGGTGAGCGACGACTTTTCAGCCGCGGTGAAGCGCCAGGTCAAGACGCGACTCGCTTGCCCCTGAGCAAGAGACGAAATAATGGGCGCGATCTGTGTCGCGGAACTCGCGGCCAGATAGCGTGCGAGCGGCGCTTCGATCAGTGCCCCAGGATCGCGTTCGGACAGGCATCGCCGCGCGGCCTCATTGGCAAGAACCACCGGCAAGAGCTTATGGCGTGCATCGACCACGAGCACTGCGTCTCGCAGGCTGTCGAGGGCCGTATCGGCCAACGCACGCGTCGCACTAGACGCGAGACGCAAATAATCCGGAGACGACGCCATCCTTTGGACCTCCGGGCACACTCTAATATATCAGTGCCACTAGCTTATACGCTCAAGGTAATGTGAGCGTATCCCCGGGGGATGAATATGCGGGAATCCCCTAATTTAGGGCGCTCGGGCCTAGATTTGTCAACGGCTTCGCCGAGGGCACGGGTAGTCGCCGCTTTGCTGAGCCGTTTCCCGGCCGCCACGAAAAATCTGCGTTCGGATTAAAATGCCGAGATGACGACACCGGCAATAAAACACCTGCGCAAACATGACTCGCGTTTTGCCGAATGGATCGATCGAATCGGTACGCTCGCCTTACCCACACCTCCGCTACGCGAACCCTATGTCGCGCTGCTCGAAAGCATTGCCCACCAGCAACTCGCCGGCGCCGCGGCCCGGGCTATCTGGGCCCGTGTGCTGGGCTTGTTTGCCGATGGGGTGCCATGCTCGAAACGCCTGGCGGAAATGACCGAAGTCGAATTGCGGGGCGCCGGATTGTCGCGCAGTAAAGCATTGGCGATGAAAGACATCTGCATGCGGGTGAATGAAGGAAGAATCGCAACCAGCGCTCAGATCGCGCAAATGTCGGACGCCGAAATTTACTCGCAATTGCTCGAAGCGCGCGGCGTCGGTACATGGACCGTGGACATGCTGATGTTGTTTGCACTGCGCCGGCCCGATGTAATGCCCGTGACCGACTACGGTGTGCGCAAGGGATTTCAGGTCCTATATCGCAAACGAACCCTGCCATCACCGAAACAGATCTTGAAGCACTCGGAGAAATGGCAGCCGCATCGGTCGGTGGCGGCGTTGTATTTGTGGCGGATTGCAGAGGGCGCCAAAAAGCCCAAGAAGACCCGCAAGCTGAAGAAGTCACTTCCGAAATAAGTCATCCAGCGCCGATTTTGCCCGGGCGATCTCTGCTTCATTCTTTGGGATAAAGGCGCCGGCCTTGGGCTTGAAGTGATCGCAGAAATTTGCCTCGTCTTTCTTGCGCACTTCTTCGGCGGTTGGTTCCTTGCAATGCTTGGCGTATGAGGTGTCGTACTCAACGCACATCTTGCAGACATGCAGTTCAGCGTTGCAAGCTTTGCAGATATCGAGACGACGCAGCGGCAGGCTCAGCGCGGCAAGAGATGCCCCGCAACGCCAGCAAATCAACGCTGAGAGCGATCCACCATCGGGAAAGATATATTTAGGTGCCAACGTAAAAGCACTTCAAGCAGCGCCAATCATTTAGCGCCGAGTTCAACCGGTAACGACCTACCGCTGTAAGTTACTCTTGCCGCACCAACCCATCAGTGCCAGTGATACCACGAGTTCTCGCGAAATCAGTCCCCGTGATACCGCGCGCCCTAACTAAGTCAGTCCCAGTGATGCCATCTGTACCAGTTATGCCGCGAGCTCTCACAACGTCTGTCCCAGTAATGCCATCGGTTCCGGTGATGCCATCTGTGCCAGTGATGCCACGAGCCCTCACAACATCGGTTCCGGTGATGCCGTCAGTGCCAGTAATGCCGCGCGCTCTCACAAGATCAGTCCCGGTAATGCCATCGGTTCCCGTAATGCCGTCGGTGCCAGTGATCCCGCGAGCCCTTACTACATCAGTTCCGGTGATGCCATCTGTGCCAGTGATGCCACGAGCCCTCACTACATCGGTTCCAGTGATGCCATCTGTGCCAGTGATACCACGGGCTCTCGTAAGATCGGTTCCGGTGATGCCATCTGTGCCAGTGATGCCACGAGCCCTCACTACATCGGTTCCAGTGATGCCATCTGTGCCAGTGATGCCACGAGCCCTCACAACATCGGTTCCGGTGATGCCGTCTGTGCCAGTGATGCCGCGAGCCCTCACAACATCGGTTCCGGTGATGCCATCTGTGCCAGTGATGCCACGCGAACCTGCATTCATGCCCCTTGGCATGGGCAGCCAAGCCTGACTAGCAGAAGCGGACTGCGCATTCGACCCGACTTGAGCGGGACGAAACATTCCATTCAATCCCATTGGTGAAATCGCGCGGAAAAATCCGTTGGATCTGATCTGCGCTGGATGGGCGATTGACTGGAAATTTGAAATCGGTCTAGCGGTCCGCGCGGGACCTGCATAGCAGGTCGTCGCGGCCACCAGGCCAACGACAACACAAGTTGGTGCCGCGATGCTCCGTACTATCCTTACAATATTCGTGTCCATTTTAAGTCCCTTCAGATTGGCGATTCTTTGCTAACGCGCATTGGATCTACTGGTTCCGGCCCTCGTCGATCATTTCGCCCCTTCACCATGAAGCAATTTGAGGTAGTCCTCGCGGTCTTCATCGTTTTCTACATAGTGATACAAGCCGATTCCTGTTTTTATTGGGCCTTGTTTCTCTTTGTTGGAATGATTGGAAAACCACGTATCTACTTCTTCTGTAAACTTTTCACCGGTCTTTCGAATGAAACCATTGAATTTAGCTAGATCTTCTTGCGTGAGTCCGTAGTCGGCAAAAACAGTTCGCTGCAAAAGACCGGTACCGCGGACAGTTCGCTTTAGATTTACCGCCATAGTCCCTACTACGTTGTGGACGGCTTCTGCAAATTCTTGGATATTCTCCGGACTAAGCCTCTCGGCAATGTATGTACGAGCTACACATCGCACGATGCCATTGCCTAAATTTTGCACCGCGCCAGACTTCACTAGCGCGTCAAGCACAATTGAGGCGGATACATTGGGCCCCGCGTACTTCTCAACCAAATTCTCGAAGCATCGCGAATCTGATCCGCGACTTGACACTTCCGGCGTGATTGGAATATCCAAGACCAAGCCGTAGGGACCTAGGTAGAGGACATCCGAGTGCCAGCCGGCTAAAACTTCGGATGCGGCCAGAGAATAATTCAGCGCGATATTTGCATTGGCTCCTGCCGCGCGAACTCCTCTGACTTGAAGAGCTGTCATCCCTGCCATCAATCCCACCTCTTCTTCTGAAAGTTCCTTCCTGCCAGTCGGCGCCAACTCAGCTCGGGCGCCATTCACGAGTGCGCTCTGAAGAGCCATCGACAGATCGCCAAAGCCAATACCATTTCTTATGGCAATTCGACATAACGGCCGAAGCACATACGTAATCGCCGCCAGTAGGTTGCCTTTAACAGATTGCTCCACCGGACAACATAATACAACTAATTGTGTGCTCTACTTCACGCATTCCGGGACTACCCGACAGGTGTTTTAGTGATATACTTCACTAAGCATTCAAATTATTGTCGAGTTTGTCGTTCGACGGCTGCTTGGACCGGCGAGAGGCTGACGCGCTGCCTGCTATCCGTCGCGATCTTTTCTGCCCGTTATTGGGGCGACGGTGGGATGCTCGCAGCACACCGATGCAGTGACAGCAGGATCGCGTGAATTGGAGCTCAGGCGGGGTATCGGGGGTGAGCCCTCTTCGTTAGACCCGGCTACCGCTAGCGATAATTTCTCCACTCAAATAATTCAGGATCTTTACGAAGGCTTAACGCGAGAATCGTCTGCGGGGGAAGTCGTACCTGGAGTCGCTCTGTCTTGGGAAGTCGATTCCGCCGGAACCAAATACACATTTCACCTCCGGCCAAAAGCCAGCTGGTCCAATGGAAAAAAAGTGGTCGCAAGCGATTTCGTTAGATCCTGGCAAAGAGTATTGGACCCACAGATGGGATCTCCGGTTGCCAGCGATCTAAGGCTTCTTAAGGGAGCGGCAGCAATAATATCCGGCAAATTACCGCCAACTGCGCTAGGAGTTATCGCCCAAGGTGGACGACGTTTTGATCGTAGACATCGAGCAACCAGCGCCTTTTTTTCCACAGATTCTTGCGCATTCCGCGGCTTTTCCAATTTATACAGACTCCAGTGCTCGCAGCCACAGAGCGGGCTCGTCTGTGTCGAACGGACCCTTCGTACTTTCTAGGTGGCTGCCAGGCACCACGATTGAATTGAAGAGAAACGACGCATATTGGGATCGCGCCAGTGTGCACTTAGACAGGGTCGATTATCAGATCTCTGCAGATCAAAACGTCCAGTTTGCTGCTTACCGAGCTGGCCAGCTTGATATGACTGACACCGTGCCATCCAACACGATTGAATCCCTTCGCAAGGAGCACGCACAGGAGCTTGTGATCGCGCCGCTCTTAGCGACCGCATACTACGGCATAAACCTCGAAGCATCTAAGCTGCGAGGCAACGTCAAATTGCGCAAAGCACTATCGATGGCAATCGATCGACGCCGACTCGTGGCTTCGCTAGCGTTGGGGCAAACACCGGCATTCGCGCTTGTGCCCCCAGGCACCTGGAATTATAAGCCACAACAGTGGAATTGGGAGTCACTGAACGATGCAGATCGGATTGCCGAAGCGCGAAGTCTCTACTCTGAAGCAGGGTTTTCGGGTGGCACACCGCTTCGTCTTCGACTGCTGCTTAGTTCCAGCCCATCGATAAAACAGACAGCTATTCTGATCGCCGCGATGTGGAAGGAAGTGCTTGGGGTGGATACGATCCTAACCGAAGAGGAATTTCGAGTTTTCCTCGAGTCTCGACACGACAAACAAAAATGGGACATTGTTCGACTTGCATGGACAGCTGATTACAACGACGCGAGTAACTTTTTGAATATTCTAAGGGCCAACTCTTCGAACAACGACTCCGGCTATTCGAATCCCGTTTTTGACAAATATATTGATGAAGCCGCGAATACCGCTGATTCGAGTATTCGCCGTGACCTGCTCGCTAGCGCCGAGAGATCAATGCTCAATGATTATCCAATTATCCCGCTATACTTATTTTGTATCGAAGCGACTAGTGAAACCTTACGTTTTAGGAGTGAAACCTAACGCACTCGATCGGGTGGCTTCAAAAGAGATTTCGCTTCTTCCTCACTGATGCTGCGCATAGGTGCGCGGAACCGCTTAATTTGCATCTACCGGTTACGATGAAAATTCCGGCGACTCTGCATCGGGCGCTTGCCTGATTTATCGTCCGCTTTCCCATAGACAATTCGCACACTCAGGTGTGCCACCTTTTGTGTATCATCAATCTGACGCTTTACATCCTTAAGCGTCAGTCTAGTCCCAAGCTCTCTTACCAACGCGACTGCTTTTGTAGCAAGCTTCCTTCGAACTAGAGGCCCGCGTCCGGACCAGACCTTGGTGCCAGCTTTTCAAATGCACCGTCAGACGGAATCAGTAGACAGAGCGAAACTTCTTCAATTATAGCTTCCAAAGTTTTAATTTTTTTTATAGTAACTCGAGGATTAATTGCGAAACGCATCTTCGGAAGAATTGTTTGAGAGGATGTCAGTAGTTGTATAGCTCCGACTCGCTTTAGCTCGTCCAGGATGGCGCGGATGGGAATTCCTTGCCCGTAAGTTTAACTAACCTCTCAAAGGTTGCCCCGTCCCAAAGATCTTCAGATCCCGGGGAAGGCGGCTCGCTGTTAAGAATTCGGGGTCACAGTGCCACGCACTTAGTATCCTGCTTGCAATGTTTTGGCGACCTTCTACTGCTACGACATCAGACCTTCCGATGGAGCTGAGGATCCGAGAAACCTCTCCTCTAGGGATACCCGTCATGGCAGCTATACCTGAAATATTGACTCGGTTGCTTACCTCGAGTTGCCGTGCGGCGGCACTTTGAACTGCAGCTTTTCGAAATATTATATTCACTTCGATCATGCTCAACCCACAGTCGCAGACGAAAGCCGCAAGAGGTCGCAACATTCTTGCAAGTGATTTCCGTGCGACCTTTTGGATGTTACGCCTTTCAATATTTTCGAGCGTCGAACGGGGGTTGGATCTGTCCAGAAAATATCCTATAAATTAGATTGAAAAGTTACATATGAATGGTAAGCCTATTGTGCTTTTTTTATGGCTAGTCTTCCTTTGTGCGAGATATTCATGGTTTATGCGATGACTGAACCGCTACGATTTCTGCAATTGCTCGGCACTTGAAACTACTCCATCACCTCTTCCGGCCTGCGCGCGGCGGAGCTGCGGCGGTCGTCGTGGTTTTCGCTTTCCTGCTGGTCATAGCGGCCAAGGCCAGGTTGGTCGGCATTCCGCTCGCATTGCTCGTTACCTCCTGGTTCTTCAAATACGCTTACATTTTGTTCGATCACACGGTGCGCGGCTTCGATGAGCCGCCGACCCTCGACATTCAAATGATGAATCCCATCGATGAACAGCGCCCCCTGGCGCAAGTGGTGATTCTCGGGCTGATCGGTTATGCCGTGTACCTGACTTACGATCATTTCGGCTCCGCCGCCGCGGTCGGTCTCGGCGGCATCTCTCTGTTTTTTCTGCCGGCTTCCGTCGCCATTCTCGGGCTGGAGAGCAACATTCTGAAAGCTGCATTTCCTGTGTATTGGTTCAGTTTAGTGCGCGGACTGGGACTTTTGTATGGCGCGGTGCTGCTGGTGATTCTGGCTTACGCGCTGGCTTTGAAGCTTTTGTGGTCCTTCGATCTGTGGCTGCCCATAGAAGTCATCATCGGCATGTTTGCGGTGCTCTCGGTGTTCAGTTTCTTAGGGGGAGCCCTCTACGAGCGACGCCACGAGCTGAATCTGGAGACCTGGGTCAGTCCCGAACGCACCGCGACGCTTGAAGAGAGGCAGACCCAGCGCGCGAGCGACCAGCTCGTGCATGAGGCCTACGGCCTGATGCGTGCCAACGCCCACATCAAAAGCTTCCAGATGCTGGAAGATTGGCTCAAAAGCCGTGGCAACACCCCCGAAGACTACGGTTGGCTGTGCGAACGCACCGTGAGCTGGGACGATCCCCGCTACGTCACCCGGCTCACCGAAGAGCGGGTAGGGCGCCTTCTGACGCTGAAGCGCACCGGGGAAGCATTGGACGTGGTGGCCCAACGACTGAACCTGGATCCGGGTTTTCGGCCCAAATCGGCGGCCGATACTTTGAATATCGCCCAGCTGGCCGCGCGCGGCGGCGGCGCTCCCCGGCTGGCCAGAATCTTGCTGTCCGACTTCGCCGCCCGTTTCGCGGGCGACCCTCTCTTGACCGCTGCCTTGGCGCTCAAGGATCACCTAGGACCCCTCGCGCCCCAATAAAGTGCAGCGCGCATTGAGCCGCGGCATTGCGGCCCCTGGTTCCTTATTACATGATTGAGGCTCGCCCGCCGACAGGCGTCAGGCAAATCACGAGAAGTCATGGCCGCTACGCCGTACAACGAAATGTACCTGGGTCAGGGTGTCGGACGCCCCCACTACCTGCGCTATTCCCGCTGGTTGGGTGAGCAGCCGGCCGATCGGCTCACGCAGAAGCGCGCCGAGGCGGATGCGCTATTTCACCGTGTCGGCATCACCTTCGCCGTGTATGGACAGGAAGAAGGCACGGAGCGGCTCATTCCCTTCGACATCGTGCCCCGCGTGCTGCCGCGCGAGGAGTGGATTCAGCTGGAAACGGGCTTGAAGCAGCGCGTGCGGGCGCTTAATTCCTTCATCCACGACATCTACCATGACCAGCAGATCCTGAAGGCCGGCGTCATCCCTGCCGAACAGGTGCTCTGCAACTCGCAATACCGTCCGGAGATGCAGGGCGTGGATGTGCCCGGCGGCATCTATGCCCACATCGCCGGAATCGACATCGTCCGGGACGATGCAGGCGAGTTCAAGGTGCTGGAAGACAATCTGCGGGTGCCCTCCGGCGTCTCTTACATGCTCGAGAACCGCAAGATGATGATGCGGCTGTTCCCGGAGCTGTTCTCCATGCATCGCATCGCGCCGGTCGATCACTACCCCGACGTGCTGCTCGAAAATCTGCGCAGCGTCGCGCCCACCGGTGTCGCCGACCCCATCGTCGTGCTCCTGACCGCCGGCGCCCACAACAGTGCCTACTTCGAGCATGCCTTCCTGGCGCAGCAAATGGGTATCGAACTGGTCGAGGGTCAGGATCTGTTCGTGCGCGACGAAGCGGTCTTCATGCGCACCACCCAAGGCCCGCAGCGTGTCGATGTCATTTACCGGCGCATCGACGATGATTTCATGGACCCGCTGGTGTTCCGGCCCGACTCCATGCTGGGAGTGCCCGGCCTGCTGACGGCATACCGCGCCGGGCACATCACCATCGCCAACGCCATCGGCACCGGCGTCGCCGACGATAAGTCCATTTACCCTTTTGTACCCGAGATGATCCGCTTTTACTTGGGCCAGTCGCCCATCATCGGCAACGTGCATACCTGGATGCTGCGCAACCCCGAGGACCGGGAGTACGTGCTCGCGCATTTATCCGAACTGGTGGTCAAAGAGGTGCACGGCGCGGGGGGCTACGGCATGCTCATCGGACCAGCCGCCACCAAGGCTGAGATCGAGAGATTCAGGCAACAGATCATCGCCGCGCCGGAGCGCTATATCGCGCAGCCCACGCTGGCGCTGTCCACCTGCCCGACCTTCGCGGAAGCGGCTTTGGCGCCGCGCCACATCGACCTGCGGCCCTTCGTGCTCTCCGGGCGCGATGTCACCATCGTTCCCGGCGGCCTGACCCGCGTGGCGTTGCGCGAGGGCTCGCTGGTGGTCAATTCCTCGCAGGGCGGCGGAACCAAGGACACCTGGGTGCTGGAGACCTAGTGCTCAGCCGCACCGCCGATCACTTGTATTGGATGTCGCGCTACATCGAGCGTGCGGAGAGTCTCGCGCGCCTGGTCGACGCGCACTACCGCATGTCGCTGCTGCCCCACTCGCCCGACGCGCTGGCCGAATCGCTGCAGGCGACCATGAAGGCGCTCCACATGGAACAGGGCTACACCGCGCGGCACGCAAGCATCGAGCCGAAGCCGGTATTCGCGTTCATCTGTCTCGATCGCGACTACAGCGGCAGCATCTTCAGCTGCCTGCGCGCCGCACGCGAGAATGCCCGCGCGGTGCGCGGCTCCTTGACGTCCGAGCTGTGGGAAACCCTGAACTCCACCTGGCTCGACACGCGTTCGCACGCGGCGGGCCGCTCCCTGGACGTGGGCCGATTCGTCGAGTGGGTGAAGGAACGCTCGCATCTCACCCGCGGCGTCACCGTCGGCACCATGATGCGTGACGAGGCCTTCCACTTTACCCGCATCGGCACCTTTCTCGAACGCGCCGACAGCACCGCGCGCATCCTCACCGCCCATGAGAACGACCTGATGCCCGGCGCGGATGCCGGCGTGGTGCCGGATCCCTATCAATGGAGCGTGCTGTTGCGGGCCCTGTCCGCCTTCGAGGTGTATCGGCGCGTGTACCGCGATGTGATCACGCCCTCGCGCGTCGCCGAGCTTCTGATCCTGCGCGACGACATGCCGCGCTCGCTGCTGCGCTGCTGCAAGGAGGTGTACGGCAATGTGAAGTCGGTCGCCAATCAGCAATCCGCGGAAACCGAGCGGCGCGCCGGCGAAATGCATGCCTTCCTGCACTTCGCACGCATGGAGGAGCTGCTGCATTTGGGGCTGCCGCGCTTTTTGCAGCAATTTTTGGCGAAGCTCAACGATTTGAGCAGCCGCATCGCCTCGGATTTCTTGGTTCCCCCGGCGGAGGCTTAAAGCCATGCACATGCACATTCGGCACGAAACCCGCTATCGCTATGAGCGGCCGGTAAAATACAGCGTGCAGAGCCTGCATCTCACGCCGCGCCGCGACTTGAGCCAGCGCGCGCTCAGCTGGAGCATCGTCGCGCCCGGCAGGCGGCTGGAACAAATCGATGCCCACGGCAACATTGCGCACCTGCTCACCATCGAGGAGCCGCACCGGGAAATCAGCATCGTCGTGCGCGGCGTGGTGGAGACCGCGGACACCGACACCCGTCAGGACGATGGGCCGCTATCGCCATTGGCGTATCTCGCGCCCACGCAGCTGACCCTGCCGAACGACGACATCAAGGCCTTCGCAAGCGCTGCGCTGGCGCGCATCGCGGATCCCAAGGCCCGCGTCCAAGCGCTCGCCGAAGCCGTCTTGAGTGCGGTGCGTTATAAAACCGGCGCCAGCGAAGTGCAGGACAGCGCCGCCGAGGCATTCAAGAGCGGCGAAGGCGTGTGCCAGGATCACGCCCATGTGTTCGTCGCTTGCGCGCGCGCGGTCGGCATGCCGGCCCGCTACGTCAGCGGCTATCTGTACACCGGCGATGCCAATGATGCCGCGAGCCACGCTTGGGCCGATGCCTGGCTGGGCCCGGAAATCGGCTGGCAAAGCGTGGATGTGACGCACGCGCGCCCCGCGGTGCGCAACTACTGCCGCCTCGCGGTCGGCCGCGACTACTTGGACGCGGCGCCCGTACGCGGCATGCGCCAGGGCGGCGGCGGGGAGAAAATGGAGGCGAATGTGCTCATCGCGGAGTCCGCTCAGCAGCAGTAAGGTACAATTTCCGCATGACTTACTGCGTCGGCTTGCTCGTCGACACCGGTCTTGTGATGTTGTCGGACTCGCGCACCAACGCCGGCGTCGATCAGATCAATACCTTTCGGAAGATGGCGACATTCCAGCATGCCCACGACCGCATGCTGGTGCTGATGTCGGCGGGAAACCTGGGCATCACCCAAGCGGTCATCAATCTGCTCGAGGCGACCGACGACTCCCAGCCAAGGACCCGCCTGTTGAGCGCCAGCAACATGTTCAATGCCGCGCGCGTGGTCGGGGATGCGCTGCGCGAGATCCATCAGCGCGATGCCGAGGACCTGCGCGAGCACGGCTATGAGTTCAACGGCACCTTCATATTGGGCGGCCAGATCAAGGGCGAGGAGCCGCGCCTGTTTCATATCTATTCCGCCGGCAACTTCATCGAATCCTCCATCGACACACCGTACTTTCAGATCGGCGAATCCAAATACGGCAAGCCCATCATCGACCGTGTGATCACCCGCAGCAGCAGCTTGAGCCAGGCCGCCAAATGCGCCCTGGTCTCCATGGACGCCACCATGCGCTCGAATTTGACCGTGGGACCGCCCTTGGATTTGGCCATCATCAAGCGCGACGAATTCAAGCTTGCGACGCACATCAGCATCGACAATGACAACCCGTATTTCAGGATGATCCGCGAACACTGGGGACTCGCTCTGCAAGAAGTGTTCAGCGAACTTCCAAACCCCGACTGGTGACTCCATGACCCGATTTTTGAGCTTGGGGCTGCTGCTTGCCGGCACCGCCGCCGCGCAAGTTCATGCTCCAGATCTTGCCGGCATGGACCTGAAAGTGGTTCCGGGCGATGATTTTTACGCCTACGCCAACGGCGGCTGGGTGAGGTCCACGGAAATTCCCGCCGATCGCAGCAGCTACGGCAACTCGGCCATTCTGACCGAACTCACCGCCCAGCGGGTCAATGAGCTGCTCAAGGCGGCCGCGGCCCGGCATGCCCGGCCGGATTCCGAAGCCCAACAAATCGGCGACTTCTATGACAGCTTCATGGACGAGGCGGCAATCGATGCGGCGGGACTCAAAGTGATGCAGCCGGTGTTCGAGCGCATCGACGGCATCTTCAGCCGCAGCGAGCTGGCGGCCGCATTGGGCGAAACCGTGCGCGCGGACGTGGACATTTTGAATAACACCAACCTGCACACGCCGCATCTTTTCGGGCTGTGGGTGGCGCAGGATTTCAACGCTCCGAAACGCTATTTACCGTTCCTGCTGCAGGGCGGCCTGGGGATGCCGGACCGCGAATACTACCTCGGCACCTCATCCGCCATGGCCGCGATCCGGCCGCAATACCAGGCGCATATTGCGGCGGTCCTCAAATTGGCAGGAATCGATGCGCCGGACAGGCGCGCCGCGGACATCTTCGAGCTCGAGCGGCGCATGGCGGAGGTGCACTGGACGCGGGTGGCCTCGGAAAAAATCGAAGCCGGCAACAATCACTGGAGCCGGGAGCAGTTTTACGCTCGAGCGCCGGACCTCGATTGGCGCGCCTTCTTCTCCGCCGCCGGCTTGAGCGGGCAGAACGACTTCGTGGTGTGGCAGCCGAGCGCGCTCATCGGTCTCTCGAAGCTCGTCGCCAGCGAATCGCTCGAGGTGTGGAAGGACTATTTGAAGTTTCACGCGCTCGAGGATGCCGCGCCTTATTTATCGCAAGCGTTTGTCGCTGAGCACTTTGCGTTTTATGAACATGTCATCCGCGGCACGCCGCAATTGAGTCCCCGTTGGAAGCGCGCGGTGGCCGCCTGCAACGCCTATCTCGGCGATGCGGTCGGCAAGCTCTATGTGGGCAAATATTTCTCTCCCGAGCAGAAAACGCGCGTCGAGGCCATGGTGCACAACCTTTTGGCGGCTTTCGAGGCGCGCATCGATCGCCTCGAGTGGATGGCGCCGCAGACCAAGCTGGTCGCGAAGGCCAAGCTCAAGGCCTTGAAGATCGGGGTGGGCTATCCCGATCATTGGCGCTCCTATGCCGATTTGAAAATCGTCCGCGGCGATGCCTTCGGCAACTTCTCGCGCGCCGAGCTTTACGCCTACCGGCGCGAGCTCGCCAAGTTGGGCCGGACGGTGGACCGCTCCGAATGGGTCATGAACGCGCAATTGGTCAATGCCGTCAACCTGCCGGCGATGAATGCCCTCAATTTTCCGGCCGCGCGACTGCAGCCGCCATTCTTCGACCCCGCCCAGCCGCTCGCAATGAACTACGGCGCCGTCGGCGCCACCATCGGCCATGAGATCAGCCATAGTTTCGACGATCAAGGCGCGCTCTTCGATGCCAAGGGGCGCCTGCGCAACTGGTGGCAGCCGGAAGATTTTGCGCACTTCCGCGCCTCGGGCGCTCGGCTTGCGGCGCAGTTCGATGCCTACCGGCCGTTTCCGGACCTGCACGTGAACGGCGAGCAAACCTTGGGCGAGAACATCGCCGATGTCGCGGGTCTGAATGCCGCCTTCGATGCCTTTCATTTGGCGACGCGGGGCGCAGCGCCGGCCGAGGCGGCGGGATTCGACGCCGATCAACAGTTCTTCTTGAGCTTTGCGCAGAGTTGGCGCACGAAAATCCGCGATCCTGCGTTGCGCGCGCAGGTCATCACCGATGGCCATGCGCCGGCGCAGTACCGCTCCTATACGGTGAGAAATCTGGACGGCTGGTACGCGGCGTTCGCGGTCAAGCCGGGCGAGACGCTCTATCTTGCGCCGGACCAGCGCGTTCGCGTGTGGTGAACCTGAAGCGCCTCAATTGATCTGGCCCGTCGCAAAATCGTAGCCGGCGAGAGAACTTGGCTTCCCCAGCAAATAGCCCTGCGCATAGTCGACGCCGAGCGAGCGCACCGCCTGCAGCTCGATGTCCGACTCCACCGATTCCGCCACGGTCTGCACGCCGAGATCGCTCGCCATGCGCACGATGGCGGAAATCATGGCCCGCGCGACGCGGTCGGTGGGCGCGGCCCCGACCAAGGAGCTGTCGATTTTGAAATAGTGCGCGGGGACTGATCGAAGATAGCCGTAGGCAGGCGGGTTGGCGCCGAAATCATCCAGCGCCACCTCGCAGCCTAACGCCTCCAGCCGCTTCATGGACTCGGCCACACTGATGCTGCCGGAGGCAGCGAAACGTTCCGTGATGTCGAAGCACAGCGCCTGCGGCGGCAGTCCGCTTTTCTTCACGCAAGCCTCGACGAAGCTCACGAAACTGTCGTCGGTCATCGACTGCGACGACAAATTGACCGAGAACACCGAGGGCACGCGCGCCCACAGCTTGCGGTTGGCCGTCAGCCACACCAACAGCGTCCGGACCACCCAGCGATCGATGTTCGGCATCAGCCGCTGCTGCGCGGCGCGCGCCAGGAATTCCTTCGGCTCGATCAGGCTGCCGTTGGCGGTGCGCAGGCGCAGCAGCACCTCGAAATGCGCCAGGCTCACGTTGTCGTGCAGCGAGCAGATCGGCTGCAGGAACAATTCGAAGCGCTCGGCGTGCAGCGCATTTTCGATCTGCGTCCCTTCCGGCGTGTCTTCGCTGATGAGCAGCGGAAATCCTTGACGCCGCTCGAATTCCGCCGACAGGCACACGAACACCGGCGCGAGCTTTTGCTCGAGCGATTCATCGGTGCGCGTGTCCTTGATCGAGGCGTCGATGCTCAAGCGCACCGCGCCGTTGACCGACCCTTGCGCGTCGCGCACCGGAATGGCGAGGGAATAATTGCCGTCCTCGCGCGGTGCATAGGAGACATCGAGATTGCCGCCGGAATCGCTCGACAACGAGTCCTCCACCAATTGATAGTCTTCCGGCAGGATGAAATCCTCGGACATCCACAGCGTGTCCGCCGCGAAATCATGGAACGAGACCCCGGATACTTCCGGCGCCAACGCCCGAATGACCTGAGCCAACGCCTCCAGCGTTTTGCTCGAAGCAGCCTCGGCGGCATAAGTAAGACTGGTCACGCTTCCCACCCACCGTGAAAATTTGATGACGTCATGGTACGGGAGCGATCCGCCGCAAAACATGTCGGCAAAACCCGACGTAAGCGCGCGGCGACATTTTATTTTGCTTAAAGCGCGCAAATTCGCTCGATCTGGCGCCTGGTTGCGCCGGCAGCGATCGATAAGTCAAAGCGCCTTAAGTTAATGGACTAAATACGGCTAATTTAATAGCTCATCCAGCACCGGCAGCGGCACCGCGCCTTCGCGCAGCGCCGCCTCGTGAAATTGTTTCAGGCTCATCGTATCGCCGTGGGTCGCCTGAAAATGTTCGCGCAGCGCCAGCCACCCCTTGTAGCCGGCGTAGTAGGTGGGCAATTGGCACGAGGAAAGCTTGGCGCGTTGCAACTTGGCGGTGGCCTCCTCCATTTCTTGATACGTGCTCTTGGTCATGAGATCCAGCGCTTCCGCATCGCTCATTCCCATCGTCTGCAGGCGCACGTCCAGGATGGTGTTGGCCAGCACCCGCAGCTTTTGCTTCGCCAGCGTCAAGCGGTAGCCGAGCGTGTCGCCCAAAAAGCCTTGCTCGGCCATGAGCTGCTGCGCGTACACCGCCCAGCCTTCCACATAAGGACCGTTGCCGTAGATACTGCGCAGCAGGCGCCGCGAGCGCGGCTGCACTTCATTCGCATACTCCGCCTGGACATAGTGTCCCGGCATGGCCTCGTGCACCGTGAGGTGCGCCAATCCCGATTCGTTGTACTCGCGCAGTTTCGAATCGATGCGCGCCTGCGGCCAGGAGTCCGGAATCGGCGTCACCCAATAAAATGCCCCGAGCTTCGGCTCCAGCGGCGGCGCTTGATTGAAACCTCCGACCCCGTAGATGCCGCGCATGAACACGGGCGTCTCGATCACCTGCAGATTCGACTTCGGCGGCAGGCTCACCAGGTCCTTCAGTTCGACGAAGGCCGTCGCCGCCGCCAGCGTCTGCCTGGCCGCGGCCATGTAGGTGTGCGGGGTCGCATGCCGGAGCGCGGCATCGGCGAGCGCCTCCTCGACGCTCCTGGGCGCGGCAAGCTGCGCCATCTCGTCGCGCGTCTTGCCAAGATCGGCTTCTGCTTCTTTCAGCAGCGCATCGGGGGTCTTGCCGGTCGCCAGACAAGTAACTGAACTTTTTGGCGTAATACACCTTGCCCAGACGCCAATCCGAGGTCTTTTTCGCCAGCGTGCCGTCGAGAAACTGATTGAACGCGCGTAGCGCGATGAGCGCCGGCTCGGCGGCCTGCGCGTATTCGCGGGCCAATGCCTTGGGGCAGCTGTCGTGCAGCACGCTCTCGATGAGATCGATGTTGCCGCTGTTCTCCTCGTGCGCCACCTTGTTCCAAATCTCCGGCGAATCGGCGAGGTTCTGCTCGCCCTGGCGCACCAATTCCGGGATCCTTATCAGGCGCTGAACGATGTGCTTGAAGCGTTCGTCCGCGGCCGCATAGTGCAGCACAAAGGGTGTGTAGAGGGCATTGCCGATCAGTTCGACATAGATGGTCGGGTTATGCCGGTAGCTCTGGACTTCCTCGATATCGAGCCGCGTGGCCCCAATGGCATCTTGCATGACCTCGATATCGGCGCGCTGCTCGGCATTCAACGCCTTGGCATCGAGTTTTTCGATGCGCGCTTCGATGTCGCGCTGCAACTTGATCTGCGCCTTGATGCCCGCCGCGCTGAAATCATCCAATTGGTCTTCGAGCATCTCGCCGTGATGGCGGTGATAGCCGACGGTGCTGGCCGTGACCGGCGACAGCGCCAGACTGCCGAAGACGAAATCATCCACGATCTGGCTGAACTGCAGGTCTGCGGGCGCCGCACGGGCCGCGGTAATCGCAAGGCCGCACATCGAGATGCCCAAGGCGAAACCTAAATATCTTAGATTTTCCATCCCTTACCTTTCCCGCGCAAAGGCGCCGTCCTGCGCCTCAAGCTTGTTAAGATACTTGAGACCGCCGCGCACGTCCAAAGGGGAACAATAAATAATGCCGCTTATCATTCGCATCGCCTGTGCCGCATCGATTCTCCTCGCCTCGCTCTCGCAAGCCGCCGACCTGCGCACCCAAGTCGAGCGCTATCGGCTCGCACACGAGGCCGACATCGTCGGCCAGATCGTTGCCCTCACGCGTCTCAAGAGCATCGCGGCGGATCCGGCCGGCCTCGCCGCGACCGCGCATTTTCTCGAGGCCGCGCTGAAATCGCGCGGCTTCGAGGTCTCGCTGCTGTCCACCGGCGCGAATTCGCCGCCCGCGGTATTTGGAGCGCTGTCGTCGCCGAAGGCTAAACGCACCGTGCTGTTCTATGCTCACTACGACGGCCAGCCGGTGACGCCCGCGCAATGGAGTTCCGATCCCTTCGTGCCCGTGATGCGCGAGACCGCGCTCAATGAAGCGCCGCGCGATGTCGATTGGCAAAGAGCCTCGCCGCCGTTCAATCCGGAATGGCGCCTCTTCGGCCGAGCGGTCAGCGACGACAAGGCTTCGATCGCGGCACTCTTGGCCGCCTTCGATGCACTGAAGGCCACGCACAACGCGCCCGTGGTGAACATCAAAATACTGTGGGAAGGCGAGGAAGAAGCCGGCTCGACGCACTTGAGCCGCGCATTGCATGAGAATCAAAAGCTCCTGAATGCGGATCTCATTCTCATCGGCGATGGCCCCGTGCATCAGACGCGCCGTCCACTGGTGTACTTCGGCGCGCGCGGCGTCATGCAAGTCGAGGCCACGATCTACGGGCCGCTGCATGCACTGCACGACGGCCACTACGGCAACTGGGTGCCGAACCCCGCCGCGATGGCCGCGACGCTGCTCGCGCAAATGCGCGATGACAACGGCCGCATTCTGATCCCGGGCTTCGATGACGGCGTGCGCGCCATTACGCCTGCGGAACGAGCGGCACTGAAAAATCTGCCGCCGGTCGGCGACGACTTGAAAAGGGAATTCGGCATCGGCCGAACCGAAGGCGATGAAGATCTGCCGGCCAGTCTCATGCGTCCCGCGTTCAACATCCGCGGCATTCGCGCAGGTCAGGTCGGCGACGCGGCGGCCAATGCCATTCCGACCAGCGCCAGCATCTCCCTGGATTTTCGCCTGGTGCCCGATCAGGTTCCGGCCGCCGTGCGCGCCTCGGTCGAACATTTCTTGACTGCCCGCGGCTGGACCATTGTCGCGGCCGATCCGGATCTCACCGCACGCCTGGCGCATCCGCGCCTCATCAAGCTGCAATGGGATGACGGCTACCCGGCATTGCGCTCCGACATGTCCTCGCCCGCCGCCAAGGCCGTGATCGCGGCCGCGAGCCGTGCCGCCGGCGCGCCGGTGGTGGTGCTGCCCATGGCCGGCGGCAGTGTGCCGCTGTATATGTTTGCCGGGGCGTTCAGCGCGCCGATCATTTGCTTGCCCATCGTCAATCACGACAACAACCAGCACGCCGCGAATGAAAACCTGAGGCTGCAGAATCTCTGGGACGGCATCAACACCTACGCGGCGCTCATGGCCGGGCTCAAGTGGTAGCCGCATGAAAATACTGCGGAGGATTTGCGGCGTTGTGGCGCTGCTCGTCGTGGTTCTCGCATTGCTGTTGTGGCTCGAGCCCCCGGCGCTGCTGCGCGTGGGCGCGAACTACTCCGCCAAGATCGTCTGCTCCAATGTATTTCTCGCCGGCCGCGATCCCGATGAAGTGCTGCGCATCGATGTGCAGGCGCCGGGCCTCTCGATTCTCAAGCTCATGCGGGTCTCGGTCGATCGCGCACGCGGCATCGTGCGCGCCGGATTTCTCGGCGTGATCGGCGACGGCCTGGCGCAATTTCACGAGGGGCACGGCTGCACTGTGCTGCCGGATGGCAGACTGGCGACCGCGCCGCAGCTCAATGCCCGGTCGCGCACGGGAGCGCCGCTCCCGCCTGCAACGCCGGTGGCGCGCCCGCCGTTCTCCAGCGGTCTCTGGCCGGAGGGCGCCGCGGTGGACACCACTCGAGCCATCGACGCGCTGATCGAAGACCCGGCGCTCGCGGGCCCCGGTGCGCGCGCCATCGTCGTCGTCGATGACGGCCACATCGTGGGCGAGTATTACGCCCCTGGTTTCGCGCCCGCCACGCCGCTGCTCGGCTGGTCCATGACCAAGACCGTGATGGCCGGGGTCATCGGCATGCTCATCAAGGATGGCAAACTGTCGCTCGCTCAAGCCGGATTCTGGCCCGGCAAGGATGGGCGCGAGAAAATTCGCCTCAAGGACCTGCTCGCGATGTCGAGCGGTTTGCAGTGGAACGAAGCCTACGGCGCGGTATCGGATGTCACCCGCATGCTGTACTTGCAACCCGACATGGCCGCCTTTGCGGGATCGCAGCCTTTGGCGCACCCGCCGGGCGAGGAGTGGCTCTATTCCAGCGGCACCGCGCTCATTCTGTCGCGCATTGCGCAAGAGGCGCTGGCATCGGGCCAACGCGAGGCGGCTGACCTTGCGGACTTCATCAGAGCCCGGCTCTTCTCACCCCTCGGGATCACCACCGCGACCATTGAACCGGACGAACACGGCACCCTGGTGGGCTCTTCTTATATGTATGCCACCGCGCGCGACTGGGCGCGCTATGGACAGTTCCTGCTGCAAGATGGAGTTTGGCAGGGAGAAGAATTGCTGCCTCCGGGCTACGTCACCATGATGGCGACGCCCGTGGAAGCCTCCCGCGGCCAGTACGGCATGGGTCAAACCTGGCTGTGGGGATCGGACGCGGCAACGCCCGGCGTGGATCCGGATGCCGCGTTCGGCATTCCACCGGATGCTTTTTGGATGTCCGGCCACGACGGCCAGAGCGTCTGCATAATCAAGTCGCGTCAACTGGTCATCGTGCGCTTGGGTTTAACGCCCTATGCCGACGGCTACACCTCGCAGGCGCTGGTGCAGGCGGTGCTCCAAGCGACGCGGCCTGCGATCGGCGCACAACCTTCGACCCCGGCGCCTGCGGCGCATTAGAATCCGCACGCCATGGAAGATTTCTCTTTCTCGACTTTCCTGCTGGCGTTCACCGCGCTGTTTTCCATCGTCAATCCCTTGTCCGGCGCGTTCATCTTTTTCGGCGCGACGCGCGAGCTGGAACACAGAATCCGGGCCGCGACCGCGCGCTGGGTCGCGATCTACTCCTTCATCATCGTTGCCGCCTCGCTCTATATCGGTGCCTATGTACTCGGTTTCTTCGGCGTCTCGCTGCCGGTGCTGCGCGTCGCGGGCGGCATCATCGTCGCCGCCGCAGGTTGGCGCATGCTCAACGCCCCCGATGTCACCGAGCAGCGCCGCACCGAAACGCCCGAGCCCAAGTCCATCGATGTCGCGCCCAGCCGCCTTGCCTTCTACCCGCTCACCATGCCTTTGACCACCGGTCCCGGCACCATTTCGGTCGCCATCTCCTTGGGTGCCGGCCGGCCCAGCGGTTTCCATGCATCCTCGCTGGTGTTCTTCATCGAAACTCTCGCCGCGACCGCGCTGCTCGCGGTGCTGATCTACGGCTTTTATCGAAATTCCGCCTACCTCGCCAAATGGATCGGCGCCACGGGCACTACCATCGTGGTGCGCCTGTCCGCTTTCCTGCTCTTTTGCATCGGCATCCAGGTCGCCTGGAACGGACTCTCGGAACTATTGAGCTCCCTGCCGTTTGCGGCGGGGAGTTGAACGACAGCGCGAATTTCGCATGACCTCGGACCTATCACAGCTCGGCTTTCTGCTCTTTGTGTCAGCCCTGGTCGCCATGCTGACGCGGCGCCTGCACCTGCCCTATACCGTGGGGTTGGTGCTCGCCGGCATGGGTCTTTACTTTTCTCACGTGCAGTTGCAGTGGCACCTCACCCGCGATTTGATATTTTTCGTGTTCTTGCCGCCGCTGGTATTCGAGGCGGCGCTCTTCATCCACTGGCGCGAATTCAGAAAAGAATTGCCGGTGGTGTCGCTGCTCGCGACGCTGGGCGTGGCGCTCGCGGCGGCTGTGACGGCGCTCGGCATGCGCTATGCGCTCGGCTGGAATTGGGGCAGCGCAATCATCTTTGGGGTGCTGATTGCGGCAACCGATCCCGTGTCGGTCATCGCGACCTTCAAAGAGACCAAGGTGCCCGGGCGGCTCAAGATGTTGATCGAATCGGAAAGTCTATTGAACGATGGCACCGCCGCCGTCGCTTTCGTGGCGGTTCTCGGTGTTTTGGCCGGCGGACACGAAACGGTTCTCTCGATCGCCGGCGAATTGTTTCTCACGATCGTCGGCGGCGTCTCGATCGGCGCCGTCATCGCTTATTTTTTCATGCTGTTGGCAGGGCGCACCCCGGACTACTTGGTGGAAATCACCTTTACCACGCTCGCCGCGTACGGTTCGTTTTTTGTGGCCGAATACTTTCATCTGTCCGGCGTGCTCGCGGCCCTGGCCGCCGGATTGGTCGTCGGCAATTACCGCTCCTCCGGTTCCATATCGGCCGCCGGGCGGCATGCCTTGGGCCCCTTTTGGGAGTACATGGCATTTGTCGCCAATTCGCTGATCTTTTTGCTCATCGGCGCGCAGGAAGCGCAGCAGCATTACAGCGGCCTGTGGCTGCCGGTTCTGGTCGCAATAGCGCTCGTGACCTTGGGCCGAGCGGTGGCGATTTATCCCTTGTGCGCGTTGTTCGCGCGCAGCCGGCTCAAAGTGGATCTTCGGCACCAGCATGTGCTTTTTTGGGGCGGTTTGCGCGGCGCTTTGGCGCTCGCCCTCGCCTTGTCGCTGCCGCAAGATTTGCCGCATCACGATGTCATCGTCGTCATCACCTTTGCCGTCGTCGCCTTCTCGGTATTCGCGCAAGGATTGACGATCACCCCGTTGCTGCGCCGGCTGGGACAGATCAAGTAACTCCACCAATAGCCCTTAAGTTCGCGCCCGGGGAGACGATAACCCGGGGGGTCTTGGGGGCTTTTGCGAACTGATCGAGATTCGCGAACAAGTCGTGGGCGGCCCCAACCAGTGCGCGGAGTCTCGGAGTAGCGATGTCGAGGATTAGCAACCACCCGGAGCATGCGGCGCTCCCGATGCGACGAGTCTTGCGCGCTCATGTCCTGCTGCTGCTTCTTATGACAAGTCTCCCCGCGCACGCCTTGGACCCTGCGTTGCGGCTGAGCCAATACGTGCTCGACAATTGGCAAATCCCGCAAGGATTGCCGCAAAGCTCCGCACAGGCCATTGCCCGTACGCCCGATGGCTACTTGTGGGTGGGGACGCAGGAGGGGCTGGCACGTTTCGACGGCGTGCGCTTCGTAGTCTTCGATCATGCCAATACGCCGGCGATTCCCGACAAGCACATCTCCGTGCTGTATGTCGATGCCGCCGGGCGCCTCTGGATCGGCACCCGCGCCGGCATCGCGCTTTACGATCACGGCAACTTCGAGGCGCTGCGCGTCATGCCGGCGCTCGCTCATGCGTATGTCCGCGCCGTCGCGCAGGGCAAGCAGGGCCGTATTTGGGTGGGAACCGAGAGCGGGCTGTTCGGCATCGGTGACGGCACTGCCGTGTCATTCGATTCGAGCAGCGGCTTGCCGGACAGCAGGATTCGAGCGCTGCTGGAGGATCGTGAGGGCATCCTGTGGGTCGGCACGGCGGCCGGGTCGCGCCGCTTCGATGGCGAGCGCTTCGAGAACCTGAACTTCGGAGCGGCGGACGGCGAACAAATTACGGCCCTGCATCAGGATGGGCAGGGCACGGTTTGGTTGGGAACCGACAGCGGATCGCTGCACCGCTACGCACAGGGCCGCTTTAGCGTGGCGGCCGGCGCGGGTCATTTGGGTTCCATCGTGCGGGCGTTGACCACCGATCGCGACGGCAATCTGTGGGTTGCCACCCATGGCGGCGGCCTGGTGCGCTGGCGCGATGGAAAATTCAGCGCGCTCAGCACGAATCAGTTTGCCTCCAGCGAGTTGCGTGCACTGCTCGAGGATGACGAAGGAAGTCTCTGGGTCGGCAGCTACGGCGAGGGCCTCTTGCGGCTCCGCAACGGCAAATTTGTTTCCGCCGGCGAACCGGAAGGTCTGCAAGGCAACTTGAGTTGGACCGTTACGCCGCGCAGCGCCGGCGGGGTATGGGTGGGCTCGGACGGCGGCCTCAGCAGTTACACCGACGGCTCGTTCCAGCACATCGCCTTCGCAAAGGGTCAGGACAATGCTCGGGTCCGCGCCATCGTGGAGGATCAAGCGCATGCATTGTGGGTGGGCACCCAGGGCGCGGGCGTCTTCCGGATAGAGAAGCACGGCACCACGGTATTCGATCAAATGCATGGACTCGCGGGAAACTCGATCAGCGCCATGTTCTTGGATCGGCAAGGAAGAATGTGGGTCGGCAGCAACCAAGGGCTCGACGTCATCGATCAGGGCATCGTCAGCTCGCGGCAATCCCTGCTGCCGGGTTCGGACCGTAGCGCCGTGCATCTGATTTACGAGGATATCGGCGGCAAACTCTGGGTGGGCACTGAAACACACGGTATTTTCGTCGTCGGTCCTGACGGCACGCGGCATTTCGGCGCGGCGGAGGGCCTACCCAGCGATTGGGTCATTTCCATTCACGAGGATGAACGCGGCACCCTGTGGCTCGGCACCACCGACGGATTGGCGCTGTGGCGCGGCGACAAGATGATTTCGCTGGCGCCGTTCGGCGGTCCGCTGCGCGAAACCATCCTGCAAATTTTGGAAGACAAGTCGCACCGCTTTTGGTTGACCACCAACAAGGGATTGATGTCGGTGCCGCGCGCCGATCTCGACGCGCTGGCCGACGGCGCGCAGACCAGCCCGCGGTTCAAGACCTATGACCTGGCCGACGGCCTGCGCAGCGCGGAGTTCGCCGGCGGCAACACCTCGCCCGGCTGCCGCACGCCCGATGGCATGCTGTGGTTTCCGAGCATCCGCGGCATCGTGAGAGTCGATCCCGAACACATTGAATTCAATTCCGTGCCGCCCATCGTGCACATTGAACAGCTCTCGGTCGACGGCGTGCCCTTGAAGCTGAGCGGCGAAATGGACGTGAAGCCGGGTCAGGAGAAATGGGAGTTTCAGTACACCGCCTCGAGTTTGCTCGTGCCGGAGCGCACCAGCTTCAAATACCGTCTCGCCGGATTCGACACCGGTTGGATCGATGCCGGCAACCGAAGAACCGCCTACTACACTCACCTGCCGCCCGGCAGCTATACCTTTCAAGTCACGGCCGCGAACAATGACGGGGTCCTGAGCGTCCACGAAGCCGAGCTTCGCTTCAGGCTGGAACCGCCCTTTTTTCAGACCTGGTGGTTCAGGCTGCTGACCCTGTTGGGCATCTTTGCGGCCGCCGCGGCGCTGTACCGGCTTCGCGTCGGCCACTTGAGACGCCTGGCCGCGGCGCTCGCGCAGCAAGTCGCGCATCGAACCCGCGACCTCGAGCAGGCCAACAGCGCTCTGCTTCAGGCAAAAGACCGCGCGGAACTCGCGGTGGTGGCCAAGTCGCAGTTCCTCGCCAACATGAGCCATGAAATTCGCACGCCGATGAACGGGGTGATCGGCATGTCCGATCTGCTGCTCGATACGCGTCTTGATCGAACGCAGCGCGATTACACCGAAACCATCCGCGCCAGCGCCGGCGGTCTTTTGACCATCATCAACGACATCCTCGATTTCTCCAAGATCGAAGCCGGCAAGGTCGACCTGGAGCAAATCGAAATGGATTTGTGCGCCATCGTCGATGATGTGGCGCATTTGCTGTCCGTGCAGGCGCATGCCAAGAAGCTCGAGCTGATCACCGACATCGATCCGCTGTTACCCGCCTACGTGAGCGGCGATCCCGGCAGACTGCGGCAGATATTGCTCAATCTCGGCGCCAATGCCATTAAATTCACCGCCAGCGGCGAGATCGCGATCAGCGTGCGGCTCGCGGGCAGCGATGCGCAAGGTTGCATGATCCGCTGCGAAGTGAGCGATACCGGAATCGGCATTCCCGCGCATCGGGTGGGAGCGCTATTTCAACCCTTCTCGCAAATCGATGCCTCGACGACTCGGCATTTCGGCGGTACGGGACTCGGACTTTCCATCGTGCGCCGCCTGGTTGAGCTGATGCAGGGTGAAGCCGGGGTCGACAGCCAGGAAGGCGCAGGCTCGACATTCTGGTTTACCGCGCGGTTCGGTAAATCCGCCCGCCAGCGCGCAACTCCGCCGCTTGACCTGGAGATATTCAATTCCCGCCGCGCGCTCATCGTCGATGACAACGCCTCGAGCCGAAAGGTGCTGCGCCTGCAGCTGGCGCGGCTCGGCATCGAAGCGCGCAGCGTCGATTCAGCCGAAGCGGCGCTCGAGGAACTCGCGGCGGCCGCCGCTCGGCAGCAAAAATTCGATCTCGCGTTGCTCGACCACACGCTGCCGGAATGCGACGGTCTGGCGCTGGCGCGGCGGATCGTTGCCGACGGACGCTGCGGGTCGATGCGTCTGGTGCTGCTGACCTCGGCCCAAGCGGCGCGAGCCGGCGGCGACATCGCGGCCATGGGGTTCTCCGCCTACCTCATAAAACCCGCCTCCAATCGGGAACTGCATGAAACCCTTCACCGGGTCATGTCAGCGCAATCGCTGCAATGGCACGGCAGCACGCAGAGCATTGTGCTCGATGCCCCAAAGGCGACCCTCGCCGGCCGCCGGACATGTGCTGTTGGCGGACGACAATCGCGTCAACCAGAAGGTGGCCCTCGGCGCGTTGCAAAGGATTGGGCCTCACGGTGGATGTTGCAAACAATGGCGAAGAGGCGGTGGCGGCTTGGGCGGCCGGCGATATTCGACCTGATACTGATGGATTGCCAGATGCCGGTCATGGACGGCTACCAGGCTGCCCGCGAGATTCGCTTGCGCGAGACGGGCGCAGCGAAGCGAATACCGATCATCGCGCTGACCGCCGATGCCATGAAGGGAACGGAACAACTGTGCCGCGAAGCCGGCATGGATGATTATCTCACCAAGCCGATCGATCGCGACCGCTTGAGCGAAGTGGTCAACCGCTACTGTCGCCTTCCAGCCCCGTGGCGCAACTGCCGGCGCAAACCCCGATTGCACCCGTCGATTGGGAGCGCCTCATGCTCACCGCCGACAATGACCGCGATTTTGCGGGTGAACTCGTTCAGCTCTTCATCGAATCCGGTGATTCGGTGCTGCGCAATATCCGGGACGCCCTGGAGCGCGGCGATATGGCGGCCGTTGGGCGCGCGGCACACTCGCTCAAGGGATCGAGCGCGAATATGTGTGCCAGCCTCGCCAGCGAGGCCGCCGCGCGACTCGAGTCGGCGGCGCGCGCCGGCGCCGCGGAGGATGTTGCCAAACTCGAGATCCAATTGCGCGAAGAGACTCTTCGGGCGATGGAGTATTTGCGGGCTCGCCAAGGCTAGTACTCAAGATCCACGAGCGCCTCGCGGCTCACTCTTCCCGCCTTGACCGCGACGCCTTCCGCCCGCAAGCGCCGCGCCTGTTCGCGGAAATGCACCGAGCTGGGCGGAAAAACGATCTTGCCGCCGGCGCCCACCACCCGATGCCAGGGCAGTTTCATTTCCTTCGGCGACTCGCGCAGCGCCCGTCCCGCCATGCGCGCCCTGCCGGGCAGCCCCGCGGCGCGCGCCACCGCGCCGTAGGTCGACACCGAGCCTCGCGGGATCGCGCCGACCACCGCCCAAATTTCCTGAAACGCCGGATTGTCCTCGGGGAACGCGGCGCTTCTGGCGCGTTGCTGGCGGGCTCGGGACGGCAGAAAAAGTTCGCGGAATGCACTCGAACGCGCCAATGGCGGGACCTCGAATCCAGGGGCTCGGCAAAGGATAGCGCAGCGGCGGCGAGGGTGCGCGCTGCTTGCCGTTGGGTCGACGCGCCGCACCAAGCCGTCAGCGGGCACCTGGGCTGCCGCCAAAAATGGCCGCGGCATGCGACAATTCGTGCGCAGCCGGATCCTCAGAGTTAGGCACACGAATGCGGCTAAGCGCCTCGCAAATCGCACTGATGAGCCGTCTGCTCGACGAGGCGCTGCCCTTGGACGAGGCGGGGCGGCGGCGCTGGCTCGACACGCTTCCCGAGGAATTCACCGACCTGCTCGATCCCTTGCGCCAGGCGTTGCTGCCGGAGTTCCACCAGTCGCCCGACGGACAGAACTTCGCCACTTTTCTTGAATCGGCGGACCCGGCGTCCGGGCGCATCGAGCCCACCGGGCTTCAGCCCCGCGATCGCGTCGGCCCGTACGAGTTGATGCGGCTGCTGGGTGCCGGGGGCATGGCCGAGGTGTGGCTGGCGAAGCGCGCCGACGGCGCATTCAACCGCGAGGTCGCCTTGAAGCTGCCGTCGATGACGCGCGTGCGCCACGACCTGGAACAACGCTTCTTCCGCGAGCGCAACATTCTGGCCGGATTGGAGCATCCGCATATCGCGCGCCTGTACGACGCGGGCATCGATCCCAACGGCCTGCCCTACCTGTCGATGGAATACGTGCAAGGCGAGCTGCTCACCGACTGGTGCGATGCCCAGCGGCTCGACATCCGCGCGCGGCTGCGCCTCTTCCTGCAAGTGCTCGAGGCCGTGCAGTATGCCCACGAGCGTCAGGTCATTCATCGCGATTTGAAGCCCTCGAATATTCTCGTCACCCAGTCGGGTCAGGCGCGGCTGCTCGACTTCGGCGTCGCGACGCTGCTCGATGACGGCGAGGCCGCGGGCAAGACGCCGCTGACCACCGTTTACGGCCATGCGCTCACGCCGATTTACTCCAGCCCCGAATTGATCCGCGGCGATCCGGTCACCGCGAAGAGCGATATCTACTCATTGGGCGTGGTGCTGTTCGAACTGCTCACGGGCGGCCGGCCCTATCGCTTGAATGCCGGTGCATCGCGCGGCGTCCTCGAGCACGCCATCGCCGCGGCCGAGGTGCGCAAACCGAGCACACAGATCGTGCAAGAGGCGTGGGGCGCACGCGGCGTCACACACGAGCAGCTCACGCGGCAATTGCGCGGCGACATCGATCGCATCGTGCTCAAATCCCTCGAGAAGGAACCGCGCCTGCGCTATGCCTCTGCGGCCGCGATGGCGGATGACGTGCGGCGATATCTGGATGGCCGGCCGATCTCGGCGCGGGCGCCGCGCCTGAGCTATCGGCTCGGAAAATTCCTGCGCCGCAATCGCCCGGCCGTCTCGGTCGCCGGCGCCGCCGCCATTCTGGTGCTCGCCATGGCCGGCTACGAAATCGATCGGCGCGTCACTCAAACGCCGGACGATTCTCTATCGCTGCTCGCAACGCGGCCGATCAACGCGAAATCCATCGCGGTGTTGCCGTTTTTGGATATGAGCGAGAAGAAGGATCAAGGCTACTTTTCCGACGGCCTTTCCGAGGAACTGATCACCCTGCTCGCGCAGATTCAGGATCTGCAGGTCATCGCGAGGACTTCGTCGTTTCATTTCAGGAACCAGGACGTCCCGCTGCAGGAAATTGCCAGAACCTTGAGGGTCGCGCACGTGCTGGAGGGCAGCGTGCGCCATGCAGGCGCCACGGTGCGCGTGACCGCGCAGCTGATCCGCACCTCGGACGGCGTGCATCTCTGGTCGCAGTCCTACGATCGGGACGTGAAGGATATCTTTCAAGTGCAGGACGACATCGCCGCCGCAGTGGTCGCATCCCTGAAGCTGAAACTGCTGGCTGCCGGCTCCGATCCGCATCGCAGCGACAACCCGGAAGCCTACAACCAATTCCTGCTCGCGCGGCAATTCGGCCGCCGCGGCAATTTGCAGGACATCGAGCGCGCGGCCGCCGCCTACCGCCAAGCCATCGCGCTCGATCCGAACTACGCCGCCGCGTACGCCGGCCTTTCCTTCACCGAGACCGCCATCGCCAACTCCACCCAGGACGCCGCGCGCTACGCACTCGCCCACGAGGCGGCCGAAAAAGCGCTGCGGCTGGCGCCGCAGTTCGTCGATGCCTACCGCGCACGGGCGCTGTTCCGGCTCGAAACGCTGGATTTCGCCGGCGCGCGCGCCGACAGCGAGACGGCGCTGAGCCTCGCGCCCGGCGAGAGCGCGGTGCAGAGCCTGTACGGCACGCAGATCGCAGCCTTAGGGAAGATACCGCAGGCGATCACCGCCATGAAGCGGGCGATCGACTTGGATCCCCTGAGCGGCTACGCCTGGTGCAATGTCGGCTTGCTCGAGACCGTGACCCGCGACTATGCGGCCGCGCGCTTGTCCATTGAGCGCGCACTCGCCATCAGCCCGAGTGCCGATGCATTCCACTTCGCCCTGGGTCAGCTCGACCTGTTGCAGGGCCGCCTGACCGACGCGCAAACCGAATTCCAAAAACAGGGCGCCGAAGGCAATCGGCGCATGGGCGTCGCCATGGTTGAGTACGCCGGCGGTCGCGAGAAGCAATCGCAAGCCGCGCTCAAGGAACTGATCGCCAAGAATGCCGGCGACATGGCCTACCAAGTCGCCGCCGTCTACGCCTGGCGCGGCGAGAAAGACAAAGCCTTCGAGTGGCTGGAGCGCGCCTTCCAACAGCGCGACAGCGGCTTGAACGGCGTCGCCTGGGATCCGCTGCTCAGCAATTTGAAAGGCGACTCGCGCTACGCTGTGTTGCTGACGAAACTGGGGCTCGCCGACGGCACCGGCAATTGAGTGCTTCGCTGCCGCATCCTCAGTGCTGCGTGTACACCGGTGCGGCGCTAATACCCGATCCCGGCGTGTATGCAGTCACGGTGTTGGAACTCGAATTCGCGACGAACACATTGCCGAAGCCGTCCACCGCCACGCCCTCCGGCTGCGCGATCTGCGACAGCGGGCTGACGCCGTTCAGTGAGCTGAACTCCGGCAGGGGACAGGCGCCGCCGTTGCCGCGACCAATCAAGTCAATGATGCCGTACACCTGGACGCTTGAATTGTAATAATTGGAGATAAAGACCTGTGCCTGTCCCAAGGGATGGTAGGCGAAGCCGGTGGGTCCGCTGGGGCCGGTTGAACAATTGCTGTTGCTCAGTGCGAACAAGGGCCGCGAGGATGCGGTGAGCGGCGGCGTGTAGGTCAGCACCTCGTTGGGTCCGGAGCCCGGCCCGATACCCACCAACAGCACGTCGTCGCGCGCATCGAAGAACAGCGCGCCTGGGGCGAGGAAGGCATTGGATTCGCCATCGAACATCAGCGCGCTGCCAACCTGCGAAAAGCCGCCGCCGCCGGCTGGCTGGAAGATGGAGATGGAATTCTGCGAGTTGTTGGCAACATACACCATGCCCGAGGAGTCGACCGCGATGCCGAGCGGGCGCGCAATGCCGCTGCTGATCGTATCCGCGATGACCTGCGTAATGGTGTTGGCGGCGACATTGGCCGCGCTGATATTGTAGACGGTGACCGTGTTGTTGCCTACATTGGCGACGTACAACTGATTATTGGCATCGACGGCGAGACGCGAGGGGACGTTGATACCCTGCGTGATGCTCGCCACCAGAGTCAGGCCGGTAATCAAATTTTGCGTGGCATTGTTCAGCTGTTCGGTATAGACCAGCACCTGGCCGCCATTGGCGCCGCCGGAATTCGCCACGAACAAATAGGGTGTCTGCCAAAGCAGTCCATTCGGATTACTGAGCGGTACCGGCGGAATGCCGCTGCTGCCGCCGCTGCAATTAATGGGAACGGTGGCATTGGCCGAACCGATGTTGCCGCTGCCGTTGGACACCACGCAGTTAAGCATGCTGTTCGAGGGCGTGGCCGTGATGTTGTAGGCGGCTCCGACCCCGAGTTGGGCGGACAACGTATATGAACCGTTGGCGCTGACTGTGGTGGAGTCGCCGTTGATGCTGTCCGCAATCGTCAGAGTGGTCCCGGCCGGAAGACCCGACACGGCGCCGCCCACGGTGAAGGTCTGCACAATGGCAGAGCAATTGATGATCACCGGGGTTGGCGAAGTATTGTGAGTTCCGGCGGAATCGTCGGGAAGGAAGATCACTTGCGCGGGGGTGAACGTGCACGAGGCCGGCGTGCCGCCTTTCCCCTGGCTGAAAGCGGCGCTGTTCGTCCCGCAAGCGCCGTTGTAGTTGTAAGGCGCGGGCCCATTGCCCCCGCCATTGAAATAACTGTTGGACTGGCTGGCCGTGAAAACGAATGTCAGGGGGGCGTTGGTAACGGTCCCCGCCGAGCCGCCCGAGGGGACTGTTCCGGAAGTCAGGACGTGCGCATTCGGTGGATATTGATCGTTCGGACAGGAATTGGCGGAGATCGACATCGCCAAGCTAACGCCGGTAGGTCCTGTGTACGTGGCTGCTGCGGTATAGCACCAGTATGAGGCCGCGCAGGTTGTCGTGGACGCTATATTCTGCGCGGTGAGGGCCGCGGTTGCGGTCGCCGACAGCGTCGCTTTGCAGGCGTTCTTGGTCGAGGCGACAAAGGTCTGGATCGACGCGAGCAGCGTCATCCCGAGGCTGGTGCCCTCGATCTGCTGCAGGGTTATCTGCGTATTGCCGACGGTGATCAGCGGGCCGCCTGCGAGAAAGCCGGTGAATACGCCGTTGTTGGAACTGAAGTCCGCGACCAGGGCGTTGGTTAGATCGATGGCGTTGACGCCGGACTGGGCCGCGACTTGTTCGATACCGGCGAGAATGAGGGATGCATCGAAATTGGCTTGGTTCACCCCTGCACTAGCGCAGTTGGGGTCCGTCAGATCTACAAAGCTGGTGAGCTCGGCGCTCGCCACTCCGAAGTAGCTGCCGACCACGGAATCGGCGTTGCTGGCCGCCGTCGAGGCGGGGAGGTTCTGCGGCGGCCCCATGAGCGCCAGCGCGTAGTTCGCCGCCATGGTCGTCAGTCCCGAGATTTGCGCGGTGATCGTCGTCGATCCCGGCGCCGCCGCGGGAACGAAAGACGACAAGACAACGCCGCTCGGGATGGGGATGGTCTGACCGGTCACGGTGTCGGTGTAGGTACCGGCGGTGCTTTCCAGCAGCACCGAACCGCTATAGCTGCCGAGGTCCACGGTGTAATTGCCCTGGGCGTCGGTCGTGGCCGTGGCGCAGGGGCCGGGAGTCGCCGGCACGCAACCGCCGGCGCCAACGACGCCGGCAACGCCAACCACGCCGGCGCTCGATACTTCGTACGCGGTGACCGTGGCGTTGATCACTTCAGCGTCCACCACCGCGCCACTGATCATGGTCTTCGCCGCGGGCGGCGGCGGCGGAGTGGATGAACCTGAATTGCCCCCGGAGCAGGCCGTGAGAATCAGAGCTACGGCGGCCATCGGCAGCCACAAGATTTGACCACGCATTGACAGTCCCCTGGTGCTCAAAGCACGTTCGAAAATTCGCCTCTTACTCGAGAGGACGCGGTGGCCCGTTGAAACCGGCCATGGCCGCGAGGGCGAGGGGATGTTCAGCGATTATTTATTGGTCGGTGCTGCGGCTACGGTGCCCTGCGCGATGAGGGCGGCCACTTCAGGACGCAGCGGATACCTGTGCAACACCGCGGCGATTCGCTGTTGCGCCGGACAAGCTTCGCTCCGCGTGCAGCCGCGCGAGATCGGGCGGCGGGTAATCCAAGGGCGCTTGCTCGGGGGGCCTCAGGCGCTGCGCGGCATCCGCCTCACCATTGGCCGACAGCGCCTTCGCATACCAATAGGTTGCAAGCTGCGCCGCATGGCTGTCGGGTGCGAATGCCGACCAAAAAGCGTGCGCGGTGCTCAGGGGCCGACGCGCATCGGCGGCGCGGCCCAGGGCGAGCATGGCGCGGCCGCGCGCGAGATTGAAGTCCGCGGCATCGGGGTCGATCGCCGCCGAGGGCGACGGTTGGTTACGCTCGGGGTCGGTGACGGCCAACGCCTGCGCGGCGTCGCCACGCGCCAGCTGAATGCGCGACAAAGCGCCGTAGTGCAATGCCAGATCATTCGCGGCGCCGCCCTGTTGCAGCGCGTACTGCAACGCTGCACGTGCGGCCGCTTCCGCATCCTTAGGATCATCGGTGGCGAGATACACGTCGCCCATGAAGATATTGGCGACATACGCGTAGTAAGGGGCCTTGTCCTCGCGCGACTGACGCAACAGTCCCTCGCCGACTTGCCGTGCCGCCGCGTATTCGCCAAGCCGCAGCAGAGTGCCGAGGCGCCGGAAACCAATCTGGAAATCGGCTTCCCCCGCCAGCGTCTTTTCCGCCGCGGACAAGGAGTTTCGGTAGGCTTGCGCTTCCTCGATGAACGGCTCCGCCTCCAAAGGTCTGCGCGCCTGCATCAGGTTGTAAGAGACATCGCCGCCGTAGTAGTAGCGCAGGCGGCTGCCAAAGGGTTCGCGGCTCGCCAGCAAGGCATAGATCGATGCAAAGGTGGCAATCGACGCGTCGAAGCGGCCCGCATAGCGCTCGCCGCGCGCCAAATATAAAAGAGCCGAGCGCAGTTGTTGGCCATCATGATGCTGGTCGATCGCGATTTGTACTGTCTGCTCCAGGATGGGCACGCCTTCGGCGGCGCGGCCGGTGGAGCACAGAATCGAGCCGTAGGTTGATAGCGCGTGCAGCATCGTGGGATTGCTCGGCGGCAGAACTCCCGCGGCCCGCACGGCCTGGATCACTGGCTCGAGGATCGCGGAGGCCTCGACGTTGCGGCTCTGCACGCCGGGCCCGAGCGCGGTGGCAAGCTGATTGGCCGCCTTCAGCGTCTGCTCGTCGCCCAGCCCGAGTTCGGTCTTCGCGACCTGCAGGGCCTCGCGCAGGTCCTTGTCCGCGCCGGGATCCTTCAAGATCGTACTGGGCGAATGCGCCAACAGCGCATCGACCAGCAGCGGCGCGGCCGGCCGGCCGAGCCGGCGCAGGGCGGGAATCGCCGGGTCGAGCATCTGCGCCCGTTCCTTGTCATCGCTCGATACCTCACCCAGCAATACCCTTGCCCGCAGCACCTCCAGTTCCTTCAACCCATGCGCCTGCTGAGCGTCTTGCAGCGACAGGCGCAGGGTGTCCCCAGCCTCTTTCACTTCGCCCCGGTTGCGATAGGAAGTCGCCACCGCCAAACGCAGTGGAAAACGCAGATCCGGACGAGCCGACAGTTGCCGGTCGATGCGATCTTCCACCGTGCGCAGCAGCGCCAGGTCCGACTGTTTGGATTGCTGGCTGGCGTCCGGATCGGCCTGCTGAATCACGGAAAGTACAAAGTTGCCGATTGCCGCGGAATTTTGCGCCTCTTGCTCCGCGCGTGTGGCCTGCCAGAGCGCGGTCGTCAATCCGCCGAGCACGGCGGCGGAGACCGCGGCGGTGGCGCCGAGCGCCAACTTATTGCGCAGAATAAATCGTCGCAGCCGGTACCAGGCGCTACCCCGCTGCGCGTGAATCGGCCGGCCGTCAAGATAACGCGTCAGGTCATCCGCAAATGCCGCTGCGGTTTCGAAGCGGCCGTCCGGACTCTTTTGCAGCGCCTTGCGGCAGATGACATCCAAATCGCCGCGCAGCGCGCGCATCGACGCCTTGTCCGGGGCCAAGCTGCTGGGCCGCGGCGGTTCGCCGCGCGCCATCATCTCCTCGATGGCGGAGCGGGTTTCGGTTTGCTGCGGGAATGGCCGTTGTCCGCACAGCAATTCGAACAGCATGACGCCGAGCGCATAGATATCGGTCGCCGTGGTAACCGGTTGTCCCAGCACCTGTTCGGGCGCCGCGTACGCCAGAGTGATCGGTCGACCGGCCGAGCGGGTGAGGTCCGATTCACCGGCGGCGCTGGCGGTGTCGGTCAGGACCTTTGCAATCCCGAAATCAAGCAGTTTGACGCGGCCCTCGCCGGTCACCAGCACATTGGCCGGCTTCAAATCCCGGTGCACCACCAGACGCGCATGGGCATAGGCGACGGCGCGCAAAACCTCCACGAACAGAGGTACGCGCAGGCGCACGCTGAGATGGCGTTCCGCGCAAAAGCGGTCGATGGGCTGTCCGTCGACGACCTCCATGGCGAGATAGGGAAGTCCGGATTCCGACCAGCCCGCATCGTAGAGCTGCGCCACATTGGGATGATTGAGGCTGGCGAGCACGGCGCACTCGCGGCGAATGCGGTCCGCAAGCCCGCGATCGGTCCATTCTGCGTTGGGAATCTTGAGCGCTACCTGACGCTCGATTCTGCCGTCCGTGCGATCCGCCCGCCACACCGTCGCCATGCCGCCTCGTCCCAATTCATGCAGCAATCGATACGGTCCGATGTAGTCGCCGGGCTGGTTTTGTTGTTGGTGACGCTGATCGTCAAATACCTTCAGCGCTGGAATGGGCTCGGGGGCGCCGGATTCGGCGGAAATCGCGGGCTGCAACAGCCCCTCGAGCACCGGCAGCAGATCGGCCTGGTCCGCCGGCAGCCGGCGCAGCCACTGCAGCCGGTCTTCGGGATTCAGTTCGAAGGCTTGCGCCAGCAAGCCATTCAAGCGCAGCCAATCCTTGGGGGAGAGCTCGGCGACGACAGTGATCAATTCAGTCTCCCTTTGTGCCTAGATCAAAACAGGAGACGGCACCGATCGCGGCAAGCGGACACGCTTTTAAGCGGCTAGCGCCGGATGGCGACTTGCAGCAACAACTTCGCCCGTTCCCAGTCCCGGCGCACGGTGCGCTCGCTGACGCCCAGCGCTTCGCCGATTTCCTGCTCGGCAAAACCGCCGAAATAGCGCATCTCGACCACGTGTTTCAGGCGCTGATCGACGCTCGCCAACTCCAGAAGCGCGTCGTTCACGCGCTCGACATCCTCATCGCTGCCGCCGCCGTCGAGCAGATCGGTCGACAAAGTGACGTGAGCAGCTCCGCCGCCGCGGCGTTCTGCGCGGCGTTTGCGGACAAAATCGACGACTATCGAGCGCATCACCTGGGAGGCGTATGCCATGAACTGCCCACGACAGTCCGCCTCGATGCGCGCGGCGCCGCGCAATCGCTCATAGGCCTCGTGGACCATGGAGGTCGTATCGAGCAGGGTGATGGTGCGGTTTTTCGCCAGTTGCGCCTGCGCCATGCGGTGCAAATCTGGATACAGAGCGCCGACAATGAGGTCAATAGCCGAAGAATCGTTCTCGTCTCGCGCTTTGCGCAGAAGTGCGGTGATATCGCCCATCTGGTTCCGGCCTTCACTTACCCATCGCACCGGGCAAGCTGTAACGTTGTTATTCTCCTACAGGTTAAACGCTCGGTATTTCCTTGGCAATAAAAGCAGCAATACGACAATTTTTCTCGCGAGACGAGACGCAATTCGAGCACGAGGCGGCGAAGCCATTTCCCTGGCTTGCAATATCGGCCGCAAAGAAGAAGACGCCCGAGGAGACGCCATTTGAACTCTTTCCAATGTCGCAGTCTTCGCCGCTCGGCCACGCGATTACAGCGAGATTATGTCAATTTGGCGTACCTCCTGTCCGCGGCTTTCAATTTGGGAAGATGCCTCTATCGACGGATTAATCGATCACCAGCCGGGAACGGGCAAAGTCATCTTGAGCAGCGCCGGCCGGGAATTCTCGAGTCGCCTTAACGTACGTTAGCGAATTCGCAGTGGCCCGTCTTCTTCACGTGCGGTAACGTACATAAGCACCTGGTTGTGGCGCAGTTTTCTAGTGTCCCATCGCAGTTTTTCCCCAAGTCCCTGAAGTAAGCTGCACTGCATCAGAGGCCTTGGGAGTCCGGTATCAAGCCGCGCGATTGCGTGCTTTCTTGCTGAATTGGCGCTGGGGCATCGGCGCGCACCTGGGCGTGGCATTTGCCGCGGTCGTCGCTCTGGCGGTTGCCGCAAATCTTCTGATCGAGCGCGAAATCTCCGTCGTGCGCACTACGCGCATCGTCACGGTTCCGGCGGCTCCTGTGCCTGCGGCGGCTGCGCTCGCCGCTCCTCTTGAACGAGTGACGTCCGCCTCGGCGCCCCCGCCTGAGGTGCCGAATGCCAAGCCATTGGCGGCATCGCTCGAGCACTTCTTGGACGCGGTCCGCAATCGCTCGTTGGTTCACAATGACGATAGCGACGGCGAATTGGCGAACGCCAGCCCGAGAACTGGAGCGAGAGACTCACACTTATGCGGCCTCAACGCTGCCTGAAGCTTCGCACGCTCGAGGAATCCTTCTGCGGCATTTCGCGGAGTTCCGCGCTTTGGGAGATGATCTGCTGAGCGCAGCCGACGCGCGGCGCAGCGTTCTTAAGGAATTCTGGGAGTGCTTCGATGTGCTGGATGCGCGCACCAAGGCCTCGCTCGCCACATCCTGGAGAATCTTCGGCCGGGTCGTTGCCCGCAAGACGCTCGTCGATCTGAACTCCGGTCTCGACGAAATCCGCCGCCAATTCGCCGGGCTACCCGCCGCCGGTTTGTATGACCGCGCTGCGCTGGGTCCGGCGACCGCGGGCGAGACTGCGCTGGCGGGCAGCCTTGAGAACAACGAAGCCGCATTGACGCGCTCGCAAGGCGCCGCATGGGTCAAGCAGTCGCGCGCCGACGTCGCACAACTCGAGGCGCTGCAGGAACGCCTGGTCACTTTGGACGCCAAACGCCGCGACGCCGAAGCCCGACTTACGAAAATGTCGCAGAGCCTCATCGCGCTGGTGAACGCCGCGACGCCCCCGGCGAACGCTGCCGCCCCGCCTGCGGCCGCTCTATCGTACAAAATTGACGCGCCGCCACGGCCGGAAGTCCGAGCGGTTCCAGTCCACGCCCCGGCCGCGCAAGTTCCTTCGAGAGAAAGCCGTGAGGAGTCAACCGAGACCACTTCCACGTCGGATCAAAAACCTGAGGGGTTCGGATTGATTTTCTGGATCAGCATCGCGGTGCTCGCGATACTGCTTTGGGTATCGATTCGTACCGTCCTGAGCGTGGTCGAGCCCGTGCGCCGAATCCGCTCGGCGACCTTGAGGATCGCCGGCGGCGAAACCGGTGCCCGCGTCACACGCGGCGGCATCCGGGAACTCGACGATCTTGCCGTTTCCTTCAATAAAATGGCCGAACAGTTGGCGGATGCGAAGGCGACGACACGCAATTACCAGGAGCAGTTGGAGGCGCGGGTGAAGCTGCGCACGCGCGAGCTGCGGCATCTGGCGGAGCACGATCCGCTCACTCTATTGCCGAATCGGCGCCAATTGTTTACACACCTGAAGGCAGCGGTCGCGCAGGCCGCGGCGGGCGCCTCGTTCGTCGGGGTCTTCTTCGTCGATCTGGATAATTTCAAGAACATCAACGATAGCTTGGGGCATGCCTTCGGCGATCGTATGCTCAGCGCGATCGCCGCGAGATTGCTGGCAACGACGAGCGCTGCTGGATTCGCGGCGCGCCTCGGCGGCGATGAGTTCACCATAGTCTATGACGACGTCACGAATATCGAAACGATGAACACACTGGGACTGCAGTTGGTGCGCGCATTTCAGGCGCCGATCGCAGTGGATGGCCGCCACCTCATGATCAGCATCAGCGTGGGCGCGAGCATGTATCCCGATCACGGCAGCGATGCCGAGGGGCTGCTGCGCGCAGCCGACGCGGCACTGTTCCGTGCCAAGGCGCTCGGACGAAGTCAATTGGTCGTCTTCAGCCCCGCGCTGCTGGAAGCGGCCTCCGCGAAGTTCACGACTGAACAAGGACTGCGCTTCGCCTTGGAGCGCGATGAATTCGAGCTGGTGTTCCAGCCGGAGGTCGATGCCGCGACCTTGAAGACGCGACTGGTGGAAGCCTTGTTGCGTTGGCGTCTGCCTGACGGACGCTGCGCGTTGCCCGGCGAGTTCTTGGGAATTGCCGAGGAGTCGGGGCTCATCTTGGAAATCAACGATTGGGTGCTGCGAACCTCGATCAAAACCGCAGCGCAATGGCATCATGGCGCGTGGCCGGAAGCACGCGTCGCCGTCAACCTGTCCTCGCGCCAGCTGCTCGATACCCGTTTTGTGGACCGCGTTACCGCGCTGCTGCACGAACACCAGCTGCCGGCGCGCTGCATAGAGATCGAGCTTACCGAAAATGTCCTGCAAACCGGAGCAGCGACCATCGAAGTGTTGCGCCAACTGCGCAGCCACGGTGTGTCCATAGCCCTGGACGATTTCGGCGTCGGCTACTCGTCGCTGGCTTCGCTCGAGCAACTGCCGCTGACACGGGTGAAGCTCGATCGCGCTCTGATCGCCAGCATTCACACCAGCCCGCGCTCGGTGGCGATCGCGCGCGCTCTGGTGGGGCTGTGTCACGACATCGATCTGCAAGTGACCGCCGAGGGGATTGAATGCCTGGAGCAGCTGGCTTTGCTTGCGGACTTCTCGCCCATTTATCTCCAGGGCTTTCTGCTCGCTCGCCCCGTGCCGGCGGATCAGGTGTTATCGCTCATCGCGACTCTGCCCGATCATCTCGCAACGCTTCTGTTGCTAAAGTCAGGCAAGCCTGAAGGCCAACGCCGCTCATTCCATAACCCGAAAATTGCGAGCTCGGCCGTGCGCGGTCGCTAAAAAGAGCAGGGCTAGCCACGCGCCAGCCCTGTTGACCCCGGAAGGACTACTGATAGCGCCCCGTCGTCTTGACGCCGTAGAAATTGTGCACGTCGGTTACCCAAGTGCTGTCAGCCATGGCCGGCCAATGATCCTTGTCGAATCCCGGCGCGTTCTTGAGCTGCTCTTTGTTTACATTGAGGGTAAAGCGTTTATTCGCCGTATCCAGTTTCAAGGCAGTCCAGGGAACTGCGAAAAGCCGGTCGCCCATTCCCAGGAAACCGCCGAATGACAGCACGGCGTAGCTGATTTTCCCGGAACTCATTTCGATCATGAGTTCTTTGATCGTGCCCAGGCTTTCATTGGCGGTGTTGTATACATCGTTGCCAATCAGCGTGTCGGCTCCCATGAGCGCAGGGCCCGGACCCGCTCCAATGTTCTTGTACATGCCGTAGGTGTCGCGTGAAATATAATTCGTTTCCATGCATTAACTCCGAGTTGGTGTTGGGCTCAAATGAGCGAGCAGCCACAATGACCCAAACCCGGCCGTGAGGCCTTCGGCGAAAGGCGCGCGTTCGAATCAATGGACGCCCGAATTTGTGTCAGCGATCGCCGTCGGACAGAAAAACACCCGCTGCCGTATGCCTGCCTTCGCCCCATATTCGGCGCTCACCGCCGCTTCAGCGCCTCCAACTCATCCAGGGTCCGGGGCCAATCTGCGCCCAACAGCCTCGACAGGGACCGATCCGCAAGCACTCGGCCGCCGGTCTGGCACTTCGCGCAGTAATTGGTTTCATTGTCGGCATAGCGGATGCGCTGCACGGGTTCGCCGCATCGCGGGCAGGGCTGGCCAAAGCGCCCATGCACCGCCATGTCTTTCCGAAACGCCGTGACCTTTTCCGGAAACCTTTTAGCCGCCTCCTCGCCCAGCCGCAGGGTCCACATCTCCAACGTCTCGCGCGTCGCCCGATACAGCCGCTCCCACTCCTGCGCCGACAACTTCGAAGTCAACGCAATCGGCGCCAGCCGTGCCGCGTGCAGAATTTCATCCGAATAGGCATTGCCGATGCCGCTCAAGATGCGCGGGTCGGTCAAGGCCCGCTTGAGCGTGCGGTTCTCCGCCTTCATCGCGGCGATGAAATCCTGAAGGTCGCTGTCGAATACCTCAATGCCGCCGGGGTCGAGAGAGCGCAGTCCCTCTGCGCCCTTCACCACATGCAGCGACGCGCGCCGCTTCGTGCCCGCCTCGGTGAGCACCAAGGAGCCTTCCGGAAAATCGAATGCCGCTAAATTATTCCGGCCCGCAAGCTTTGCGTCCGGGGCGCGCCAATGCAGTCGGCCGGCAATCATCAGATGCAGCACCAACCACAACTCATTATCGAGCCCAATGGCGACGCGCTTGCCAACCCGGCGCAAGTCCGTGACGCGATGGCCCACAGCGTCCGCTATCGGCGGCGCGGCCGTGCGCAGCAAAAAGGGACTGCCAAGGCGCACTCGCTTCAAGGTCTGACCGATAATGCGTTCTTGCAGTGCGCTCAAATACGCAGAAATGTCCGGCAGCTCAGGCATGGCCTTGGGACGATCTCCTGTTTGCTATGATGCACGGGCTAACAACAAAGAGGATCTCATGAGCGCCCTTGCCCACAAAATCGCCCTTTGCACCGCCTTGGCCTTGAGCCCAGCCGCCCTCGTCGCGAACGCCGCCCAAGCCGCCCCCGAGACTGCCGGCCCGAGCGCCACGGCGCCCATCACCCCCATCGTCGCGCCGAAGGATCGTGCCTACGGCGGCGAGATTCAGCTGCAGGTCGATGCCACCGACATCAGCCATCGCGTCCTGCATGTTCACGAAACCCTGAGCGGCGTCAGTGAAGGCAGCGTGCTGCTGTATCCGAAATGGCTGCCCGGCACGCATGCGCCGGAAGGGACCATCGATCGGCTTGGCGGCATCCGCATTAGCGCGAATGGCTCGCCCGTGACGTGGAAGCGCGATCCGGCCGACGTCTTCGCATTTCGCCCGGCCTTGAAACCCGGCACCCATACGCTCGAAATCGACTTCGATTATCTCTCGCCGACCAGTCCCAAGGTCGGGGCGCTGGAAGTGAGCCGTGAAATGCTCATGATCGAATGGAACGAGCTGGTGTTCTACCCCGCCGGCTACTTCACGCGCCGAATCCCGGCCGAGGTAAAGCTGACTTTGCCCGCCGATTGGCAGTTCGCTTCGGCTTTGGAAACGGCTTCGAACGAGCATTCGCGCACCAACTTCAAACGCACCACGCTGGAAACCCTCATCGACAGCCCGGTATATGCGGGCCGCTACGCCTCCAAGCTCGATCTGGATCCGGGTGCCGCGGTACCTGTGCACATGGACCTGTTCGCCGACCGGCCCGAGAATCTCGCCGTGAAGCCCGAACACCTCGAGGCATACCGCAACCTGGTTCGACAGGCCTACAAGCTCTACGGCTCGCATCACTACAACCACTACGATTTCCTGTATTCGCTCAGCGATCAAATTCAGCAGAACGGGCTCGAGCATCATCAATCGAGCGAAGACGGCAGCGATCCGGATTCCTTCACCAAGTGGGACAAGGAGGCATTCGCCAGGGACTTGCTGCCGCACGAGTTCACGCATTCGTGGAACGGCAAGTTCCGCCGCCCCGCGGATCTTTGGACCCCGAACTACAATGTGCCCATGCAGGACAGCCTGCTGTGGGTCTACGAAGGACAAACCCAGTATTGGGGCCAGGTGCTGGCTGCGCGCTCGGGATTGCGCACCCGTCAACAAGCCCTCGACCAGTTTGCCATCACCGCGGCGCATTACGAAGTGCAAAAAGGCCGCCAGTGGCGCCCGCTGCAGGACACCACCAACGATGAAATCATCAATCCGCGGCGGCCGCATGTCCTGGCTCGACTGGCAGCGCTTCGAGGACTACTACGACGAAGCCGCCCTCATCTGGCTCGATGCCGACACCTGGATCCGCGAGCACTCCAAAGGCGCCCGATCGCTGGATGATTTTGCGCGCGCCTTCTTCGGCATCGACGACGGCAGCTTTGCGGTCGTCACCTACACCTTCGACGACATCGTCAAGGCGCTGAACGCCGTCGAGCCCAACGACTGGGCCGGCTTCTTGCGCGAGCGCCTGGACGCCATCGGCAAACCCGTTCCCGAGGGCGGGTTTCATCACGGCGGCTACAAGCTGGTCTACACCGACAAGCCGAGCGACTATCAAGCCGCGACCGAGGAGCAGCACAAGCGCATCGACCTGCTCAACTCCATCGGCATCGAGATCGACGCCAAGGACAGCAAGGATGGCATGCTCACCCAGGTCATCTGGGACAGCCCCGCCTTCAAGGCCAAACTCACCGAAGGCGCGCAAATTCTCGCCATCAACGGTATCGCCTATGATGCCGATGTGCTCAAGGACGCCATCCGCGCAGCGCATGGCACGCAAGCGCCGATCCAGCTGATCGTCAAGATCGGCGATCGCTACATGGTTGCGAACGTGGACTATCACGACGGACTGCGCTACCCGCACCTCGAGCGCGACAGCGCCGAACCTGCCCGGCTCGACGAAATACTGACGGCACGGCCTTAAGGGTGCGCTCAAAGCGTGTCACGTCGATCGCCCATCCATCGAGAGATACATAGAAGAGTAACGAACATGGAAACGGATCTGAACCGCCGCATCTTTCTTCTAGGATCGGGCAGCGCCCTGTCGTTGTCGCTGCTGCCGTTCGAGGGCTGGGCGTATCCTGCCAATGCCGCCAAAGATTCCGTGCCGCCGGCGCCGGTTGCCCGGGTCGAAGTGGTGAAGGACACCTACTTCGGTGAAACCTTGAGCGATCCCTATCGCTGGATGGAAAACAGCAAGGACCCCGACTGGCTGCCGTTCCTCAAAGGGCAGAACGCGCATACCCGCGCCATCATCGATGCCCTGCCCGGCCGCGCCGCTCTGCTCAAGCGCATCGAACAGCTCTCCGGCGAAGCGGCGGCGACCTTGCGTGTGCAGCGCGCCGGCGGACTGACTTTCATCCAGCAGCGCCCCTTGGGCGCCGACAACTTCAAGCTGTTCGTGCGCCAGGGACTGGACGGCGCGAGCCGCGTGCTGGTCGATCCCACCGCCCAAAGTTCCGCCAAGAGCCACGTGTCGCTCGACTGGTGGCGCGCCTCGCCCGACGGCAAGTACGTGGTGTACGGTCTGTCGAAAGACGGCAGCGAAGATTCCCTGCTGCACATACTCACCGTCGCCGACGGCAAGAATCTCCCCGAAACCATTCCCAATACCGAAGGCGCCAATCCGCAATGGCTGGACGATGCCAGCGGATTTTTCTATACGCAGCTCACCGGCGCCGTGGCGACACCGGAGCGCTACCTGGATGCCCAGGCGCGTTTCCACAAATTGGGCACGGATCCAAAATCCGATCCGATACTGATGAAGCGTGGCTTGGTCGCCGGGGTCGAGTACGACAAGATCCAGTCCCCCTCCATTCTCACCTCGCCGGGTTCTCGTTACGCGATCCTGCTGCTCGCCGACGTCAGACCCGAGGGACGCTGGTTCATCGCACCCTTGAGCGATGCCGTTGCCGGCAAGGCCAAATGGACGGCATTCGCCGGCTTCGACGACGAGGTCACCGACTTGGAGCTCGACGGCAACGACTTATATCTGCTGGTGAACAGGGGCTCGCCGCGCGGGCGCATCGTCAAGACCTCGGCGGCCGCGCCGAGCATCGCGAACGGCGCCGTGGTCGTCCCGCAGCACGCCACGCTCGTGATTCAGGGCACTTCGCGCGCGCGCAACGGCATCTATTTGAGAATCATGGACGGCGGCATCAATCGCTTGCAGCGCTTGGGTCACGACGGCAAAGTCGTCGACATCGCCCTGCCTTTCGACGGCACCATTGGCGCCGTGTTTGCGGTGCCCAACGAGGACGGCGCCTTGCTGGCGTATCAAGGATGGCTCACGCCCGCAGGCATTTGGTCGGTGGACCTCGCCGGTCATCTGAGCGATACCGGCATCACGCCCAAGCCCGCCATCGATGTGAGCGCCTACGAAGCCAAGCGCTTCTTCGCCACTGCGAAGGATGGCGTCAAAATTCCCTACACGCTGATCTATCGCAAGGGCATGAAGCAGGATGGCGGTAATCCCACTTGGATTTCCGCCTACGGCTCGTACGGCCTGTCGGCCTACACGCCCACATTTGCCGGACGCTCGCTGGCGCTGGTGGATGCCGGCGCCATCGTGGGTTACGCCGATGTGCGCGGCGGCGGCGAGTACGGCCGCGAATGGCACAAGGCCGGACAGCTCGCCAACAAGCCCAATACCTGGCGCGATCTGATCGCCGTATGCGAAGAGCTCATCGCCAAGAAATACACCTCATCGAAGCACCTCGCCATCGGCGGCCGCTCCGCCGGCGGCATTACCGTCGGACGCGCGCTGACCGAGCGTCCCGAGCTCTTTGCCGCGGTCATCGATGGCGTCGGCTGGTCCAATCCGCTGCGCTATGTGGTCGAGCAGAACGGCTACGGTGAAGAGCCCGAGTGGGGCGCGATCTCCGATCCGGCCGGTTACAAGGCGCTCAAAATGATCGACAGTTATCAGGCGGTGAAAGACGGCACTGCCTATCCCGCGGTGCTGCTCACCACCGGCGTCACCGACCCGCGTGTCGCGCCGTTTCACGTGGCCAAGATGGCCGCGCGGCTGCAAGCCGCCAGCGCGTCCGGAAAGCCCATTCTGCTGCGCGTCGACTACGACGCGGGCCATGGCATCGGTTCGACTCGCGCGCAGCAGGACCGGGAAGCGGCCGACACCTACGCCTTCTTGTTGTGGCAGCTGAGAGGCACCAAGACCTAAGCTGACGAAGGTGCGGATTCATGGGCAGCAGGATCGAACCGCGAGATTCGGATCTTGACGGCTGAGGACGCCCCGGCGCTATTCGCGCTGCGGCGCGGCGCGCTGCTCGATTCGCCGTCTGCATTTCTGGCATCCCCCGGCGATGATTTGGCGGCCTCGGAGGCCGCGGTGAGCGAAATGCTCAGGCGCGCGCCGGGCTCCGTGGTGTTCGGCGCCGTCACACCGCAACTCGTCGGCTTGCTGGGGTTGCACCGCGCGCATCAACTCAAAGCTGCCCACAAGGTCAATCTCTGGGGCATGTACGTCGCACCGGCGTGGCGCAGGCGCGGGCTCGGCGAGAAACTGCTCGAGGCCGCTATTTCCTATGCCCGCTCCCTGGTCGGTGTGAGCACCGTGCGGTTGAGTGTGAGCGGCTCGGCGAGCGCCGCCCGGCAGCTCTACGAAAAGATGGGCTTTCAATGCTGGGGCGAGGAACCGGACGCCATGCGCATCGACGGGCGCCCCGCCAGCGAACATCACATGAGCCTATCTTTGGAATCGCCTCGCTAGGCGATCGACGCCGTTTCAAGCATCCTGCATCGGATCGGTGCGCAATGCTGCGTAAGCCTCTTTTTGGAAATTCCTCAAACCGGCAATTCCCGGCATGCGTGGCGCCTTTCCCGAGCGCTGCGCCATGGCGTTCATCAGCGACAGCAGCCGCGGCGAGGAAAACAACCAGCGCAGCGAGGATTCGGCGATACGCGAATCCGCCCTTGCGCCGCTCTCGGGAATCGCCGGAGGCATTGTTTGCTGCAGCCACATCAGCACCGACTGTTGCGCGGGATCCACCTGCCACCAGCCGCCGAACAGACCCGGCCAGCCAAACGCTCCCACGCCTCCGGCGCCCGCCCAGGCGTTTCTTTTCGCATCGTCGATCACCGACAGTCCGAGGCCGAACCCCTGGCCCATGAAGAAAGGAATACCGAATTGCAGATTTCGCCGCTGCGCCGGCGTCAATCGATTGGTGACCATCAAGCGCACCGCCGCTTCCGACAGCACACGCCGGCCGTCGTGCTCGCCGCCTTTGAGCAGCATGCGCGCGAAGGCGAGGTAATCATCCGCGGTTGAGATGAGTCCCTGCCCACCGGCGCAGAAGGACGGCGGCACGTGATCCATGAAGCCCGGCAAGTCAAGCGCTTGGAAGTTTCCCGGAGCCGTCGATCGATAGAGAACCGCGGCCCGGTCGCGCTTTTCGGGCGGAACCCAAAAATCGGTATCGGCCATGCCCAAAGGCTCGAACAGCAACTGCTGCATCGCCGCTCGTGTACCCAGGCCGGTGGCCCGCCCGATGATGGCGCCCAAAAGATCGGTGGCATGGCTGTAGTTGAAGCGCTCGCCGGGCGCATGGCTCAAGGGCAGCGCGGCCAGCGTTTTCACCCATTCATCGGGGGTGCGCGCGCTGTCGAACTCGAATCCGAATCTTTGCTTGAGCGCCTGCGCGAGCGGGCCCCGCGCCGTGAAACTGTATGCAAGACCCGCGCGGTGAGTCATCAAGTCCTCGATGGTGATGGCGCGCGGCGCCGGATAGGTATCCTGCAAAGGTCCATCGGGCCGGCGCAGCACCTGCATCGCGGCGAACTCGGGTGCCCAACGGGTGATGGGATCCTCGAGCCGCAGCACACCGCGGTCCGCCAAAATCAGAGCGGCCGCCGTCGTGACCGGCTTACTCATGGATGCGATGCGAAAGATGGTATTGCGTTCGACCGGAAGATGAGCCTCGATGTTGCGCATTCCCACCGCATCGAGGTGCAGCAGCTCACCGCGCCGCCAAACGAGGCACACCACCCCGGGAATATCGCCGCCCGCAACAGCCTGCCGGGCGGGAGCTGCGATGCGCGCACCAAGTTTCAACGTGTCGGACATGGCCTTCCTTTACTGCGTGGTCGTCTCAGCCTATTCATTCGATGAGCAGCAGGCCGCGCTTCTTCTGCGCGGTGGCATCCAGCGTGTTCATCGCTTCGTAGAGTCGATCCGGCTTGACCAGCCAGGGGCCGTATTTCTTGTTGACATCGAGCACGAGAACCAGATCTTCTTCGCGAAGATATGCGGCGATGGGTGAATGATGGCCGCCGCCCGTCGCGAATAGCGGAGCGCGCGAGAAATTGACGACATAGCGGCGCGCCGGGTCATTCACGTGAGTCAAGTGCTCGCGGAAAGCGGCCAAGTCCAGATCGCGCAGCACCGTGACTTTTCGCCGCAGCTTCTCCCGGGCAATCGTTGCGAGCTGATCGAGGGTCAAACCTTGCGGCAGATATCCCATGATCGTGGAAAAGCCCGAGCCTTGCAGAACGCTCGTCTTGGTTTCCCGGCTTGCTTGAGGGAGTGCAGGACATTCGCGAGGCTCGAAGGGCCGCAGACACTGCCATTTTGTTGGAATTCAATGTCTGCATGGTAGGCGGCCGCGACAGGCAGCGCCCATGCTTTTTTGAGCAACGCGGGGTTTTGGTATTCGCGGGTCTCTTTGATCGAGACGATGCGAGCGGAGTCGGCGTGCCCGTCGGATACGACTATCGGCAGGACGACGGCAGCGCTGCCCAACGCCAGCGCGGCTGCCGCCATCCACAAAACAATCTTGCGGGTCCGCGCCATCGTCTCTTAAGGCACTGCGGGGCTCTGCAGATTGCGCACCATCTTCAACACCATGGTGCGCGGAAGGAAGGGCACCATTCTCGCGGTGCGATGATTTCCCTTGCCGGTAATGACGACGCGTTGGTTGTCGCGAAAGCCTTGGTAGCCAGCTTGCGCCACCGGCATGGATTCCATGACCGCGGCCGTCTGGCCGAATCGCGTGGCGCCCGTTCCGGCGCGCGCGCGAAACTGGCTCTTGGTCGCGCCGGGGCATAGACAACAGACATGCACGCCCGTGTCGCGCGCCTCTTCCCAGAGCGCTTCGGAAAATGACAGGACGAAAGCCTTCGACGCATAGTAGATCGCCATGAAGGGTCCGGGCACGAAGGCAGCCATGGAGGCGACGTTCAAGATGCCGCCGCGCTTTCGAGCGAGCATCTGGGCCCAATAAATATGCGTCAACTCCACCAGCGCGCGGTCATTCAAGTCGATCATGCCCAGTTGCAACTCGATATCGGAGCCGGCGAACGGACCGGCCTTGCCGAATCCGGCATTGTTGACGAGCACGTCGACCTGGAGTCCCGCTGCTTTTATCGCTTCGGCCAGGCGGGTTCCCCCGCCTCGCTCCGCCAAATCGACGGTAAATACATTGGCCTGCACCGCGTAAGTTTTAGACAGCCGAGCCGCGACCTCTTGCAATGCCGCGGCGCTGCGCGCGGCCAGGATCAGATCGTAGCCATCTTTCGCAAAACACTCCGCCAGATCCACGCCGATGCCCATTGACGCGCCGGTAACCAGCGCGGTCTGCCCTGCTCCGGGCTTCTCGTTGTTCATGGTTGTTTATCCCCCGCCGTTGCCGGCAAATGCGAACTGGGTCAGGCCACCTTCACCATGCGCTTGCCGATATTATCGCCGGCGAGAAGTCCAATGAGCGCCGCCGGCAAATTTTCGAATCCATCGACAATGTCCTCGAGCACTTTCAGCTGACCGCTGCGTACCCATCCTTCGAGGTCGGACAGCGCCTTTGCGGCTTGCCCGAAAAAGTCGGTGACAATGAATCCGCGCATGGTAATTCGCTTGGAGACGATCATCGGCGTGCCCTGCACGCCATAGGGCGGCGCCCCGTCATAACGCGACACCGCACCGCAAGCCGCGATGCGTCCATGCTCTTTCATGCCGAATAGGCACGCATCCAGAGTCTCGCCGCCGACGTTGTCGAAATAGACGTCGATGCCGCCGCCGCAGGCCGCCTGCAGACGCCTGGTAGAATTCCGTCGGATTTCCCACAAAGCGTTTGTAGTCGACCGACGCGTCGAATCCCAACTGCGAGGTGAGAAGAGCGCATTTCTCGGCACCGCCGGCGATGCCGACGACGCGGCAACCTTTGATGCGGGCGATTTGCCCGACGATCGAGCCGACTGAGCCGGCTGCCGCCGATACCACCACCGTCTCTCCGGCCCTTGGCCGTCCGCATTCCAGCAGACCAAAATAGGCGGTGAGTCCGGCAATCCCATAAACGCTCACAGCGTGGCTGAGCGGCTCGCGCGGCATCACTTTCATGAGGCCCGCCGCGGGCAATACCGCATATTCCCGCCAGCCGATATCGCCGAACACGAGGTCCCCCGCCTTGAATGCGTTGCTGCGGCTTTCAACCACTTCTGCCAGCGCGCCCCCCGCCATCACGTCGCCGGCCTTCAACGCGGCGCGATAAGTCGGACCCAACATCCAAGCGCGATTCGCCGCATCCAAGGACACATAGCGCACGCGCAACAGCACTTCACCCTCGCCGGGCGATGGCATGGGTGCCTCAGTGAGACGGAAATGCTCCTTGCCGAGTTTTCCCTTGGGGAGTTGATCGAGTACAAACTGACGATTCTTCTGGGCCATCGCGATGCTCCAAGGCCTGCCGATTGAGTTTGGCTAGTCTAGACCCAAATGTGCGCCGGGCGCTTTGCCGGCCATAGCCACGGCTTCGCCGCGCGACTGTACCCCCAGCTTGGAGAGGATGGCCGACACATGGCGGTCCACCGTCCGGGTCGAAACGAACAGCCGCTTGGCGATGACGGAATTGCGCATGCCTTGGGACACCAGCGTCAGGATCTGCGCTTCTCGGAGCGTTAGGCCCAGCCGATTGCTGCGCGTCGTGACCCGTAAGCCGCGCGGAACCGCGCGGACTCCTTCTGCGCGCATTCGCCGGCGCAGCGCCTGCGCAGCCGGGGCGGCACCGAGCCGTTCGAGGATTTCCAGAGCCTCCCGCTGCTGTGACTCAACGCCGTGCCAAGCCAGCAGGCAGGCGTGTTCATAAGGACAGCCTAGGTTCTTCCAAGCCAATGCCGCGCCACGCCAATCGCCGGCGATCTCTTGCGCGTACGGGTCGGCAATATCCGTCGGTTGCTTTTCGAGCGCTCCAACCCGCCACAACCAGCTGGCGAGTTCGCCCTTCATGCGCGGATCGCGCCGCTGACAAACCAACTCGTACGCGGGCTGCACGACCTTCAGAACGCCTTCGCGATCGCCGGCGAGCCACGCGGCCTCGGCGCGGATCGCCGCCAGTGTGCCGACACGCTGCAGCTCCTGCGCTGGACCGCCGAGCGCCCATGCCTCTTCGAGCGCGGCCTCCGCCTGTGGGTCGCCGCGGCGAATCCGGATGTGGCCCAGTGTGCGCAGCGCGGGAATGCGCGTGATTGGTGTGGACAGCGGATCGCGCAGCACCGCCTCCGCATCCTCGCTCGCAGCCGGCCAGTCGCCTTGCTCGAAATTTTTGCGGGCGCGATACATGAGCATGTAGCGCCGCAACCCATCCAGATCGTGTTTCTCGCAATAGGCCAGTCCTTCGCTGAACCAACCAGCCGCTTTGTCATACTGCCGGCAGGAAACGGCCATCGCGGACAGATTGGTATAGGCACTGGCCACTTGCTCCTGTAGAGCCCCGTCGAGCGCGAGACGCAAAGCCCGCTCGAGATCGGCGAATCCCAAAGGGTCGCCGGCTATCAGCCGAACCGTGCCCAGCACACCCAAAGCATCGCAGAGAATTTTGTTCTCCGCGCAGGGCTCCGCCAGTGCGATGGCGCGCCGCGCCCAGACGGTGGCCGATTCTAGTTCGTGAATTTCCATGTCAAGATCCGCGAGATTCCTGTACGCCATGGCCAGTTCGGGACTCGGCGGCAGCAATTCGAGCGTCGACACCGCCTCGGCGGCATAGCGGTTAGCGTCGGCGCGACGGTCGCTAAACCAACTTAAGCGGGATAGCCACTGCAGCGCATCTCCCTCGCGCATGCGCGCGCCCGACGCCCGCCAGATCTCGAGGGCGGCGCGGCGCGCTTCGATAGCGCGCTCGTGCTGACCGGTCAAATAGAACTCGTAGGACAATCGTTCGTTTAGGAGCGCCCGCTCATCCGGCGCGATTTCTTGCGCATAAGGGAGTGCAACCTCATACAGGGAGACAGCCTCGCGATGCGAGCCCACCGACGCCGCCTGCATGGCGGCCAACGGCGCGAATTGCAACACTGCCGCTGCATTACCCGCGCCGGCCGCGTGGTGTGCGAGGCGCGCCGCGGCAATATGCGGCCGCGCGGCGAGCACCGCGAAAACCTTGGCGTGCAACAGCTGCCGGTGAGACTGCGATAAGGAATCTTCGAATGCGCGTCGGGCAAGTTCATGGCGGAAGCTGAGCGCGCCGTCATCCGATCGCACCATGCCCACGCCCATGCAGCCTTCGATGGCGGCTTCGTCGAACGGGAGCGCCTGCTCCAGCAACCAAGACTCTGTCTTGCCGGGAACCACACAGGCAAGCTGCGCAACTGTGCGAGCCTCCGGGGTCAGTCGCATGGCACGCGTCAGAACGGCGTCGCGCACGCTGACCGGCACCGTGTCGGCCACTGCCGCCAGCGCTTCGGTGACGAAGAATGGATTGCCGCCCGTTATGCGATGCAGGCCCACCGACGATTGGCCGGCCTGCCGTGCCAGCTGAGCCACCGCCGGCTCCGACAGCGGCGACAGCGACATTCTGTGCGTGGCGGCGCGCGGCAAATCGCCAATGACGAAGCGCAACGGATGCCGCAATCCGACCTCATCGTCGCGATAGCTCACGATGAGCATCGCGCGGGCGCGCTGAATGCGACGCCCAAGATATTTGAGAAAATCGAGCGTGGCTTCGTCCGCCCAATGCATATCTTCGAAGACTACGAGCGTGGGTGTGCGTTCGAGCTCATTCAGCGCCGCCGCGAATATGAATTCGCGATTTGCATTGCCGTATATGGCAGCCAGCAGCTCGCCCTGTGTCTGACGTGCGATGTCGTATAGCGGCCCGAGCGGTCGCGGCGCGAACAGCGCATCGCAACCGCCCCATAGTACCCGCGCGCCGAGCGGCGCCTTGGCGAATTCCTGCAAAAGCGCGGTCTTGCCGATCCCGGCTTCCGCGCCGAGAAGCGCCACGCATCCCGCACCCTCGATCGCGCGCCGCAGCCAATCAGCCAGCTCGGCCATGCATTGCTGGCGCTCGAGTAACTCCATCGGAAATGCGCTCTCCGGCGATATTCTGGAGAGGAGTTGTAACCGATCCCGGGCGGGTACGCAAAGCAACCCTCCGCCTGCGCATCGTCTCCCCTGCAATCTGGGTAGGCGACCCGCCCAAATTGGGTAGATCCTCCGATTCGCCTCTGCTCCCGGCAATCCATGATTCGCAGCGGTGGTTTGCAGGAGAGATATGCCATGTCGCGGTATTTGATCGAACGAGAGTTCCCGGACGGTCTGCACATCCCGCTCGATGAAAGCGGTGCCCAATTATGTCGAAACGTCATCGACAGCAATGCGCAAGACGGCGTCACCTGGCTGCACTCCTACGTCACGCCCGATCGCAAGCGCACCTTCTGTCTTTACGACGGGCCGACCCCCGAGGCGGTGCGGCGCGCCGCCGTTCGCAGCCAATTGCCGATCAAACAAATTACCGAGGTTCGCGTTCTCGATCCGTACTTCTACAAATAAGGCCCTTTGTGCGGCCCCCCAATCCCAGGAGATCACCGATGAAGATTACCGGCCCCTTGATGGCAACCCTGTTGTCTCTGTCCGTGCCTTTCATTGCCTCAGCGGCAGAGGCGCCCCCGCATGTCATGAACATGAGCGGCGTCGATCTGAATTCGCCGCTGGTCAGCAAGGTTCACAAGGCAACGGCGCAATTCAGGGACATCAACGCGGCGCTCGCCGCCGGCTTCGCTCAGGCCACACCGTGCGTCAGCGGGCCGGATTTCGGCGCGATGGGAGTGCATTTTGTGTTGGGCTCGCGCATCGCAGCCGGAACGCTCAATGCAACCGAACCCGAAGCCCTGATCTACGAGCCCTTGCCGAACGGCGCGTTTCGTCTGGTTGGGGCGGAATTCATCATTCTCGCCAGCGTTTGGCAAACCCAAATTCCCCCGGGCAGCACCGCCACTCCCGCATTGGAAGGCCATTTGATGAATTTCGTCGATGCGCCCAATCGCTACGGCCTGCCCGCCTTCTACGAGTTGCACGTGTGGGCCTGGGAACAGAATCCCGTCGGTAGCTTTGCCGATTGGAATACGCAGGTTTCTTGCGATCAACAGGCTACCAACTGAGGATGACCGAGTCGACGGGCACGCTCGGCGTCAATGGCCGACCACCGGCGCAGCGGCGGGCGGCTTCTGCACAAAAAAAACGCAGGCCACGGCGAAAAGCGAAATGATGGCGCCGCAGAGAAAGCCGGCGCGGATGCCGCCCGACAGGGCATCGACCGATCGCAGTCCTTGCGCGGTTAGGTTCGCCGCCCGCGCCGACATCAATGCCACGAACAGCGCAACTCCCGCTGCGCCGGCAACCTGCTGAATGGTGCCGATGACCGCGCTGCCGTGCGAATAAAGGCTTGGCTTCACCGACGACAAGCTGGCGGTAAACAATGGCGTAAACAGAAACGCAAAACCGACGCTCATCACCACGTGCCCGGCAAGTATGTAGCCCACCCAAGTCGTCGTTCCCAGCAGCGTCATCGCCCACAGCACGGCACTCACGACGATGACGCCGGGAACCATCAACCTGATGGGCCCTGCTTTGTCGTATAGGCGTCCAACATGCGGGCCCAACAGGCCCATCAACAGGCCGCCCGGCAGCAGCAGCAGGCCCGTTTGAAGGGTGGTGAGCCGCAGCACGTTCTGCAGGTAAATCGGCAGCAGAATAATGGTGCCGAACAGCGCCATCATCATGACCGCCATGAGCATCACCGACACGGTGAAGTTGCGCGACTCGAAGGTGCGCAAGTCGAGCAGTGGATAACCGGTTTTCTGCAACGAGATCTGGCGGAAGATGAACACCGCCAAGATGACGCCCGCGACTGCACTGACGGCGCCGGCCGGGAGCGAGCCGGGAGCGGCGCGATCGCCGATATGACTGAGTCCATAGACGAGACCGCCAAATGCCAAGCCCGAGAGAACCACTGAAACCGCATCGATCGGCGCATGGTGCGGCGTGGTGACGTTCTGCATGCGGCGGGCACCCAACGCGAGTGCGCCCAGCGAGATGGGCAGCACCAGGAGGAACAACCAGCGCCAATTGAGATAGTTGAGGATTACCCCCGAGATGGTCGGGCCGATGGCGGGCGCCACCGATATGACGGTGGAAATGAACCCCATGGTCTTGCCGCGGGACTCCGGGGGCGCCAGCGTCATCACGGTGGTCATCAGCAGCGGCACCATGATCGCGGTCCCGGATGCCTGGATGATGCGGGCGAAGATCAACATCTGCAGATTCGACGCGAGGGCGGCGATCAACGTCCCCATGGAAAACAACGACATCGCCCAGACGAAGATCGGCCGCGTATTCATCCTCTGCAGCAAAAATCCGCTGACCGGAATGACCACCGAGACCGTGAGCAAAAACGCCGTGGTCAACCATTGCACGGCGCCGGCCGTGACATCGAGGTCGCGCATCAGCCTCGGAATGGCGACCGCCATCAGCGTTTCGTTGAGAATTACCACGAAAGCGGCGACCAGAAGGAGGTTGATGACGAGCCGGTTGCGCCCCGCGGTGTCGGCAACCGCGGGGGCGACGGCGCTTTCCGCCGACAGGTCGCTGGCGCTCGCTGAATTTTCGCTCAAGTTTCGATCTCCTAGGTATCCTTCGGCCGCAACGCAATATCCCGCGGAAACGTGGCCGCTGTCGGCAATCCGAGCTTTGGCACTATAATAAAGGGATCAATTACCGATCCACGCACGGAAGTACTCACATGGCAAGCACCAAGCTCGCACCACGTCAGCCGCCCGCTTTTCAATTGTCCCTGCGGATCAAGCATCCGTCCATGGATCCGGCAGAGATCTCGAAGGAACTGGGCATCGAAGCCGAGCATTCCTTCCGGGCCGGTCAACCGCGTCCGTCGAAAAGCGGCCTCGTGCCGGCCGCCGTTCACAGCGAATCCTATTGGTTGGCGCCCTTGAATCCCGCGTCGTGGCTCGGCAATCCATCGTTTGCGGAACCGTTAAAGCCCTTGAACTTGCTGGAACATGTAGACATGGCCATTGCGCGGAATCTCGCCGGGGCGCTCGGCTTGTGCGCGGCGCGCTTCAATAAAGCGCATGCCGCATGGCTGCAAAAAATTTCCGCTGCCGGCGGTGAAATCAGTTTGCTCGTGACGCTGTCCCCCACCGCGGTGAACACCTTCAGTCTCTCGCCGCAGGCGAGCCGCCTGTTCGGCAAGCTGGGAATCACGCTCGAGTTTGAAATGACGAACGACTGACGAGACAGCAAAGCCGCTGCAGTGTTTCTCAATCATGATGGCGGCATTCGCGTATTTATTTTGTCCGCCGCTTTCGGCACCGCCTCCGAAATAAAAAATCCGCTGACTGCGAATCGCGACAACTTGCAAAAATCAAACCTCTCAGCGCGCTGCATGCCCTACTGCGGTGCGAGCTTTGCCCGATAAAGTTCCAATCCAGTGCGGCAGGTGCAACGACGCCGAGGCCGCACGCAAAAACTTTTCACTTCCTTGCATTTCTGTAATGCCATGAGCGCGGGACGGGCGCTATAGTGTGTTCTCCGATATTCACGCCAGGATCAAAATTGATATGCGGGAACCCACTCTGAAATTTTCTGTCACGTGTCCCGACTGCGCGCTCGAGTCGCTTTCCGAAATGCCCATCGCGGTGATCGCCAACGGCTTGCTCACCGGCAAGAGTCTGCGCCTCTACAGCAAATGCCACGACCGTTACTGGACGGCGACCTTCACCGAGCGCGAACAATTGCGAAAATCGCTGGCCGTCCTAAAGATCGACACTCGCGCCAACCAGATTCCGCCGCAGGGCGAACGATTGCTTTTTGCGCGTTGAGAATCTCCCTCCTCGAAGATATTTGAAGCCGGGCGGGCGCGGCATGCGATCGCTCGAGCGCTTACGATTGCCAATCGATCTGCTGCGGTTTTCCGCTCGTCGGATCATATTCCAGGATGTCGCCGTTCTCTAAGGACTTCCCGGCCAGAGCCAGAATAAAAGCCCAGTGGCTCACCAACAGCGTGGTCTTTGCATCGGCCCGCGCCGCCATCAATGTGCGGAAGCTGTCCGCCCTGAGCCTGGTGGCCTCCAGGGTTTCGACCGGTTTCGACCACCACAATGAGGGCAAATGCCTGAAGTCGTGCTGCGGAAACCGTGCCGCCAAGATTTCCGGAGAACTGCCGACGTCGCAGACAAATGCCGCGCGCTCCCGCACTTCATGCATGATTTGCACCGGCGCCTGATGAAACTTGAGTATCGGCTCGGCCGTTTGCAGCGCCCGCACATAGGGTGAAATGATGATGCGCGTCAGGGGTACTTGCGCCAACTGCGCCGCTGCCGCGTGCGCTTGCGCCACACCCAAGTCAGTCAGCTCCGGATCTTCGATTCCCGGATCGACGCGGGTCGGCGTGAAATGCAGGTTGAAATAGCTTTGCCCGTGACGCAGTAAGAACATGATGCATTGTATTGCAGAAGCGCATAGGCACGCTTCACGCCGCCGCCCGGAATCTCAGCTTGGCCGCAGATGCCAGCGCTTTCGGATGCTACGGTTGGCCGCCGCCGCCCGACGAGCCATAAATCTGGCCGGTCGCAAAGCTGGCCTGATTGTCCGCTAGCTGCACATAGATGCCGGCGAGTTCCACCGGCATTCCGGCGCGTCCCAACGGGGTTTGACTGCCGAATTTTTGCTGCTTGTCGGGAAAGGCGCCGCCGCTCACCTGCAGCGGCGTCCATACCGGCCCCGGCGCCACGCCGTTCACGCGAATTCCTTTGGATGCCAACTGCTTGGAGAGCGACTTGACGAAGTTCATGGTTGCCGCTTTGGTCTGCGCATAATCGTAGAGTTCCGGACTCGGATCGTACGCTTGCTCGGAGGCGGTCGCGATAATGCAAGACCCCGCCGGCAGCGAGGGCAGCGCCGCCTTGATGATCCAAAACGGCGCGTAAATATTGGTCTTCATGGTCCAATCGAACTGCTCGGTGGAGATATCGAGAATCGACTTGTTTGCCTGCTGCCGCCCTGCGTTGCTGACCAAAATATCCAAACCGCCGAGTTCATTGAGCGCCTGGGCCACCAACGACCGGCAGAAAGATTCGTTGCGAATGTCTCCCGGAATCGCCGCAGCCTTTTGGCCGGCTTCGCGGATGAGCGCAATGACTTCGTCCGCGTCCGCCTGTTCATCCGGATGGTAGTTGATGGCAACATCCGCGCCCTCGCGCGCAAACGCAATCGCCGCGGCGCGGCCCATGCCGGAGTCGCCGCCCGTAATGAGCGCCTTGCGTCCTTTGAGCCGCCCCGAGCCGCGGTAACTTGTCTCGCCATGGTCGGGGCGCGGCTGCATCTTCGATGCAAGTCCGGGCCAGGGCTGGCGCTGCTCGGGGAAGGGAGGCTGCGGGTACTTGGTGCGCGGATCGGCCACATCCTGGCCGCTCATGTTCGCGGCTCTTCGGCCCGGTCTTTCCCGCTCAGGCGGCGCGGCGCGCGGCCGCCGCCATCGTCGGGGTCGATCTTCTCCTCTTCGCTGGGCAATTCATCTTTGTCGCCATTGTTCGAAGGCAGCGGAGGTTCGCGAACATCCTCGCTCGTGGGAGGCACGGGGGGTTCGCGCACATTGTCGACCGGACTGAAAATGCCTTTCATGGGAATCTCCGACAGGGGCTTGGGCATCGACCTTAACAACCGAAATATTGCCCAATCGAACCGGCGGCTTCTGTAGGCAGGTCTCTCTAACGAGCGTCAGCAGCTGCGCTGCCGCGGCCGTCGCGGCGGCCGCCGCCCTGGCAATCCTTTCGTTATCATTGGCAGCCAGCACCGCAAGTCGCGCAAGACCTTCGCTAAGGCTTTCATTTATTTGATGAAACGAAAATCAGGAGATGCCTTGAAAAACTCACGCAGACTTTTTCTCACCAACGCCGCCTCTCTGGGCGTGGTCGGCGCTACCCTCGGCTACGAAACGGCACAGGCGCAAAGCTCAGCGGCCGTCAGCACGCCGCCTCCCGGGGCACCCTCGGCATTCGCCACCTCGCCGCCGGCGGGGCCGGAAATTGCCCCTGCCACCTTCCTGGAAGCCGAGAAATTGATGCAGATCCACTTGAGCGCGCCGGAAGCTCATGAGGCCGCCGGAAGTTGGCGAGAAGCCATGGCGCCGCTGTATGAGCGGCGCACGGGGCCAAAAAAAATAGTTTTGGAGTCGGCGCTTGCCCCGGCCACGCGCTGGGAACCCAATCAATTTGCGCCGAAAACCGCCCCCGGTCGCAACCAGTTTGTCCGCAGCAGGATCGCGGAGCGGCCGCTGCCGCGCCGCGATTCAGACATTGCCTTTGCCTCGGTGGCGGAGCTGTCGCATTGGATCGAGACGCGGCAACTCTCCTCGGAGCGGCTCACGCAAATCTATTTGAGCCGCTTGGAGCGCTACGATCCCAAACTGCACTGTGTCATCACGCTGACCCGGGATCTCGCGCTCCGGCAAGCGAAAGCCGCGGACGCCGAGATCGCAGCTGGAAAATATCGCGGAGCGCTGCATGGCATCCCGTGGGGGGCCAAGGATTTGCTCGACACGGCGGCCATCGCGACAACCTATGGCGCGGAGCCTTTCCGGAATCGCAAACCCGACAAGGACGCCGCGGTGGTGCGGCGGCTGCATGAAGCGGGCGCCGTGTTGGTCGCCAAGCTGAGTTTGGGCGCGCTGGCGCTCAACGATGTCTGGTTCGGCGGACAGACCATGAATCCCTGGTTGCTGGAGGAAGGATCTTCCGGTTCGAGCGCCGGCCCCGGCGCCGCAACGGCCGCGGGCCTGGTGGGTTTTGCGGTGGGCAGCGAGACCGGCGGAAGCATCGTGGCGCCGAGCATGCGCTGCGGCGTCGCTGGGTTGCGGCCCACCTATGGCCGCGTCGCCCGTACGGGTGCGATGACGCTTTGCTGGTCGCTCGATAAGCTGGGGCCGATGGCGCGCAGTGTCGAGGACACGCTGCTGGTTTTGCGCGCCATCTCGGGACCGGACAAGGCCGACGTCGCCTCCGTACCGAGCACGCTCGACTATGATGCAAACGCGCCGATCCACGGATTGCGCGTCGGCTACTTTCCGGCGTGGATGAAGCAAGCGACCACAGTGGACCGCGCGGCACTCGCCGCCGTGCGCAAGCTGGGTGCAACCGCCGTCGAGGTGTCTATCCCCGACTGGCCGTATGATTCGCTGAACGTGATTCTATTCGCCGAAGCGGCCGCGGCCTTCGAAGAATTGACGTTGAGCGGCGCCGTGAACCAGCTGAAGATGCAGGTCCCCGATGCGTGGCCAAATATTTTCCGCCAATCCAGATTCCTCTCCGCGGTCGACTTTGTCCAAGCGGACCGGCTGCGGCGCAAGGTCGCACTCGAAATGGCGCGAGTCTTCTCTGAAGTCGACTTGCTGCTGGTGCCCTCGCTGCAGGACGAAATTCTGGTCATCACCAACGCCACGGGGCATCCCTCGCTGACGCTGCGCGCCGGCTTTGTCGAAGTCTCCGAGGCGCGCAGCGATTGGGCGCCGGATCCCGCGCATCCCTTGCCGAGGTTCGACCCGCCGCGCCGCGTGCCGCACGGAGTGACGCTGATCGGGCGGCTGTTCGACGAGGGCACCATCGGCCGGGTCGGACTGGCTCTGGAGCAAGAATTGGGGGCTTCGGCAGAGAAGCCGGCGGGGTTCGACGCCTGAGCTGAATCCAGCGCCGGCGAGCAGATATTAGGATAACGCAGCAGGCACTCAGATTTCCGACCAGGCCTGCAGCAGGCCGTGATAGTGCCCGGCCAGGCGCACCAGCGATTGCGGATCGGCCCCCGTTTGCGTCAGACGCTGGATGGTGCCGTCGAGTTCGAACAACTGCGCACGCCGCCTGTCCTCGCGGATCAGGCTCTGAATCCAAAATACGCTCGCCAGGCGCGTCCCCGCCGTAATGGCATTCACCCGATGCCTGAGGCAAGAGGGGTAGACGACCAAATCCCCCGCCGCGTATTTCGCGCTCTGGCTGCCCAGATCGCTTTCCACCACCAGCTCGCCGCCCGCATAGTCATGCGGCTCCGCCAGGAACAGGGTCGCCGACATGTCGGTGCGCATTTTTTGCAGACTTCCCGGCATCATGCGCACCGTCCCATCGACATGCGTGCCGAAATGCATTCCCTCGCGGTAGCGATTGAACAGCGGCGGATAGACTTTGTTGGGCAGCACCGCGCTGATGAACAACGCGTTGCGCTCCAGCTGCGCCAGGACGAAATTGCCGAGTTCGCGCGCCATGGCACTCGCTTCATCGAGTTGTTGATTGTGCTTCACCGGCGCGCCCTGATGCCCGGCGGTCACGCGCCCATCCACCCACGGCGCGTTCTCGCCATTGAGCGATGAGCGCACCGTGGCGAGCTGCTCCTCGTTCAATAGCTTCGCAATGCGCAGAAACATCCCGACTCCCGCACCCGGTGAACCGCCCGGCGCACCGCGGCCGTGCCGCCCGCTGCGGCGCGCTCGAACCACGCGGCGGCTTCTTCGAGGCGCCCCGCCTTCAGCAACAGGCTGGCCCAGTTGTACTGACCCCGGAAGTAACCGGCCTCCGCCGAGCGCCGGTACCAGGCCGCCGCAGCATCCAAATCACGCGGCGTGCCCCACCCTTCTTCGCAGCATCGGCCCACCAAATTCATCGCGCGCTCGTGCTGCTGCCCGGCGGCTTGCAAATAGCAAAGATATGCGAGGCTTCGATCGCGCGGCAGCCCGCGGCCGTCCAAGTACATGTGGCCCAGGTTGTACTGCCCCCAGGGGTTGCCCAAATCCGCCGCGCGCCGGTAGTACTGCGCGGCACCCGCTGCGTCCTGCGCCGCGCCCCAGCCGTTGTCGAGGCACCGTCCCACCATGTTGAAGGCATCGGCGTCCTGGTTCGATGCCGCGCGCCGAAACCATTTAAGCGCCTGATGAGGATCCCTCGGCACTCCGGTGCCCGCGAGCAGCATCCGGCCGTAGCACACCTGCGCCTGCGGCAGCCCTTCGATGGCAGCGACGTAGACCCAATCCGCGGCGCGCCGCGCATCTTGCGCGAACAACGCTTCCAGACGCGGCGCACCCATTTGACCCATGAGAAAACTGATCGATACGGCGCTCATGAGGGGGCGTCGCCTAGAAGCGATAGCTCGCGCTGCCGATGAGCGTTCGGCCCGCGGCCGGCAGCGCGTGATTCTCGGCAATATTCACATAGTAAACGCTACTGAAGTACAGTTTGCCGGTGAGGTTGTTCAAGTTCAGCTGCAGCTTGAAATGCCCATTGACCGAGTAGGAGGTCATCGCGTTGAACACCACGTAGCCCGGCACAGCCGCGGTGTTTTCGGTATCCGCGTAGCGATGACTGACGGCGGTGAAGCCGGCACCCAGGACCCAAGGCGGTGTGGGTTCGAGCGTACTCCAGACATTGACGGCATCATGCGGCGTGTTGGGCGCGTATTTGCCTGTCGCCAGCGGATCGCCGGCGGCAGTGATCTTGTCGACCAAGTGCGTGTAGTTCGCGCTCAGCTCCCAGATATCGGCGACGTGGCCGGCGATGCCGAGTTCCAGTCCGCGCACGCGCTGATCGAAAGGCATCTGCTGCACCGTCGGATCGTCCGGATCCGAGATGCGGGCGTTGTGGACGCGCGTGTCGAACAGCGCGCCGCTCAGCTGCGCCTCGCCGCTGAGAATCGTGATCTTGCCGCCGAGTTCCAACGTGTCGTTCTTCTCCGGCGACAAACTCTGATCCGAAGGCGCCACGGTCAAATATTCGATCACTGGATTTTGCGAGGTGCCGTAGGAGACGTAATAGCTCTGCGCCGCATCCGGTTTGTAGATCACCGCCAGGCGCGGACTCACGAACGTATCGGTGCGCTCAAACCCGGTTCCGGTGAATACCTCGCCGAAACTCGAACCGAAGCGGTCCCAGCGAAGTCCCAGGTCCAGATCCCACTTTGAACCCAAGGCGATGCTGTCGAGCGCATACGCGCTCACATCGGAGCCCCTGCCCTTCGGATTGGAATAAATGCTGAGCGGCGTGGCTGGATAGTAAAAAGCTGCGGGATGGAGCAGCGGCGTGGCCGGAATATCGTTCAGCCCGTTTTGCAAGCGATTCACGTTGGACTGCTCCTTGCTCAGCTCCACGCCGCCGGTGAGCACGTGGGTCAATCCGGCCGCGTCGAACTTCGCGGTCGCATCGGTGCGATTGATCAGAAGGCTGGTGGTGCCGGCGCTGCTCGGCTGATCGCGGGAAATTTCGATATCGGCATACGGCGTGCCGTTCGGCGGCGGCGCGACGAAATCGTTGCCCAAAAAGGGTCCCGTCACCAAGTATTGGAAGCCGTAATTCGCGTAGCGCAGGCTGTCGCTCACGGTGACGCCGCCGGAAAAGTCGTGCTCGAATCGAATGGTGCCGATATCGGTGTTGGTGCGCGTGCGGTCGTAGTTGGCGAGGGAATAGTAATTGCTGCGCGCCACATGCGCCGGCGCGCCGTCGATGAACGGAATGCCGTAGTCGGGCAGGTTGTCCTCTTCTTCCTTGAAGTAACCGAAGCTCAGGCGCGTCGGTGTATCGATTCCCAAACTCAAGGAGGGTGCGGCGCCGTAGCGCCGATAGTGCACCTGATCACGGTCGGCCACGCCGTTGCTCTGCTCCATCAACGCGACGCGCGCCGCCGCGGTTGCGCTCAACGGCAAATTGAAGTCGCCCGTACCGCGGAAATAGTCCGCCTCGCCGCCGGAAACACTGAGCGCCGCGTACGGCGCCAGCATCGGCTGCTTGCTGATGCTGTTGATGATGCCCGCGGTCGAGCCGCGGCCGAACACGGCCGAGGCGGGCCCCAGCAACACCGCGATCGAATCGCTGTTGAATGTGTCGCGCTGATACTGGCCGATGTCGCGGACGCCGTCCAAGAAAAAGCTGTCAGGGATCGACAAGCCGCGCAGATTCACCGAGTCGCCATGCGCGCCGCCCTCGCCGGAATTGAGCGTGATGCCGGGCACGTTGCGCAGGGCGTCCTGCACGAGAGCCAGATTTTGTTGCGCCAGTGCCTGCTGATCGACGGTATCGGTGGACCGTGAAATGTCCTGGGACGTGTGGATCGCCGTGCCGGTCACTTCGATGCTTTGCAGCTTGTCCTCGGCGGCCGGCGCCGCCGCGTCGGCCCGCGCGCCGGCGGAAATCAGGGCTCCGACCGCGAGGCCGGCGGCGCCGAACGCAGCTTCGGGGGTTGGGCGGCATGCAAGCATTTCTCGATCCCCACAATGACATTTCGAGCTAATGCTAACACGAATGATTATTATTTACATTATGATTAAGTTTTTATCGCGATGGAAATCCAACCGTTGGGGCCTTACCGGGGCAATTTCAGGGCCGTGGGCGCTCTATTTAACTTAAGCAGCGCCTCATGCCGTGTCCAGTTGCTGTATGCCTCAGGCCTGCTTGCGCAGGCCGGCAGGAATCAGCAGCCGCCCGAGAAGTTCGAACAGGGCATACGCGATGAGCGCCATCAGGGCGGCCGGAATCGCGCCGGTGAGAATGGTGGGTACATCGTTCAGCGCGAGCCCGGACACAATGGGCGCGCCGTAGCCGCCCGCCCCCACCAGGGCCGCCAGCGTGGCAGTGCCGATGCTCACGATGGTGGCCGTTTTGATTCCCGCGAGAATGGTCGGACTCGCCAGCGGCAGCACGATACGCAGCAGCACCTGGCGGCGAGTCATTCCAAAGGCACGCGCGTTTTCCAGATGCTTGGGATCGACAGTGCGAATTCCGGTGAAGGTATTGAGCACCACGGGCAGCAGGCTGTACATACAGAGCGCCGCCAGCGCCGGTTTCATGCCGACGCCGAAGAGCGGTATCAAAAAGCACAGCAGCGCAAGGGAGGGAACCGTCTGAATCAGGGCGCTGGCAATGAGAATGCCCTGACCTGCGGCGTGGAAGCGCACGGCAATGAGCCCGAGCGGGATCCCGACTGCCACCGAGAACAAGAGCGCGATGCCGACCAGCAACAAGTGTTCGCGCGTGCGCTGCAGAATATTGCTCTTCAACGATTGCGAGCGCGGGGCGTCGGAGCCCAAGAACTTCGCGGCGATCTCGGCGAAGCTGCGATGCGCAATGTCGGCCTGCGCGTTCATGTCGATCATGGCGCGCGCGCCGATCGCGCCTTGCAGCTTGAGGAGCGCGGCCCAGGCATCGGGCTGCTGCTCGGTAAAGGCGCGGCGCGCCACCCACACCGCCTGATACACCGGAAAGTAACCCCGATCGTCCTTGAGCACCCGCAGTTTCGATTTCTCGATTTTGGCGTCGGTGGAATACAGGTCGATCAAGTCGACCGCGCCATCGTCGATCGCCTGAAAAGTGAGACTGTGCTCCATGCGTTCGATGCGCTGGGGCGCCAGGTGCAGCTGATACGCCGCCACCATGCCTTGAAAGCCATCCTGGCGATCCATGAATTCATAGCTGAACGCGGCGCGAATGCGCCCTGCGACTTTCGACAGATCGCTGATGGAGTCAAGCCCGTTCTGCCGCGCGAAAGATTCCTTGACCGCCAACGCATAGGTATCGTCGAACCCCAGGGGCCCGGACATCGCCAGATCCAGCTTCAAGAGAGCGCGCCGAATGTCCTCGACGGACTTCAAGTCGGGACGCTTCAGGATCGCTTCCGCCAAAGTCCCGGTGTAATCCGAATACACGTCGATAGCACCGCTTTTCAACGCCTCGAACACAATCCCGGTGCTGCCCATGCCCAACTTGCGCGTCACCGGAAGGTGGGTCGCGGACTCGATGGTTTGTGCCGCGATTTCTCCGAGCACATAGCCCTCGGTGAACGCCTTCGAGCCAACCACGATCCGCTCCGCTGCGAACAGCGGCGCCGGCGGCAGACTCAAAGCCGCCCACAGCAGTCCCGCGGCCGCGCCGAGTTTCAAGCGACTTCCGCCGCATCCGGCAGGGTGCGCTGCGCGTTGATGAAGGCCGTGACGAAAGGATCGGCGGGCTCTTGCAGCAGCTTGCGATACGTGCCCGTTTGAATGTTTCTTCCTGCATGCAGCAAGGTGATCTGTTCGGCGAGAAACACCGCTTCGCCGAGATCGTGAGTGACCAACAGCACGGTTTTGCCCAGGCGCTGGAAAATGGCCTTCAGTTCCTGCTGTAGGCTGCGCCGGATGAGCGGATCCAGCGCCGCCATGGGTTCATCGAGCAGCATCACCGCCGGATCCATCATCGCCGCGCGCATGATGGCCACGCGTTGCTGCTGTCCGCCGCTCAACTCGAAGGGAAAGCGCCCCAACGTCGCCGGGTCGAGGCCGACGAGCCTGCGCAACTCCTCGACGCGGGACTCGATCCTCTGTCGCTTCCATCCGCGCAGTTTCGCAATCAAGGACACGTTTTCGAAGCCGCTGATGTGCGGGAAAAGACCACCATCCTGCGGAACGTAGCCGATGCGGTCCGCCCACTCGACGGGACTGAACGACAGCAGGGCCTGATCGTTGATTTTGACGTAGCCCCTATCGAACGGAATCAATCCCAAAGTGATTCGCAGCAGGGTCGTCTTTCCCGAACCGCTCGAGCCTATCAGCGCATGCGTCGCGCCCTTGGGAACATCCAGGTTGATGTCGGTCAGCACCGGCTTCCCCTCGAATGTCTTGTAGATGTTCTGCAGCGTCAGCATGAATGAGTGCGCGGCGGCGGCGCGGCTACGCCTGCGGCTCGACGATGGTGCCCTGGTGATACAAAATCTTCCAGCCTTCAGCGGTCCGGCGCCAGAGTGTCGCGCGGCGCGTGACGCGCTTCCCCTGATGCAAGGTGTAGGTGATCAGATAGTTGTCCGCGGCGATCTCCCGGCATTGAAAATCGCGCGTCAGCCATGTGGATTCGTCCGGATCCGGCGCGCGGTTCTGCAAGGTTTCCAGCACGAACTCCCGGCTGTAGCGCCGCCCCGAGGCGCCCACCTCCCAGAAGTCCGGATCGGTCATTGCCTCGTAATCGCGGCGTGTCGTGCCGAACTCAGGGTGATGAAAGATGGGCTCGCGCAGCTTCAGCTCCTCGAGAACCGCCAGCAGTTCCGGCGAGGTCACCGACGCGATGCGCGGCCCGCTTGCGTTTCGCTCGTTCGTGACAGACCCTCCTCGCAGCGGTTGCGTGACGCCCGCCTACGGCTATACGATCCCTGCGCTCTCATTGCAAGCCCCTTATCGGAGTCATCATGGATTTAGGCATCCGCGGCCGAACCGCCATCGTCTGTGCGTCGAGCCAGGGTTTGGGAAAGGGTTGCGCCCTGGCGCTCGCCGAGGCAGGAGTGGCGCTGGTGATCAACGGCCGCAATCAGGCGCTGCTCGAGCAGACCGCCGAAGAAATTCGCCAGGCCTGGAAGGTCTCCGTGACCCCCGTGCCGGGGGATGTCTCGACCGCCGCGGGGCAGGCGGCACTGCTGCAAGCCTGCCCAACACCCGATATCCTCATCAACAATAACGGCGGCCCGCCGGTGAAGAATTTCCGCGAGCTCGATCGGCAGGCGATTCTTGGCGGCGTCACCATGAACATGGTGACGCCCATCGAGCTCATTCAAAAGGTGATCGACCCCATGGTGAGCCGTGGCTTCGGCAGAATCGTCAACATCACCTCTTACAGCGTGAAAATGCCGATCGTCGGGCTCGATCTTTCGAGCGGCGCGCGCGCCGGCCTCACGGCCTTTTTGGCGGGCGTATGCCGCAGCGTCGCCGACAAAAACGTCACCATCAACAACCTGCTGCCCGGCAGCTTCGACACCCAGCGCCTGCGCAACAACTTGAGCCTCGCCGCCAAGCGCAATCAAGTGAGCGACGAGGAGGCCGCGGCGCGTTCAATGGCCAATATTCCCGCCAAGCGATTCGGTACGCCGGCTGAGTTCGGCCAGATGTGCGCATTCCTCTGCAGCGTGCACGCCGGGTACATGACCGGTCAGAACGTGCTGTTGGACGGCGGCGCCTACCCCGCCGCGTTCTAGCCGGCGGCTACGCGCCTGCAGCGAGCGGGCTAGTGCCGCGCCATCCCGACCGCCATACTCGCGCCATGAACGCCAAAACCATCGCCAGCGCAGCTTTAGCCCTTGTCAGCTCCATTGCTCTCGGTCAATCGGCCGATTCTGTCCGCAGTCCGGTTTACACCGAGGACGGGCGGCTGACACTGCCGGAGGATTATCGAGAGTGGGTATATTTGAGTTCGGGATTCGACATGGCGTACACCCCGATGGCGATGAGTCACCATGTGTTCGACAACGTGTTTGTCGAGCCGGGCGCCTATAAGGTGTTCCTGGCGACCGGCACGTGGCCCGACAAAACCATGCTGGTGCTCGAGGTCCGCGGCGCGATGGACAGGGGGTCCATCAACAAGAACGGCCATTATCAAAGCGCCGACTTGATGGGAAGAGAAGTTCACGTGAAGGACAGCGCGCACTTGCAAGGATGGGCCTTTTTCGGTTTCGGTACCGAAAAGACCGCCAAGATGATTCCACGTAGCGCCGATTGCTATTCGTGTCACGCCGCACATGCGGCGGTCGACAACACCTTCGTGCAGTTCTACCCCACGCTACTGCCGATAGCCACCGCCAAGGCAACCTTGTCCGCGGGATATGTGGCGGAGGGCGGCGCCCGGCACTGACGCCGCGGCTTCCGGCTCGTGGCGAGTTTGCCGGTTGGCGGCAGCGAATGTCGCGCGCAGCGATTCTCAGGCGGCGTAATCGCGCGCGATGTCTTGTTCCAGCGCTTGCGGCAGCTCAGCCGATTCCAGCTGGTCCAGTTCTTCCAGCGCCACCATGCGCGAAATGATCGCGGTCTTGCGGGCCTCGAGCTGTTGCCATGTCATCTTGGCACGTGCGACGGCGGCGGGCGTGCTGCTCGGATCCCCGCGGAGCGCCAGATAACGGGCTTTGGCCGCGACCGCGCCGCTCAAAGCATAGGCGAACAACGATTGAAGCCTCTTTAGCCGATCCTCGATATCCACGGTTGCACCTCGTCCTCGGCCGCTCAGGGCGGTATGCCAAAGTGTGCATCCGCCCGCACCATGACATAACCCGGCAAATCCAGCGAATCGCTATAGGATCAGTCCTATAGCGCAGTTGCGGCTTGCCGGAACGTTCTGCACACTGCACACGCGGCACGAAATGACCGAAAAATAGGGATGTTCCAAATGATGCTTCTGCGCCAAGCGGTACGACGGATGGTGCTGCCCTTTGCGGCTGCGATTTTGACGGCCTGCGGGGGCGGCGGTTCAGGCGGCGGCAGCCCCCCGCCCACCCCGCCGGCAGGATGGGTGCAGGGTCAATTTCAACCCGCATCGACCTTCGCGCAAATGTGCGTGGCGCCTCGAACCGGCATCGACCCGGGAACGCAGAAGCCCTACCCCGACGTGCAAGGCACCTTGCTCGATGAGTTGAATTGGCTGCGCTCGTGGAACAACGATTTGTATCTCTGGTTCGACGAAGTGACCGACCAAAACCCGGCAAATTTCAGCACCGACGCGGCTTACTTCGCCGTTCTCATGACAACCGCAACGACGCCGTCCGGCAAACCGAAGGATCGATTCCATTTCACCTATGCCACTTCGGTATGGGAGCAACTGTCGGAGTCCGGCGTGCAGGCCGGCTACGGTGCGAATTTCGTCATCATTGCGGCAACGCCGCCGCGCGACGTGGTGGTTGCGTACACCGAGCCGGGATCCGCCGCCGCGACGCCGCCCGCGAGTCTCGCGCGCGGCGCGAAGCTCTTGGCCATCGACGGCGTCGATCTGGTCAATGCCACCGATCAGGCCAGCATCGCCATACTCAATGGGGGATTGAGTCCCCAAACCGTCGGCGAATCGCACACCTTCTCGGTTCTCGATCCGGGCGCCACCGTCCCGCGCACCATCACCATGGTATCGGCCAACGTGACCAGCACCCCGGTGCAAAACGTCCACACCATCACGGCACCCAACGGCAACCTGGTCGGCTACATGCTGTTCAACGACCATTTGGCAACCGCCGAAAGCGAACTGGTGGCGGCGTTTTCGCAACTGCAGAGTGCGGGCGTGCATGACTTGGTCTTGGACATCCGCTACAACGGCGGCGGGTTCTTGGACATTGCGAGCGAAGTGGCGTTCATGATCGCGGGGCCGGCACAGACCACCGGTCAAACCTTTGAGCTGACGCAATTCAACAGCAAGCATCCGAACGTCGATCCTGTCACCGGCTCCGTCATCACGCCGGTCGGATTTCATTCCACCACGCAGGGTTTCTCGACCACCGCAGGCCAAGCGCTGCCGAGTTTGAATCTGGCGCGCGTGTTCGTGCTCACCACCGCGAGCACCTGCTCGGCCAGCGAATCCATCATCAACAGCCTCCGCGGCGTGAATGTTCAAGTGATTGAGGTCGGCTCGACGACCTGCGGCAAGCCGTACGGGTTCTATCCAGCCGACAATTGCGGCGTGACCTACTTCTCCATTCAGTTCCAAGGCGTCAATGCACAAGGGTTCGGCAACTACCCCGATGGGTTCACGCCGCAAAACACCGTGGCGACGGAGGGCGTGCTGGTTCCGGGTTGTTCGGTGGCGGACGATTTCACCCATGCCTTGGGCGACCCCGCCGAAGGACTGCTCGCATCCGCCCTCAGCTACCAATCGAGCGGCATCTGTCCGGTGCCGCCGAGCGGAATGGCGGTGCCGTCCAATCTGGGGCGATCCATCAAGTCGATATGGCAGCAGAACCGCATTTCGCGCCCCCGCGCGCCATGAACGGGTCATGGGCACGCCCGCGGCGGAAGTAACGATCGATGAACGTCAGGCTCGACAGTTGCTGGCCGCTCAGCATCCCGATCTCGCCGACCTATCCATCGTCGCGATTGCTTCCGGTTGGGACAATCAGCTGCTGCGGCTCGGCGATTCACTCGCCCTGCGCTTCCCGCGGCGGCAGCTCGCGGCACAGCTGATTCTCAATGAGCAGCGCTGGCTGCCGCACCTCCAAGGGCGCCTGCCCCTGGCCATTCCCGCGCCGGTGCGGATCGGCGTAGCGCAATTTCAATACCCATGGGCGTGGAGCGTGACGCCATGGATTGAAGGCGAAACGGCGGACCTGGCGCTGCCCGATGCGAATCAAGGCGAGCGGCTCGCCGCCTTTTTCGAGGCCCTGCACGCGCCGGCGCCCGCCGACGCGCCCCACAATCCTTACCGTGGCGTCTCCTTGAACGACCGCGCGCAGACCTTCACCGATCGCCTAGCGAAGCTGCGTGACCAGACCGGCATTCTCGACCAGCGGGTGCATGAGCTTTGGAGCGATTCTTTGGCGGCGCCGAACGATACGGCGCCCACCTGGATTCACGGCGACCTGCATCCCCGCAATGTGCTCATCGAAAACGGCCGCCTGACCGGCGTCATCGATTGGGGCGATTTGGCCGGCGGCGATCGCGCCTGCGACCTGGCTGCCGTATGGTTGCTGCTGCCCCAACTGCAAAGCCGCCGCCGCGCGATGGCCGCATGCCGCTCGGTGTCCGAGGCAAGCTGGCGGCGGGCCCGCGGCTGGGCACTGCTGTTCGCAGTCATCCTCCTGAGCGCAGGCTTGGTCGACGATGCGCGCATGACCGCGATCGCCGAGCGCACGCTGGCGCGGCTCTGGGAAGGGCCATGAGATTGGCGCAAGATCCGGGCAACCCTCCATGAACCCGCGCGCGGGTGCACGCGCCCGCAGCCGCTCATTGCCACGACTTCAATGCTTAAGCTAGGCTCGCCCCATGAACCATGGAAAACTGAAATGCGAAAATCCGCCGCTCTTCTCCCCGCGCTTGCCGCAGTCCTCCTCGCGCTCGTGTCGCCTGTGAACGCGGCGCCGGCCGCTTACTTCGATTCCACCGGCCGCGACGACGTGCTCTCGGGCGGCGTGAAGATGATCACGATTCAGACACCAAAAGGGGCTTTTCGCGTGTGGACCAAGCGGGTCGGCAACAATCCGCGCATCAAGGTGCTGCTGCTGCACGGCGGCCCCGGCGCCACGCATGAATACTTCGAGGCCTTCGACAGCTACTTTCCGAAAGCTGGGATCGAGTACTACTACTACGATCAATTGGGATCGGCTTATAGCGATCAACCGGATGAACCCACGCTGTGGGAGTTGCCGCGCTTCGTGGATGAAGTGGAACAGGTGCGCAAGGCGCTCAAACTCGACAAAAGCAATTTCTATCTCTACGGCCAGTCCTGGGGCGGCATTCTGGCGCTGGAATATGCGCTCAAGTATCAACAGAATCTAAAGGCGTTGGTCATTTCCAACATGGTACCGAGCATTCCCGCGTACAACCGCTACGCGAACAGCGTGCTCATGCCCGCCATGGATCAGAAAGCACTCGCTCAAATCAAGGAACTCGAGGCGCAGGGCCGCTACGATGATCCGCGCTATGAGGCTTTGCTGATCCCGAATTTCTATGTCGATCACATCCTGCGCATGCCGCAGGACCAGTGGCCCGATCCGGTGCTGCGCGCGTTCGCGAAGATCAACAAGAAGATTTACATCCCCATGCAGGGGCCGAGCGAAATGGGGGCGAGCGGCAAGCTCGTGAACTGGGACCGCACGGCGGACCTGCACAAGATCACCGTGCCCACGCTGGCCATCGGTGCCCGCTACGACACCATGGAGCCGGCGCAGATGGAAAAAATCGCCAAGGATGTCAAAAAGGGACGCTATCTCTACTGCCCCAAAGGCAGCCACCTAGCGCTTTACGATGACCAGCAGGTGTATATGGACGGCCTCACAAAATTCATTCTGGATGTGGACGGGGGGCGCTTTTAAGACGGCATGACGACATGCACGAGCCGCGATGGGCGGGCTGCCTGGATGGCCTGGTCGATTACTTGGAGGAGCGCAATCATGGACTGCTTACGAGTAGAGCACGCTGACCGAGTATCTCCGTCTAACCGAGGCCGCGGAATTTTTTGGGCGGCCATTCTGTTGCTGACGATGTGCGCTGTGCATCTGGCCTCCGCGAAACAAGCACGATCGCCTGACGATGCCTACCTCGATGCGCTTCAGGGAGACTGGGACATGATCGGGACGCTGCTTGGAAAACCGGTGAAGTACCATGCTCGCGGCCAACGCGTGTTGCATGGCGGATTTTTGCGCTTGCACATGATCGATGCCGCCGACCCGCCGGCCTACGAGGCGGACTTGTTTTTAGGATATGACTCTCATGCCAATGACTACATCGGTCACTGGCTGGATCGCTTTGGCGCGGCCGGTGCGCGCGTGGTGGCGAGCGGCAAACGGCAGGGATCCACGCTGATCATCCAATTTCCTTACGCCGACGCGGCGTTCAAGGACAGCTTTGTATATGACCCCAACAAGGATACCTGGTCGTTGCTGATCGAGTCGCAGAAGCCGGGCGGCGGGTGGAGCAATTTTGCGACGTACACCTTGGTGCACACTTCGCGCAAAGCCGCAGAGTGAATGCTGCGGCAGCTCGGCAGTTCAATATCCAATCGCGGCCGTAACGAAGATCGATTCACCCGCATTCATGCGTCTGCGCTGCCCAATTTTTTGAATTTATTGAGCCGGCCGCCGCTTGAACATCTGATCGATCTTCGCGTTGAGTGCCTCGATTGCCGCGGTATTCGATTCGGCGATCGATAAAGCCTGCTTCGCTTCGCCGGCGGCCGCGGCAGCGGACGCCGCGGTTGCCTTGTTAGCCGCCCCTGCATTGCGCGCTGATATCGCCAGGTCGCCCTGAAGCTTATTCAGTTGGCTCTGCAGTTCGTCTATTCGCGCTTCCAGGGGTTTAAGGTCGGTACAGCCCGCAGCCATGACCAGGAAAGCGAATATGAAACTCTTGATCATCATTTCTTGCCCATCCCTGCTGCCCCATCTGCTCGTCGGCTGTCGAATATCATACAACGCGCTGCCTGGTCGCATACGGATTTTGGCGTGCCGCTCGGGTGGTTCGACACGGGTGCGAACAACAAATTCTTCGCAGAGTCCGAACGGCGGTGCGGCGGACTATGGGATGTTCCAGGGGGGAAGAAGTTGCAATGTGGCGGAACTTGTTCGGCCGGGGAAGTACAAACGCTTCGATGCCGATGGACTTTCGGCCTTTGCAAGAAATTATCATTCACTGGCAATGAAGTTCATCTCGACGATCGGCCCTTTCCCCTACGATAACTACCCCCATCATTTCTATTCTCCGCGTTCCGAGACCGCGGACTTCGTGAACCTTTATAAGCGCCGCATCGACCTTCGTAGGCCCATTGGGATGCTCAATTGCGGCGAATTCTGACTTACCCACTCTGCCCATCGCGCTAAACTTCAAACCGCTGCGTAATTGGCGACTGCTCGGTCCAACCGCGACCGTCGCATTTGCGCATCGCAAAAGCATCAGGAGAGTTCCATGAAAGTCCTCATCACAATCATCGTATCGGTCTTTGCATTTAGCGTCGCCAGTGCGCAGACGGCAAGCGGAACGCTGAGCGCACCGGAAGCGGCCCCGGCCGCGTCAAAAAACCACGATGAGGAGGCCTCGGAGACGCGAAAGATCGAGGACCATATCAGACAGCTGCGCAACGAACTTAAAATTACGGCTGCCGAGGAGCCCCAATGGGACAGCGTTGCAAAAACAATGCGAGAGAATGCCGAGGAGATCGACCAAGCGATCGACAAGCGAGATGCCACCATCAATACTGCTACTGCGGTTGAGAATCTTAATTCTTATGCCGATGTCGTGCAGACTCATGCGGCCGCGGTCAAAAAGCTCGCGGACTCATTCTCGGCGCTGTACGCCGAGATGTCGGAGAGCCAGAAAAGGATGGCCGACGAGATCTTCGCTCATCGCCATCACGCAAGGACCGCCGCTAAAAGCTAAGGCTTACAACCGCCGCGCCGACGTTCAAACGAAGGAGTCAGCCTATGAAAAATCAATGCGTTCGAGCCTTGGGGCTGGTGGTCATCTCGCTGCTGGGGAGTTCAGCCGCTGACGCCGGCATCCAATTCAACGTCGATCTCAATCCATTCGGCTGGGGTCCGCCCCCGCCCCCAGTAGTCTACCAACCGCCCCGCTACTATGCTCCCCCGCCCGTCGTCTACTATGGCCATGGCTATTGGGGAGATCGCGATTGGCGCCGCCATGACGATTGGCGGAGAGATTGGCATCATCACCACGACGATCGTGGCCGCCATGACGACGGAGATCATAGGCACTGACTTCTGAAGTTTAGCAACTCCGGCGCTCACTCGAACCGTCGCAAGATCGGTCGTTCGTCGTCTTACGACTACACTTATTTGCGTTGAAGCGGTAACGAGGGAAGTAGCCCCTCAGGCAACTAAGGGCACCACTGGAGATCCGCAGCAAGACCGGCATCAAAGAGCGGATGTAACGGTGTCTTTGCTGCAGAGTGCACCCCAACGACGCATTCTGTGGGTCCCCGAGACGGGCCCCGAGCGGACTTGGGCCTAGCCAGCCTCGGGCGCTCCCGATGCTCGCACCCCTGAACCGTGGAGTAGCGAATGGTCTTGCGCAATGTCTTGGAAAGATTTGGCCACCTCGATCCGCGCGAGCTGCTGTTTCGGGTGAGCATCTGGCTCAAGGGTCTCGATGGAGTGCTCGAGCTTGCGGGCGGCGCGGCACTTCTCGCCGTCGGTCCGGCGATGATCATGCGTGTGATCCATGGTCTCACGGAGGCGGAACTCACCGAGGATCCGCGCGACCTGGTCGCCAATTATTTGCGCCGTTCGGCGGCGCATCTCTCAATTTCAGGCGAGCACTTCATCGCCTACTACCTCTTGATCCACGGGGTGGTCAAACTCGCGCTGGTGTGGGGACTGCTCGCGCGCGTCCTCATCACGTATCCCGTGGCGCTCGTGGTTTTCATGCTCTTCGTCGCGTATCAGATTTATCGTTATACCTTGCAACCGGGCTGGGGACTGCTCGCACTCACCGCGTTCGATCTCGCGATAATCGCGCTCATTTATCTCGAATACCGAGCGTTGCGCCGCCGTCGGACGCAATCGTGATAGTACAATTTGCGCGATTCGCGCTGCCGGATAGAGCTTGGCGTAAGGGTGGCGCTTCGCCTGCACCCCCTCGGTGTGAGCGCGCTGCATAGCACGGGCTCGGCGGTCCTGCGATTGCTGGTTGTCGGCCGCGTCGGTTATCGCTACCGGCGATGGAACCAAACGGTACAGCCGCACCCTAACTCTCTATAGCCGTCGAGGGCGCATACATGAATCAATCATCGAGCCGCAATAGAAACCGCATTGCCATCGCGACGATTGGGGTTCAACAGCGACAATTTGTGAATGCCAACTTGCGACTTACCCAGCAATCGACGATCAATGATAGTCGAGGCTGTAGATCTCAATCGCGCGGTCAATATCTTGCGGATTGACGCCCGATTTTGGTTTGAACACCGCCATCCGGCCCTGCATCGAAGAAAGCTCCGCGTATTTTTCGATCTCTCGGTATTGATCCCGATCTCCGTAGTCGTCGACCAGAATCTCGAACGAAACTCTGTTGGTCAAATATTTTATGGTCGTGAGTGCGCAAGCCACGCGGAAACGCCCATCGATCAACACCAATTCCGGCAAGAAAGACGCATCGTGGTCGAGCCAGGGTGCAAGCGCGTAGTGTTTCCAACGATTGCATCTACCCGCCGACAGGCCTTTGAAAATTGGGAAGCCCCATAATTCCGTCATGCCGATGTTGCAGTAAATGAAAGCTCCATTGGTGCTGCCGATTTCGGTGCGTATTTTTTTCTCGACTTCACGCAGAAAAAACGGATCGCTGTCGACGGTTTTGAAGCGCGCGCCGGATTTTGCCGCCACAATCGTGGATCCACCGCTGCCGTATTCGAGATAAATCCGCGCCTTCGGCATGCGCGCGGCGAAATATCGATCTCCCGCAAGATCGAACGCAGGTGTATCGGGTATCCTGGGTTTGGAAAAACGTTGCCGGTAAAGAAATGCGATCAAATGCCCTTTATCGAGTACCGACCTCGGCAGGTGGGCCCGCCCGAACTGCTTTATCTCATCTGGAATCGGTGGCATAACGGAAGCGCGGATAGCATCAGTTGCCGGCAATTTATCATGCATGAAAGCGCGTGGTGCACATTCATTTGATTCTGTGGGCGCGTCAAAAGGCCCGTCGGGAATATTCTTGTAAAAAGTACTTACGATGCGAACGGTATTGTAAATTCTCGCAATGGAGCTGGCCGCCGCGATGGAGTAGCCGTTGCCTCGGCGCAAATCCGTGAGACCCCAATAACCCGAATTTCGGAGAATAAAAATGAATCAGACCATGATATTCGCGCCCTTCCTGAGCATGATGCTCTTGACCCTTATCGTCTGGTTCTACATGTATTCCAGGCGAATTCCATTGATTCAAAAGAGCAAGATCGATCCCAACACGCTCACCGCGGCGGAGCTGGCGCGCATCTCACCGCCCGCCGTCTCGAACCCATCGGATAATCTCAAAAATCTGTTCGAGCTTCCCACGCTTTTTTATGGCCTCGCGCTCTACCTCTTCATCACGAAAAGGTGGATGGGATCTACCTTGTCGCCGCATGGATATTCACCGCCTTTCGCGTGTTGCACAGCGCGGTACATTGCACGGTCAACATCGTCATGCTTCGATTCTGGCTTTACTGCATCGCGGCGTTGGCCCTGTGGTTCATGATTGTTCGCGCCGCCTTGAGTGCGTGGTGACGCCGAAGCGAGCGGCGCTAGTCTGCGGTCAGCGACCCGAATTCATTGACCGGGGCGAGATAGCCATACAGCACCGCCAGCTCGTTGGTCTTGGTTTCCAGCTGCACCAGCAGCACCGGCGCTTTTTTCGAATAGCCGCTCAGCTCTTCGGCAGACATGTGCCTGGCGGGCAGCTTGACGAACAGCACGTTGTCGCCCGTGTGCTGAAATGCCGAGTTGATCTGCGATTGGAAGGTCTGCACCACCAATTCGGCCAAGGGATCGTCGGCATTCTTGATGCTGATGCCCGTGCCGACCAAAACGACCTGATCGCCCTTTCCCACGATGAATCCGTCGCGAATCCGCGCCCCGCCCACGCGGCTGGCAGAGGAGGCCTTGAAGAAGCAAACCTCGTCGAAATCGCCCGCGTCCTTGACCGCTTGGCAACTCAATTCATGCAGGGAGGGATTTTGCTTGCTGCGTTCCCATGAGCCTCCCAGCTGGATCCCCAACATGCCGCCCGGCAGAAATGCCGCGGGTGTCTGCGGCTCGATATCATTGATTCGGGGCGCGCCGCATACCGGTGCCGCGCCGATCAAGAGAAATATCAGCGCGGCGGTCAAGTTCAACGATAGCCGATTGGGGCGCACTGCTCCTCCAAAGAAGATGTCCTACAAAAAACCGATCTTGGAACTTAAGCCGAGGTAGTCTAGCAACGTATACCAATGCGGAGTCCGCAAATCCGTGAGCGAAGTCATACTGCAGTCAATCGTCACCTGCCCGAACTGCGGGCGGCAGCGTGAGGAGACCATGCCGACAGACGCCTGCATGTTCTTCTACGAGTGCACCAGCTGCAAAACCTTGCTGCGCCCGAAAGCCGGGGATTGCTGTGTATTCTGTTCCTATGGCACGGTCGCGTGCCCACCCGTTCAAGAGCGGCGCGGCTGCTGTCGCTAAAGAGGGCTCATGGATCCGATGACTTTTGATTTGCAGGAGCTGGAGAGCGCCGCGGCGCTGGTACACCGCGTGATGCCGCCCACGCCGCTGTATGCATGGCCGAAGCTCAAGAAGCGCCTCGGATGCGCTGTCTGGGTCAAGCATGAGAATCATACCCCGACCGGCGCATTCAAGGTCCGCGGCGGTATCGTCTATCTCGAGCGCTTGTGCCGTTCTCAACCCGGCGTTGCCGGCGTAATTTCCGCGACGCGCGGCAATCATGGACAATCCATTGCGTTCGCCGCGGCCCGCGCCGGTGTGCCGGCAAAGATCTATGTGCCCAAAGGCAATTCCCCGGATCAAAACACGGCCATCGCCGCGTTCGGCGCCCGCCTGGTCGAGTTCGGCAAAGACTTCGACGAGGCCAGGCACGAGGCTTTCCGGGTGGCCGCGCTCGACGGCCTGCACTTTGTGCCGTCCTTTCATCGCGATCTGGTCGCCGGTGTTGCCAGCTACGCGCTGGAGTTGTTTCGCGGCGCCGGCGACTTGGATGCAGTGTACGTCGGCGTCGGGATGGGCTCAGGCATATGCGGACTCGTTGCGGCTCGCGATCTTTTGGGATTGACAACCGAAATCGTCGGCGTGGGTCCCGACAAAGCGCCGGCGACGGCGTTGTCCTTCGCGGCCGGCAAACCTGTCGCTTACCCTTCAGCGAATACTTTCGCCGACGGTCTGGCGACTCGGGAACCCAACGAGCAGGCGATCGCGACCATCAGCCGGGGTGTGTCGCGATTCACGCAAGTGAGCGAGGATGAAATTGCGGAAGGGATGAGAATGTATTTTGACGATGCCCATCAGGTGGCGGAAGGCGCGGGCGCCGCGCCGCTGGCGGCATTATGGAAGGATCGGCAGAAAATGGCAGGGAAGCGCGTCGCGATCGTGTTGAGTGGCGGGAATATCGAGCGGACTAGGTATTTACAGGTCATGCGGGGTGAAACGCCGCCGGCGTGACCGCGATACGAGCTCGAGACCATGGAACGACAGTACAAAAATCTTGGGTTTTTCCTATTCTTTCTCGTCGCGCTCATCGTTGCCGGGTTTTACAAACCCTATTTCGCTCTCATCCCCAATTTCGACCCCAACATTACGCCGCTGGTGCAGGTCCACGCGATCCTACTGATGAGTTTTGTCGCGCTGCTGGTCGCGCAACCGCTTCTGATCCGCTTCAAGCATCGAGGGATCCACAAGAATTTGGGAAAGTTCAGCTACTTTCTCATGCCGTTTCTAGTGGCGTCATGCGTCGGCGTCATTTTCAAGGAGTACGGCGAGGCGCTGTCGCGCTCTGCCTCGGTCGAGACCGCGCTGCGATCGATTTTTTCCGACGCTGCGCAACTTCTGCTGCTGGTCATCTGCTACGGGCTCGCGATCTTGAACCGCCGCGACGTGCCCGCTCACATGCGCTATATGATTGTTGTGGCTCTTATTGTCGCGCCGGCCGGCATCGCGCGAGTCTTGGGCTACTGGTTCGATGTTCCGCGATACGCCTCGGGTCTTACATCTAACGCGCTCCTCGATGCGGTTCTGATCGCGCTGATCCTGTTTGACCGGCGTAATCACCTCGACTGCGGCCCTTACCTGCGGGTTCTGCCGCTATTGCTGCTCTCGCACACGACATTCTCAATTTTGGCGCGGCCGATCGCGCCAACCTAGCCCGCAATTGCTACCAGCCGACCGGTGGAAACAGATGAGGCGTGCGCTCATTGCGCGCCAAAGTCGCTTGCCCGGCGGCACCTAACTTCACGCGGCCATGGGGCAATGGCACGGCAAGAGGTGAGACCTCCACCCGGGTAATGCCTTGGCGATGGCTGAGACCGATTTCACGCGCGGTCGATGGGGACAGATCGACGATGCGGCCATCGACATAGGGGCCGCGGTCTTGGATGGTGACGAAGGCACTCTTGCCCGTCTCCAGATTGGTCACTTTGGCTGTAGTCCCGAGGGGCAGCGTCCTGCTCGCGGCATTGTCATGCTGCGGATCCATATTTTTACCATCGGCCATTTTTCTACCAGCGAACATATGCGCATAGAATGACGCCTTGCCCACCCGCTTTTTGCCGGACCGGTCGATGGGGGCTTTTTCTGACGGCGAGATTCGTTGCGGTGAGCGCCTGGGCGAGTCCGCGCCGGCGGATTCTCGCGGATTCGTTGGCGAGATTTCCGCGGATGTTGCTGCGTGCGCCGTGAGGCCGCAAGTCGCCACCGCGAACAGGGCCGCGATTGAAGCCAGGGCAGAATTGCTGCAGCGCGTACTGAGAGACATTGCACATCCACTTTTGCTGTTAAGGAGTGCACATGGTCGCGCATGCGCTTGCTCCGCAGCAGCGGGTCAACGGCGCGAAGCCGTGTCAGACAGCGGGAAAGGTCCGCAGCCGGGCGGCCGGCTGGCTGATTTCAGGACGGCGCAAAGCCGCTGCGCAACGAACCGCGGAGGCAGCGTTTTTCATGACCGGATGCGGGGATCTTGCGCGTCGAATCCCCGTTCCGCGTCTTGCAACACGCGGGCGATGCGCGAGGCCCATTGCGCCTGACCGGCCTCCTCGCGGACCAGATCCTGACGGATTTCGATCTCGACATGCAGCAGCGAGCGCGCCTCCGCGTGATGGGGGATGGTGTAGTCGGTCTCATCGCTGACGAAGTACGGTTCGTTGTCGGCGATGATCAAATCCCGCTCTCGCCGCAACATCTGCAGCACCGCGCCGGCGAAGCGCCGGTCGCGGTTGTAGAGCACGGCGGCATGCATCGGGCGTCGCTCGCCTTTGTAGACATCCGTCATGGTGTGCTGCGCCACCAATATCGCGCGGCGCGCGCTCGCCTGTCGTTGGTCCAGCAATTCGCCGATGCGCCGATGATAAGGATCGAAAATCTCGCGGCGCCGCGCGGCGCTCTGTGCCGCGCTCAAGCCGACATTGCCGGGAATCTCGCGCAGCTCACTGATGCGGGGAATCGAACTCGCAACTTTAGGGTCACGGTTGCAGTCGATCACCAGCCGCGAATAATTTTGCGCCAGCAGCGGCGCGTCGAGCGCCTGCGCGACGCGCCGCGCCACGCTCAACGCACCGATGTCCCAGGCAATATGCCGCTGCAACTCCGAATCGGGCAATCCCAGATTTGCCAAACGCCGCGGAATGCGCGCGCCGGCGTGATCCACGACGATGATGAAATCCGAGCCCCCCTCGGGCTGGAATTCCAGCAACGCCGGCGGTTCGTCGGCGCCGAGCAAGCGCTCATCGGAATGCGGCACGCTGGGGTCCGACGCGGTCAATGCTACCGTTGACCGACCAGACCTTGCACGGACTGGGTCAATTTTACCGGGTCGAATCCAACGCCATCCTTGAACACGAGCTGAACGTTCTCGATGTCCTCGATATTTCGCGCCGGATTCCCGGCGATGACCACCAAATCGGCCGCCTTGCCGGCGCCGATTGAGCCGATTTGATCGCTCTCGCCCAGGTAGGCGGCGCCATTCTGGGTGGCGATATGAATGGCCTCGAGCGGCGTGAACCCCGCCTCGACCAACAGTTCCAAACCGCGCTGATCGCCATAGCCCGGCAACACACCGCCGAAAGAGGTGGGATCGCATCCCGCCATCAATAGTCCGCCGGCTTTCACGAACTCACGCTCGAACTGCATTTCTTTCTTGAGCGATGCGGCGCTCAAAGGATTATTCTCTTCCGCAATTCCGCTGCGAATCCTGAGGTACGTCGACCAACCCTGCGGGCTGAGCGCGTCCTTGATCCGCAGCATTTTTCGCATCGACGGGCGGTTCGGAACCGTGATCTCGAACACGGCGAGCGTGGACGTCACGGCAACGTGATGGGTGACCAAAGCGCGAATCATCGCCTGCACCGGCGCGGACTCGATGTCGACATTCTTCGCGAAATCTTCCGCCGCTTCCTTCGCTGGGCAAATGCCGGGCTGCTTCGTGGGCAGGAACTCCGTATCCACGATGATGCCGTGCTCGAGGTTGTCGATGCCCAAGGCAGCCGCTTCCGTGAAGCCCACGGCGCAGAGGTGTCCGGTGATTTTCAATCCCTTGGCGTGCGCGTGTTGGATGGCGACTTTCAACTCCTCGGGCTTGATGCCCATGTAGGCCTTGAAGGAGCTGACGCCCTCCGCCGCCCAATAATCGACGGTGCGGCCGGCGTCCTCGGGACTGCTTAAGGTATGTAGTTGCGGCGCCAGGCCCAAAAGATCGCCGATATAGGGGCCGGTGATGCGCAGTTTGGGACCGGGTTTCTCGCCGGCATCGATGAGCTTTTTCAGGGAAAGATCGGTGTACGGCTCCATGCTGCCGGCCGTGCGCGCGGTGGTAACGCCGCCGGCGAGATAGAGGCGCGGTCCGCTGTCGATCATCTCGATCCAGAATGGCAATCCATCCTTGCCGCGTTCGGGTCCCGTATAAAACAGGTGCTCATGCATGCCGACCAGGCCGGGAATGACGGTCTTGCCGCTAAGATCCAAAATCTTCGCATTCGGCGGAAAGGCATTTCGAAGTTTTGCGCTTTGCACCCGCGCGATCTTTCCCGCCTCGATGTCGATGCGCTGATCCTCGGCGGGCGCAGCTCCGGTACCGTCGATCACTCGCACGTGCATGAGCACGATGACCGGCGAGTCCTCACTGACATAGGACTTGAGCGCCGCCGGGACCTGGGCCGCGGCGAGGCCGGCCGTCGACAGCAAGGCCGCCGCCGTCGAGTAACGCAGAACATTCAAAACTGAGGCCATTGCGCCGCTCCGCTCCATTGGTTGCCCGCGACATTACACGTTTTGCCGCCGTTTCGCCGCCGCGCAGGACGCCGCAATTCCCGCCAATTGACAGCGCCTTAGATTTCATTATGATATCACATCAATATCAACGGTCGGAGCGACACATGCCTGCCAAAACCTCCCAGTCCGCCGCGTCGGAACTCATCGCCAGCACGCTGAATGGCTGGGGAATTTTAGTTCTCAACATCGCCCTGCTTCTCGGCGGGGCGTATCTCACGGCTCTGGCGGCCCCCGCGGGCGGTCCTCTGCGCGCGATCGGCGCCTTCTGCGCGCTGTTCGGACTCATCATGGTCGGCGGGTATTTCACGCTGCAGCCGAATCAGGCCCGGGTACTCATTCTGTTCGGCGCCTACAAGGGCACTGTGCGCAGCAGCGGCTTTCACTGGGCCAACCCCTTCTTTTCGCGCAGCCGCGGCATCAATCTGCAAAAGGACGGCGGCGCAAGCGATGCCGATCAGCGCAACCGTTCCGGCCGCCGGCGCGCCGGCGGACTGGGCCTGCAATGGCTTTCCACCAAATTGTCGCTGCGTGCGCACAACTTCAGCAGCGACGCCATAAAAGTGAACGACAAGCGCGGCAATCCGGTCGAGATCGCGGCCGTGGTGGTGTGGCGGGTGGAAAATACCGCCCAGGCCGTATTCGACGTGGAGGACTACAGCAGCTACGTCGAAATACAGAGCGAGTCGGCCATCCGCAGCATCGCGAGCCGCTATGCGTACGATCAGGGCGAGGAACACGAGATCACGCTGCGCGGCGGCGCGGATGAGGTCGCGCTGGCCCTCAAAGAGGAGCTGCAGGCCCGCTTGCTCAAAGCCGGCGTCATTGTCGAGGAGGCGCGACTCACGCATCTCGCGTACGCGCCCGAAATCGCCCCGGTCATGCTGCGGCGCCAGCAAGCGGAAGCGATCATCGCGGCGCGCAAAATCATCGTGCAAAATGCGGTCAGCATGGTGCACATGGCGCTGGACGAATTGGATCAAAAGAATGTCGTGAAGCTCGACGATGAACGCAGGGCTGCCATGGTCAGCAATCTGCTGGTCGTTTTGTGCGGTAATTCGGACGCATCGCCCGTGATCAATACCGGCACGCTTTACACCTGACGTGTCCGCGGAACAACGCAAACCCTTTCTGCTCAGAATTTCTCCGGATCTTTGGAAAGAAATCGAGAAGTGGGCGGCTGACGATTTACGCAGCGTAAATGCGCAGATCGAGTTCGTGTTGCGGCAGGCCGTGGCGAAAAGAAAGGGACCCGCGAAGGACAAATAGCCGGCAGTGATTACTCTCAGGCGCTTCGCCGGACTTGGTCAGCGCTGCTGGCGCTTCAGCTCAGTCTCAAACGCTCCAAAATGAACCTAACGACAGGATACCGTGAGGCGAACTTAAGCGTGCTAGGCTTATAAAGTGACAAGATTAAAGCTCGGTTCTGAACCCTCCGACCGCATCGTCCGTAGGGTGCGCCAGGGCGTGCTGGTCCTCGCCTTGCTCGGCGTGCTGCCCTGCGCGAACGCGACGACCTATACCCTGACCAATCCCGACGACATGGTGATCGGCGAGGACCAGACCATCATGACCGTTTATGAAGACACGCTTTATGACCTGGCCCGAGCTTACAGCCTGGGTTCCGAGGAACTCATCCGGGTCAATCCCAAAGTCGATCCCTGGCTGCCGGGAGCCGGCAAAATGCTGGTGGTGCCGGGACGCCATATTCTGCCGCCGGGCCCGCACGAGGGAATCGTCGTCAATCTTCCCGAACACCGGCTTTACTACTACCCGAAGCCCAAGCGCGGCGGCCCGACTGAGGTGATTACCTACCCGGTCAGCATCGGCAAGATGGATTGGCGTACGCCGCTCGGCCTTACCCATGTCATCCAGAAGCAGAAGAATCCGACCTGGTTCCCGCCCGAGTCCGTGCGCAAGGAGCATGCGCAAGCGGGCGATCCCCTGCCGGTGAAAGTGGGGCCCGGACCTGACAATCCGCTCGGGGCCTATGCCATGCGTCTGGCCGCGGGAAATGGCACCTACCTCATTCACGGCACCAACAATCCGATCGCCGTTGGACTTGCCGTCACGCACGGCTGCATACGCATGTACCCGGATGATGTGGCTCAACTGTTCCCGCTGATTCCCGTCGGCACGCCGGTGCGCCTCATCAATGAGCCGGTGAAGGTCGCCTGGGTCGACGGCGAACTGCTGCTCGAGGCTCATCCGCCCGTCGATGCCCAAGGTCAAAGCTTTGAGCCCAACATCGATCAATTTTCGGATCTGCTGAAAGCAGCGGTCGGCGACACCACCGTCGCGATCAATTGGGACTACGCCCGCGAAGTGTTGCAAAAGGCCGATGGTGTCATCGCCACGGTGGGCCTCGAGGCCGAGTTGCCCACCGACTCGGCCACGCCGGCCGCACCGCCGGCGGCGCCCGCCCCCGCGACCACACCACCAGCGCCGGCGGCAGCGGCACCCACCAGCGCCAAGTAAGCGATTCTCTGTCTTGCGATTGAGCGCGGTGGCGCCCTCTCAGTGCGGCGCCGATGCCGGCACCAGCGTTTCGATCTCCTGCTCGGTCACGACACGCCATCCTCCCTTGGGAAGTTGGCCCAAGACAAGTTCGCCGATGCCAACTCGGATCAAACGCAGCACCGCAATGTCGAAGGCGCTCAGCAGGCGGCGTATCTGCCGGTTTCGTCCTTCATCGAGGACGATTTCGAGCCAAGCGTTTTTTTGGCCGCTGCGCACAGCCCGAACTGTTTTGGCGCGCAGCAATTCGCCATCGATATTGGCGCCTCGGTTCAGATTTTCGATCAGCGCCGCATCCGGCACGCGATTGATCTGCACGTGGTAGGTCTTATCCGGCCCCGTCGACGGGTGCGTCACGCGAGCAGCCCAGGCCGGATCGTTGCTGAAGAGCAGCAGACCCTCGCTGGCCTTGTCGAGTCTTCCCACCGGCGCGAGCCAGGGCAGCTCGGCTGCCGCGAAGCAGCCGTAGACCGTAGCGCGGCCCTGTTCGTCCCGGGTCGTCGTCACCAAGCCTCGAGGCTTGTTGAGCATGATGACCAACCGCGGCCGCGAGCCTTCCAGTCCTTCCACGGCAAGCCGATCGCGGTCCCGGTTGACGGGGAATTCGGGGTCTGTCACCACACGGCCGTTGACGCGAACTCGCCCCTCTTTTACCCATTGCGCCGCTTGGGCGCGAGACCCCAAGCCGAGTTTCGAAATCGCACGCGCTGCCCCGCAACGCGGCGGCCTCATCGTCATGGATGAAGGGATATCGATGCTTTAGATGCGCTGCTCAATGCACTGCCGCCGCTGGGATTGCCGAGGAGCACGTAGAATAACGCAGTTCGTTTGCGCGATGCATTTGGCAGAAGCTTGACGAACAAACTTACCGTGCGTACGCCTGCCGGGAAAAACACGGCGATCGGCGCTTGCGGCACAAAATCGCTGCCGGCGAGAGCGGAGGCCGGCTCGGTCCACCATTCGAAACTCGTCGTCGCTTTGGATCCTGTCGAGCGATGCACACGGATCTCGGCAAATTTCTCGCCGCCTCGAATCGAATAGGAACTGGCCACCATGCCGATTCTCTCGGTCTTGTCGAGCGGTCGAGCCGCGGCATTCTTTGCGGTGGTCTTCGGGGCGGCCGGCGCCACGGCGGGCGGGGCAGCGTCGATGTCGGCATCGGCGGGCGCCGTGTCGACGATCACCGGCGGCGCGGCTTGCGTATCGGCAGCGGCGGTGTCCGCAAGCGCGGGCGCGGGTTTCGGGCGGCTGAGAACTGCCCAGGTAACCGCGCAGACGACCGTCACCGCCAACAACGCGATCAGCGCCGAACTGACGCCGGTTTTGCTGAGGAGCGGCGTTTTCGCATTCTCCGGCTGCGGAATCGGTCCCAACGGCTCGCCACCCAGGTCAAGATCCGCGAGCCAATCGCGCAGCGATGCCGGGCGATCGGCGCGATCCCAGGCCAGTCCCCGCGTCAGAGCTCTCCATTGCCGCCCCGAGAGTCCGGGTGGACGGGACGGGGCGATTTTCAGCGTGCGCGCCTCGGTGGAGCGCCGATGCCGGAACGGATGTTCGCCGGCGAGCAATTCATAGGCGAGACAGGCAAGTGCGAAAAGATCGTCGCGCGGATCGGCCTCGCGCCCCTCCAGCAGTTCGCACGATGCGTACGCCGGCGTCAGCGAAGCCGATTCGCCCGATGTTCCGAAATCGAGAATGCGCGCCTCTCCTGAATTGTTGACCATGACGTTCTGCGGCTTGACGTCGCCGTGAATCACCCGCCGATCGTGCGCGTGTGCAAGACCTTCGCCCACCTCGCGGATGACGGCGCAGGCGTAGGATCGCGGCAGCGGCAGCGGATGAAATTTCTGCATCAAAGTCGGCAGGCTTTCGCCGTCGATCAATTCCATGGTGAAGAAGGGCAATTGATGCAAATCCAGCTCGTACACCTTGACGACGCTGCGGTGCGAGAGCGCCTGCGCGCAGTAGAACTCACGGCGCAACTTGGCCAACACGTCCGAGCGCGTCCGCGTGTTCTCATGCAGCACTTTGATGGCCACATAGGCGTCCGCCGGGGTGTGTTCGCTGCGCGATCGATCGAGCGCCTTGTAAACGGTGCCCATGCCCCCGCTGGCCAATTGGCTTTCAATCACATAGCGGCCGCAGAGAATCTCGCCCACGCCGAAGGCGGCGCCCGCTGAGTTGAAGACATCGGGCGTGGCGAGTTCAGGGATCGGATCTTCGGCGAGCGGAAACAAATCGACGGTAATACTGTTCGCCTCGCTGCGCCCGTCGCGCTGCGCGAGCTTTGATTTGATGGAGCGGAACAGGTCGTCCGGCTCCTGCGAGTCCTCGATCGGATTGCGCCGCTGTTGAGTCATGTGTGCAGGTTGGGGTCCATTTGCCACCGCAGCCTACCCGCTTGGCGATCTCAAGACTGAAGACCGATCCGCATAAAAAGGCCGTGTTTATCGAATAAATTGGCGAGCTGTGCGCCAATTCACACCTGATTAGGTCAAATCGCGGCGCGCCCTCCGCTGGGCGGCTCTTTGACCCGGCGGGAACCAAACCGGACTGCGGATGGGCGGGGCCCGCGCGGCTCGTTCACTTCTTTAAGTACTGGTGCACGATCTCAATGAGTTCCTCCGCCGCCACGGCCTGCGGCGCTCCTCGTCCGGCACGCGGATCGATCATATGCTCGCGAATATGATCCTCGATCACCTCGGCTATGAACCCGTCCAGAGCGCCGCGGCAAGCGGTCGCTTGCTGCAAAACGTCGGCGCACTCGTCATCCGCATCGAGAGCCCGCTCAATCGCCTCAATCTGGCCGCGCAATCGTTTCACGCGATTCAGCAGCTTCATCTTTTCTTTGGCAACGTGACCCATGGCTCAAATACCTCTTGCCCAACTATACCCCCGTAGGGTATCTTCCGCCGGGTATCATCAGATGATGGCGGCTTTTATTTGTTATTTGTGGATTTTACAGACCTTATGGACCCACCACCTACCATCCCCACCCTAGCGGCGGCGCGCCTCGGCGCTCTGCCGAGTATGGCGGGAGAGCTCGGGGCGATTCTTGTAACGGAAGCGGTGCCTTGAACCGCTGACCTGTTGCCATCTTCGCTCCCGGGCTCGAGGCAAACCGCTTGAGCATGTCGAGGAGCTTACGATGGCCGCGATTTCCAATCTCATTTCCCGCAATTCCTGCGCGGTGCGTCAGAATGCCGTGCCGGCCGCACGTTGCCTCTTGGTTGCACGGGCGAGCTTGCGGGATGCCGTTTCGAGCGCTTTTCGTCACGCCCAGGAAATCCTCTGTGCGCTGTGGATGCTTGCCGCGCTCGCCTTCTCCCTGTTGCTCGCCGCTGGCTTCGTGGCTTGAAGAGCACCCCATGGCGACCTTCCATTCGTCCTCGGAAGCTGCGGCGCGCGATTCGTTCAGGAGTCTTGCCTTGGCGGCGCCCTTCGCAATCATTCTGGCGTACGCGCCGACGGCTCAGGCCGGCGACGAAACGGATGTCGCTGCGGCGTCGACGGCGCCCAGCGAGCAGTGGGCTGTGCACGGGCAATTTACCTACGTTGAGCAAAATACCAACGCGTTCCCGGCGCCCTATGCCGGACCCTATAGCCTTACGCCGAGCCAGGGCCGCGAAACCACCGATGCGACTCTTTATTTGGGCACCCACCTTTGGCGGAATGCCGAACTGTGGGTCGCTCCGGAACTCGATCAAGGCTTTGGCCTCGACGATACGTTGGGACTCGCAGGTTTTCCGAGCGGCGAGGCCTACAAGGTGGGCAGGAATCAGCCGTATCTGCGCCTGACGCGCGCATTCGTGCGTCAAACCGTCGATTCCGGCGGCGACTTGGAGAGTGTCGATCCCGACTTGTTGCAGTTGGGCGGTTCGCGCAGCGCAAACCGCTGGGTGTTCACCGTCGGCAAATTCTCGGTGACCGATGTCTTCGATACCAATCAATACGCTCATGATCCGCGCAACGACTTTTTCAATTGGGCCGCGATCGATGCCGGCACCTTCGACTACGCCGCCGATGCGTGGGGCTACACCGTGGGCGCCGCCGCGGAGTGGTATCACGGGTCTTGGACTTGGCGCAGTGGATGGTTTGATCTCTCCGATGTCCCGAACAGCCCGCATCTGGACCCAGGCGGCCGCCAGTTCCAACTCATCGAGGAGGTGGAGAAGCGCTTCACGGTCGCAGGTCGAAGCGGACGGGTTCTGATCACTGTGTTCGACAGCCGCGGACGCATGGGATTGCTCGACGAGGCGGTCCAAGCCGCCGAGGCGAGCGGTGAGCCCGCCAATACCGCGGCTGTCCGTCACTATCGAAGCCGCTTGGGGGCAAGCCTCGGGATGGAACAAGAACTCGGCGCGGACTTGGGCTTATTCGCGCGAATCGGCAAGGCCGCCGGCAACGTGGAGGCCTATGAATTTTCCGACATCGATCGCAGCGTATCGGCGGGACTTTCAATCAAAGGGTCGGCGTGGCATCGGGCGCGCGACACCATCGGTGTGGCGGCCATCGTCGATGGAATCTCCGCCGAGCGCGAGCGGTACTTGAACGCCGGCGGCCTCGGGATACTGGTGGGGGATGGCAGGCTGCCTCATCCGGGACCGGAGCAGATCGCCGAGACCTACTATCGACTCGATGTGTTCTCGCACGCGCAGCTCAGTCTTGATTATCAGTGGGTCAGAAACCCGGCTTACAACACCGATCGGGGTCCCGTGTCGATCCTCGCCGTGCGCATGCACGCGCAATTTTAGCCAATGAATCTCGAGGAAATGACGTGATGGGTTCCAAAGAGGCAGCACCGCTGGACGCCTCCAGTGCGGAGCAGCAGCCCGCAGAGGCCGGTGCACAGCTCGATTCCAAGCACAGCGGAGATATTCGCGGAGGTTTCGGCACAATCTTCATGCACGACACGGGACCGCGCAGCGGTTGGTCGCGCATCAAGACCCTGCTCGCGATCTTGGGACCCGGTGTCATCGTCATGGTGGGCGACAATGATGCCGGCGCGTTCGGCACCTACACCCAGGCCGCACAAAACTATGGCACGACTTTGGTGTGGACGCTCCTGCTCCTCATCCCGGTTCTTTATGTCAATCAAGACATGGTACTGAGACTTGGCGCCGTGACCGGCGTGGGCCATGCGCGGCTCATCCTGGAGCGATTCGGCAAGTTCTGGGGCGCCTTCAGCGTCATCGATCTTTTCATCTTGAACGGACTCACGATCGTTACAGAGTTCATTGGCTTGACGTTGGCCTTTGACTATCTGGGCATCCCAAAATTATGGGGCGTCGGGATTGCCGCCGTCGTCATCATGGGCTCGGTGAGCACCGGAGATCTGCGCAAGTTCGAACGCTTCGCCTTGGTGCTGGTCTTCGGCAGCTTGCTCCTGGTGCCGATTTTGGTGATGTCCAATCCGCCGGTGCCGCAGATGGCCCATGACATGTTCGTGCCCAGCTTTCCGAAGAACGCGCCGATCGCCGATGTGATGCTGCTGATAATCGCCATCGTCGGGACCACCGTGGCACCCTGGCAGCTGTTCTTCCAGCAAAGCTATGTGATCGATAAAAGAATCACACCCCGCTTCATTCCCTACGAGAGAATCGACCTGTGGATCGGAATCGGCCTCATCACCATCGGCGCCGTGGCCATGATGGCCTTCACCGCCGTCGCTTTCGAAGGCACTCCGCAGTTTGGCCATTTCAAAGACGCCGGCGCGGTCGCGACCGGCATCGGTTTGCACCTCGGGCGCACGGCTGGAGTGTTCTTCGCCGTCGCCTTGATCGATGCCTGTATTATCGGGGCCGCCGCGGTATCCCTCTCCACGGCATACGCCATCGGCGATGTCTTGTCGTTACGCCACTCTTTGCATCGCAAGCTGAGCGATGCAAAGGGCTTCTACGCGGTTTACTTCGCGCTGATCGTGATCTCCGCCGCCGTCGTCCTCACGCCCGGCGCGCCGCTCGGGCTTCTCACCAACGCCGTTCAAACGCTGGCCGGCGTCTTGCTGCCGAGCGCCACGGTGTTCTTGCTGCTGCTTTGCAACGACAAAGCGGTGTTGGGACCTTGGGCCAATAGCCGCGGGTGTCAATGTGTTCACGAGCATCGTGATTGCGATCCTCGTGATGCTTTCGGTCATCCTGACCACCTCGGTTCTATTTCCGGAAATCTCGAGCGCGCACATCATCGCGATCTTGATCGGCGGCAGTGCGCTGGCGCTGGTTTTGAGCGTGGCGGCGCGCGTCATTGATTCACGCCGCGGCCCCAAAGCCGATGACGCCGTACAGTTTACCGCCGCTGATCGGGCGACCTGGCGAATGCCGCCGCTGAACCAGCTGCCTCCCGCCCGCTTGACCGTGCTCGATCGCACTTGGCTGATCGTACTGCGCGGCTACCTTGTCATTGCCGGAGGGCTCATGATCGTGCGCATGGTGCTGCTCGTGGTCGCGGGACATTGACCGCCATGAAGCCCACCTGCTATTGGGAAACCTGGGCGTGCGCTGACGGATCATCCGCCTCGAGCCCAACCGTCGCAATTACGCCATTGGCCTTGCGCAACACTTCACGCGCGTAGTCCCAGTCGATTGCGACCGTCGTGTCCCCCACCGCGGCCCGCAGCAGATCGGAAAATTGCTCTACGTCCGGCTCAAAACTCTCGCCCTGCGCATTGACCGGCGGGTGTGCCTCGAGCAGCAACTCACCATTGATCCATGCCACTTTAACCGGGACGTTGATCAGACGAACCGGGGTGCCCACCGGCAGCCGCGCAAATAAGGTCGCCACATCCTCGGGGTACATTCGAATGCAACCATGCGTAACGGCCAGCCCCACCGCGGTGGGATTGTTGGTTCCGTGGATTTCGTAGGTTCCATCGCCGAATCCGAGCCGGATTTTATAGTCGCCTAACGGATTGTCCGGCCCGGGACCCACCACTTCCGGCAATGGATCGCCCGCCTGGGCATGTTCTTTGCGAATGGATGCGGGCGGGTACCAGGAGGGATGTTTGACTTTGGCGATGACGCGGGATTTTCCCAACGGCGTGGTACGGCCCAACTTGCCGATACTGACCGGATAGGTGATGACCACCCGCTTTCCGTCTTGGGTCGCTCTAGGGTAGTAATACAACCGGTGTTCCGGGAGGTTGACGACAATGCCTTCACGTGGCCCGGGCGGCAATATCCGCTGGCCCGCCAAGAAAATCTGCGTCCCCTCGCCGGGCAACCACATGTCGACACCGGGATTGGCGCGGATGATTTCATCGTATCCCAGACTGTAGCGCCGCGCGAAATCCAGAAGCGTGTCCTGGTAGCGGGACGTGATCGTGGTGTCGGCGCCAACAATGGCGGAGCCGTCGGCAGGCAACTCAAAAGCGGTTGCGTCGGCCGGTACGCTCTGCAATGCGAGCGCGACACTTAACGCTGCCGAGAAAAGAGAACACAGCTTCCCACCCCCTCGGTGCCATTCGAGCTGCGATGGCGGCCGCATCAGCCTCGCTCGAGCGGCATGGTGAGACAGTGCGGACCACCATCCCGAGGCCATAGCTCGCGCCCCGAGAACGTCGTAACCTGGATACCCGCGCGCCTCAGGGCGCTGTGCGTCTGGGGGGCGCCCTCATACGCGACCACGTGCCCGGGCGCGGTAGCAACCACATTCGCACCCTGATGTTCATGTTCCGGCAACACCGTCGTGAACAGATGCCGGATGGGGTCCGAAGCGGGTGGCTCGCCGCCGACGAAATGCACGGTGTAGCCGCGGCTGCGAACGAAGTCGACCAGCTTCATCTCACTGACGCTGGCATCTTCCTGCGCGGAACCGGCGCGAAACAGCCGCACTTGCCCAAGATCCTTCATGAATTCCCGAGCGCCTTTCAGATCGTCATCGCTTACCGAGCCGTCGGCAGCCATCCCCTCGAGATATTGCGTGTAAGGATCCTTGCCAACTTGCGCAGCTTCGAGGAACCACGGCAGCGTCAGAACCTGTTTGTCCGCAACGTGCGTGAAGTAACTGTCCAGGTGCAGAAACGCGGAGCGCAGGCCAAGCCGCTTACCCATGGGCCGCAAGAACTCCACCTTTCGCGTCTGCACTGCCAAGACATCCATTTGCAGGCGGCGTGCCAGCAGGGGCGCAATGCGCGGATCGGTGCGATTGCCGACGCCCAGAAACAAGGTGTGTTCGTCGACCAGCTGAAAATCACCGCCTTCGGCCAACATCCCTTCCTGTCTGGCGTCGAACAGGACCGGATATCGGGCAAGCTGCGGCGCCCAGTCAAAAATGAAACGCAGCAATACCTGCTCACGCACCCGTTGAGCGGAGCCCACATTCAAAAGGACGACGCCTCCGGGCAGCGTCGCGGCAGTATCGCGACTGAACATGAATGAATTGATGCTGTCGACAATGTGCCGATAGCTCCCATCCGGCCACGTGCGGTATTGCGTCGCAGGATCGCGGCCGAGAAGCGTCTTGGCGCTGACCGCCTGCGGATTTACCGAAAGCTTCGGGTGCGTGCCCCGCAGCCATGTTTCCCAAGCGCCGTGGGCGCGCGCCGCAGCGATCGCAGAGCTCAGCAAGTCGGGTATCGTCAAGATCTCCGCGCCGCTTGCGCGAATGGCGCGCATCAGTTCCGCGTGCTCATCGACCATCCCCTGCCCCACCGAAACCGGCGCCGGCAGTACGTCGTCACTGGTGCTCAACGGGGCGAACATATCCGGATCCGGAGGACACATGATGAGGCGCCGAAGCCGGGCGACATCGCTTGTCACGAACGGCGGACCGGTGGTGGCGCCCACCGCGGATGCCGCGGCGCCCCACCCCGCAAGAGCTGCGCCGGCGGTTAGCAATTTAATCGCGTCGCGACGATTGAGGACGGTGGTCTGCTGCATGCGGTCTCCACTGCCCAAACCATTAGGCGATGCGTTGGCGCTTGGCGGCAATTATTATGGCATCGATGTTCACACCAGTCACCACACTGGTGTGAACTGCAGCGCTACACGCAAAAGACCGATGCTCAGCCGGATGACGCAGGCCGCAGCGCCCGCGCGATCGCCGCGATGGTATTCCAGTTGCGAGTGGTCGCTGTAACCCCGTAGAGCCGGTCCAGCGCACCAAGCAATCCGATGACCTTCATATGCCGCCGATAGACTCCGATGATGAATCGGCCTCGCCTCTCGATGATCTTCAGCAGCCATGGGCCGCTGGATGGAAATCGCATGGGCGTCGGCGGCGTGAAACGAGGGCGCCCCGACAGCACGCTGACGAAGCGGACATCACCTTCTCGCGCCGGCAGTCCTTCGAAAGGATTCTGCGAAACCAGACGCGCAATATCGCGGCCGCGGCAAACGACGATCTCGGCGACGAATGGCAGTTGCCGTGCCACTTGCGCACGCGCTTGGGCCTGCGTCATTGGACGCCGTAGCACGAGCGTACCCGCCGCGCCGATATTGACGGCACCCAGGTGCTTCAGTGCTTCGGCCAACTTGACCGGCCGGAAAGACCGGTGACCGCCGACATTGATTCCCCGCAACAAGACGACCAGCGCCACTCTACTCCCTCCTAATGTCGACTCGAGTACCCGGTTCGCAGAACCCTGCATGCTGGCCGCAGCATGCGGAAGACAATGATGGCGATTCCGGCCTATCTGCGGTATGAAGGAGGCAGTCTGTTCGCGTGCCTCGGCGCACAGCACCGATATAAGACAATAACAGCAAGGGGGACGATATGAGCAGCCCTGCTAAGCCCGAACCGCTCGCCACCACGTCGCGCGCCGAACTGACGCTGCGCGGCTTGATTCTCGGCGTGGTCATCACCGTGGTATTCACGGCGGCCAACGTTTACTTCGGACTCAAGGCGGGCCTCACCTTCGCCACCTCAATCCCGGCCGCGGTCATTTCCATGGCGCTGCTGCGAGGATTCAAGGGCATGACCGTCCAGGAGAACAACATCGTGCAGACCGTCGCCTCCGCGGCCGGCACCCTGTCCTCGGTCATTTTCGTACTGCCCGGCATGGTGATCATCGGCTGGTGGACCGGGTTTCCGTACTGGGTTTCCTGCGCGATCTGCGCCCTCGGCGGCATTTTAGGCGTGATGTATTCGATTCCACTGCGCCGCGCGCTGGTGACGCAATCCGATCTGCCCTATCCCGAAGGGCGTCGCGTGTGCCGAGGTGCTGAAAGTCGGCGGCGGCGAACACGCCGAATGCCGCGGCAGTCGAGGATAGCCGCGCGGGCTTGGCCGCGGTGGTCTGGGGCGCGATCGTTTCAGCGGCCTTTGCCTGCATCGTCGCCACGCGGATCTTCGCCGGCGACGTGGTGCGGTATTTTCGCATCGGCGCAACGGGGCGGCGTTACCGGCTTCGATTTTTTGTTGTCTTTCGCGCTATTTCGCCGTCGGCCACTTGGTCGGCCTGTGGGTCGGCATCGCGATGTTCGTGGGCGCGCTGATCGGCTGGGCCTGGGGAGTGCCGCACTTCTCGGCGCTCGCCGGCAGCGCAGAGCCATGGCGCAGTTGGCCCAGCATACCTGGAGCCATCAGGTGCGCTTCGTCGGCGCCGGCACCATCGGAGTGGCGGCGGTATGGACGCTGGCGAAGCTCGTCAAACCGGTGATCGCCGGACTGCGCTCTGCCATGGCCGCCTCGCGCGCGCGCGCGCGCCGGAAACGCCGCGCTACTGCCGCGCACCGAGCAGGATATCCCGATCGGCTATGTCGCTCTGGTCTCCTTGGTTTGCATGGTGCCGATCGGCGTGCTGATCGCCAACTTCTCCGCTGGCAGCGGCCTCGGAGGCCATATGTTTGCGATGGTGGCCGGCGCCCTGGTCTACATCGCCCTGATGAGCTTCTTCGTTTCCGCGGTTTGCGGCTACATGGCCGGGCTCATCGGCTCCTCGAACAGTCCGCTGTCGGGAATCGGCATCTTGGTGGTGATCGGTGCAGCACTGCTCCTCGTGCCCGGTATCCGTTCCGGCCTGCCCGCCGGCGGCGACACGGCGCTGGTGGCCTACGCGCTGTTCGTCACCGCGGTGGTGTTCACGGTGGCTGCCATCGCCAATAACAATCTGCAAGATCTGAAGACCGGCCAGCTCGTCGATGCCACGCCGTGGAAACAGCAGGTGGCGCTGGTCATTGGAGTCATGGCCGGCGCAGCAATCATTCCGCCGATCCTCGATCTGCTCAACCATGCCTACGGTTTCGCCGGCGCTCCGGGCCCGCACCATGAGCACCCGCTGCCGGCGCCGCAGGCCGGCCTGATCTCGGCGCTGGCGCAGGGCGTGATCCAGCACAACGTCGACTGGAGTCTGATCCGGATCGGCGCGCTGATCGGCGTGCTGGCGATCGCCGCCGACGAAATCCTGCGCCGATTTACCACCTAGGCGCACCTCTCGCCGCTCGCCGTCGGCCTGGGGATCTACTTGCCGACGCAGAGCACACTGATGGTCGTGGTCGGGGCGATCGTCGGCTGGTACTTCGATCGCCGGGCAGAGCGCGCCTCCAAACCCGAGGCCACCAAGCAGCTCGGCGTGTTGCTGGCCTCGGGCATGATCGTCGGCGAGGGACTTGGTGGGCGTGATCATCGCCGCCTTCGTCGCCTTCTCGGGCAAGGACTTTCCGCTGGCCGTGGTCGGCGATGAGTTTGCCGATAACATCGCGGTCTGGATCGGGAGCGGCGTGTTCGCGCTTACGGTGTTTCTCTTGTATCGCTGGGCGGCGCGGATGCGGCCTTAGCTTAAGACCGGGCGCCACCAATGAGGGCGAGAGTACCGGCCAGCAGCATGACATGGCCTGCAAAGAAATTGCCCATCGTTGCAAAGATCGCCGTCGCGCAAGCGAGTGGCGCCAGTGCCAGAAGCATGACCAGAGACCTCGACGCCAGTCCGGGAAAGGCAGCAATTGAACCCAATGCCAGCGCGAGAGCGACAGAAGTTATGGAATCGCAGAGCCACAGGCCCTTGAACGCCGCTGAAAAAAAGGGCGGCAGGGCCGAGTGCTCGGCCACCGTTGCGGCCTTCGGAAAGGCCAGCGCGTGTGCGGCACCACCAGCCGCCAAGCAGAGGCTACTGAACGCGAGCAGAAGACGCGGCGCGAAGCGTATTGCAGCGCTCATTTCGCAATGGCGCGATCGGCCTGCGCCCGTTGCATGGCTTCGAACGGGCGCGCATCGAAAAAGAGCTCGATGTCGCGAATAAGTCCGTCCTCGAATCGTATCAATTCCGCGGTCCGGCACACGCCGATCGGTTCGCGGCAGACAAAGTCGTAGGCGAACATTGCGCGATTGCCTGACACGAATCGTGCGCGAACCTCGAGACGCTCGAGCAGCGGGAAGATGCGCTTCGACGCCGCCAGCACGGCGTCGCGACCGTTGAGTTCCTGCATGGGACCTTTGAAATGAACCTCCGGATGGAGATGGATGGCGATGCCATCGAGGTCCTTGCGTGACCACGCGTCGAGGTAGGCGGCGCAATTCGAATCGATTGATTTTTGCATGGTCGGAATTCCCTGTTGAGCAACTTGGGCGCATGCGGCGCGCGATGCGATAAGCGCGCCACTGGCCAGTGCGAGGATGGAGCGGCGATTCAGAAGTGAGTTCATGCATGACCTCTTGCGCTGAGGTGGAAAGCGTATTATTGGTGGTACGGAATCGCAAGTATGGACAAAAAGGATACTGTCAGCGGCCGCGATCGAGGTCGAACGCAACAAATTGGCTTTGCTAGGAGCGTTCAATGGCGCGCAAGAAGGCACCGTCGGAATTGAGATTGTGTCCCGCCGTGGGGTTCAGCCAGGTCGTCGGTGGGAAGTACAAACTTCGTATTCTCTGGATTTTGATCCAGCGACCGTACCGTTACGGGGAGATCCGAACCTCATTGCTTAAAGGCACGTTGGGCAAGCCGGTGACTCCGCGAGTCTTGAGCCGCGAGCTCAAAGAGCTTCAGCATCGAGGCCTTATTCACCGCAAGCAGTACGATGTCGTCCCGCCAAAAGTAGAGTACAGCCTTACTGACCTGGGTCGCGGACTACAACCGGTGCTTGACTCCATCGTCGAGTGGGGCTTGACCGGTGCCCACGAGGAGATTCTAGGAATGAACGCCAAAGGCGCGGCCGAGTCGTGAGAAGCTCACGCTCGAGACGGTCTGGCCATGATCGTAACCTAGGATTTGATCGATGTTTCCGATGAAGCGGCGCGCCGCGCGCGGCGGCACGGGGTCCTTTTTTCGGCGGTTATCTATGTCAATCGTCACGCGGTCGTAGCGGGACCTTAAGAGAGGACAAATCTTGGTCTGCGCCAGAGACCAGAGTTTCGATACCGGCGACTTCTGCAACATGGAGAAGTATTTCTGCAATAGCGTGCGGCGTACCAAGCGCGGCGCAGCGGCATATTCCAAGTGAATGTTGGCGAGATTGATGACGTGGTCGCCGTTGCGGATGGCGTCAGCCGTGGCATCGTGTTGCCAGCCCAATAGGCCATGCCGTTCCGCGGCCTTCAAGAGATCTTGGGCGAGATCCGATGCAGTCGGGGTCAAGCCGATGGCGGTGCGCCAGGTCATGGGCTATCCGTTGCTTTAGAGTCTTATTCCAAGGCCCAAGAGTTTACAGAGGGGAGAGGGATTCGCACTAGTTTCAGCGGTGGAAAGGGTCACTTACTGTCAAATAGAGATTCGCGTCACCGAAGCGGAGAAGTAAAGGTGGCAGATTGAGGCTTCTTGAAGCCTCGGAGACAGGGAATGTCCGGCCAATCACCTCTCAAAGCCAAGCCTTTACGGCTTCCCGGCGAATCTGTCGACAAGGAAATCGATCGCTGGATCAACGATGAAGCTCTCGGAACCCTTTTTGCGGCGGGTTGCTTCTGCGCGATTGCGTTCTATGAATGGTATGGATATCTGACCCATTCGCCGCGGCGGCCGATTCTTTTTACGCTGCTCGCAGTGGCCGCTCTGATATACGCGGGTTGGCGTTTCGTTGTCATTCGCAGGAAAGTCCGCAGCTTAAGGCAGGGTCGGGATGGTGAGCGTGCGGTGGGGCAATTTCTCGAGCGCTTGCGCGAAGATGGTGGACAGGTGCTCCACGATATTCCCGGTGACGGCTTTAATCTCGACCATGTGGTGATTGGCACGCACGGCATACATGCCATCGAGACCAAGACCTGGAGCAAGCCGTGGCCTAAGGCAAAGGTGGTCGTGGAGGGAGACACACTCACCGTTGCCGGTGAGGTGCCGGATCGAAATCCCTTGGAGCAAGTCGCTGCGGCGGCTAATTGGCTGGAAAAGCTGTTGAAGGCATCCACAGGCAAGCGATTCTTGGTGCGGGGCGTTGTGGTTTTTCCAGGTTGGTACGTTGAGCAACCGGAGCCGAGAGGGAATGTTTGGGTTATCGAACCTAAGATGTGGCCCGGCCTCATTGGCGATGCGCCGACGATGATTTCACCATCTGACGTAGCGCTCGCTGCGTTTCACTTGTCGCGGTATGTTAGAAGTGAGGCTGAGAAGGCTGCGTAGTCGGGAAATCCGCCGAAATTGACCGTGAAAGCGCGCTGTATTACAATGTGTAATACAGGAGGCGACTTATGGCCACACGCACCGTGAGGTTTGACAAGGAGACGGAGCGCGCCTTAAACGAAGTGCGGGCGGCGACGGGTTTACCCATTTCTGAGGTGCTGAAGCGAGGCGTGCGCGCGTTGCAGACTCAAGTGCGCGACGCACCTGTTCGCAGCGCCTATGAGGTCTACAGCAAGCTCGAGCTAGGGTCCGGCGGCTCTGCCATTGCCTCCTCCTCGGACACTCGTCGTGGAGTGAGGCTCGCACTCAAAAGGAAGCTCAAGCGGTGATTCTGGTCGATACCGGACCGTTGGTGGCGCTGTTCGATCCCCAAGATGAGCACCACAAACGTTGCGTTAAGACCTTAAGGTCGATACGCGCGCCGATCGGGACCACTGTGGCAGTCCTGACGGAAGCATTCCATATGCTGCAGCCGCAGAGCACAGGATCAAATCGACTGCGGGAATTTGTCGCTAAAAATGCCATGTCGGTCTGGTTCTTCGAGCAGGCATCGCTGATCCGTGCGTTCGAACTGATGGAACTGTATGCGGATCGTCCCATGGATCTGGCGGACGCGTCACTGGTGACGGCGGCCGAAGCCCTGGATACGCGCACGATATTTACCATTGATCGCGATGATTTCGAGACATATCGCGTTCGGCGGGGGCATCGGCACTTTGCCCTTGAGGTTTTACCGGCGGAGTGAATCTATTTCGAACAGCGGTCGTCAGCAAGGTGTCGCGTTCTCCGCTTCGCGAGCAGAAACCACAAAGCTAAGCAAACGCCTTTGCTTGCCGATACGAATCAGGTTGCTCCGCGATATGTTGCCGAGCATAGGATTGGCTATTTCAAACCAAAGGGCAACTTTTCGCTCGTCGCCCGCAAAGAACTCACCCACTAGAGGCTTTTGCATGCATTGCATGCATTGCATGCATTGCATTCATTGATTACAATGCATGCATATAGGCCTTCAACGGAACACCCATGGGAAGCATGACAATTCGGGATTTGGATGATGCGGTGAAGAAGAAGCTGCGGGTGCGGGCGGCGCGGAACAATCGCTCCATGGAAGAGGAAGCGCGTGCCATCTTGAGGGCTGCCGTGCTCAGCGATAGCGGCAAACCTAAGTCCTTGGTTCGTGCCATTCGGGCACGGATTGAACCCTTGGGCGGCATCGAGCTTGAAATTGCGCCGCGAGAGGCCATCCGGGAAGTCAACCTCGAGTAACCGATGCTGATTCTCGACACGAATGTGCTCTCGGAACTTCTGCGGCCGGTTCCCCGTGCGGGGGTCCTGCAGTGGCTGGAGTCGCAGCCGCGCAGCCAGCTTTTCACCACCACGATCACGCAGGCTGAAATTATGTACGGAGTTGCCCTGCTGCCGAAGAGTGCACGGCGGGAGAAGCTCACGCAGGCGACGCGCGGGATATTCGCAGAGGATTTTGAGGAGAAGATTTTACCCTTTGACTCGCGCGCCGCGGATCTTTACGCCCATATCGCGGCTCAGCGAAAATCTTCAGGCAGGCCCCTCAGTCAGTTCGATGCGATGATCGCCGCCATCACGCTTGCCCATCAGGCGCGCCTGGTGACTCGAAACGGCCGTGACTTCGCGGGGTGCGACATTGAGCTGGTTGATCCTTGGGAGGCTTGAATAAACAGTCAGGTCAGCCGCTCGACCGTCGGTTATCGCTAGAGGAAGGAACCTACAGAATGAATAAACCAGGACATAACGCGACATCGATTCGCGCCATTCGGTTTGCAAACATCCTTGCTTTAAGTGGGCTTTTTTTATGCAGCGTAACGGCATGCAATCGAAACGGCCACGTGGTCGGAGAATCTCAGGCGCTGATGGTGACTCAAGCGCAACGCGCGAATTCTACGCACAGCACCTTGAGTCGCGAGCACAGTGTGACGGTCGAGGTGGCAGAATCGGCGCTGCAATCGAGCTTTCAACGTCTTGTTGATCGCTGCACGGCGGACACCGCCAATCACTGCGCCATTCTTCAATCCGACGTTTCAACCGGTCAATTTTCCTCGGGACTCGCCAAGGTGCGCATTGACCCCTCGGCCGTTGCGGATCTGATTGCCTTTGTTGCCGGCCTGGGGCGACTCGAGCACCGCTCGACCCAGGTCGAGGATCTGGCGGATGCCATTCAAGATACTCAAGCGCGAATCGAGATGCTGACGACCTACCGTCAGCAACTGCTCGAGTTGCAGCGCAAGGCGGCGAGCAACATTGACGCCGCCATTAAAGTCGCCTCGGAGCTGTCGACGGTGCAGAGCAATTTGGAACAAGCGACCGGGCAGGCCGCATATCAAACCAAGCGCACCACCACCGATATTGTCACCGTCCATTTCTCCGTGACCGAGAGTAAGGCGTTTTGGCGGCCCATTCGCGAGTCCTTAAGGGACTTCTTTGGCAACCTGTCGGAAGGGATTTCGCAGGCGATCACGGCGGTTGCGTTTATTTTGCCGTGGCTCATTGTGGTGATACCGGGGTTGTATTTGGTTAGGTTTTTGTGGAGGCGAAGAGGTCGGTAATTGGCTCATGCGGCGGCCGATTGGGACGCACTGGTGGCAATTTTTTGCCATGGGGTGTCACTGCTTGCGTGGGCCCCTATCGTAAGAACCTCGAGGATGATGCCTTGTGCGGCGGCGACCTCCGAGCCCTTGAGGTGTTGGGCCGCAGCCTCGGTGAGTAAGCGTGCCTGAGCCTGAAGAGCGGCATCGCGTTGATTCCAAGCATATAGCGCCAAGGCGGACGCGCACACCATGCCGGCCAAACAAATGGCGGTCACGACAGCCCAGCGCAGACGCCGGCGTTGAGTATCGCGCTGGCGAAGTTGATCGAGATTGAGGTTCAAGATGCCGGCAATAAGCTTGAGCAACGCCTCTTGCCGGCCGCCCTTACCCGGTCGAGCGTCCGCAGCGAACGGCACACTTCGCGTCTCCGCGAGTTGCGCGCCACGCAAAGGCAGCGGGAAGCATTCCTCCATTGCATCACCGCCGCGTTCCTCTGCGTTCGGGCGGCCGGCGACAATGAGAGCAAGGAGCCGATCGGATTTCCTGCGGAAGCACTCTATTTCTTGAATCACCCGCGTCGAGCCGGTCGCTGCCGGCGAACAAATCACGATCAAGGAGCGGCTCGCGCTCAACGCGTCGGCAATTGTTGCATCGAGATCGGTGCTTGCGGCCAGATCCGCGCGATCGAGAAAAACCGGGGCAATGCGCGTAGGAACCGGGCCGCTCGCGGTCGTGACGCCAATGAGCCGGCGGGGAATTTTATAGTGCTCAATAGCCCGATGCAGCCAGTCGGCCCACGCGCGATCAGCGTGGGTGTAGCTTATAAAGGCCCAGTATTTCTGTAGGTTGGACGAATCGTCGGAACCGGCAGGCACGTGATCACATCCGTTTTGTACTTATCCGCTCTTCTTTATCCGCGCCATTGAAGGCGCCTTGCGCCTTTAGAGTAACCAATTTGCTTAGGCAGCGCAGGGAAACCAGAGGTGATTATGACAGTTGGCGGTTCGGGGTATAGGTGCCCACTTTCGTATGACACCGGGACCCGAGCGCGATGTCGAGAAGGCGAATGCCACATTGTCCGGAGTGCCAGGCTGAGATGCGAATCGCCGTTACTACTTTCAAGGCTCACAAATGATAGCCTGGGCGCAATCGATTAAGACGGCCGTCCTTGGGTTGACTTCATGCTGAATGCTCATTTTTCGAAATCGGGTGAAGAAGCGCCGCTCATCGCGAAGGCTTTCTGGGTCGATTTGCTCAATCCCACGTCGGATGAGATCGCGCGCGTGTCGGCGGAGGCCGGCATTCGAGTGCCTTCGCGGGAATCTTTGCAGGAAATCGAGACATCAAGCCGCTTACGGGCGGAGGAACAGGTGCTGTATCTCAGCATGCCACTTGCCCGACAGGATGAAGCCGCAGGTTTCGCGGCGATACCATTGGGATTTATTCTTTCCCCGGAATTGTTAGTCACCATCCGGTATTCCGTGCTGCAGGCCTTTACTCAGGTCGAGGCGGATGTCGGCAGGGGGTTGTGCGCGGACGGCCTAACCGTGTTCGCTGCGCTGATCGAAGGCATCGTGGATATCAACGCCGACCGGCTGGAAAAGTTGAATAGCGATATGGCCGTGATCTCGGCGCAGGTGTTTGGCCCTCAGGCAGTTTCTGCCAAAGCGAAAAAGCGCTCCTCGCGCGCGCTGCGCGCAAACTTAAGCGCGGTAGGTGCTGCGGGAGACCAGCTGTCACGCATTCGCGAGAGTTTGCTGGGTCTGCAGCGAATCATCGGCTATGTGCTGAAAATGGCCGCGGATTGGTTATCGCAAGTGAAAACGCGCTTAGACACCGCGCAACAGGACCTGGCTTCGTTGGTTGACTTCGAAGCACATTTGTCCGGAAAGACGCAATTTCTGTTGGACGCGATTTTAGGCTTCATCAACACGGAGCAGAACGACATCTTCAAAGTGCTCACCATCGTGTCAGTGGTGGGCATTCCGCCGACACTCATCGCCAGCATGTACGGCATGAACTTCCACAATATGCCGGAACTCTCCTGGCGTTGGGGATATCCCTACGGTCTGGTGCTCATTGCGCTCAGTATCTTGGTGCCGATCCTGTGGTTTAAGCGGCGCGGATGGTGGTAGGGCGGATCCAACCACGATCGTCGGCTGGGCGATGTGCAGGGCCTTTGGACCAAGCTGGCCATGGATGCGCTCGAGATGGCGCCGCTGGCTTTTAGCAGTCAGTCGTCGGTTAGGGTAGTCTCACCTAGCCGGTCAACGATCATCGAAAGCCACACCGAGTCCTTCAACAAGAAACGAAAATGCCTGAGTTCAGTTGTCCTTCGCACCCTGATTGATCCACGCCTCGATCAAATTGATTTGCTGCGGCTTGAGCCATTCAGAAGGCTGGCCCGGCGTTTGACTCCTCGGCATCGCAATCGAGGGATCCGCTTGGTGTTTGACCAGTCTCAATAAGTTGCTGTCGGCACTGTTGCCGGGAATGACCATAGGACCGAACTTCGTGCCCTTCATCAGGGTCTCGTACGTCGCCACACTGAATCCGCTGACGACGCAGCCGGGGGCGCCGAGTGCGTGACAGGTCATGCAGCGCTCCTGGAAGATGGGGAAAATGTCACTCTTGAAGCTGACTTGCTTGAAGCTGGCTTCTTGGCTACACCCGGCGCAGATCGCCAGGACCGCCATCAAACCCGATTTCAATGTGGTGAGATTGCGCATGATCTTATCCTCATTCCGACATTCGAACTGGTTCCCAGGGCGGCAGCAAACGCGCCAGCGCCCATAAGAATACGAAACTGCCGCACAGCAAACTCGCGGCCCATACAACCCCCTCGCGCCCCCATAGTCCGGGGATGAAGGTCAGGATTCCCTTTGCAGTCTTGGACAGCTCTTGGCCGCCGATCACCACATTCCAGCGCATCGCGAGCACCGCGCACATCAGCAGCAGCGACGAGACGCTCATCCAGGCAATCAGCGGCTTGGCGCGAACCTTGCGGGCGAGCAGCACGGTCAAGATGACGAACGGAAGCAGAGAAAACAGAGCCTGGATGGCGATTCCGATGCTGATCGGGCCGGCCACCAGTCTGCTTGATCATCTCGATGCCCTCAATGCGCCGGTAGAACATCTCCACGTACTCGAGCGTCTCGACGACGATGGTAACGAGTAGAAAGGCCCAAAGGACTCGGGCCAATCCGGTCAAACAATTCTCGTCGATCGCGGCCTTACGCACTTTCGAGGACACCACGTAGACGAGGACCAGCACGGCCACGCCGGAGACCACCGCGGACAGGATGAAAATGATCGGCATGAGATCCGAGGACCACCATTCGCGCGACTTCAGCGAAGCGAAGACGAAGCCTACGTATCCGTGCAAGCCGGCAGCAGCTCCAATGCCGACGGCCGCCAGTACCTTGGTCCACCGGCGGTCGTAGGCAAGCGCAGGTTCGGAAACATCGGTCGAACCCAGCGTCAGCAGCAGATAAATCCGCGCCATCGCACCTTTGGAGGATTGCGACATCGCCACGATATCGACGCGGAAAGCGAACCAGATCTCCAGAACCAGCAGGATTCCGTAGAAGCCCGCGACGTACCCAAAGGCCGCAAAAGCCGAAGTCCAATGAGCCGTCCAGATCGCCTCGAGCGCCCGTTCCGGATGTCCGAGGTGGGACAATAATGCGACCGGTGCGAAGCACAGAAAGGCAAATGCCGAGAGCAACGCCAGACGCGCAACCGGCCTGAAGCTCTCCATGTGAAACGTGTGATAGAGACTCGATACGATGAAAGCACCCGCGACCAATCCGGTGATGTAGGGGTAAATGACAATCAACACGCTCCAAGGCAGCACGGTTTCATTCGGGTAAACGTAACCACTGAAGGGAGACACGATGAAGTCCGCGACCTGCATGAACGCACCCATCACGACACCTCGCCGTCGATCCCGTTGTAGAACACATGCGGTCCGTTTCCGGTCCACGGCTTGAGCACGCTGATCGGATGGGATCGGACGAATACGCTGACATCGCTCGCCGGATCATTCAAATCGCCGAAGACTCGGGCTTGCACCGGGCAAACCTCGACGCAGGCCGGCTTCAGCCCTTTGGTTATCCGGTGATAGCACCAGGTGCATTTGTCGGTGGTTTGCGTCTCTTCGTTGAAATATCGCGCACCATAGGGACAGGCCTGAACACAGTACCGGCAGCCGATGCAATATTTCTCATCGATGAGCACTATCCCATCCGGCGTCTTGTAGGTGGCTCCGACCGGACAAACCTGTACGCATGGAGGATTTTCGCATTGGTTGCAGAGCTTCGGCACGAAGAAAGCCTTCGTCACCTTTTTGTCGCGGTACCGATTGCTGAAGCGATAATCCTGTGGAGAGGTCGCCGCGGCGATGTTCACGGGATCGGATTGCGTGTCGACGCGTGGCTTATCCTCGCCCTCGAGATATACGTAACGCTCGACCCAGGTGCGGAAATTCTGTGGATTGAACGGGACTTTGTTTTCGACCTTGCAGGCCTCGACGCAGCGCAAGCAGCCGATGCAGCGTGTCGAGTCGACTCCGAATGCCCAGCGATGTTTGGTCCAATCGTATGCCGGCACCGGGCCGGCCGCCGGAAATTCCGGCTTCGCCGAGCCGCCGATGCCGCCGATGCGGCGGCAGCAAGATTCTTCAGCGAAACCGTGCCGACACCCGAACAAACGGCCGTCGTTGCACACATCTTGCCGAGCATGGAAATGAAACCGCGCCGGCCCGCCCGGATCCGTGATTGATTTAGCTTCGCTCATCTGTTCGCCTTTTTTCATGTCGTGACCAAACGCACATGCCGGATCTACTATTTGCAGGACATGCCTGAAAAATATGCGGCGACATTTTGTATGTCGGCCGCGCTCAAGATTTTCGCGATTCCGCCCATCACCGGATTTGCGCGCTTTCCGCTCTGGAAATCCGTCAACGCGCCAGCCAAGATACGGCTGCTTTTGACAGGCAAGATTCGGAAACATCGCGGTCGCGCTCACGCCTTCGGGCCCATGGCAGGCCGCGCAAGTCGCGGACAGTTTCTTACCCGCGGCAATATCGACGGTGCCGGCGCCGCCGGCGGGCACAATGGGCTGGCCCGAACTGGAGAATAGCGGTGAATGTGGATTGTGGCAGGCCGTGCACGCTTGTCCCTTCGAATGGCTGTCGACCTCGATCTGCGGCATATAATCCGGTCGCCCGGCGATTTTCTCGTGGCACTTGACGCAGAGCTTGCGCGAGTCGCCCGCGGCGGGCAGTGTGACCGAAGCAGAGAGCGGCGGTGTGCTCGCAAGCGACGCCATAGTCATTGTCTTTCCTACGGTCGTGTGACAGATCTGGCATTTGACGACTTTGTGTATGCCGGCGGACCACGTCTCGTACTCCTTGGGGTAGGCGGCGGAATAGGAATCGGGACTGAGGTACGTCGGATGAGCCGCCGCGATTTCCTCAACCGACGCGGCACGATAATGTCCATACACCCCGAAGGATTTCGGTGGGAAGTACATTTTCCCGGCCACAAACAACATCGCAATAACCGCGAGTATCCCAAGCAGGCGTCGAATGTGTTTAGGCACTGCCAGCTGTCCGGGCGAAATCAACAACGCGGATTGCGCAGCCGGCTTTTAGCGAAACCCAACCGAGTGTATCCATGGCGTTGTTCCAATGAGAATGATTATCCGACTCATTCGCGCCATCCGCACAGACAGCCGGTGCTTGGGGATGAATCTACGCGCGCTTACGTTGGGCGAGAATAGGTAATTGCCGAAGCAGAATCGTCGCGCGTGCAATCCTCCATGCCCGGTATCGCATCGCTGAAATGACCGGCACGGCACCTAAACTGCATCACGCTGGCGGACTCAGGAATGTGGCCGAGATTGCCAACCACCTAAGCTGCCATGGTCGCCTTCCGATCGCCGCCGACGGGCGGAATGCCGCAAAGTGTTGCACCGCCGTTCGGCACCATCATCAAGATCGCGGATGATCTTTGGAAGATATTCGCTTTCATGCGTTCCAAATATAGCGGCGATCCCGTCTATAAATTCGGCACGCCTCCCGATCAAAGTTAAGGGAGTTTCCAACCCTCACCGCAGTTGCGCGGGAGGTTCGCCGACGATATACGATGTCCCGTTGATGACACACTGGCTGTGGCCCGCGGGTCGCCTGAGAGCCCGACGGCGGGGTGTTACTTGTCGCCGTCGCCGTGCCCTTCGGCCGAGCCCTCTTCAGCAGCGCTGAAACACCAACGCGGCGTTTGTGCCGCCGAAGCCGAAACTGTTCGACATGACCGTGTTAAGGCGGCGCCGTTCTGTCGCGCGGAGAATCGGGTACGCCGCGCAGGCCCCATCGAGTTCGTCGATATTGGCGGAACCCGCGATGAATCCATCGCGCATCATGAGCAGGCAATAGATCGCCTCCTGCACGCCGGCCGCGCCAAGCGAGTGGCCGGATAGGGATTTGGTGGAGGAGATCGGCGGCATAGCCTCGCCAAACACCTCGCGCACTGCCTTCAGTTCGATCAGGTCTCCGATCGAAGTCGAGGTGCCGTGGGTGTTGAGGTAGCCGATCGGCGAGGCGACGGTGGCAAGCGCCTGTTGCATGCAGCGCACCGCGCCCTCCCCCGAGGGCTGCACCATGTCCTGCCCATCGCCGGTCACTCCGTAGCCGACCAATTCGGCATAAATTCGCGCGTTGCGCGCGCTCGCATGCTCGAGGGATTCAAGCACGATCATGCCTCCCCCGCCTGCGATCACGAATCCATCGCGGCCCGCATCGTAGGCGCGCGAAGCGCTTGCCGGCACATCGTTTCGCGCCGAAGACAGCGCGCCCATGGCATCGAACAACGCACTCAAGGACCAGTGTTCTTCTTCTCCGCCGCCGCACAACATCACATCCTGATTTCCCCAGCGGATCTGCTCCGCCCCCACCCCGATGCAATGCGAACTTGTCGCGCACGCGGAAGTCACGGAAAAGCTCACCCCCTTGATGTGAAAGGCGGTGCCGAGACAGGCGGCGACGGTGCTGCACATGGTGCGCGGCACGCGGGTGGGGCCTATTTTTCGCACCCCGCGGGCGCGCAGGATATCCGCCGCCTCGACCACGTTGGCCGGGGACCCGCCGCCGCTGCCGGCGATGAGACCGGTGCGCGGGTGACTCACTTGGGCTTCCGTCAAGCCCGCATCCAATATCGCGGCCTTCAGGGAAATCGCGGCATACGCCGCGGCATCGCCCATGAATCGCAGATCGCGCCGGTCCAGGTGCTGCTCGATCTTAATCTGCGGAATCCCGGCGACCTGGCTGCGCAAGCCCCTTTCGAGATAGCCTGGCGCTGTGCGGATACCGGACTGGCCTTCCGCGAGCGCGAGGCTGACGGGGTCAAGATCATTCCCCAAGCATGAGACGATGCCCATACCGGTAACGACCACGCGACGCATCAGGCGGCGACGCCGGTCGCGGGCGGCTGCAGCGCGTTCGCGTTCTCGAACAATCCTACGCGCAAGCCGCTCGCGCTATAGATTTTTTGTCCATCGGAGGCGAGCGACCCTTCGGCGGTTGCCATGATGAGGCGGCGCGTGATGATGCGCTTGATGTCGATGTGATAGCTCACGCGTTTCACTTGCGGCAGCACTTGCCCAAAAAATCGCACCTCGTCGACGCCAAGTGCGCGGCCCAAGCCGCGCTGGCCGCTCCAGGCCATGAAAAAGCCGACTAATTGCCACATGGCGTCAAGCCCTAAGCACCCCGGCATCACCGGGTCGCCGCGAAAGTGACACGCGAAGAACCAGAGCGAGGGATCGATGTCGAGTTCGGCGTGTAATTCGCCGCGCCCATAGGCGCCGCCGGTGAGCGAAATTTGAGTAATCCGATCGACCATCAGCATTTGACCTGAGGGCAGCCGCGGACTTCCCAGTCCGAAGAGCTTGCCTTCACCGCACGCAATCAACTCTTCGCGAGAAAAACTCGACTGTCGCGGCGCGGAAGCCTCGCCCCCATTCCCATTCGCGGGGCCTTTAGCGTTGTGGTCCTCGGGGGAGGTCTTAGGCACGCGGGCAAATCCTGTGACCGAACGGTGAGTGTTTCAATTGTTCTTCGCGCCTTGATCGATCCACTTCTCAATTGTGTCGATTTGAGCGGGCATGAGCCATTCGGAGGGCTTGCCGGGGGTTTGGCTTCGCGGCATCGCAATCGAGGGGTCTGCCTGGTGTTTCACCAAGACCAAGAGATTACTGTTGGTGCTCTGGCCTGCCACGATCATGGGGCCGAACTTCGTGCCTTTCATAAGGCTCTCATAGCTGGCCAAACTAAACCCACTGACGAGACAGCCCGGGGCGCCATCGGCGTGGCATACCATACAGCGCTCCTGAAAGATCGGGACAATATCCGCCTTGTAGCTCACCTCTCGGGTGCAGCCGGCGCTCAGGGCCACGAGCACTATCGCCCCGGCTAACCATGCGATCGATTCACGCATAGGCTCACTCCTCCTCCGCGCGCACTTCAGGACTACTCATCTTCGTTGTACTCCTTCGGCAAGAGGTGGGCGATGCCCTTGTGGCAATCGATGCATGTCTTGCCCGAGGTTTGCGCCTCCGCATGCATCTTTTGGGCGAGCGGTCGTTGCTTTGCGCTATTCATCGCTTCGAAGGAGTGACAATTGCGGCACTCGCGGGAGTCTGATTCCTTCATTACCTTCCATACATGGGTCGCGAGCTGCATGCGATGCGCTTCGAACTTGGCGCGGGTATCGATCGTACCCATCAACGTCTGCCAGACCTCGTTGCTCGCCACGATTTTGCGTGCCATTTTGTGCGTCCAATCTTTCGGCACATGACAGTCCGAGCAAATGGCCCGCACTCCGCTGCGATTGATGTCGTGCACCGTGCCCACGTACTCCTGGTAGACGTTGTCATGCATCACATGGCAACTGATGCAAAACGCCTTGGTGTTGGTCGCCTCGAGACCTGTGTTAAAGCCACCCCAAAAGATGATTCCGGAAATGAAGCCGACGATCAGCAACGCCAGGATCGAGTATTTGGCGCTTGGACGTCGCAAGGTGTTCCAGAGTCGGCGCAGCGCGCCCGGAGCTTGACTACTCATGGTGGAAATTCCTTCGGATGTGGGCGCACGCCGGACATTAGAAGCGCGCCGAATAGGCGAGGACGATGATGTTATCGACGTAGTGCGGCGAGATCTGTCCGGAGGGCAATTGTGCCGCAAGGCCGCCCAGTTGATAGCCCGGGTAGGCATAGTCGCTCGAGCTCATGTCGGCAAAGATGTAGGTGAGGCGCAGCGTCGAGGCCTTGGTTAAGGCGTAGCGGGCGGTCAGTTGCACCTGGAGCACGTCATCGAGTACTGGCGGCAGCGGACTGGTGTGTATGTAATATGCGGCGGTGGTGCCGGCCGGCGCGCCGGCTACGGCCAGCGGATTGTTGACGTAGTTGCCACCGAAGACGTTGTTGCTATCGACGGCGTGGCTGACGGTCACTTGGCCACCCAACTCCAACCGGCTCTTCCACAGGTTCTTGCGATCGACGGAGAAACCATACACATTGGTCCTGTTCTGCATATTGGTCTCCCAATTCGTGCACGGATCGATTTTGTTGACGGCGTTTCGGGTTGCTATCGTCGGGAAACATCCTCCGGAGATCGCGGTAAAGCCGGCGACGTTGGTTGCCGCGCTGTTGGCGGTATAGGAGTTGCCACCGCTTTGCGAGCGCTGGTCCTCGTAAGTGAAAAAGAGCGACATACTCAACGTCGGAGTGGGTGTTAAGGTCGCTTCCAGGGTTCCCGCGGCATCCCGATCATTGAGCAGACCGTAGGTCGAATCGGTGTAGGTATCGGCGCGAAAATCCAAATTTCCCTGCAGCGACAGCATATCCGTGGCCTGCCAGTTCGCATTGCCCCGCACGCGATCGCGGGTGCGCGGAGCTGAGTTGTAGCGCAGCAGCCCCATGACCTCACTGATGCGATTTTGGTTTTGGTAAGTCGCGTTCGCGAGCTGATTGTTCAAGGGAAAGAACAGATTCGCGTTGCCGGTGGTCGCCGCATAGCCCGCTACCGGGCCATAGCCCGTGAGGCCGTTTTCGGTCAAGTAAGAGTACGCGGACGCGCCTGCCAGGGCGCCCGTGGGGCTCACGTTCGCCATCGGCACCAGTGCCAAGAAGGCATCCGGGTTGTAGTTCGAGGTACGCTTGGAGTAGGTATAACCCAAGCTCGTGTTGAGACTTTGCGTCAAATTGGAGCGCAATTCCAAGGCGGCAGTGCCTTCGCGGGTTTTGTCCGCGTCCATGCAATCGATCCACGTTCCGGTGCACCACCGCTCGAGCTGGTTGTACCCGAGGCTGCCTTTTAAGGTCTCGGTCGGGGTGAGCTTCAGATCCGCATCCGCGGTCACTTGATTGAGCCGGCGGCTGTAGGGGCGATTGGAGTTTACATTGACGTTACTCGATAGCAGCGCGACCGGCACCCCTAAGGCTGTGGCAAAGGCTGAATTGATGTTCGTTCCGCTCGGGGCAGCATTGGCATCGTAAAAGGCATAGGTGCTCACCGGCGTCTTGTCATCGTGCTCGTCGAACTTATAGGCGAACGCGAGGTTCAGCTTCTTCGTCGGCCGGCTGGTGAGCTTGAGATTTAGCGCCTCGGTTACCACGAGTCCGTCCAACGAGTTTCGCGGCACCAGCGGCGTACTACTATCGACCAGGAAGTCGTCGTTCTGGGTGTTGCGGGTGTAGGCGGCGCTGCCGACGAGGCGCGTCAAGGGCGAGAAGTCATAGCCCGCGGTGAGCGCGAGCTGGTGCGATTGGTTGCCCGGCGCGCTGCTCATGGTCATGTCGCTGGTCGGCTGCGCCCAGTTCGTCCAGGTGAGGCCGTCGATTTTATTCTTGAAAATCGATCCGTTGTAGGCGAGTTGAATGAACTTGCCGCGGTCGTGATAGCCCAATTTCGCGGATAAGGTGTCGGTCGTCTGGTCGATCGGATCGGCGAGAATGGTGGAAATATCGCCACCCGTCGTCGCGCTGATGCTGCCCATCGGCTTAGCACCGTTTCGCTCCTCGTGCTGCCCGCCGACGGAGAATTCCCACTTCGGGCTCGGCATCAAGTCGACGCCCGCGGAGTAGCGTTTGCGCAGGGTATACAAGTCCTCTTCGGCGAACGCGGGAAGATCGGCACCCTGGATCGCCGCCGAGGTCGCGAGCTGCGCCACCGTGGGCGCTGTCAGAACGCCGGCGACGAGGCTGCTGGCATCGCTCACATTGCTGGAGAGCCCGCGCGCATTCGCAGCGGTGGCGCTGACGCGCGGCACCAACGGAATCAGCCACGTCGCAGGCAGCGTAAGCATGCCTGAGGTTCCGCCGATATACGGCGTCGAATAGCTGTCTGAGATGTTGTGGATTATCTCATCGAGGCTCGCGGTGACCCGGAACAGTCCTTGAATGCCATATTCGCCCGCGACGTTGCGCGTATCGAGGCCAAGATCCGTCCCGAAAATGCGCCAACGCGCGGCGCTGTCGCTGTCGTAGGCCTGCGGACTGCGGATGTCGAACGCGCCGTTGCCGAATACGCCCTTGTTTTCCAGCCCGTTATATTCGCCAAACTTGAAGGACTTCTGCGTCACGTCCCCGACGCTAGCTTCGACACTGTCTTGCGGTTGGGTCAGTTCCTTCACCTCCGCGGTCGGCGGCTCATCTGCCGCGGCTGCGATATTGAAGAGCGCCCCCAGAAGGCTCATCCCACACAGTCCGGCAACGATACGAGGTTGCTTCATGAATCACTGACCTTTTGAATGCCGGTACTTCATGAATTTTCAACGTTGAAACTTGGCGCCGGCCGGATGGTTTGATCCGTGAATGAGCACATGGCAATTCAGGCAGCCGCGACCCACCAACTGAACCCGAGCCGCGGCGTTCGGCAGGGGATTGATGCCATTCACGGTGGTGAGCGCGCCCGACTGCAGATTCGCGCCACTGTTGACCTGCGCCCCATGATCGCCGCTATGACATTCCTGGCACAAAAAAGGAACGCGGGTTTTTAGCAGGGTCGGATTGCTCGAACCGTGCGGCGTGTGGCAAATGGTGCAATCCTCCGTTACCGGCTCGTGCTCCCACAGAAACGGACCGCGCTTTTCGGCGTGGCAATTCGTGCAGGTTTCGGTGACGGAGTCGCGCACCAAGAGTTTCGGTGCCGTCGAGCCGTGCGGGTTATGACAGTCCGAGCAGCCCATCTTGCCGGCGAGCAGCGGATGGGTCGAAAACAGATGGATTTGCGAGCGCTGTGTCTTATGGCAGGTAAAACACACTTCAGGCTGCGTGGCCTTGGTGAGCACCGGATCGGTCGCGACATGCACGGTGTGGCAGGCGGCGCACGGAATATCCCGGCTCTGGTGCTGACTTCCCTGCCACAACATGCGCTTGCCGTTGTCGTGACATTGCAGGCACGCGCCGGATTGGGCCTGCGCATCGGTCTTTGAATGCAGGCCAAAGACGATATCCGGCGATGCGCGATGGTTCCCGGATCCGCCGATATTCCTTACATGCGCAACGCTCGCGCCGTGGCAGGACTGGCAGCCGGGCGAGCGCTCATCCGCCTTTACGCCATGCCGAGTTTTGTAAATCGATAAAACGGGCTTCGTTTCGGATTCATCGTGACAACTCGTGCACACTTTGTCGCCGGCGAGAGAACGATCGGCGGGTTGCGGGGGTGTGACCACTATCGGCACATCTTGCGACTGTCCGCCGAGCGCGGCGGCGGCGAAAGAACGACCGTCGGGTTGCGCCGGTGTGACCACCGTCGGCACATCTTGCGCCGGTCCGCCGGACGGGGCGGCGAGGATCACGCCGGCCAGGGCTGACAACGCTAACAGGGGTGTCACGACACAGAGAAGTCCGCTGCGAATGTTCAACGATCCCTCCCTTTTTTCCGATTTGCGCGCAATGTTCTGCGCTTTACCGAGATTCCCGTGCAGGCCGGGAAGTCTCCCGGGCTTTCAAACGATCGCCGACTTCAAGGCGGTTTTGCGCCGCCTTCGAGCGAGAGAATCCAATCGACCAGATTCTTGATCTCCGCCGCATCCTTACTCTTCACAATCTGGTGGTCTTCTTCGTGCCCGTCGGGAAACTTCACGCGTTCCCCGCTCGTGACGTGATGGATGAGCTTGGCTTCCGCGTCCGGATTTCCTTTATACTTCGCGGCCACATCGCGATACGCGGGGCCGACTTTGACTTTGTCGACCGCATGACACTTCAAGCAGCCGCTTTGGCGCGCGAGAGTTAGCGCGGCATCGGCGTCGAGCGCACTCACCGGCCGGGGCGCCAAAACCGCCGACAGCAGGAGTCCGGTCGCGGCGCCGAGTAGAATGAGTGGGTGTGACTGCATCGCTGTTCTCCGCTTACACTAGGAATAGCTCATCGGTTTCCATCGCTCAAATTACCGACGCCATCGGCATCGCGATATACGTACAAGTACCTACATTTTGGGTTAATGGGCGCATGACACTTCAAGCAGCCGCTTTGGCGCGCGAGTTTGCGCGGCATCGGCGTCGAGCGCGCATATCGGCCGCACCACCAGGATTGTCGGGCACAGCACCGATTGCCCGATTGCAATGCTGCGTTGACTGCAGTTGCATGTCGTCATCGGTAATTCTCCACTTAAACCGTTAATTCGTTATTTCAACCGCGGTGCGCTTAAGTAAATATACCGACACGCTCGACTGGTCTGTACGCTTGCGAACACAAGACGTCGATGACATCCCGACAATGAACTGCTGCGTGTGACGGTACGCGTGATCTCGGGGCAAATCAGGACTACGTGAGGCCATGAGATTGCCTCGCACTCCAACGTCGGTTCGCAAGCCTTTCCCAATCGGATCAATGTGTTGACGCGACGGTGAATGCCAAGTGTGATTTGCGTATGAATTTTCGCAGTATGTAGGGCCACGTAAGGCTACGTTGGGATACATCGATGTGCGAAGTCCGAGGCTCCAACCTTTCAGTCGTAGGCCTCGGATCAGTCGAAACCAGAAACTGGAAAATTGCATTTGACTGCCATTTTACAACCCTTGGTCGGAACCTAGCGCGGTAAATTCATGTCCGTACCATCCGGACGATCAATCCCTGCGATCTTAGTTCAAGAGCAAGGTAGATATCTCCTTCTGTTCCGATCGCCATGGCGCGAATCCGGCCCAAATTCCTCACTATCACTTCCTGCAGCACAGCGTGCTCATTCGACAAGACGATCCGGAATAGGTCTCTTCGTACAAGCGTGCCCACCAATAAATTGTCTCGCCACCGCGGAAATTCCCTCCCTTCGTAGAAGGCGATCGCAGAGACGGCGACTTCTGGGGTCCAATTGATGATGGGCTGATCCATGCCCTCATGCTGAGTTTCTGTGCCGATCGAAATTCCGTTGTCGCGGGTTCCATAACTGATTACAGGCCAGCCGTAATTGTGCCCTTTGTGGATGAGGTTAAGTTCGTCACCGCCGCGAGGTCCGTGCTCGGATGACCAAAGCTGTCCGGTGCCTGGGTGGAAGGCTAGACCCTCTGGATTTCGATGGCCATAGGTCCAAACGGCGGCGAACGCTCCTGGCGTTGAAGCGAAAGGATTGTCTGAGGGAATGGTGCCATCATCGTTGTAACGCAATATCTTCCCATTGGGATCGTGCAAATCCTGCGGCGCCGAACGCAACAACTGTTCGAGGGGAATGGGCTCCCTTCCCGTTGCCTGACTAACTCCGGCATCACTTGCGGTAGTTAGAAAGATGTGTCCTACCCCGTCAAACGCGATACGCCCGGTTACAGTGCTGTCCGTCGGTACCTGGACCAAGGTTTTCGAGTCACTCCAGCTATTGCGGTTAATGCGCCCCCGCACGAGCGACACTGCGGTTAGAGGCTTGCCGTCCACTTGGACGCTATCGCCGCACGTGAGGTAGATCCAGCCATTCTCTTTGAAACGGGGATGCGCGGCTACATCAAGTAGGATCCGCTGAAACCGGTCTCGAGGATTGCCCGACGGCGTCCCTTTGATGGGCTCGGCCGCTAAGTGACCTCCCTCAATGACGCGCAACACCCCTTGTTGTTCGGTCAGAAGCAAACGACCATCGGGAAGTGCGGCAAGACCCCACGGCATACCGGTTTTGCCAATGACTTCAATCCGAAACGTTTCCAGTTCCGTCGCAATCACGCCCGACGGAATCGACCTTATTTGCGCCTCGTCCATTTCCCGAAGGTGCTGAAGAGTATTCTCACTGCGTTTTTCGTCGATGAGTTTGACCAAACTTCGAATATCGTCCTCGGATAGAACTTCACGCCATACCGGCATTCCTTTTTCAGGAAGACCATCTCGGATACTACGTGCGATGGCATCGTCATCGAGCCCATGAATATATTTTTCCGCTATGAGGGGCGGCCCTTGTGCGCCTTGCAGCTGCGTGCCATGGCAACTCGCGCAATCAGCCGCATAGATCTTTACGGCTTTCACCGGCTCCGATGACTGCGCAAATAAAGCTAGCGGATGGAGAAGGCCTACAGCCATGCAGAGTCGTGCATATCTAGTCATTGATACCAACGTACGTTGAAGGCTTGGGCACGACCCCGCGCAACAGAGAAGCCGTCCAGATCCGGCGTGCACCGTTAGCGATTGAGGGGCATTATCCTCACTTCTGTGGATTTTGGCTCCTTCGAAGCCGCTGGTCACCACCGTCGCCCTGGGGTTGATCACGGCATTGCCCTCCCCTTCATAAACGACCGAGTAACCGCCGCTCGTTCTCGGCTACATGACGGATGATGAGTACTTAGCTCTGCAGACGGCGTTGATGACGAATTCGGAGGCTGGACCGGTAATCCCGGGCTCGGGCGGTGTCCGCAAGCTTCGCTGGGCAGCATCGGGGGCGTGGCAAGCGGGGCGCTTACCGGGTAATTTACTACGTCCGCCGTACACGTGGTGTGATCTGGATGCTCACGATGTATCCGAAGAACGTCGCCGACGGCATCCCGACTCACGTCCGGTTTTGGGCCGTTCGGCGAAACTGAAGTTTGGCGACATGCGTCACCCTGCCATTAGAGCGATACGGTACCTGGCAGCCTGGCCGCTTTGCCATCGAAGGTAGCCGTCGCGCGGCATCCCATCTGCCGATTGTGAGCTGTAATGAGACAATCCGAAAAACCGCATGCACCATCCTTCCAACGAAACAGCGCTTCTTCCAAAGCCGGCTCATCTTCAAATGAAAGCTCGCGTGACTCAAGCAGTGCGCGGAATATGCTCAGGAGGGCTTCACGATTGAATCCATAGCGGCTGCGTAGGACCCATTCCGACTCGAGCAGCACCAGCAGCGACACCAGCACCGGTTCATCACGACCGAGCGCTTGATCCACTAGCTTGCGCGCACGGCGCGTTTGTTCCGCATCGTCCAAAATGACCAGTCGGATGACCACATTTGTGTCGATGCCGAGCATCTGTCTACGGCTAGCGCGTCATCTGGGCGATTGATACACGCTTGCCGCCCGGGGGCTTAAAAGAAATGTCTCGAATGCTTCTGTTCTTCACACGCACAATAATCGTGCCATCCTCAAGAACGGTGAAATGAATTCGATCGCCCGACTTCAGATTGGCAGCGGCCCGCACTTCTTTGGGGATAGTCGTCTGACCCTTACTGGTAATCGTTGCAAACGCCATACTGATTTTCACCCATTCTTACGATTGGTAATATTGTAAGGCAATCGCTTTCGCGCGTCCACCCTGATAATTGGTGGATTGACTCACAAAGACGCAGCCCTGCCCTCTGGAGTTCGCTTCTTGGAGGCCCCGCCACCAATCTCCTGTTCTTCATCCTCAGAATTCCGAAGTGAGTGACCGGAGTTGGGACGCATAGGGCAGCGTGCGAATCACACACTTGATTTTTGTGAACTGCTGCGTGTCCGTGTGAATCCCGGGGGAGGCAACGAGACCGCCGCTCCGTGAGCGTCGATTTCCCAAGACTTTCCCATCCGATCAATGTGTTGACGCCAATCTTGTATCGCTACATGGCCTGGCGTTGCCTTAAGAGTGGAGCGGGCGATGGGAATCGAACCCACGGCTCAAGCTTGGGAAGCTTGGGTATTACCATTATACGACGCCCGCGCAACGTGGGATTCTAGTCGCGTTCCGAGCATTCAGGCAAATCGGGCGGCCGACAAGGGAAAGGCGCCCCGCGGCGCCTTTCCCATCTTCCAACTGCCATTCAACGTTTCTGCTAGTAGAACTTGTAGTCGGCCTCGAAAGCTGCAAGCCCGGCCAAGAATGCCGGAGAAATACTGCGTCGTCGCATTCGCGAAGTTGCCGCCCGTGCCGGACAATGGCCGGGAATGGCGGCTGCTTGTTGAACACGTTGTCGACGATGAATCGAGCTGAAATGCGGCGTGAATTTCATGCCGAGCGTTGAATTGATCAGCCACCAATGAGCCGACAGTCATGAATAGTCCTGACGCCGTCGCCAGTGTTTTGGTTGTTCAAATTCTCGGGCCGATGAATATCCCCTGCCAATCCCAGGAGAATCCTCGATTCGCATACAGCAAATCGAGCGCGCCCTTGTTCTTGGCGGGGCCTGGATCTGGCCGCCCAGCGATACCGGCCAATTCGTTCGGGCTGGCCGTGGCGATTTGCGACTTCAGCCGCTGAGTGTCGAGATAGTGGGCGCTGGTCTCCAGGCTGCCGAATCCCAAGGCAGGTCAAAGGTGTAGTCCAACGCCGCCTGGATACCCGTGAATTCCAGAAGTCCGGCATTCACATAGCCGGCATGGAAGTTCGTGATCTGGTGAGTGGTCGGATTGCGCGTGAAGGTGGTGCAGGACGGATTGTTCGGATAAGTTCGCTCGAGTCGTAGCAGCGTCCAGATTGTTCGCCAGCGTCAACGCCTGGATCGCGTCCTTGAGCGAAATATCGATGTAGTCGACCGAAATATTGAGTTTCGGCACGAAGCGCGGACGCAGCACGACGCCGAAGGTCTTGGAGAAGGCGACTTCACTCTCCAAGCGCAGTGTTGCCCGAGGTCGTGCCGAAGGCCGTCGCGTTCACGACATTGGAGGTAAAGCCTGCCGGGTATAGCCGCAGCCGCCGCGCAATTCGCCGCGCGCTGCGCTGGATCGGATCCTTGGGCGACGAAGTTCTTATCGCAGGGGTCGTTGGCGAACTGAACCGAGGTTGCGCGGCCGGCAGGAACAACTCCGTGATCGACGGCGCGCGAATGGATTTGGTCTTGTTGCCGCGAAACAGCACATCCTCGATCGGCGCCCAGCGCAATCCATAGGTATAAGTCGTGGCATCGCCGGCGATGGAGTTATCGACGCGACGCGCCGCGCCTCCAATTCGAGTCGATGCAGCATGGGAATGTCCTGCATCGGCGAGAAGATCGGCAGCAGCGTCTCGAGGTAGGCCTCGTTGGTGATGTACGAGCCCGCGATACCCGTGATCTTGGCTTGACCTAGATCTCTGGGTGTAGAAGCTGTCGGGCGTGAAGTCCGCCGACTTCGCGGCGATTTTCAAAGCCGGCGGAGAATTTCCACTCGCCCGCCGGCAGCTTGAGGATGTCGCCGGATGATGAAGGCGTTGACATCGCGCTGGGTGTTGAACGATTCGACCGTCGCCAAGTGCGTGATGTACTGCAGCGCGGCCAGGCTCGGTGAGTACCGTTGCCGAAGATATTCAGCGGTGCGCAGGTGCTCGAAGCCGTTTGAATCGGCGCGTTGACCGGTGTGCCGGCGCAAACGATCTGGCCCTGCGGCGTTGGTGGTCGCATTGAGCGCATTGGTCAAATTCTGGAACACATAGGACGGCGTCACCTGAGTGTTGCTCGAGCTGCCATAGCTCACCGCCACTTCCCAGTTGAAGTTCCTCGACCCCAACGTGAAGTCGCCATTCAAGTCCGGTGACGCCGCGAACCACACGTTTGAGTGTCCGTCGCCAGGCCGCCTTGCAGATCGAGTGTTGGCGCGCGACACATAGAACTGGCTGATTGTTCCATGCCGGATACGATGACCGGCTGGTTCCGGCCCGGCGGTCACGCCGCCGATACAGCAGGCTCCCAGGGGCAATGTCGCCGCATAGTTGTTCAGCGCGGTCTGAATCAGTGCCCGATCGCCGGCGTCAGGATAGGGATTATTGAGGCTGACGACGAAATTGCCGTTGGCGGTGCCGCCTTGACCGAAGATCGCCGCATTGTAGGCCGGCTGCGAGAGCAAATTGGTCGCATGCGTCTCGGAAAAGTAGCCTTCGCCGAAGGCATTGATATGGTCATTGATCTGAAAATGCATCAGCGTGTCGAGATTGATGCGCTCGGTCGGCGACAACAGGTTGCTGACCGTGAGAGAGCCGCAGGCCGTCGCCGCCGCTGGCGAAAATCGGATTGCCGGTTGGAGTGCCCGTGTTGTAAGGATGAGGGTGCCGCCGGGGCCGAAGGCCAGCGTTTGGCCGGCGGCATTGGTCACGCCCACGGCGCTGTCGGCACTCCGAAGTCGCCGGCGCCAGAAGCATGTCGTCCACCAACGGAACGCCGCCGAAATTCACCTGCGGTACGGAGTTGGCCGGGGTCAGGACCTGCGTGTATTTGCCGGGCGTCGCGGGCGCCAGGAATCCTAGGTCGGCCGCGTACACCGGACGGGAAGTGCCGACGCAGTCCGTCGGTCTTGGTGAACTCGGCCACCGCGGTGATGTTGGCCCGGCCGTCGAACAAATTTTGGCCGGCGAGGATTCGCGTGCGATAGTTCCAGGCATCTCCCTGGCCCGAGGCGCCCACCTGGGCATCGACATCCAGACCCTGATAGTCCTTCTTCAGAATGATGTTGACCACGCCCGCGATCGCATCTGCGCCATAGATCGGCGCGCCGCCGACCGAAACCGTCTTCGACATGATCGATCAGCTTGGTGGGAATGACATTGAGGTCGACCTGCGTGCCGTTGCCGCCGACGGCGCTGTTGGCGTTGGAGTTGTTCAAGCTGGCCGTACTCGAGGACACGAAGCGGCGGCCGTTGACCAAGGTCAGGGTGCGCTGCGAACCCAAGCCATACAGGTCGACGAAGCTTTGGGCGATGCCAAATCCGGACTGCGTGTTGGCCGCGCTCGAGGGCGGCACGCCGAAAGCCGGCAATTCGCTGAGGGCCTGGCCGACGTCGAGATAGCCGCGTTGATCGAAGGTTTTCGAGTCGACGCTGGTGGTCGGCTCGAGGTTGTCGAACTCCGGTCGCGCAATGCGCGAACCCGTGACGACGACTTCTTGCAGGGTTGTGATCATCCGGAGCGGCCGCTTTCGGCGTGACTTGGGCGTGCGCGCTCATCCCCAACGCAAGAATCAGTGGAGACGCGAGTAATCCGCGCGACACTCGAGTCAACGAGCGAGTCGTGTAGTCATTGGTATTCATCCCCTGCAGCGTTATATTGAAGACAGATCCGTATATGAGATATCTCATAGCCGAATTCAAATAAGTAACAAATCCACCGAGTCCTGTAAAGAATTCCGACGAAAATAATTTGCAATGCCGTCCACGCCGAGAACGCTTGCCCGGCGGCGGCCCGACTGAAAAAGCACAGAGGATATCTCATGGATCGCCGACGTTTTCTCGCAACAACCGGGGCTCTTTCGCTTCTCGCCGGCGTCGGGGAACTGCGCGCCGCGGAGCATGCCTTCGACCCGACCGAGCAATCCATTGCAGCCCTCCTGCGCGCGCTGGCCGCGGGTACCGTGACTTCCGAAGCTTTGACCGCCGCGTACCTTAGGCGCATCGCCCGTTTCGATCACCACGGTCCCGAGTACCGTTCGGTTCTGGCGCAGAATCCCAACGCCCTCAACGACGCGCGAGTGCTTGATTCAGAACGCAAATCCGGCAGGCTGCGCGGACCGCTGCACGGCATTCCGATCATTGTCAAAGACAATATCGAGACGCGCGATCCGATGGCGACGACCGCCGGTTCCTATGCGCTCGCCAAGTCCTTTCGCCCCGCCGATGCGCCGCTCGCGGCCCGCTTGCGCGCCGCGGGCGCCATCATCCTGGGGAAGGCCAATTTGAGCGAGTGGGCGAATTTTCGCTCGACGCGTTCCTGCAGCGGTTGGAGCGGCATCGGGGGCCAGGTGCGCAATGCCTACGATCCCGCCCGGAACCCATCCGGGTCGAGCGCGGGCTCAGGCGTTGCGGCGGCGGCGAGTTTTTGCGCGGCTGCGATCGGCACCGAGACCAACGGCTCGATCCTCTCGCCTGCTTCCATCAACGGTCTGGTGGGCCTCAAACCCACCGTGGGCCTCGTCAGCGGCAAAGGCGTGGTGCCCATTTCGCCGCGGCAGGACACGGCGGGGCCCATGTGCAGGACGGTGGGAGATGCCGCGATACTGGCCGGGGTGATCGCGGAACGGCCTTTGGGCTTCGGCGCGCACGGCAATGACATCGAGACTTTCCGTCTGCGCGGCGTGCGCGTCGGCGTCATGCCGGTACCGCAGGGCGCGCATCCGGACACGGCTCGGCTGTTCGCCGCTGCCCGCGCCGTGCTCGAGCAGGAAGGCGCCGTGACCGCGGACCTGAAGCCGCCGAAGGCGTTCGACGACATGGGCGAGCCGGAGTTCGACGGCCTGCTGTACGAATTCAAGGACGCCATCAACGCCTATCTGGCGACGCTCGATCCCTCGCAGGTTGACTGCAGAACGCTTGCCGATCTGATCGCCTTCAATAGCGCTCACGCCGACCAGGAGCTCATCGTCTTTGGCCAGGAGATCTTCGAAATGGCCGAGGCGAAAGGACCCTTGAGCGACCCGGCCTATAAAAAGGCCCTGGCGACTCTGAAGCGCACGGCCGACACGGAAGGCCTCGCCGCACTTCTCGGCCAGCAGGGGGTGGAGCTGCTGGTGGGTCCGAGCAATGGACCGGCCGATCTCATCGATCCGGTATGGGGCGACCGGCGCGGCGGCGGATCATCGCAAATCGCCAGCGCCGCGGCGATCGCCGGCTATCCCAGCCTCACGGTGCCCGCGGGGCTGGTGAGCGGCCTGCCCGTCGGCATCACCCTCGTGACTCGCCGAAATCAGGACGGGTTGCTGCTGCAGGTCGCGCGCGCCTATGAACGGGCGGCCAATGCCCGCGTGCCGCCGCATCTCATGATCTGATCCGGGTATTGATCCGCGCGGATTGGCTCAGTAGATTTTGGCCATGGACCGCAACTGGACGCACGCGGGAATCGAGAATGCTGCATTCGCGGCGCTGGCGAAGGGATTGGCCGCGTCCGAGCTTTGGTCCTTGCTCCTCGGCGTCGCTGAGCAACGCGCCGCGCAGCGATCGGCGGCGCACCTGCTGCAGCAATGGGAAAGGGATCGCTTCGTATGCCCCGCGCAGGTCGATCAGCGCACACTGAATCACCTGGACCGCCAGCTGCTGGAGGCCGCGTCCGCATTCGAAGCCTTGGAACTCTCGCCGCTGGCGCCCTTGGGCTCCTGTTCGGCCCTCGCGCCTGCCAGCCAAAACAAAATCGTATCGACGATGCGCGGCACGGAGGTTGTTTCGGACCCCACCAACGTGCTGGCGCTCGAGAGCGCACGGCGCTTGCGCCACAGCGGCCGGACGGTCAAGCTCACCACCAATCATCGCTGCGTGCGCGCCCAAGCCGTACCCAAGCTTGCGGGCTTTGCCGCCCATTTCCGCATGTTTTGCATCACCACCGCCGGCCGCGAACGCAAAGATCAAGCCTTCCTGGTCGAGTCGATGCGCGAGCACATCCAAACCCACATCGGCGCGCTGAACCGGCTCGAGCAGCACGGTTACCGCTTTGCGGATCGCAGCCTGAAAATTCTCGCGACTCGAGAGCGCAAAGCGCTCGGCGAGCGCATCGCCGCGGGCGTGAGCGGAACGCCCGTGCTATTCGAGACGCTCACGCACGGCTATTACGATGGATTGCGCTTCATGATCAGCGCGCGCGCTCCCGGCGGCGAGCAGATGCCGTTGATCGATGGCGGCGCCTTCGATTGGCTGCGCAAGCTGACCTCCAACAATAAGCTGGTGTTTGTCGCCAGCGCGCTCGGTTCGCAATTGGCCGCGTATCTTTATCGCCTGCCGCCATGAGACAGGCGCCTCTTGGGCCTCAGCGGCGCAGGTAGGCGTCCGTTCCGTCCAGCCAGTCCTGCCGCGGCGGATTGAAGACATCTACATCCAGGGTGTCTTCCAGCGCGAGAGCGCGGTGCTCGAGATTTGAGGGGATGACCAGCACTTCACCGGCGCGTACCGTGACTTCGCGGTCGCCTTGCGGCCCCAGCCAAAAATGCAGGGCACCCTCGAGAATGTAAGTGATCTGTTCGTTTTCGTGCGAGTGGCGCGGGACCTCATCGCCCTTCTTAAGACGCACATGCGCGATCATCATGCGCTCTCCGGTGATCAACTGGCGGGTAATGCCGCCTTTCATCGGTTCCCGTGGTATGTCCGTCCATCGATAATGTTGGGCGGCCGCTTTGGCGGTATCCGTTCTTGGGTGGTTCATTTTACAGTCTCGGCCGTAGATCAAAATGGAGGCTTATCAATAGCACGATTGTCCGCTGGCGCGCATCAAGGGAAATTTCCAATCAGCCGACCGCTTCGATTTCCACCAGCAAATCCTCGCGGCAGACGTCGGCCTGCAAGTACACGACCGATGCCGCGGGGTTCAGCCGTTCACTCAGAGCCGCCTCGATGGCGGCAAGGTCGGAGGGATTGCGCACATACACCTTGAGCTTCAGTCCATTCAACGAGTAGTGGCTGGACCCGACGATGCGATTGGCTTCCTCCAGCAAGGCGGCGATGTTGATCATGGTTTCACGCGTCTGCGCAACCACATCGCCGCGATGAATGGTTTCGTGGCCGACAATGCTGGCGGTGCCCGAAACGAACAATCTGCGGCTGCCGCTTTCACCCCACACGCAGGCGCGCGAAAACAGGGGACTGTGCCGGCCGAATTTCGGCGGGTAATGATAGGCGCTGGTTTGGCGCGGATTCTCGATCGTCTTGGGGGGCCGCCGCGCCGCCAAAAAATAAATGCACAGCGGACTGCCGGCCGGCGAGCCCAACGCGCAGGCCGCCGGCACCGTTCCCAGGGTCGCCCGTCCGGATTTCCGGAAGGCCATCTGCCGCGCGGCATTGAAATGCCGATAGCGCTCATCGCCGTCCGCTTGCGCGTTGATGTCGGGCAGATAATTCCAGATGCGGATCAGGTGCCGATGATTGGTTTCATCGAGCACGCCGAAGATTTCTTGGTAGGCGGTCTCGGTGGCGAGTTGCAGCGCTCCTGCTTCACTCTGCGCCTCGATGGCCCGCTCCGCGATCGTGAGCGAGCCGAACAGCAAGTCGTCGCAAAAGCGATAGCTCACGCGGGCTTGCGCCGAACCGCTGGTCAATCGAACCTCGGGATTTGCGACCCGCCACACCTCGCAAAGATCGCCCGCGCGCAGCGAACGGATCATGCTGGCGGTGACCGGAACGCGGGCGCTTTCGATATTCGGAATTTTTTCGAACCCGACGACGCCGAGGACGCCTTGCCACCAGAGCGAGGAGCGGGACGCGACTTCACGCGCGGACAAATATTCGAGCTGCAAACTACCCGTGCCGGCCGCGGTGGAAGACGCCGTGGTGTTCATTGGGAGGGCAGTCTAACCTGCCTCTGCAGACGACGGTAGACGCCCGCTGGTCGCTCAGCCGCTCACGCTCGCAGCCTAAAAAGCTCGCGGCCTAAAAAGCGATATACGGCCCCGTGCCGGCTTTGGTCATCGCCCCTTGCACAACCACCGCGACGCGTCGGCCATAGAAAAATGGCAGACCAAAGTCGAAGGTCCCGGCATTCCCCGCTGGAAGGGTGCCCGCCAGCAGCGGGAAGGCGTCGAAGTTGTTCTGCAGCATGGTCTCGGCATTGCCCACTTGGAATGTCAGGTTATTGGTCGAGGTGCCGTTCATGCCCACGATGGTGATTGGCAGGGTAAGCGTGCTCGCAGGACAGTAGAAATTCACAATCTGCGACGTCGGATCGTTCGGTGGCGCGGTACAAGTGACGATGCTCGAGTCACTGAAGTAAATGCCGTTCGAGCCGCTGTCGATGAAGCTGTTCGCCAAGGTCGTGCTGTTGAACATAATCGACAATTCCGCATTGTTATCCACGGTCAATACGGTTTCGGTGCCGGACGCATTGTCCGTTTGCGTATCGATGCCGAAGATCAGCGAGCCCATGACATTGGAGGCGCCCCCCGCCGCAACGCTGGGAAAAGAAACCATCACGCCATTGTTGTCGGCCGCGAAATGCGTAACGGGGTTCGGTACCTGCTGATTCGCAGGCACCGTCGTGTCGGTGCAGGTCGCGGCGCAGGCGTAATACAGGCCTTGAGCCACGGTGTCGCAATTGCCGCAATCCAACTCGAACGGCCCGACTCCGAGGATCCCGTTGGCGCCGAAGCTCGCCACCGTGTCTTCCTGGGTGCCTCCCGTGCTGGAACAGGCGCTGGGTATATTGGTGAATCGGGAATCGCCGATCACTTGCACGGGCAGAGAATTCGCCGTCTCGCCGGCGATTTGCAGATCCGCCGTCACCACCGGTCCCCAGCTATAACCATCGACGAACTGCGTGCACTCCGCGAGCGATCCGCCGCTCGCCAACGTCACCACCGGCAGCGTCAAAGTCAGGACCGGCGCCAAGATGCGCAGACCGTAGGAGCCGGTGTCCACTTGAATGTGGTCGATCGTCTGGCAATTGGTGGTGCTGCCGGGAACGCAGAGCGTCACGGACGTGAACATGGTGTTGACGCTGTTGTTCGACGGACCCGCATCGACGATGACGCTGGTCGTGTTGCTCGTCGGGCCGCCGCCTCCGCCGCCGCCGCCCCCCCGGCCGTGCTGCCGCCGCCGCCGCAGGCGATCGCCGATGCGGCCAAAATGGCACAGAGTCCCAGCTTCAGTTCGCGCATCGAAACCATCAGTGCAAATCTCCGAGATTGACGCCGCTGGGTACGGCGCTCTTCAGGTAAGCCCGCCCGGAAAGAGCGCGCATGTGGCCGCCGCTTTGCAGGACCAGATCGCCTTGCCGAATCTGCACATGACGCCGGTCGCTCAATTTGCCGCGCGGCGCCGAAGCGAAGGCGTCGAAATATTGGCCGAGGACTTGACGCAAGTCAGGCCGGGTCGGCCCCTGCCACGCCACTGCGAACACCATGCCATCGGGCGCGACGAACTCGCGCACTACGCTGCCCGACGGCAATTGGATCTCGTGCACGCGATAGCCGGCGCGATCCTGGGAAAACTTGAGCGCCGCGTGCGCAAGCTCCACGTCGGTTTGTACCGTGGACTCGGGCTGACCCAGCGTCGCCGAGGCGACCCGCGGAGTCAGGGCAGCCATGAGCACGGCCAGGGCTGGCGCGGCCGTTTTCAGATCATTCCAATGGAGTATGGGCATGCATGTCCTTTAGAAACATTGGAGCAGCGCCGCCTCACTTCGTTCACCTGCGCTGCTATTTGTCGGCCTTCGGCGACATCACTCCTTGACGGGAGGCTTGGCTCGGGCTTGTCCCTGAAATGCCAGCATCCATCCGGGGTACTCCGCCGGCAATGCGCTGACCTCGTCCAGCTGCTTTATCTCCGCATCGTCAAGTCGGACTCGGGTCGAGTCGATATTGTCCCGCAACTGCTCCATGGATTTTGCGCCGATGATCACAGTTGTTACGAAAGTCTTGGCCAAAAGCCATGCAAGGGCGACTTGCGCGACCGAAATTTGGCGCTTCCGCGCCACCTCACGCATGACCTCGATGCAGCGGAATGCGCGGGGCTTGTCCACCACCGGGAAATCGAATGCCGCACGCCGGGCGCCCGCCGGTCCTTTGTCCTCGACGCTGCTGAACTTGCCGGTAAGCAAGCCCCCGGCCAACGGACTCCACACCATCAATGCCAATTTCTGATCTTGGATCAGGGGCACGAGCTCGCGCTCGAGGTCGCGGCCGGCGATGGTGTAGTACGCCTGCACGCTGACGAACTTCGCCAAATTCAAGCGTTCCGACACGCTCAGGGATTTCATGACCTGCCAAGCCGTCATGTTGCACAGCCCGATGTAGCGCACCTTTCCCGATCGAACCAGATCGTTCAACGCGGCCAAGGATTCCTCGAAAGGGGTCAGAGGATCGAATCCATGAAGCTGGTATAGATCGATGTAATCGAGCTGCAGGCGCTCGAGGCTGGCATCCACCTGACTGAATAAGTGATTTCGCGATTGTCCGCGGCCGTTGGGCGAGTCGTCCATGCTGCCCGTCGCCTTCGTGGCAATGATCAGTTGATCGCGCTTCAGACCGAGCGTTTTGAGCCCTTCGCCGAGCAGCGATTCCGACTTGCCGACTGAATAGACATTGGCCGTGTCGATAAAATTGATGCCGGCATCAACGGCGAACCGCAGCTGTTCGTTGACCGCGTCCTGCTGCAGATTGCCGATGGCTTCCCAGATGCCGCCGTTGCCGCCGTAAGTCATGGTGCCGAGACAAAGCTCCGAAACGTACAATCCGGTCTGTCCCAATAATCGATAGCGCATGTGTCGCTCCAATGGTGCAAAGATCCCCTGCTCCCTCCGCCGAAGCTTACAATGAATCGGCCCGGTGCCGCCCCGCGCCGCGGTTGTCGCAAAGGAGCTTGTAAAATTTTCCGGAGAGCCTTGAAGATGTTGCTTAGCGCGGCGTTAGGGACCGCAGCGCTGATCTTGTCGGGTTGCCCCATTACCGGCGGCGCCAAATACACCGTCGGCGGCACGGTCACCGGATTGAACGGTTCGGGTTTGGTGCTGCAGCTCAACGGCGGCGACTCCTTGAGCTTCAACGGCAACGGTACCTTCGACTTCGGTACGCGGCTCGACAACGGCGCCGCTTATTCAGTGACCGTCTCGACGCAGCCTGCCAATCCTGCCGAAGTTTGCAGCGTGCGCAACGCTTCGGGCGCGATCGACAAAACCAGCATCACCAACGTCATCGTCGCCTGCACAGGGACCGGGCGCTTTGCCTACGTGGCGAATCGGCAGTCGAATTCGATCTCCGCTTTTGCCATCGACCCCAACAGCGGCGAGCTCCTGCCCTTGAGCGGCTCGCCATTTGCCTCGAACGGCACGACGCCCACGGCGCTCACCGTCGATCCCGACGGGCAATTTCTCTATGTCGCGAACAGCGGCTCCAATTCAGTGTCGGCGTATTCGATCAGCGCCACCACCGGGGCGCTGACTGCAGTCGGCTTTCCAACGGCGACGGGAAGCGGTCCGGGCGCCGTGGCGGTCGATCCCAGGAATCACTTTCTCTATGTGGCGAACCTGGCTTCAAACGACGTGTCGGCTTTCGCAATCAGCGGCGGTACGCTCACGCCCATTGTCGACGCACCCTACAGCGCCGGCGCGGAACCGGCCTCTCTCGCCATCGATCCCAACGGCAACTTCCTCTATGTCACGAATTTCAACGGCAGATCGGTGTCGGTATTTTTGATCGATCCGGCGAGCGGCATGTTGAGCGTCATCTCCGGTTCGCCGTTCGCGGCAGGCGCCGGACCCGTGTCGATCGCCATCGATCCCACCGACGCGTTTGCGTTTGTCGCCAATAATACCGACCAGACGATCGCTTCCTACGCGCTCAATGCGACTACCGGCGCGTTGACGCCCATTTCCGGGCCGCCCCTCGCCGCCGGAACCAATACGGAAGCGGTCACCGTCGACCCTTCAGGCAGCTATGTATTCGCGGCCAACGCCGCCGCCCCGAATCAAGCCGCCACTTTCGCAATCACGCCGGCCAGCGGTGCTCTTGCCATGTCCTCGGCCGGCGCGGCGGGATCCCTGCCGATCGCGGTGGCGATCGATCCTTCGGGGCATTTTCTGTATGCGGTGAATTTCAATTCCAACGATGTGTCCGCCTACACGTTGAGCGCCGCCGGCGCACTCACACCGATCTTAGGCTCGCCCTTCGCGGTGGGAACGCAGCCGCATTCGATCGCGATCGACTAGTCCTCGTCCGCGGTTGCGAGTATGTTCCTGGCATGAGCATTCATGAGGTGACCGCCGGCAAGCACGCACCGCGGGAATTCAACGTGATCATCGAGATCCCGCAAGCATCGGATCCCATCAAGTATGAGATAGACAAGGAGTCCGGCGCGCTGTTCGTCGATCGGTTCATGATGACCGCCATGCACTATCCCGCGAATTACGGCTACGTGCCGACGACCATCGCCGACGATGAGGATCCGGTCGATGTGCTGGTGCATACGCCCTTTCCCCTGCTGCCGGGCGTGGTGGTGCGCTGCCGCGCCCTGGGGGTGCTGCGCATGGACGATGAAGCGGGCGGCGATGCCAAAGTGCTGGCGGTCCCGACCGACGACATCTGTCCGCTATTCACGCACTGGAAAACCATCGAGGACGTGCCGGAGATTCGCCTGAAGCAAATTCAGCATTTCTTCGAGCACTACAAGGATCTCGAAGCCGGCAAGTGGGTCAAGGTACTGGGCTGGTCCGGAGTCGAGCTCGCCCATGCGGAAATTCAGAACGGCATCAAACGTTACCAGGCGGAACGGCAAACCAGGGCTTAAGGCATGACGGTGGGAAGAAACCGCGGACTCCTCGGCGCCGGAATCGGCGCGGCGCTAATGCTGGCGGCGACGCTGGCCGCATACCGCACGCCGGCGCCCCTGGGCGCCGATGCCCCGGCCACCGTGTTCTCCGCGGGGCGAGCGCGAGAGATCCTCCGGGAGCTGGTAGGCGATGGCGTGCCGCATCCCATGGGCAGCGCCGCCGATGCCCGGGTGCGCGATCTGATCGTGAAACGCCTGGCCGCACTCGGCTATACCACCGAGCTGCAGACCGGCCTGTCGTGCAACGATTTCGGCGCCTGCGGCACGCCCACCAACATTGTCGCGACGCGCGGCGCATTCAGCGGCAACGACGCCGTCATGCTGGCGGCGCACTACGATTCCGTGCCCGCCGGTCCCGGCGCTTCGGACGATGGCGTCGGTGTCGCGAACTTGCTGGAGATTGCGCGCGTGCTTTCCGTCACGCCGCAGCCCAAGCATCCCGTCGTGCTGCTCGTCACCGACGGCGAGGAAGGCGGATTGCTCGGCGCCTCGCTGTTCACGCGCGAGCATCCGCTCGCCAAGCGCATTTGGGCGGCGGTCAACATGGATACGCGCGGCGTCTCGGGGCCCAGCCTCATGTTCGAAACGGGAACGGCCAATGCATGGCTCATGCACCTGTACGGCGGAGCGACCGTCCAGCCCATCACCAATTCCCTGTGCTATGTGATCTACAAAGCGCTGCCCAACAACACCGATTTCACGGTCTTCAAAGCGGCGCATTATCAGGGATTCAACTTGGCGTTCATCGGCGACGTTTCCTACTACCACACGCCTCTCGACAGTTTCGAGAATGCCACGCCCTCCACCATGCAGCATCAGGGCGCCAATGCCTTGAGCGGGCTGCTCGCACTGGCCAACGCCGCAGACGTGAGTCCTCCCGCGGCTGATTCGCTGTTCTTCGACGTGCTCGCGCGCACCGTCATCGTCTGGCCGATCGATCTGGTGCTGCCCGCCGCGTTCGCGGCGCTGGTCCTGTTGGCATCGGCCGCGCTCCTCTTGATCCGCAAGGGCCAGCTCAGCTACGCCCAAGCCGCCTTCGGCCTGCTCGGCGCGCTCGCCAATGTCGTGCTGGCCGGCGCACTCAGCGTAGGCGTGCTACTGCTGTTGCGTCTCTTGGGAAGGCTCCCGCCCATCGCGGGGGCTTCATGGATCGCCCATCCCCTGGCCATGCATGTGGGATTCGCGGCACTCGCGTTGCTGACCACGGCCGCCGTCGCGGCATGGTTCGCGCGCCGTGCTGCCTTTTGGGGTTTTTGGTTCGGCGCCGGCATGCTGAGCGCGCTCTTGGCGCTGGCCAGCGCCCTCTACATTCCTGCCGCCGGATATGTGGTGCTGATCGCGGCCATCGCCGCGGTGCTCGGCTTCCTGCCTTGTGCATGGACGCTGGTGAGGGGCAATGAACCCTCGCAGAGTGCCGCGGACTTCGCCGTGCTGTTTCCAGGTCTTGTCGCGTTAGCCCTGTTTTTGCCGCTGCTGCTGCTGCTCTACCCGGCGCTGGGAGCGCCCGCGTGGCCCATCGGCACAGCGGTCTTGTGCGTGACAGCGGCTTTTTTCTTGCCGCTGCTTTGCAACGCGACGCGTCCGGTCCGCCAACGATTGATCGCGATTGCCGCCGCCGCCTGCGTCGGCGCGGTCTGCATCACCGTGTTGCTGCCGACCTACTCGCAAGCTTGGCCGCAGCGCGTGAATGTTGAATATTGGGAAGATGCCGACAGCGGCCAGGCGCATTGGTATACGCAAACCGCATCGCTGCGCCTGCCGAGCGCGATGGACGAGACACTGAAATTCGACCCCGTGCCGCGCGATCGCTTCCCGGGCTATCCCCTGAAAGGGTTTTACGCCGACGCGCCCGCCTTGAAATTGGCCGCGCCGCAATTGACGCAAATACCGGGTGCGGATCGCGGACGCATGGAGCTGCTGCTGCGCTCGGCGCGCGGCGCCCCGAAGGCATTCGTAATTTTTCCGGCGGCCGCGAAAATTCATGAAGTCGAGGTTGCGACTCCCTCGGGACCGCTGCGCGCCAAGCTGCACACGCTGCGCAACGGCGCCACGATCGTGGTCGCGCCGGATATTGCTGAGGCCGGTTTGCAATTTTGGGTTCATGCGCCGGCCGAACCGATGGCGGCCCTCGTTTTCGACGAAAGCTATGGGTTATCTCGAGAGCTGGCGGACGCTGAGAAGCTGCAGCGTTCCCGCCCGAAGAACGCGACCAGCTCGCAGGATGGCGACATCACGGTGGTGCAGCGCACCGTGCAGTTGGATCCTGCGGCCGGCCGCTAAAATTTCATGTCCTCAACCTGATTTTGTCATGCGGGACGCGTGCAACACGGCGAGCCGCTGACTGTGGATCTTGGCAACGGCGGCAGTCAGCGCTTCTTGCCGGCATTTCAACACCACTTCGCTCACCAAGCGTGTATTGCTCGGGTTCGGACATACCGCTTCGGCCGCCTGGGACAGCCGCCGATACAGTGCGCGGGTTCCGCTGTCGGTCGCCAGCGCATCGCTGCTGTACCGCACGACCAGGGACGGCGTATCGAGCGCCGCGGTCACGGCCCCCGCGGTGCCCACCGTTGCCAGACCGGCAAGGCCCCCAAACAGCAGCATCGTCGTAGCTAATCGAGTCATGGTATCTCTCCTTCGGTGATTCACAGGACACCCCCATAAGACGCCGCGAGAGGGCAATTGGTATGCGTGGGAACGTCGAGTTCGTCCCGAAATGCGACGGTTTCGTCCCGCCGCATTCGGCCGCTGCCGCAAAAAACAGCCAGTTGCGGTAGTCTTGAGCCATGATCGGCTTGGGTTCATCTCAATCTGCGCAGCGCTTTGCCGGCGGCCTGAGTCAGGTCCAGTTCTTGGGTATCGTCGGCCTGTTCTGGGTGTACGTCACCGTATCGAATGTCCTCTACGGCTACAGCATGAGCGCAGGTATTGCGCGCGTGACCAACGTAACGGTGTTTGCAAGCTGGGACACCCGTCTGCTGCAGCATCTTTTGCTGCTGCCCATGCTGCTGGTGTCGTTCTGGGCCTCCCTCAAGGTGCAGTGGCGGCCCATCCTCATCGCGCTGCCCTTGCAGATGATTTTGGGCGCGGTGTTCTCCGCGATGGCCTACCCGGTGATGATACTTTCCGAAGTCATCATGTCCGCCGATCAGGCTCATGGCACCGCGCTCTCGCATGTGGTCAGCGCTTGGAGCGACCCGTTCTGGGTGACGCTCTGGCTCGCCAGCTTCGTGAGCTTTCTGCCCTCCTATGGGTTCGGGCTGGCTTTGGTCACCGGCTTGGCGCTGTATACGCGCTTTCGCGATTCGGAATTGCGGCTCGCTGCGCTGGAGCGCGAATGGAGCGCCGCCCGCCTGGCGGCGCTGCGCATGCAGCTCTCGCCGCATACGCTATTCAATCTGCTGCATACCATCCGCGGACACATCGAGTGGGATCCGAAGGCGGCGCAGTCCATGGTGGTGCAGCTCGCCGATCTGTTGCGGCGCCTGCTCAACGCCGGCGAGCGGGATTTTTCGCGGCTGGCGGACGAGCTGCAGTTTGCGAAACTCTACCTGGAGCTGCAGCAGCGGCGCTTCACCGACCGGCTTCAGGTCGAACTGCCGATCCCGGCGGAAATACCCGCCGTGTGGGTGCCGAGCTTGATACTGCAGCCCCTCATCGAGAACGCCGTGGTCCACGGCATGGCGGGCCATCAAGGGCCCGTGATGGTGAGGGTCACGGCGCGGCTGGTCAACGAAACCGTTTTGCTGCGCGTCACCAACACCATGGCGCATGACCGCGCCGCCGGTGCGGATGGCATCGGCCTCAAGAATGTACGCGAGCGCATGGCGGTGCAATTCGAGGGCCGCGCTGCGCTCATGTCGGGCGCACACGGCAGCGAATGGATCAGCGAAATCTCCATGCCCGCGATACGCGAGTCGCCGCCCATGGCGCGCGAGTCGCCGGCGGGCAGCAAATTGCAGACCTCGACGCTGCTCGGCACATGATGGATGTCATCATCGTCGACGATGAGGCCGCCGGCCGGCGTACCTTGCGCGAATACTGCGAGGCCGAACGCGATTTGCGCGTGGTTGGCGAGTTCGGCGACGGCAGCGCGGCGCTCGCGGCGGTTCGCCGGCAGAAACCGCAGCTGCTGTTCTTGGACATCCAGATGGATCCGCTCAACGGCATCGACCTGGCGCGCGCCTTGGATCCAGCGCAGCTTCCATCCTTGGTGTTCGTCACCGCCTACGATACGTACGCGCTCGAGGCGTTCGAGGTGTGCGCGGTGGATTATTTGCTGAAGCCGTTCGATCAAGAACGTTTCCGCAAGACGCTCGCGCGGGTCAGGCCGCGCCATTTGAATTCCGGCGCCGACGAACGGCAGACTTTGCTGGCGGGGCTGCTCGCGCAACTCGAACGCGGCACACGCAGCGCCGGCGAGGAAAAGCCGCGCCTGCTGGCCGAGTTCGGCGGCCATCTGCATGTGCTCGACGTGACGCAGGTCGAGATGATCGAGGCGGACCGCAACTATGTCGTCATTCGAGTCGGCAAGGACAACTTCCACGCGCGCAGCACCCTGCAGCAAGCTGAAGTGGCGCTGCGCTCGCAACCCATGCTGCGCATCAGCCGCTCCTGCCTGGTGAACTTGAACTACGTCAAGGAAGTGAACCGCACGCTGCGCGGCGATTTCATTTTGGTGCTCGCCGGCGGCGCGACCGTGACCAGCAGCGAGGGATTTCGCGCCAAGGTGAAGGAATATTTGAGCACTTTGCGGATTTCGTCCTGATCGATCCTCGAGCGCCGCCATTTCGTCACAGCAGCTCGTCCGGCGCAAAGGGCGTGAGAATTTTCAGCCAAAGCCGCTCGGTGCGGCTGGTCGCAGGATCCGTGTGCCAGATCTTTTGCGTGCTGCCCTCGCCGCTCACCCACTCGACCCGGCCATGCGAATCCAATTGCAGCTTGTAACTGCCATCGGTGCTGATGTCATCCAACAAGCTCGTGACTTCGTGCGCGATCTCGGCGCTGCTGATCACGATTCCCAGCTCGCTGTTGATCTTCGCCGAGCGCTCGTCCATGTTCAAAGATCCGATGAAGACGATTTTTTGATCGATCACCAGCGCTTTGGCATGCAGGCTGGCATTGGAGCTGCGGAAGGGATGGAAGCGCGCGTGCTTCTGCCCTAGTTTCGGACGCATTTCCCGCAGATCGACGCCGAGTTCGAGCAGCGGCACGCGGTAGCGCGCATAGCCGATGTCCACCAACGGAGAATCGGTCGACGCCAGCGAGTTGGTGAGGATTCGAACCTTCACCCCGCTTGCCACCAGTTTGGCGATGAGCGCCACGCCTTCCTTGCCGGGAATGAAATAAGGCGAAATGATGCTCAAGTCTTGTTTCGCCGTGCCCATCAGCGCCGTGATGTCGTTGGCGATCGTGAGCTCCTCGTCGGGCGAGGTTTCGCTGGCGATTTTGGCGGGACGATCCGCGAGCACGGTTGCGGGCGCCCAAATCAGCTGCAATTTTTGCGCGTCGAGTTCCTGCTGCAGCCATTTGTCGCTGTCGGAGAATTGCGCTTCGAGGGGCGGCGGCGATTTGGTCTCGGCTTCCACGGACGAAGCCACCGAGGCGATCGGAATGGCGTACTTGCTGTTCCAGAATTGATCGAACGTTGCGGACAACTGCGGCACGATGGGGCCGGCCGCGACCACGTCCAAATCGACGAAATTACTGCGCGGATCGAGGGTGAAATATTGGTCGCCGATGTTGCGTCCGCCGGTAATGGCGAGCGCATCGTCGGCCACGAACAGCTTGTTGTGCATCCGATGATTGATGCGCCGGATATCGGTCGCCGAGGCGATGAAGCGCGTCCAGTCGAGAATCTGCCGGCGGTAAAGGGGTTGAAGACGCGAACCTCGACATTGGCGTGCGAACTCAAGTGCATGAAGCGCCGATCCTCGCCCGCGGTATTCAGGTCATCGACCAGCAGACGCACCCGCACGCCGCGGTCCGCGGCGAGGCGCACGTGGTGCAGGAACTCTTGCGTGGATTCGTCCTCATGGATGATGTAGTACTGGATGTCGAGCGTGCGTTCGGCATGGTCGGCCAGGGTGATGAGGCTGGCCAAGGCCGCCTCTCCCGAGGACAGCAAGCGGAAGCCGGAGAGGTTTTTGCCCATTTCGTCGGCGGCGACGATGCGCCCGAGCGTGGTGGTCTCCGGGTGCTGAAAAGCCACGGACGGGGTCTTATGCACATGGCGCGGCAGACCGGCGCAGCCGGCCAGCACCGACACCGCGGCGATGACTGCGGCCATGAGGGTATTGCGCACCATCGGGCCATGATATCAGGCAGACTTTGCAGCAATGCACACGCAAAGACGCATACGCAGCTTCGTCTTGAGAGCGGGCCGCACCACGGCGGCCCAGGAGCGTGCGCTAAAAGAACTCTGGCCCGCCTACGGCCTCGACTTGAGCGCGGCGCCGCTGGATCTTGCGGCGGTTTTCGGCCGCGAGGCGCCGCGCTGCCTGGAGATAGGCTTCGGGGCCGGAGAGGTTATCGGGGAACTGGCCCAGGCCAATTCGCGCCTGGACTACCTCGGAATCGAGGTGCACCGAGCGGGGATCGGCAGGCTGCTGCTGCGCGCGGAGCAGTTCGCCTTGAAAAATCTGCGCGTCATCTGCGGCGACGCCGTCGATGTGCTGCGCGATCGCATCGCGGATGCTTCCTTCGACGAGGTCTTGGTGTTCTTTCCCGATCCCTGGCACAAGAAACGTCATCACAAGCGGCGCCTGATCGAGCCGTCCTTCGTGTCCCTGGCGGCCGCAAAACTGCGCGGCGGCGGAATCTTGAGGCTGGCGACGGACTGGCAGGCGTATGCCGAACAGATGCTCGCCGTGTGCAACGCCGATCCGGCGCTCGAATCCTTGAGCCGCGACAAAACCTACGTGCCGCGCCCCGAGTTTCGTCAGCCGACGCGTTTCGAGCGGCGCGGCGCGCGCCTGGGACATGGTGTGTGGGATCTGGCTTACGCGAAGCGCGAACCGGAGAAGAATGGACGGGGCGCGCCATAGTCGGCCCGGGTACTTCCGCGAAAGCGCAACAAGATCAGGAAAAAAAGCTGCCGCGAATGCCTTCGACGATGAATTGAACCGCGAGCGCGGCCAGGATGACGCCGGACAGCCGGCTCATTACATTGGCGCCGGTGACGCCGAACACCTTCATGAGGCGCGGCGTCGCCAGCATCAACACCCAGCAGACCAGCATCACGAAGCAGACCACGCCCAGGAACGCGGCGAACTGCAGCGGCTTGCCCCATAGCTCGCCCGAGGTCAGCAAGATCGTGGCGAGTGCGCCCGGCCCGGCGATGAAGGGAAAGGCCAGGGGAAACACCGAGATATCGTCGCGCGTCTTGGCTTCCTCTTTTTCGCTGGTGGTCGATTTGGTGCCCGAGGTGCGCGCGAACACCATGTCGAGCGCGATCAGGAACAGCAGCGTGCCCCCGGCAATGCGAAACGAGCTCAAGGAAATTCCCATGATATCCAGGAATCGCGCACCCACCAAGGCGAACAGCACGCAGATGATCAGCGCGATGGCGGCGGATTTGCTGGCCATTTTTTTCTTGTAGCGGGCGTTCGCTCCATGGGTCAAACCGGCGAACAGCGGGATCAAGGAAATGGGCTCGACCACGACGAAAAACACCACGAAGAATTTGATGAGCTGTTCGATCATTTATTGTTGCTGCGCGCAAAAATTACATATTGCGCGTTGGGCTCATTGGGAGTTGAATGGAGCGGAGCATAGCAGACGGAGACGCCGATGAATGTTATCAGGCCGATCGTAGGCGAATGGTATCGAGGCGGTACCAACGAGCTCTTTGAAGTGGTTGCCATCGATGATACGGATCAGACGATAGAGATCCAATATTTCGACGGCACTGTTGCCGAAATGGACTTCGATTCCTGGAACGAACATCTGTGGGACGATTTGATCGAGGCCGCGGACGCGCCGGAAGATTGGTCGGGCGCCATTGACGTCGAGGCCGAAGACCTGGGGCGTGAGTTCGAGGACAATGCTCGAACGGCGTGGTCCAGTCCGCACGACCGGTCGGCGCGCCGCTGAGCGGTCGCTGTAACACGCCGTAAATTCCGCCTCAGCGCTTCACGTCGGCGGCGTCGCGCGCCGCAAGTTCCTGCAATGGCCGGCGCAAAATCACCAGCAAGATGAGACCGGGTACCGCCGTCAGGCAGGTCACGACGAAGAACTTCGGCCATCCGATATGAGAAACCAGCGTGCCGGCAATGGCGCCGGTGACGTTGCGTGGAATCGATGACATGGCCGAGAGCAGCGCATACTGCGTGGCGCTGAAGTTCGAACTGCACAGCGACACGAGAAATCCCACGTACGCAGCCTGTCCCATGCCGCCGACGCCGGTGTCGAGTGTGGTGGCGAGCGCCATCAGCCAGAGCTTCTTGCCCGACAAGGCCAGCACCGTGTACAAGAGATTCGTCAGCGCCTGGCCGATGCCGAACACCAGCAGGGAGCGGAACATGCCCCAGCGCATGTAGATCCAGCCGCCCAAGGTCACGCCGGTGATCGTCGAGATCGTCATGTTGGCCTTGCCGGCAATGCTCAGTTCCGCCAGCGAAAATCCCACGCCCTTGATCATGAATGCGCTGTACAAGCTCAGAGCGAAAGCATCCCCTGCCTTGTACAGCAGCACCAGCAGCAGAAATCCCCATGCGCCCTTCTGGCTGAGCAGATCTTTGAGCGGATTCCAGAACGCCGTGGCGAGAGTCCGCGGCGGCTGGCCCGGCGTCGAAGGTTCGGGCGCCCAGATCGTGGACAACATGGTCGCGGCCATGAATACGGCGATGACCAGAAAAGCCAGATGCCAGCTGGTAACGGCGGCAATGAGCACGAGTACCGTGCTGGCCAGCACCGACCCGGTGCGGTAACCAAAGGCCGTGGCGGCCGCGGCGATGCCGCGTTCGCTCGCGGGAATGGTGTCGACGCGATAGGCATCGATGACGATGTCCTGCGACGAGGACAGGAACACCATGAGCAATGCAATCGCAGCCAAATAAAACGGCGCAGCCGTCGGCGAACTGAAACCCATTACGCCGATGACCACCGCCAGGCAAGCCTGAAAGATGACGATCCAACCGCGGCGCCGGCCCAAAAAGGGCGGTACATAGCGATCGAGCAGGGGTGCCCATAGGGGCTTGACGCTGTAGGGCAGGCTGACGAGCGAGAACAGACCGATGGACTTCAAGTCGACGCCGGCGGATGCCAGCCAGGCCTGAAAGGCAAATCCGGAACCGGACAAATTGAAGGGCATCCCGGAGGCGAAGCTCATCAACAGCACGGCCATGATGCGTTTGTCGCCGAGCGCCTGCCAGAATGTGGGCTTGGGTTGTTCCGTCAAAGGAAGGCGGGTTTCGTGACGATGCGCATCGCGCGCGATAATATCAGGGCCATGACCGCAGCGTATCAAAGTGAATTCATCCGGTTATGCGAACAGCTCGGCGTTTTGCGGTTCGGCAGCTTTACGCTCAAATCGGGGCGCGAGAGTCCCTACTTTTTCAATGCGGGATTATTCAACACCGGCGCCGCCATTGCCGCCGTGGGCCGCGCCTACGCGGATGCTCTGGCGGCCTCCGATTTGAAGTTCGAAATGCTGTTCGGGCCCGCCTACAAAGGCATTCCATTGGTGACCATCACCGCGGCGGCCTTGGCGGAGCGGCACCAACGCAGCGTTCCCTTCGCCTTCAACCGCAAGGAAGCCAAGGACCATGGGGAAGGCGGCCGGATCGTCGGCAGCCCTTTGCAAGGCAAGGTCCTGATCGTCGACGATGTCATCACCGCGGGCACGGCGATCAGGGAGTCGATTGAAATGATACGCGCCGCGGGTGCGGTCCCCGCCGGGGTGCTGCTGGCGCTGGACCGCCAGGAGCGGGCGTCGGGCAGCGACTTTTCGGCAGTGCAGGAAGTGCGCAGTCAATATCAAATTCCGGTGGTCTCCGTGATCAATTTGTCCGACCTGATGCAGCATGTCTCCCGAAATGGTCAAGCGGGCGAGCTTTCGAGCATGCGGCTATACCGTGAGCGCTATGGGCTGGCAGACTGAGGAATGGCCCCTGGAAAACGCCGCCGCCGCCCCGCACAATGGCGGCCGCTTCACTCGAGGATAGACTCTTGAAGAATGCAGCTTGGATCCTCTGTTCATGCGCGTTGCTGACGTTCCAGCTCGCGGCGGGCGCCCCCGTGTCCAAAGGCTCAGGACCGTCGGACAACGGCCGCGTTCTCTATAAGTGGGTGGACAAGGACGGCGTGACGCACTACGGCGATCACGTACCGCCGGAGTACGCCAGCCAGGAACAACACATCCTCAACTCCCGGGGTTACGAGATCAGGCATCTCGATGCGCAGAAGACCGCGGAGCAAGCGGCCGCCGATGAACAAAAGCGCGTCGACGCGGATCAGCGCCAGCTGCGCGATAAGAATCTGCTGAGCACTTATGCCTCGGTCCAGGAGATCGAGCGCCTGCGCGATCAGCGCCTCACGCTGATCGCGGATCAGATCAAGGTGACCAATCAATTTCTCGACACCCTGAACGGACGAATGAAGAAGATGCGCGCCGACAGCATGCGGTATCGGCCTTACAGCGGCGATCCCAAGGCGCCCAGCATGCCCGACCAGATGGCGGAAGATCTGGTGCGGCTCGCCGCCGATGTACGCACCCAGGAACAGAATCTCAAACAGAAGCACAGCGAAGAGTCGGCGATGAGCATTCAATTCGAGAGCGACATCGATCGGTTCAAAGAGTTGAAGCACATTCAATGACGCCGAAGACCCGCGTTCTGTTGGGTGTGACCGGCGGCATTGCCGCTTACAAAAGCCCTGATCTGGTGCGGCGCTTGATCGAACGCGGCGCCGACGTGCAGGTCGTGATGACCAGCGCCGCGCAGCGTTTCGTTTCGCCCATGACCTTTCAAGCGGTATCCGGACGACCGACGCGCAGCGACTTATGGGACAGCGCCGCGGAAGCCGCCATGGGGCACATCGAACTCGCGCGTTGGGCGCAGGTCGTACTCATTGCGCCCGCCAGCGCGGATCTTATCGCGCGACTCGCCGCCGGCCGCGCCGATGACCTGCTCTGCACTCTGTGCATGGCGACCGAGGCGCCGATCATGCTGGCGCCGGCGATGAACCGGATCATGTGGGCCAACAAAGCGACGCAGGCCAATGTTGCCACGCTGGCGGCGCGCGGCATTCGCATCCTGGGGCCGGCGTCCGGTAATCAGGCCTGCGGGGAGGTCGGGGCCGGACGCATGTGGGAACCCAAGCAACTGGCGGAGTCGGTGCTCGCGGCGCCCGCCAACGCGGGATTGTTGGCTGGGTTGAACGTGTTGATCACCGCGGGACCCACGCGGGAGCGGCTCGATCCGGTGCGCTACCTGACCAATCGCAGCTCGGGAAAAATGGGCTTCGCAGTCGCGGAGGCGGCACGCGAGGCCGGCGCCCATGTCACCATCGTGACCGGGCCGGTGCAATTGCAGACGCCGGTGGGCGTGACGCGGCTCAACGTGGAAAGCGCGCGCGAGATGTATTCCGCGGTGCATCGGCAGGTGGGCGATGCAGACATTTTCATTGCGGCCGCGGCCGTCGCCGATTTTCAGCCCGTGACCGTCGCCAAGCAGAAGATCAAAAAGCAAGGCGGCTCGGTCAAACTGGAACTGGAACCCGCGCCGGACATCATCAAGTCGGTCGCCGACATGCCCAAGCGCCCGTTTGTGGTCGGCTTTGCGGCCGAAACCAACGACGTCGAGGAAAATGCGCGCATCAAGCTCAAGCGCAAACGCTTGGACATGATCGCCGCGAATGAAGTCGGCGACGGCATCGCCTTCGATTGCGAGGACAACGCACTGACGGTGATTTGGCCCGGCGGCAAATTGGAGATTGCGCGCGGACCGAAACTGGAGGTGGCGCGCGAGCTCATCGCGCTGATCGCCAAACGTTTGCCGCCGCGCGATGACGGCCCGCGGCGCGGCGTCAGAAAGCGCAGAACAGCGGTTGGCGCCACGCCGCGCGACCGCGTGCGCGGCCGACGGCCGCGGCGGGTTTAGGATCCCATGCAGCGCAGCGTGAAACTGCGGATCTTGGATCCGCGCATCGGGCGCGAATTTCCCATGCCGCAATACGCAACCACAGGTTCGGCCGGCATGGATTTGCGCGCCTGCCTCGACGCGCCGCTGCTGTTGCAAGCGGGACGCGCGGAATTGATTCCCACGGGGGTGTCGATTTACATCGCCGACCCGGGCCTTGCCGCCATGTTGCTGCCGCGATCGGGCTTGGGCCACAAGAGCGGCATCGTGCTCGGCAACCTGGTGGGTTTGATCGATTCCGACTATCAGGGTCCCTTGATGGTCTCGCTATGGAATCGCGGCGCCGAGGCCTTCACCATCAATCCCGGCGACCGGGTTGCTCAGATGGTGATCGTGCCGGTGGTGCAAGTGGCATTCGAAGTGGTTGAGGACTTTTCCTCGACCGCGCGCGGCAGCGGCGGCTTCGGTAGTTCCGGGCACAACTAGACCTTGGTTTTGAGCCTCGTCAGCGAGGCGCGCCACCAGTCGGCGGCACGCGCCAGCGTGACTTGCTCGGGGAAACCATGCCTGGCGGCATGTTTTTGCGGGATCGTGTCCCATGCGCGGTGCTCGATCGATACGCGCGTTTCAACCCCGGCAGCCTCAAAGCGAACTTCGACCTCGGTCGACTGCTCCGCCGTGAAGCTGGCGGGCCGCCAGGTGAAGACCAGCCGCTTTCCGGGTTCCCAGACCGAGATTCTTCCAATCTCGAATTCCTCGCCGTCGGCGAATTTCGTCAACAGCCGGCCGCCGACGCCGGGCTCGAACGCCAGGCGCCCGTCGCCGCGGCGCGTCAGCTGGAAAAGACCGCTGGGTTGCCACCACGAGGCGATCTCGCCGGTGAATGCCTCAAAGGTCCGCGAAGGACTTGCGGGCACGCGCAGCGCCACATAGACCTGGGAGGTCATCGCTTGGTTTTGTGCACATGCGTCTTGAAGGCAACGAGCTGCCGCGTCCACAGGGTGTCGGTTGCCGCAAGCCAGGCTTTCAATGCCGTCATCGGCTCGTTTCGCAACCGATAAATACGCACGCGCGAATCGAATTCGTCGCGCTCTTCCTCGACGATTCCGCTGGCGCGCAGAGTTTTGAGGTGGCGGCTCATCGCCGGAAAGGAAATGCGCGCCGCTGCGGCGAGTTCTCCGGCGCGTCGCGGCCGGTCGCGCAGCAGGTCCACGACCCGCCGGCGGTGTGGGTCGGCAAGCGCAGCCAACGTGCGGTCGAGATTCTCGGTCACGCCAAGGCTTGGTACTTGAATCCGGTGGCCTTCTCCATTTCTTCCTTGGAGGTAATCCTCACCGGCTGCGAGAAGGTCCAGTGATGGCCCTCCGGGTCGACCGCCATATAGCAGCGATCTCCATAGAACTGATCGGCCGGCTCCATGGCGATCTCCGCGCCGGCTTGGCGCGCTCGTGCGCAATGCTCATCCACGCCGCGCTCGAGACGCACGTGGATCCGCTGGGTGTTCTTTCCGCCGATCGATGCCGGACTCGCCGCCCACTCCGCGAATTCACTGCCGATCATGATGACGCCATCCCCATGGCTCATTTCGGCGTGAACGATGTCGCCATTGGCGGCGGTGAGCACTTCGCTCGCTTCGAATCCAAAGGCATTTTCCAGCCATTTGAGTGCAGCGCGATTGTCCTTGTAGATGATCGACGGGATGAATGCCGGGCGCCGCGGGATCGTGCTGGACATGGTCGCTCCTTTTTACTTGCTAATATTTGCAATATTTAACTATATTGATAAGTAATAGTCAATCCTCGCGTCCGCGGCCGTTGCGCGGCATGCATTGACCCCGGCCGTCCGGCGCGGCACCATCGGGGCGCTGTCGATTGGGAAGGGGGGCAATGAAGCTATATAGCGCGATTGGATTCGCGATACTCGCGCTGAGCGTGGCGGCAGCGGCGCTGTTCGCGCCGGCCGCGATGGGCCCGTGGATCGGAGCAGGCATCGGGGCGCTGTATATCCTCTGCGTCTGGTTCCTTGCCGGCATCTATTTGTCGGACGTGATCCACATGGGGCTGGCGCACGGCGCGCTCGACTATAAGCCGTCGTTCATCAAGACGCTCGTGCTGCTCAACAACACCCTCGGCATTTACGTGAATCCGGTCAGCTGGATCAATCGTCACCGCAATCATCACCGCTTCGCCGACCACCCCGGCGATCCGAACAAGCTCTCCGCCGACGGCTTCTGGAAGACGGCGTATCTTTGCCTCATGCCATACCGTTGCGGGGAGGACATGGCCCGCGACGCGATCCTGAAATCCTGGCCTTTTCGCATGGTCGGGCAGCCGCTGTTCGCGGTTTTGGCGCAACTCATCAGCTACCTCTTTGTTTGGGCGCTGGTGCGGGACTGGAAATACGCATTCGTGGTGTGGTCGGGCATCCGCGTGTTCGCTCTTTGGGTGAATCTGATTCAGAATTTCTGGACTCACGATCGACGCTTCGGCACGCGCCGCTATGACGATCCCGGCGACAATGCGATGAACATCGGCGATTGGCTGCCGGTGGTGGCGACCTTTAGCGCCTGCCTGCAAAACAACCACCATCACTACCCGCATCTATTGCGGCTTTCTCATGCCGACGATGAGTTCGACTTCGGATTCATGACGGTGAAGGCCATGGCCGCGCTTGGGTTGGTCAAACCTTCCAAGACCGGAACGGTGAGGCCGCCCGAGCTCGCCGCTCTGGAACTCAGCCTTTAGGAATGCCGTTCGACAGGCTGCCGGCGCCGTCAGCGGCCCATGAACGGGTCGATGAACTGCCTGAAGAAGCCGGAGCGCACCGAGGTGCCGCTCAGGCCGTAACTCTTCGGCCAGAGATCCTTGGGGAAATGGCAGGTGCCGAAGATGCGATCGATCCACGGGAAGTGGATGGCGAAGTTGCAGTCGATCGCTTCTTCCTGAGCGGAATGGTGCCAGTGGTGGTAGCGCGGCGTGACCAGATAGTTCTCCAGCCAGAGGGTGCGCGGACGAAAGTCGATGTGCGAGAACGTGGCATGGAAGGATACGAACAGGATGTAGCCGATGATCGCGCCTTGCGAAAATCCGCACAGCGCCAGCGGGATCATGATCAGACCGCGCGTGATCACGATATCAAAAAAATGCGAGCGCGAGCCCGCGATCCAGTCCATGGTGCGAATCGAGTGATGCACTGCGTGGAAGCGCCACAGGAAGGGAATCTTGTGGAACATCCGATGCACGGCATACTGCGATAGATCGGCCACGAGAATCACCCCAAGCAGCTGGATCACGAACGGCCAATTGCGCACGTAGGCCTGAAGCTGCGGAATGGCGAGCCACGGTGCCGCCAGCGCCGCTGGCAGCAGCATCAGGAAATTGATCAATTGCGACGGCAGATGCGTCGCGACGAAATAGAACGCGTCCGTGGTCCACTCCGCGCGGAATGTGCCCTGATTGGGATGCAGCGGCCAAATTCGCTCGAGCGGCACGAACACAATGGTCATCACGAACAGATCCAATACGAACCAGTCCAAACCGATCCCGGTTTTGGTCCCGACCTCCTGCGGAAGGGGAACAGTGCCGCCCCCGAGAGCGGCTGCGGCCAGCGCCAGCGCGGCGCCGGTGAGCGCCAGAACCTTGCGTTCGCGCAAGACGGCGGAAATGGCGGCAAGCACGAAGGCGGCGAAAATGATGCCCTGAATGAGCGGGCGTATCAGGCCCATCGGATAGTGCGCGCGGGCCTCCGGCAAAGTCAGCAACGCGGGATAGCGCAGGCACAGCACGGCGCCCAAGCCCAACAGACCGAGGAAGACCGCGCTCACGCCGCTGACCCAGCCGCTGCCCAAGTGCACCGGGGCTGAATCACCGAATGTTTTGCGAAAGAATTCGTCGGACATGCCGGCCTCCTGGCGCCAATCGCTGCTCGATTTAAACATAGGCAAACCGGCCGAAACACAGCCGTCCGCCCGAACTTTGCGTTGCGTCACGACACTCGTGCGGCCGCCCGGCGGTTTTATGCCGTTTCCGCCTTTTCCGGCGGGAAATGCGCCTGGAAGGACGTGGTCCCAACCCTCATGCTGCCGCATGGCAATTCGGGACTGGCCGAGCGATGAACGTCCGCGCGAGAAGCTCCTCGACAAGGGGGCCGCCGCGCTTTCCGATGCGGAGCTGCTCGCGATCTTGCTGCGTACGGGCACCCGGGGGCACTCGGCACTCGATCTGGCGCGCGACGTTCTCAAGAGCTTTCATTCGCTGCGCAAGCTGATTGCCTCCGACCGCCAACGATTCTGCGCCGAGCCCGGGCTGGGACCGGCTCGCTTCGCGGAATTGCAGGCGTCGGTCGAGATTGCGAGAAGGCAGCTGTCGGAGACCTTGCGCGCCGGCCCGTCGCTCTCGAGCCCGCGCGCCACCCGGGATTACTTGAGCGCGCGCTTACGCGATCTGGAGCACGAGGTATTCTGTTGCCTGTACCTGGACAAGCGCCATCGCCTGATTCAATTCGAAGAGCTGTTTCGCGGCACCATCGACGGCGCCAGCGTGCATCCGCGCGAGATCGTGAAGCTCGCCCTGCAGCGCAATTCCGCCGCGGTGATTATTGCGCACAATCATCCGAGCGGCGTCGCCGAACCGTCGCAGGCGGACGAGTTCATCACTCAGCGCGTCAAGGAGGCGCTCGCGCTGGTGGATATCCGCCTGCTCGATCACATCATCGTGGGCGACGGCGCGTGCGTGTCGCTGGCCGAACGTGGGCTGCTTTAATATGCGAAGAGCGCCTGGTGGCGCGCCACGTAGCACCAGGAGAATCCACCCATGCACGTCACCATTGGGGCCGCGCAAACCAGATTTCATGAATCAACCTTTCCTCATTCGAACGCCGGCAGGCTGGCGACTTCTTCCGGCGGCACGTCCTCCACGGGCAGCCCCGCCTTCATCCACGCCCGCAAGCCCCCCTGAATCACCATCACACGGACATTCTTGCCCAACAGCATGGTCTGCAGCTCGCGTGCCACACGCGTGCTGGTCGCTTGCCGAACGCAGGTGCAGTAAACGAAGACATTCCCACTTTCAGGCATTTCCGCGCCGGACTGGTGCAGCGCGTTGGGATCGAGCCGCCGGGAGCCTTGGATGCGCGTCGCCTTGGGATCGAAGTAGCCGTGGCTGCGAACATCGTAGACCGGTGCACCGGTCGCCAAATCGCGCGCAGCATCGTGCGGGTGCGCGAACGGCACCGCGCTCAAGGTCCGAGCTCTGGCCCACAGCCACAGGCGAAACAATATATAACCGATCAACAGCGCGAGAATGATCCCGCCGATGATGCGGCCGGCGGAATCGTAGCCGCGCGTCACCGCTTCCAGCGCACCGCTGAATAGGAAGCCGACCGTGAGATAGGATCCTGAGTAAAGCAGCGCGCCGGCCAGGTCCAGGCGCAAAAACGTGAAGGTGCGCATGTTCATGCTGCCTGCAAGGGGCGGCGCCATGGTGTTGATGCCGGGAATGAACTTGGCGACGACCAGCAGCGTGCGGCCGCGGCGATAGAAGGAATCGGCCGATCGCAAAATGCAGGCTTCGGGATTCAGTGAAATGCGGCACAGCAGCCCCAGCAGCCACCACCCGGTGAGGCGGCCCAGGATGAACATCAGGGTGTCGCCGGCGAGCATCGCGAACACCGCGATACCGAGCACGTACTGAGCCTGCAGTACCCCGCGCGCCACCGCGCCGCCGGCAATCAGCAGCGCTACCGCGGCCGGCACGGGCACGCCGATGGCTTCGAGGAAAATGATGCCGGCCAAGATCGCATAGCCGTGCTGCATCAGCGCCGCATTCAGTGATCCCATGGCGTTCCTCGCGGAATGATTTCAGTTCCTTCCAAAGTCATAGTTTTTTTTGTATTCCCGATACCAGTCCTGCGTCCGTTTGTCGGCCGGCAATCGTTCGGCGAGAAATTTGAGTTCGGACAGCATCTTTTCGGCGCGCGAGGTGTTCAAGTACAAATCGACCAGCCGCCAGCGATAGGTTAGATCTTCCGGCGCGAGGGCGGAGGCCTTTTCATAGAGGTCGAGCGCGCGTGTCAGCCAATTAATCTCGAACAGGTATAACTCTGCGAGTTCGGCGTAGCGGTCCGCGGCGCCGGGCGCGGCGAGAATTTTCGCCTCACCGGTCCGCGCGGCGTCTGCGAGTGAAAACGGGTAGGCAGGCGGCACAGGCGTGCGGACGTGAGTGCCGTAGATGGCGCTCTCCATGCCCGGCAGGCGCTCCGAGCGCAGTGCCGGGAGAAACGGGTTGTCGGCGTATTTTACAAAGAAGTTGGTACTGTCCTCGAAGCGATGAAAGTAAGTCCACGCCTTGGCTTCGTCCACATACCAAAGATTGTCGGAGCCGCGGCGCAGCACGATGGGGAGGTTCGACCCTCCGGATCCGGGGATCGCGATAGCAAGACTGCCCGCGTACAACATCCGCTCGGGGCCGGCACTGCGGAAAGATTCGCTGACTCGCAGCTGCTGCTCCTCGTTACGCGGCACGATGACCCGAAAAATCCGGCTGCCTTCGGTCAACAGGGGCAGGCGCGGATCGCCGATGCCCGCGGCCAGGGAGGCAAGATAGCGCCGCAGAGATTCCGCGGCGTCCGTGGACGGCTCGAACCGTGCCCAATCCTCCGCAGGCATGCTGCGAATGGCACTCTGATAGTCCGCCAGCGAGCGCCTGTAACCTTTCGCAAGCGCCCCGCCGCCGCCCGACAGGAACTCGCCCCGCAGCCAGTGCGGCGCGGCGGCACGATCGAGGTCCTTGGTTCCCATCCCGCGCAAGTTGGTCGTGATGATGAGTTCGGAGATGAAATCCTGCGGCACCTCGGAAAGCATGTAGGTCTTCGCGGCTTCTTCCAGCCGATGGCAATACGCATCCGGAATGTCGCCCTCGAGTGCGTAGGAAACCTCGATCTTGAGGAGATTTTCCTTGGCGGAATAAAGATACAGAATGCCGCGGCCGTTGCGGCGTTCACCGATGTGCATGCGCGTGAACATGTCCGCCGCCACCTCTTCAATGCCTGTAGAAGGCGGCAGCGAATTCATCAGGACCAGAGCATTTTCAATACCCGACTTGGTTTCGGCGAGTTTCAGGCTCATGCGGAACGCGAGATCGAAATCGTGTTGATCGGTCTCGTTGATCATCACGTATTGCGGCCGGTTGGGAGCATGGAGGCGATGCCACGCGAAAGCCGCGCCAAGCGCGATGAGGCTGGCCGCTCCCGCCAGAATAAGGGATCGAGTCACATACCCTCAGAAGCTGCCGAACACCGCAGTCTTCACGCGTTGGTTGGAATAGTTGACTAAAAAGGGTTCCGTCGATGTCGGATTGAGGCCCAGTATCGAGCGGTCCGCGCCCTTGTTCTTCAAGACCACCACCGGCGTCTCTTGAGCGCCGAACAAGCGGAAAATGCCGGCGGCTTCGTTGTGCGTGTCGTTCAGCACGACGAAGGGATATTCGCTCTCAGCGGGCGAATAAAGCCCCAGCACCAAGCGGTTTCGGCCCTTGGTGTCGTAAAAAAAGAGGCCTGGGGCGCCCTCGGGGGCCATCGCCAATTCGGCACGCGTCCGGCCGTTCGCGTCCACCATGCGAATCCGGTTTGCGGAAATCACGGTCGGCGCGGGGGCGGCGGCGGCTCCCGCGGGAGATATACCGATGCCGAGGTGCGCGAGCAGGAACGCCCCCACCAGGCCGCCGACAAATCCCGATACCAGCCCTGCCACGTATGTCTTGCTCATAGGGGACATGCTTCCTCCAAAGGATTTCAATCTAGATCGAAATTACACTCCTTGAGCGGCACAACATGAGTCTTGTTCCACAGTTTATGGCCCAGATACAAGATGACGACGACCGGGATGATGAGATAGTCGGTCACGAAGTCGAACCAGGAGAACACCGGCGTCTGGAAAACGCCGATGTTGGCGCCGAACAAAACGATGAGAAACAACACCAGCGCGAGCCATGGACCGTAGGGATAGAACTTGGATTTGAACTTGAGGTCATCCAAGCTGCGTCCTTGCGCGACCCATGCCTTGCGAAACCGCAAATGGCAGATCGCAATTCCCAGCCAGATGAGAAATCCGCTCAGGCTCGACGCATTGTAGAACAGTTGATAGATCTTCTTGTCGCCGACCTGCGTGGAGAAAAACGCCAGCGCGCTGACCGAGCCGGTCGCCAGCAGCGCAAGCACCGGCACTCCGCGCTGATTGAGATAGCCGAACGCTCTCGGCGCTTTGCGGCTGTGAGCCATCGCATGCAGCATTCTCGATGCCACGTACATGGAGGAATTTCCGCAAGACAACACCGAGGAGAGAATGACGGCATTCATGAGATTCGAGGCGTAATAGCCGATTGCCGGCAACTGCTGCAGCACCATGGTGAAGGGCGAATAAGCGATGTGGCTTTCATCGGCATTGAGCAGATTCGGATCCGTATAGGGGATCAGCGTGCCGGCCACGAAAATGGCGCCGATATAAAACAGCAAAATGCGCCAGAAAACGCTGCGAATCGCCTTCGGCACGTTCTTGGCGGGATCCTGTGTTTCGGCGGCGGCAAGACCTACCCCCTCGGTACCCTGGAAGGAAAACCCGGCGACCAGGAACACGGTGAGCATGGAGGTGAACCCGCCGACGAACGGCGCGTGCGTGCCGGCTTTCGGATCGCTCAAGGCCCAGTTGTGGAATCCGCCGCTGTGATTGCCGAACATGCCGGCGATCATCAGGAAGCCGACCGCCACGAAGATGATCACCGTCACCACTTTGATGCCCGCGAACCAATATTCGGCCTCGGCGTACGCTTTTACCGACAGCAGATTCAAGGCCAGCAGGACCGCAAAAAATCCCATGGCCCAATAAGCGGAATTTGAATGCGGAAACCAAAATTGAACGATGAGCGCGCCGGCAACCAGCTCGGCGGCCAGGGTGATGGCCCAGCTGAACCAATAATTCCAACCGACCGCGAAGGCCAGCGAGGGATCGACGAAGCGTTCCGCATAGGCTTCGAACGAGCCGGGGATGGGCAATTGCGTCGCCATCTCGCCCAAGGACTGCATCATGCAATAGACGGCCAGTCCCATGGTGGCGTACGCCAGCAACGCGCCGCCGGGACCCGCTTGCGCGATGGCTGCGCCGCTGGCAAAGAACAGGCCCGTGCCGATCGCGCCCCCGATCGCAATCATGCTCAACTGGCGATTGCCGATACTGCGCTTGAGCTCGCGTGCTTCGCCTACGATCATGAGGTTCCCTCGTTGGATGCAGGAGTCTAGTCGGTTGGTCCAACGAAAGACACGTGCCCCGCTGGGGGCTGCGCCGTGTTACGTAGGGTACGCGCCGCACGTAAGATATACGATTTCGACGCGGATATAACATGGAAAAGCCGGGGCCCAGCAGAACCGCGCTCGCGACATCGCTGATGCGTGCGGCGCATACGCGGCTCGATCCGCATCCCGTGATCGATGATCCCTGGGGCGACCGGCTGGTGCCTGAAACCGTGAAGCGAGCGCTTGCCCCGTCGAACGCGACGCTTGACGAATCGCTGATGCGCAGCCGGTCCTACGGGAATGTCATCATGCGGACCCGTTACACCGAAGACGCGTTGCAAGCCGGCGTATCCCGGGGCATTCAGCAGTATGTATTGATCGGCGCGGGCTTCGACAGTTTCTCGTTAAGGCTCCCTGAATTTGCCGTGGATCTACAGATTTTTGAGATCGACTTCCCGGCGACGCAGAGGCTGAAGCTGGAACGAATTGCTGCCTGCGGAATCGCGTTGTCCGATTCCGTGCACTTCATCGCGGCGGATTTGTCCCAAGAGAGCGTCGCCGCCGCGCTTGCGCGTTCAAGCTTCGAGACCGGTCGATTGACATTTTTCTCGTGGCTCGGCGTAACGATGTATCTGACCCGCGAGGCCAATCTTGCGACCTTGCGCTCGATCGCCACTTGCAGCCCGGCCGGGAGCGAAGTGGTTTTCACCTACCTCGATGAACGCGTTTTTCAAGCACAATCGGCGTCGTTCCGCGAACTGCAGCAACGCGTTGCCGCCGTGGGCGAACCATTCCTTTCGGGCTTCAATCCCGCTGAATTGGCGGCAAATCTCGCGGCGTGCGGACTTGAACTCGCGCAAGACCTGTCCGGCAGCGCGGCCGCTGCGAGATACGATCCTGAGGGCCAGCATGGGTTGGGGCAATCGATGTATTCGCACATGGCGTTGGCGCGCGTGAATAAGAAGCCTCAAGGGCTCCTCGGCACGGCTAGGGCAATTCGCACAGTTGCCGTATGATTCGTTCATGTCCAGCTCGGCGCAAGACACGCTGATCGACGAAAACGCGCGCTACAAGCGCGTAATTCGAGCGGCCGAAGAATTGTTCAAAAAGGTGGGCTTTCGAGCTGTCACCATGGAGTTGGTCGCACGCGAAGCCAATGTGGCCAAGGCGACGCTGTACAGCTACTTCAAGAACAAGGATGAACTCTACATGGCCGTTTGCGCGCGCATGGCGCGCATTTTGCGCGGCTCCGTCGAGCAGGCGTTGGCGAAACCCGACACACCCCTGGATGAGCGTCTGGCCGACGCGATGATCGCGAAACACCGCCCGGTATTCACACTGGTGCGCGCCTCGCCGCATGCCACGGAATTGTTGACTTACACGCACAGCATGGCCGGCGAGATTTTTGCGAATCTGGATTTGGAAATGCTGGACATGCTTCGCGCCGCCATGGCGGACGACCCAGAGCTCGAGCCCAATGCCGAGCAATTGGCGCGTGCGCTGTATTTCGGCAGCGCGCCTCTTGCCAGCCGCAGCGAGACCACCGCGCAAATGGAGCAGGAAGTCGGCGCCTTTGCCCGCGCCTATTTGGCCGGTGTTCGCGTTCTCGCCAGAGCGGGTTAAACCACAATCGAGAACCTCAATGCGGGTTATTTGACTTATCCTATATTGACAAATCATACGACAAGGGTACGATCCGTTCATATCGTATGGTCAATAGAGGAAACCGCCATGAACCTCGCCCGCATCGCCTTGTTAGCTGCCGTGTGTTTCGCCGACGGTATATTGCTGCTGCGCGTCGCTCCCGCCGTGGCGGCCGAGATCATCGCCGAGGTGGCGCCGCCGCCGCCGCGGGCAGAAAACATCGGCCACGCGCGCGATGGCTACGTCTGGGCAGCGGGACATTGGGATTGGAATGGCCGCAGTTATCGTTGGGTATCGGGGAGCTGGATCGTCGAGCATGGCAAGGCTCATTGGATCGCCGATCAGTGGGAACCGATGGGTGGGCAGTGGCGCTTCGTTCCGGGCCACTGGCAACACTAGCCGGAGGCGCGGGCCAGCGCGCAACTCGTTGAATTTGGCTCCTTATTTAGCTCAAGCTATTGCCGCAGAGTATCGACCCTGGTATAAAGCGCGGCTCTCTCAAAGCTTCCATTTCAAAGGTTTAGCCATGTCGCGAGTTTGCCAGGTCACGGGCAAGGGCCCCAAAACGGGTAATACGGTGTCGCACGCGAACAATCGCAAGCGCCGCCGCTTTCTGCCCAATTTGCACAGTCACCGCTTTTGGCTCGAATCGGAGAAGCGTTTCGTCAGCTTGCGCGTGAGTACACGCGGTTTGCGCACCATTGAAAAGCGCGGCGTGGACGTCGTTGTAGCAGACCTGCGATCCAAGGGCATCAAGGTTTAAGGGGCGGCACATGCGCGACAAAATCAAATTGGTCTCTTCCGCCGGCACCGGTCACTACTACACGACCACCAAGAATAAGCGCCTGCATCCCGACAAGCTCGAGACGAAGAAATTCGATCCCGTGGTGCGCAAGCACGTCGCCTACAAAGAATCGAAGATCAAATAGGCTTAGGCAAAGCTGCCCGAGCTTCCTGAAGTAGAAACCACGAGACGCGGCATCGCGCCGGCGCTCGTCGGCAACCGTGTCGTCGACCTGATCGTGCGCGATCGCCGTCTGCGCTGGCCGATTGCGCCGGATCTCGAAGCGGCCGTGCGCGGCCAGCGGGTCTTGAGCGTCGAACGGCGCGCCAAATACTTGATCCTGCGGCTCGAAAGCGGCGCGCTCATCGTGCATCTGGGCATGTCGGGGAGCCTGCGTATTGTCGGCCGCAAGACGCCACCCAAACCGCATGAACACTGGGACCTGGTCCTCGATAGCGGCCAGGCCTTGCGCTTTCATGACCCGCGGCGTTTTGGCAGTCTGATTTGGACGTGCGAGGATCCGGAAAAGCACCCGCTCCTCAGCAAATTGGCGCCGGAGCCGCTAAGCGCCGCGTTCAACGGCGCGTACCTGTTCCGTGTCACGCGCAAGCGCGCAGTTGCCATCAAACAGCTCATCATGAACTCCCAGCTGGTCGTCGGGGTCGGGAATATTTATGCCAGCGAGGCGCTGTTTCGCGCAGGAATTGCGCCGCGGCGCGCGGCGCGCCGGTTGACGCGGGCGCAGGCACTCAAGTTATCCGGCGCCATCAAGGCGGTGCTCAAGGCCGCCATCGAGATCGGCGGTACGACGCTGCGCGACTACGTCAATGCGGACGGCCTGCCGGGATATTTTCGCCAGAAATTATTTGTCTACGAACGCGCGGGAGAACGATGCCGCGTGTGCAAATCCACCGTCAGGCAATTCACGCAAGGCCAGCGATCGACCTACTGGTGCGCCGGCTGCCAGCGCTGAGCGCGTTTTGCGTCGCGGGATTGCCGCTAGTAAACCAGTCCCGCGCCCTCGCCGCGCGGATCCGACGCCGCCTCGACTTTTGCGTTGGCGAAATCCCAGGTGATCACCTGCATGTTGCCCCACTGACGGTTGGCGAGCCGCAGCTTATGGCCCATGGACTCAAGCTTGGTAATTTCGCCGTCGCTCAGCGCACCCGGCTCATACATGACTTCGTCGGGCAGATATTGGTGATGGTAGCGCGGGTACTTGACGATTTCCGCCGCGCTCATGCCGTCCACATAGTCCAGGATTCCGAGCAGCACCTGGCTGATGATGGTACTGCCGCCGGGCGAGCCGATGATCATCAGGCCTTTTTTCGTCTCGACGAACGTGGGCGACATGCTCGACAGACTGCGTTTATTGGGCGCGATCGAATTGGCCGTGTTGCCGATCAAGCCGAAGACGTTGGGCCGGCCGGGCTTGGTGGAGAAATCGTCCATTTCATCGTTGAGCAGCACGCCGGTCCCCGCCGGCATGTAGCCGCTGCCGAAGAATAGATTCACCGTGATCGTGACGGCGGCGCGGTTTCCCGCGGCGTCGAGCACGGAAAAATGCGTCGTGTTCATGCCCTTGGGTTCCGACTCGATGCCGGGCAACAAATCGGAGGGCATGGCCTTGTCGGCGCGAATGCTGCTGCGCTGTCCGGCCGCGTAGTCGATGCTCGTCAATTGACGCAGCGGCATCTTGATGAAATCCGGATCGCCCAGGTAGATCGCGCGGTCGCGATAGGCGCGGCGCATGGCTTCGATGATCAGATGCTTGCGCGTGGCGGAATCGAAGTCATGGAAATCGAAACCGGCCAGGATATTGAGCGAATCGAGGATCGCGATGCCGCCCGATGAGGGCGGCGATGCCGTGACGATGCGCGCGCCATGGTATTCGCCGACCAAGGGTTTGCGTTCGGCGACGCGGTAATTTTTCAGATCCTCGAGCGTCCAGATGCCGCCGCCCGCGCGTACGCCGGCGACGAGATTCTGGGCAACGCGGCCTTCATAAAACCCTCTTGCGCCTTGGGCCGCGATGGCCTCGAGAGTGTCGGCCAGTTGCGGCTGCTTGATGAGGGCGCCGATGTCGGGCACGTTGCCGTCGGCCGTCAAAAACACCTTCGCGGCATCCGGCGAACGCGCCAAGATTTCGCGTTTCGCCTTGATCGCATACTGCATGCGCGGATACAGCGGAAATCCTTGCCGCGCCAGGCGGATTGCCGGCTGCAAGCTTTGCTTCAGCGGCAACTTGCCGTATTTTCGCGCCAAATATTCAAACGCCGCAGGCTCGCCGGGGATGGCCGACGACAGGGGCCCGGCGGTGGAGCTATTGGGGATCTCATTGCCCGCTTTGTCCAAGTACATATCGCGGGAGGCGGCGCCCGGCGCCTTCTCGCGCGCATCGACCATGGTTTCAAAACCATCGGATTGCCGATGCAAAAGAAAGAACCCGCCGCCCCCCAAGCCAGAGGAGGTGGGTTCCACCACGGCGAGAGCCGCGGCCACCGCCACCGCGGCATCGAAGGCGTTGCCGCCCGCCTCGAGAATTTCCTGACCTGCCTGACTCGCGAGCGGGTAGGCGCTGGCGATGGCGGCTTTGTGCGCAACGGCCGTACGAGCCGCATCGGGTGCACGCGCCGCGTCGGCGCCGGCGGCCGGCGCGTGGCCGGCGAGAATGACGATCGCGAGCAGCGGCCAAATCAAGCCGGCAACACGCCATGCGCGAGGTGTCGCCCGGACGATCAAAGTTTGCGATGCCGCTTCAGTTCGATTTCCACGATGGGATGCACGAACTCGGAGACGTTGCCGCCCAGTACCGCGATCTCCCGCACCAACGTCGATGATATGAATGTGTATTGCTCTTGCGGGGTCATGAAAACCGATTCGATTTCGGGGGTCAGGTGCCGGCTCATATTAGCCAACTGAAATTCAAATTCGAAGTCGGAGACCGCGCGCAGGCCGCGCACGATCACCGACAGGCCGTTTTGCCGGGCGAAATCCGTGGTCAGTCCCACATACCCTTTCACTTCGACGTTGTGCACATCGGCGAGCACGCGACGCGACATGTCGACCCGCTGCTCGAGCGTGAACATGGGCGCCTTGTTCGGATTGGCCGCGATTGCCACCACCACGCGATCGAAGATCGAGGCGGCGCGGCGCACGAGGTCCGTATGGCCGTTGGTGATTGGATCGAAAGTCCCCGGGTAGACGGCATTTCTTTTGTGCATTTGGCTATATCCGTCCGTTGACGCGCGCCAAATGATACCCCACCTCGCCCGCCGACTTCGATTTGAGCAATTCCCAGCCGCCGGGGAGCGCCGGAATGCCCGCGGCGCGCTCGTTCTCCAGGTACACCAAACCCCCGGCGGCGAGCCAGTTGCCGGCATCGAGAAGCGGTAGGTACTCGGCCAGGGCATTCGTTCCAAAGGGCGGATCGAGAAACGCGACATCGAAAGGCGCCCCGGGTGTGCGCAAGAATCGGGCGGCGCCCATTTGGAGGATGCGCCCCTTGGCAGCACCGCCGAGGCGAACCAGCTGCTCCTGCAAAGCGCGCGCGGCCGCCGGGAATTGCTCGACAAATACCGCTTCCCGGGCGCCGCGCGACAGCGCCTCCAATCCCAGGGCGCCCGACCCGGCGAACAAATCCAACACTCGGGCTTGGGCTATGGAATGCTGCAGCCAATTGAACAATGTTTCCCGGACGCGATCCGGTGTCGGACGCAGGGCGGGCATATCGGGAAAGTGAATGCGGCGGCCGCGCCACGTGCCGGCGATGATGCGCACCGAATTGCGGCCGGCCGGCACCGGTAAATCGCTCTTGGAAGTTGCCACAGCCGGTATCATACCTTGCCTATGACAAACGAAGCCGAACGCCCGGGCGTGCGCGGGTTTTTCAAGCGGCTGCGCGCCAAGCTGAATCAGGGTCCTGCGTGGCTCACCACCGATATCGCGGAGCTGTTGCCGGGCCGCAAGATCGACGCCGAGATTTTGGACGAGCTGGAAACGCGGCTGATCATGGCCGATGTCGGCGTCGAGGCCTCCTCGAAAATCCTCGAGGAGTTGCGCAGGCGCGTGGCGCGAAAAGAACTCGGCGATGTCGATGCGCTGCTCGAGGCGCTGCAGGAGGCGATGTCTCAAATCTTGACGCCGGTGCAACAGCCGCTGGTGATCGATCCGGCCGCCAAGCCCTTTGTGATTTTGGTGGTGGGAATCAACGGCGCCGGCAAGACCACCACCATCGGCAAACTGAGCGCGCGGCTGATCGCCGAGGGCAAGAGCGTCATGCTCGCGGCCGGCGATACCTTTCGCGCGGCGGCACGCGAACAATTGGAGGTCTGGGCGGCGCGCAACAATGTGCCGATCGTGGCACAGCAATCCGGATCCGAACCCGCTGCCGTGATCTTTGACGCCGTGAACGCGGCACGCGCGCGCCACATCGACGTGCTGATCGCCGATACCGCGGGCCGGCTGCACACGCAGACCCACCTGATGGACGAGCTCAAGAAGATCAAGCGCGTGCTCGCGCGTTTGGACCCCGGCGCGCCGCATGAGGTGCTGTTGGTGCTCGACGGTACGATCGGCCAGAACGCCGTGGCGCAAGCCGAAGAATTCAACAAGGGGCTGGGCGTCACGGGTTTGGTCATTACCAAACTGGACGGTACCGCCAAGGGCGGCGTGGTTCTTGCCATCGCACAGCGCCTGAAAATTCCCATTCGCTTCATCGGCGTGGGCGAGCAGTCCGAGGACTTCGGCATCTTCAATGCCTCGGAATTCGTGTCCGCCCTGTTGAAATCGGAACCGCGCGACGCGGCCGCATGATTCGCTTCGACCAGGTTTTCAAGCGCTATCCGAATGGCCGCGAGGCTCTGGCGGGCGTGACGTTCAACATCGAGAGCGGCGCGCTGACTTTTTTGACCGGCCATTCCGGGGCCGGCAAGAGCAGCATCTTGAAGCTCATTGCACTCATCGAGCGACCCAGCCGCGGCCAGGTGATCGTCAACAGCCAGAATACCGCGGGCGTGAAGCCGCGCGGCATAGCACATTTCCGGCGGCAGATCGGCGTGGTGTTTCAAGATCACAAATTGCTGCATGACCGGCCGGTCGCCGATAACGTCGCATTGCCGCTGGTGATCGCCGGCGTCGCGCGGCGCGAGATCGACAAACGCGTGCGGGCGGCGTTGGATCAAGTCGGGCTGCTGGGCAGGGAGAAGTCGCTGCCCTTGGAACTCTCGACCGGCGAGCAGCAGCGCGTGGGCATCGCGCGAGCCGTGGTCGCGAAACCGATGCTGCTCATTGCCGATGAGCCGACCGGTAATTTGGATCCCGAGCTCGCGCTCGAGGTGATGAAGCTGTTCAAGCGCTTCAGCGAAGTCGGTGTGACCGTGGTGGTCGCCAGCCACGATGTGCATCTCATCGATCAAGTGGGTGCGAGACGCATCGTCTTGAGCGGCGGGCGCGTCGTCGGGCCGGAAGCATGAGCCTGCGCGCCTATTTTTCGCGCCACGCCCAGGTGCTGATCGGCTCGCTGGGCCGCATCGTGCAGCAACCGTTGGCGGCGCTGATGACGATGGGGGTCATTGCCGTGGCCCTCGCGCTGCCGCTTTTCTTGAGCCTGCTGTTGCAAAACGCCCGCAGCGCCACCGGAAATTGGAACGAGGCCTACGATCTGTCGGTCTACATGAATAAGAAGGCCGGGGCCGCGCGGGCGCAGGCGCTCGCCAAGCAGCTGCGGCAACGCGGCGATGTCGCCACGGTCCGCCTCATCACCGCCGAGCAAGCGCTCGCCGAGTTTCGCAGCGACTCAGGGTTCGGCGCGGCACTCGACGCCTTGGACGACAATCCGCTGCCCGACACCCTGGTGGTGACGCCAACGCTCAGCGCAAGCACGCCGCAAGGAACCGAATCTCTCAAGAGCGCGATCGCCGCGATGAGCGATGTGCAAACCGTGCAGATCGACACCGAATGGGTGAAGCGGCTGCACGCGATGTTGGACCTGCTGCGCCGGGTGGTTCTGCTCACCGGCGGGCTCTTGGCCTTAGGTATCGTGCTGATCGTCAGCAACACCATTCGACTCGATATATTGAACCGGCGCGCCGAAATCGAGGTCATGAAACTGGTGGGTGCCTCGGACGGTTTTACCCGCCGGCCCTTTCTCTACACCGGCGTCTGGTATGGGTTGGGCGGCGGTGTGCTGGCCTTGCTGCTGGTCGCTGTGGCCTCGATGGTGCTGGCGCGGCCGGTTGCACAGTTGGCCTTTTTGTACGGCAGTACCTTCAGCCTACAGGGGCTGAAAATTCTCACGGGATTCGCCGTTTTGGGCCTCTCCGTGGCGCTGTCTTGGCTCGGATCCTGGCTTGCTGCAACGCGCCATATCCGAGCGATCGAACCGGCATAAGTATATGTTTTTAAATACTTTGCTGTCGCTCAGAACTCCTGGCGGCTTTAGCACTCTAACCCTTGGAGTGCTATAATGCGCTTCAGAGATTGAAAGGAAGATTTGATCGGAGGTGGGAATTAAATGACTGCTGCTTTAGTCGCCAAACAAACCGGAATGGTGTTCGCGGGTCCCGTGGGGAGCTTGGACTCTTACATAGACCGCGTCTCCCAGATTCCGGTTCTGTCGAAGGAAGATGAAGTCGCGCTGGCGGTGAAATTCCGTTCCGAGGCCGATTTGGACGCGGCCCGGCAACTGGTGCTGTCGCACTTAAGATTCGTCGTGCACATTGCGCGCGGCTACCTGGGTTATGGCTTGCCCATGGGCGATCTGGTTCAAGAAGGCAACGTCGGTCTGATGAAAGCGGTGAAGCGCTTCGATCCCGGCGTCGGCGTGCGCCTGGTGTCGTTCGCCGTGCATTGGATCCGGGCCGAGATCCACGAATATGTGCTGCGCAATTGGCGCCTGGTCAAGGTCGCGACGACCAAGTCGCAACGCAAGCTGTTCTTCAATCTGCGCAAGATGAAGAAGAATTTGGCCTGGCTGTCGGAGGCGGAAACCGCGGCCGTTGCGCGCGATCTGGGCGTCGACGTGGCCGATGTGCGCGAGATGGAACAGCGTCTGTCGGCGCGCGACATGTCGTTCGATCCGACTCCTGAAAGCGACGAGGAAGAGGCTTACTCGCCGGCCATGTATCTGCCGGCCACCAATGCCGACCCCGCGCTCGAAGTGGAGCGTGAGGAGTGGGAAGAGGACGCGAGCGATCGCTTGGAGCTCGCGCTGGAGAAGCTCGATGAACGCAGCCGCAGCATATTGAAGCGGCGCTGGATGACGGACGACAAGGCGACCTTGCATGAATTGGCCGATGAATACGGCATTTCCGCGGAGCGCGTGCGCCAGGTCGAGTCGAATGCCATCAACAAGCTGAAGGGCTTGATGGCTGCCGCTTAAGGTTTTGTGGTTGGAAGTTTCGAGCCGCTGAACGCTTCAGCGGCTTTTTTATGGGTGTGCGCCGCGCGTGAGCAACGGGATTGGTACACGCCGGGCCAGCGCTGCGCGTTATGTGAATTTCGCGGCGGGTCCGATCCTGGTCCCGTAAGGCTGGTTGCGCTACGCTTAGGGCTCGGGCTGGGACCAACTCAGGGGATATTCGCATGCGTGCACTCATCGTATTGACGGCGATTCTGGCGGCCGGATGCGCGAGCCAGCCCACCAACCCACAAGCCGCGTCGAGCGGCGGTGCCATCGCCGCCAGCGAGGCCCAACGATTGGCGCTGGCCAGAAACCTCAATCTCAAGGTAATCGACAAGGACGGCCAGCAGCTTTTCTGCCGATCGAATTGGCAGACGGCCTCGCGCATCCAGCGCGACACCACCTGTTTCACCGCGGACCAGCTCGACACGATGGAGGCGCAGCAGCAGCGCGAACTCGATCAACTGAATAACCGGCCGAATAGCGTCAAAGGGCTGCCGTAGCGTCGTTGCATGCGCACGGCCGCACAGTGGTTGGACGAATACGGCTCCAGCCATCGCAACCCGACCAATGAGGCGCTGCATTGGATCTGCGTGCCGGTCATCCTGTGGTGCGTGCTCGGCCTCTTGTGGATTACGCCCTTTCCCGGCGCAATTCGCGCAGCGCTGCCGTTCGCGAACTGGGCCACTGTGATCACGTTGTGTGCAGTCGTTTACTACGCGCTGTTGTCGCTACCGCTGGCTTTGGGGATCCTGCCCTTATTGGCGCTCATGCTGATCTCGCTCGATGCGCTGAGCCGGAACGGCACCGCGCCTCTGTGGCTGATTTGCGTCTCGCTGTTCGTTCTGGCGTGGATCGGCCAGTTCGTCGGTCATGCGATAGAAAAGAAGCGGCCGTCCTTCTTCAAGGATGTGCAGTTTCTCTTGATCGGACCCTTGTGGCTGCTGGCGAATGTTTACCGGCGCCTCGGTATCCGCTTCTTGCCTCAGGCCTAAACTGCGCCATTGGCTTCACCGCCGGGGACAGCGCCGCGGTCATTTGTTCTTCGAGTGCATCGCGCAGAGTCTCGAATTCCGCCAATTGCACACAGGCGCGGCGCCAGGCGACATCGGCCAATTTCGAGGCCTCGAGCAAGATCTCGCACTCGCCCTGCAGGCTTCTGATGGCGGCCAGCAACGCGAACCAGCGGCGTTCGATCAATGGCGTCTCGGCGTCCGATCCGCGATCTACCACGCAGAGTCCCACTAACTTAGACCGAGCATGCTGTTTTCGAGCAATTCGAGCTTGGCGAATATCCGTGCCTCCGCGGCTTCCGCGCGCCGCAGACGCTCGCGGACGGTCTCGATGGCGGCGCGGGAGTTTGCAGCAAGGTTGGCTGCGAGAGCCAGGTATTCCGCTCGCGCGATGATGCAGGCGTCACGCGCCTCGCGCCATTCGAGTTCCAGATCATCCATTCGGCGGTCGAGTTCCAGGTCGAGACGGCTCATCGGTAGGTCCTCCCAATGGGTTGAGTCACGATCCTGCCTCGCCAATGTGACGATTGAAGGACAGGCGCAAGTCGTTCTAATTTTCAGTCGTTCGGTCGGTCCTCATGCGGGTTGCTTGCACCGCGGTGCGTGCCTGCCTAATCCAGGAATTGCCGCCCGGCGCCGGTGCCTGCTTCCATTGCGCATCGGGCGCGGCCGCCGCGAGGCTCTTGTGGAACGCGCGCCAGGGTGAAGTCCAGCCATCGAGGACATCGTTCATTTCATCGGTCAAGCCGCGCGGTCAATCGACAAGGAGGGCATTGCGAGCGCTGCAGCGCGCAGCTTGGGCCAATCGATGAGCCGCAATTGACCATTCATGTCTTCGACCAACGAAGTGCAACTCTCCACCCAATCGCCGTCATTGCAATACAAGATGCCGTTGATGTCGCGCATCTCGGCGCGGTGGATGTGGCCGCAAACGACCACATCGACCTCGCGCTTGCGGGCCGCCTGCGCCACCGCGTCCTCGAAGCTGCCGATGTATTGCACCGCCGTTTTGGCCGTATTCTTGAGGTACGATGACAGCGACCAATGCGGCAGGTCGAGCTTGCGCCGCACCCAATTAATATAGGGATTTGCGGCCAGCAGCACGTCATAAATGTTGCTGCCCAACTTTGCCAGCCACGGGCTGCATTTCACGACACTATCGAATTCATCGCCATGCAGCACTAGCATGCGTTTTCCATCCGCGCCGCGATGCACGTACTCGCTGTGAATTTCCAAATTGCCGAATACCGCGCCGTCGAATTCGCGAAACACCTCATCGTGATTCCGGGCACGAAAATTACCTTGGTGCCGCGCTTGGCTTTTCCCAAAATCGTGCGCAGCACGTTATTGTGCGATTGCGGCCAGAACATCGATCTTTGCATGCTCCACACATCGATGATGTCGCCGACCAGGAAGAGCGTATCCATTTCGACGTAATGCAAGAAGTCCAGCAGCAAATCGGCGCTGCATCCTTTGAATCCCAGATGAATGTCCGAAATGAAGACTGTGCGCAATCGCAGCGTCGGAGGGTTGCGGTCCATCATGGTCTCTCCCAAATGTCAGGTTCGTTACCCACACCTTCGCGATTCGTTGTTACGAAACTGTGACTCGAAAGAGAAGATTTGTTTACAAAAAAAGGAGTTAGCCGTGGAACATCGCGTGAAACAGTAGAAGTGTGATTTATCTCTCAATGAATCGATATCCAAATCCCCGCACTGTTTGAATGCACCTTCATAGCCTGGTTTCGCGAGTATTTTTCGCAGGCGCTGAACATTTACATCGACCGTGCGCTCGTCGATGTCGGTATCGCCGGCCCAAACCTGCGCGAGCAGTTGCGTGCGATTGAACGTCCGCCCGGGATGCGACATCAGAAATTCCAGCAATCGATATTCCGCGCCGCGCACATTCAGCGGCAGTCCTTGGGCGGTCACTCGATTGGCCGCAGTGTTGAGCGTCAGGCGTTCGAAACCCAAGATGCCGTCGGCATCGTTGGTGCAGGTGCGCAACACCGCCTTGATCCGGGCGACGGCTTCGCGCACGGAAAATGGCTTCGTAATGTAGTCGTCGGCCCCCATATTCAGTCCGGAAACGACATCGCTTTCTGCGGCGAGATCGGACAGGATGATGAGCCGCAGGGGTTGCAGGCGACGCGCCGCGCGCACACGACCGAGCAAATCGAGCGCGGCGAGACCCGGCATGTTCCAGTCCACCATGACCAATTGCGGCGGACGCTGCGCGATAATCTCGGCAGCCGCCGCCTCATCGGTAATTGCCAGCACGATGTAGCCGCTATGCCCCAGCTGCTCGCGCAACGGCTCGACCGTTGCGATGTCCCGATCGACAATCAAGATGTGCTTTTGACGTTCGGCGGCCAGCATGCGCTCATGCATTACAGGCGCGGCGGATGACAATACTGTGACGATGCCTTGAAAAGCGTCCCGTCACGGTTCAAAAGATGCAACCCGGTGCGCCGCCCGCACCGAAACATAACGATGGCTGCGCAACGCATCGGGCCTGCCGGGCGCATTGGCGGCCGCATCATTGTCCGTGGCATTCCAGGCTGCGAGCAGCAGTCCGAGCGCCAGCCAATTGAGCGAAGCTTCGCGCCGGGCCGACCAGAACGCTCCGATGGGTTGCGGCAGGGTTGAACGTGTGTTGGGCATGGCCATTCTCCTCTTTGCTTCAAGGCCAGTGTCCTCGGGAAAACGCGGGTCTTTCAAGCCGCGAATCGGGCGCGGCGCGGGCCAATTATGACCAATCCTGGCAACGCCTCTCAGGCGCCGAAACTCGAGGCGCTTCAGCTATGATTCAACCGTGAAAAAGCAGATCGCCATCGTCGAGGATGAGCCGGCTTTGCGTGAAAATTACGCCGCGGCACTGGCGCGCCACGGCTATTCGATCAAGACCTACGGCAATCGGCGCACGGCCATGCAGGCCTTCAGCACCCGCCTGCCCGACCTCGCCATCATCGACATTTCCTTGGAGGACGAGGCGGAAGGCGGTTTCGACCTATGCCGCGATTTGCGCGCGCTGTCCGCGGAACTGCCGATCATCTTTCTGACCGCCAGGGACAGCGAATTGGACGCGGTGTCCGGACTGCGGCTGGGCGCCGATGATTTTCTCACCAAGGACGTGAGCCTGCCGCACCTGGCAGCGCGCGTCGCGGCCCTGTTCAGGCGCATCGACGCGCTGCGCCGTCCGGACAATGCGGCTGAAATCGTGCGCCGCGGGGCTTTATCGATCGACGGCGAGAAAATGCAAACCACCTGGAACGCGGTGCCGGTCACGCTTTCACTGACCGAGTTTTGGATCGTCCATGCCCTGGCGAAGAATCCGGGCCACGTGAAGAACCGCCAACAATTGATGGATGCCGCCAACGTGGTATTGGACGACAACACCATCACCTCGCACATCAAGCGCGTGCGGCGCAAATTTCAGCAGGTCGATGCCGCTTTCGACGCCATCCAGACCGTCTATGGAATGGGTTATCGCTGGGTCGAGTGAGCATTCGATTCCAACTGTTGACCGTCGCGCTCACCACCCTGGTATTGCCCTGGGCCGGCTGCCAATACGCCCGCGAACTCGAGACCGCGCTGCGCAGCTCGCAGGAACAATCGTTGCTGGCCGGCGCCGGCACCATTGCCAACGCCCTGTCCGCCCAGCCGCAGCGGGTGTTCCACGATGTCGCCGATACAGAGGCTTTCTCCGCCGGCGCGGGCGATCTGTATGTCTATCCCTTGGCGACGCAGCCGCTGCTCGATGGCTATCGAGAAGACTGGGACGTACCGGCCGAGCCGACCCCTCTGCCCACGACCACCGGTTATCGCGCGCGCGTTCAAGCCGGCTCGACCGAAGGCTTCCTGTATCTGTTCCTCGAAGTCCGCGATTCGCATTTCGATGCGCAACCCTTGAATGTGCGCCCGGACACGGATCGCTTCGATCGGGTCAATCTGGCACTGGACGGTCCCAATGGACGGAAGGATTATTTTTTCGGAACGGATGCACCGGGGCTGGTTGCCGCGCAGAGCGTGGTCAAGGGGGACGACGGCGCCGATCAAGTCGTGGCGGAAACGCGCATTCAGGCTTTTTGGCTGCAGACGGCGGCCGGTTACCACCTCGAGATCCGCATTCCGTTGAGCTTTGTCGGCCGGCATCTGTGGGTCGAGGCGCAGGACGGTCGCGGCAAGGGCAGGGCCGGCTTCAAGGCCGACAGCACCGAAGGCGGCCGGCTATTTTTCCCAACCGCGGGTCTCGACACGTTGCTCGAGAGCTACATCGGCGACGGCACCCGCGCCACCGTCATCGATGCCAACGCCCTCAAATTGGGCACCGCCGGCAACGCGGAGTCGAAAAAAAGCGGCGCTGCAGAAGCATCCGAACCCATTTGGTATCGCTATTTTTTGAGCGTCGACACCTCCGACATGCCGAGACTGTCCACCGCGCCGGATCATTTGAGCGGCGCGAGCGTGAGCTCAGCCCTCGAAGGACATCCGCATGCGCAGTGGGTGCTCGGCGATCACCACGAAATGCTGTTGACCGCGGCGGCGCCGATCGTGATCGACGGCCGCCTGCACGGCGCGGTCGTTCTGGAGCAGGCCGCGGATCAACTGTTGGCGCTGCGCGACCGCGCGCTGAGCCGCTTGTTCAACCTCACCCTGATCGCCACCGCTGCCGCGGTCATCATCATGTTCGCCTTCGCCACCTGGTTGAGCGCACGCATCGGCAGGCTGCGCGATGCCGCCGACTCGGCGGTGGGCAGCGACGGAAGAATTCGCTTGAGCATGCCGGAATCGGCGAGCGCGGATGAGATCGGCGCTCTGTCGCGCGGCTTCGAAAGGCTGTTGGCCCGATTGAATGAACATGCGCAATACCTGCGCACCCTGGGCGGCAAGCTGTCTCACGAGCTGCGCACGCCGCTGACCATCGTGCGTTCTTCGCTGGACAATCTCGAGTCGGAGGGCTTGCGCGACGATCAACGCCGCTACATCACGCGCGCCCGCGAAGGAACCCAGCGCCTGCAATCCATCTTGAGCGCTCTGGGCGCGGCGGCGCGGGTCGAGGAAAGCATCAAACAGTCGGAACGGGTGAATTTCGACCTGCGCGACTTGTTGATCTCCGCAGTGGCCGCTTATCGCGACGGCTTTCCCGGCACCCATTTCGCGCTGCAAGCGCCGCAAGACTCCTGTTTTGCACTGGGCGCGCCGGATCTCATGGTCCAGCTGCTCGACAAACTCATCGAGAACGCGGTGGATTTTTGCCCGCCGGGCGGCACGGTCACGGTGCGCTTGGAGCGCGTGCAGGCGAATTATTCTCTGCAGGTCGGCAACGACGGTCCTCTCATCCCGGAAGCGTTGATGGGCCGCCTGTTCGAATCATTGTTCGAGCAGCGCGAAGGCGGCGACGACAAGCCGCATTTCGGGTTGGGCCTGTACATCGTGCGGCTCATCGCCGAATTCCATGCCGGCTCGGCCGTGGCGGCGAACCGGGAAGATGGCAGCGGCGTGATCTTCACCATCACGCTGCCGCTGATCTAACCTGAATGTTTCAAGCCGCGATCCCTGAACCGGCCGAATCGCCCAAGGGCAGCGCGCGGGTTCCGGGACGGCCCTCATGGCTCAGCAGCCATTCTTTGCGGTCGATGCCGCCGCCAAAGCCCGTCAGCGAACCATCGGCGCCGATGACCCGGTGACAAGGAACGATGATGGCGATCGGATTGCGGCCATTCGCCAGCCCGACCGCGCGCGAGCCGTTGGGATTGTTCAGCCGCTTGGCCAGCTGACCGTAGCTGCGGGTTTCGCCGAAAGGAATTTTTGTCAGCTCGCGCCAGACACGCTGCTGAAATTCCGTGCCCGCCATGCGCAAAGGCAGTTTGAATTCGCGCCGCTTGCCGGCGAAATATTCTTGCAACTGGCGCGCGGCGGCCGGCAAGGGATCGATGGTGGCGTTTTGTATCCAGTCATCGCCCAAGGCCGGCAGCTTGACTGGCTTGTTGCGGTACAAGTTCATGTACAGGCCGGTGAGCGCCGTGCCGTCGGAAGTCAGCATCAAGCGGCCAATGGGACTGTCGACATAACAAAAGACGTTCATGGTGCGACTCCTGATGACTGCCAAAGATAATGCGCCGCATACGCGCGCCATGGCCGCCAAGCCTCGGAGCGCCGTTGCAGCTGCTTCTGATTCGACCGCGCGGCGCGCATCAACACCAAATCCCCCGCCGGAAATGCGTCCGGCCAGTGCAGCGCGCGCATGGCGATGTAATTGGCGCTCCAATGTCCGATGCCCGGCAGCCGCAGCAAATTATCGATCTGCTCTTCGACATCCACGGCGTAGGCCAACACGACCTGGCGTGCCGCTACCGCGCCGGCCAGCCCGATCAAGCAGCGGGCGCGGGCGCCGACCATGCCGAGTGCGGCGAGTTGTTCGGCGGGAACTTGCGCCATGCGCTGCGCGCCGGGGCTCAAACGATTGAGTTGCGGATAAGGCGTGGCGATGGGCTCGCCGTATGCTTGCGCCCAGCGTCCGGCCAGGGTGCTGGCGCCTTTCACCGAAACTTGCTGTCCGAGCACGGTGCGCACCGCCAGCTCGAATCCGTCGAATGCCCCGGCGACTCGCAGTCCCGGCAAGCGGCGCACCGTGGCGGCGAGCATGTCATCCTGCCGCAGCACCGTGCTCACCGATTCCGGCGCGGCGCCCAGATCGAACAATTGCTTCACCCTGCCGATGACCGCGCCGATCACCGGCGTCAAAGCCGGCGAGAGTTCGAGATTCAGCGCCTCGCCGCCGGCGTGCATCGACACGGCAATCCATCCTTTGGCGGCGCCGATCGCCACCGTGCGCCGATAATGCGTCTCGTCCGCTGTTTCGACTCCCGGAATGGCACGCAATCGCAAATACGCCAACAGACTCTTCCACGCCAGCGGCGGCCTGAATTCGAGCTGTACGCTCAAGGTGTCGGTGTCGATCGATTTGCCGCGAATTGCCCGGGGACTCAAGCCGTAGCGGGATTTGAACAATGCGTTGAATCGACGCACGCTGCCGAAGCCGCTGGCAAATGCAATATCGGTAAGATCGAGCGCGGTTTCGCGCAACAGCCGCTTCGCCAAAAGCAGCCGCTGAGTTTGCGCCAATTCGATCGGCGACACGCCGAGCTCGGCTTCAGTGATCCGGCGCAGATGCCGGTCGCTGATTCCGAGAGAAGCCGCAAGATCTCCGACCCGCGCACTCGACAGGGCATGTTCTTCGATGCCGGCAATGGCGGCGCCGACCAAGCGGCTCACGGCATCGACCGGCGCCAATCCAGGCGCCCTTTCCGGTCGGCAACGCAGGCAAGGTCTGAAACCCGCGCCTTCAGCAGCGGCCGCATGCGAATAAAAACGCATATTCGCCCGCTTGGCCGGACGTGCCGTGCAAATCGGCCGGCAATAGACATGCGTCGAGGTGATCGCCACGTAAAAACGGCCGTCAAAGCGCCGATCGCGCGCTCGGGTCGCGCGATAACAAGCATTCGAGTCGAGTTCCATGGGGCTATATTAGCCCTTCCCGGAGCAAATACTCGCCGTTTTCGGACCTGGATATCGAGCGTGTTCCACATCAATCGCCGAGATCCGAGCGCAGCAGCGTCGTCCTTACGCCAATGCCTTCTTGAACAACAGCAGCATGCGTCCCCAGGCTTTTTCTGCCTGCGCGGCGTTGTAAACCGCCGAATCAGGCGGGCACCAACCATGCTTGGTGCCGGCATACACCTCGATTTCAGCGGGTAGATGAGCTTTCGCAAATGCCTCGCGTAAAATATTTTTGACCTCCGGCTCGCGCTGGTCGTCATTTTCGGCGATTGCGATCAAAAATTGCGCTTTCATTTGCGGAATCAGCAAATGCGGGCTGTCAGGCTTGTCGGTTGCAAGACCGCCGCCATGAAAAGTCGCCCCCGCCGCCACTCGCTCGGGAAAAGCCGCCGCCGTTCTGAAGACAAAAGGTCCGCCCATGCAATAACCCGTGGTGCCCATCTTGCGCTTTTTGTCGACCGGCGCTTGTTGGTCGAGATATGCGACAAATGCCCTCGCATCGGTGAGCGCGGTCGCCGCCGACAAGGTGCCCGCGAGGCTCAACATTGCCTGGCGCGTCGCCGGATCGTTGAAATCCGGATGTTCGGGAGCGGTCGGAGCTTTCTTGGTTCGATAAAAAGGATTGATCGCGAGCACGGTGTAACCGGATTCGGCCAGGCGTTTTCCCATCTGTTTGAATGCCGGACGCAAGCCGAAGATATCCGGCCAGATCAACACGGCCGGATATTCGCCTTTCACCGGATGAACGAGATAGGCATCGCAGGTTCCATCCGGCGTCTTGATTTCGACATCCGCTCCTTGGGTCTCCGCCGCACCGGCAACGCGCGGCAGCATGGCGAAGATCCCGGCACCGAGCGACAGCGCGCCGAATTGCCTTCTCGAAAAATCGCGCGAGCGTGAGATCTCATGCATTTCATCAAAATCGTCTTTTTCGCACATCGCGGGTCTCCGTTCGAAACGAGCGCATTTAAGTTGAGCGCCGCACGCAGCGGCTGTCAAGCGTCGCGCAATCCCAAATGCCGCAAGATCCCCTGCGCGGCTTCGCGTCCTTCGAACACCGCGGTCACCACGAGATCCGAGCCGCGCACCATGTCGCCGCCGGCGAAAATCTTGGGATTGGTGGTTTGAAAGCGCGATTGCGGCGAACCGGAGACGCGCACGCGGCCATTGCCATGCAATTCGATGCGCTGCGATTGAAACCAATCGGGCGGGCTCGGTAAAAAGCCGAATGCGACGATCACCGCATCTGCTGCGATGGTTTCTTCGGTTCCCGCGACCACTTCCGGCACGCGGCGGCCGCGCGCTCCGGGGGGTCCTAAACGGGTTTCCACCAGCTTCACTCCCTGCACTGAATCGACGCCGACGATCTCTATGGGCTGGCGATTGAATAGAAACGTGACGCCTTCTTCTTTGCTGTTCTTGTAGTCGCGCCGCGAACCCGGCATGTTGTCTTCATCGCGCCGATAGGTGCAGGTCACGCTTGCCGCGCCTTGACGTATTGCGGTTCGATTGCAGTCCATGCCGGTATCGCCGCCGCCGAGCACGACCACGTTCTTGCCTTTCATGTCGATGAATTCGGCGCCGCCGTCCAATGCCAGCTCGCGGTTGATGTTGGAAATGAGATATGGCAATGCTTCGTGAACGCCCGGAAGGTCTTCGCCGTCGAAGCCGCCCTTGACGTAGCTGTAGGTCCCCATGCCGAGAAACACCGCATCGAACTCAGCGGCGATCTGCGCGAAGGCGATGTCGCGGCCCACCTCGACATTCAATCGAAATTCGACGCCCATGCCTTCCATGATTTCGCGGCGCTTCTCCACCACTTCTTTTTCCAGCTTGAAGGGCGGGATGCCGAAGGTCAGCAGGCCGCCGATCTTGGAATAACGATCGAAGACCACCGGCTTGACGCCGTTGCGCACCAGGATGTCGGCGCAGGCGAGACCCGCGGGCCCCGCGCCCACGATCGCCACGCGCCTGCCCGTGCGCGTTACGTTCGACATGTCCGGCTTCCAGCCCAGGCGGAATGCTTCGTCGGTAATGTATTTTTCGATGGCGCCGATGCTCACCGCGCCGAGACCGTCGTTCAAGGTGCACGCGCCCTCGCACAATCGATCCTGCGGGCAAATGCGGCCGCACATTTCCGGCAGCGAATTGGTCTGATGCGACAATTCCGCCGCTTCGAACAATTTTCCGTCGTTGACCAGCGCCAGCCAGTTCGGAATGTAATTATGTACCGGACATTTCCATTCGCAAAAAGGATTGCCGCAGGAAATGCAGCGCCCGGCCTGCTGGGCGGCCGATTCAGCGCCGTACTGCGAATAAATCTCGCGAAACTGCTTGGTACGGATCTCGACGCTTGCCTTGTCCGGGTCTTTGCGCGGAATGTCGAGGAATTGCAGATGCTTGTCGGCCATGGCGAATTCGCGGACTGCTAGGCCGCGCGGCGCAGATTTTCCAGCAACGAATCGATCGCGGAGGCCTTCGGTTTGACCACCCAAAATCTGCCGATGTAGGAACGGAAATCGTTGAGCAGCTGCTCGCCCCACTCGCTGCCGGTGGCTTCGACATGCTGCTCGATGAGGCCGCGCAAGTGCTGCACATGCGTGCCCATGCCTTCCGGCGAGACGCGATGGATGTCGATCAAGTCGTGATTGTAGCGGTCGACGAAGTCTCTCTGCATGTCGAGCACATAGGCGAAGCCGCCGGTGAATCCGGCGCCGAAATTCACGCCGGTGGTGCCGAGGACGCAGACCACCCCGCCCGTCATGTATTCGCAGCAATGATCGCCGGTGCCTTCCACGACTGCGAGCGCGCCGGAGTTGCGCACCGCAAACCGCTCCCCCGCCCGGCCCGCGGCGTACAGTTCGCCGCCGGTGGCGCCATACAGGCAGGTGTTGCCCATGATCACGGTGTCGCGCGCGACGAAATTCGAGCGGGCGTGAGGCTTCAAGACGATTTTGCCGCCGGCCATGCCCTTGCCGACATAATCGTTGGCTTCGCCTTCCAGATGAAGATGCAAGCCTCCGACATTCCACACGCCGAAGCTTTGCCCGGCGGAGCCTTTCAGCTCCACGATCAGGGGCGCGGCGCTCATGCCGGCATTGCCCCAGCGGCGCGCGATCTCGCCGGAAATTCGCGCGCCGATCGAGCGGTTGAAATTATTCACGGCGTAGCGGAATTTTCCGCCCGACCCCGCAGCGATCGCGGCGAGCATGTCGCTGCGCATTTGCTCGGCGAGTGCGCCCTTGTCAAAAGGCTCATTGTGCGGATCCAGGCAGTATTGCGGCTTGTCGGACTCGAGCGCCGCGTTTGCCAACAGGGGCGACAGATCCAGCTTGCGCTGCTTGGAGGTTTCACCCGGGAGAATTTCCAGCAGCTCAGTGTGGCCGATCAACTCGGCGAGGCTGCGCGCGCCCAGCGAAGCCATGATTTCGCGGCATTCTTGCGCGACGAACTGAAAATAGTTGATCACCATCTCCGGCAGCCCCACGAAATATTTGCTGCGCAACACGTTGTGCTGGGTGGCGACGCCGGTGGCGCAATTGTTCAAATGACAGATGCGCAAATACTTGCAGCCCAGGGCCACCATCGGCGCGGTGCCGAAGCCGAAACTTTCGGCGCCGATGAGCGCCGCCTTGATCACATCCAGGCCGGTCTTCAATCCGCCGTCCGTTTGCAGGCGCACGCGGTGCCGCAGTTCGTTGGCGCGCAGCGTCTGATGCGTCTCGGCCAGCCCCAGTTCCCAGGGCGTGCCGGCGTACTTGATCGAGGACAGCGGACTCGCGCCCGTGCCGCCGTCGTAGCCGCTGATGGTGATGAGGTCCGCATATGCCTTGGCGACTCCCGCCGCCACCGTGCCGACCCCAGGCTCCGCCACCAATTTGACCGACACCAACGCCTTCGGATTGATCTGCTTCAAGTCGAAGATCAGCTGCGCCAGATCCTCGATGGAGTAGATATCGTGATGCGGCGGCGGCGAGATCAGGCCGACGCCCGGGCGCGCAAACCTCAAGGTGGCGATCATCTCGTTGACCTTGTGTCCCGGCAGCTGCCCGCCTTCGCCGGGCTTGGCGCCCTGCGCGATCTTGACCTGCAGCACCTCGGCATTGATCAGATATTCCGGCGTGACGCCGAAGCGGCCGGAGGCAACCTGTTTGATCTTGGAATTCTTTTCCGTCCCGTAGCGCCGCGGATCTTCGCCGCCCTCGCCGGAATTGGAACGGGCTCCCAGGCGGTTCATTGCGATCGCCAGTGCCTCGTGCGCCTCCGGCGACAGGGCGCCCAAGGACATGCCGGCACCGTCGAAGCGCGCGACAATCGCCGAAACCGGTTCGACCTCGGCGATGGGAATCGGCGCCGCGGCCGCCCGCAGTTTCAGCAGATCGCGCAGGCAGGACACCGGGCGCTCATTGACCAATGCGGCGAACTGCCGATATTGCTCGTAGCTGCCCGACATGACCGCCGATTGCAGCGTGGCCACCACGTCCGGGTTGTACATGTGGTATTCGCCGTTGTGCATGTACTTGAGCAAGCCGCCTTGTTCGACCGGTTCGGCTTTGTTCCACGCACGCTTCGCCAGATACTCGGAATCGGCTTTCAGGTCCGCGAAATCCGCGCCCCGAATGCGGCTCTCGGTGCCGGCGAAGCACAACTCAACGACCTCGTCGCTCAAGCCCACGATCTCGAACAGCTGCGCGCTGCGATAGCTGGCCACGGTACAGATGCCCATCTTGGACATGATTTTGAACAGGCCCTTGCGAATCCCGCGCCGGTAGCTGCGGCCCAATTCCTGGCGCGCAATCGCCTCCATTTTGAGTACGCCCTTGCGCATCATGTCGAACAAGGTCTGATAGGCAAGATAGGGATACACGGCGGTGGCACCGTAGCCGATCAGGCAGGCGAAGTGATGCGCATCGCGCGCGGTGCCGGTTTCCACCAGGATATTGCACTTGCAGCGCAGGCCGGTGGCCACCAGCCGATGATGCACGGCGCCCGTCGCCAGCAGCGCATGGATGGGCAGCTTGCCCTTCACCAAGTATCGATCGGACAGCAACAGCACGACTTTGCCCAAGCGGACCGCGGTCTCCGCGTGATCGCACACGCTTCGCAAGGCGCTCTGGAGGTCAAGATGCTCATCGTATTGCAAATCGATGAATTCATTGGGCACCCCCGACTCGGCAAGCGCCACGATTTGCCGCAGCTTGCGCTGCGAAAGAACCGGCGAACTCAAGACGATTTGCTCGGCGTGCCGCGGCGCCGGCATGAAAATATTCGCTTCCGGGCCGATCTGCGTCTGCAACGACATCACGATGCTTTCGCGCAAGCTGTCGATCGGTGGATTGGTCACCTGCGCGAATTGTTGGCGGAAATAGTCGTACAAAGACCGCACCTTCTTCGACAGCACCGGCATGGGCGTGTCGTCGCCCATGGAACCGACGGCCTCGCTCTCGTCCTCGGCCAGAACCCGGATGATCTCGTCGCGTTCTTCGGCCGAGACATTGAACATCTTCTGATATTGGGCCAGAACCTCGCGGTCGAAGGGCTCGGCCGCGAGCCGCGGATCGATCAGGTCGGTCTGCAGATAACGCACGCCCTTCTTCAGCCACACCTTGTAGGGATGGCGGCTCTTGAGCAGATCATCGATTCGCGCGGTGGTCATGAGTTCCGCGGTCTCGAGGTCGAGCGCCAGCATTTCGCCGGGTCCCAACTTGCCTTTGTCGACGACATCCTCCGGCGCGTAGTCCCAAACACCCGCCTCCGATGCAATGGTGATGTGCCGATTCTTGGTGATGACCCAGCGCGCCGGCCGCAGGCCATTGCGGTCGAGCGTGCAGCAGGCATACCGGCCGTCGGTCAGCACGATGCCCGCAGGACCGTCCCACGGTTCCATGTGCGTGGCGTAGTACTCATAAAATGCTTTCAAGTCCGGATCGATCATGTCAACGGACTGCCAGGCCGGCGGCACCAGCAGGCGCATGGCATGCATGGGATCGAGACCGCCGACGAGCAGCACCTCCAGCATGTTGTCGAGCGACTGCGAATCCGAACCGGTCAGCGATACCAGCGGCAGGATGTCGCTCAAGTCCGGCAATAGGGGCGAACTCAACAGCGGTCCGCGCGCGACCGCCCAGCTGCGGTTGCCCTGGACGGTGTTGATCTCGCCGTTGTGCGCCAGATATCGATAGGGATGCGCGAGGCGCCATTGCGGCAGCGTGTTGGTGGAAAATCGCTGGTGAAAGACCACAACCGAGGACTCGAGCCGCGGATCCTTCAGATCGGGATAGAACTGCGCCAGGAATTGCGGCATGACCATGCCCTTGTAGACGATGGTGCTGGCCGACAGCGACGGCACATAGAAGGCCGGATCCTGCGCCTCGAGTTTTTTCTCGCAGCGGCGCCGCGCCAAAAACAATTTGCGGTTGAACGCCGGCTCATCGAGGCCGCCCGCTGCATTGACGAATATCTGCTCGATGAGGGGCAGGCTCTTGAGGGCTTCGGAACCGCAGGCCGCGGGATCGGTCGGCAGCGCCCGAAAACCCGCGACGCTCAGCCTCTCGAACCGCAATTGTTCGGACAGCGCCGCGCGCGCCGCGGCGGCCTTTGCGGCATCGCGGCTCAGGAACACGAGACCCGCCGCGAACAGAGGCGCCAACGCGAAGCCGGATTCCGCGGCGACGGCGCGCAAGAACGCGGTCGGCTGTTTGATCAGCAATCCACAGCCGTCGCCGGTTTTGCCGTCGGCCGCGATCGCGCCGCGATGCGTGAGTCGATTCAGCGAGCTGATGGCGGTCTGCAAAACCCAGTGGCTGGCGCGGTCATCGAGGCTGGCGATCAAGCCGAAGCCGCAAGAATCTCTTTCATGGGCGGCGCGGCACAGGCCCCAATCCGCGCGGCGCGGATCGGCGCCGCCCAAGCTGGTGTTGAAAGAGGCCTGGTCATTTATCGTCATACGCGCGCCCAAGGTAAAGCCAAGCCCCGCGCTTAGAATGCACGGAGCCTTTAAAAACTAGAAATTCAAACTCGGTTCTTGGCGCTTCAATTCGAAGCGCCAGTGGGGCAAACGCCGCAAGGCGCGCCTGTGTATGGGGATTACCTTATATGGATGGCGCCCCGATTGGCAAGCTCGCCGCGACGCGAACTCGAGGTCAGCCGGCGATGTAGCGCTCCAGCTGCTCGATGTGCTGCGACTGTTCTTGGATGACCGCCTTGACCAGATCGCCGATCGACAGCATGCCCACGACGCGTCCCGACTTCACCACCGGCAAGTGCCGGAAGCGTCCATCGGTCATCAGACGCATGCAATGATTCACGGTGTCCTCCGGGGTCACGCTCACCACCGGCGAACTCATGATGTCGCTCACCGGCGTGTCGTGCGAGGAGCGATTTTTCAGGATCACCTTGCGCGCATAGTCGCGCTCCGAAATGACCCCAAGCAATGCCCCTTCGTGCATCACCAGCAAAGCGCCGACGTGCCGCGTCGCCATGATTTCGATCGCATGCAGCACGGAATCCTGCGGAGCGACCGAGAAAATCAGGTTGCCCTTGGCCTGAAGCAATTGATTCACGGTTTGCATTGACCCCCCTTGCCGGCGCAGTCGGACGCTCGACCGGCCTCTTGACTATACTCGTGCCTCGTACCAGGACAACCCAAAAAGAATGACCGAATCCCTGCCCCAGCCCCCGATTGCCGCCGTGCGGCCGCATCCGGTCGATTCGCCCTTCGGCGCGCGCATCGATCCTTACTATTGGCTGCGCGACGATGAGCGCAAAGATCCCGACGTTTTGGCCTATCTGAACGCGGAAAACGCCTATCGCGAGCGCAGCATGGCGGCGGTCAAGCCGCTCGAAAATGCGCTGTACGATGAAATCGTCGGCCGCCTGAAGCAGGACGACTCGACCGTGCCGTATCGCAAGAGCGGCTATTGGTACAGCACCCGCTTCGAAACCGGCCAGGAACACCCGATTTTTGTGCGGCGCAAGGACACGGCGGACGCGGCCGAGGAGGTATTGCTGGACGCCAATGTGCATGCCCAGGGATATGACTATTACCGCATCGGCGCGATGGAGATCTCGCCGGACTCGCAATGGCTGGCCTACTGCGAGGACACCATCGGCCGGCGCCAATTCACGCTCCGCTTCAAGGATCTTCGGACGCGGCGCGATTGCGCCCGAGGCGATCGCGGACGTCGAGCCCGACCTGGCATGGGCCAACGACAATCGGACCCTGCTCTATGTCGAGAAGGATCCCGAGACGCTGCTCGGTGTCTATGTCAAAAAGCACCTGCTCGGGCAGGATCCCGGCAGCGATGAGTTGATTTTCGAGCAAACCGACCGGCGCTTTTACACCGGCGTTTCCAAGTCCAAATCCGAGGCATTCATTTTTCTGTACATGGAGAGCACCTTGTCGTCCGAGTGGCGCTATGCGCGCGCCGACGATCCTAAGCTGCGCTTCGAAATTTTCCTCGCCGCCGAAGACGATCATGAATACGACATCGAGCATCTGGGGCAGGAATTCATCGTCCGCTCCAATTGGCAGGCACGAAATTTCCGCCTCAGCGCCGCGCCCATCGGCGCAGACAGCGACCGCGCCCGGTGGAGCGACGTGATGGGGCATCGGGAAGACGCCTACATCGAGGAATTCGAGGTGTTCAACGGGTTCCTCGCGGTGTCGGTGCGCAGCGGCGGCCTTGCGTAAGATATGCATTCATCCGCTGGACGGCGCCGCCGAATTCTTCATCGCCAGCGACGAGGCGGCATACACCACGTCGATCGCCGTCAATCCGGAGTTGAACACCCGCATCGTGCGCTACGCCTATTCTTCGCTGACCACCCCGACGACGCTGTACGACTACAACATCCGCACGCGGCGAACAAGTGCTGCTGAAACGCGATCCGGTGCTGGGCAGTTTCGATCCCGAGAATTACGCCACGGAGTTCATCTGGGTGGCGGCGCGCGACGGGGCGCAGATCCCGGTTTCGCTGGTGTATCGCATGGGTTTCAAACGCGACGGCGCGAGTCCGCTGCTGCAATACGGCTATGGTGCCTACGGCCTCTCCATGGATCCGAGCTATCTCTTCGGCCCGGATCAGCTTGCTCGACCGCGGCTTTGTCTACGCCATTGCCCATGTGCGCGGCGGTCAGGAAATGGGCCGCGCGTGGTACGACGCCGGACGGCAGCTGCACAAGAAGAATACATTCAACGATTTCCTGGATGTCACGCGCGCGTTGGCGGCGCGCGGCTACGCCGCCAAAGACAAGGTATTTGCGATGGGCGGCAGCGCCGGCGGCTTGTTGATGGGGGCGGCCGCGAACATGGAGAGCGCAGATTACCGCGCGATCGTTGCGCAGGTGCCGTTCGTCGACGTCGTGACCACCATGCTGGACGAGACCATTCCGCTCACCACCAACGAATACGACGAATGGGGCGATCCCACCTGCGGGAGTACTACGATTACATGTTGTCGTATTCGCCCTACGACAACGTCAGCCGCAAAGACTATCCGGCGATGCTCGTCACCACCGGTCTTTGGGACAGCCAGGTGCAATACTACGAGCCGGTGAAGTGGGTCGCGAAGTTGCGTGCGCTGAAGACCGACCGCAATCGCTTGTTGCTGCACGTCGAAATGCAGGCCGGCCACGGCGGCAAATCCGGCCGCTTCCAGCGCTATCGTGAAATCGCCATGGAGTACGCGTTCTTGCTGGACGAATTGGCGGGCGATAAAAAAAGGCGCCGCGAGCGGGAGGGGGAAGCTTGAACCGCGGCGCCCAGGGGTGACCCAAAATCTTTAAGACTATCTCTTGGCGGCCATCTCCGGTGTTCCGCGATACGCCGGGGCGGCGCATAGCGGGCGGCAAGCCGCGCGGCGGCGGCCACCCGCGCATCGATTCTTGCCAGCGCGAACTGGCCGTCGCCGCGGCGAACCAGCAGCGCGGCCTCCGGCTGCCTTCCGCCGCCAACAGTCCAATAATTTTCGATTGCATACCCTAGCCGAAGCAAACAGCGTGCCAAGGCGGACGTTCAAAAAAAATCAGAGGGTTAGGCGTGGGCGAGGGGCGCTCTAGGTGACAGGAATTGTCGGCTGCTGACACGCTTGGGTTGTAGGCCTAAGAATGGGGGTCAGCACGGTGCAGGCCTGCGAGTGCGCCTTCAACGTTTTACAGATCGCGTGCGCGCGCTTTTCGCTCAAGCCCGCGGCCTGCAAACGATACAGCATTCCGGAGGCGCACTTCTTCGGCGAGACTTTGGGCGAGAGTCCCGACAACAAGCTTGCGGATATTCCTTGTCCAGCCGCGCCCAGCGCTTGTTCGCGGCATCGGCGCCGGACTTGAAAGCGCCGAGCTGCACGCCGTAGGATCCCTGCGGTTTCTTTGCAGGTTGCGCTTCGTGGCTGCGCGTGTTTTCGGCGCGCAGCCGGCTTGGATGCCGCGGGGTTTGCCGCTGTTTTTGGCGGCACGGCGGCCGGCGGCGCTGCCTCGGCGCGGGCGCTTCGTTCCCCGCGGGCGCAGCTGACGAGGCGCCGCGGCCAGCGTGAAATTCTCGACGCGGATCCGCGCCTCTTCGGTCCACTTGCCTTCCGGATATTGCTTCAAGAAGGCCTGATAGGCCTCGAGCGTGTCGGTGTCGCGCGCCTTTTGCCAATCCCTTTCTTCATACAGTTCCTTCAGCCGCGCTTGCGCCTGAGGGGTGAATTCGCCGCTGGGATATTTCTTCACGAAGAGTTCGTATGCATCCGTGGTGTTGGCGGTCCGGGTTTTCTCCCAGTCGCTCTGCTGGCGGCTGCATCCCGACAGGGCGAGCGCGAAGGTTATCGACAGGACCAGAAACGCTTGTTTGATGATCATTTTCACACTCTACGGGGATTTGACACGATAGGGCATTCTACTTCGATTCGTCACCTGACGGCGACGCCAAGCTCGTCACATCACGGGGCACCTCGATAGGATAAGAAGACGTCATGACCCAACCAAAACGCCGATTTCTGGACAGCAGCGCGGCCACGCCCACCTTCATCGGCGCGAATTCGGTGTTCGTCGGCAACATTCGCGGCAAGGGCCAATTCGTGGTTTCCGGGGAAGTGCATGGCGACGGCGAGCTGGAAGGCGCGCTGAATTTGTCGGCGTCCGGCAGCTGGCACGGACAAGTCCGCGCGCAGCAGGCGATCGTCGCGGGCACCATCCTGGGCGGCCTGATCGTCGAGGACAAGCTGGAGATCGGCTACACGGCGGTCATCCGCGGCAAGGTCAGCGCACGCACCGTCGCGATCGCCAAGGGCGCGATCGTCGACGGAGAAATCGAAGTCACTTCGGATGCTCCGGTGATGCGATTCGAAGAAAAGCGCGAAAATAAGATCGACGCCGACTAGGTGTTCGGCCACTGTTCGCGAATGGCGACAGAGATTCAAAGTTGGTGTGTTCGCGCGTAATCACGCATCCTAAGCACCATCGAATGCAAATGAAAGAATACGATGTGGTCATCATCGGCGGCGGCATTCATGGCGCCGGCGTGCTGCAAGCTGCGGCGGCGGCCGGCCACAGCGCATTGCTCATCGAGCGCCAGGCGCTCGCCGCCGGTACTTCGAGCCGCTCCAGCAAGCTCATTCATGGCGGACTGCGCTACCTGGAATCCGGGCAGTTCGCGTTGGTGCGCGAGAGTCTGCGGGAGCGCGCCATTCATCTGCGCATCGCCTCCGAGCTGGTGGCGCTCAAACCGTTTTATATTCCGGTGTACCGCGACACGCGACGGCGGCCCTGGCAGCTGAAGATCGGGTTATGGATATACGCGCTGCTCGGCGGGTTCGGCGCGGCCACGCGCTTCGGCACCGTGCCTGAATCGGAATGGCCGCAACTCGACGGGCTGAAGACACTGGATCTCGATGCCGTGGTTCGCTATCACGATGCGCAGACCGACGATGCTCTGCTGACTCGCGCAGTGGTGAAATCGGCCCTGGGGTTGGGCGCGGAACTGGCGATGCCCGCGCGATATTCGGGCGCGATTTTGCACGAGGACGCGGTGACCGTGAATTACAGCGCAGCCGGCGCGGCGCTTGCCTGCCGGGCGCGGGTGCTGGTCAATGCCGCGGGACCTTGGGCGATGCAAGCGGCGCGCGCGGTCGAACCTGCCATTCCGATACCGGACGTGGACCTGGTGCAGGGCACGCACATCGTCATACCGCATCCCTTGACCGCCGGCATCTACTACGTCGAAAGCCCCGCCGACGGTCGTGCGGTGTTCGTCATGCCCTGGGGCGGCGCGACCCTGGTCGGCACCACCGAAACACCGTATCGCGGCGACCCCGACGACGTGCAGCCGTTGCCCGCCGAGGAGGAATATCTGCTGGCGGTGGTTCGGCACTATTTTCCGGCCTTGGGCGGCTTTGACCCGCGAGGACATCAGCGAGCGATTTCGCCGGCCTGCGGGTGCTGCCCGCGGCGACGCAGGCGGCCTTCGACCGCTCGCGCGAGACCATATTCACCACGGATCGAGACGTACGCCCGCGCGTGCTCGTGCATCTATGGCGGCAAACTGACCGGGTGGCGAGCGGCTGCGGCCCATGTATTGCAGCGTATCAGCCCCTCCTTGCCGGCCGCCGACAGGCGCGCCGAAACGGATCTGTTGATTTTGAGGAGACCGACATGAAGACAAATGGCTGTGGTCTTGGCGGCGCTGGCGTTGTTCGCAACGCTGGCGCACGCGGAGGACTATCTCAGCCCGACCGAGGAGCGGGTTCGCTTGTCGCTGGGAGTCGTGCGGCTCTCCAACGACACCAATCTTCAGCTCGACAGCAGCGCCGGGGTTCCGGGCACGCCGATCAACGCGGAGAATGCGTTCGGACTGGACAAGAGCGACTTTGAAGCCAAAATCCAAGCCATGGTGCGCGTGCGGCGAGCGCCACCGCCTGCAATTCGATTATTTTTCAGCTGGATCGCACCGACTCGACCACCATGACCCAACCCATCATATTCCGCGATGTGGTATTGCAGCCGGGCGACCCAGTGGATACCGACCCTCGATTTGCGCACCTTCAGCATCAGCTACGGATATTCGTTCCTTCACACCGAGAAGTACGAGGTCGCGGCGACCATCGGCGTCAACGAAACCGACATCTCGGCGCGGGCGCGCGTGCAGACCGCACGCGCCATGTGGACCAGACCGAGGATCAGGCCGGCCCCTTTCCGACCGCTGGGATTGGCAGCGACCTATCGTGAGCAAGCGCTTCTATCTCGACGGCCGCGCGCAGTACATGAAATTTCGGATCGATCAACTGGACGGGTCGTTGGGGATTACGAGCTGGATGCGCTGTACCGTCTGCGTCCGAACATTTCCTTCGCGTTGGGCTACAGCATGCTGCGCGCCAGTCTCATCTCAGCGCAGGCCAAGCAAGGCGGGATATTTCAATTTCACTTCGAAGGGTCCGGAATTTTTCGTCAGAATCGCCTTTTGACAATCACGGCGCGCGCGTCGCGGCTACGGATGGCTCCGACCGAAAACTCGACCCGGTTGTTCGCCGCGGCGGCTTTGTTCCAGTCTCCCGCCGTGAGAGTGTCGCTGCGCGCCGGATACGGCGTGCTGGCCTGCCGCGCTGCCGGCGCTTTCCAGAGCAACCGTGATCGCGCCGCCGGTGCGTTGACGCACGCCCGCCACCAGGTTTGCAAACGCCAGCGACTGGCGTTGCTGACCGGAGAGCGCGTCATCCAGCGGATTGCCGATCAGATCGCAGCGGCTGACGGGCAGATTGGAGGCGGCTGGCTGGTAGCCGTCGGTGGCGTTTCCCGACAGGCAATAAAGTCCGGCAGCACTCGTGACCTTGACGACGCCATGAAAATTCTGCGCCTCGAGTTTAGTCAACAGATCGCGCAGCACATCCAAGCGGCTGCGATCGAAAGCGATTTCGCCGTAAGGCACCGGCTCCACGCGCGAGGCGCCCGCTGCGGCGCCGGAGTCGGCGGCCGCGGGCGGTTGCACCCTGCTGTTCGCCGCACCAGCGCGGCCGTTAGTTCTTTGACGGTCGCGGTCAGATCGAGCCTGGAGCGCTGCAATTCGGCATTGGCGGATTTCAACCCGGAAAGTTCCGCGCGCGCGCCCGCCAGATCATTGCGCGTGATCAGCCAATTCGCGGCGAATGCGAGCGCCGCCAGGCACGCTGCCAAAATGGCGGCGATCCACGGCCAAACCGGCTTCGGCGGCGGCGGCGGCGGCGCGATGGGATCGGCGCCCTGGATCGGCATGGCGTCGCGCACGTCGCTGACGATGCGCGTGGAAAAACTATCGAGACTGGCGACGATGAAGCGTCGAATATCCACCGCCTGTTCCTTCACCGCGGTTTCGATGCGGCGCCCCCAATCGGCGGACGCAGCTTTCGGCGCCGCCCGTTCGAGCGGGACGCCGGAATCGATCTCGACCGGCTGCAGCGCGGGTTCAGCCATGTCGCGCCGGTCGGGCAGCAGATGCAATTCGTACAGCACTTTCGACACATCGACGGGCCGCACCTGCTTGGGCAATACGCCCATGGCGCCCAGTGCGCGGGCTTGACCTACATAAAGTTCTCCCTCCTGCGAGGTGTACATCATGATGGGAATCATCGCCGTCTGCGGATTGCCCTTGATGGCCTTGACCGCCTGCAGCCCATCCATGCCGGGCATGAGATGGTCCATGAAGATCGCGTCGGGCCGGTTGCCTTTCAAATATTCGATGGCTTGTTCGGCCGACTCGGCCATGTCCACATCGACGTCATATTTCTCGAGCATGCGGCTCAAAATGACTCTGGCTGACTTGGAATCGTCGACGACTAATGCACTTTTGCGAGCCATGGGATTAGAGTAGCGCAGTCGTAAAAGCGAAGGTCAGCGCGCCGTCGCCGTGATGCCCGTCGCGAAATCGCGACGAGCATGCAGCGTCTTCGGGCGCCCTTGAAGCTAGGAGCCGAGCTGGCGGGGCGGGCCTAAAAGCGCGCTCAGGCGGACTCGGCGCCGGGCGATTCCTTGTTCTGTGCGATCCAGGTCAATGCGGATTCCACATCGGCAAGTTCGCTCGCGGTGAATCCTTCGATCCTGACCCCGGTGGCTTCGGCTTTTTTCTTGGCGAGTTCCGCGGCTGCGACGGAATGTACCCACACCAAACCGCGGCGCACTTTGGCCGTGAATTTCTGCTGCTTCTCTTCAGTCATTACGACTCCTTAAATATTATCTCTGGGCACAACGTAGCTACGGCGCCGCGATGGCGCGGTCCATCCACTCACTGTAGGCGTTGAGAGCGTGCGAGACCACCCCTATGTATTGGTTGGCCTCCTCCCAGCGGCGCTCTTCGATCGCCTCGCGAATTCCCGGCAGCGTCTTGACGCCGTACCCGGTATGCATGCCCGGCGCATAGATCATGTGCTGGTACCATTCCCGCCCCGGCAAGCCGCGCGGATCCATCAGGCTTTGCTCCAAACCGAGAGCGCCGCATTCACGCGATCGCGTTCGCCTTCGGTGCAGCATCATGCTGGAATCCAGCCGCGCATATTCTTTGTCGAACGACTTGGCGCTTTGTTCCAATCTCTGCGACCGCGTTGTCGAGCTCGGAAAAATTCAAATACGGCACCTCGGCGGCGCGCTCCGGCGGCGAGCGCGGCTTGTCAGGGTTTGAAGCCAGTTTGTAGCGAATCTTCCTCCAGCAACTTGGTCAGCTCGGTGGTTTCGCGCGCATGCTGTCGGTGAGTTTGTGCAGCTCCTCGTCGTACGCCGCTACTTGCGCCGCGAAATCGCTTTCGCGTGCCGGTATGAGGTCGGCCTGCGCGGCCCGCAGCATGATCCGGCCCGCTACTTTCGCGAGCGCCACGCCGTATTCGAACGTGGGATCGACGAAGCGGCGGAAATGATCGAACGAATCATAGGCGGAATGGTACACCCCGTACTGAGTTTCACCTTCGAATCCAAGGTTCACCGAGTTGATGCCCACGTGCTGCAGGAACGGGGTGTAGTCGGAGCCCGAGCCCAGCGCTCCCAGGTGCAGGTCGCCGCCGGCGCCGGCGGGGGCGGCAGAATCCGGGCGACGCGGTTCGAAGCTCGAGACCCGCCTCTCGGCCAGCGCCCGCGCCAATACGCTGGCGCCGGTTTCAGGATCCTTTACATCGCGCGCCACTTCGCTCAAGAAGTGCTGCACGGCATGACTGCCTTCGGCTTGCAGAAAGCCGCGGCCGTTGGTGTCGGAATTGACGTAAAGCACGGCTTTTGCTTTCAGCTCCGCGGCGTGCTGCTCAGCCCATTCGGTGGAGCCCAACAGCCCGGGCTCTTCGCCGTCCCAGCTGTTGTAGACCAAGGTGCGGCGCGGCCGCCAGCCTTGCTGCAGCAATTTGCCGATCGCCTTGGCCTCCGCCATCAAGGCGATCTGTCCGCCGAGAGGATCCAATGCGCCGAATACCCAGCCATCATGATGATTGCCGCGGATGATCCATTGATCGGGAGCTTCGCTGCCGCGAATTTTCGCCACCACGTCGTAGAGCGGCTTTTGCGTCCACTCCGAGAGCACTTTCATGTGAACCTTAGCCGGACCGGGGCCGACGTGGTAGGCCAGCGGCAAGCCGCCGCGCCACGATGGCGGCGCCACGCGGCCGCCGAGCGCGGCGAGCAGCGGCTGTGCGGCCGCGTAGGAAATCGGCAGCACCGGAATTTTCAGGATGGTCTTGGCATCTTTGAGTGCGAGGCGCTTGGCCCCCGGCACCGCGCCCACCCCCGGGGTCAGCGGATCGCCGCTGTACAGGGTCATATCCTGCACCGAGCCGCGCTGCACTGCGTTGGGCGGCCTGTACCCGCCTTTGGGATAGACGTCGCCGGCGCCGTAGCCGTCATCGCGCGGATCGGAATATATCAAGCAACCGACGGCGCCGTGCTCATAGGCCAGCTTGGGTTTGAGTCCGCGCCAGCCGCCGCCATAACGGGTGAGCACAATGCGTCCCTTGACGCTGATCCCCTCGCGTTCGAGTTCCTTGTAGTCCTCCGGCATGCCTTGATTGACGTACACCAGCTCCGCGGTCACGTCGCCGTCGGCGCCGTACACATTGTAAGCCGGGAGTTCGTCCTTGGTTTGCGTCGAGGTGCGGTCGCCTTCGATCGGCGGCTCGGTCAACATGGCCTTGAAGTACGTGGGCGCAACCAGTTCGACGGACACCTCCTTGGGCGTCGGATACAGCACCGAGAAAGTTTCGATCGACGCGTCCCAACCCCACTCCTTGAATTTCGCGAGCTCGAATTCCGCGTTGGCCTTGTCGTGCGGCGAGCCGACGTGGTTCGGCGCCGAGGTCATTTGTTCCAGCCAGGAGCGCAAGTCCGCCGCCGACAGGTCCGCATCGAAACGCTGTTCCAGCTGCGTTTCGGCCGCCGCCGCGGCGCTTGAAAATCCGGTCAGATCGTTGCTCTGAGGCGGGGCATCGGCGGCAACCGCCGCCGCCATGCTGAGGCCGGCGAGCGCGGCAATGAGTGCGCTCACACCGCGCGGAATCGTTACTACCACTTCACTCTCCTCTATTCGCGGATACCGGTGCCGCGGTTCATCAGGGTTACCGCCAGCGTGAACATCACGGTGGCGGCGGAAATCATGATGGCATAAGCCAGGCGCAAATCGACATCCGAGGTGCCGAGGAAGCCGAAGCGAAATGCGCTCACCATGTACAAAATGGGGTTGGCGTTGGTGGCCACATGCGCCCAGCCCGGCAGCATGCTCACCGAATAGAATACGCCGCCCAGGTAGGTGAGCGGCTGCAGCACGAAGGTGGGGAACCAGGAAATCTGGTCGAAATTCTTGGCGAACAAGGCGTTGATGAAGCCGCCGAGCGCGAAGATGAAACTCGTCAGGAAGGCCGCCGAGACGATCGCCAGCACATGCGTGATGGACAGACGGGTGAAAAACAATGAGATGACCGTCACCACCGCGCCCACCAGCACGCCGCGCAGCACGCCGCCCATGGTGTATCCGGCGACGATCAGCCAATTGGGCAGCGGCGAGACCAACAGTTCCTCGATGTGCTTGCCGAACTTGGCGCCGAAGAACGAGGACACCACATTGCCGTAGGAGGTGGTGATCACATTCATCATGATGATGCCGGGCGCCATGAACTGCATGTAATCGTAGCCGCCGATCTGGCCGACACGCCGGCCGATCAGGCTGCCGAAGATCACGAAGTACAGCGTGGCGGTGACCGCGGGCGGCACCAGGGTCTGGCCCCAGATCCGCACGATGCGGCTGAACTCGCGGATGATGATGGTTTTGAAACCGATCCAATCGGTCAGGGCGCGCGACTCCGCCATCACGAGGCCTTCGCGGCGGCGGTCTTGACGCTGCCGTCGACCAAGCGGATGAACAACTCCTCCAGCCGATTGACCTTGTTGCGCATGCTGTTGACGGCGATCCCCTGCGCCGACAGTTGCGCGAAAATGTCGTTCAGGCTCTGGGTTTTCGACATTTCGATTTCCAGGGTGTGATCATCCGACAGAACCGCCGTGAATCCCGACAACTGCGGGGCGGCGCCGCGCGGCTCGCGCAAATTGAACACGAACACTTCGGTTTGCAGCTTGCGCAGCACATTTGCCATGCTGTCGCGCTCGATGATGTTGCCGCCCTCGATGATGGCGACGTTGCGGCACAGATTCTCGGCTTCTTCCAGATAGTGCGTGGTCAGGATGATGGTGGTGCCCTGCGCGTTGATGCTGCGCAGGAACTCCCACATGGAGCGGCGAATCTCGATGTCGACGCCGGCGGTCGGCTCATCGAGGATCAGCAAGCGCGGCTCGTGCATGAGAGCGCGCGCGATCATCAGGCGCCGCTTCATGCCGCCCGACAGCGACCGCGCCACGGAGTTGCGCCGGTCCCACAGCTGCAGCTGCTTGAGATACTTCTCGGCGCGCTGCTTCGCCAGCGGCCGCGGTATGCCGTAGAAGCCCGCCTGGTTCACCACGATGGTGAAAGGGGTCTCGAACATGTTGAAATTGATTTCCTGAGGCACCAAGCCGATGCAGGACTTGGCCGCTTCCAACTCCTTGTCGATGTCGTGGCCGAACACCTCGACCACGCCGCCGGTCTTGTTGACCAGCGAGGTGGTAATGCCGATCGCCGTGGTTTTGCCCGCGCCATTCGGCCCGAGAAGCGCGAAGAAGTCGCCCTCCTCCACCTCGAGGTCGATGGCTTTCAGTGCCTTGATGCCGTTTTTATAGACTTTGGTGAGTTGTCGGAGGACTAAGGCATGCATAGGAGCCGCGTAGACTAAACCTCGCGAGGCTCGCTTGGCAATTGAGCCGCGGCGGCAAGCTGCAGGCCCGATAGCTGAACCCGGCGCAGCGCGGCCGGATCCGGGCGCGCCGCCGCGTTGAGCAAGGCGCTCCAGTAGGAGCCGCAGCCGCTCCAGCGGGCGGTGAGATTTGCCGCTTCCGCGAGCGCCAAAGGCGGCAGCGCATCGACGGAGATGCCGCGAAAGGCCTCGGCCGTGCTGCCGTGCAAGCCGAGCAGCAGATGCGCGGCCAACCCGGCGCCCGAGGCAACATGCCAGGTATAAAAGAGCGCCAGGCGAACGAAGTCGGCGATCTCGGCGCTTACCTTGAGTTCATCGGCAATCTTCCAGGCGCCGATCGCCAGGAGGCGGCCGCGCCAATAGGCGTCGTCCGCGAATCGCAGATCGAACAGGGCATACGGGCAATCCGCCGCCGCGGCCCGCTGCGCCGGCGAAAGAGCCTCGACGCGCCGCGCCAATCCCGGCGCAAGCAATCCATTGCCGGCCAATTCGAGGAAGCGCCGGTTCAATCCGCGGATCGAGGTCAAATGCTCGGTCGAGACATGCGGCTGCTGCGCCCAATTGCCGCTGTAGGCATCCTGCACAAATCGCCCCTTTTTGTATGGAAAAAACCCCTTGGCAAACAAGCTAACTTTGTGACAAATTTCTGTCAAATTCTTTTCGGCTCGAAAACGCATGATTTGCACAAGGGAGAAGGCCATGAGGGTGTCGGACGACCGCTACACGAGAGACCGCCAGAAATTCGATCTTGCGCTGCGGCTGATCCGCCACGAGGCGCGCACCTTTACGATCCGCCAGTGGACCGGCTTGAGCGACGACCGCATCCGCAAGCTCTACCGCAGCTATGTCTTGAACGGCGACGCGCGCGAAGTGACGCGCCATCGCGGCAAATCGCCGCGCCAAGCGGCATTCTTCTTCCGCAATCCGGAATTGAATTTTCAAGCCGCGCAGCTTGCGAGCCTGTTCGTCATGTACGGATTGGTCGGTCCCGGCGAGCGCGGCCTCGAACCGCGCTACCGTCTGGGATCGCTGGAGTCCGGCGCGCTGTTGTGCCGGGCCTATGAGGCCTATCGCGAAATGCACAAGCCGGTGAGCATCTCGTTCGAGCACGCCTGGTTTTTGCTGCTGGCGCTGGCGCGCCGCGATGAGCTGGGCATCGCTCGCTGTACGATGTGCGGCGGCGTGCGCGTGCGCGATCTGTTGGGCAAGCGCAAGCTCACTTGCGCGAACTGCGAGGCCGCCATGGAGAATACCGCCGCGCGCCCGTCCTGCTAGAATCGTTTGCATGCAGCAACGGAATATCCTGGGCGGTTCGTACGCGGACCGCGCCGCGCATTTGCGCAAAGATCCGTCTTGGTTCGCGGATGCACTGGCCGACGAGCGCAGCCGTTATCTTCCCGTTTGGAATTCCCGCAATCTGATCGTGGAGGCCGAGCCGCCGCGCGCTGCGCTGCTCGCGCTTGCGGCCGTACCGCAAGCGCGGCGCAACGAGAACGATCTGATTCTGCTGGGCCGATTCGGCGACATCAACGTCTTTGCCTATGAGATCGAGGCGGCCGAGCCGCCGCAGATTGAAAGCGGCACGCGCTTCGAGGATCTGCGCGTGCTCGCCTCGATTCTGTCGCCTGCCGAGGCCGGAATTTTGGGCTATGCGCGCGGCATGGTGTTGTGGCGGGCGCGGCACCGCTTTTGCGGCATATGCGGCGCCGCCACGCTCGCCGCGCGCGGCGGCCACGTGCTCGTCTGCACCAATCCGGCCTGCCGCCACGAACAATTTCCGCGCACCGATCCGGCCGTCATCGTATTGGTCAGCGACGGCGAGCGGGCCTTGCTGGGAAGGCAGGCATCCTGGCCCGTCGGCCGCTACTCGACGATTGCCGGCTTCGTCGAACCGGGAGAGTCGCTCGAGGACGCGGTGGCTCGCGAGGTATTCGAAGAAACCGGCATCGAGGTGGATCGGATCGAATATCACTCCTCGCAGCCCTGGCCCTTTCCGTCATCGCTGATGCTCGGATTCACGGCGCATGCGTTGACCACGCAAATCCAGAGGCGCGACGATGAGTTGGAAGATGCGCAGTGGTTCACGCGCGCGGATGTGGCATCGGGCCGCCCGTTGGTGCCGCCGGGTGTATCGATTTCCTTCCGGTTAATCGAGCATTGGTTCGATGCCGGCGGAGGCCCGAAACTCCGAGAGATTCAAAAAGTCGCCGCGTGGCCCGCCGCAGCGCGCTAGGCTCCTCTAGCCGCGCTCCCAATGGCCCGGCCGCATGCGCCAACCGTCGCCGGCCCTCACCCAGGCATGGCCGATCCAGTGATATCCGGCTCTGCCGGGCGCCCACCGGCCCGGAACCCACTCGTGGCGGCCGCCCACCCAGTTCCAATATCCGCCGATCCACACATAGTTGGGATATGGCGCGACGCCTACGACTTCCACACGCGGCACCGGCGGCGCCACCATGACGACGCCCCCGGCGTAATGACCCTGGTCGGGCACCACCACACAGGCGGGCAGCGCGATGGCGATGAAGAGGCCAACAATAGCCGTTGCGATTAGCGACTTGCGTCGGTTCATGATCGGTTCCAATTTTTGAGAGAGCATGAGGATCTTAACGTCCTTCGTCCCCCGCCGTTGACGGGAATCTGATCAAGCATAGCGCCGTCGGCTATGGAGTACCACCGGAGCGCGTTTTGATTTTGTCGTTGCGGCGTCGATTCAGCGGCTGCTGCGGCGCCAGGGTGGCCGAAAGCGGCCGCACGATGCGCGACTTGAGCCGATACATCGCTTCGTCGGCCCGATGCACCAGCAGCGCCGCATTTTCGCCATGATAGGGATACATCGATTCGCCGATCGACGCCGTCAATTGCTGCTGATCGTTGCCGATCCAGTACGGCAGCGATACCCGTTCGCGAATCGCATCCGCCACCCGGCTCACCGGGAACGGATCCGGGACGCCGGGCAAGACCACGACAAATTCGTCGCCGCCGTAGCGGCAGCAGATATCGTTGGTGCGCACGCGCGCCGCGATGCGCGTCGCCACCGTGATGAGAATCTTGTCGCCGGCCGCGTGCCCATACTTGTCGTTGATGGCCTTGAAGCCGTTCAGGTCGATGAACAGCAGCCCCACGTGCAGGTCCTGCAGGACCGCATCGCTGATCGCCGCCTCGAGCAACTCGAGCAAGCGGCGGCGGTTATAAAGCCCGGTGAGCCCATCGCGCTCCGCCAGTCTTTGCGTTTCCATCGCGCGCGCCTTCATCGCGGCGATCTCGCGCACCAAACCGGCATTCATGGCGCGCAGACTTTCAATCTCTTGCAGCAGAGCGCTGCTGTTGCGCGGGCTGCGCGGATTCAGGTTACGCGGACGCAGATCCCGCGAAGACGCCTCGAGCGGTTCATCCTCGTTGCAAACAGCCTGCGGCTCAGCATATGCCATGGTACTTTCGGATCTCCCGCTAATTCAGGATATTCTCGCGGGGTTTGGCCTTCGACAGGATCGGGGGCCCCCTGATGCATCTGTAAGACTTCACTGACCGTCAAAGTTCCCAAGGGTTCCAAGGAGCTGAAAATGCCGTACACGGCCGACCCTCGCGTGTTGTTCGCCGCCGAGCGCACGCTGCTTGCCTGGCAACGCACGTCGATCGCATTGATGGGATTCGGTTTCGTCGTGGAACGGTTCGGCCTGTTCCTACAACTGGTGGCCCATCAATCCGAATCGAGCGGCCAGCGCCTGTTTTCCTTGGCGGCCGGTGTATTGCTGCTGCTGTTGGGAGGGGCGGTGGCTTTGATCTCCGCGCGTCAATTCCGCCAATTTGCGAAGAATTTGGACCCCTCGGTGGTTCCTCCCGGCTACTGGACGCAAAACGGCGTGATCCTGAATATTCTGCTGGCGTTGGTCGCCCTGGGCCTGGCGCTGCGCTTTCTCTTGGCGGCGCACAGCGGAGGATGACGGAGCCATGGCGCCGCGTATTGCGGCGCAACTACCATCTGTCAAATCGCCAGGTCAACCCGCCCTGAGCTGCGCCGTTAAGGGGGCATGTTGCAAGCTGAAATCGCCGTTCTGCGGTTCGGATTAGGCGCCAGACCCGGCGATTTGGCGGCCGCCGCGCAAGAGCCTCGCGCTTGGCTCATGTCCCAAATCAGGGGGCCCGTGCCCTTGGCCGTCAATGCGTCCCTGGCGCCGTCCGCTCAGGTCTTCGCCGGACTGTTGGCGGCACGCGATGAACGTCAAAAGATGAAGCAGGCGTCCGCAACTGAAAGCCCGGATGCGAAACTGGCATTCAACGCCATCCGCGAAGCTTATCAACCCCATTACCGCGCGCAGGTCCTGGCCCGCGCCCAAAGTGCGGCGCTGACGAACCGGCCGTTCGCCGAGCGCCTGGTGCACTTTTGGTCGAATCATTTCGCCGTGTCGGCCGATAAAGGCGTCGTGTACGGGCTTGCGGGAACGCTGGAGAACGAGGCCATTCGGCCGCACGTCGCCGGACGCTTCGTCGATCTTTTGACGGCGGTGGAACAGCATCCCGCGATGATCGCCTTTCTCGACAATCAATATTCGGTTGGCGCGGATTCCACCGCGGCGCGCTTTGCAACGCGATTTCGCGGCGCCGCGAGCGGCCAACCCAAGCGCCAGTTCGGCATCAACGAAAATCTGGCGCGCGAGATCCTCGAATTGCACACCCTCGGTGTCAACGGCGGCTACAGCCAAGCGGACGTTACGAGCTTTGCGCAAATCATCACGGGTTGGTCGATAGGCGGCGGCAAGGGCCGGCTCGCCGGCGGCGTACCCGGCCGCTTTTATTTCCGCGAAAACCTGCACGAGCCGGGCTCGAAAGTATTCCTCGGCAAGACCTACGCCGAGTCCGGCGAGCGTGAGGGTGAAGCCGTGCTCGCCGATTTGGCGCGCCGTCCCGAAACGGCGCATTTTATCGCCAGCAAGCTCGTGCGCCATTTCATCGCGGACGATCCGCCGCCGGCCGCCGTCGACCGGGTCGCGCGCGCTTTCTTGAAATCCGAGGGCGACCTGCCGCAGGTCTATGCGGCGCTGCTCGAGTCTCCCGAATCCTGGGACGCCGGTACCCGCAAGTTCAAGACTCCCGAAGATTTCGTGTTCTCGACCTGGAGAGCCTTGAACGTCTCTCCGGTGGAACCCTCGGAAGTCATCCGCACTTTCGATCTTTTGGGCCAGCGGCAATACACGCCGGGATCCCCCGCGGGCTGGCCCGACACCTCGAAAAGCTGGGATGGCTCCGACGCACTCATGCACCGGGTACTGTGGGCATCGCGTGTCGGCGCCACATACGAAAGCGGCATGGATCCGACCGAGTTGGCCGCGGCCAGCTTGGGCGCCTATGCGCGCCCTGAAACCTTGACCGCTTTGCGCCGCGCCGCGAGCTCGGCGCAGGCCGTGGCGTTGTTGTTGATGAGCCCCGAGTTTCAAAGGAGATGATCATGCCTCGGCCTTTGCAATTGAATGGTGGTCGACGCCGCTTTCTGCTCGGCGCGGGTGCTCTGGCGGCGAGCGCCGCGGTGCCCAATGCCCTGTTCGCCTACACCGGAGGATCGTCGCGACTGGTAGTCGTCATATTGCGCGGCGCGCTCGACGGGTTGGCCGCCGTACCCCCGTACGGGGATCCTGACTACGCGGGCTTGCATCGCGAATTGGCGATTGCTGCACCGGGGGCGGCCGATGGCGCATTGGCGCTGAACAATACCTTCGGCTTGCATCCGTCCTTGAGCTTCCTGCACGAGCGCTTCGCGGCCGGCGAATTGGTAGTCTTCGATGCGGTGGCCTCGCCTTATCGCGATCGATCGCATTTCGACGGCCAGAACGTACTCGAGAACGGGCTCACCAAGCCCATCGGCACGGCCGACGGCTGGCTCAATCGGGCGCTCGCGGCTTTGCCCCGCCGCAGCGCGCACTCCGCCGATCGGGCCGTTGCGATCAGCCAGAATGTACCGTTGATCTTGCGCGGCGAGGCTGCGGTGATTTCCAAATCGCCGCAGGCCACCCCGGACGTCGACGAGGATTTGCTGGCACGCCTGGCGGACCTGTATTCCAAGGACGATTGGTTCTCGGCGCGGTTGAGCGAAGCGATGCAGACCGAAAAAATGGTGGACGGCGCTGCGGAGCCTGGCGCGATGAGTAAAGGATCGGGACAGACAGGCTATCCGGATCGGGTGGGGGCGGTGGCGCGCATGGCGTCCGAGCTGATGCGCAGCGACGGCGGTCCGGAGATTGCCGTCATCGAGGCGAGCGGCTGGGACACCCACGCAAATCAGGGCGGCGCCAAGGGCCTGCTGGCCACGCGGCTGGCCGGGCTCGACAAGGGCCTACGATCGCTGGCCGACGGATTAGGGCCGCTGTGGCGGCAAACCGCGGTTCTGGTGGTCACGGAATTTGGCCGAACCGCCGCCGTCAATGGTACCCGCGGTACCGATCACGGAACCGGCGGCTGTGCCTTCCTCGTCGGCGGCGCGGTTCGCGGCGGACAGGTCATTGCGGACTGGCCGTCCTTGAGCCGTCGGGAGCTCCTCGACAACCGCGATCTCAAGCCCACTCTCGATCTGCGCAGCGTTTTCAAAGGCGTACTCGACGAGCACATGCACGTCGATGCGAACAGCCTGGCCAAGAGAGTATTCCCCGACAGCAGCGGCGCGCGCCCTCTCCAAGGGCTGATACGCGCCTAGGGAACCTTCAAGGTCCCGCTGCCGTCAGGCGAACTTACATCCCCGCTGATTCCACGCCGGAATTCATCGCCGGCGGCAAGTCTGGCTCAGAGGCCGGCATGGCGGGCGGTGCCGCCATCGGCGCCGGCATCATCGGCGCAGGTTTCGGCTTCGGCGGAGCCTTCACCGCCGCGGGCGTCGGCGCCGCAGGCTTCGCCGCGACCGGTGCAGCCTTCTTGGGCGCCGCTTTTTTGGGCGCCGCCTTCTTGGGCGCCGCCTTCTTGACTGCTTTCTTCGCTTTCGCCTTGACCTTCTTCTTCGCTTTCATCGGCCGCGTTTTTCTTTTCGCGGCGCTCTTTTTGGCTGAGCGTTTAACCGAACCACGTTTGGCCTTTGCCATCGGCCGCTTCGACTTGCGCTTTTTCGACTTGCTCTTTTTTGCCATGATCATCCTTCTCCTGAAACATCGTTCGAACTCGCCCTGAGAGTAGCCCTGAAAAAGTCTGCTGTCATCTGTGCGTGAACACTGGAGTCGCCGACGCGGATTGCGTAGGCTGCCGACGGTGTCCACAACCGAACAAATCCGTCCCGTAAGAGATGTCTGGCTGCGACCGCGGCGCGTGTTTCGTGAGTTGGCGGCACAGCCGGTCGGCGTTACCGACTACTTGTTGGCCGCGGCACAAGGTACCGCCACCGCCGTGATGGTGTACCGAACGCAGCTTTCCGGATCCGGCTTCACCGCCGCCGAGGTTCTGGGCAGCGCCTGCATATTCGGGCCCTTGGGCGGGGTCTTGAGCATGTACATATTTGCGGCCATCTATAGGCGCTTGGGTCAGCGGGCGGGCGGCAAGTCCGCGCGCAACCAAGTCTTTCATGTGCTGGCCTACGGGGGTATCCCCGTGGCAGCCTCGTTGCTTCTGTGGATATTCACGGCGCTGTTGGTGGGCGACGCGGCGATCATCGAGAAACCAGCCGCCGAGATGGATGGGTTCGTCGGCTTCGTGCTGTCGGCGCAGTTCGCTGCCTACCTGCTGCTGCTGTTTTGGAGCATCGTTCTGCAAGTCATGGGATTCAGCGAAATCCTCGGATTAACCACACGAAAGGCCTTCGCGATCTGGGTGCTCGGTCAATTGTTATGGCTGCTGGCTGCGTTGTTCTTGAGCGTCCTGATCGCAATCCTGTTCCCGGGACTCGTGCCCCCGGCGCCGCACTAGCCTTTGCCGGGAGCGCCCGCCGCCGAATCGCCGGGGCTTGAGGCTGTTTCCGCCGGGATGACCGGCTCGGATGGCAATACCGGCGGCGGCGCATGCAGACGCTCGATCACCGACTTCGCGACCTCGGCCGCCGAGCGCATGCGAGGCGCCCGGGAAACGCGGGCTTTGGCAGGATGGCGCGGCTTGTTCTTGGGCGGAGAGCTTTCGGGCTTGGTCTGGGGCCGCGGCTTCGGTCGCTGCGACGCCGCCGGCACCGGCTTCACCGCCGGCTTGCGAACCGCCGGTTTGAGCTTGAGCGCGGCTGCCGGCCTCGGCGCGCGGCGGGCCGCGGAATCGGCGGCCGCATCGACTTTGCGTCGCGCCTGTTTCGCCGCCTTCTTCTCCACTTTGAATAACTTGCGCGCCTGCTTGAGTTGCGCCTTCGCGGCGCGCACCTCGGTTTTTGCGGCGGCAGCCCGCGCGGCCGCCTTGGTGGCGGCAAGCTTGAGTCGTTTGATGAACGGCGATGGGTAGTCATCGTTGAATATTCAGCCAGGCTCTAGGGCAACACGCGGATTAAGAATTGACGAATATCGGCGACTTCCTCGGCGCAAACAGCATGCGCCATGGGGTACTCGTGCCATTCGACGTTATACCCCTGGGCCTTAAGATAATCGCGCGATTTCGTACCCAGCATCAAGGGCACCACGCCATCGAATTGTCCATGGGCCATGAAAATGGGCGTGGCATCGTTCGCCGGCGCTCGTTCAGCCTGAAAAGTGCCTTCCCGCGGCAGATAGCAGGACAGCGCCATCACGCCGGCCAGCTTCTCCGGCAAGCGCGGAGCGGTATACAGCGAGACCGCTCCGCCTTGGGAAAATCCCGCGAGTACGATGCGCGCCGCCGGGATGCCGCGCGCGACTTCCCGGGCAATCAGCTCGCGAACCTTTTGATCGGAGTCCTTGAACCCGTCGACGTCTTCCGCAGCCTTGCGATCCAAACCCACGATGTCATACCAGGCGCGCATGCGCATGCCGCCATTGATGGTCACGGGACGCGTCGGGGCATTCGGAAAAACGAAGCGCCAGGCGCGCGACCCCTCGGCACCAATTCCGGCACGATGGGTTCAAAATCGTGGCCGTCGGCGCCCAAGCCATGCAGCCAGATGATCGCGGCGTTCGGGTTGCGGGCGAGGTTTCGACTTCGATGGTTTCCAGCATGGACTTAATGTACCCGAGAACCTGCGGCCGCGTCGCGGCGTCGACAAACGCGGGCGGCGGGATTCGGTATATTCGCCGCATGCCCATTCCTTAAGCCACCTGCGCCGCTACGCGATTGCGCGCTCGCTGTTCAAGCCCACCACGCTCGACGCGCAATCGAAAAGCTGGGATTCGTCCAGGCTGACCCGATTCGCGCGCCGGCCCGCGCGCAAGATCTAACTCTGCGCCATCGGGTCAAGGGCTATTGCGCGGGCGATCTCGAGCGGCTCGTATCCCGACCTGGCGATCGAAGAAGACTTCTTCGTCAACTACGGTTTTTTGCCCCGCACTCACCACGCGTTGATGCACCCGCGCAAGGTGACGAGCCCGATCCTCGCCAAAACGCACTGCGGCAAACGCAGGAGATCCTCGCATTCGTGCGTGAACGCGGCGTGGTGCATCCGCGCGAAGTGGACGCGCATTTCGCGCATGGCCGGGTCACCAATTGGTTCGGCGGCTCGTCGAACGCCAGCACGCAACTGCTGGACCATATGCACTATCGAGGGCTGTTGCGGGTGGCCCGGCGCGACGGCGGTACCCGCGTCTATATCGCGCGTCGAAGCGGCGCTGGCGGAAATACCCATCGCGCCGGCCGAGGCCAAGGCGCTGGCTGCCATCCAGGATGGACGCGTTGGTGGATGTGATCGTTCGCAAGTACGCGCCGCTGCCCGAGCGGCAGCCTGGCCAATTTGGTGAATCGCTTGCAGTACGGGGCACCGCAATGGGCTGGGGAACGCCGCGCGGCCCTGGCTCGCGCCAAGCAGCGACTCCCGCATGCGCACGCGTCGAAGGCATCGAGTGGTATTGGCCGGCGGAGGAAAGGCCGCAGTCGGCGCGGTGGCGGCTCGACGATGCGGTGCGTCTGCTGACGCCCTTCGATCCGGTGGTGTGGGACCGGCGCCGCTTCGAGATTTTCTGGAACTGGATCTATCGTTTCGAGGCCTATACGCCCGCGCCGAAACGCAAGCTCGGCTACTACGCGCTGCCCTTGCTGTGGCATGAGCGCGTCATCGGCTGGGGCAATGTGGCGGTGACCGATGGACGCTTGCGCGCCGAGTTCGGATACACCGACCGCAAGGCGCCGCGGAACCCTGACTTCCGCGCCGGCCTCGAGGCGGAGCTGGAGAGAGTGCGCGCGTTCCTAAGAGCTCTAGTGCAGTACCTTAGCGTTGCGACAGCATGGGGTTTGAATTAGCGCGCTGCGGCGAGGGGCCCGCGATGACGCCGCGATGGCGGGAATCGGTGGCCGAAACGGTTTGCAGGGTATGAAGAAAAACTACTACCGCGTGGCATGGGCAAGCACTGCAATTTGCCGCTTGCGTCCTGCTGGCGTTGGCGTTCGACTGCCGCGTCCGCTCAGTTTGAAGACGGGCGACTGGGGCGCGTGCAGGCACTGAAAACGCCGCGCCTCGGTGGGGTCGTCCCGACCTATTACACGCCCGGGTACAAACAGCACGCACGCGCCCTGCAGCGCTTCGTCACCGGGGAAATGGGATTCGCACAGCGGCGGCTTGCAGTGCAGCTACCCCTATCCCTCGCGGTTCTCGATAAGGCGCAATGGTCCGTGGCGGAGCGGCAGCTGCCTTATCCCATGCCGTCGGTGGATGGCGAGCCGCCGGTCGCCCTCATGCCCGCCGACTGGTCGGCGGCGGAAGACTTCTTCAGAACGAAAGCGACATCGACTTCGGAAACGCGCGATCAACTCGCCGCGCATCACCTGACTTGGCGCGAGGCGAGCCATCGATCCGGCGACTTGATCGGCGGGCACGAACTCGGTCACGCAGTCGTCGAGGCGTACGGAATCCAAGCGGGCACGCGCTGGTTGAATGAACTGCTTGCGAGCTATGTTCTGTACGCCTATCTGCAGAGCGAGAGGCAAGATCTTCTCTGGCTGGTCGACATCATCCAGGAGGGCAATCGGCTAAAGCTTCCGCAACACCATGTATCGCTCGACGATTTCGAATCGCAATACATGGACATCCTTTCCAAGGACGGCGAGAATTACGGTTGGTATCAAGGGCAATTCTTGGAGCAAGTGAAGCGGATTTACGCGCAACAAGGACTCGAGTTCTTGCAGCGTGTCCGCGCGGCGTTTCCCGCAGGCTCCAGCCCGAACCACCAGCTTGGCAACGCGGAAACGCTGCGCAGGCTCGAGCAATTCTCCCCCGGATTCAGCGCCTGGGCGGCCTCGCTCGCGACGCAACCAAAGAAATAACATCTCACATTGAGGAGCGGCGATGCGCAAGCGCACGATGGGGTTTTGGGGCTTCACGGTGTTGGCTCTGCCCGCTCTCGGCTTCTGGCTGCACGCGCGGGCGAGCGACAACAGCGGTTTTCCGCAGGGCTACGATGCGGTTCAGGCCGCGCCGGCGAGCCACAAGGTGATTTTCGAGAACTCGCTGGTGCGCGTGCTCGAAGTCACCGTTCCGCCGAACGGCCAGACCGAGCCGATGCATCATCACCGCTGGCCGAGTTTTTTTCTCGAGTGGGACACGGGCGGTAGATCGCCGCATATCCGTTATCACCAGCCGGGCGGCGTCGTCAAAGACTCGCCGAGCATCGATGAACCGATTCATGCGGGACACTGGTCCGTTCATTGGATGAAGCCTGAACCCCTGCATGCGATCGAGTCGGTTGAGAGCGATCCGCCCAGTCCCGGGGAGCCGCCGCTGCTGCGGGTCGAGATCAAGGTCGGCAAGTGAGTCGTTGCGGCCGGTCACGTAACGCAAACGCCCTCGCGGGTGCGAGGGCGCTGCGGGCCGGGCACCTTCAAGACTATTGAGGGTTGCGCGACGCTGAGGCTGAGCCCGTGCCGGCAGCATCGAGCGTGGTTGCGCCGCTCGAGTGCTCGACATCCAACGAGCCCATGCCGTTCGCCGCGACCGAGCCCTTGTTGGCCGTGGCATTCGCGCCGCCAGTCCTCGGCGAGGGCCGCCGACGAGGCCGGCCTTTGTGCGGCGGCCGACGCTTGAGTAGCCATGCCGTTGACGTTCGGCTTGGAAGCCTGCGTCTGCGCCGCGGGTTTGGCCGCCGTGCCGCTTGCGCTCTTGGCGGCGCCATTTGCCGCGCTCGAAGTCGCGGACTTCGCCGCCGGGCGCAATGGGGATTTGTCGAGCGACCCGGTGAGCGCACCGTGCCCCTGAAAGGCCCCCTGTCCGGAAAGCCCCCGGTTCATCCCGGAAAGGCCGCCGCCCAGGCCGCCGCCTAATCCACCCGCAAGACCTCCGCCCAAGCTGCCGGCGTATGCGGGCGCGATGACCGTCAATGCAGCCGCGACACCAAGCGCACAAAGGATGTATTTACTGTTCATTGTCGACTCCTGTTTGACCGCTGCCCATTCGCGCGGCCTTCATCCGGTGATACGAACCCGCACCCGGGTTTCTTCCACCGGCGATTCGAATTTCTCCTCTCGGCGTATTAGCGGCGCAACCCGCTTGCATCGGGGCGGTAATCGGCTCCCACGAGTCCGAAGCCATATGTCAAATCGCGGCCGGGCGCTCCTAAGTCGATGGCGCTTTGCGCCAGCGATGCAATCGCTGCATTGCTGCGGTTCAAATCGGGCGCCGCCACGGATTGCGCCAGCAGCGCCGACACGATCGGCACGGCGAACGAGGTGCCGCGAATCGCCGAATATTTTCCGCCGACATCGGCAGCCGACCGGTCGGCCCCTTGCGCCGCAAACATGACCTGATTGCCGCGCGCGGCTTCGATGAGCACGCGTCGATGGGCATCGACGGCGGTCACGCCGACGACGTGCGGGTAGGATGCAGGGTACAGGGGCGGAGCCGCGGGCCCATCATTGCCCACGGCGGCTACCAGCAAATACCCTCGCGACGTCAACGCGCTCACGATCTGCGCCAGCGCAGCGTTATCCGGGCCCACGAGACTCACGTTGATCACGGCGACGCGCTGCTGCGCCAGCCACGCAAAGGCGGCCGCCAACGCATCCACGGCGCCGCCAGCCGGCTCGTTGCAATAGACATCGGCCGCGTACAGCTCGGCGCTGTGCAACACGCCGTGAAAACGCGGGGACTGGCCGACCAGCAATGAAGCGACGGCGGTGCCGTGCGCGCTGGGAAGCATGCGGCCGCCGCAACCCCAAGAATGGATCGAGGCGCCGCGAAACACCGGATGCAAGATATCGATGCCTGAATCGATCAGGCCCACGCGCGCCGGCGCCTGATCGGCGCGCGCCGCGCCGGCGCTTTGCGGCGGCGGAGTCTCATCTGCAGGGCCGCTCGACTTGACTCCCAGCATCTCGCCGCCCCCGGTATAGATGTGATTGAAGTCATAGATGCCGGTCGGATCGGCCTGGCGCAGCGCACGCAGGGCTTTGACGAGGTTCATCGATGGCGGCGCCTGTAGGACAACCAGGTGAATATCCAAATCGCCCGTCGTCAGCTCGCGCGCGCTCTTGAATCCCAGGGTCTGCGCCGCAGCGAGGGCCGGTGCCCCGGGCGCATAAGCCAAGATCTCGCCGCGGACGATCGGGTTGCCATGCGGGTCGGCGGCGACGGTGCGCGGGTTTGCGCGGATTAAACTCGCGGTGAGCAGATGACGCGCCTCGCTCAGCTGCTGAAGGGTATCGGCCCCGGCCTGGCCGACCGTCTGGGACAATTTCTGCATCGGCAGAGGCGGCAGCGGCGCGAGCGGCAGGCGCAGTTGCGCTCGGGCTGAAGCTGACAACGGTGATCAGCGCTATGCAAACGATTAATCGCATAAAACTCACAACCTTCGATTGGGCACGCCGCTGCCGGCCGCCTGAGCCAAGGCTGCTAGCATGCTCGGATTAAACCGCAACTCTCGAACGTCTACCTCATGAGTACGAACGACGGCGTGGAAAACATCCAGGAACAGATCGTCGCTTTGCTGCCTCGTTTGCGGCGCTTTGCGCGCAATCTGGTTCACAATCCGCACGATGCCGACGATGTCGTGCAGATCGCGGTGGAGCGGGCGCTGCTGCGGTTGGATCAATGGCGCAGCGATGCCCGCTTGGATAGTTGGTTATTCAAGATACTGCGAAACGCCTGGATCGACGAGGTGAGGGCGCGGGCGCGGCGGGCAAAAATTTTGATGCCGGAGGAAGCAGGCGATCAAATCGGCGATGCGACCATGGAGCGGGAAATTGACCGTTGGTCGGCCGAGGCCGCGCTGGCTCGACTGCCGCAGGATCAGCGCGTGGCCGTCAGCCTGGTGTTGGTCGAGGGCTTGTCCTACAAGGACGCGGCCGACGTGCTGGATGTGCCCGTTGGAACATTGACCAGCCGCCTCGCGCGCGGCCGCGAGGCGCTTCAAGAAATGCTGCGGCTGCCGGAAGGAGATCTGCCATGACGATTTCGGACGAAACGCTGATGGCCTACGTCGACGGCGAACTGGACGCCGCCGGCCGGGCGAGCGTCGAGGCGGCCATCCAGCAAGATGCGGACGTCGGTAAGCGCGTCGCTCGTCAGCGCGCTCTGCGTGAAAAAATGCAAGGTGCGTTTTCCGCCGTTCTCGAGGAACCGGTGCCGGATCGGCTCATCCAAGCGGCGCGGGGTCAGCCGGCCAAAGTGCCTGTCGTGAGCGCCGCGCGCCAAGGCAGGGTGGCCGATTTGTCCCGCGCAAAAGCGGCGGCGCGGCGCGAAAATTCCGCGCTCCCGCCATGGCGACCGGCCGCCATGGCCGCGAGTCTTCTGCTGGGTTTGGGATTGGGATTTTTGGCGTGGCATGGCCCCAGTACCATGATCCGGACGGGCGCGGGCGGCGGATTGGTCGCCGGCGCCGCGCTCGCGGAAGCATTGTCGACTCAACTGTCCGACGATCGGTCGGCGAATCGTCCGGCAATCGCGGGGATGAGTTTTCGGGACAAATCAGGCGATTACTGCAGGACCTTCTCATTGACGGGAGCCGCGGCAAGCGCAGGGCTGGCATGCCGCGAAGGGTCTCAATGGCGGATCAAGGCGTTGGCGCAATCGCCACGCTCCGCGCCGGATTCCGGCAATTTTCGAACTGCGGGCTCGGATGGCTCCGCAGCGATCCGCGCCGCTGTTGAGGGATCGATCGACGGCGAACCCTTGGATCATGCCGGGGAACTTGCCGCGCGCCAGCGCCGGATGGGCGGCCCCACCCAAGCGCTGAGCCAAGAATTTTGTTGACAGCGTCTGCATTTTTATGCAGCATGCGTGCAATTTTATGCATAGGTCGATACATGCTTAGATCCGAACCCGAACACAACAATGCGCCGGCGCGCCGCACGATGCTCGCGAAAATCATTCGCGAGCAAAGCGTCGGCCGGCAGACCGAACTCGTGGATCTGCTGCGCAAGCTTGGGCCATGTCGCGACGCAATCCAGCGTCAGCCGGGATCTGCGCGAGCTGGGCGTCGCCAAGATGGGCGACCGCTACGTGTTGCCGGAGAACGGCGCTCAGCCGAAAAGCGATTTTTCGGCGCTCAAGCAATTCGTCAGCGCAAGGCTTACCGCCGGCACCAATCTCACCGTGCTGAAAACCACCATCGGCTCCGCGCAAAGCGTGGCCGTCGCCATCGATTCCGCCCGATGGCCGGAGGTGGTCGGCACGATTTCCGGTGACGACACGATTTTCATCGCTACCACGGGCGCGGCGGCACAGCGCGTACTCGGCGATCGCCTGCTCGCCCTATTCGGACGCTAAACTCCATGACATCCAATTTCGGCCATGGCGTCGAGCCCATTCTCTTGGCTTTTTCCGGCGGTCTCGACACCTCATTTTGCGTTCCCTGGCTCAAGGATACCTATCAACGGCCCGTCATCACCGTGACCGTCGATACCGGCGGCATCGATGCGGCGGCGGCCGCATCGCTGGCGCAGCGTTCGCAGCAGCTGGGCGCGATCGAACATCATTTGATTGACGCAAAGGACGCGTACTTTGATCAGGTGCTGAAATTCTTGATCATGGGCAATGTGCGCCGCGGCAATGTGTATCCGCTGTGCGTCGGCGCCGAGCGCGTGCTGCAGGCGCAGACCATCGCGCAAATGGCGCTGTCGCTCGGTACCAAAATGGTCGCGCACGGCTGCACCGCCGCCGGCAACGACCAAGTGCGCTTCGAAGTCGCACTGCGCACCTTGGCTCCGGATCTCGAGATCATCGCGCCGGTGCGCGATCGCGCGTTCAAGCGCCCCGAGCAGCTTAAGTATCTCGAAGAGCACAAGCTGCCGGTGCCGCCCTTCGGCGCGGCCTATTCGGTGAACCGCGGTCTCTGGGGCGTCACCATCGGCGGCAAGGAAACTTTGACTTCCCAGGGCAGCATTCCCGAGGATGCCTGGGTGCTGTCCAAGGATGCGTTCGCGCATCCGCGGCCGCCCGAGCGCCATGCCATCGGTTTTACCCAGTGGCGTGCCCGGACAGTCTCGACGGCAAGCGGCTGTCCGCCGTCGCCGTCATCGAAGCGCTCGAAACCCTCGCCGGTCCCTTCGGCATCGGCCGCGGCATTCATCTGGGCGATACCGTCATCGGCACCAAAGGCCGCGTCGCCTTCGAGGCGCCCGCCGCCGAGGTGCTGCTCACCGCGCATCGCGAACTGGAGAAATTGGTGCTTACCGGCAAGCAGTCGCGCATCAAGGAAAGCGTCGCGCAGCCCTACGGCGACTTGGTGCATGAGGGTCAGCACTTGGATCCGGTGTGCCGCGACATCGAAGCGCTGCTCAAGTCCTCGCAGGAGCGGGTCAACGGCGAGGTGAGGGTCTTGTTCCGGCCAGGATCCGTGTTCGTCGAGGGCGTGAGTTCGCCCTACTCGCTGATGGCCGCCTCCAAGGGCGTGTATGGCGAGTCCGCGGGCGAATGGACGCCGGCCGACGCGTTGGGCTATTCGAAAATGCTGGCGCTGACGGGAGTGTTTTACAAACGTGCCGGTAACGGGGCTCAAAACATGAACAGCATGCGTACGATGGTCGTCGACAAGATCGCCTCGGTGACGCAGGCGTGCGGTTTGTCGCACGAGCTGCGCATCGCCCCGGAGATTCCCTGCGAGGAAGGCCTGGTGCTCGTGGTGGAGATCCTCAACAACAAGGCGAACTACAACACCTTGGAACTCATCAGCGGGCGCATGGCGAAAGTGGTCCGCGGCGACATCGTGGTCGGCGCCCTGGGCCACCGCAAGGCGTTGTTCGGTTACTCGGGCCACATTCCCGCGACGCTCAAGCCCGGCGATGTGATTCAAATGCTCAACATCGGCGGCGTGTTGGGAATATGCGATTCGGCGACGCAGGACAAAGGCAAGCCCTTCGATTGCAAGGTGCTGGGCACCGTGCTGACCTTTCCCTACCTGGGCGAGCGCATCGGCGTTCCCGCCAAGGTAGGGTATAAGGCCTTGGATTACGATGTACCGCTCGATGCGCGCGGCGTGCCGGTCGTGGCGCTCGCCGGCACCTGCATGGAAGCGGGCAAGACCGCGGCCGCCGCGGCCATCATTGCGCGCATGCGCCACCGCGGCTTGATCGTCGATGCGTTCAAGGCCACCGGCGTTTCACTGCGCCGCGACATCATGGCCTTCGAGGATTCGGGCGCCAGGCGCACCATGCTGTTCACCGATCTTGGGATCGTGACCACCACCGCGAAATGCGGTCCCGCGCTGACCCGCAGCATGCTCACGGAAATGGCCGCCGGCCAGCCGGATGCCATCGTGTTCGAGTTGGGCGACGGACTGCTGGGAACCTACGGCGTGGAATCCATCCTGCGCCAGCCCGACATCAAGGCCGCGCTCACCGCCGTGGTGCTGTCGGCGAACGATCCGGTCGCCGCATGGGGCGGAGTCAAATTGCTGCGCGAACGCTTCGGCATCGAGCCGTGCGCGGTGACCGGTCCCGCCACCGACAATCAAGTGGGTATCGAAATCATCCGCGAGCAGATGAATGTCGAGGCCTTCAATGCGATCAGCCATCCGGCGGATCTCGGCGATCACATCATCGCCTCGCTGGGTTTGCGCAATGTGCGCGAGTCCAAGGTGGTCGGCGAATGAGCGCGGCGACGCCGGCCATTGTGCTCGGCGGCACCGGCTATGTGGCCGGCGAGCTGCTGCGCTTGATCGCGGGTCATCCGCGGCTTAAGGTCGCGGCGATCCTGTCCGACAGCCAGCCCGGCGCGAAAGTCGCCGATGCGTTCGCCCATTTGCGCAGCGCCTATCCGGATCTGAAATTCGCGGCACCCGATGAACTGCACGCATGTGATTCGCCGCGAAGCCGTGTCGGCGCTTGTTTTCGGCGGCGCCGCATGGCGTATCCGCCGCCATCGTCGACCGGCTGCTGCGCAACCGCGAGCGCCGCGGGCACGCGCGTGCATTGCGTGGATATTTCCGCGGACTTTCGCTATGCCAGCCAGGCGGCCTACGAAGCCGTCTACAAGCATGCGCACGGCGCCCCGGCGAGAATCCGCGAGTTCACCTGCGCCGTGCCGGAGCATCTGCAAAAATCGCCGACGCCGCACGTCGCGCATCCGGGTTGTTTCGCGACCGCGACCCTGCTCGCCAGCGTGCCGTTGCTGGCGCTTGGGCTGACCGATACGCGTCTGTTCGTCACCGGCATCACCGGCAGCACGGGTTCGGGCCGCAAACCCGCGGAGGCGACCCATCATCCGCATCGGCACAGCGATCTCTACACCTACGGCGCGCTTGAGTCACCGGCATGTGCCCGAGATCGCGGCCTGCGCGAAGCGGGCAACCGGCATCGACGCCGACTTCAATTTCGTGCCGCACTCCGGCCCTTTTGCGCGCGGCATCCACGTCACCGTGCAGGCCAGCCTGAAGACGCCGCTCTCGACGGCGCAAGCGTTGGAGGCTTTGCAGCAGTACTACAAGGACTGTCCCTTCGTGCGCGTCGCCGCCGCGGCGCCGCGCGTCAAAGATGTGGCGGCCAGCAACTACGCGAACCTGAGCGCGGTGTCCAACGGCAATTCCATCGCCGTCATGTCGGTGGTCGACAACCTCAACAAGGGCGCGGCCGGCGGCGCGATCCAGTGGATGAATCGGCTGTTGGGCTTCGCCGAAACCACCGGCCTGACCGCGCCCGCACCCGGATGGACTTAAACGCATGGCAACTACAAACCCCACCGCGGCGGCGCACGCGACCCACCTGGCGCAAGTCTTTGCGCAATACCCGATCGAGGTGGCGCACGGCGAAGGTGTGTGGCTGTATGCGCGCGACGGCCGCAAGATTTTGGACTTTTACGGCGGCCACGCCGTGGCGGGCTTGGGCTACGGACATCCGCGCTGGCTCGCGGCGCTCGAGCGCCAGGCGCGGCAGATGGCTTTTCAAACCAATGCGCTGCCGATGGCGATTCGCGAGCGCGCGGCCGCGCGCCTGACGAGGTTCGTCGGCCTCGGCCTCGACACGGTCTTCTGGATCAACAGCGGCGCCGAGGCCAATGAAAATGCCTTGAAACTCGCGTTCAAGCTCACCGGACGCTCGAAGGCGGTCGCGCTGGAGCAGAGTTTTCATGGCCGAACCGCGGCTGCCGGCGCCGTGACCTGGGGCGCGCTCGAAAAGTGGTACGGCTTTCCGCGCACGCCGTTCGATGTTCGCTTCACGCCGCGCGATGACCCCGGTGCGGTCGCAGAGCAGATCGACCGCGAAACGGCTGCGGTCATCGTGGAACCGATCCAGGGGGTCGGCGGCGCCTACGATGTGGGCAAGCCGATGCTGGAGGCGCTGCGCCGGCGCTGCGACGAGGTCGGAGCGATTTTGATTTTCGACGAGGTGCAATGCGGCGTGGGCCGCACCGGCGCGCCCTTCGCCGCGAACTACTATGGCGTCGTTCCGGACATTATTACCGCGGCCAAGGCCTTGGGCAACGGCTTTCCGGTATCCGCGCTGCTGCTTTCGCGGCGCATCGCCAATCAATTGAAGTACGACGACATGGGCACGACCTTCGGCGGCGGCCCCATGGCCTGCGCCGTGGCCGAAGCGGTCATCGATACCATCGAGTCGGAAGCTTTGCTCGCCAACGTTCGCCAGGTCTCCGCTTACATTCGCTCGAGCTGCATGATCGGGCCGGTCACCGGCGTGCAAGGCGCCGGATTTTTGCTGGGCCTCAAGACCTCGCGACCCGCGAAGGAGGTTCAGGCGGCGCTCATGGCCAAGAACATTCTCACCGGCACGAGCGGCGATCCGCACATTCTGCGCCTGCTGCCCGCCTACATTTTAAACGAAGGCCATGTGGACACCCTGAGCGATGCACTGGCGAAGATATCCGCATGAAACGCTTCCTCGATCTCGCCGATTTCAGCCGCGAGCAGATTCTCGATTTGTTGGCACTGGCGCAAGCGCTGCAGGACAAGCCGGAACCCCAGGCGCTTGCAAACAAAATTCTCGGGCTGGTGTTCTTCAATCCATCGCTGCGCACGCTCGCCTCCTTCCAGGCCGGCATGGCGCGCCTCGGCGGCAGCGCATTCGTGATCAACCCGGGACTGGGCACATGGCAGTTGGAGACGCGGCCGAACGCCATCATGAAGGGCGCGGCCGCGGAACATATCCGCGAGGGCATTCCGGCGTTCGCCTCATACTGCGACGTGCTGGGCGTGCGCGCATTTGCCGACGGAAAGAATTTGGAAAGCGACTTGAATGAAACGCTATTCGGCATGATCGACAAGCTGTGCGACAAGCCGCTCATCAACATGGAATCCGCCGTGAATCATCCGTGCCAGGCGTTGGCGGACTGGCGCACGCTGGATGAGCTCAAGATTCCGACCCGCGCCAAGTTCGTCTTGAGCTGGGCTTATCACCCGAAGGCGTTGCCGCTGGCCGTGCCCGCAGCGACCGTGCACATGGCGGCGATGCGCGGCATGGAAGTCGTGGTGCTGCGGCCGGAAGGATTCGCATTGCCCGCGCAACTGATGGAGAAGGCCCGCTTGGCGGCAGTTGCCGCCGGCGGTTCGGTCACGGAGTCGTCGGATCGCGCCGCGGCGCTGATGGGCGCGAGCGTGGTCTATGCCAAGGAGTGGGGCACGACGACCTACTACGGCGATGCGGAAGCCGATTCGCGCCTGCGCGCGGACCTCTCCGACTGGTGCGTGCGCGAGCGCTGGTTCGAGCACGCCCAGCCCGATGCGAAGCTCATGCACTGCCTGCCCGTGCGCCGCAATGTCGCGGTGGCCGACGAGGTTCTCGATGGTCCGCGCGCGGTGGTCAAGCGCGAGGCTTTCAACCGCTTGCCGGTGCAGATGGCCGTCCTGCATCGCATGTTGGCCAAGAGGCCTGTCTGAGGTGTCGATCCTGAGCGTTTCGCCCGTAGCGGAGTACTCGTCAATGATCATGAGCCGACCCGATCCGACCGTCGCCGTGCGCGCACTCAAGAGCGCCGCGCCGTACATTCGAATGTACAAGAACAAGATTTTCGTCATCAAGGCCGGCGGCGCGGTTTTCAGCGACGAAGCATCGACCCGCGGTTTGATCGAGCAAGTCGCCATCCTGCACCAGGTCGGCATCAAGACCGTGCTGGTGCACGGCGGCGGCCCGCAGCTCGACAACTTGCAGGCGACCTTGGGTTTGGAAACGCGCATGGTCAACGGCCGGCGCGTCACCGATCAGAAATCGATCGACGTGACCGCCATGGCGCTCAACGGTCTGATCAACACGCGGATTTTGGCCATTTGCCGCGCGCTCGATATCGAGGCAATCGGCTTGAGCGGCGTCGATGCCGGTTTGATTCGCGCCCACAAGCGCCCGCCGGTGGCGCTCGCGGGCTCGACCGAAGTCGTGGACTACGGATTCGTCGGCGACATCGATTCGGTCAACTCGGCGGTGCTGGAAAAACTGCTGGAGAATGGCCTGATGCCGGTGGTCAGTCCCCTGTCCGCGGACGCCAACGGCACTTTGCTCAATATCAATGCCGACACGGTGGCGGCCGCGATCGGCGGCGCGCTGTCGGCGGAAAAGCTGGTGCTCTGCACCGGCGCGCCGGGAATTCTGGAACGCGTGGAAGAGCCCGGCTCCGTCATTTCCTACACCGACATCCTGGGGTTGAAACGGCTGCGCGACCAGGGCAGCTTGAAGGATGGGATGCTGCCCAAAGCGACGGCCATCGAAAGCGCGATTCGCGGCGGCGTGCGACGCGTGCACGTGATCAGCTACAAGGCGCCGGACAGTTTGCTCGCGGAGGTGTTCACCAACGAAGGCACCGGCACGCTGGTGGTCGCGGATCTGAAAGCCTTGAGTCCAGCGGAACAGCTGGCGCAGCATTGATGCTTGAACACATGAGTCGCCTCTGGGACAAGGGAACTTCGCTCGACGCGCGGGTGCTGGAATACACCGCGGGCGATGATCATGCTCTGGACAATCGCCTGGTCGCCTACGACATCCGCGCCTCGATCGCGCACGCGGAAATGCTCGGCGAGCAAAACTTGCTGTCGCCTGCGGATCTTGCGGCGATACGCGAGGCGCTGACGGCAATCGGCGATGAGCACGCTCAGGGAAGGTGGCGCATCTCGCTCGAGCAGGAGGATTGCCAGACCGCCATCGAGAATTTGCTCACCGCGCGCATCGGGCGCGGCCGGCGGCCGGCTGCATGCCGGGCGCTCGAGAAACGATCAGGTGCTGGCAGCCCTGCGGCTCTACCTGCGCGATGCGGCGGAAGCACTCAAGGATGGAGCGCTCGGAGTGGCGCGCGCGCTCGAAGCGCTGGCCGAACGGCACGGCCTTCAAGAGCTTCCCGGCTATACCCACATGCAGCAGGCCATGCCAAGCAGCGTCGCGCTCTGGGCTTTGGGATTTGCCGCGGAACTGCGCGACGATGCCGAGGGACTACTCGCCACGCAGCGGCGCATCGGCAAGAACCCCTTGGGATCCGCGGCCGGATTCGGCACCCCGAATCTCGACATCAACCGCGAAGCCACGCGCCTGCGCCTGGGGTTTGCGGTCATTCAAGAGCCGGTGACCGCGGTGCAGTTGTCGCGCGGCAAAGCCGAGGCGCAGCTGCTGTTCGAAATCACGCTGCTGACGCAAGACCTCGGCCGGCTCGCGGCCGACCTGTTGCTGTTTTATTCGCAGGAATTCGGCTATGTGAGTCTGCCGGAGACTTTCACCACCGGCTCTTCGATCATGCCGCAGAAACGCAATCCCGATGTCTTCGAGCTGGTGCGCGGACGCAGCGCCGTCGCGCAGGCGGCGCTGAACGAAGTCTTGGCCATCACGCAAAAGCTGACCTCGGGTTATCACCGCGATTTGCAGCTGATCAAGCCGCCGTTGTTTCGCGGCATCGATTCGTGTCTTGCAGACCTTGGCCATTCTGCCGAGCGCACTCGACGGCGTGCGCTTTCGCCCGGAGAACATCCGGCTGGATCCGCGCATTCACGCCGCCGCCGCGGCGAATGCGCTGGTGGCCAAGGAAGGCATTCCCTTTCGCGAGGCCTACCGGCGGGTCGCCGCAAAACTCAAGGACAACGAATGAGCATTTGGCGCAGCCTGCGGACCGTCGAGGAGTTGAACGGCAACCGGGAAGGAACGCTGATCGCGCATCTCGGCATTTTGTTCACCGAAATCGGCGCGGACTTCGTTCGCGGCACCATGCCCGTCGATGCGCGTACCGTGCAGCCGTACGGGCTGCTGCATGGCGGAGCTTCGGTGGCGCTCGCCGAAACCTTGGGGAGCATGGGCGCTGCCATGTGCGTCGATGCCGCCGAGTACCAGGTCGTGGGCCAGGAAATCAATGCAAACCATGTGCGCGCGGCGCGCGGCGGCGTGGTCACGGGCACGGCGCGAGCGGTGCACCTCGGCGGCCGCACCCATGTCTGGACCATCGACATCGTCAATGCGGTCGCAAAAGCTGGTCTGCATTTCGCGCATCACCATGGCGGTCATCAAGCGCGGCGCCTTCGCGCCATGAATTTGCGCTGGCATTTGCCACCTCAGGAGGGGTATCTTCTGCGCCATGAAAAACCCCACTGTTGGATATTGGCGCCATGCAATCGGCTGTGTAGTCATGATGAGCTTCGCGGGCTTTGCGTTTGCGCAGACTCCCCCGCCGGCCGTGAGGCCGCCCCCGACCACGGCGCCGGGGGCGGACCCGGGACCGCCGCCCTCGCCGGAGCAGATCAGCTATTTGATCGGCTTGGTCTTTGGCGCGCAAATGCACAACACCGGCATGACCCCCGAGGCGATCGTCTCCGATGCCGTGGTGCGAGGCCTCAAGGATGGGCTGCAGGGCAAACAACCTTCGCCCGCCGATCAGCAGCAGCTGCAGGCGTATGCGCGCTCAGCGGGCGAAGCCATGGCGGCGCGCAATGCCAACGCCGCGAAGGAATTCTTGGCGAAAAACGCCAAGCTAAAAGGCGTCGTGACCACCGCCACCGGCCTGCAATATAAAATTCTCGCTGTTGGCGACAAAAAGGCGCCTCCCATCGGGCCCACCGACAGCGTGACGGTCGATTATCGCGGCAAGCTGATCAACGGCACCGAATTCGACAGCTCCTATTCGCGCGGCATGCCGGCGACTTTTCCGGTGAACGGCGTCATCAAGGGCTGGCAGGAGGCTTTGGTGATGATGAAGCCGGGCGCGAAATGGCAGCTGTTCATCCCGCCCGAGCTTGCCTACGGCCCGCGAGTGCAGCAAAAAATTCCGCCCAATTCGCTGCTGATATTCGACGTGAGCGTAATCAGCGCCGAGGCGCCCGGTGCGCCGCCGAAAGCGCCGCCCGGCACGCCGCGGCCCGTGAAGAAGAACTAGCGCAGCTCGAGCGCGTTGACCAGATCGCCCATCGGCGGCGCGCCGTGCGCGCGCAGGCCGGCGTCGCGCTGCGTGATGCCCGGCAGAATTTCAAGGTCGAAGCGGCGCGCGATCAGGCGAAGAATGGACCCGGTGTCGTACTGCGTGTGATCGACCGTGGCGCGCTTGGCGAAGGGCGAAACAATCAATGCCGGAATGCGCGCACCCGGGCCCAACAGGTCGCCCTGCGGCGGTGCGACGTGGTCCCACGCGCCCCCGAACTCATCGTAGGTAATCACGATCAGCATGTGCCGCCACTGCGGGCTCGCGCGCAGCTTCGCCACCAGATCCGCGATATGCGCATCGCCCTCGGCGACCGATGCATAACCGGGATGCTGGTTCAGGTTCCCCTGAGGTTTGTAGAAGGTCACCGCGGGTAAGCGGCCGGACGCGGCATCCGCCAGCAGATCCTCGTAATCCTTCAGGTGCGCGGCGCGTTGGTCCGCATGCGCGGCGGGATCGAAGCGCTCGTAATAATTGAACGGCTGGTGATGCGCCTGAAAATCCGGATTGCCGCCGGCGATTTCCGGCGCGTAGATCACGGCGCGCATTTTCGCGGGCGGCCGCCGTCCGTCCTTGAGGGCGGCGTTCCACGCGCCGGCGTACCATGCCCAGGCGATTCCTTTCGCATCCAGCGCATCGCCGATATTGCGCCGGGTCTGCGGCGGCAGCGTGGTGGAATTGTTCGGATCGGCATACAAGAAGCTCGCGTCCTGTGCCGCGGGCTTGTTGCGGCTCGGTTGGTAGGGAGGCTGCATGGTATTGACCGCGTAGAACTTGCCGTCGCCGAAATAGTTGAGCGGCGCAATGTCGCCGCTCTTTGCAAACGTCGGCGGCTCATCGAGCGCCGATGCCGGCGGCATGGTCGACGTCTTGAGCCGCGGCAGGTAGGCGCCCGCGGCGTCGCGTTCCAATACGGCGATCGAGGGTTTCGCCGCCGCCGTGCCGGCCGCGGGGTATTCCGGCGCGCAGGCGCATATCAAGTATTGATGATTCAGAAATGAACCGCCGAAAGCGCCCTGAAAAAAATTATCCGCGAGCACGAACTCCCGCGCCAATGCGTAAAGCGCCGAACGGCTGTAATCGTAATGTCCCAGCGCCAGGCCGCCGGCGTCCGACCACGCGGCATAGCCATCGTTCTTGCCGCCGTCGATTTGCATTTGATGCTCGTAGAAGCGGTGCCACAAATCGCGCGTTACCGTGGCGGTGGAGAGCGTGACCCCGGTTTGCGCCGTGAAGCCGCGCTCGATGGAGTACGGCGCGTTCGGCAGACCCACGCTTTGCTGCTGGGTCACGACCGGCTTAATGCCGGCCGCCGTCACGCCGCCCCACGAGGGCGGCAGAACGGATAACACGCTGCCGTCGCGATCCAACTGCGGATGATAGCCGGGCAGCGGATGGCCATCGCGATCGAGGACTTCGCTCAAATTTCGCGCGCCCGGAAAATTTCCGTACAAATTGTCGAAGGCGCGATTTTCAGCGTAGATGACCACGATGGTGTCGATGTCTTTGCGCAGCGCGCGCGTCAGCTCGGGCGCTGTTGCCGAGCCGCGCGGTGCCGTCGCGGGAGGCGCGGTGACGCAGCTTGCAAGGGCCGCGGCGACGCCGGCGGCGCACACAAAGGCCAGGGATGCGCGTAAGCATGAGGATGATGTCATGCGCGCGAGTATAAGGTGCGGCGCCCCCCGAGAGCGACAGCGCAGCGCCCGCCGGCGCCGGTCAGATCAGAACTGCCACAGCGCGCTGACCATCAGCGCGTCCGGATCTCCGAATTGCGAGCTGATGCGCTCGTATTCGCCGCGCAAAATCAATCCAAACGGAAATTTCGATTGCACGCCGGCGCCATATGCGATTCGCGTATCGATCACTTGACGCCGATCGGTGGGAATGAAGTATGGACACGGCCCGTTGGGCGGACACGGCTGTTGGACGAAGTCGGTGAGATTGGTGGAGAGGCGCGCGACGCCCGCCTTGGCGAAGACATCGATGAAAGGTATGGGCAACGGCAGGTAGCCCACCGCGAACAAAGCCGGGGCCGTCGGATGGGAATCGCTGCCGGAGACGTTGTAATCGTAGTAACCGTGGTGCCGATAGGGTTGGCCGAAATCGATATAGGTCGGCCTCTGGACCCAACATGCGGATGGGCCGTATTCCGACGATCCCCTGCCAGGCGAATTGGTAATCGTTGTAGTAGCCGGGATACCCATAATAGGAATCGTCGCTCCGGATCTGGGATTCGCCGACGCCCGCGCCGACGTAAAATCCCAGCGGATTGTCCGCGAATGCAGCACCCGAGACGCCGCACGCCGCAATCGCCATCACTGTCCCAACTGCTGTTGAAAGCCGCATAGAAACCTCCGCCTTGATCAACGTATTCGACCCGAAGGCGTTGACAGAAGTTCCGGCAAGCGGCGGCGCGGGTATACTGGCGGCCATGAAAATCGCGCAACCTTTGCTGCTGATCTGCCTGGCAGGCGGCGTACTTGGTTGCGGTCAAAAAGGGCCTCTGGTAATGCCCGACGCACAAAAACACAAACACGCGCTGCCGACGGCACCCGCGGCGCCCGCAAAGCCCGCGAGCGGAAGCGGCGCGCCCAATCCAGCGCCGCAAGGCGGCGGTACGGCGACGAGTCCGCCGCCGCCCGCGCCCACACCCGCAACGCCGAACCCTCCCCCGCCAGCGGATTTGACGCATCCATAAAGCTGGATGCTTCGATCATGAGCGCACGCAAACTCATTTTGGTCGACGGCTCGGGCTATTTGTACCGCGCCTTTCACGCGCTGCCGCCGCTGACCAATTCGCGCGGCGAGCCGACGGGTGCGGTGCTCGGCGTTCTCAACATGCTGAACAAGATGATCAAGGAGGAAGCTCCGGAGCGGATCGCCGTGGTGTTCGATGCGCCGGGACGCACCTTTCGGGATGATTTGTTCGATCAGTACAAGGCGCACCGCACGCCCATGCCTGACGATTTGCGGGCGCAAGTGCAGCCGCTCTACGATGTGGTCGCAGCCATGGGCGTCCCGCTGCTGCGCGTCCCCGGCGTCGAGGCGGACGATGTGATCGGCACGCTGGCGAAGCAAGCGGCCGATGCGGGCTTCAAAGTGTTGATCTCCACCGGCGACAAGGACATGGCGCAGCTGGTGGGGCCGAACGTCGAATTGCTAAACACCATGAGCAACACGCGTCTCGACCGCATCGGGGTGAAGGCGAAATTCGATGTTTTTCCGGAACAGATCGTCGATTACCTCGCGCTGGTCGGCGACGCCTCGGACAACATCCCCGGCGTCACCAGCGTCGGCCCGAAGACCGCGGCGAAGTGGCTGAACCAATATCAAACGCTCGACGGCCTTGTTGCACACGCCGCGGAGATAAGCGGCAAGGTGGGCGACAATCTGCGCAATGAACTGCCGATGCTGGAGTTGTCGCGCAAGCTCGCCACCATCGATACCTCGCTGGCGCTCGAAGTGACCCCCGAGCAGCTGAGTCCGGGCGCTCCGGATGCAGCGCGGCTGCGCGAGTTGTACACGCGCATGGAATTGCGTGCGCTGCTCAAATCCTTGGGGCCCGAGCAGGAGCGCGCGGCGCCTGCGGGTCATGTCGAAGTCGATGTGGCAGTTGCGGAAGTGAGCGGCAGCGGCGGCCCTCAGCTAGCCGCGGCTGTCGCCGTGGTCAGCACGCCGCCGCCGCGCGACTATCATAAGGTCATGTCGGAAGAGGAATTGGATCTGTGGCTCGGCAAGCTGAACGCCGCGCCGCTCATTTCCTTCGATACCGAGACCGACAGCTTGGACTATATGCGCGCGCAAATCGTCGGCGTGTCGTTCGCGGTTGCGCCGGGCGAGGCTGCCTACGTACCGATGGGCCACGACTACGCGGGCGCGCCGCATCAACTCGATCGCAACAAGGTGCTGGCGGCATTGAAGCCGGTGCTCGAGGACATGACCAAAGCCAAGCTCGGGCATCACCTCAAATTCGATGCGCACGTGCTGGCCAATTACGGCGTCGCGCTCAATGGCCAGCGCTTCGATTCCATGCTGGAGTCCTACGTCTTGAACAGCGTCGCGACGCGCCACGACATGGACGCGAGCGCGGTGAGATATCTTGGCCTCAAGACGATCCACTTCGAGGAACTCACCGGCAAGGGAGCGAAGAAAATCTCCTTTAATCAGGTGGATGTGGATCGGGCCGCGGAATATTCGGCCGAGGATGCCGATATCACGCTGCAGCTGCATCGGGCGATCTGGCCGCAAATCGAGGCGGTCCCGGCGCTCAAGTTCGTCTACGAAGACATCGAGCAGCCGCTGGTGCCCGTGTTGTTCCGCATGGAGCGCGCGGGCGTGCTCGTGGACCGCGCGCTGCTCAAGGCACAGAGCGCGGAACTGGCGTCGCGCATGCTCGAGCTGCAATCGCAGGCGCACCAGGAGGCGGGCGGAACTTTCAACGTGGACTCGCCGAAGCAACTGCAGGAAATCCTTTTCGGCAAGCTCGGCATTCCGGTGATGCGCAAGACTCCGACCGGTCAACCGTCAACCGCCGAGGACGTACTCGAGGAACTTGCCGAGACTTATCGCCTGCCGAAATTGATCTTGGAATATCGCGGCATGGCGAAACTCAAGTCCACCTATACGGATAATCTGCCGCTGCAGATCAACCCGGACACCGGGCGCATTCATACGTCTTATCACCAGGCGGTCGCGGCGACCGGAAGGTTGTCCTCTCAAGATCCGAATCTGCAAAACATACCGATTCGCACTCACGAGGGACGGCGTATCAGGCAGGCATTCATCGCGCCGCCCGGCCATTCGCTGGTCGCCGCTGACTATTCGCAAATCGAGCTTCGCATCATGGCGCATCTGTCGGGCGATGCGAGTTTGCTGCGTGCGTTTGCCGAGGATCGCGACGTCCATCAGGCGACCGCCGCGGAAGTTTTCAGCACGCCGCTGGAACAGGTCAGCGCCGATCAGCGGCGCTCCGCAAAGGCGATCAATTTCGGACTGATGTACGGCATGTCGGCGTTCGGGCTCGCGCGGCAATTGGGCATCGCGCGCGGCGATGCCCAAAAGTACATGGACCTTTACTTCGAGCGCTATCCCGGCGTTCGCCGTTACATGGAGGAGACGCGGCGTCGGGCGCGGGAAACCGGGTACGTGGAGACGGTATTTGGCCGACGCCTTTACCTGCCGGAAATTCAATCGCGCAACGCTGCGTTGCGCCAATATGCCGAGCGCAGCGCCATCAATGCGCCCATGCAGGGTACGGCTGCCGACATCATCAAGCGCGCCATGATCGAGGTGGACTCTTGGCTGCAAAGCTCGCGCACGCGGGCGCGGCTGATCATGCAAGTGCACGATGAGCTCGTACTGGAGGTCGCGGATGAGGCCATTGAGGCCGTTGTAGGACAAACACGGACACACATGATTCGTGCGGCGGATCTGTCGATCCCGCTGAAGGTGGATGTAGGGGTTGGCCGCAACTGGGACGAAGCGCATTAGGGCCGGGAAACCCGTTAAAAACGCGTGCGCCGGCGCGAAATTTGGCGCAGAATTGCCCCATATCGGCGGGACCTGATTTTGCTGCGGACGCAGCGTATAAAAACTAGCTTTCAAGGACTGGAACTTTCGCGAGCGATCCCCATCTAACCAAATGAGCGTTTAAGACGCTCCTCGCTCTTCTCCCTGAGCGAGCATGACCCGGTTTGTCATCCCCATGCCGGGTTGGTCTGCCCCGATGGTTGCCACAAGCGTCCATCGGGGCTTTTTTATTTCGAATTGAGCCAGCGCTCCATGACCTCGCGCGCTTCTTCTATCCCACGACGTTCATGTGCCGAAAATAGTTGCGCGGACACCGCCGCATCCGCCCCGGCAGCCAGCGTTTCTTTGAGCACGCGCTGAGAGTCGCGCCGGTTGAGTTTGTCCGCTTTGGTCAATAGAACATGCGCGAAACGATTTCTCGACAGTATCCACTCGAGCATCGCCACGTCCTGCGCGCTCAAGCCGCGCCGACTGTCGACGATCAGCATCAAACCCACCAGCGATTCGCGCACATTGAAATAGTGCTCCATCAGCCCGAGCCAATGCAGGCGAACCCGCTCGGGGACCTTGGCATAGCCATAGCCCGGCAGATCCACCAGCCGCCGCTCGGGCGCCAGCTCAAAAAAGTTGATGAGCTGCGTGCGGCCCGGCGTGCGGCTGACGCGGGCCAATCCGGATCGTTGAGTAATGGCGTTGATCGCGGTGGACTTGCCGGAATTGGAGCGGCCCGCAAAGGCGACCTCTCGGCCCGAATCCGCTGCAAGCTGGCTCGGCTCGGCCGCGCTGGTCATGAATTTCACGTGAGAGTAACTGCTCATGGCCGCCGGCGGACGCAAATTATTGACTCTAGTGTACAATTTAGGGTTGACAGCGGGTCACAATAAAATGGGGTACTAGGGCGTCATGAAGCGGATTTGGATTCTCGCAGCGACTATTTCCAGCAGTTTGGTCACGACCCTTGCCATCCCCGCGCCGAGCGTTGAAGCCGGTGCCACCAAGGCTGCGACCTGCCATGCCTGTCACGGCGCCAATGGCAACAGCACGAATCCGGAATGGCCAAGCCTTGCGGGACTCGGTGCCGACTACATCGCCGAGCAGCTCAACAATTTCAAGACCGGCAAACGCGCCAGCCCGGTCATGATGCCGATGACGGTCAATTTGACCGCGGACGACATGGCCGATCTGGGCCTGTATTTCGACAGCTTGACCAACACCGGTTTGGAAGCGGATCCCTCGTACTGGCAAGCGGGCGAGAAACTGTACCGAGGCGGCGATCAGACGCGCGAAATTCCCGCGTGCATGGCGTGCCACGGTGCGACGGGCAAAGGCAATGAACCGGCGAAGTTTCCGGCGCTGCGCGGTCAACAATCGGCTTACGTGGTCAAGCAACTGAAAGACTACGCCTCGGGCACACGGGCTACGGGACCCAATGGCATCATGCAGACCATCTCCAAACGTCTCTCTGCCGACGACATTCGAAATCTCGCTTCCTACGTGCAAGGGATACGGTGATGCGACTTCGCCCGCTGCTGATCGCGATCGGGGTCGCGCTGGCATTGACGGCGTGCGGTAGGCAGGAGCCTTCGGGGCTGGCCCCCGCGAAGGCGCCCGCGCCGGCCGCGACGCCGGCGGTAAAGGGCGCCGCGACGAGCGGCCCGGGCAAGACCGCCGCCGAAGCGGGCAAGCCGTTGACCATGACTCTTCTCAACGAAGACGGCTCCGAATCAGTAGAGGAAACCCCTGGAGACACCGGAGCGCAGAACAGACTGCTGGCAGCGGTCGCCTCGACGGTAGCGGCCGCGACTTCGAGTCGATCGGCGGCGGCGGCGAGCGGCACACCGTGGCAGGACGGCGTGAACTACAACCGCATCGTGCCGGCTCAGCCCACGGACGCGCCCGCCGGACAAGTCGAAGTGCTGGAGTTCTTTTGGTACGCCTGTCCGCACTGTTACGCGCTCGAGCCCACGGTGCAGGCCTGGCTCAAGTCCAAGCCGGCCTACGTCACCTTCACCCGGGTGCCGGTGGAGTGGAACGAAGGCGATCGGTCCTTGGCGCACCTTTATTACGCGCTCGAAGCCATGGGCAAATTGAGCGACCTGCACAGCGAGATTTTCAAGGAAATACAGGTGGGCGGCGATCCTTTGATCGGGCCTGATCCCAACAACGCCGCGGCGGCTGAGCGTGTTCAGCTGGCATTCGTCAAAAAGATGGGATTATCGGACGCGGCCTTCGAGACGGCCTACCAGGACATGAACGTGCAAACCGCCATGCAGCGCGCCGACCTGCTGGCGCAACGCTATCGCATCACCTCCGTGCCCATGTTCGTCGTGAACGGCAAGTACATCACCGATGTGGCCATGGCGGGCGGACCGGAAAAACTCATGTCCATGCTCAACGATCTCACCGCGCAAGAGCACAGACACTAGGTTCCCCGGCAGCCCTATGGGCACGGCACGTCTGGAGGCGTTCAGCGACGGCGTCATCGCCATCATCATTACGATCATGGTGCTGGAGCTGAAGGCGCCGCCCGGTTCGGGGTTTGACGCGCTGTTGCCCACTATTCCGATATTTTTGAGTTACGTTTTAAGCTTCGTGTATGTGGGAATCTACTGGAACAATCATCACCACATGCTGCATGCAGCCGAGCATGTCAGCGGCGCCGCTCTCTGGGCAAATCTGCACCTGCTGTTTTGGCTCTCATTGATTCCCTTCGTCACCGCTTGGATGGACGAAAACCATTTGGTCGCTGCGCCCGTTGCCCTGTACGGAGGCGTGCTCTTGATGGCGGCAATCGCGTACTACATTCTCGCGCGCATCCTGATCAGGGACAACGGACCCGGATCGGAATTGGCCAAGGCCTTCGGCAGCGATACCAAGGGCCGCATTTCCATCGCGTTTTATGCGGTCGGCATCGCGCTCTCCCTGTGGCAGCCATGGCTAGCCGTGGCGATTTACGTGTTGGTCGCGATCCTGTGGGTGATTCCGGACCGCAGGATCGAAAAATGATGCGCACGCATACGGGCGGCTGCCACTGCGGCCGCGTCCGCTTCGAAGTCATTGCGCCGGCGGCCATCGAAGTGGATGAATGCGATTGCTCGATCTGCAGCATGAGCGGATTCCTGCACTTGATCGTGCCGAAAGAGCGTTTCAAATTGCTGAGCGGAGCCGATGCGCTCACCAACTACACTTTCAATACGCGGGTGGCGCAGCACTTGTTCTGCGCGACCTGCGGCGTGAAATCCTTCTACATTCCCCGCTCGCATCCCGAGGGATTCAGCGTGAATGCGCGCTGCCTCGACGCGGGCAGTGTCGAATCGATGACCGTGAGGCCCTTCGACGGCCGCAACTGGGAAAAGGGCCTCGCGCAGTACCGCGCTCCGGACGCCTGAGCGCCTTTTACATATCGCGACGGCTCGCGCACAGCGCATCGCAGCTTGCTACGACTTTCAGGGAACCACGCCCGCCTTATGTCGTGATCGGCAACTGACACCCTGCCCGTTCGGCGAAAATGCGGCCATGGAAACGCTCGAAGCGCAGCGGCGGTTGCGCAGCAACGGACTTTGCGAATGCCTGCTCGGGGCGCTGGCGCTCTACAGTCTGGCGCCAAGCAATGCCTGCGCGGGCGATCAACCGAAATTCGCGGATGCGGGCCGCAGCGCCGGCGTGCAAAACGCGGTGCGCGCGCAAATCGCCGCCGCGTCGTGGCCCGCGCGGTTCGCCTTCGCGGCCCCGCCGCAGACGCCGGCTTTCTCGCCGAGCGATTTTCGGGCGCGAAAACCGGGCCTGCTCGAAGCCGCGCCTGCGCCGAGCGGGGACTCGGTGATCGATGCGCCGATGCTCGGCGATACCTCGATTGCCCGCGAATTGTCGGAAGCGAAGACTCAAGATCGCGTGCGCCTGCTGACGTTGTGGCGGAGCCGCGCAAGCTCGCTCTCCTTGCAAGCTGGCAAGCGCGGCGCGCCGTCCCTTCAATGGAGCACTCCGTGGATGCATCGGGAGAACGCTTCGCGAGGTATTTTTGACCGGCTGCTCACATCGGCGCACGGTCTCGGCGCCGCAGGCCGCGGCGTTGGCTCACGCCAGGCCGGCCCGATGGCGCCCGCGAAGCCTTTGGATCGGGCTGCGCCGCTCGATACCCGGTGAGTGAACCGGCGGCAACGCCGCTCGGGCTTCAGGGATTCGCGGAATCGGCGTAGCGGCGAAAGAAGCTGTCCTGCTTCCATTGCGGCCGCTTCGGGTTGTTGGCCACTTCGATGACCAGCGCGCGGGTGACTTCCTCGTAGGCCGCGGCTGTCGCCAAATTCACCGGTTGATCGGCGTCATCCGAGGGCGCGTGATAGCGCTCGGTGCGCCAGCTTTTCAGCGCGGCGGCCTCGGGCGACCCGGGAACGGCACCGACGTCGATCATGAGCGCGGGTATGCCGTGGCGGACGAAATTATATTGATCGCTGCGGATGAACACATTGAGCAGCGGCAGCGGGTCAGGCTGGATCTGCACGTGCTGTAGTTCGCCGATCTGCGCGACACGGTCGCCCAAATCGGACTCGGCCAGACCATAGACGGTCAGGACCTTGAGCGGGATGATCGGCAGGAACATGTCGGTATTGATGTCGGCGATCATGGATTTTGGCGCGACGGTCGGGTGCTCCGCAAAATACTTGGATCCGAGCAATCCCTTCTCCTCGCCCGTCACCCACACCAGCAACAGCGAGCGCTTGAGCTTTGTGTGGCCCTCCTTCAGCGAGCGGGCGATATCGAGCAGCAATGCACTGCCGGACCCATTGTCCATGGCGCCGTTGTAGATGCGATCGCCATTGATCGGCTCGCCGATGCCGACATGATCGATGTGCGCGGACAGAACCACATATTCGTTCTTGAGTTTCGGATCGGTGCCGGGGATCCGCGCGACGATGTTGGTCGACTCGATATCCTTCGAGCGTGTGACGGTGGTCGCGCTCAAAGAAACCTGCAAGGGAAAGTGCGGCAGCGGTTTGCGGTCCTTGCCCAGCGCAGCGAGCTCCGCAAAAGTGTGACCGCTTCCCTGCAGGAGCAGGTCGGCATGGGCCGGATTGAAAGCGATGGCGACTTTGGCGCCGGAGGTCTCATTGAATTCCGGACCAAGCAGATCCATGCTGGGATGATTGCGGTTCAGAGACGACCGGGCCCACGGCAAGTCCACGGAAGCCGGATTTTGGATCTGGATCACGCCGATAGCGCCGACGGCCTTGAGCGCCTTCCAGCGTTCGGCACGCGACTGATAATGTGCGCTCAGTGCCGCAGGCACGTCGGCGGGGGAACCTGTGAGGATCACGGCCACCTTGTTCTTGAGATCCAGCCCTGCAAAATCATTGTAATTCTTCTCCGGAATGTTCAAGCCATAGCCGACGAACACCAGCGCAGCGTCGATGTTCGGGGCGAGCGGGTAACGCGTGCTGAAATACGCCTGTTCGCCCAGGTTGAGCTTTTGCGCATGGCCATCGCGGACCAGGGAGAGGCTGCACTGCGGCTCATCGATCACCGTCGTCCGGAATTTCACGCTCTGAAAGAAGCCGTTCGAGCCGGCGGGCTCGACACCCAGCGCTTTGAGACGACCGACCATGTATTCTTGAGCTTCGCGCTCGCCCTTGCTGCCGGTATCGCGCCCCTCGTACTTGTCGGCCGAGATCTCCTTCACCGTGTCCCACCAGGTTTTTCCATCGAAATGCTGCGCCGCTTGAGCGGTGCAAGCGGCCACGACGAGCAGCAGTGCCGGTGATCTTCGCAACATGGTGTTTCCTGGCTTATTTTATGGGTTGCGTAGCTTATACCGCGCCGGCCTCACCGATCTACTCGCGCGAGAAGCAGAGGGCGTGAACCGCGATTATGAAGAAACCGGCACGACGAAGTACAATTCTGCATGGCGAAAGAACAGGAAGCCGTCGATAACCTTCTCGACGCACTGGTTTGGATGCGGCGCAAGGCCAAAAAGCGCGAGCCGGTCGACGCGCTGATCGATGAGTTGGTCAAGATGCGGCGTAAAGCGAAGAAAAAGGTTGCCGGAAAGAAGACAGGCAAGAAACTCAAGAAAAAGACGCGCTCCAAGCATTGACCCTGATCAATAATCCATCAGTTCGACATAAGCGGCTGAATGGTGTTGACGTTTCGATGACGGCGAACCTGTTATGCACAGGGTTATCCCCTGCGTTTGTGGATAGGTTGGAAAACTTCAGCGCGCGGCACCGTCAGCCGCCGGACAGGCCCACGATTTCGCCGTAGGCGAGCACGTGCCCGGTCATGGCCTCCATCACGCCTTCCCGGTCGCGTGTTCCGGGATGGATCTGCGGAACGTCGAGCGCATAGAGACGAAATACATATCGATGCATTCCCAAGCGAGGACACGGCGGCATGTAGGCAGCCGCGTCTGAAGAGTTGTTTCCGATATCTATTTTTTCTCGAGCGAGTTCGGCGGGCGCCGCAGCACTTTTGATCTCGTGAACTTGCCGGGGGATGTTGTACAAAAGCCAATGCGTGAAATTTCCGAGGCGAAGCCGCGGCGATGGGCCATCCCAATCGGTCGCGATCAGGACAAAGGATAGGGCTTTGTCAGGTGCGCCTTCCCAAGACACTTCCGGAGACACCTTTTCGCCTTTGCATGTATATGAAGACGGAATCTCGCCGCCGGCGCCGAAGCTGATGCTATGCAGAATAATGGTCCTGGGGATTGCGGCGTGATAGGTCCGGTCGACAACGCGCGCATTCGAGGCGCGCATATAGGCGAATGCAACGACGGCAAGCGCCAACACGGCAATTGCGAGAACCAATCTGCCTAGGACTTTCACGCTGACAGGGTAGCAAAACGAGCGAATTGCGCGAACCCGGCGGGATTACTCGGCGCTGCGCGCCTCGCCCTACGGGTCGCCCTCGGCAGACCTCCGGCGCTCAACTTGGCCGGACGGCCAAGTTGTCGAACCCGCTTGCTTATGTCGTGGGTTCGACCGCTTCGCACGTCGTTCACGTTAAGCGGACGATAACCTTTTTTTGAAGATTGGCGCGCCCGGCGGGATTACTCGGCGCTGCGCGCCTCGCCCTACGGGTCGCCCTCGGCAGACCTCCGGCGCTCAACTTGGCCGGACGGCCAAGTTGTCGAACCCGCTTGCTTATGTCGTGAGTTCGACCGCTTCGCACGTCGTTCACGTTAAGCGGACGATAAGCTTTTTTTGAAAATTGGCGCGCCCGGCGGGATTACTCGGCGCTGCGCGCCTCGCCCTACGGGTCGCCCTCGGCAGACCTCCGGCGCTCAACTTGGCCGGACGGCCAAGTTGTCGAACCCGCTTGCTTATGTCGTGGGTTCGACCGCTTCGCACGTCGTTCACGTTAAGCGGACGATAAGCTTTTTTTGAAAATTGGCGCGCCCGGCGGGATTACTCGGCGCTGCGCGCCTCGCCCTACGGGTCGCCCTCGGCAGACCTCCGGCGCTCAACTTGGCCGGACGGCCAAGTTGTCGAACCCGCTTGCTTATGTCGTGGGTTCGACCGCTTCGCACGTCGTTCACGTTAAGCGGACGATAAGCTTTTTTTGAAAATTGGCGCGCCCGGCGGGATTCGAACCCACGACCCTCGGCTTCGGAGGCCGATACTCTATCCAGCTGAGCTACGGGCGCGGCGCTGGGGTGGCGATACTACTCGCCGACCGCGCGCGCCGTCCAGCGGCACCGCTGCGCGGTGCGTTGAACGCGCCGACGCCGCTTCCCGCGCGGCCGCTTGCAGTTTGAGGACGGTCGCCCAATTCCTGGTAGTGACCGTGGGCCCGGCTTTTCGGGAAAATGTTAGAAGCAATTTACTCTCGAGTATACCGGTCGCACACCACAGGTATGCCGCGCGCTCGGTGATGGCAAGCACGTCGGGTAGCCACGCCTCCTTCAGCAGCGGGCGTACCGCCTCCAAGTGCTTCGGGTGAGCGACAAATGCAACCAAGTGTCTGGCATGGTCGTCAACGGCCTGCAGTAAGGGATTTTCTTTCACTATGAAGTCCAATTCTCGCGCGGTGGTGACCGTCACCGCGGCCGATATCCCGCACGTGGCGCTGATCGCGCTTTCGATGCCCGCGGCCGACTTCGCTGAATTCGAATTTTTGCTTTGGAACACTACATTGCCGCTGTTCAGCAGCGTGCGCACGTTCGTGTGCCCGAGATCGGCCATCATCTCGCGCAGATCCGCCATCGCCAGGCGCTTGTTCTTGCCCACATTGATGCCGCGAATGAGGGCGATGCAGGTGCTCATCGATCGAATGCCCTCACAGCGGCATCACCGGAACGCACAATTGGCATTCGAGCACGCCGGTGGATGGATCGTAGCCCGAGTCGCTGGGATAGTATTCAAACATCGGGCGAGCGTCGAGCTGCAATCCGCTCGGGGGAAGCCAATCGCGCAACAGCGAATTCCACACGGGTTCGAACTCGGCAACTGTTCCCGTGAAACTAAGCGCCGCGTACTGTCCGCCGGGGATGGTAGTGCGGTGCGCATCCCCGCGGGCGAGAACGCCGGCTGGGATTTCGCATCCTGCGTCATATCTGCATTGTTCCGCCGCCGTCACCCGCGGGTCGTCATGACTGATGCCGTAACGCGGCTGTCCCATCAATCCGTTGGCGACCATCCATGGATAAACTCGCGTTTGCCAGAACGCGCCGATCGGCTGGCCGTAGGCTCCGACATGCCTCAAATAGGCAATCGGCGTGGGTCTGCGTTCAATGACTTGGACTTTCACAGGGGTCTCGGTTTTGGTCGGGAGGCCATTCTTGATCGCTTTGAACCCCAGCGTCTGATCGGGCTTGCTGTTCATCTGATCCGGATTGCCGACCGTTGCACGCTCGTGGGATTGCCGCAGACGCCAAGTCGTGGGCGAGCAGCCAAAGCGCGCGCCAAACGCATGAGTAAAGGCTTCAGCGGAACCAAATCCCACACCCAGGGCAATTTGCAGCACCGGTACCCTGGGTTGGGCCAAGAGGCGCGTCGCCGCCACCTCGCAGCGCCGGCGCCGCAGATAAGCTCCAAGGGTTTCTCCCATCAAGGCTGAGAACAGGCGATGGAAGTGATACGGCGAGAAGTGAGCAACTCCGGCCAGGGTCTCCAGATCCAAGTATTGATCGAGGTGCTGATCGATATGGGCGGTGACCCGATGCATGCGATCGGCGTATATATCGCGGCTTCGCGGCGTGTGCATGGCGCACCAGCCGCGGTCAGGGTTCAGCCTTCATGGAGATCCACCGGCGGATTTCTGCTTGGCGTAAAGAATCATTTGGGTGCAGCGAAACACGGCCAGCGTACGGCCGGACTGCTGATGGGTGACGATGGCATCCCAGACTTGGGTGGTCTTGCCGCGGTGCACTGGCGTCGCCACCGCGACGATGGTGCCATCCAGCGCCGTACCGAGATGATTGGACTTGAGCTCAATGGTGGTGAAGCCGGTTGCATCGGCGGGCAGATTCGCGATGCAGCCGTATCCGGACACGGTGTCCGCCAACGTGACGATGGCGCCGGCATGCAAGTAGCCATTGGGCGCCATGACTGACTCCAGCACCGGCAGCTCGCCGCTGACCCGCGACTCGCTTACCTCCGTGATGCGGATGCCGAGATGGCCCGGCAATTTGCCGGCCCCGACGCTGTTGAATCTCTGCGGCGTACGCAGGCTGAGGAAATCGGCGCTCATGCGTTCGCGCGTCTCTGGAGGCGGCCGAGCGCCGTCAATATCAATCCGATGGCGAAAAATGCAATCAGGAGACCCACCGCGTTGATCATGGTCCGTTGATAGCCGATGGCACTCGGATCGATGAAACCGTACGGATAGCTGCCGATGATCGCGCCGCGGGCCAACGCGTAAATCAAGTAGACGGTGGGATAAAGTCCCCAGATGAAAGGAAAGCTCCAGCGCAGCGCGCCCTTGGGAAAGCAGAACCACCAATATGCCAAGAAAAGGACGGGCGTGAGGTAATGCAACACGTCGTTCGCGATGAGGTTCAGTCCCTGCGGGTTCCAAACGTTGCGCAACAGGATGTGATAAGCAAGACCCACAAACACGATGCTGGTGGCGACCCACGCCGTGACATCCGAGCGCGCGAAGAATCTGCCCGGCGCCGATGCGGGAGCGGCCAGGGGCATGGTGAGAGAAATGCAAACCAGCAAATTGGTCAAGATGGTGAAATATCCAAAATAACTGACCAGCCCCCGCGCGGCGCCCCTGCCGTTCGCGATCGCGGAGTGCAGCGAAAGATAAAGCTGCAACAACACGCCAAACCAAGCGAGCGCGGTTAGGGTCACGACCACCGCTCTATTTTTCCGGTAAGTACCTTTCATGGCACATGGTCAAAAAAATCGACTTCTCCGGTTTCCAGCGAGTATTCGGCGCCCACCACCATCAAGTCCGCCTTTTGAATCAGGTTCTCGATGATTTCCGAGCCGTGCCTCAAGTGATTGACCGACGCCCGAATATTGGCGCGGCACGCCTCGCGTACCAAAGCATCGTGATCATCTTTGAGATTCGTGGTCAGCAAGCCTTGTACGGCCGGTCTGATGAAATCCACGATCGAATGAAGATTGCGGGATTGATTCTCCACCGGCCGCCGCAATTGCTCCAGCGTGGTTTCGATGGCTCCGCACCGGGTATGTCCGAGCACGACCACGAGCCGCGAGTTGAACTGTACCGCGGCGAATTCAACGCTGCCGATCAACGACGGGGCGACGATGTTGCCGGCCACGCGTATGACGAATAGATCGCCCAAGCCCTGGTCGAAAATTATCTCGACCGGCACGCGCGAGTCGGAACAGCCCAAGATCGCCGCAAAAGGTTGTTGCCCTTGGGCTAATTCCAGGCGACGCGCCCGCCTTTCAACCGCATCCCTGCTGGGCGCCTCGGACACGAAGCGGCGGTTTCCCTCACGCAGCAGGGCAAGCCCTTCTCGAGCCGAAATCATCGGTAGCTCACCGAGCGCTTACCAGGTCGACTGGGCGGCTAGAGCGCGCGTCGGGCTGGATTATCCCGGTATCCCAGCACGCGCGCCGGCAGAAACAGAATCGCGCGCAGCAGCGCAAATATCGCTTCGAATGAAATGCCGATCAGGCGAAACGGCAGCGACAGGAGCCAAATCAAGGGCCAGAGCACGAGGGCCAGAATGGCCACCGGCCAGCACAGGACCAGTAAAACACACCATAAGAGCAAGGTTTTCACGTCCGCCCCTCCTCAATTCTTGCCGGCGACTTTATCACAACCTCGCGGCTGCGCGCTGCCGGAAGCCGTGAGGGCGCGCGGGCGCAGGAGTTCCATTTGCCGCTGCGGGTTTGCGAATGCCGTGAATCCATATTGGGCGTAGAGCCCATGCGCATCCTCGGTGCCCAGGGTATAGCGCACGATGCTTTGTAATTCCGGATGTGCCAGGATGTTTTCCATCAACAGCTTACCGATGCCGCGGCCGCGGAACTGCGCTAGAACGAAGATGTCCAGCAAATGCGCATAACGAACGAAATCGGTTACGACCCGTCCGAAGCCGATCTGCCGGCCATCCGCGTAGGCGCCGAAACACAGAGAATGCCTGATGCATTTTTCGACATTGGCGCGCGATATGCCGGGAACCCAATAGGACTCGTTGCTCAGAAAGGAGTGAATCATCGCCACATCCAGCCGGGCTTGATCGGTCGAGATTTCGAGCGTCATTTTTTCAGCATCAAACTCTTGGGCGCAACCAATGCATAACTCAACTCCAGCAGATTTTTCACTTCGGACCAATCGACCGCTTCACCGTCCAGGCGCAATCCAAACCAGCCTCGCGGTCCGATGTAGGGAGGAAGATAAAAGCGCGCGGGCTCCCGCGAGGCGCGGTCGACATTTTCTCCCAACTCCGATTTGCAACAAACGGCAATGATGCCGTCGCCATGATGATTGTTGAGAAAATAGGCGAATACCTTGCCGCGGACCCGAAAATCCGCGTGCTCATTGAGATCGCGCCGAGCTGCCTCGGGTAGCGACAGACAAACCTTGCTGAGCTGACGCAGCAGCGGGTGCTCGAGCTTGGCAGTTTTGGTAGGGCGCGCCGCTTGCCGGCGCAGCACCGTCTTGGGCTGCAGGCCCCTCTTGGGCTTGGGCTTGGGCTTGGGCTTGGGCGACGGTTTGGTCTTGCCTTTGCCCAGGGTCATGATCGCTTTCTCGCGGGGCTCGCGCTCGGTTTCACATACTCCACGCGCCGGAAGCGCACTGCGGACCAATCCTCATCGATCGCAACCATGCGTACCGACTCGAAGCCGGCGGCGCGAATCACACTCCAGCCCGAATCGCGATTGAACTCGCAGGTGTAGCGCTTGGAGCTTCCCTTGGGGTAAGCGAACCAAATCACCGCATCGCCCTCGGTGGCCCCAGACAGGATCTTGGAGGCGCGGTCGAGCTGCGCTTGCGTGACAGCGAAGGCCATGCCGAATTTGACCGCCTTGGGTTTGCCCGGATCGCGCGCGATTTTCACGCCTTTTAGCCGCTTGAGTTCCGCCTCGAAGCTATCCGGTGCGTTGAACACCGCGATTTCCCGATGCAAGCCGAGATTGAGTTTCTTGAACAGGGGCGATATTTGGTCGGCGTTCATCGGTTCACCACGAGTTGGCGTTTGCGATCATGGGGGCGAAACGAGCGGCCGCCTCATTTCTTGGCCTTCAACGCGGCGTACCGATCGAGGCTGTCCTTGGGCCACTGCTTCGCGGGCTTGTAAAACTCGGCAAACGCCGGTACGCCCGCAGGGAGCTGCACCCACGGCAGCTTCGTTGAGGTGAAAATGTGGACGTCGGGCGCTTGGCTCCCGGGATCATCCAGCGTCCCCACGCGCACGAAGCTCACGGCATCGCCGGCGCCGGCATAGTGGCTCCACAGCGCCACAAAGCATTTTGGGCAGCGTGCAATGCGTTGGCCTCTGCCGCTGTTGGAGGGCGTATCAACCTCCCGCACCTCGCCCGCCAGCAGCTGGACGCGCTGCGCTTCGATCATGGCATTCAACACGAAAGCGCTGCCGGTTTCGCGCTGGCACCAGCGGCAGTGACAGCAGTGAACGAACAGCGGCTTGCCGCTCATTCGGTAACGAATGTAGCGGCAGGCGCAGCCACCCTCCTGTACTTGCGGCGGTCGGCCGCTGTCCGACACGGCGCTCATTTGGACCCCACACGCGCAGTGACTTCAATTTCGATTTGCATGCGAGGATCCAGCAGGCCCGCGGAAATCATGGTCATCGCCGGTCGGCTCGCGCCGAAATATTTCCGCAGCACCGGCCAGCAGTCGGAAAACCGTTCGCCCTTGGGCACGATGTAGTTGACGCGCACGACGTCTTGAAAGTCAGCGCCCGCTTGACGCAACGCGGACTGAATATTCTTGAGGCATTGATCGGTTTGATCCAGCAGGTTGTCGGAAATGGTCATTGTTTCGTAGTCAAAACCGGTCGTGCCGGAGACGAAAACCCACTCTCCGTCGACCACCGCGCGCGAATAGCCGACGGTTCGTTCAAATTCGGATCCCGAGCTGATCAGACGTCGCGTCATACGTTGCCCCTTCTAGGCGGTATTGTACTTCGGGTGACGGAACGCGTCTGGGTGGGTGTCGAAGAACCATAGACCGCCCGAGAATGCGAACCACCAAACCGAGGCGAGCCACCAGCCACCAAGGACCTCGGAGTAGGTCCGGATAAAAAACCCCACAGAGGTGGCCAGCAGGCAAAGTAGAGCCGTGCCGAGGATGCATCGCGGGGAGAATTGCCGGATCCAAAACCTGCGCACCAGGGCGCCGTAGGTGATCGCGCCCGTTAACGAGCACAGCCCGAGCACCATATAGAGCCGCTCATTTCCCGGAACGACCGCAAACAGCACCAGTCCGGCGATGCCCACGTACATTGTTAAAACGCTCAAGGCGGCCGCCACGGCAATGAACGCCAACTTACGCAAGATGCCGTGCGCTGCAAGCAGCGCAAGCGAAAGGCACACGGCGTGCAGCGCGCCATTGATGGCGAAGGACGCGAGCAGAGAATCGCCCGGAAAATTCCAATGCTGCAGCAGAAGCAGCAGCACCGTCGCCGCGCCGAGCGCACCGAAGTGCCGCGCGTAATTGAAATGCCGCATGCCTAGATTCAGATCGGGCCGCGCGGGCCGCGTTCGGTCTGCAACGCCGCGTTGCGCAGGAACACGGGCAGATCGGTGGTGGGTGGGCGCGCCGGTATTTGATGCATCATCGCGGCGATGTGGCCGCGGTGATAGGTGGTGTGATTGACGACATGCAGAAGAATGTCGCCTCGCGTCATGGATCCGTCGCCGCCGCCGATGAAAGTGAAATCCACGATCTCCTCGCCCAGCCGATCCGACATTTCCTCCGCATAGCGGATGTACCAGCTGTCGAGCGCCGCCTGGGCGATGCGCAAATCCGCAAACGACATGGCGACATCCGGCGTGCGCGATGTGAAGCCGTGAGGTCTGCCCTCGAGATGCGCCTGCCAAACGAGATCGATGGTGTACACATGATTCAGAGTGCGGATCAAATTGCCGAAGACGTTCTGCCGCGGTTTGGTCAACTCTATTTCCGGAAGCTCGCCGATCGATAGGTACAGCAGCGAGTTCGCCCACGCGGAGTAGCGCGTCAACATCCGAATATTTCGCAGCGCCGACATCTAAGGCGCCGCTGTGGGTGATCTGGGCGCCGCGGGCGCGGTGCGCGTTTTGAGTACGAGAAGCAGCGCGCCCGCCAGAATGGCCATGTCCGCCGGGTTGAAGATTCCGGTGCGCAGCGTACCGATGCCGACGTTCAAAAAGTCCGTGACGCGGCCCTCGTTCAACAGGCGGTCGATCAAATTGCTGATCCCGCCTCCCGCCAGAAGCGCCAGCGCGACAAAACGCCCGGTGCTGAGGCGCCGGGCGAAGAGCGCCGCGCACACCAACCCAGCGAGAATCACCGCAACTGCCGCCGTAAACAGGGTGAAGCGCAATTGTTGGGGGAGCGAGGCGCCGAGGCTCAAGAACGAGCCGGGGTTCTCGGTGAGCTCGAGACGCAGGGAATCGGCAAACAGCGACTCCGTGACGCCGGCATGGAGCAGGGCCCGCGCGGCGGACTTCGATACTTGGTCGCATCCCACGCAGCAAGATAGCGTCAGCATCACGACAATGAATCTAGGAATAGACCTCACGGTGACTCCTTCTTGTGCTCTCTTCTGATCGCCTTTCCGAGGTGAAGGTTCAGAACTTCTGCCTGCCGGTCAAGATATCCCACCATAGCCGCCAGTCGCCCATCAAGCTGAACGCGGGGTAGCGAAAAGTTGCCGGTTTGTTGTGTTCGAAGAAAAAATGGCCGATCCAGGCAAAAGCGTAGCCTTGGAACAGGGCCAGTGCCCCGAGCCACCATTTCTGGGTTGTGAGCGCCGCGACCAGCAGTGCAAGCGCGACGCTGGTTCCCGCAAAGTGCAGCCGGCGCGAGGTGCGATTCGAGTGCTCGCTCAAGTAGAACGGATAAAAATCGCGAAAGGTATGGAATTTCTCTTCCTGGTTCATGGCAACACCCTAAGCTCGGCGGCCGGCTATTTTGCCAAGCCCGCTTCGACCCAGTCGAGCCGATCCTTCTGGAAATGCTTGGCGGCGATCGGCACCCCGGAGGCGGGGAATTCCATCACGAATTCATCGGCCGCTTCGAATTTGGGCCATGGCGGACCCCCCGCTGAATCCGGGTCGCCGGTCTTGGCGAATTGCGCCCAATACCGGTTCGCCGCTGAAGCGACTGCCTTGCCTTCCTCATCGAAGGGCGCGCCGCGCGGCGTGTTGAACACGTAAGCCAGTTCGCCGCCGTGCGCGAGCCCGAATGAGGCCGCGCGTTGCGCGGCGGGCGTATACGAGAAGTAATAGACATAGGTGGCATTGCCGTGCTTGGCATGCAGCCGCGCGAGATCGCGGTCCGGTTCGCTGATCGACGTGTCGGTGACGAGGCGGGCAATGATACGGGCGGCGTCCCCGGTATTGTCAGAATCGTAAGCGGCAATGAACGCTTCGCGCCGCTCCCGGATCGAGGCAAATCGTTCCTCGGGATTCAGGCCGCGGCGCGTCAAGCTGGCTTCATCGCTGTTGCCGCCGAGCAGGTAGGGAACATGCGCCTCCACTCCCTTGGCAAAGCCGTCGGCGGCACTTCCCTTAATCATCTTGCCGTCGGCCATCGGGAGTATTTGATCTGCCGCACCGATGCCGGCAACGTTGGCGGTCAATTCCGACCACGGCAGCGCGCGCAGGGCTTTGGCGGCGGCGCCATCTCGCCCCTGAATGCCGGCCTTCTCGGCGAAGGTCACGCCGCTCTGCTCTACGGAACCAATCGGCCGTGCCGGCAGGCGGCCGAAACCGGACTCCGACAGTGCTTTATGGAACAGCCATTTGGCTTGCGGGGCGAGCATCAGGTAGTTGACGGAAATGGCGCCCGCGGATTCTCCGAAAATCGTGACATTTTTAGGGTTGCCGCCGAATTCCCTGATGTTGTCGGCCACCCAGTTGAGCGCCGCGACTTGATCCATGAGACCGTAGTTGCCGAGCAAACCTTTGGGATTCTCCGCCGTCAGCGCGGGATGCGCGAACCAGCCGGCGCGGCCCAGGCGGTAATTCACGGTCACGACCACCACACCTTGATGGGCAAACCGGCTGCCGTCGTACGCGGAGCCCGAACCGAACAGAAACGCGCCGCCATGAATCCAAACCATTACCGGCAGTTTGGAACTCCTCTTGGCGTCGGCCGGCTCGTAGACGTTGAGATATAGACAGTCCTCGCTCTGCGCGCAGGTGGAGGAAAACGCGTTCGCGGCACGGACGCCCGACCATTTCGGCGCAAGCTGCGGTGCGCGCCAGCGCAAATCGCCAACCGGCGGAGCCGCGAACGGCAGGCCCTTGAAGATCGCCACGCCGTCTGCAACGATGCCCTGCACTTCGCCTTGCCGGACCTTGACGATCGGTCCATCGGCCGGCGCGGCAGATGCCGCGGAGTCGACTTTTGGCGACTGGGCAAAAACCGCGGTTCCGGCCAACATCAAGCCGATCGCTGCGGCGTGAACGGCAAAACGCGTTGTCGACATGAAGCCCCCCTGCCCTACTGTTAAATCAACTTTTCATATTTTTTGAGCCCGCCCGATGCGCGGCTAACGCACGTCGCGGCTCGAGCGAGAACGGAGCATAAGCGAAGTGGCGCGAGGCGGCGAGTATTCGCGGCGTCAGGGCGTGCGCTGCTGCCGGCGCGTAGCAATCTGCCAAATATTGCCCCAGGGATCTTGGATCATCGCGCGGCGGTCGCCGTAGGGTGTGTCCAACGGGGATTCGATGGAGCGCGCGCCCGCCTCGATTGCGCGTCGCCACGTAACATCCGCGCTCGGCACGTACACGTAGAGACATGCGTTCGCCGGATCGCGCACGCCCGCATCGCCGATCATGATGATGGAATCGCCGAGCCGCAGCTCAGCGGGCGCATGAGCTTGATACCGTCCCGTTGCGCCGAAAACATCCTTCACGAACTCAACCAGCTTTTCCGCGCCAGGAACGATGATTCGGGGCGTCACCGTGCGCCATCCCGCGGGCTGAAAATCAGACGGTGTGGTCATGAAATGCGGTCCATGGATCTTTGCTTGCCACAATGTTCTGTCCTGCGGCAGAAGTATACGTTACCTTGCCGTCATGGTCCGTCGGGGAGGGAGACAGATGCGAGGCTTCATTTCCGCAATTTTTCTGTGCGCATGCTCGCTTGCCGCCTTCGCGGCTGGCGCTGCGCCCGGGCCGCCCCTGGTCATTTCGAACGTCACTGTCATCGACGGCAGCGGCGCGGCCCCGCAGTCTCACATGAACGTCAGGATCGAAAACGGTCATCTCGTTGAGATCGCGCGCACGCCGGCGAAAACGGCGGCGGGCGACGTGAAGATCGACGGGACTGGCAAATTTCTGGTTCCGGGCTTTTTCGACAATAACGCTCACCTGACCGTGTACGGCCAGCCGGCGCGGCGCGACACGTCGGCGAAATATGGCGACCGGAACGAGGAGTTGGCGTTGGAATTCGCACAGCGCACGCTGAAAGCGGGCGTCACCACCCTGGTCGACAGCTACGGTGTGCTGCCGCCATCCATCGTCGTACGCGATCGGATCAACCGGGGCGACGCTGTGGGATCGCGTCTGCTGCTGGCGGGAAACATTTTGGGCTGGGGCGGGCCGTTTTCCATCACCTTCTCCCTGACCAAGGAGGCGGACTTATCGCTGTTCGAGGAAAAATGGAACGATCTTTTGGCGCAGGGCATGGGCGAGGACCTGGCCGATATGACGCCGGAAGAACTGCGCGCGGCGATGGATGGCTATCTGGACAAAGGTGTCGATGTCATCAAGTACGGCGGCACCAGTCATTTTATGCGGCCTTCGCTCATCGGCTTCTCGCCGCGACAGCAGGCCGTCATCGTTGCGGAAGCGCATAAGCGCGGCAAGCCGGTGCAAACGCACGCGACCAGTTCTGAGGGATTGCGATTGGCGGTCGAGGCGGGAATCGACCTCATTCAGCATCCAGAAATGATGAGCCGGGATCTACCGGACGACCTGATTCAATTGATCGTGTCCAAGAGGACCTTCTGCGGGATGCGGGCCAACCTGATCACGGGCGATGCCTGGCGCCGCCATCAGGCGCAGCGCGCCGATGCCGAAGCGCGAATTGCCAAGATGCCTCCCGCCGCCACCAGCGCCGAACATTGGCGACGCATGGACCTGCTTCAGGAGACATTCGACATCCAGCGGCGCAATGCGATTCGACTGATTTCCGCGGGTTGTCGGGTGACGCCGGCGACTGACAGCTACCTGGGCGATGCGCCGGAATTTAGGCGCACGGTGAAGACGGCGGAGCTCGAGCCGGGCAGCGGCACTGTTCTTGCGATCGAGGGATTCGTCGAGTTAGGAATGACGCCGATGCAGGCCATCGTTTCGGCAACGGTCAATGGCGCGGGCGCGGCGTTTCGCTCTCGTGATTTAGGCAGCATCGAGAAGGGCAAAGTGGCGGATCTCGTCCTGCTCGAAGCGGATCCGCTTGCCGACATCCACAACATCGAAAAAGTGAGCGCCGTCGTTGCGCAAGGCAAAGTGGTCGACTTGGGCGGCCTGCCGGAGCATCCGATTTTCTTCACCAAGCCTTGAGGCAAAGGCCTGGGCCGCGTCATTCGAACCAGATTTCTATTTCGTAGCCGTCGGGATCGCGCACGAAGGCATACGGTAGACCGGGGGCGAACTCCCCGCGCGCCGTGACGGTGCCGCCCGCGCGCTCGACTGCGATCACCGCGGCATCGATGTCTTCCGGCCGTGTAAGACGAAAACCGAAGTGGATGATCCCGCCGGGGACGCCGGCGTCTGCGGGTCGCTTCTCGAATGCAAGAACGTCGAACGCGCCGGGACCGAGCACCTGGATGGTAGATTCATTGCGAAAGTATTCCCGTACGCCGAAAACCGATTGGTAAAACGCCAACGAGCGCTCAGGATCTCTGACCGACAGAGCTACGTGACTGAGACCGTGAGTCTTGATCGAGGCCACTAGTCCCGCCAACGGGTGTTCACAGGTTCAAGGCCATGTAGCGCGTCCCCGCGATCGGATTGTGGCAATACGCCTCGATCTCCACGAATCCCATGGAGCGATACAGTGCCTGAGCCTCGGTCATGGTCGGCAGCGTGTCGAGCAGGACTCGACGATATCCGGCGAGCCGCGCTTCTTTCATCAGAGTTTGGGTCAGTCGGCGACCGAGACCCGCGCCGCGGCCCGAAGCGCGCACGTAGAGACGTTTCATTTCGCAATCGGCGCTCCCTACGGGGCGCAGGCCAACCACGCCGAGCGGGGCGGCTGCGTATGAAGCCAGCAGCAGGCGCCCGGCGGGCCGTGCGTAGCTGCCCGGCAGCGAGGCCAACTCCTCGGCAAATCCTTGAAAACAAAGATCCACGCCGAGGGTGGATTGGTACTCCGTGAACAGCTCGCGCACCTGTGCGATGTCGGTTGCAGTCTCTGCGTCGCGAATGACGTACATGAGCCGATTGCGCCCGCCTTAGGGAATGACGCTGTAATTCAGAGTGAGTATCATGGGCTTGAGCGCATGGATAATAAATTAAAAACCTTCACGCTGCGTCCCCGCGACCTGTGCGTCTTCGGCAGCGGGCTGACCCGGCCGGAGTGCGTCCGGGTCGACGAGGAAGGCGTTTGGGCCTCGGACGATCGCGGCGGCATCGCGCGGGTAACGCCGAGCGGCGTTGCAGAACTGCGCGGCCAGGGGGTTTACGAACCCAACGGGTACTCGAGAACCTCCGACGGCGCCTTCATCGTGGCGGGCCTGAAAGACAATAAGGTTTTTCGCATTGATCGTTCGGGGCGCGTCAGCGTGGTGCTCGATCAATTCCAGGGTAGGCCGCTGGGAACCGTCAACACAGCGTGGGCCGATGCCCAGGGCAGGATCTGGGTGTCCATGATGACGCGCAAAGAGCGCTGGTATCAGGCCCTCAATACCAAGCCCGATGGCTACATTCTCTTGATTGCGGACGGGCATGCGCGAATCGTCGCCGATGAACTGCACTTGACCAATGAAATCAAGGTTCATCCGAACGGGCGGCATCTCTATGGAGTTGAGACCTTGGGCAGGCGGGTCTTTCGATTCGCCATCGCCGCGAACGGCGATCTCGGGCGCAAAGAGATATTCGGACCTGCGGATTTGGGTCACGGGGCGCTGCCCGATGGGTTTATTTTTGACCAAGACGGCAATGTTTGGGTGACCATCATTTCCCGCAACGGCATCGTCATCGTCAGTCAAGAGGGCGAGGCTCACACGATTTACGAAGAACCCAAACCGGCGGCCGTCGATGCGATGGTGGCGGCCATGCAGCAAAATGCCGCCACCCCCGAGCACCTGATAGCCTGCGCCGGGGAGCAACTGAAGCTGCCGACCAGTCTGTCATTCGGCGGCCCGGACGGCCGCACCGTCTACGTGGGCAGCCTGGGCTTGCCGCACCTCGTCACGTTCAACTCCCCGGTCGCCGGGCTGGCGTTGTACTGAGCGATCGTTGCGGGACCATTCGTGTTTCGCGCCCCCTTTGTCAAGGGTGCCTCTCATGTTGCGGCAGATCATCGAGAATGGGCGCGGCCCAAGAAACCTTGGACTGGGTCCACACGTGCATTGCAGGCTTCGCCACGCCTCCGTCATCGATCGCGCCGAGTGGAATACCCCGAAACTGGGGCCGACCTGCCGGTTCATACCAGAGAGGGGAACCGCACGCCGAGCAGAACACCCTCAGGCCGCCGCCGGAGTTGAATTTGGTCACATTGGGCGCCGACGGTGTAATGGCGACTTGGTTGGTCTCGGCCAAGCCCCAAGCTGCATAGGCGGTGCCCGAGAACTTCCGGCAATTCGTGCAATGACAGTACCTCGCGCTGTGAATCGGGCCCTGTATCTCAAAGGAAACCGCCCCACAGAGACAGCTGCCCTTTATCACGGCGCGTTCCTCCTCAGGTTCTTAACGAATGACTGTCTCAGGGCGGAGGTCGCAAGGTAACGCGCCACCCGGCTTCGCTTTTTACGACCAGCAAATCCTGCGTAGATTTCGCACCGTCCAGGGATACACATTGCTGCGTCAACTCCATCAGCCCGGGAGCGATCTGCGTTTTGCCCACAAACGAACATCTCAAATGCTTGAACTCGGGAAAGCCTTTCGTGCGCAACTCCGTTCGAAACGCCAGTTCTCGTCCTTCGGCCGCTTGTTTGATCATGGCGGGATCGTTCGCCAGCGTTGGGTTGATCTTTTGCAGCATTTGCCGGCCTTCTTCGACGAAATCCATAGCCGCGACGGCGCTAACTTCCAAATAACCCCGGCATGCCGGCGACCAGAGGTTGCCCGGCGAGCCGCGCCAAACTGCAAGGGATCAACACAACCGCACCGAGCATCAGCGCGAAAATGCTCGGTCGCGTGGCAAGTGCCTGTCGCAACATGAATCGGTTCCTCCGGCAATCAGCTCGAGCGACGCGGCGCGGCAGCGAGGCGCAATTTGATATCCAAGTAGGCGGCGTCGATGAGTCGCCGCAGGGCGGCGCTGTCGAGTTCGGCGCCCGGCTTCAATTTCACGTGCCGCATGCGCTTACCCTCTCCCAGCAACAACTGAGCGGGGTCCTGCAGCGCCTCCCCATGGAAGAATCCGACATTGACGTGGCTTTTGAATGAATTGACATATCCGAACGGCGCATCTTCCACACAGGCGACCGGGCAGCCATCATGAATCAGCTCTCGAACATCATCGCCGCACTCCCGCATGTGCACAAACCATTTCCTTGCAATTTTGCGCAGTTGGTCCGCGCCATCCGTCAACCAACTCTCGACGGCCGGCTCTCGTCTGGCGCCGCCCGAGAGCCGCAGGATGTCGTTGCCCCCGATCAATCCGCGCAGGTCCAGCGCAACGCGACGCGGTCTATTTGGGCGCATGGCACCCGCCCTCCAAGGCAGCAACTGCGACGGCGGGCGTATGCGTGTCGATCTGCGAGCCTCGAGACCAAGTTCCGAACGTCAGATCATCGATCTGCTCGGGGAACCAGATCAAAGTGAGTATTGCGCCGCAAACGAAGGTCACGATCCAAAATCCGGAAGGGATCCATATCGCCCGCACGTAGGCCACCGCAACCACCAGCAGGGATAGAACTCGCGAGAGGCTGAGCGATCCAGATGAAATCACGTGCGCTCCCAGGGCTCGATCAATCCGGGAACCGGCGTGAACAGCGGGTGGCAACGCGGCGTTCTGACCGCGCGCCATTGGCCGCGCAGCACCGGACTTCGCGTGGATAGCTTTTCCAATAAATGTTGCCACTCATAGGCTATCTGACCCACGGTGGTCGGAATCGGGGGGACCTGACGCAACGGGCCGATTTTGCGTTTGTCGAACGCGTAGCCACGCGCCAATGCCTCGGAATGGATCGCCGCAAGATAAGCATTGATGGCGCTGCGCGGAGCGGCATGCGTCCGAAAGCGATCCAGCTGCGGATGATTTCGATAGCCTTTTGTCCGACCCCGCAGTACCGCGCGGGCCAGCAGTGCCTCGCGCCACAGCGCAACCAAACCTTTGGGATCAAGATACTTGGGATGGATGGTCCAAAGACGCATGTTATCGGCGGCGCGCTACGCGCCAGCAACTCCGGGAACGGCCTCGAATTGAGGATGCCCATCATCGATTTGCACCCAGGGCAGCCTGTCCTGCACCCAGATGTGTACCTGCGGTTCAAATCTCTCTGCAGCGTCCAGGGAAACCAGCGTGAAATCGATCTCGCCGAAGCGCAGCTCATGTCGGTAGGTGAGCGATGTGCCGCATTTCCGGCAGAAGCCGCGTTCCACCTGGGGCGAGGACCTATGCACGGAAATCTCGCCGCTCAGAATCCTGAAGTCGCCCTCGTCCACCGTCCCCCATGCCACGAGGGCGCCGCCAGTCGCCCGCCGACAGCTCAGGCAATGGCAAAAGCTGCGATTGCGAATTGGGCCGGTAACAGAGAAGCGCACGTTCCCGCAGAAACATCCGCCAAAACATTTCGCTTGATCCGTCACTGCGCTGAACGTTCACTGCCCGGCAGGTGGCTGCCAGAGTTCGACCTTGTTGCCCTCGGGGTCCATGACCCATCCGAATTTCCCATACTCAGAGTCGTCTGCCTTCTCGAGCACATTGCAGCCTTCTTCGCGCAGAACTTGAAGCAGCGCGTCCAAGTCCTCGACTCGATAATTGACCATGAAAGTCGATTTGCTGGGAGCGAATTGATTGCCGTCGGCCGCACCGATGGACCAGACCGTCGATCCTTTGACCGGATTTCCGGCGGCATCGGTCCAGGTGAAAGCTGTACCGCCCCAGTCCTGCACATCGATTTCCAGGTGCTTCTGATACCAGGCACAAAGCGCTTTCGGATCCTTGGCCTTGAAGAAGATACCGCCTATGCCCGACACTCTCTTCATATCGACCTCCGAAGCAGTTAAAGAGTCGAGTGTAGCGCGTCAGGCGTGCAACGATAAGGCCGGGCGGCGCGGGATCCGCTGGAGCGTACGGCATCCTATGACCAATCGGAATGCCCCAATTATTCGGCGAGTGCGTTGCGCAAGCGCTCCGCGCATTCAGCGCGCAAATCCGGCTCCGCATCAACCGGTGCATCGGGGTACACGCGCAGCATTCCGTCGCCAAGCTTCCGCGGATGCACATGTAAGTGCATATGAGGCACCTCTTGGAAGGCCGCCGGTCCAATCGAGTGCCATAAACTCATGCCCTCGTTGGGGAAAGCCCGATCAACGGCCCTGGCAATCTTCGTCAATGTACTCATCAACGCCGCGCCGGTGGTGGGATCGAGCTGCCGAATGTCGTTGACATGAGACCGCGGCACGACCAACACATGTCCCGGATTGTGCTGACGCGGATCGATAAACGCGGCCGTCAGACGATCCTCGTAAACAACATCTGCGGGTGCCCGGCCCGCCAAGATTTCGCAAAAGATACATTCCGTGGCCATAGATGGATCGCCGCGCTCAAGCATTCCTACGATAGGCGATGGGTGCCGCGGATTTTGCGCACACGCCTCAAAATTACTAAAAGTAGGGCCGCGTAGTACAGCAAGCAAAGTCCCGCTCCACTACAAAACCACTTCCAGCCCTCGGATAGCGGCGGCCCAAACAGTCGACTCACACCGAAGTAAACGCCCACGACCAACAGCCAGGGCACAGGGTGAAGAACAGTGGTGAGAACCATCGCAGTGATATCACGTTTGTGGGGCGCAGAAAAAGGACCCTTTCCAAACGCCGCAAACACCGCCGTCAGCCAGTGCGTGAGAAAGGTAATTGCAATCATCACTCCAAAGAAGCCTGCCAACGCCGAAGGGAGCAATGTCGGCCACGTATTCATGGCTTAACGATCAGGTTGAGCGGCGCACAGGTGCGCCGACGCAAGGCGAAACTGCGTTATTTCCATCATCGAGTCCCTCCTTGGTTCACCGCTGCGACCCCGCGTTCGCTCGGACTGTTAGATTCACTGAAAATCTGTATTTACAAAACCGATTCTTAAACCAACACTCTGCAGTGATTTTAGCGCCGCCGCTACCTGCTCGAACTTCGCGGCGCTACACGCACGTCCTTGGAAAAGGCGCCATTGGGTTCAAAAGTCCATTGGATCGGCCAATTGGAGACATTTAGAACTGTTCGCTCCTCCGGCGCGCATTCCGCGGTCGCCGCTATTTCGAGAATCCCTCTCTGCCGCTATACTGTCGCCGCTTGGTTTTTTCCCATGGATAGCAGCGAGTTACCGTGTCCAAGTCAGAATCGTCAGATACGCAGTTCTTCAATTCCTTCAGCATGGTGCTCGGACTGTTAGTTGCCTTTGCCATCGTCCTGTTCGCGGTGGCGCGCACCATGGGCGCCGACTCGCAGGGGGCGGAGGTGCTGCTGGACCCGCTGCACCTGGCGGAGGTGCAGAAAAATATCGCTCCCTTCGCGCAAGAAGCGATTGCCGGCAAGGACAATTCGGCTCTGGCGGCCTTGAGCGCGCCCGCGGGCGCGGCGCCGGCGGCGAGTGTGCCGACGAGCGGCGAGCAGGCATTCAAGGAAGTGTGTTCCGCATGCCATGCGACGGGCGTCAATGGGGCGCCGAAGATCGGCGATCATGCGGCTTGGGGACCGCGTATCGCGCAGGGCAAGGACACGCTCTACAAGGACGCGATCTCGGGCAAGGGCAATATGCCGCCCAAAGGCGGCACGAATTGGCCGGACGCGACAATTCGCATGACCGTGGACTACATGGTGTCGCTCAACAAGTAGGCCGGTCCAGAGCCCGCAGTTTCACGGCTTCCGCCACGTCGATCATTCGTATATCGGGCGCACGGCTCAAGTCGGCGCAGGTGCGCGCGACTTTGAGCACCCGGTGATAGGCCCGCGCCGACAATCCGAGGCGCGCGATCGCCGTGGCGAGCAATGCTCTGGGCTCCTTCGCGAGCCCGCAGAAACGCGTGACTTCGTCAGGCGACAGCCGCGCGTTGAGTTTGCCTTGTCGCTGCAATCTGCGCGCTCCGTGCCGCGGCCACGCGCAGGGCCACCGCTGGCTGAGTCCTCCGCCGTCTCGCGCCGGTACTGCGCTTCGCCCATCAGATCCTCGACCGGCAGCGGCGGCGATCTCGATGTGGATGTCGATGCGATCGATCAGCGGGCCGGAAATGCGGTTGCGGTAGCGGACTACTTGCTCTGCCGTGCAGTGGCAGCGGCCGCGGGGATCGCCCGCATAACCGCAGGGACAGGGATTCATCGCGGCGACCAATTGGAATCTCGCCGGGAACTCGCAGGTGCGTTTCAGCCGCGCGACGACCGACCACGCCGCTCTCCAGCGGTTCGCGCAATGCCTCGAGCGCGTTGCGCGGAAATTCGGGCAGTTCGTCCAGGAACAGCACACCAAGATGCGCAAGCGACAATTCGCCGGGCCGCAATGATCCGCCGCCGATCAGCGCCGCCATCGACGCCGTGTGTTGCGGGCTGCGGAACGGCCGGCGGCCGCCGAGACTCGGTCTGCGGCCCGCGGCGGATTCCAAGCTCGCCACCTGCAGAATTTCCGGCTCGCGACAAGGGCGGCAACAATCCGGGCAGGCGCTGCGCCAGCAGGGTCTTGCCGGCACCCGGAGGGCCGATCATCAAAAGTCCATGTTCGCCGGCGGCGGCGATTTCCAAGGCGCGCTTGGCGGCGATACTGGCCGCGCACCTCGCGAGAGATCCGGAAGCGGTTTGCGTCGCGCGTGCGGAGATCTGCTCGGGATCTTGCGGACGCTGCGCCTGGATATCGCGGCGGAGCTATGGCGGCGCGGGCTCGCGACCTTGCACGCCGGCGTGTCGCGCGGCCGTGAGGCGCGGCTTTTCCGCCGAGGCCGCGACCACTCGACAAATGATTCATCAGGCGCAGCTTGGCGCCGCTGAGCAGGCCTGCTTCGAGCGCATTCGCGGCCGGCAAAATCATTTCGCTGCCGAGCTTTGCGCCGGCGATGAGCGCCGGCAAGAGCTTCGGTGTTTCGCGCAACGCGCCTCCCAAGCGACAATTCGCCGTAGAACTCGCGATGATTGAGTGCGCGCGGATCGATCTTGCCGTCGGCCGCCAAAATGCCGACGGCGATCGGCAAGATCGAAGCGGCCGCCTTCCTTCGGCAGTCCGCGGGCGACAAATTGACGGTGATGCGACGCTGCGGAAAGTCATATCCGGCGGTAACAAGCGCGGCGCGGACCCGCTCCTTGCTCTCTCGAACCACGGCCTCGGGCAGCCCGACCAGCGCGAACGCCGGCAAACCGTTGCCCAAGTGGACTTCGACCCGAACCAGGGGCGCGTCGAGGCCGGCGGGCGCGCGGCTAAACGCCGTGCTCACGTCCTTGTGAGTGTTCATGCGCTAGGGCGTGCTGCGGCCGCTTCGGGATTACTGCGGGGAGAGCTTCGTTTCGATCTCCTTCAGGCGTGCCTCGATGGCGGTCGAGCTTTGCCTGGGTGCGTGCCAAGATCGCGGCTTGCACGTCGAAATCCTGCCGGGTGACCAGATCGAGTTTGCCAGTTGGGCTTGCAGCACGGCTTTGAAATTGCCCTCCAAGTCGCGCCCAAATGCGCGCAGCGATTCCGGCACGGAATCGGCCAGGCGCTTTGCCAAATCATCCAAGCCATTAGAATTGATAAAGCTCATTATCGATCCTCCTCAAGAGGTGCCGACCTGGCTCGCACTTCGCTAATGCATATTCGCGTCGCGGCGCGCCACATGGGTGCATAAGAGCGCCCACGCCGAAGCTAACCCATTGATTTATCGCACTCGGCGATGGCACGGAAACTGCATCTCGTGAGATCACATACTACGCGGAAGTCAGATCGGAGGCCGTCCGATTTACCGATGAATGCGGGGATAAATGCATGAAGCTGATCACCGCCGTCATCAAACCCTTCAAGCTGGATGAGGTTCGGCAGGCGGTTGCAGACATCGGCATCCAGGGAGTGACCGTCACCGAAGTACAGGGCTACGGCACTTGGCAGCAGGCGCATGGAGACATACCGCGGCGCTGACTACCAGATCGACTTTTTGCCCAAGACGAAAGTTGAGCTCGCGGTGGACGATTCGATCGCGGAGCAGGTAATGGAAGCGGTTTGCAACGTCGCTCGGACCGGCGGTGCATCGGATGGAAAGGTTTGGATACTCGAACTGGAGCAAGCATTGCGAGTTCGTACCGGGGAGACCGGTCCGGACGCGATTTAGTTGGCCTCGCCGAATAGAGCGAGGCCATTTTACGATTTAGGAGCATCTCGCGCCGGCAAGCCAGCCAACTCCCCCGTCGGTGCGATATCCCGGCGGCGCGGGTCCTGAAAAGGGCCCGCGCCGTTTTTTTATACCACGCGCCCGGCGCGAGACGCCTCGGGCGTTTATACCCCAGTAGGTTTGAATACTCCATGCTGCGACGCAGCACTTTTATTTCGCAATTCCACTGCTAAACTGCGTTTTACTTAAATCCGGAGCCTGATGCATGAAAATGGTCATCGCCATCATCAAACCCTTCAAGCTTGACGATGTGCGCGCCGCACTGGCCGAAGTGGGTATTCAAGGCATTACCGTGACAGAGGTCAAAGGCTTTGGACGTCAAAAGGGCCACACTGAACTCTATCGGGGGGCGGAATACGTCGTTGATTTTCTGCCCAAAGTGAAGCTTGAACTGGCCGTGGATGACGAGCAGGTTGACCGGGTTGTGGAAGCCATTATTGAAACGGCGCGCACGGGTAAAATCGGTGACGGCAAGATATTTGTATGCGATCTCGGTCAGGCGGTGCGCATTCGCACCGGCGAGGCTGGCTCGCGCGCCCTGTAACAATTAAGCGAGGACTGGACGATGAAACGCCTTTTGTTGTTCGCCGCCTTGATCGCCTGGTCAGGCATGGCCTCCGCCGTCGTCTACAAGTGGGTCGATGCTCAGGGCAAGCTGCAGTACGGCGATCGGCCGCCCGACGGCGTGCACGCGGAAGTGGTCGAGCTTTTGATTCCGCACTCCGCATCGACGCGATCGGCGTCGAGCTCTGCGCCCGCCTCGAGAAACGCCTCGCTCCCCGCTGCCAAAGAGGCCGAGGAAAAAAAGACCGTCGAGCAAGACGTTGCCCAAACTCGCGATAAGCAATGTACCGAGGCGCAGGACCGCTACAAGAAACTGATCGAGGGCCGCAGACTCTACAAAACCGGCCCCGACGGCGAACGTCAGTTCATGAATTCCGAAGAGATCGACACTGAGCGGCTGAACGCCAAACGGGACGTCGACAACATCTGCAATAGCACGACCTGAACGCTGCGACCAGCCCCCAGCGTCTACGCCAGCCCTGAAGATTTCGCGCGCTTTGCCGCGGAAGGCGCAAAGCCTTAGGCTAGCGTCCTTTGGCTGAATCTTTTAGGACATTCACATGCAAACAGGCTTCGTTGGATTGGGTGCCATGGGCGCGCACATGGCGCGCAATCTTCATCGCGCCGGACTGCTCACGGGCGTCTGGAATCGCACCCCCGAAAAAGCCAGGACGCTCGCCGCGGAGCTCAAGGTATTGGCCTTCGCGAACTTGGCCGAGCTTGCGGGCAATTGCGAAGCGGTGGTGATTTGCGTATCGGCCGACAAGGATTTGCGCGAAGTGGTCGCGGCCCTGGAGCCGGGTTTGAGTCCGAACATGATCGTCATGGACTGCTCTACGGTGGCAAAGGACACGGTGCGCGATCTCTACGGCCAGCTCAACGCGCTCGGCGTCGGCTTTCTCGACTGTCCCGTGAGCGGAGGCGTCGAAGGTGCGCGCACAGCGTCGCTCGCCATCATGTGCGGCGGCGATGAAGCCGGTCTTCAATCGCGCGCAGCCGATCCTGGAAAAAATGGGCAAGGCGGTGGCCTACCTGGGACCCAGCGGCTCCGGTCAGGTGACCAAGGCCACCAACCAGATCATGTGCGCCGGCATCATCCAGGCGGTGGGCGAAGCCATGGCGTTCGCGCACGAAGAAGGCGTCGACCTGAAGAAGGTGATCGACGTCCTGGGCAAGGGCGCGGGATCGAGCTGGTACTTCGTCAATCGCGCGCCCTTCATGGCAAACAACAGTTTCCCCGCAGGATTTCGCGTGCGCCTGCACGACAAGGACCTGCGCATCTGCCGCGAAATGGCGGCGAAGCATGGCGGCGTCCTGCCGGTGGTCGAGTCGACGCTGGAGCAGTACGGAGAGTTGATTGCCGAAGGCTTCGGCGACGAAGACATTTCGGCCATTTACCGCCTCAAGACCAAGCTGTTCCCCCCGAAACCCGAGTCCATGTGACGGTGCGGTTGCGCATCGCCACGCGCAAGAGTCAGCTGGCGCTTTGGCAGGCGGAGCATGTGTCGGCGTTGTTGCGCGCGGCGCATGCCGGGCTGGAAATCGAGCTGGTGCCGCTGCTGACGCAGGGCGACCGTATTCAAGACCGCACCTTGGCCGCCATCGGCGGCAAGGGTCTGTTCATCAAGGAACTCGAGGTCGCACTCGAAGAGCGGCGCGCCGACATCGCCGTGCATTCGATGAAAGACGTGCCGGCCGAGCTTCCTCGCGGACTGATCATCGGCGCGGTGTTGAAGCGCGCGGATCCCCGGGATGCGCTTGGTGACCACCTCCGGCATCGCGAGATTGGAAGACTTGCCGCGCGGCGCCGTGGTCGGTACCTCGAGCCTGCGCCGTCAAGCTCAGATCCGCGCGTTGCGCCCGGATCTGAGCATCGAGTCGTTGCGCGGCAATGTGGACACGCGTTTGCGCAAGCTCGACGCGGCAGGGGAATCGTCCGGCAGCGCGGCGCACCAGCGGCAAGCGCATGGACGCCATCGTTCTCGCCTGCGCGGGTCTCATTCGCCTGGGGCAGGAATCGCGCATCACCGCGCGCCTCGATCCCGAATGTTTGTCTGCCGGCCGTGACCCAGGGCGTGATCGGCATCGAGTGCCGCCAAGCCGATCCGAGCACACGATAGTTGTTGCGGGCGCTCGAAGATCCTGCGACCCGCAGGTTGATGGACGCGGAGCGGGCTTTCGCTGCGCGTCTCGGCGGCAGTTGTCAATCGCCCATCGCCGCCTACGCGGAGCTCGAGGCGGACCGCATCATGCTGCGCGGATTGGTGGCGGAGCCGGATGGCTCGCGGCTGTTCAAGAGATTCACTCTCGGGAAGCGCGCAGCAACCGGCGGCGCTGGGCCGCGAGTTGGCGGAGCGCATCCTGGGCTTAGGCGCCGGCACCGCTGCTCGAGCGCCTGCGGGCGACTTAGGTGCCGCCGCTCCATGGAGTCGGCGTCCTCGTCACGAGGCCGGAATTTCAGGCGATGCCGCTGTGCCGGTTGCTGGAATCGTTGGGCGCGACGACGCTTGCGCCTGCCCGCGGTCGAAATCAAACCTCTGCAAGGACCGGCGCGCGCTGGCGGAGCGGCTGGGCAACCTCGAGGATTTCGACGTGGTCGTTTTCACCAGCGCCAACTGCGGTGCGTTTCGGCGCGTCACTTCTCGATCAAAAGCGCGATCTCACGCCTCGCGGCGTCAGGGCCGGCCACGGCGCGCGCCTTGAACCAAGCGGGCTACCGCGTGGCCATACAACCGCGGCGAGTCCTTCGACTCTGAGGCTCTGCTCTCGGATCCGCGGCTGGAACAGGTCTCGGGGCACCGGATCTTGATCGTCAAAGGAAGCCATGGACGGGACCTGCTCCATCAGGAACTCGCGCGCCGCGGCGCGACCGTGGTATGTGCCGAGGTGTACGAACGGGTGCCGGCCAGCTATGAGCGCAGCGGCGCTCGCAGCGGTGCAGGAGCGATTCGCGGCGGGCGAGATTCAGGTGATCACGGCCACCAGTCTGGAGATCGGCGCCGCGCTGCTGCACCGCGGCGCCGCTTGAAGCTGCGCGGCGAATTCGAACGCGCGCACTGGCTGGTGCCGGGAGAGCGCATCGCGTCAGGTTTGCGGGAACTGGGACTCACGGCGCCGCTGCTGCTGGCGGATTCGGCGGAGGATCATGACTTGGCGGCGGCGCTGGTCCGTTGGCGCTCGAGCGTGTCCGGCGCGTAGTCGAAAGAATCAAAGTACAGCCGGGTCTTGGCGCTGCCGCGCGAATCATATTCACGTCTGGATGGCGGCGATCATCGCGGGCGGCCCCGCGGCATACACTTCGACCTGCTTCGAGATCCTGGATGCCTTCAGGTGCGGCTTCGTGCACCCAACCGGTGGCGCCGCGCCATTCGGGGCCGGCCTCCGAGAGCACCGGCACATAGGTCAAAGACGCGGCGCGGCGGCTCAACTGTTCGAGCGTTGCCTGCGCATACAGGTCCTGTTGACTGCGCACGCCCCAATACAGCTGCATAGCGCGCTCCATGCCCGTTCTCGACGAAGTGGCGCAAGAAGCGAGAGCAGCGGCGCAATGCCCGGTGCCGCCGCCGATGAGCAGCATGGGCGGCGCAGTGCCGGCGGCGTGCGGCCGGTACGCGAAGCTGCCCAAGGGTCCTTCGATGGTGAGCAAGCTCGCGCGCATGTCCTCGTGGAACAGCCGGTCGGTGAATTCTCCGCCGGCGACGCGCCGTATATGCAGCTCCAGCGGCCTGGCGTCGTGCGGCGGTGATGCAATGGAAAAGCTGCGGCGTCGGCCGCCGGGCAGCAGGATGTCGATGTACTGGCCGGGTTGGAAGTGAGAATCTTCCGCAATCGGCAGCCGCAGGAACAGTCCCATGACATCGTGCGACAAGGGAACGGCGCGCTCGATGCGGCACGGCAGGCGCTTGAGTCGGGCGGCATCGGCGGCGCGCATTTCAAAAGTCTCGATGCAAAGATCGCTGCGCGCGTGCGCCTGGCACAGCAGGATCAGGCCGTCGGCGATTTCGGCTGCGGAAAGGCCCAGCGGCGCTCCATTGGGATAGTGAATCTCGACCGCGTACAGCCGCGCCTTGCAGGCGCCGCAATTGCCGCCACGTGCAGCTGTGCGGCAGATTCAAGCCGGCATCGACGCGGCTTCGAGCAGCGGCTGGTCGGCGGCGGCACTGAAGCTGCGGCTCGAATTGGCAATGCTGATGAGCACGCTGAACAGCCTGCGCACGGCTGGGCCGGCGCTATTCGGACTTCACGCGCTGGGCTGGCTGCGCTTGCTGTCCAGCCATTCGTGGATCGGCTTCCATTGCTTCCAATCCGGCCAGGCGAGATATTCGGGCAACTCGAGCACGCCCATGCCGCGCGCATATGCGCGTACATAATTTTGCGCTTCGCGCAGATGTCCGAGGTAGGGCAGCTTGAGCTTGCTCAAATATTGGTCCAATTCCTCGTATACCAGGGTGTACTCGCGGACCCGATTTGCGATCACCGCAAGTCGCGCTGCCTTGCGCGATACCTTGCCGATTTCCAAAAGCTCGGCCATGAAATGTCCGCAGGCTTTCATGTCGATGCTCGAGGGCAGCACCGGCACGATGATGGTTTCGGCGCGGCGCACCAGTTCGTTCAATTCGGTGCCGTGAACGCGGGCCGGCGCATCGATGACGAGAACTTCGGTGTTGCGCGGTACATTGCGCAAGCCATCTTCGAATGCGGCGGCGCCGCTGATCGCCGGCAGGTCGGCCGGACGCATCGCCAGCCAATCGAGACTCGAGCGCTGCGGGTCGTAGTCCGCGATGCAGACCTTGTGCCCCTCGCGGGCGAAAAATACGGCGATGTTGGTGGAAAGCGTGCTCTTGCCGCAACCGCCTTTCGCGTTCAATACCATGACGTGGCGCATAATCCCCCGGCTTTGTTGTGCTTGTAAGGTAGAACGTTACGCGAGCATTGCGCAACCCCCGAGCGGATTTTTGCCGCATCGGCTATGCTGCCTGCTATGCGCATCGAGTTCATGAAGATGCAAGGCTTGGGCAACGATTTTCTGGTGTTCGACGCCGCCGCCATCGCCGCTGGCGCTCCCCTGGATGAAAGGACGCTGCGCGCCCTCGCCAACCGGCACACGGGCGTCGGCTTCGATCAAGCGTTGATGCTGGAATCGCCGCGCGATGCGGCGAGCCGCGTGTTCTACCGCATCTTCAATTCCGACGGCACGGAGGTCGAACAGTGCGGCAATGGCGCCCGCTGTATCGCCGCCCTGCTCTACGCTCGCGCGCCGGAACTGGGCCGCGACCTCATCATGGGCAGCCCGGCCGGCCGCGTGCGCGCCCGGGTCCGCGACGATGGCCTGGTATCGGTGGACATGGGGATACCGCAGTTCGAGGAGCCGGCCGAATTCTCCTTGAAAATCGAGGGCAAGGACCTCGCCATGAGCGCGCTGGTCTTGGGCAATCCCCACGCGGTGCTGCGCGTGCCGGATGCGAAAACCGCGCCGGTGGAATTGTGGGGGCCGAGCATTCAGCGGCATCCGCACTTCCCGAGCCGCTGCAATGTGGGATTCATGCAGATCCTCGGCCGCAACCACATTGCATTGCGCGTGTACGAGCGCGGCGCCGGCGAAACGCAGGCCTGCGGCACGGGCGCATGCGCCGCCGCTGCGGTCGGGCGTGCGCCAAGGGTTGCTCGATGCGGAGGTGCGGGTGGATTTGCCCGGCGGCACGGCGATGGTTTATTGGGAGGGTCCGGGGCAGCACATCTGGCTGACGGGTCCCGCCACCACGGTTTTTACAGGTTCGATCGATTTAACGCGATTCACGGGAGCCAAACAATGACCACGAGTCACGCGCGCGGGATCAAGCAGGATGTCCTGACCGACACGGCTGTCGCGGATTATTTGCTGACCTATCCGGACTTTTTCGAGCGCAACTCGCAACTGTTGACCAAGTTGCGTCTGCCGCATGTCCGCGACGTGGCGGCCACGGTGAGTTTGGTGGAACGCCAGGTCGAAGTGCTGCGCGAGCGCAATCAGGCGCTCGAACGCAAGCTGAAGGAACTGGTGGACGTGGCGCGGGCCAACGATGCCCTGGCGGATCGAATCCATCGTCTCTGCCAGCGTCTGATCCGCACGCGAACGCAGGCGGAATCGATCAGCGCCATCGAGACTTCGCTGCGCGAGGACTTCGACGCGATGAATTCCGTGCTGGTGCTGTTTGACGAAGCGGCGCGGGCCTTGGAGCCCGCGATGGGGCGGTTTTTGCGCGTCGCCAATCCAGCCGACGAGGAGATGCGCAGCTTCGATTCCCTGTTGAGTTCCGGCAAGCCGCGCTGCGGCCAGGTGCGCGACGCACAGCGCGACTATTTGTTCGGCAAAGATTCCGTGGACATCGGCTCAGTGGCGCTCGCGCCCTTGGGACAAAAAGGCGCGCTCGGCATATTGGCGATCGGCGCGAGCGATGCGGAGCGCTTTCATCCCGGCATGAGCACCGAATTCCTGCTGCGCATCGGCGAGCTCGTAACCTACGCGCTCACGCGCTGAGCGGCACTCAACCAGGCTCCCAGTGGAAGCGAGCGAGCGCGAACGGATCGAGCGATTCTTGTCGCACCTCAATCTCGAGCGCCGCATGAGCAAGCACACCGTGGCCGCCTATCGCCACGATCTGCTGGCATTGGCGGGATTTTGCACGGACCGCAAAGTACAGCGCTGGTCGGGATTGAACAATTTCCAGGTGCGCGCCTTTGCCGCCGCCGAGCACGCCGGCGGGATAGCGCCGCGCAGCATTCAGCGCCGCTTGTCGGCGGTACGCTCTTTTTACGAATACCTGATGCGCGAAGGCCACGCCAAGAATAATCCGGCGCTCGAAGTGCGCGCGCCCAAATCAAAGAAGCGGCTGCCGCCGACCTTGGACGCCGATCAAATGGCGCGGCTGCTCGACTTTCGGGTGGACGATTCGCTCTCGGCGCGCGACAAGGCGATGATGGAATTGTTCTACTCGTCGGGCCTGCGTTTGAGCGAATTGGTGGGGCTGCACGTCGCCGAGGTCGATTTGACCGATCGCACCGTGCGGGTGCTCGGCAAGGGCAGCAAAACACGCATCGTGCCGATGGGGCGCCACGCCATCGAGGCATTGAAGAGATGGCTGTCGGAACGCACGGCCCTCATGCGGGGCGACGCCGCGGCGGCGGACGGCGGCGCGCTCTTCGTGGGGAAATCGGGGCGGCCCCTGTCGGTGCGCGCGGTGCAGTTGCGGGTGGGCCTGTGGGCGCGCCGCCAGGGCCTCTCGATGCACGTGCACCCGCATATGTTTCGCCACTCCTTTGCGACTCACCTGTTGGAGTCGAGCGGCGATCTGCGCGGCGTGCAGGAATTGCTGGGCCACGCCGACATCGGCACCACCCAGGTTTACACGCATCTGGATTTTCAACGCCTGGCCAGCGTTTACGATGCCGCGCATCCGCGGGCCCGGCGCCGGCCCCGAGCTTGAAAGGGCTCCAAGTCGGCCCCACGGTAGTCAAACACTTCCATGAAACACGATCCCGATCGAATTTACGGCACCACCATTCTGGCGGTGCGGCGCAATGGCCGCGTGGCGGTGGGCGGCGACGGCCAAGTCACCTTGGGGCAAAGCGTGATGAAGTCCAACGCACGCAAAGTGCGGCGGCTATACGGCGGCAAGGTGCTGGCCGGATTCGCCGGCGGCACGGCGGATGCCTTCACCTTGTTCGAGCGCTTCGAGGGCAAGCTGGAGAAATTCGGCAATCTCACGCGTGCGGCCATCGAGCTGGCAAAGGACTGGCGCAGCGACCGCAGCCTGCGGCGCCTGGAGGCGCTGCTCTGCGTGGCCGATGCCGAGAGCACCTATGTCATCTCGGGCACGGGCGATGTCATCGAACCCGAGCATGATCTGATCGCCATCGGTTCGGGCTCGGGCTTCGCGCAAGCGGCTGCGCTGGCATTCATGCAAAGCGGCGACTTGTCGGCTCGCGACATTGTCGAGCGGTCGCTGAACATCGCCGCGGACATCTGCATTTATACCAATCGCAGCCTGACCATCGAGGAGCTCTAGTGAATGCTCGGACAGGCTCGAGTGCTCCAGTCGGGCTCCTCGCAGATGACACCGCGCGAGATCGTCGAGGAACTCGACAAGCATATTGTCGGCCAGAAAGCCGCCAAACGCGCGGTGGCGATCGCCCTGCGCAACCGCTGGCGCCGCCAGCAAGTCGCTGAATCGCTGCGCTCGGAGATCACCCCGAAGAACATTCTCATGATCGGGCCCACCGGGGTGGGCAAGACCGAGATCGCGCGCCGTCTGGCAAGGCTCGCCAAGGCGCCTTTCATCAAGGTCGAGGCTACGAAATTCACGGAAGTGGGCTATGTTGGACGCGAAGTTGATTCGATCGTCCGCGATCTTGTCGAGATCTCCGTCAAAATGACCCGAGAAGAAGAAATGGCCAAAGTCCGCCATCGTGCCGCCGACGCGGCGGAGGACCGGGTGCTCGATATCTTGTTGCCGCGGGCTTCCGCGGGTTTCACGGGCGAGACCGGCTCGAAGGACAACGACACCCGGCAGCGCTTTCGCAAAATGCTGCGTGAAGGCCAATTGGACGATCGCGAGGTGGAGATCGAAGTTCGCGCGCTGCCGGTGGGCTTGGAAATCATGGCGCCGCCCGGCATGGAAGAAATGACCCAGCAGCTGCAGGGCATGTTCCAGAACCTGGGGCAAGGCCGCACCCGCAGCCGCAAGGTCAAAATCAAGGAGGCATTGAAGCTGCTGGTCGACGAGGAAGCTTCGAAGATGATCAATGAGGAGGAACTGAAGCTGCGCGCGGTCGAGAACGCCGAGCAGAACGGCATCGTCTTCATCGATGAAATCGACAAGATCGCGCGCCGTCAGGAGACCACGGGCGCGGACGTGTCGCGTGAAGGCGTGCAGCGCGACTTGCTGCCGCTGGTGGAAGGCTGCACGGTGAACACCAAGTACGGTACCGTCAAAACCGATCACGTTCTTTTCATCGCATCCGGCGCGTTTCACATGTCGAAGCCCTCGGACCTGATTCCGGAATTGCAGGGCCGTTTGCCGATCCGCGTGGAGCTCGAGCCGTTGGCGGTCGGCGATTTCGTGCGGATTTTGACCGAACCCGATGCCTCGTTGTGCCGGCAATACTCGGCGTTGATGGCCACCGAAGGGTTGACGCTGGAATTCGCGGAATCCGGCGTGCAGCGGCTCGCGGAAGTGGCTTTCGAGGTCAATGAGCGCACCGAGAACATCGGCGCGCGGCGTCTGCACACGGTCATGGAGCGGCTGCTCGAGACCGTATCCTTCGATGCGGCGGATCGCAACGGCACCCGCGTCGTGATCAATCGCGAGTACGTTGAAGGCAATCTGGGCGAGCTGGCCAAGGATCAGGATCTGTCGCGGTACATTTTGTGAGCGCCTCGCAGCCGGCGCAACCCACCGATATCAGGCTGCGCACCGAATCGCGCCTGCTGGACGTGAGTTTCGATGATGGCTCGCGCTTCGAGCTGCCGTTCGAATACCTGCGGGTGTTCTCGCCCTCGGCCGAGGTGAAAGGCCATGGCGGCGGCGAAGGCGCGCTGGTGCGGGGCAAGCAACACGTCGGGATCAGCGCAGTGGAACCGGTGGGCAACTACGCGCTGCGCCTGTTCTTCGACGATGGCCACAATACCGGACTGTATTCCTGGAACGTCCTGTACCAGCTGGGCAGAGACCGCGCCGTGAATTGGGCGCGCTATCAAGAGCGCTGCGCGCAGGCCGCGGATTCAGGCGATCCAAGAGCGCCCAAGCCTTAGGAGGCTTCCCGGCAGGGCTCTCTTCCGAGTCGGCTACAATGGGCGCCTGAACCTGCAACAGGGCCGCCATGGCTGATTCCGATCCCACAGTGGATTTTGGCTTCGAAAAGGTCGCGGCGGCCGACAAGGCCGGGCGCGTGCACGCCGTATTTGCCTCGGTCGCGGACAGATACGACATCATGAACGATCTGATGTCCCTGGGCGCACATCGGTTGTGGAAACGCTTCACGCTGTCGCTGACCGGCCTGAGCGCGGGTCAAAGCGCTCTCGACGTCGCCGGCGGAACCGGTGATTTGGCGGCGGGGTTGCTGCGGCAAGTCGGCAAGTCGGGCCGGGTGGTGCTCTCGGACATCAATCCGGCCATGCTCGACATCGGCCGCGACCGCCTGCTCGATTCGGGATTCGTGGGTAATGTGGAGTGCATCGTGGCGGACGCGGAGCGCCTGCCTTTCGAGGACAACGCCTTCGACTGCGTGACCATCGGTTTTGGTTTGCGCAATGTGACCGACAAGGCCGCCGCGCTCCGCTCCATGCACCGGGTGCTGAAACCCGGCGGCCAGTTGCTGGTGCTGGAATTTTCGACGCCGGTGCTGCCGGGCCTCAAGCCGCTTTACGACGCCTATTCCTTCAAAGTGTTGCCGCGGCTCGGCGGCCTGATCGCCAAGGATGCGGACAGCTATCGCTACCTGGCGGAATCGATCCGCATGCATCCGAATCAAGAAACCTTGCTCGAGATGCTGCGTGGCGCCGGCTTCATCCAGGCTCGCTATCACAATCTCAGCGGCGGCATCGTCGCCGTGCACCGCGGCTTCAAGATCTAGGGGAGCAGCCCGGCATGCCCGCAACTCCCGCCTGGTTGGCATCGGCCGAAGCTGTCCTGAATCGAAACATCGCGGCTTCGACGCGCGCCGCCGCGCTCGCCAAACGTCTCGAAGGCGCAAGTCTGCAGGTCGATGTCGATGGCATCACCCGGGTGCGCGCCACCTGCAGCGGCGGCCGCGCGGCGCTGCTCACGGGCGATGATTCGCCGGCGGATGCGGTGATTTCAGGATCGGCCCCGGCGCTGCTGCAAATGCTCAAGGCGGCGACGCCGGGCGCGCGCACCGCAAGCTCGGTGCAGATTCGCGGCGATGCCGAGATTGCCAATCTGTACCGCGACTTGTTCGCGGCGGCGCGGCCGGACTTGGAGGAGGAGCTGTCTCGCTGGGTGGGCGACCTGCCGGCGCGGCATCTGTCGCAGCTTGCCAGGAGCGTGCGGACTTGGGCGCGGCGCGCGCGGCGCACCGCCGGCGAAAATATTGCCGAGTACCTGCAGGAGGAAGGCCGCGATCTGGTGACCAAGACCGAAATGGAAGAGTACCTGCGCGGCGTCGACGGCGTGCGGGAAAGCATGGATCGAATCGAGGCTCGCCTGAATTTGATCGAGCGCCTGGCGAAGGCCAAGTGATGCGCTTGCGGGTGCTCGGCAGGCTGCTCAAGATCCAGCGCGCATTGGTGCGTCACAGGCTCGATGAGTTCGTGCGCGCCACTCATCTGTACCGGCCGCTGCGCTACCTCTACTATGTCTCGCCATGGACCTGGTTCCAGCGCCGCGTCGGCGGCACGCGCGGCGAACGCCTGCGGCTCGCGCTCGAGGAGTTGGGCCCGATTTTCGTGAAATTCGGCCAGGCGCTCTCGACGCGGCGCGACCTGCTGCCGGTCGACATCGCCGATGAGCTGGCGAAGCTGCAGGACCGCGTGCCGCCCTTTCCCGGCGCCCTCGCGATCGCCATGATCGAGAAAACCTTCGCCCAGCCGCTCGGCGAGATCTTCGGCAGCTTCGATTCCACGCCCTTGGCGGCCGCATCCATCGCGCAGGTGCATGCAGCGACCTTGAAGAACGGCGACGAGGTGGTGGTCAAGGTGCTGCGCCCCGGCATGCGCGAGGTCATCGACCTTGACCTCGAAGTGCTCGACGCCCTGGCAAAACTCGCCGCTGAATACTGGGTCGAGGCGCGTCCGGTCAGGCCCATCGAAGTGGTGCGCGAATACCGCAAGACCGTCACCGATGAACTCGATCTGATGCGCGAGGCCGGCAATGCTGCGCAGCTGAAGCGCAATTTCGCCGGTTCGCCGCTGCTCTACGTGCCGCAAATCCACTGGGACTACTGCCGTCAGAACGTCATGGTCATGGAGCGCATTCACGGCATCATCGTGAGCCGCGTCGAGGAGTTGCGGGCGCGCGGCGCGGACATCGCCCGGCTGGCCGAGAACGGCGTCGAGATCTTTTTCACGCAGGTGTTCCGCCACAATTTCTTCCACGCCGACATGCACCCGGGGAATATCTTCGTGCAGATCGATGATCCGCGAAATCCGCGTTACGCAGCCGTGGATTTCGGCATCGTCGGCACCCTGCAGCCTCGCGATCAGCACTATCTGGCGGAAAATTTCATGGCTTTCTTCAACCGCGACTATCGCCGCATCGCGCAGCTGCATATCCAAAGCGGCTGGGTGCCGAAAGCCACGCGGGTCGACGAGCTCGAATCGGCGGTGCGCACGGTGTGCGAGCCCATCTACAACAAGCCGCTCGGGGAGATTTCCTTCGCCCAGGTGCTGCTGCGGCTGTTCGAGACGGCGCGGCGCTTCGATATGCAGGTGCAGCCGCAGCTGATTCTTCTGCAAAAGACGCTGTTCAACATCGAGGGTTTGGGACGGCAGCTCTATCCTGAACTCGATCTTTGGAAGACCGCGCAGCCGGTGCTGCGCGAATGGATGAGAGAGCGCGTAGCCCCGCGCACCGTTTTCAAGGAGATTCGCGCGCATTGGCCCGACGCGTTGCTGGCCTTGCGCCAGATTCCGCAAATCGTGCAGAGCTCCATCCGCGAGAAAGCCGAGGGCAGCGCATCCGGCGTCGAGCTCGAGCTGGCCCGCATGCGCGCCGAGATGCGTGCGGCGGCGGCGCGGCGCGACCTGTGGCTGGCCGCGGGCGTGCTGTGGTTGTGCGGCATGATTTGGCTGGCGCAGCCGATGCAGTATCGCTGGTTCGGGGCGGCGCAGATGATCGTTGCCATCGTTCTGTTGTTGAGATCGCGGCCCCGGCCTTAGGATCGAATGAGAATTCCCATAGAAAGCAGAACCAGCTATCGCGGCCGCAATTCCCGCCCGAATTTGCCCGCCTTGGCCGCGTTTTTGGTGCTGGCGCTCGGCGCGGGCGCCGTGGGCGCGGCCTTCTCGCCGGGCTTTTCGGCGCCGGCCGCGCATTGGTACGCGGCTTTGCTGAAGCCGGCATGGGTGCCGCCGCAAAGTTGGTTCCCGCCGGTGTGGATCGCGCTCTACGTATCGATGGCGACCGCTGCCTGGATCGTCTGGCGCGAGCGCTATCATCGCGGCCGCGCTGCGGCGATCAGCGCATATTGCCTGCAGCTGCTGCTCAACAGCCTGTGGCCGCCGGTGTTCTTCGGTTTGAAGAATATCGACGCGGGACTGTTCGAGATCGTGGCGCTGTGGCTCGCGGTGGGCTGGACCCTGCGCGAATTCGCGCGCGTGAAGTTCGCGGCGGCGCTCATCTTGGTGCCGTATTTTTCGTGGCTGACCATGATCGCCGCGCTCAACCTGGCCATGTGGAAATTGAACCCATGAGCGCGGCATGTAGGCATCGGATTACGTTCTCTTGGGTCGATGTGCCGATCGCGCGGACGCATGATTTCGATCAGTCTGAGATCGCTGCGTCGGGTATGTCACCGCGAGAATCCGGGGCTAAAGTAAACTCTGCCAAGCCCGCCGAGCGCACATTTTGCCTCGGCCGGAATTAGCACCCTACCCCGTGGGATTTCAAGCGCGATGTACCCGGCCGCAGCACCCTCAATGCCGCTAGACCCTCCCCGCCGCTTCACCTCTGCGTACCAGGCGACGCCGCGCACCCACCTTTTGTCGAATGGGAGTTATTCGGTGATGCTGACCACGGCAGGCTCGGGGTTCAGCCGCTGGCAGGACATTGCGCTGACGCGCTGGCGGGAGGATCCCACCTGCGATCCTTGGGGTTTCTATATTTTCCTCCGCGACGTGTTCAACGGCCACGTTTGGTCGGCCGGCTACCAGCCGATCGGCAGGGAATCCGAAATCTACGAGGTCGATTTCTTCGAGGACCGCGCGGAATTCCGCCGCAAAGACGGACCGATCCGCACCATCATGCAGATCATGGTGTCTGCGGAGGACGACGCGGAGGTGCGGCACTTGTCGCTCAGCAACGAAGGCCGCGGCGCGCGCGAGATCGAGCTGACCTCGTACTCGGAGGTGGTTTTGAGCCCCGCGGCGGCGGATTCCGCGCATCCGGCATTTTCCAAGATGTTCGTGCAGACCGAATTTGTCGCCGCGCGCGGCGCGCTGCTGGCCACCCGTCGGCCGCGCGATCCCGGGCAGGCTCAGCTGTGGCTGGCGCATTTCAATTCCCTCCAGGGCGAGGCCATCGGCGGCCTGCAGTTCGAAACCGACCGCGCGCGTTTCCTGGGCCGCGGACACAGCGTCCGCAACGCGGCGTCCATCATGGAGGCGAGGCCCTTGTCCGGTTCCGTGGGCACGGTGCTCGATCCGGTATTGGCGCTGCGGCGCCGCGTGCGAATCGACCCGGGCGAAACCGTGCATGCGGCGTTTTGGACCGGAATCGGCGCGAGCCGCGCTCAGGCACTGCAGCTGGTCGACAAGCTCGGCGGCGAAGCGGCTTTTCAGCGCACGAAAACGCTGTCGCGCACCCGCGCGGCAGCCCGGCTGCGCGACCTCGGCATCAGCGGCGAGGATGCGGAGCTTTTCCAGGAACTCGCGCAATGCATGCTGTATTCCGACGCTTCGCTGCGCGCCGGCGCGGAACTGCTCGATCGCAATCAACTCGGTCAACCGGCCTTGTGGGCGCTCGGCGTATCGGGCGATTCGCCCATCGTGCTTGTCCAGATCGGTGCCGAGGACGGCATCGAGCGGGTGCGGCAATTGCTGCGCGCGCAAGCCTATTGGCAAGCCAAGGGTTTGGTGGTCGATCTGGTCATATTGAATACGGCGCCCCCCGCGGCTGCGGCTTCGCTGGCCACCATGCTCGCAGCCTCGATCGGGCACGACCGCAGCGTGAAAGGGATTGCGGTCGCGCTGCGTGCCGATGCTCTGGCCCCGGAGCAGCGCGATTTTCTGCAAGTGGCGGCGCGCGCGGTGCTCAGCTGCGGCCCACAGACGCTGCGCGAGCAACTGGCAAGTCCGCAGGAGCCGCCGGGCGCCGCGCGTCTGCGGCGCGAAAACAGCGGCGACGATCTGCGCGCCCCGGTGCCGCACGCGCTGCCGGCGCTCGAGTACTTCAACGGTCTGGGCGGCTTTGACTGCGGCGGCCGCGAATATGTGGTCGTGCTCGACGACGGCCAATGGACTCCCGCGCCCTGGATCAACGTGATCGCCAATCCGCAATTCGGCTGTCTGGTCTCCGCCGATGGATCCGGCAGCACCTGGTCCTTGAATGCGCAGCAAAACCAAATCACGCCGTGGTGCAACGATCCGGTCAGCGATACCAGCGCCGAGGCAGTCTACCTTCGGGATGAAGAATCCGGCGATCTTTGGAGCGCCAGTCCGCTGCCGATTCGCGAGCGCTCCTCCGTCTATGTGGTGCGGCACGGTTTCGGCTACACGCGCACGGAACACACCTCGCACGGCATTGCATCGAACCTGACGCAGTTCGTGCCGCTCGCCGATCCGATCAAAATCTCGCGGCTGAAGATCAAGAACGTCTGCGCCGAACCGCGCCAATTGTCGATCACCCATTACCTCGATTGGGTGCTCGGAAATCAGAACAACCGCGCGGCGCCCTTCATCATCACGGCCATCGACCCCGCCTCGCGCACCTTGCTGGCGCGCAACCCCTGGAGCGCCGATTTCAAGGCACGAGTTGCCTTCATGGATATGGCGGGAGCGCAGCAAAGCTGCACCGCCGATCGGACCGAATTCATCGGGCGCCATGGCTCGCTGGCCGAACCGGCGGCGCTCTTGGGTCCGCAGCCGCTGGCCAACCGGGTGGGAGGAGGACTGGACCCCTGCGGCGCCATGCAAACAAAGGTCAGCTTGAACCCCGGCGAGGCGATCGAGCTGAAGCTGTTTCTCGGCGAGGAGAGCTCGTCGGAAACCGCCGTTGCCTTGGCGCAGCGCTATCGCGGCGCGAACCTCGATGAGGTCTTCGAGCGCGTGACAGATTTTTGGGATCGCACCTTGGGTGTAGTTCAAGTCAAAACGCCCGACCGATCGCTGGATATCCTGGTCAACGGTTGGCTTCTGTACCAGACCTTGAGCAGCCGCGTGTGGGGACGCACCGCCTTCTATCAGTCGAGCGGGGCTTACGGGTATCGCGATCAGCTGCAGGACGTGATGGCCTTGTGCGTGTCCTCGCCGGCAACCACTCGCGCGCATATCCTAAGAGCGGCCGCGCAGCAGTACGCGGAAGGCGACGTGCAGCACTGGTGGCTCCCGACCTCGGGTCAGGGGATCAAGACGCGGGTATCGGATGATCGCATCTGGCTGCCGTTCGTCGTTGCTCACTACCTGGAGGTCACGGACGATCGATCGGTGCTCGACGAGCCCGTACCTTTCTTGGGCGGGGGTCCCCTCGCGCCCGGCGATATGGAAAAGTTCTGGGCGCCGCCCTCGGGCGATCCGGCGCCCTTGTTCGAGCACTGTGTTCGCGCCCTCGATTCGAGTTTGGCGATAGGTGCGCACGGCTTGCCGCTGTTCGGCACCGGCGATTGGAACGACGGCATGAATCGGGTCGGCATCTTAGGAAGCGGCGAGAGCGTATGGCTCGCCTGGTTCCTGCATGCCGCCTTGATGCGCTTTGCGCCGATCGCCGAGGCGCGCGGCGCCAATGACGCCGCCGCCGCGTGGCGCAAGCACGCATTTTCCCTGCAGCAGGCCATCGAACGCGAGGCCTGGGACGGCGACTGGTACCGGCGCGGCTACTACGACGACGGCACCGTGTTGGGCTCGGTATCCAGCGACGAATGCCGCATCGATGCGGTGGCGCAGTCCTGGGCGGTGATCTCCGGCGCAGCGCCGCGCGAGCGCGCGCTGCGAGCCATGTCCGCAGTCAACACCCAGCTCGTCAGCCGCAGCGATGGGCTGGTGAAACTGTTCACGCCGCCCTTCGACCACAGCGCCAAGGATCCTGGCTACATCAAGGCCTATCCCCCGGGCCTGCGCGAGAACGGCGGGCAGTACACGCACGCGGCGATGTGGACCGCGCTCGCCTTCGCGCTGCTGGGCGACGGCGATCGCGCCGGCGAATTGTTCGCGCTGCTGAACCCCATCAATCACGCCAGCACGACCGCCGGCATTCACCGCTACAAGGTGGAACCCTATGTGGTGTGCGCCGATGTGTACTCCGCGCCGGGACATGTGGGGCGCGGCGGATGGACTTGGTATACCGGGTCGGCGGGATGGATGTACCGCACCGCCGCAGAGGGCATTTTGGGAATCAAGGTGCGCGGAACCACGCTGATCGTCGACCCGTGCATCCCGCGGGCCTGGCCCGGTTTTGAATTCACCTATAAGCACGGCACGTCCCGCTATCGCATATCGGTCAAGAATCCCCGCGGCGTGAATCGCGGCATTGCGCACGCAGCGCTCGACGGCAAGGATTTGAGCGGCGCGACTGGTGAATTTCAACTCATGGATGACGGCCGTTATCACTACGGTGAAATCACCCTGGGATAGCCGCCGGTCAGGGCGCCGGGTTATGCGGCTTGGCTTTCAGTGCGTTCAGCGCCTTGGCCATGAGCATTTTGGCCACGGCGCTCGCGGGTATGAAGCGCAGCAAGCGCAACGCCAGCGCCGGACGGGCAATGAGCAGGCCGCCGGCAAGCGCGCCCAAGGTACCCAAGCCGCGCCCACTCAACAGCATTTGCATGGTGCGGCTGCGCGGGAACCCCATGCGGCCATTGCCGCTCCCGGCGCCGCCATCGTCTTGAGCGGGCGGCGGATCGAGCAGCAGACGCAGTTCCTCGCGGGACTGCGCCAGCCGCTCATGAATCAAGTCTCGCTCTGCTGCGTCGTTGTCGGCCATATCAATCCTCGTCCGAGGAGAGGATCTTTTCGAGAATCACGCGATCTTCCTGCCACTCGCGCCGCACGTCGGCGAGCAGCGGCGATCGTGCGCGCGCCGCGCGCGCGCGGTAGACGGCGGCCGCGATTGCCGCCAGCACGAAGATGCCGGCCAGGCACGCAATGGCGGCCAACCGATACGGCGTGTCCCAGAAATACGCGATTACCCCCAGGCAGCTCAGGAAGACCGCGAACAATACGCAGATTGCGACGACCGCCGCGGCCACCACTTGCGCGGTGATTTCGCGATGGGTGCGCGCCAGATCCAAAGCCGCCAAATCGATATAGGCGCCGATATGGCGCATCAGCGCAGGGCCGGCTTTCGGCAGTGACCAGAGGCCGCGCACTGTGGTTCTTCGGCCTTAGGAGCGGCGCGTCGCTAAAATACCCACCACCGCACCGACCAATGCCGCAATGCCGATCGCCTGCCAGGGGCTCTCGCGCACATAGTCATCGGCCGTGCTCGCCACGTTTTGCGCCTGGCGCCGGATGGACTCGGCGCTGTCCGCAAAACTTTGCTTGGTTGCGTCCACCGCGCGTTGCACCTTGCCGCGCACGCGCACCACGTCGGCGTCCTTCAGATCAGCGATGCGTGCCATGAGATCTTCGACGTCTGCGATCAGATTCTTGATTTCGCCGGAAGCCGCGCCCTTGATATCGCTGAGGCCGTCGGTCAGATCGTTCTTCAAGCGGCGGCCCGTGGCACGGGCCTGATCTGCCGTATTGTCGAAATTCGCTTCCATTTTCAATCTCCTTAAGTGGATGGGGCCCGCGGCCCCCCCGTTGCGCCCGATCGCACCGTTCCCCACTATGCCTTTACCGATGAGGGGCAGACATCGGTTCGTCCCGAGCCCGCCTGTAGGATTACGCTCACATGTTAAACTCAAGCCCGGCAACGCGGGCATTTTAAATGAAAATTTTGGGTGAGGAGCTGGGCGGGATTGGACGCTGGTACCTGGCATTGCCGCCCATCCTCCTGATCGGGTTCCTGATCGGACTCTTTTTTCTCGCCGCGGCCGGCCAGACTCGCTTGAATAGGGCCAATGAGCGCGCGCACCGCTCGCAATTGCGGGAGCAGGCCCTCAATGCGTTCGCGGGCCAGATCACGGACGCAGAATCCGCACAGCGCGGATACCTGCTCACGTCGGAACGCGCCTACCTGGCACCCTATGCGGATGCGGTGGCCCGGGTCGGGCAGTCGCTCGATGGGCTGCACGATGCCTACGGCGGCGATGACGGCAGCAGCGAATTTCACCAGCTACGAGTGCTGACCGGGAAGGAGCTCGGGGAACTCGCCGACGGCATCGCAATCCTCAAGAAACGCGGCATTCCCCCGGCAGCCAGCGTGATCGGCACGGACGTGGGCAAACGCACCATGGACTCGATCGGCGCCATTGTCGCCACAATGCGCAGCGAAGAAGCGGGCGAGGCGGCCGCCGCCAACGCGGAATGGCAACAGGATTTTCGCCTCTCGCGCTGGGTATCGGCCGCGGGTGCGATCTTGAATATTGGCTTGGTGCTGCTCGCGATCCGGCTGGTCTACGGCGACATGCGGCGGCGGGCGCGCCAGGCCGCCGCCCTGCGCGACCAGAAAATGCAGCTGGAGCTCGAGGTCGCGGCGCGGACCCGGGAATTGACCGCGCTCTCGACACATTTGCAGGGTGTCTCCGAGCAGGAGAAATCGGCGCTGTCGCGGGAGCTGCACGATGAGCTGGGCGGACTCTTGGTGGCGGCGCGCATGGACTTATCCTGGCTGCAGCAACGGCTGCCGACGGCGGACCCCTCCATCGAGCAGCGCTTCAAGCGCATTCACGAGTCGTTGAGCGCCGGCGTCGACCTGAAACGCCGCGTGGTCGAGGAGCTGCGCCCCACCTTGCTCGACAATATGGGTTTGTTCGCGGCCCTGCGCTGGCAATTCAAGGAAACCTGCCGGCGCACCGGGTTGCGCTGTACCGAAACGATTCCTGAAAGCGAGCTGAAATTCAACCCGGACGCCGCCATCGGGGTGTTTCGCATCGCACAAGAGGCCTTGACCAACGTTTTGAAGCATTCAGAAGCCAAATGCGCCGACCTTTTCATCGCGATCGACGCGGACACATTCACTTTGCGCATCACCGATGACGGCAAGGGCATTGCCGCCGGCCGCCTGCTCACCAGCACCACGCATGGTTTGGTCTCGATGCGGCATCGGATCGCCGGCTTGGGCGGAGCATGGGACATTGGCAGTCCCGACTCGGGCGGCACAGTGGTGACGGCGCGCATTCCCTTGGCCAGGATGCTGCCGCAGATTGCGCCGGACGGAGGCGAGCACCCGCTCGCCTCCGTGGCTCTCTAAGATCCCGAACGCGGCGATATCGGCGAGCCGTTGGCGCCGCCGATCACGACCTCGACGCGGCGATTCAATTGCCGGCCCCCGGAATCGTTGTTGCTGGCTACGGGGTAGGCTTTGCCGAAACCTTCCGTGCTGATGCGCGCCGGGTCGACGTTGCGGCTCACCAGCGCGGCCTTCACCGCATCGGCACGGCGTTGCGACAGCTCTTCGTTATAGGCATCGCTGCCCACGCTGTCGGTAAAGCCGTCGATCTCCACGCGCCGTTGCGGATGTTCGGTGAGGAATTGCGCGAGCTGATCGATCTTGCGCATTCCCCCGGATTTCAGCTCCGACTTGCCCGTGTCGAACATCACATCGCCCAATGTCAGCACCAATCCGCGCGAGGTGGGCGTCGCTTTCAAGGCTTCGAGCTCGGCCTGAGCCTGCGCAGCCTCTTGCTGCGCCTGCGCGGCATCCTGGTTCGCCTGGTCTCGCTGGTTCAGGGCGGCCGCTGCCACAGCCTGAGAATTGGCGGCGGACGCTTTGGCGTTTTCCGCCTCGCGCGTGCGCGCCGCCAGCATGATCCGGTCGCGCTCCGTCTGGCCCGCGGCCACGCGCGCATCATCCGCCTTCGCCGCTCCGTGCGCCTGTGCGATGCGCGCATTTTGCGCGGCAAGGTATGCGGGCTGCGCGATCTCCGCATCGTGGTGCTGCAGCGCTGCATCTTCTGCCGCGGCGAGATCCTTCTTGGCGCGATCCAAATCCAACGGCGCGTACTTATTGACGTTCGGATCGGCTTCGGCCGCCTGCACCGCCGCGCGCGCATTCTCGAGCGCCGGGTTGGGCTGCGGCATGGTGGCGCAGGCGCTCAAGGCGACGGCCAAGCCCATTGCGGTGATTAATTTCGCGTTCATGACTAAATCCTCATTGATTTGCTTGGGTGTTGCGCGACGATTCCTGCCGCAGCGCCTGCAGGCTGGCGTCCAATTCCACCGCCGCCTTGTGCGAGCGGTGTTCCTGCGCAGTTGCCTCGGCCAGCTGCGCATCGGCGTTCGCCTGCTCGGCCCAGTCGGTCGCGGGTTTCGCGTCGCGGTCGGCGGCCGCCTTTTCGGCGCGCGCCAATTTGTCGCGCGCCGCGGCCATTTCCACCGGCGCCAATTCCGGCGCGCCCGCCTGTTCCGCGGCTTGCAGCGAAGATTTCGCCACCGCGATCTTCTCGTTTGGGATCGGCATGGAGGCGCAGCCCGCGGCGCTCAATGCGATTGCCGCGCCAAGCACCGCATACCTGATGTCGGATTTTCCTACTAACATGTGTTACTCCTCGTGATGTCGCGGCCAAGACCGGCGCACTACTTTTCAAGGAGCAACATGCGTGCCAAAGGCATTTTCGATGCCGCGCGAGCGCTTCGCGCGTTTCGCGCGGTGCGTGTCGTTTCAATTCCGACGGGCTGTAGAAATTGCCGGACGCGATGGTAGACATTACGAGAATGTGGGATGGATATGACACCGATGCGCTGGAATTCCCGGCGAAATATGGGCTTTTGCGCCGACTGAGGTTTTGCGCCGCGAGGCGCCGCGAACGCTCAATGCTTCGACAAATGCGCTTCGCAGATCTCGTGCAGTACTTCCGGCAGGCGGCCGTAGTCGCGGGCTTTGTCGAGGAAATGCGTCGCGCCGAGCGCGATCGCCGCATTCTTGTATTCGGGCAGGTCGTAGTTGGTCAGCACGATGATCCGCGGCTTGTGTTGCGTGGTGGCCAGCGCGCGCATGACGCCAAAGCCCGTGCCCTGTTTCAAATGCAGATCGAGAATGATCACGTCGACCGCGTCGCGCTTGACGGCCGCCAGCGCCGCCGACTCGGTGTCGGCGGTGCCGATCAGTTCCACGTCGGAAATCTGGCGGATCGCCTCGGTCAGTCTCTCGGTCAATACTTTCGAGTCCTCGACCAGCAATACCCGCAGAGAGCGCACCATTAACATGTCGCCCTGAACAAACTCGAGTCGTGGTGAAGGGCGCTCACAATGTGCCGCTTATTGAATAAGCCCGTTGCGCAGCGCGTACGAAGTAATGTCGGCATTCGCGGTGAAGCTCATCTTTTCCAGGATGCGGCTCCGATAGGTGCTGACGGTCTTGACGCTCAGACTCAGTTCATTCGCGATGTCGGAAACGCCGCGGCCGGCCGCCAACTTGCAGAAAGATTTGAAACTCGCGCGTCGAGAGCCGCGCGTGCAGCGGCTTGTCCGGATCGCCGTCCAGATCCGCCACCAATATTTCCGCGAGCGCGGCGCTGACGTAGCGCCTGCCCGAGAGCACGGTGCGCACCGCCTTCATGAGTTCTTCGGGAGCGCTGTCCTTCGAAAGGTAGCCGCTCGCGCCGGCGCGCAAAACGTTCACCGCATACTGTTGTTCCGGCAATCCGCTCATGACGAGGACCCTGACGCTCGGATGTCCGGTTTGAATGTGCCGCAAGATGTCCAGGCCGCTGCGGTCCGGCATGTGAATATCCAGCAGAACCAGGTCCCATTCGGACTCGCGCAGCGCATCGAGCGTTGCATTGCCGCTCGCCGCTTCGCCCACGGCATTGATGCTCGAATCGGCTTCGAGAAATTGCTTAAATCCGGCCCGGACCACCGCATGATCGTCTGCGATCAATACTCTTGACACTTTTTTCCCCTAAATGACGCGCAATCAGGAATTCGCGCATTCCTGTCTTTGTGAATAGCCGTTCAGCTTGTTATACAGCGTCTTCAGGCTGCAGCCCAGCGCATCGGCGGCACGGCGCTTGTTGCCTTTGAAATAGTCCAGGGTGGCTTCGATCAGCGAACGCTCCATGTCGTAGATGCGCGATCCGACCCGAATCTCCAGACGGTCGCGATCCGCGCCGCCGCCCGTTCCCGGACCGCCCGGCGCTTCGCTGCGGGCCGCGTTCTGAATCAGCGGCGCCAATTCGAGAACGGTATCGCCGAGAATGAATGCACGCTCGATGCAGTTCTTCAATTCCCGCACGTTGCCCGGCCAGGAATGCTGCATGAGCGTCATGCGCGCGTGCGCGGAGAGCCGCTTTTGCGTCATGGCCTCGGCATTGAGTTCCGCCAAGAAATGATTCGCCAGCAGTTCGACGTCATCGCCGCGATTGCGCAAGGGCGGCATGTCGATCGGAAACACGGCCAGGCGGTACAGCAAATCCTCGCGCAGCTGACCCGCTTGCACCGCCGACAGCGGGCAGCGGTTGGTCGCGGCAATCACGCGCACATCGGAGGCGTATTCGGTGTTCGCGCCGACGCGGTAGAACTTGCGTGATTCGAGCACGCGCAACAGCCGGGTCTGCATGTCCAGCGGCATTTCAGTCACTTCGTCGAGCAGCAGGGTGCCGCCGTTCGCGCGTTCGAACACTCCGGCGTGGGCGCGCACCGCGCCGGTGAAGCTGCCTTTCTCGTAGCCGAATAATTCCGCCTCGATGAGGCCGGCGGGGATGGCGCCGCAATTGACGGCAATGAAAGGTTTGTTGCGGCGCGCGCTGCAGGCGTGAATCATTTGCGCCGCGAGTTCCTTGCCCGAACCGCTCTCGCCGGTGAGCAATACACTGGCTTCGGTGGGGCCCACGCGCTCGATCAAGCGAAACACTTCCTGCATGGCGACCGAGTTGCCCAGCAAGGAATCCATGGTGGGGGGGGGAAGCGGGCGCCGGACGCTCCGAAAGGCCATAGCTCACACTATTCATTACAAATCTCCTGCTGAACCGCTCGTGTAATCGTTACACGTCAACGGTCACAATTTGTAACCTGTGCAGCTTGAGCCTGCCAGGGCGCAGCGCTGATCCTCGGCTCGGACTTCGCGCTGAGGCCTGTCGGTGTTTGTCTGACAAACGCGTGCAAGCATCTGAATATAAAAGCTGGATCCATGCCGTCAGAGGCGGTCCTCGGAACACCGCGGCGCCAGACTCACGACTGGCACATGCTATGCACTCCGAAAAGCCGCACCGCAGCGCCAACAGCTCGTGAATTGCGGTTCGAGTTCTTCGCCGCATTGCGCACACACCCAAGGCGCACCCGCCGGCGCAGCGGCGGCGTTCTGCAACGCGCGCAACGCCGCCGATTCGAGCGCCTCCTCGACCCAGAGTTGCGGCCAGGTTTCCAGCATGGGCAGATCGCCGAGCGCGCCGGCCAGATACTGGTTCCGCAGCTCGCTGTCGATGCCCGCAGCAATCAGAACATTGCGGGCATGCGCGACTTGCAACAGCGATGCGGCGCTGAACACGCGTTTCAACTCTCACGGCTCCTAGCGCAGGGATTTCAAGAACGCAGCCACATCCTCGCCTCTTTCCAGCGTCTCCACCAGCGCCGAACCGACCACGACGCCGTCGACGTGCGGCGCGAGGCGTGCGACTTGGCGGGCAGAGCGAATCCCGAAGCCTGCGCACACCGGCACCTTGGCAAGCTGTTTGACCCGATCCATGTATTCGAGCACTTCGCGCGGCACGTCGGCGAACTTGCCGTCAGCCGATTTTCCGGTCGTGCCCGTCATGGTCACCGCATAAACGAACCCCTTGGCTTCCCGGCACAACATCTCCAGGCGCTCGGGCGGGGTCACCGGCGTTACCATCTGCACCAATGCCAGTCCCTCGGCTTCGAGCGCTCGTTGCAGGTCGGCGCTTTCCTCGAAGGGCAGATCCGGCACGATGAAGCCGCTGACGCCTGCGCGCGCCGCGGCGCGCGGCAGCTGCTCCAATCCGAAAGCGAGCAGCGGATTCAAATAGCTCATGAGCAGAATGGGAGCGGCGTGGCGCGGCTCGATGGATTGCAATTCCTGCAGGATCCACGGCAGCGTTACGCCGTCGGCCAGCGCCGCGAAGCTCGCGCGCTGAACGGTGGCGCCGTCGGCCATCGGATCGCTGAAGGGAACGCCGATCTCGACGACATCGCAGCCGCCGGCGACGGCGGCGAGATTTTGCTTGAATTGCCGGCGGCCCGGAAAGCCGGCGGTCAAGTAACCCACCAGCGCAGGACGGCCTTTGGCGGCGGCCGCTTGGATGGCGGCCGCGATGCGCGCGCCGGCCATCATCAGCGCTGCTCTTTGAGAAGCGTGTTCTGCAGAATCGGCATGTCCTTGTCGCCGCGGCCCGAGCAGCCGATGAGGATGCGCGCTCCGGGATTTTTCAGTGCAAAGCGCCGCGCGCCGAAAAACGCGTGCGCACTTTCGATGGCCGGCAAAATGCCTTCGTATTTCGCGCATTCGGCGAGCGCGTCCAGGACCTCCGAATCGGTCGCCGACTCGTAGGTCACGCGCCCGGTTTGCTTCAGATACGCGTGTTCGGGGCCCACTCCCGAATAATCCAAGCCCGCCGACACCGAGTGGGTTTCGCGCACCTGGCCGAAGGCGTCCTGCAAAATCAGCGTATAGCTGCCCTGCAAGACTCCGGGCGTGCCGAAAGTGAGCGATGCGGCGTTGTCGCCCAAGCCCGGGGCCGCGTCCACCGGCCTCGACGCCCAGCAGCTGCACCGAGGGATCATCGAGGAACGGGTGGAACAAGCCGATGGCATTCGAGCCGCCGCCGACGCAGGCGACGGCGACATCGGGCAGGCAACCGGCGGCTTCCAGCATCTGCGCGCGCGCCTCGCGGCCGATCACCGACTGCAGTTCGCGCACCAGGTAAGGATAGGGATGCGGTCCAACGGCGGATCCCAAGGAATAGTAGGTGCCGTCGGGATCGGAGACCCAATCGCGCAGCGCCTCATCGATGGCGGCGCGCAAGGTTTGGTCGCCGCCCGTCACCGGCACCACCGTGGCGCCCAACAACTTCATGCGGTCCACATTGGGCGCCTGCCGTTCGACGTCGATCGCGCCCATGTACACCACGCAGGGCATGCCGAGCCGCGCAGCAGCAGCCGCGCTCGCAACGCCGTGTTGACCGGCGCCGGTTTCGGCGATAATGCGCTTCGCCCCCAAGCGCTTGGCCAGCAGCGTCTGGCCGACGGCGTTGTTGATCTTGTGCGCGCCGGTATGCGCCAGGTCCTCGCGCTTCAGCCAGACATGCGCGCCCCAACGCTTGCTCAATGCGCGGCGCGGGCGACAGCGCCGTGGGCCGGCCCACCCAGTGCTTGAGCTCCCGGCAAAACTCGGCTTGAAACTCCGGCTGGTGCAAATAGCGATCGATGCCGGCCTGCAGCCGATCGAGCGCCGGCACCAAGGTCTCGGGCACGTAGCGGCCGCCAAATGCGCCGAAGCGGCCCTTGGCGTCTGGCAAGGCCGCCGGCGACGCATCGGCGCGCAACAGCGAACTCATGATTCGCTCTCCAGATGCGCCGCCGCGGCACGCGCGGCGCGCACGAATTCGTGGATCTTGGCCGGATCCTTGACGCCCGGCTCCGATTCGACCCCGCTGCTGACATCCACGCCGAAGGGCCGCACCGCCTGAATGGCTTCGGCGACATTTTGCGCCGACAGGCCGCCGGCCAGAATCAGTTCGGTCTGCCGCGCGAGTTCCGCTGCGCGTCCCCAGTCGGCCAACTCGCCGATGCCGCTCGAGGGACCTTCGAACAGCATGCGGCCCGGCAAGGGATTCGGGGTCTTGCGCCCGAAGCGCACCACGGGCAGCACCTTGATATGTGCCGGAATTTTCAGCTCGCGCAAGTCCTCGACATCGGTTTGAAAATAATCCGGTTTGAGGATGCGGCAAATCTCATCGACTTTCATCTGCAGTGGATGCTGCGCCACGGCGATGCGCAAAATGCCCGGCGGCGCCAGGGCGGCGAGTTGCGCGGCCTGCCCGGGCGTGACCTGGCGCGGGCTCGGCGCGAAAACGAAGCCGATTGCGTCGACGTTGGCATCCGCCGCCGCGCTGACCGCATCCGCACCGGTGATGCCGCATATCTTGATCCACATGGCGCGGAGTGTAGCCATTTAAGCTTTGACTGTCCGCGTCGTCGTCAATATTTCACGCAGCAAGCGCGCGGATCGTCGCGGCTCATGAGCGCCGTGCCGATCAGCGCCAGCCTGAAACCCCAGGCGCATCATGCGCACCGCATCGCTTGCCGTGGCGACGCCGCTCTCCGCCACGGCCGGCCGATCGGGCGGCAGCCGCGGCGCCAGTGCCTGGAATCGCTCGGGCACGACTTCCAGCGTCTGCAAATCGCGGCTATTGATGCCGACCAGGATGTCATCGCCGCCGCCGCCCTGCGGGCCGGGTTGCGCGCGGCAGAGCAATTCGCGCGCAGCGTGCAAGTCGTCCGAGTCGAATGCTTCGAGCAGCACGAACAGTCCATGTTCGGCCGCCGCATCGAGCAGCGGCAGCATTTGCGCTTGCGGCAGCATTCTCACGATCAGGAGCACGCCGCCCGCGCCTGCCGCGCGCGCCTCCAGCACCTGGTAGGGGTCCACCAGGAAATCCTTGCGCATCGTGGGCACTTCGTAAGGCGCCAGCGCCGCGCTGGCCTGGCGCAAATGCTGCAGCGAACCGTCGAAGCGCAAGGGCTCCGTCAGCACCGACACTGCCGCGGCGCCGCCTTGCGCATACGCGGTCACGCGTTGCAGCCAGTCCTCGTTTGCCGCGCCGAGCCGGCCGGCCGCCGGCGACATCAACTTCAGTTCCGCGATGACGTCGAACCCTCGCGGCGACAAAACCAGCCGCGAGCCGCGTGCCGCCGCCTTGGCGCGGCCGTTCAAGCGCGCCGAAGGGCTCAGCAGCCATCGCCTGCGCGGCCCGCGCCGCGCTCGAGCGCGCCATCTCGTCCAAGAAGCCGCTCATTCGGGCCTCTTCATGGCATCCGCGTGCAGCGCGAACGCGCGCAACCGCTGCAGCCACGCCAGCGCCTTGCCGCTGTCGATCACGGCCCGCGCCAAGGCGATCCCTTCCGCGATGGATTGGGCACGCCCGGCGATCATCAAAGCCAATCCGCATTGCAACGCCAGCGTGTCAAGATGCGCGCCTTGATCGCGTCCTTCGAACACATCGAGCAGCGCTTTGAGATTCGTCTTGGCATCCCCGCCTCTGAAGCTCGCCGCGGCGAACAACGCGCAATCCCAAACTCCTCGGGATTGACCTCGCGGCGCGTGATTTTCCCGCCGGCAACATCGAATGCCACGAACGATCCGATGGGTGTCGCTTCGTCCCATCCGCAGGCGCCATGCAGCACCCAGCCCCGCTCGATGCGCATGCCCGCCAAGGTGCCGGCCATCAATTCAGCCGTGTGCGCATCGTACGCGCCGATCAGCAAGTAGCGCGGCGCGGCGGGATTCGTCAAAGGTCCGAGCAGATTGAACACGGTACGAATGCCGAGCGCGGTGCGAATCGGTGCCAGCGCTTTCATCGCGGGATGAAAGTACGGCGCAAACAGGAAGGTGAATCCGGTGGCGACGAAACACTCGGCTGCGCGATTCTGATCCAGCGGCAGCGTGAACCCGATCGCTTCGATCAAGTCGGCACTGCCGCTGCGGCTCGAGATCGATCGATTGCCGTGCTTCACGACCGGCAGGCCGCAGGCGGCAGCCAGCAATGCCGCGCCGGTGGACAAATTCAAGCTCCCGGAGCCATCGCCGCCGGTGCCGACGATATCGATGGCATCTACGCCTTCGGGCAGCGCGGGCTTCAACGCCAGCGCGCGCATGGCGCCGGCGAAACCGCGCACCTCGTCGGCCGTGACGCCCTTGGCGCGCAGGGCCGAGAGCAGCGCGCCGGCCATGGCGGGCGCAATCTCCGCGGTCGTCAGCAGCCGCAGGAGAGCGCCGGCCTGCGCTTCACTCAAATCCCGCCGCGTCAGCAGCTGCTCCAAGATCTCGCGTGAATTGTCCACTTCAACTCTTCAAGAAATTGCCCATGAGCTGGGGACCGTCCGGCGTCAGCACGCTTTCGGGGTGGAATTGCACGCCTTCTACGCCAAGGATCTGTGGCGCACGCCCATGATCTCGCCCTCTGCGGTTCGCGCGGTCACTTCGAGCTCGGCCGGTATCGAACCGGGCTCAGCGATCAGCGAGTGGTAGCGGCCGGCCTCGAAATTCTGGCGCATGCCGGCAGTACAAGCCCTTGCCATCATGCAGCACCGGCGACACCTTGCCATGCATGAGGCGCGCGGCGCGCACCACCTTGCCGCCGAATACTTCGACCAAGGATTGATGTCCGAGACAGACGCCAAATATCGGGATGCGCCCGGCAAACGCCTCGATCATCCGCATGGATACGCCCGCATCGCGCGGCGTACCGGGACCGGGCGAAATGATCAAGTGCGTGTAGTTCTGCGCCAGCGCTTGCTCCACGCCGATGGCATCGTTGCGGTGTACGTCGACTTCGGCTCCCAGAATCAAGAACGCCTGCACCAAGTTGTAGGTGAATGAATCGTAGTTGTCGATGAGCAATATGTTCGGCGGGCATTTACAGGCCCTCCGCCGCGAGCTCGAGCGCCCGCCGCAGCACTGCGCTCTTCGCGAGCAACTCGGCGTACTCCGCCCGCGGGCGAGAACTGTCGGCGACGATACCGCCTCCCGCCTGGTAGCTGTAGGTATCGCCGCGAAATACCAGCGTGCGGATCGTAATGGCCTGATCCATGTCGCCATGCCGGCCGAAATAGCCCACCGTCCCGCCATAAAGCTGGCGCCCCACGGGCTCGAGCTCGTCGATCAGCTCCATGGCACGCACCTTGGGCGCGCCCACCAGCGTCCCCGCGGGAAAGGTTGCGGCGAACAGGTCGAAGGCATCGTGACCCGGCTTCAGGCGGCCCTTCACGCCGCTCACGATATGCATGATGTGGCTGTAGCGCTCGATCACCCGATAAGGGTCGACGCACACCGAGCCGGCCGACGGCCACGCGCCCCAAATCGTTGCGCGCGAGATCGACCAGCATCACGTGCTCTGCATTCTCTTTCGGGTCGCCCAACAATTCGCTCTCCAGCGCCGCATCGCCTGCCTCATCCGCGCCGCGCGGCCGCGATCCTGCAATGGGCCGCAATTGCGCCTGTCCCGCGTGACACTTCACCAGTGCTTCCGGGCGAAGAGCCCACCACGGTGATGTCGCCGAGTTCGCAAAAAAACATGTATGGCGAGGGATTGAGCAGTCGCAGCGCGCGATAGACTTCGAACGGCGCGATGTTCTGGCGTGCCCTCGAATCGAGACGCGAGCACCAGCTGGTAGACATCGCCCGAAGCAATGTATTCCTGCGCGCGTCTCACGCGCTCCGCGTGCGCCTCTTCGGTCAAGGAAGGCGCCGCTTGCGAGAATTTTCCCGGCGCGCGCGCCAAGGGCACGCCGCCGCGCAGCGCCCGGATCACCTCGCGCCGCAACGCCTGCCGATCGGCTTCGGTGCCGTCGTGCATGCAGTGCGACGCCGCGCGTCAGGTGATCGAACACCAGCAGCGAACGCGGTGCGACATAGTGTGCGTGCGGCGTCGGCGTTGCATCGAGACTGCGGCCGGGGATGCGCTCGAAATAGCGCACGGCATCGTACGCGGTATAGCCGACCAAGCCGCCCAACAAGGGTACGCCGGGAATATGCGGAATCGGCTGCGGCGCGCGCGCCAATGCGCCGCGCAGCACGTCGAGGAATTCGTGCCGGCTCCCCGGGCGGGGCGCATGCACGCCGCCGATGTTCACGCCCTGCGCCTCGATGCGCACCTCGAGACAATCGCCGAAGCCGATGAAGGAGTAGCGCGCGAGCCGCTCGCCGCCCTCGACGCTTTCCAGCAGGAATCGCGGACGAAAGGGCGCGAGCTTCAGATACGCGGAGACCGGCGTGTCCAAGTCGGCTGCAATGTCAAACGGCGGCTTCATTCATGGCCCATCCAAGGCAATAAAAAACCCATCGCCACTTGTCGCGGAGATGGGTTCTGGGTAAAACGAAAAATCGAAAGCTAAACGACCAGCCCACTCCTCATCGGAGGCGCCACCACCAGGTGTTGCGAAGAATGCGCGCGGTCGACATGCGGATCAGTATCGCCGCCTTTCGCCGGCAGCGTCAACTGCAACGCCGGCCCGGATCTATTTTTTTGCGCCGGTTTGCAGATTTTTCTTGTACTTGCGGGTCAATTCGACGAATCGCGGCGTCAAACCGACATCCTCGTATGCAGGATCTCCATGGTCGTCGCGCGATATGATTTTGGGGCCTTTTTCATAGGGCATGGCCGCGGCAATCTCGTCCAACCCGGCACCCAGCAGATCCGTCACGATCTCCTCGATCGACTGGCCCGGGAACAGCTCGGCCAGGGCCTGAAGTCTCGCGGCATCATCGAGCGGCAAGCGCACGGCATATTCCTTCGCGGTCCTTGCCGGCGCGGGCGCCTTCTTCCACCGATCGAGCAAGGGCTTGAATTTCACGACTACTCCGCCATACCTGACCATTGCGACGGGTTATTATAGACCGCGGGGACCATTCCATCAGCGCCCAATCCAAGCTTCGACCCATCAATCTGCCGCCGAATCCCGGGCGGCGCTGCGCGCTGTGCCGAAACCTTGCGGGTGTGTTCGAATACAGCCAGCCGTGCACTCGGGTCTGGTTTGGAGCACCAACAAGGCGCTCTGCATCATGCTCGCGGTGCTCACGTTGATTGCCGGCGTATTGCCGGCGGGCGTGGCCTTCATCGGCGCGCAGATCGTCGATGCGGTGATTCACGCCGCGGACCTGCATCATCGCAGCGGCACGACTTACCTGCATGACGTGGTGCGATATGTCGCCCTGGAGGCGCTGCTGGTCGCCGCCACCGCCATGGCGCAGCGGGGCATTTCGCTCGCACAGTCGCTGCTGCGCGCGCAATTCGGCCAGCGCGTCAACGTCATGATCTTGGAAAAGGCGCTGACGCTCGATTTGACGCAATTCGAGGATTCCGAATTCTACGACAAACTGACGCGTGCACGCCGCGAAGCATCCAGCCGCCCGTTGAGTCTCGTCATGCGGACCTTTGCATTGGGACAAAACGCGATCTCGCTGATCTCCTTCGGCGGATTGCTGTACCGCTTCTCCCCCTGGGCGGTGCTGCTCTTGTTGTTGGCGGGTCTGCCGGCGTTTCTCGCCGAAGCGAAATTCTCGGGCGAGGCCTTCAGGCTGTTCCGCTGGCGCGCACCCGAGTCGCGCATGCAAATCTATTTGGAATCGGTGCTGGCGCGCGAAGACTACGCCAAGGAGGTCAAACTCTTCGATTTGGGGCGGCGATTCCTCGATCGCTACCGCGACATTTTCACGCGCCTGTACCGCGAAGACCGGGATCTGACGCTGCGGCGCGACGCCTGGGGTTTTGGATTGGGACTGCTCGGAACCATCGTCCTGTATGGCGGCTACATCTGGATCGCCGCGGAGACGGTGCTGGGCGCGATGACCGTGGGCCAGATGACCATGTATTTGATGCTGTTCCGCCAAGGCCAGGCGGCGGTGAGCGCGGCGTTGTCGGCGGTCGGCGGTCTCTACGAGGACAATCTGTACTTGTCGAACCTGTTCGAGTACCTGGAACAACCGGTCGTGGGCGGCGTCAAGGGCGACAGCGCCAAAGGGCCGGATCCCGGCGACGGCATCCGCTTCGAGGATGTGGAATTCGTGTATCCAGGCGCGGCCACGCCCGCCCTGTCCGGCATCACGCTGCACGTTCGCCCCGGCGAGAGTCTGGCGCTGGTCGGGCAGAATGGCTCCGGAAAAACCACATTGATCAAACTGTTGACCCGGCTCTATACGCCGACCCGCGGCAGAATCCTGCTCGACGGGCTCGACCTTGCGGACTGGAATGAAACCGCCTTGCGCCAGCGAATCGGCGTGATTTTTCAAGACTTTGCGCGTTATCAAATGTTGGTTGGCGAGAATATCGGCGCGGGCGACGTGCGTGCTTTCGAGGACGAGACGCGCTGGCGCAGCGCCGCCGCCAAGGGTCTGGCCGCGGAATTCGTGGAACAGCTTCCGGGCGCCTATCACGCGCAGCTCGGCAAGTGGTTCAAGGACGGACGCGAATTGTCGGGCGGTCAGTGGCAGAAAATCGCGCTGGCGCGCGCCTTCATGCGCAGCGACGCCGACATTCTGGTGTTGGACGAGCCGACCGCGGCCATCGACGCCGGCGCGGAAGCCGAGGTTTTTGAACACTTTCGCGAATTGACGCGCAACCGGATCGCCATCGTCATTTCGCACCGCTTTTCGACTGTGCGCATGACCGACCAAATATTGGTGCTCGAGGAAGGCCGCATTGTCGAGCGCGGCAGCCACGAAGAGCTGATGGCGGCGGACGGTCAATATGCGAAGCTATTCACTTTGCAGGCCCGCGGGTATCGTTAGCTAAAGTGCCGAGGTGCGATCATGGTCACGACTACATGGCGTCAGGTCTTGAGTCTGGCGGCGGCGCTGGGTCTCGCCGCCTGTCATCGGGGCGATGCGCCGGCCGCGGCTTCGGGCAATGACGTGAAAATGGGCATCTACCGGGTCGTGCTGCAGACGCCGGGCGGCGAGTTGCCGTTTGGACTGGAACTCAAGCAGGGCGATTCTCACGCAATTGGCTACCTCATCAACGGCCCGGAGCGGCTGCTGCTGAGCGAGGTCAAGATCACCGGTTCCCATTTGGAAATCGTCATGCCCGGCTATGAGAACGTGCTCCGCGCCGACGCGGTTGGAAATGAATTGCGAGGCGAGATTTTCCTGGTGAAGCTCAACGCCAAGAACCAACACGTGCCGCTGCACGCAACCTTCGGCGAGACATATCGATTTTTCGACCATCCGGCGAGCGATAACGCCGACGTATCCGGCCGTTGGGCGGTGAAGCTCATCGATGACAGCGGCGCGCCGGAAGCGGCGGTCGGCGAATTCAGCCAATCGCACGATGCCGTCAGCGGCACGATCCTGACCGCCACCGGCGATCATCGCTACCTCGCGGGACAAGTGAAGGGCGATGAGCTGTATCTATCCACCTTCGATGGCGCGCACGTGTTTTTGTACAAGGCAAAGATCGCCGCCGATGGCAGGCTGGACGGCGATTGGTGGTCGGGCCTCGCATTCCACGAGAAATGGAGCGGCACACGCGATGCCGCGGCCCAGCTTCCGGATGCCTATGGCGTGACGGCGATGCGCGACGGCGTCAAGACCTTCGATTTTGCGTTCCCGGACCTTTCCGGAAAAATAGTCTCCTCCAAGGATCCGCAATTTCGCGGCAAGGTGCTGATCGTGGCGCTGGCCGGCAGCTGGTGCCCCAACTGTCATGACGAAGCGGCGTTTCTCGCGCCGCTATACAAGGACTATCGCGGCAAGGGTCTGGAGATCGTGTCGCTGCAGTTCGAGCACTTCGGCGATTTCCAGCGCGCCGCGCAAGCGACGCTGCGCTTCCGGCAGCACTATGGCATCGAATATACGACGCTGATCGCCGGCATTTCCGACAAGGATGAGGCCGCCAAGAAATTGCCGATGCTGAAGAGCTTCGTGGCCTTTCCCACCACCGTTTTTATCGATCGCAAAGGCAATGTGCGCAAGATTCACACGGGGTTTACCGGTCCCGCCACGGGCGATCATTACATTCAATTCGTCAACGAGGTGAAAACCACGTTGGATCAGCTGCTGGCGGAAACCTAGGAGCCCTATGCCGTCGTTCGATGTGGTATCGGAAATAGACACCCATGAATTGACCAACGCGGTGGATCAAGCGGTGCGTGAATTGACGCAGCGCTTCGATTTCAAGGACACGGGGGCCAGCTTCGAGCTGGAAGAGACCACCGTGACCATGACCGCGCCGGCCGATTTTCAATTGAAGCAAATGCTGGAAATTTTGAAGCTGCGCATCGCCAAGCGCGGAATCGATGTCGGTTGCCTGGATGTCAAGGATCCCGAAGTCAACCTCGCCCGGGCCAAACAGCTGGTCATCCTGAAGCACGGCATCGACGCCGACGCCGGCAGGAAGGTTTCGCGGCTCATCAAGGATTCGAAGCTGAAAGTTCAGGCTCAGATCCAGGGCGACAAGGTCCGGGTGACCGGCAAAAAGCGCGACGACCTGCAGGAAGCGATCGCATTCCTGCGCAAGGCCGACGTCGGCGTGCCGCTGCAATTCAACAATTTTCGCGACTGAGAAAATTGGCGCTTTGCGCCGGCCCCGTTTGGGTCCCTGGGTGAGTTGCCTATCATCCTCATTTGACGATGATGGTGCCGACCATGCGCGGATGAATCGAGCAGGTGAAGCGGTAGATGCCCGGCTTGTCGAACTTGAACGAGAAGCTTTCGTCGGTGTCCAGCGCGCCGGAACGAAACAGGCCGGTGTCGCTCACGACGGTGTGCGGTTCATCGTCCTTGTTCATCCACGAAACCTCGGTACCCGCATTCACGGTCAAAGTCGCGGGCATGAACATGAAGTTCTTCACTTCGATTCTGGCGGGGACGGCTGCCTCGGACACCGCCCAAAGCGCCGCCATGGCCGCCGCCAGCAGCGGCAATCGGTAAGTCTTGAGTTTCATGAGCCTTCCTTAAGCGAGCGTCGCGTCTTTGAGCGCCAATGCCGCCGGATGCTTGACGACCGACGCGCTGGTGATGCCGAGCATCCTGGACAATTGGTCCGCCGGCACCTTGAGCGGTCCGGGTCCGGGTCCTTCGCCGGCCGCGGGCTGCGGGTAGGCGGTCGAGCGCGCCGTATGGAACGTGAGGTTGCCTTCGACCTTCTGCACGATCTGATGGATGTGCCCATTCAAGATAGTGACGGAACCAAATCGGCGCAGCTCGCCCATGAGTTGGTCGGCGTCTCCCGTTCCCCAGCCCCAAGGCTCATATATCGTCCACAGCGGCATGTGGGCGAAGACCACGATCGGCGTGCTGGCCGACCGCCCCTTCAGGTCCGACGCCGCCCACGCGAGCTGCTCGGCGCCGAGATTGCCCAATCCGCCGGGCTTGAATTGCAGCACGTTGACGAGCGCCGACAAAGTGCACGCCGGCGTGATCGAAACTGTAGTAGCCCTTGTTGCCGGAGGCCTTGCCGAATCGCTTGAAATACTCGCTGACGGTGGCGTCGGTCGTATCGTGCTCGCCGGGAACCGTGTGCATTTCGCCGCTCTTCAGGCGCGCGAACAACTGTTGCGCCGTGTCGAATTCCTGAGGCTTGGACAGATGGGTGATATCGCCCGTATGAATGATGAGCGCAGGTTGTACCGGCATGCCGTTCACCAGTTCGATGGTTGCGCTCAGCGTGCCGTTCACGTCGGGATTGGCTTCCTTGTTGAAGCCGATATGCGTATCGCTGATTTGCACGAACAAAGGCCTGCCAGACCTCGCGGCGCCGTGGTTTTCGTCGGCCGCCATGGCCAGGTCGATGGCTGTGAAGACGCCGCCGGACAGCGCGAACAGCGTCCCTGCGCCGCCGTACGCCATGCATTTAAGCGCATTGCGGCGCGACAACAGCGATTTATCATCCGACATGGCTCTCTCCCAAGGTGTGAATTCAGGAGAGAAGACTTCGCCATCTGCGGTTTTATTCCCTATAGGATCTTGTCCTACGCCAAGGCGCTGGCGCGGCCGGCGCGCAATCGGCGCCGAGGCGGCGTATCTTCAAGCACAGGAACGGCTTTTCAAGGAGCGACCCATGGGGATAAACACCTGCGCGAGCCGTCTGCTCGCGATCTCCGGCTTGATCGTCCTGATTGCGGCTTGCGCGACCGACTCCGTGGTCGTCACCGGCAGGCCGCGGCCCGCCATTTCACCGGCGGACGTCAGAATTTACTCGCGCGCGCCGGCGGTATTTGAAGAAATCGCGATCCTCAACGCTTCCAAAAACAGTGCCTTCACGACAGGCGGACAAAAAACCGTCGACAAGGTGATCGCGGACCTCAAGGAACAGGCGGCGAAGGTCGGCGCGAACGGCGTGATTCTGCAAGGTTTCTCCGACAGCCAAACCGGAGCGGTGGGATCGGGAGTGGGCTCGGGTTCGGTCTCCAACAACTCCGCGGTCGGCGTGGGGGTCGGCGGATCGTTGGGTATTTATAAAAAAACCGGCCATGGCGTCGCCATATTCGTGCCGCCGGGACCGGCGCCCTGAAGGCGCTAGGTTTGTTCGCGCAGCAAGCGCTCCAGCCCCAATAGCTCGTCCCAGCCGGTATCGGACACGGCACAATATTCGATATCGCCTGTTTGCCAATACGCGAGATGGTAGCCGCTGCGCGTCGTGTTGCGCAGGCGCTGCGCGCCGTTCGCGGCCCACGTGAACACATTGATGACGTGCGCGCCGTGCTGGTAGACGACCACCGCGGAGCGCTGATGGTCGATGTAATCGGCGCGGCCGCCGATCAAGCGATATCCCTGCGCTTCGAAATCCGCAACGGCCGGCGACACATCGGCGTGACCCGCAAACCACGGCTTCACCGTGTGCTTGTCGGTGGATACCACGTCGATCAAATGCGCCGTCATCAACGAACGCACATGCGCGCTTGCGATTTCATCGCTCAGCGGACTGACCAGGCCCGGCATCAAGAAGTAAAACACGATCGCTGCCGCGATGGCGGTGCCGCCGATGCCGCTGAAGGTACCGGCCCAGAACGAACTTGCGCGCAGCAGCCGCGCTCGCGGCGCGGCTCGCGACTGCCGCGGCGCCGCGCTCTCGAGGGCTTCATCGCCGCTTGCGGCAACCCTCTCCCGGTCGAGCGCCTCGAGAATTTGCGTGCGCAATGCCGGCGGAGCGGCGGAATAGCTCATACCGCGCAGCGCAGCGCGTACTTTTTCGAGATCCTGAAGCAGTTCGCGGCACGCGCTGCAGTGCTCGATATGCCCTTCGATCTGCGCGGCTGAAACCGCATCCACCTCGCGGTCGAAGTAGGCCTGCACCCGCAGCGATTCAGCGCACTGCACGCGGCTCTCCTGCCACTTCCTGCATCCATTTGGCCTTGAGGGCGGCGCGCGAACGCGCCAAGCGGGACATCACCGTGCCGATCGGCACATGGGTGACTGCCGCAATCTGTGCATAGTCCATTTCCTCGATTTCCCGCAGCATCAACACGGTGCGGTGTTCCTCCGGCAGCGAAGCCAGGAGCCGCTCGAGCACCTGTTTTTGGTCCGAAAGAATGGTCTCGCTCTCCGGATTTGCATTCTTCGCGATCATCGCGTGGCCATCGGCGGCATCGTTCTCTTGCGGAAGCGGGACCAATGCGCGCCGCTGTTGCTGCTTGGCCGCCGTCGCGTGGCAATTGCGCACGATGGTCAGCAGCCACGCCTTGGCATCGGAACCTCTCAGAGCGTCGAATCCGCGAAAGGCGCGCAATATGGCCTCCTGCACCACGTCATCCGCCTCCCCGGAGCGGCACAGCCACCGAGCAAACCGATACGCAGCGTCGAGATGGGGCAAAACCTGCCCTTCGAATCGAGCGCGCCTGTCATCCATAGGCTTAAGACTCACGCATCGGGCATTTTATTCCCATCGAGGAGTATAGGCGCGCAATCGCGTATCCTTGGGCCGCTGACAATCGAGGCTCGACAACCGAGGGATTACCGTGATTCGAACTCTCCGCTTGAGTTTAAGCGTAGCCTTTCTTTGGGTCATTCAGTCCCCCGCCGCTTGGGCTCAGCATCCCTTTTTGTCGGATGACGAATGGTCGCACTTGCGCCACGAGGCCAGCGGCAGCGCGCCGTACGAAAATCTGCGTGCCATCACGCGCTTGCACCGCGTTCCGGCGACGCCCGAGTTCGATCAGGCTGCCGATTTCATCCTCGGCCGCGCGCAGGAATACGGCTTGCAAGAGGTGCACGCCGAGCAGTTCCCGATCGACGGCAAACTTCAATACGGCCTGATGCGCTCGCATGTTGCCTGGACCGTCGAGGGCGCACGCCTGTGGCAGATCGAGCCGCAGCACACCCTGTTGGGAGACTGGTCGACCGACCCGATTCGGCTGGCCGACTACAGCCACAGCGCCGATGTCGAGGCGCAGCTGGTCGATGTGGGCCCGGGCACTTCGGAGTCGGACTATGCCGGCAAGGATGTGCGCGGCAAGATCGTGCTCGCCGACGGGGTGCTGTCCATGGTGCAGCGTCTGGCGGTGGCGAAATTCGGGGCGGCCGGCATCGTCAGCGACATGCCCAATCAAAGCACCGCCTGGTCGGGACTCGACCCCGGCATCGTGCGCTGGGGGCATCTCGACGGCTCGCTGCCGCAGGGCTTTGCCTTCATGGTATCGCGCGCGACGGCGAGCGACTTGCGCACCCAGATCGCCGCCGGCCACCCGGTACTGCTCGGCGCCCATGTCAAAGCGGAAGTCGGCTCCGGACATTGGACCGTGGTCACGGGCACCATCCCGGGTACCGATGCGGCAGCCGGGGAGATCGTCTACAGCTGCCACCTCGATCATCAGCGGCCGGGCGCCAACGACAACGGCAGCGGCTGTGTGACCATTCTGGAATCGGCGCGCGTGCTGGCCCGCCTGATCGGCAACGGCAGCCTCGCCCGCCCCAAGCGAACCCTGCGCTTCATCTGGGGTCCGGAAGTCGAGGGCACCATGGCCTACCTGAGCCGCCACCCGGATATTCGGGCAACGATGCGCGCCGATATTCACATGGATATGGTGGGCGGCGATCTGTTCAAGAACAAATCCGTGCTGCACGTGACGCAGACCCCATGGTCTCTGCCGACATTCGTCACGGATATCGGTGCGGCGTTCGCAGAGACCATCAAAGCGGCCGCGACGCTCTACGCCGAGGACGGCAGCCACGAGGAAGCCGCGGTGATCGAAAATCGCGACGGTGCATTGGGCACCCGCAACGCATTCTTCGTCGACGAAACGCCCTACGCCGAGGGCAGCGATCACGATGACTATGACTCGTCCACCATTGCCGTGCCCTCGCTGTACTTGCGCGACTGGCCGGACATCTACATTCACACCGACCACGACACGCTGTCGCAGATCGACCCGACCAAGCTGCGCCGGGTCGCTCTCCTGGGTGCCGCCTCGGGGTATAGCTTCGCCACGCTGGATGCGGCAAGCGCCGGCGTCGTGCTGCCCTACTTATCGGCTCGATCGCAGCAGCGCCTGGCGCAAGTCTTCAACCGGGCGCTGCTGTTGACGCAGCGCGGCGACCTTGCGCCGCAGGAAGCGCTGTTCGAGGCCCGCAATCTAATGGCCCAGGCGCTTCACCGCGAGCAGGCCGGCTTGCAGTCGTTCGCGCCATACACGCACAGCCATCCGCCCGCGCTCGCGAAGTTCTTGAAGGCGCTCGAGTCCCAAGCGGCAATCTTCAACGGCTGGCTGCTGCAGGCCGCGGCAACGCGCGGAGCGCGCGGGGAAAGCGGCGTACCGCCCTGGCGCGCGACGCCCGACGCGGCGCGGGTTCCCCGCCGCATCGGCGAGTTCGGGCCGCTGACCTTCCAAAACGACGACGTGCTGCGCGATCGTCTCGGAGAACAGGGCTTGCGCAAGATACGGCTCTTGAGTGCCGGGTCGAGCCGATTCGTCAACGTCCAGGATCAAAGCGCCCTTTACGCTTACGAGATCGTCAACTTCGTGGATGGGAAGAAATCGGTCGCGGACATCCGCGACGCCGTGGCCGCCGAATTCGGTCCGATCCCGCTGGACATCGTCAGCGACTATTTGAACGCCTGCGCGGAGGCTAAAATCATCGTGTTTCGATGAGTCCGCGGCGCCTCTACTTCGGCGGCGGCGCGCCCGCCTTGCCGCGCTGCATGCCCTTCGAGAAAACCACCGTACCGTCGAGCTTGACGATGATGGCGTCGATGTCGTCGAGGCGGTTGTAGATTTCCATCGCTTTCTCCGGCCCCAATACGAACGCGGTCTTCGACAATCCATCGGTGCGCGTGGCATAGGGTCCGATCACCGTCGCGCTGCGCACCTTGCTGGCCGAATGCCCGGTATGCGGATCGATGATGTGGTGGTAGCGCACGCCGCCTTCATCGAAAAACCGCTCGTAGTCGCCGGAGGTTGAAATGGCCGCGTCCACCAGCGGAACGCTGGCAATGACTTCGCCTTCTCCCTTGCGCGGATCGCGAATCCCCACCATCCATGGCTTGCCGAAGCGATCGCCGATGATGCGGCTATCGCCGCCGGCCGACACGTACGCGCGCGTTATTCCGCGCGCCTTGAGCACGTCGATGCCGCAGTCGACCGAGTAGCCTTTGGCGATGCCGCCCAAATCGATGCGCACGCCTTTTTGGGAAAACTGCACCGTCTGATTCTGCGGGTCGAGAATCACATGCCGATAGTCGACCGCGGGCAGCGCCTTGGCGATTTGCGCATCGTTCGGACGCAGGTGCTTCGGAAAATTGTACATGTAGCCGACGCTGGCATAGGTGATGTCGAAGGCGCCGTCGGTAATCACCGAGTATTCCTTGGCCTTGACCAGCAGATCGAAGAGTTCCTTGCTGATGTGCATGGGACCATCCGCGGCCTTGGCGTTGACCAAGGACACTTCGCTGGTGGGCTTGTAGGTGCTCATCGTTGCGTCGATGTGCCGCATTTCGTCGAGCACCGCGTCGATGGCCGCTTCGGCCTTGGGCCGGTCTTCCGACCAAAGTTCCACGGTGATGCGCGTGCCCATGATGCCGTCGGTGACCCGATTCACCCACTCGGCGTGAGCCGGAACCGCTGCGGCCGCGAAGATTGCGGCGCTGAAGTGCATCATCCGGGTTCTGAGGTTCATTGTGGAAGCCTAGCGGGTTTTGCGGGCGCTCGCTCGCCATTGCATGATTACCAAGGCGCTGCCGACCATGCCGCCGAGATGAGCGAAATGCGCGATACCCGACAGCGTTCCGGTGACGCCCAAGAACAGCTCGATGCATGCGTAGATCGTGGCGAACAACCACGCCGGCATCGGAATCGGGGGAATCAAGGGTACGACCTTGCGGTGCGGAAACAACACCGCGTACGCGAGCAAGAGGCCGAAAACACCGCCCGACGCGCCGATGGTGGGAGCCGGCGGCGCGCCGAAGATGACGGGAATGAACAGCTGGCTCAGGGCCGCGGTAACCACGGATGCGAAATAACAGCTGAGCAATCGCCGTGCGCCGACATAGCGTTCGATTTCCTCGCCGAACATCCACAGACCGAGCATGTTGAACAGCAGATGGCTGATGTGCGCCGTACTGTGCAGGAAGGCATAGGTGACGATCTGCCAGAATTGAAAATAGACGTGTCCTTCGATGGGCTGCAGCGGCCACAGCCCGAACTGGACGTCGATCCAGCCGTTCGACATGCCCTGCAGCAGGAACACCAGCACATTCACGCCGATCAGAATTCTGACTGCAGTAATTTTCATACGCGTCGCATATTCTAACGCGCCATGGACGCGCCGCCCGACAAAACCGTATTCCTGGACTACGACACCGTGTCGTGCGGCGATCTTGATCTCGGCCGGCTGCGCGCCGCGGCCGGCGATCTCGTCTTGTACGACTCGAGCGAGACGCAAATCGCGGAGCGCATCCGGGACGCGGATGTCGTACTCTTGAACAAGCTCGAGCTTACCCGCGCACTGCTATGCAAGGCGCCGCGCTTGAAACTGATAGCCCTGGCCGCGACCGGCACCAACAATGTGGATCTTTGCGCCGCGCGCGAACGCGGCATAGCGGTGTGCAACGTACGCGCCTATTGCACGGCCTCCGTGGTCCAGCATGTGTGGGGATTGATCTTGAGTCTTACCCAGCATGTGGATGAGTTCTCGCGCCTCTCCAAGGACGGATCTTGGGCGAGGCACGAGGCAGGCGCGGCACTTTCGTACTCCATCCGCGAACTTCAGGGCCGCACCTTCGGCGTGGTCGGTTGGGGCGATCTCGGCAGCGGCGCGGCACGCATCGCCGAGGCCTTCGGCATGCATGTTTTGATCGCCAATCGGCCGGGAAGTCCGCCTCAATCCGGCCGTGTGCCGCTCGACGAGCTGCTGGCGGCCGCGGACATCCTATCGCTGCACTGCCCGCTCAACGCTGCAACCCGGGGTCTCATCGGTGCCCGCGAACTTGCGCTGATGAAACCCGATGCGCTGCTGATCAATACGGCGCGCGGAGCCTTGGTCGACGGCAGGGCGCTTGCCGCCGCTCTCGAGGCGGGCCGGCTGGGCGGTGCCGGCATCGATGTCCTGGCTCTGGAGCCGCCGGCGCCGGACGAACCGCTCTTGGACGCCCGAGTTCCCAACCTTTTGGTGACGCCTCACGTCGCCTGGGCGGCGCGTGAAGCGCGGCAGCGCTGCATAGACGAAATGGCCGCGAATATCCGCGATTTTCACAGCGGCGGGCGGCGCGGCCGGGTGGTCTAGAGGTCTGCCTCCGCTGACCCGGCGCGCTGCCCGCACTATGGGTTTTTGGGCTCAGCCCCGGGCGGCGCGCTTTTCGCGTTTGGCGGCGCGCTTCTCCTCCAATGTCTTGGTCGGTTTCTTCTTGTCTTCCTTCTTACGATCCATGCCTTTGCCCATGACTTTGCTCCTCTAGGTTTGGGTTTCGACTCAATCCTTCGTACGCCGCCGGGCCGATATCTTCGGCTTCGCAGGCCGCGCCTCCCGTGGCTTCAGATTATGACGGCCCAGCGTCGCGCGCGGCGGTTTCGGCGGCTTCTCCGCGATTCGGCTGATCCGCAACTCGCGGCCGGCCACGCGCACCTTCTGCAATTGCTTGAATATCTCCTTCGGCATGCCCTCCGGCAAGTCCACGTAGCTGTGATCCTCGCGGATATCCACCCGCCCGATATGCACGCCCTCGATGTCCGCTTCGTTGGCAATGGCGCCGACGATGTTGCCTGGCTTGATACCATGTACCGACCCGACTTCGATGCGAAAAGTTTCCATTTGCGCAGGACCGGTCTTTCGGGGACGCTCATCGCGCCGCGAATCGCGCTCTCGTTCATGCGCCGCCGGCCGCTCGTGCGCCGCGGGACGCTCGTGCGCCGCGGGACGCTCGTGCCTCGCCTCGCGCGTTTCCTCGCGGTGCGAGTCGCGCTCATGCCCCGCTGCGACCGGGTGAGCATTCGCAGGCCGCTCCGGCTTTTGCGCCAGCAACAAGGGGGTGGTTCCTTGCGACAGGCTCGCAAGGGCGGCCGCGATGTCGATCAAAGCCAGTCCCGATTCGGTTTCCAGCTGCTCCAGCACCGGCCGGTAAAGGTTGCCCTCGCCCTTGGCGATAGCCTCGGCGATGCGCTGCTTGAATTTGGCGATTCGCAGCGCATTCACCGCATCGACGCTCGGCAGGTTCATCGGTTCGATGGCTTGACGCGTGGCGCGCTCGATGGCGCGCAGCATGTTGCGTTCGCGCGGCGCGATGAACAGGATGGCCTCGCCCTTGCGTCCCGCTCTTCCCGTGCGGCCGATGCGATGCACATAGGACTCAGTGTCGTAGGGCACGTCGTAATTCACCACATGGCCGATGCGTTCCACGTCGAGCCCGCGCGCCGCCACGTCGGTGGCCACCAAGATGTCGATTTGCCCGGCCTTGAGCCGCGCAACGGTGCGTTCCCGCAACGGCTGCGCAATGTCGCCGTTCAGGGGCGCGGCCGCAAAGCCGCGCGCCTCGAGTTTTTCGGCCAGCTCCACCGTGGCCTGCTTGGTGCGCGTAAATACCAGCATGCCGTCGAAGGTTTCCGCCTCCAGGATGCGCGTGAGCGCATCGAGCTTGTGCACGCCGCTCACCATCCAATAGCGCTGACGGATATTGGTGGCCGTGCTGGTCTTGCTTTTGATCGTGACTTCCACCGGCGTGCGCAGATGCTTCGCGGCGATTCGGCGTATGGGTGCGGGAATCGTCGCCGAGAACAGCGCAACCTGGCGCTGCGGCGGCGTCTGCTCGAGGATGCTTTCGACCGCGTCGATGAAGCCCATGCGCAGCATCTCGTCCGCCTCATCCAGCACCAGCAGGGTCAAACCTGAGAGTTTCAGGGTGCCCCGGTTCATGTGATCGATGACGCGCCCGGGCGTACCGACGACAACGTGCACACCGCGCCGCAGCGCATTGAGCTGCGGTTGATAGCTCTGGCCGCCGTAGATGGGCAGCACGTGAAATCCCTTCAGATGCGCGGCGTAGCGGAGAAATGCCTCCGATACCTGCAACGCCAGTTCGCGGGTGGGCACCAGCACCAGCACCTGCGGCTCATGCCGCGCCAGATCGATTCTGGTGAGCGCCGGCAGGGCGAAAGCCGCCGTCTTACCCGTGCCGGTCTGCGCCTGTCCGAGCATGTCCCTGCCCGACAGCAACACCGGGATGGTCTGGGCTTGGATGGGCGATGGCGATTCATAGCCGACATCGGCAAGGGCCAGCAGCACGGAGTCGGACAGTCCGAGGTCGCGGAAGCTCGCGCCGTTTTCAATCGAGTCTGCCGGGACTGCGCTCATGGGAATTGCCGTGGGTTATGGAAGCGCAAGTCTAGCGGTTTGACTGCGTATTGCTACCATAGTCGCCATGGGACGCATATTCGAAGTTAGAAAACACGCCATGTTCGCTCGCTGGAACCGCATGGCCAAGCAATTCACCCGGGTCGCCAAGGATATCGCGATGGCCGTGCACGCCGGCGGCCCCGACCCCGCGTCGAATCCGACGCTGCGCCGCGTGCTGCAGAACGCACGCGCGGTCAACATGCCGAAGGACAAGACGGATGCGGCGATCCGCCGCGCCTCCGGCAAGGACGCAGCCAACTACTCGGAGATCCTGTATGAGGGCTACGCCCCGCACGGTGTCGCTCTTCTGGTTGAAACCGCAACCGACAATCCCACGCGAACCGTCGCATCGTTGCGCAACATTTTCATGAAGGGCGCCGGCAACATGGGCACCACCGGCAGCGTCAGCTTCTTGTTCAAAAAAATGGGCGTATTTCGCGTCGATCCCGCGCACGTCAAAGATCACGACGAGCTCGAACTCGATCTCATCGACTACGGCCTCGAGGAGATGGGCGACAGCACCGGCGACAAGGGCGAGCCGCAATTGGTGATCCGCGGCGCGTTCAACGACTTCGGCAGGCTGCAGGAGGCATTGGAACGCCGCGGCATTACGCCGTTGTCCGCCGAGCACGAATACATTTGCTCGGTGCCGACCGAATTGCCGGAGGATCAGGCAAAAGAGGTGCTGGAACTGATCGACAAGCTCGAGCAGGACGACGACGTGCAAAAGGTCTTCCACACCCTCGCTTGACTTGATCCGCCGGCGCCCTTGCCGCGCGGACCGGCATACGGCTCCTTAAGGTTTATTCATCGTGTCAGCGCCTGAAATGCTGCCGCGTTGGACTATCTGAGAGCGAAAAACCCCAACGGAGGATACTATGCGTAGGCTTATTATGTTATTGATTCCCATGAGTATTATCGCGATGAGCGGCTGTGTGGTGGCGCCCTACGGTTATCACCGCGGCTACTTCTATGGCCCGCGCGTGGCGGTCGTCGCCCCGGCGCCGGTCGTGGTCGTCCGGCCGTAACGTAAGCTGCAAGTGATGAATGCAACCAAGCGACCGCGGACGGGTGAGACAATGCACCCATGGCAACTCACCCGTTCCGCATCGTCAATGTGTTCACCCAGGAACAGCGCCCGTTTACCGGCAACCCTCTGTGCGTGTTTGAAGACGGCGGCGGCTTAAGCACCGGCGAGATGCAGGCGCTGGCGCGCCAGTTCAACCTCTCTGAAACCACTTTCATTCTGCCCTCCACCCGCGCGAACGCGCGCGTGCGGATCTTCACGCCTGCCTATGAAATGGCCTTCGCCGGTCATCCGACGCTCGGCACCGCACACGTGTGCCGCGCTCTGAAATTGGGCGCCGATTCGCTGGTGCTGGAAATGCAGGCGGGCCTCGTGCCGGTGCGCGCCTGCGGCGACCGCTGGACCTTGAGCGCCCTGGGCGCCACTTCACGCGAGTTGGACGTACCGCGCGACACCCTCGCTGCGGCGCTCGGACTCAAGAACTCAGACATCGGCGAGCGGCCGCTATGGGTCAAAGCGGGCAAGGAACAGCTGGTGGTGCCGCTCACCTCGACCGATGCGGTGCGCCGCGCCGCGCCAAGCGCTCCCGCGATGGCGCAGATCCTGAGCGAAGACGGCCTCAGCATGGCCTACGTTTTTTGTCTGAGCGGCGCGGACGCCGACGGGCGCGATCAAGCGTTGGCACGCTTCTTCTTTCCGGTCGGCGGCGCGATTCTCGAAGATCCCGCTACCGGCTCGGCAACCGCCAATTTCGGCGCATGGTGTTTGGCCATGCGGCGCGCGCTGCCGGTTCAGCTGCAGATATCGCAGGGAGAATTCGTGGCCAGGCCTTCGACGCTGTTTCTCGAGGTCAATCGCGAGGCGCAGGTTTTTGTCGGCGGCGACGTGCTCGAAATCGGCCGCGGCAGCATTACTCTCTGACGGCGGCGGCCGCGCCGGCCGCGGGCGCGGCAATGATATCGCTCGCCCAATGAATCACCGGCTTGAGCCGCGGCGAGACCATGTTGAGCGCGGTTTCAAATCCGACCCAGCGCGCTTCCTGATGTTCGGGAAACCCAAGTTCAGGATTGATCGGCAGATGCACCGCCGTTTCGTCGCTGCGCGCCAGGTAGTAGCGGGAAATCTTTCCTTTGTTGTAGGGGCCCGTGTCGATGTAGTCCTTGCCCCAATCGAAGCGAAGATTCTCGAGCGTCGTTTCCTCCTTGACTTCGCGCACAGCAGCATCGAGAGGTTGCTCGCCCGGCTCGACCAAACCCTTGGGGAAATCCCAATTTTTGTAGGCGCGCAACAGCAGGTAGCGGACGGCCGCGCCCGCCACGTCGACCACCACCACCCCGGCCGAAAATCGGCGCGCCTGCACGGACTCAGCCATCACGCAGCAGCGGACAGAGGCGAGCGAATGAGATGATCGAAGGCGCTCAAGGAAGCCTTGGCGCCTTCGCCAACCGCAATCACGATTTGCTTGTAGGGCACGACGGTGCAATCGCCCGCGGCGAAAACGCCCGCGACCGAAGTCCCGCCGCGCGCATCGACTTCCACCTCGCCGCGAGGCGAGAGCTTCACCGTGCCTTTCAACCAATCGGTATTGGGAATCAGGCCGATTTGCACGAATACCCCGGCGAGTTCCAGAGCGCGCATCTCGCCGCTGGCGCGGTCCTTGTATTTGAGACCGACGACGCGCTGCCCGTCGCCCACCACTTCGGTGGTTTGCGCGCCGGTTATCACCGCGACATTCGTCAGGCTCGCGAGCTTGCGCGTCAGAATGGCATCCGCGCGCAGCTGCGGATCGAATTCGATCAGCGTGACATGGCTCACCAACCCGGCAAGATCGATGGCCGCTTCCACGCCGGAATTCCCGCCGCCGATCACCGCCACACGCTTGCCCTTGAACAGCGGCCCGTCGCAGTGCGGGCAATACGCGACGCCGCGATTGCGGTATTCGCGCTCGCCGGGCACATTGATCTCGCGCCAGCGCGCGCCGGTCGCGATGACCACGGATTTGGCCCTGAGCGACGCGCCGCCGGCCAGCTTCACCTCTATCAGCTCGCCCGGAATCAAAGCCTCCGCGCGCTGCAAATTCATCACGTCCACATCGTAGGTCTTGACGTGCTGTTCCAGCCCCGACGCCAGCTTGTGGCCATGGGTCTCTGTGACCGAAATGAAATTCTCGATGCCGACAGTGTCGAGCAGCTGGCCGCCCAGACGCTCCGCGGCAATGCCGGTGCGAATGCCCTTGCGCGCGGCATAAATCGCGGCCGCGGCGCCCGCGGGACCACCGCCCACGACCAGCACATCGTAGGGCGCGCGCGCGTTGAGTTTTTCGGTTTCGCGTTTGGCCGCGCCTGCATCGAGCTTGTGGAGGATCTCGGCAAGCTCCATGCGTCCCTGGCCGAAGGGTTGGCCGTTCAGGAAAACCGCAGGCACGCCCATCACTTCGCGGCGCGCGACTTCGTCTTGAAACACCGCCCCATCGATCATGGTGTGGCGGATCTTCGGATTCAGCGCCGCCATGGCATTCAACGCCTGCACGACGTCCGGGCAGCTCTGGCAGGTGAGCGACACGAAGGTCTCGAAGACATAGTCGCCGTCCAGATTTTTGATCTGTTCGACCACGGCCTCGTCGATCTTCGGCGGGTATCCGCCGGTCTGCAGCAGCGCCAGCACGAGCGAGGTGAACTCATGACCCATCGGCACGCCCGCGAATCGGACCCGCGCCTCGGCACCGGGACGGCGCAGGGCGAACGAGGGTTTGACCTGCGCGCCGTCGCGCTGCGGGTCGAGCTTCACCAAGCTCGAGACCGATTCGATGTCATTCAACAGGTCGAGCATTTCCCGCGACTTCTCGCCGTCGTCCAGGGATGCGACGATCTCCACCGGCTGCGAAATGCGCGCCAGGTACCCCTCCAATTGAGTCTTCAGATTGCTGTCGAGCATGGTGTCCTCTGCGGCTCGCGGCCCCGGCGATCGCCGGGGCTTTGAGATTCTTGCTAGATCTTGCCGACCAAATCGAGCGACGGCTTCAGGGTGTCGGAGCCGGGAGTCCACTTCGCCGGGCACACTTCACCGGGATGCGAGGCGACGTATTGCGCGGCCTTGACCTTGCGCAGCAATTCTTTGGCGTCGCGGCCGATGCCGTTGTCATGCACTTCCATGACTTTGATCTTGCCTTCCGGGTCGATCACGAAGGTGCCGCGATATGCCAGGCCCTGCTCCTCGATCAGCACTTCGAAATTGCGCGCGAGCGTCGCGGTCGGATCGCCCACCAATGGATACTGCACCTTTTTGATCGTGTCCGAGGTGTCGTGCCAGGCCTTGTGGGCAAAATGGGTGTCGGTGGATACGCCGTACACTTCCACGCCCAATTTCTTGAATTCGGCATAGTTGTCGGCGAGGTCGCCGAGTTCGGTCGGGCATACGAAGGTGAAATCCGCCGGATAAAACACGAACACGGACCACTTGCCCTTGAGCGTTTCGTTGGTCACGGGGACGAATTTGCCGTTGTGATACGCGGTGGCCTTGAATGGCTTGACTTCAGTATTGATCAGAGACATGCGGAACTCCTTAAGGCAGGTTTGGAAACTTGCAGCCATCCTAACAGCGCGCGCGTTATTAGTGGAATTGATTATAATGATGGTTTTGATAGAATCTATCTATGGTCGAAAATCAATGAATCTCAAGGACCTCAAATACTTGGTGGCTTTGGCCGATACCGGCCATTTCGGCAAGGCGGCGGAACGCACCTTTGTCAGCCAACCGACCTTGTCGGCGCAGCTCAAGAAGCTGGAAGACTTTCTGGGCGTCAAATTGGTGGAACGCCAGCCGAAGAACCTGCAGCTCACCGAGGTGGGCAAGCAGATCGTGGTGCGCGCCCGGCGCATATTGGACGAAAGCGATGAGATCGTCGCGCTGGCCCGCAGCAATACCGATCCCTTCGCGGGCAAGCTCAAAGTCGGGCTCATTCCCACGATCGGACCTTATCTGCTGCCGCGCATCATGAGAAAGGTCCGCAAAGCGGCGCCGCAACTCGGCCTCATGCTTTATGAATACCAAACCGAAGCCCTGCTAAAACGCCTGCGCGAAGGCGAGATCGACTTGGGAGTAATGGCTTTGCCGGTGCTGCAGGATGGCATGGAGTCCCGCACGCTGTACGAAGAGGCCTTTACCGTGGCGCTGCCCACCCATCATCCGCTGGCCGCCAAGGACACCATCAAGGTGGCCGACTTGAAGGGCCAGACCCTGCTCTTGCTGGAGGACGGTCATTGCCTGCGCGACCAGGCGCTGGAAGTTTGCAGCCGCGTCGACGTGCGCGAGGCCGAGGATTTTCGCGCCACCAGTCTCGAGACCTTGCGTCAAATGGTGGTGGCCGGTCTGGGGATTACCTTGCTCCCCGAAATGGCGGTGGAATCCCCTTTTGGATCGCAGCGGGGCCTCGCCATCCGGCAATTCAGCAAGCCTGCGCCGTCGCGTACGGTCGGCGCCGTGTGGCGCAAGTCGAGCACCCGCGAGGCCGCGATCGGCGCGGTCTGCGACGTCATTGCAAACGTCATGGCACCTCGAGCCGCCGTGGCGGCGAAAAGAGCCTGACGGCACCCCGCCAATTCGTGACGCCTGTCTCAGCCCTGCGACGCCGCGGGGCCCATATGCCGATCATTTCACATATTGCGCGCCGCCGACCCGGCAAAATAGTGCCGATAAGGACTGTTTCGCCATGAATGCCCGCACCATCCCGGAAGCAAAATCAGCCGCAAAGTCTGCGCCGCTGGCGCCGCGCTTCGACAAAAAATTCATCGAAGATCACCAGCTCATTGATCGCTATCTGGAAAACAAATTGCCCTTCAAAGGAGCCCGGGATCTCGAGCAATGGTGCCGCGCGCATCCTGATTATCTGAATGAGCTGAAGCTATCCGAGCGCGCGCATGCCAGCATCAAACTGCTGGAAGCGAGCGGCAGGCCGCAGGATCTCGGCGAGCCGAAGCCGCCCTGGTGGAAGAGCATTTATTTGCTGATCGGCTTGGCGGCATTGGCCTTCGTGTGCTTGGTCGCCGCCTGGTCGCTCGCCGGAAAAATTTCATCGCTGCAGGGAAAGCTGGAAGACACCAAACGCGTGATGAGCCAGGGGCCGCTGGTGCAGCCCGCCACCGAGAAAGCGCTGTACATCTCCCCCGATCACGCACCCGGCATCGATCGGGCACGGATAAAGCTCAGCCGCGCCGCGCCGCTGTTGATGGATGTGCACATCGATCTTGGCTACACGCAAAAACTTCAGCAGTTTCGCTTGTTCGTCGACAAACAGGACCAAGGCCGCGCACTGGTGCTCAATAACCTGCTCAAGGATTCCAATGGCGAGTTGCGCTTCACGCTGAATTCCACCGGTCTGGCGGCCGGCATCTACACCGTGCGGATCGAAGCGCTGCCGCCGCGCGGCATACCCATTCCCATCGGCTGGTTGATCATCGAAGTCAGCTAGCGTCCGCGCCTGCCGTTTACTCATCCCGCAGCGTGACGATGGGCGGCGTGTTGACCACGCTGCGCGTTGCCAGCGTGCCGCTCAGACCCACGAGAACGGTGCCGCACACCAAACCCGCGACCCAGACCAGAGGATCGAGGGTGAATTCGAGCGAGAACAGCCGTTGCGCCAGGATCCATCCGATGCCGGTGGCGCCGAAGGCCGCCAGGGTGCCGGATAGAAATCCCAAGGCGGAAAATTCGGCGGCGACGCCCTGCAGCACCGTGCCGCGGCTCGCGCCCAGGGTGCGCAGCATCGCGCTCTCATATCGCCGCTCATCGCGGGTCGATTGCACCGCGGCCAATAGCACGACGATTCCCGCGGCGAGCGTGAATAGAAAGACGTACTGCACCGCCAATGAGGCTCGATCCATGATGTCGCGGATCTGCTTGAGGATGGCATCCACGTCGAAAACCGAAATCGTCGGGAATTGACGCACCAGATCGGCCAGCGCCGGGCGCTGCGCCGGCGTGAGGTAGAGACTGGTCATGTAGGTTCCCGCCGCGCCGTCGAGCAGGCCGGGCGGAAACACCAGAAAGAAATTCGGCCGGAAATTGTCCCAGCGTATTTTCCGAATGCTGGCGACCTGCACCGTGAGCGGTTCTCCGGCTACGTCGAAGCTGAGATTGTCGCCGACCTTCAAATGCAGGGAATCCGCATACTCCGACGAAATCGAGACGAGGTGTTTGCCGGCATCGGCCGGCCGTCCACCAGCGGCCCGCCAGCAATTGATTGTCCTGCATCAGGTCGGCCGACCAGGTGAGGTTTTGCTCCCGTTCCGCAAATCCGCGCGCCGAATCGCCGCGCAACTTGAGCGATTGCGGCGACTCGCCATTGATCGCGGTAATGCGCGCGCGGACCATCGGATACATCGGCGGCGCTCCGAAACCATGTGAGCGTCAGAAATTCCTGCAAGCGCTCGCGCGTTGCTCGGGGCGTATGTTGACCAGAAAATTGTTGGGCACATCATTCGGCAGGCTGCGGCGCCAATCGGCCAACAAATCGCCGCGGACCACCGCCAGCAGCAGCAGCACCATCAATCCCAAGCCGAACGCGACGATCTGTACCACGCTGCCGGTACCGCGGCGCGATACATTCGCGAGACCGTAGCGCCACGCCACGCCGACGCCGCCGCGCAGGCGGCTGGTCAGCCTCACCAAACCGTAGCCCGCCAAGGTGAGCACCACCCCGACGGCCAGCACCCCGGCGAGCACGCTCAACACCAGCTCGGCGTCTCGCACCATGCTCCACAGAATCGCGAACAGCGCCGCGAGCGCCAACAGATAGCTCACGCCATAGCGCAGCGGCGGCGCGCTCACGGTCTTGCGCAGCACCCGCGCCGGCGGCGTGTTTTTCAATTGCAGCAGCGGCGGCAGCGCAAATCCGATGAGCATGGCCAGCACGGTCACCAGCGCGACGGGCAGCGGCGCCAATGAAGGGGCGGGCAGCTCGCTGCGGATGAGACTCTTCAGCAGCACGACCAGTCCCGACTGCGCGAGGAATCCCAGCGCCGTGCCGATGGCAACCGCAGACAATGCCAGCAGCATCAGCTCGACGATGGATATCGCCAGCACGAATCCCTGGGCGGCCCCCATGCACTTCATCAAGGCGACGGCATCGATATGGCGCGCCGCGTAGCGCCGTGCGCCCATGACGACCGCCACCGCCGCAAGCAACACCGAGGCGAGGCTGGCCAGATTGAGAAATCGACTGGCGCGGTCGATGGCCGAATTCAATTGCCGGCTCGATTCTTCCACGTCTCTCAGGCGCTCGCCCGGCGCCTTGGTACGGCTCAAATACTCGCGGAAACTCGCCACCGCCGCCGGGGCGCCCGCGAACAGCGCTGCATAGGTCGCCCGGCTGCCGGGCTGGATGAGCTGCGTTGAGGCGATATCGTCATAGTTGAGCAACGCTGCCGGCGCCAGGTTGACGAAACCGGTACCTTGGTCCGGCCGGTAATCGAGGACTTCCGTCACGCGAAAGGACGCCGCGCCGATGCGCAGCATGGCGCCCAATTCGAGCTTCAGCTGCGCAATGATGCGCGCATCGATCCACACCTCGCCGCGGCCGGGAATTTTATCGGTGATCCGCGGCGCGCCGAACGGCGCGTCCGCGATGCGCAGGTGTCCGCGCAGCGGATAATTGGCGCTCACCGCATTGAGCGCGGCGAGCTGGCTCAGGTCGCCGCTGAATATCGCCGTGGGAAATGCCACGACCCGCGCGCTGCGCAATCCGCGTGCCGCGGCCTCATCGAAGTAGCGTTGCGGGATCGGCGACGGCGCTTCCAGCCGCAGATCCGCCGCCAGCACTTCCGCGGCCTGCAGGCGCACCCCCTGCGAGATGCGGCTGGTGAAGAAGCCCACCGCGGTCAGCGACAGCACCGCCACCAACAGGGCGAGCAACAACACGGACAGCTCGCCGGATTTCAAATCGCGCCAGAGGTTGCGCAACGCAAAGCGCAGGGCTTGCATCATGAGCCGTTCACCGTGTGGCCGGCATCGAGTTCCAGCACCCGGCCGCAGCGCTTCGCGAGGCCGCGGTCGTGCGTCACCAGCACCAAGGTGCTGCGCGAGCTGCGATTCAATTCGAACAACAGATCGGTGATCCGCTGGCCCGTGGCGGTGTCCAAGTTGCCCGTGGGTTCGTCCGCGAACAGTACCTGCGGATGCGTCACGAACGCGCGCGCAATGGCCACGCGCTGCTGCTCGCCGCCCGACAGCTGCTTCGGGATAGTGCGCTATGCGCGCCGTCAGCCCCACCTGTTCGAGGGCGGCCGCGGCCGCCTGGCGCGCGTCGCGCCGGCCGCCGAGTTCCAGCGGCAACATGACATTTTCGATCGCCGTCAGCGAAGGGATGAGATGAAATGATTGGAACACGAAACCGACGTGTTTGCCGCGGATGGCGGCGCGCCCGTCTTCATCGAGTTCGGTGAGATCGATGCCCGCGATCAACACGCGGCCGGTGCTCGGCGCATCGAGTCCCGCCAGCAGCGCCAGGAGCGTGGATTTGCCCGCTCCCGAGGCACCGACGATGGCCAGAGTTTCGCCGGTTCGCACTGTGAGGCTGACATCGGCGAGAATGGTGAGCGCCCCGTCGGGGCTAGCCACCGTCTTAGAGACATTCCTGGCTTCGAGTACGATTTGATCTGGCATTTAGGAGCGCTCGTGAAACGGTTTTTGGCCCTGTGCGTCTTGATCGTTGCATCCGCTTCGGCTCACGCCGAAGCACCGGTGATTCTCGTATTCGGCGACAGCATCAGCGCCGGCTACGGGCTCCCGCTGGAACAAGGCTGGGTGGAATTGCTCAAGACGAGGCTCAAGTCGCAAGGTTACGTTTACCAAGTCGTCAATGCCAGCGTCAGCGGCGAAACGACCGCCGGAGGCCTCGCGCGCTTGCCGCGTGCGCTCGAGATACATCATCCGCGCATCGTCATCCTGGAGCTGGGCGGCAATGACGGCCTGCGCGGGCTGCCGATCGCGCAAATGCGCGCCAACTTGTCGCGGATGGCGACATTAGGCGCCGCAGCCGGCGCGAAGGTTTTGCTGCTGGGGATGCGGATGCCGCCCAACTACGGGCCCGAATACACCAAGCAATTCGCGGCCGTGTTCAGCGATTTGGCGGCCGAAAAAAGCCTACCCTGGGTGCCTTTCCTGCTCGCCAATATCGCCCTGTCGCCGGAACTTCTGCAGTCCGACGACATTCATCCCAACGCCCAAGGTCAGCCCATCCTGCTCGACAACGTTTGGCCGGCCCTGAAGCCGCTGCTGCGCAAATAACTACTTGGCAGCCGTCAGCCACTCGGCCACGCCGCCGTGGCTGGAGCAGGTTCCGCTTCGGTGCGCAGACTTCGAATAGGTGCCGTCCTTGCACTTTGCGGTCGCTCCGGCGGGATCCGTGTTGCCGGCAGCGGCCGTGGGCGCGGACTTGGCCGCAGTAGCCGTCTTGGCTGCAGTGGTCGATGCTGCGGCCGCCGGGGCCGGTGCGGCGGTGGTTGCCGCGGTTGCCGCTTTGGACTTCGCAGCCTTCTGTACTCCGCCATGGCCGCTGCACGTGCCCTTGCCGCTCGACGTGCTGGTGGTGCCGTCCGCGCAAGTCGTCGTGCCGCCTGCTGCGGGTGTTTTGGGCGACGCGGGCGCCTTAGCCGCGGGAGCGGCTGCTGCAGCCGGGGCCGCCTTTTGCACGCCGCCGTGGCCGCTGCACGTACCCTTTCCCGTGGAGGTGGTGGTGGTTCCATCCTTGCAGGTGGTGGTGGCGGAGTTCGCCGCCAGGCTTGGCATCGCCATCGCGAAGGCCAACAGCGGCGGCGCGATCAGACAGGCAATAGTTCTGTTCTTCATCAAAGTTACTCCCTGGTTTAGTTCTGTTCCGGACGACGGATTGTAAACCGATTTTTCAGACCATGCGCTCGCCGCTCAACGCTTGTCCTTGAGCGGCAGGATGCTGATGACGTCGATGACGAAACGAGTATGCTGGCCCTCCGCCACCCCCTCCAAAACCTTGCCGTCGACGATGACGCGCGTGCCCTCGTCGATTCTATCCGGCAATTCGGTCACGCCGATCAGCTGCAAATCGTTTGCCGGCAGGCAGGCAAAGCTCTGCGGCGGCGCATACATGTATTGGGTCTTGTCCAATATCAGTATCGGCACCCTATCGACGCCATCGCTGCGCGGGAATTCTCTGAAGTGCACGTGCCCCGTGAAATCGTGTCTGACCTGCAACCACAGACACGGACCGCTGCCGATGACGCAGCCGGAGAGCACCATGCAGAGCCAAACTGCGGCCACGAAGCGCAACTTAGTCATTATTCCAGCTCCTTGCCTCGAGTCTGCGCCGAGCGCCGTGCCTTGCCTATCCAAATTATGGATGCCGGTGTGACCGCGCCGGCAGCCTGCGGTTCACGGCATTCCAGAATATCGAAGCCGCAGCGCTGCAATAGCGCTGTCCAACTCGGGAGGGTGCGAAAATACCAAGGCGCCGGGTGGTCGAAATCGCCGCCGAAGCCCGCCCAACTCCCTTCTCGCCAGCCGTCTTGATTCGTGACGTATTTTCGGCTGGCGATGCTCGCGGCGCGAATCGCGCGGGCCCATGGCGCCGCGTTGCAACGCCAGGATTCAATGATCGCCAGTTCTTGCGGATCCTGAGTTTGCATGTTCGCTATGTTACCCGCTGCGCACTGCCGACGTTGCTGGCATCCAACGCGGATGCTATACACGCGTTACAAATCAAAGAGGCCCGCCAGCTTGGATCGAAATTGGCTCAATCACTACCCGCCCGGCGTGCCGGCGGACATCGACCCTGATGCGTATCCTTCCCTCAAGGAAGCGATTGAAGAGGCTTTCTCGACCTACCGTACGCTGCCCGCGTTTTCCAATATGGGCGCCACGCTGACCTACGCGCAGCTGGATGCGCTCAGCCGCGCCTTTGCGGCATGGCTGCAGCATAAGTCCGGCCTGGCCCGCGGCGACCGCGTCGCATTGATGATGCCAAATATTTTGCAATATCCCATCGCGCTATTCGGCGCGCTGCGCGCCGGCATGGTCGTGGTCAATACCAATCCCTTGTACACGCCGCGCGAGCTCGAGCATCAATTGAAGGACTCGGGCGCGAAGGCGATCGTCATCGTCGAGAATTTTGCGCATGTGCTGCAGCAGGTGCTCGCCCGCACCGATTTGAAAAACGTGCTCGTCACCGGAGTGGGCGACATGTTGGGCGCGCCGAAGGGCTGGATCGTGAATTTCGTCCTGCGCCACGTGCGCAAGCAGGTTCCGGCCTGGAAAATCCCCGGTTCCGTGTCTTTCAAAACGGTCTTGGGAAGCGGCCTTGGCCTCAAAATGGAAGCGGTCGATTTGGGTCCGGCGGATATCGCTTTCCTGCAATACACCGGCGGCACCACCGGAGTCGCCAAGGCAGCGGTCCTTACCCACCGCAACATGGTCGCGAACCTGCTGCAATCGCTGGCGTGGATCAGGCCGGCGCTGCAGGGAGGCGGCGGCCGCATCGTGATTACCGCCCTGCCGCTGTATCACATTTTCGCGCTCACCAGTAATTGCCTGGCTTTTCTGCCCTTGGGCGCGCGCAACGTGCTGATCACGAATCCGCGCGATTTCCCGGCGTTCGTGGCGGAGCTCAGGAAATACAAGTTCAACTTCATCAGCGGCGTCAACACTCTGCTCAATGCTTTGTTGCATACGCCTGGATTTGCAGCGGTGGACTTCAGCGCCCTGCGGGCGACCTTTGCCGGCGGAATGGCGCTGCAGCCGGTCGTGGCGGCGCGCTGGAAGGAAGTGACGGGCAACACCATCGCCCAGGGCTGGGGACTCACCGAGACATCGCCGATGGTGACCGCCAATCCCATCGGCCTGCCTTTCAATGGATCGGTCGGGCTGCCGGTATCCTCGACCGATGTATCCATTCGCGACGAAGCCGGCGCGGAATTGCCGGTCAACGGCGTCGGGGAAATCTGCGTATTCGGGCCGCAAGTGATGCGCGGCTATTGGAACCGGCCCGACGAAACCGAAAAGGTGATGTTCGGCGACTGGCTGCGCACCGGGGATATCGGGCGCATGGACGAAAAGGGCTTCGTCTACATCGAAGACCGCAAGAAGGACATGATTCTGGTGTCCGGATTCAACGTCTATCCCAATGAAGTCGAGAGTATCGTCGCAGCGCATCCGGGAGTGCTGGAAGTTGCCGCCGTGGCGCAACCGGATGAAAACTCCGGCGAGGTGGTTGCGCTGTTCGTCGTGAAAAAGGATCCGAGTCTCAGCGCCGAAGCGTTGATCGCCTTTTGCCGCAAAGAACTCACCGGCTACAAAGTGCCCAAGCACGTGTATTTTCGCAACGAATTGCCGAAAAGCAACGTAGGAAAGATTCTGCGCCGCGCTCTGCGCGATGAGCTGCGCGCCGCGCCGGCCGGCAGCGCTAATCGAGCGGGTAGTTCCGAACCGTCTCGATGAGCAGTGCGACCCGTTCCGGGTCGACCTCGGGGGTGATGCCGTGCCCCAAATTGAAGACGTGTCCGGCGCCCGCGCCGTAATTGTCGAGCACGCGCAGGGTTTCGGCGCGCAAAGTTTCGGGCGGCGCGAACAGCGCCGATGGGTCGAGGTTGCCCTGCAGAGCCACGCGTCCGGCCACGGCTTTTCGCGCCTCGCTCAAGTCCGTGGTCCAATCGACGCCCACCGCATCGCAGCCGATCGCAGCGATCTTGGCGAGCCAGGCGCCGCCGCCCTTGGTGAATACTATGTTCGGAACCCTGCGCTCCTCCGATTTTCGCGTCAGCGCGTCGATCGCCTGGGCCATGTAACGCAGGGAGAACTCTTCGTATTGCGCCGGCGTCAGCACGCCGCCCCAGGTATCGAACAGCATGACCGCCTGCGCGCCTGCGGCAATTTGCGCGTTCAAATAGAGGATCGTGGCCTTGGCGAGCAGATCGAGCAGCCGGTGCAGCTCGCGCGGCGACTCATACATCATGCGCTTGATCAGGCCGAAGGTCTTGCTGCTGCCGCCTTCCACCATGTAGGTTGCCACGGTCCACGGGCTGCCGGCAAAGCCGATCAAAGGCACACGTCCGGCCAACTCGCGCCGCACTCGCGCAACGGCGTCCGTCACGTACTTCAACTCGCGACCCGGATCGGGCACGCCGAGCTTGTCGATGTCGGCGCCGGTCCTGACCGGCCGCTCGAACTTCGGGCCTTCGCCGGCTTCGAACTCCAGGCCCAGATTCATGGCGTGGGGAATCGTGAGAATGTCGGAAAACAAAATGGCGGCATCGAGCGGATAACGATTGACGGGTTGCAGGGTGATTTCGCAGGCGATCTCGGGATTCGTGCACATTTCGAGAAACCCGCCGGCGCGGGTGCGCGTGGCGCGATATTCCGGCAAATATCTGCCGGCCTGGCGCATGAGCCAGATCGGCCGGCGCGGCGTGGGCTCGCGCAGCAGCGCGCGCAGCAAAAGATCGTTCTTCAGCGTTTCACTCATGAATGCTCGTTTCTCAGGTCCGCTCGCTGGGCTCGAACAGACGACTATGCTCCAGAATCGCGTAGCGATCGGTCATACCGGCGATGTAGTCGGCCACGGCACGCGCGCGCCCCGCGGGTCCCTTCACCAGTTCCATGCGCGTGCGCGCCTCGTGTTCGTCGGGCATCAGTCCGGGATCGTTGAAAAATGCATCGAACAAGTCGCGCACGACGCGGCGCGCCTTGGCGGTCATGCGCCGCACTTTGTAGTGCTTGTAAAGCTGCTCGCGCAGGAAGGTTTTCAACGCGGCGTTCGATTCGCGCGTGGAATCGCTGAAGCCGATCAGCGCTTTGGGATGCGACCGGACTTCCGCGATCGAGCGTACTCCCGAGGCGCTCAGGCGCGCGGCGGATGAATCGATCAGGTCGCTCACCAAGCGATTGATCATGCGCCGCAAGATTTCATATACGAGCCGGCGGCCGGCCAGCTGCGGGTATTTTGCCTGCACTTCATCGTGAAAGCCGCGGAACAGGGCCACGCTCAGCAACTGCTCGACGCTGATGAGGCCGGCGCGGATGCCATCCTCGACATCGTGATTGTTGTAGGCGATTTCATCGGCAAAATTCGCGAGTTGAGCTTCGAGTCCCGGCTGCTGGCGATTGATGAACCGCTCGCCGACGTCGCCGAGCAGGAGGGCGTTGTTGTAGGAACAATGCTTGAGGATTCCCTCGCGGCATTCGAAGGTCAGGTTCAAGCCGTCGAATTCGGCGTAATGTTCCTCCAGCTCGTCGACCACGCGCAGCGACTGCAGATTGTGTTCGAAGCCGCCGAAATCGCTCATGCATTCGTTCAACGCATCCTGGCCGGCATGTCCAAAAGGCGTGTGGCCAAGATCGTGGGCGAGACAGATCGCTTCGGAGAGTTCCTCGTTGAGTTTCAGCGCGCGCGCGGCGGTGCGCGCTATTTGCGCGACCTCCAGGGAATGGGTCAGCCGGGTTCGGTACAAATCGCCCTCGTGGTTGACGAACACCTGGGTCTTGTAGACCAGCCGGCGAAATGCGGTGGAATGAACGATGCGGTCGCGGTCGCGCTGATATTCCGAGCGGTATTCGGGCTTGGGCTCGGGATGACGGCGGCCGCGGGAGTGTTCCGCATGGGCCGCATACGGCGCAAGGCCGCTCATGCGGAGGGGCCGCTCATTTGAAATGCTCCGCCAGCGTCGCGTCGAACGCAGCCTTGGCGTATTGGTCGGTGACGATGGCGCGGCCGAGCTTCTCGAGCAGCACGAGGCGAATGGCGCCCCCTTGGACTTTCTTGTCCATCTGCATCAATTCGCAGACCCGCGCCGCCCCGATGCGCGGCGCCTCGGTCGGCAATCCGGCCCGCGCCAGAAGCTCGCGCACGCGCTCCTTGACCCCCGCGTCGATCAAGCCGAGACGGCAGGACAGGTCCGCAGCGATGATCATTCCCAAGGCCACGGCCTCGCCGTGCAAGTATTTCTCATACGCGGTCGCAGCCTCGATGGCATGGCCAAAGGTGTGGCCAAAATTCAAAATCGCGCGCAGGTTGCGTTCGCGCTCGTCGCGCGCGACCACCGTCGCCTTGATTTCGCAGGACCGCCCGATGGCATAGGTGAGGGCCTCGGTGTCCCGCGCGAGCAGCTGCGGAATCTGCTTTTCCAGCCACGCGAACAACATCGGATCCCACACGACGCCGTGCTTGATCACCTCCGCCAGTCCCGATATCAATTCGCGGTCGGACAAGGTTCTCAAGGCATCGGTGTCGGCGATGACGGCCTGCGGCTGGTAGAAAGCGCCGATGAGATTCTTCCCGCCGGAGTGATTCACGCCCGTCTTGCCGCCGACCGAGGAATCAACCTGCGCCAGCAGCGTCGTCGGCATTTGCACGTAGCCTATGCCGCGCTGATAGCAAGACGCGGCGAATCCGGCGATATCCCCGACGACACCCCCGCCCAATGCCAGCACCGTGGCGTCCCGATTCATTTTGTTGGCGACCAGCGCATCGAGCACCCAGCCGGCGGTCTGCAGCGTCTTGTGCTGTTCGCCGTCCGGCAAGATGCATTCGGCGATATGCCGCTGGGAAAAGCTGCCGGTCAGCTTTGCCAGATACAGTTTGGCGACCGTGGTATTGGTGACGATCAACAGGTCGCGGCCGGGGATCTGGCCCTCCAGCAGCCCACGGTCGGCCAGCAAACCCGCACCGATCGTGATCGGGTAGCTGGCGGCGCCTAGGTCGACATGGAGGGTTTGCACGGGGTGATTATACGAAGCTTGGGAGCCGGTCTTAAGGTTTCTGCGTGCGCCGCAATTGTTGGTGGATTTCTTCGGCCACGAGCTGCACGCGCCGCCGGTCCGTGGCGATGGTGAGGTCGGCGATCTCGGCATACAACTCGGCGCGGCGTTCCATCAGCTCTTTGAGTCTCCGTTCGGGGTCGGCGTCGTGAAGCAGCGGCCGATGCCGTGCATGGCGCGTGCGCTCTATTTGCTGAGTGACCGAGGTTACCAAGTACACCACGACCCCGCGCTCGGCGAGCCTGGCGCGATTCGCCGGATCGATCACGGCGCCGCCGCCGGTCGCCAAAACGATCGCGTCCAAGCGCGTCAGCCGGTCGATGGATTCGCGTTCCCGCAGGCGAAATCCGGCCTCGCCCTCCTTCTCGAAAATGAATGGAATGTCCACGCCGGTTTTTGCCTCGATGTCCGCGTCGCTGTCATGAAATGCATAGCTCAACAGCCGCGCCAGATGCCGGCCAACCGCCGTCTTTCCCGAGCCCATGGGTCCTATCAGAAAAACGTTGCGCTTGCTGAGCATGATCGCCGCTGATCATAGCGGACGGCGCCGTTCGCCCGATTGCCTCTCGAAAAAATAAGGGGCGCCGCAAGGCGCCCCCACACAAATCCGCCGACCCGCGGCCGGCGTCAGTAAAGATTCGAGCCCTCGCGCAAGATCTTAGGCGTGATGAATATCAACAGTTCAGTCTTGTTGTTGATGTCCGTCGTGCTGCGGAACAGCGCGCCGAGGAACGGAATATCGCCGAAGAACGGCACCTTGTTCGCAGACTTCGACTTGGTGGTGTCGAGAATGCCGCCGAGCACCACGGTCTGGCCGTCGTTGACCAGCACCTGCGTGATGATTTGGCGGGTGTCGATGGAAGGTACGCTGCCGCCGGTGGCGCTGGTGACCTGTTGGCCGACCGAGTCGTCGGACACGTCGAGATCCAGGATTACGCGATTATCGGGCGTGATCAGCGGCGTCACTTTGAGCTTCAGCACGGCGTCCTTGAACTGCGTGGTCGTGGCGCCGCTCGATGCCGATTCCTGATAGGGAATTTCGACGCCCTGCATGATGGTGGCCTGCTTCTGGTTCGCGGTAATGACGCGCGGCGAGGAGATGACTTCGCTCTTCCCTTCGTTTTGCGCGGCCGACAATTCCAGATCGACCACATAGCTGCCGCCCAGCAAAGAGATGCCGATGCTGCCGTTGGTGTTCGCGGCCGGCGTATTGACCTGATAGCGGTTGTCGAGGGTGGTCCCCGACAAAGAGGCGCTGCCGAGGCCAGTGCCGAGTATCGAGTTCGCCCCGGCGCCATTGCCGGAAACGGCGAGAAGCCCGTTGGGCCCGTTCGACTGCGCCGTGCTGACACCGAAGCGCGCGCCCAGGTCGCGCTCGAAGGTATCGCTGACGATGACGATGCGCGCTTCGATCAACACCTGCTTGACCGGGACGTCCAAGGTCTGCACCAAGCGGCGGATGTCGGCGAGCTTGTCCGAAGTATCCTGCACCAACAGGGTGTTGGTGCGTTCATCGATCGACAGGTGGCCGCGCGGCGACAGCATGGAGTCCTTGGCATTCTGCGACTTGATCAATTTCGCCAGGTCGGAGACCTTGGCGTAGTTGACCTGCATGAATTCCGTGTGGGTGGGCGAGAGTTCCTGCACTTCCTTATGAGCCGCCAATTCCGCCTTCTCGCGCGAGGCCAATTCTTCCGTGGGGCCGATGATGATCACGTTGTCCTGGCGGCGCTTGTCCAGACCCTTGGTGCGCAACACGATATCGAGCGCCTGATCCCAGGGCACGTTCTGCAGGCGCAGGGTCAGGTTGCCGCTCACCGAATCGCTGACGACGATATTCTGACCGCTGGTGTCCGCGAGCAGCTGCAATACCGAACGCACATCGATGTCCTGGAAATTCAGGGTCAAGCGCTCGCCGGTGTACTCCTTCTTTTCCTCGGCACCCGCGGTGCGCTTCGAAGAAGCCTTGATTTCGACGGTGTATTGGTTGTCCGACTGGTAGGCCAGCTGTTCGAAATCGCCCTGCGAGCTGATCACCAAGCGCGAACTGCCGTCCACGCGAATCGCATCGACGGTCTGCACCGGCGTTGCGAAGTCCTGCACGTCATAGCGGCGCATCAAATTCTTCGGCATCGCCGTGCCCGCGAAGTCCACCACGATCTGCTGGCCTTCCTGCCGGACATTGACCGGCGTACGCGGATCGGTGAGCTGTACGATGACGCGGCCGGTGCCGTCGGCGCCGCGCCGGAAATCGATGGTGCGAATCGCGCGTTCGGCCGGATTCGACTGACTCACGGTTGCGCGCGCGGCGGCGGACTTGCCGACGTCGGCGCCCGGCTGCTGTCCCAGCATGACGATGATGTCGTTGCCGTCCACCTTGGTGGTGTACGGCATCAACGCATCGACGTTGACGACCAAGCGCGTGCGGCCGTTCGCTTCGGCGGCCAGCACGGTGTCGACGCCGCCCGAACGCACGTCGATACGGCGCGAGGCGAGAGCCAGGGTGGTATTCGGCAAGTCGAACGCAATGCGCGCGGGCTTGTCGATGGTGAACGGCAGCGGCTCCGGCGCCGGACCGCTCATGTGCAGCTTGAGCTGCACCTGCTGACCCGTGAGGGTTTGAACGTCGATTGATTGCAGCTGAACCGGATCAGCGGCGCGTGCCGTTGAACTGATCGCAGCCAATGCGACCAGCGCCATCGCGCTCAGCATCGCCGCTCGGTATTGAATTCTGATCATGCTTTCCTCTCCCTATGGCTTCAATTGGCCAATGCCAATGAAGCCGGTCGCTCTATGTAGCCGCCGAGACCATCCGGAATGATTTCGACCAGGCTAATTCTCCCGCCGGTTATTTCCGTCACTTTGCCGTCGTTCTGTCCCATGTAATTGCCGGGCTGCACCTTGTGAACAAGGCCGTCCTTGGACTGCACCAGCCCGTAAAAATTGTTGCCCACCTTGAAGGTGCCGACCATCTTCAGAGTGTCGAGCGAAAAACCCTCGAGGAATTCGCGATTGCGGTGCGAGTTGGCGCGCGCGCTGGCGAGGCCGTTGGACGCGTTCGGGCCCTGCGGCTGGAACGGCGAACGCAGATTGCCGGCCGAATACACGAATGATTCGTAGGGCTTCACTTCCGGCAGCGGCTGAATGCGGCCGCCGGGCTTTTTCTTGGTGGCCTCGATCCACTTCTGCAAATCCGATTGGCCGCCCGAACAGCCGGCCGCGACCAAAGCCGCAAGCACGACGCCGATGACGCCAATACTCGATATCTGTCTCACGTCTTGCCTCCCGCCGCCTTCTTCGCCGCCGGCTTCGCGCCGCCGCCTTGATCCTCGATGTAGCGGTAGGTCTTGGCGGTCACATCCATGGTCAGATTGTCGTAGCCGCCTTTGGCATCGACCGGCGAAATTTGAATGTCGTTGAGCGTCACGATACGGGGCAGCGCGGCGATGCCGCTCACGAACCTGCCGAAATCGTGATAGCTGCCCACCAGCTTGATTTTGATCGGCAGTTCCGCGTAGAAGCCATTGCTTTTCTCGCTTCCGGGCTGAAACAATTTTTCGGTGAGGCCGGCGGCCAAGCCGGTTTGCGAAATGTCGACCAGAAGGTTCGGCACTTCGGTCTTACCGGGCAATTGCCGCAGCATCGCGCCGAAGCTGCGCTCCATCTCGCCGAGCTGGGCGCGATAGGCGTCGAGGTTGGCGGCCCGCTGTTGCTTGTTCTCGAACTGCGCGCGCAGATCCAGTTCGTCCGCCTGCGCCTTCTGCAGCAGCGGCCGGTCGTCGTTCCAGACGAACATGTACCAGCCGAAGGCGGCGACCACGGCAAAGCCCAGCAGCACGAAGAAGCCGCGCACGGCCACCGGCCAGCGGCCCACGTCGCGCGGATCGAGAGTACGAAGTTGATCGAGGAAGTTCATTTCGCCGCAACCTTCTTAACCGTTGTTTCGCCGCCGTTGTCCACGTCCACGCCGACCACGTCGCTGGTGAGCGTGAAGCTGGAGCCTCCGCCCGGCGAATCCTTGGCCGTCTCGACCACCTGCAGCTGCGGGTTGTCCATCCACGACGAAGCATCGATGTTGCGCATGAAGGTCGATACGCGCGTGCTCGACTGCGCCACGCCCTTCATCTCGAGCTTCTTGCCGGTTTCCTTGATGTGCGTGAGGTAGATGCCCTCCGGAACCGTCTTCACCAGTTCATCGAACAGATGCACGATTTCCGGCCGTTTGCGCTGCAGCTTCTCGATGATTTCCATGCGCGCGACCAGCCGCTGCTTGCGATTTTCCAGGTCTTGAATGTCCGCGATCTGCGCGTCGAGCTTGACGATCTCCTTTTTCAGAAGATTGTTCTTCGCGTTCTGCGAATCGATCCAGCTGGAATACAGCAGTTTGCCGCCCAGCACGAAGACGACCGCCGCAAACGCGGCGCCGCCGAGGGCGACCATGAATTCGCGGCGCCGGACCTTACGTTCTTGTTCGCGCCAGGGAAGTAGATTGATACGCGGCATGGCTACTCTTTAGTCGAAGCTGCGCAGCGCTAGGCCGCAGGCTGTGAGTAATGCGGTGGCATCGCGCGCCACTGCTTGGGCTTTGGCCTTGGACGACACCTTCATGTTGCCGAGCGGATCGCCTTTGTCGGCCGGCACGCCCACGCGGCTGGAGATGACATCGGCAACGCCGGGAATGTTGGCGCAGCCGCCGCAAATCAATATTTGATCCGGCTGAGCGCGGCCGCTGCCGGAGGCCAGATAAAATTGCAGCGAACGGCTGACCTGTTGGGTCATGTCGTCGATGAACGGATCGAGGACCTCGGGCTGATAATTGCTGGGCAACCCGCCTTCTTTCTTGGCGCGCCCGGCTTCTTCCATGCTGAGGCCGTAGGTGCGCATGATTTCTTCGGTCAATTGCTGGCCGCCGAAAGCGAAGTCGCGCGTGTAAATCACGCGCAGATCGCGCAGCACGCTGAAAGTGGTGCTGCTGGCGCCGAAATCGACCACCGCGACGGTGCGGTCGACCCCGCCGTCGGGCATTTGGTGCCGCATGAGCGCGCAGGCGTTCTCCAACGCGAACGCCTCGACGTCCACCAAGTGCGCCGTCAATCCCGACGCCTGCACGGCGGCTTGCCGCTGTTCCACGTTCTCGGTTCGCGTGGCGACCAGCAGCACATCGAGCATATCCGGATCTTTTTCCGACGGGCCCACGACCTGGTAGTCGTAGCTGACTTCTTCCATCGGGAAAGGGAATGTATTGGTCGGCCTGCATTTCAACCTGACCTTCCAATTCGTTCTCGCCGAGAGTCTTCGGCATCTGAATGACTTTGGTGATCGCGGCATCGCCGCTGATCGCGATGGCCGCGAGGCGGCTTTTGGCGCCGGAGCGTTTTACCGCGCGGCGAATCGCTTCGCCGACCGCTTCCGCGTCGACGATGGCTTTTTCGTTGATGGCGTTGTGCGGCGTCGGTTCCGCGGCATAAGACTCAACGCGATATTGGCCACCGGACATCGTGAGCTCGATGAGCTTCACCGACGAAGTGGTTATGTCAAGTCCCAGAAGCGGACGGTATCTTTTTCCTAACGACCACACAAATTTTTTCCCTTTTTGCTCAATACCTTGTAGGTCGAAACTGGTGCATGAGATTAGCTATGACAAGCAAACTTAGCAAGAAACTGTTAAATGGAACGTGAAGCTACTCACGGTAATGAGCCCCTGAACCGCCCAAGTCGGCAAATTGAGACCTACGACAGTTTCGCAAGCGTCCGAGGCGGCCGATTCGTCCATTTCAGACCTCCGCCCAAGGAATACCTCGCGCGTTTGGTTAACTCCCAGCTGGCAACCCCGCCGCGCAAACGGTGTCACACCCTTTGGAGCCGCGGCTTCGCGTCCTCATCATTCGATGAGTACGCCCACCTAACCGGCGGTAATATGCTGCCCATGTCCGCCGACGCAATAAGTTAGAACTGTTTTCTGTGGCCAAACGTTACCTAGTTCTCATCTCGCGCATTTGTGCTGTTTTAGTTGGCTTAACGGCACTGTTGGTCTTCGCCAATGTGTGTGCTTATGTCTACTTGAAGCCCGCCCTGCCGGACGTGGCCAGCCTGAGGGAGGTCCAGCTGCAGGTGCCGCTGCGCATTTATTCGCGCGACGGCAAACTGATCCAGTCCATCGGCGAGCAGCGCCGCATCCCGGTGCGCTACGACCAACTGCCTCCCAAGTTGATCCAAGCCTTCCTGGCGACCGAAGACGACCGGTTTTTCAGGCATCACGGCGTCGACTGGCAGGGAATTTTGCGGGCCGCGGTGGCCAATTTGAAGGCAGGCGGCATCCGCCAGGGCGCCAGCACCATCACCATGCAGGTCTCCCGGGACATGTTCCTGACCCCGCGCCGCGACATGAAGCGCAAGATGAGCGAGATCTACATTTCGCTGCTCATGGAGGCCGAATTCACCAAGGAGGAGATCTTCTCCTTGTACGTCAACAAGATCTTCCTGGGTCAACGGGCGTACGGCGTCGGCGCCGCGGCCGAGGTGTATTTCGGCAAGAGCCTCGATCAACTGAACCTGGCCGAAATGGCCACTCTGGCCGGCATACCGACCGCCCCCTCCACGGTCAATCCGGTAGCGAACGCAGAAGCCGCCAAGGTGCGCCGCGCCCACGTTTTGGGCCGCATGCTGGAACTCGGCTACATCAGCCAGGCCGATTACGACCAGGCCAAAGCGAGTCCCATGGAATCGCGCCTGCACGGCGCCTCCATCGAGGTCGATGCGCCGTATTTGGCCGAAATGGTGCGCAATGACATGCAGAACAAATACGGCGATGCCGTTTATACAGCCGGCTACAAGGTCTATACGACTCTGGATTCGCGCCTGCAGGTGGCGGGCACGGTGGCGCTGCGCACCGGCCTGCTGGAATACGACATGCGCCATGGCTACCGCGGTGCCAGCGCCAAGGTCGATCTATCCAAAATAACCACGCCGGCCCAATTCGACGCCCAGCTTGAAGAGTTTCCCATTATTGGCGGCCTGAAGCCCGCCATCGTCCAACAGGTCGAAGCCAAGAGCGCCAAAATCTACGTCAAGGATCTGGGGGTGGTCACGCTGCCCTGGGAGAAGCTGGTCTGGGCCCGGCGGGAATTACCCGACGAGAAAGTCGACAGAGCGCCGGTGCAAGCCACGGAGATCTTGAGCCGCGGCGATGTCATTTACACCGTGGGCCGCACGCCCGAGTCACTGCTGTTCGTGCAGGTTCCCGAAGCCCAGAGCGCGCTGGTGTCGGTCGATCCGAAAGACGGCGCGATCGTCGCGCTGGTGGGCGGCTTTGACTTCTTTCAGAGCAAATTCAACCGCGTGACCCAAGCCCGGCGCCAGCCCGGCTCGGGATTCAAGCCCTTCATTTATGCGGCCGCCTTCAACAAGGGCTTCACCCCTGCGAGCGTGGTATTGGATGCACCGGTCGTCATCGACGAGGAAGGCAAGGAGCAGGCGTGGCGTCCGCACGAGGACACGGGCTTGTTTTACGGGCCTGTGCGCCTGCGCGATGCATTGGTTCACTCCCGAAATCTAGTCTCGGTACGCTTGATGCGCGCCATCGGCGGCCAGTACACCCGCGACTACGTGACCCGGTTCGGCTTCGACAAGTCGCAACTGCCGGACGACTTGACCCTCGCCCTGGGAACGGCGGAATTGAGCCCGTTGCAGGTGGCCATCGGTTACGCGACCTTCGCCAATGGGGGCTTCAAGGTCAGCTCCTACTATATTGATCGGGTCGAGGACGCCAATGGCAAGATCGTGCAGCAGGCCAGCCCGGCCATCGCCTGTGCGCAATGCGGTAGACCCAGCGACGGGCCGGCCCCGAGGGGCGCGGCCGCCGCTCACCCTGGCTTGCTCGACGAGGCTCCGCATGACGGCAAGACCTTGATTCCGGTTAAGAATTTGGCCCCGCAGATCATCAGCCCACAGGTGGCGTACCTGCTGGCCGACATGATGGCCGATGTCATCAAGCGCGGCACGGGTCAGCGCGCGCGCACTCTCAATCGCGACGACATAGCCGGCAAGACAGGCACCACCAGCGAATTTCACGACGCCTGGTTCAATGGCTTCAACGCCGACATCGTCACCACCGTCTGGACCGGCTTCGACCAGGACCGCACCTTGGGCGAAGGGGAGCAAGGCTCGCGCGTCTCGGTTCCCACCTGGACTTATTTCATGAAACAGGCGCTGGAGGGTGCTCCACGGCATGGCGTGCCGGTCCCGGACGGTATCGTCAGCGTGCGCATCTCACCGAAGACCGGACTGCTCGCGAGTTCCGACGACCCCACCGGCATCATGGAAAAATTCATCGAGGGGAATTTGCCCAAAGCCGAACTGTACGAAGGGCAGAACCCGAACAACCCGGAACCCGATAAACCGATATTCTAGCAAGCATGGCAAAGAAGTTTTCGCAGCGTGCCGAAGATCTACGCCGCGCTCTCGCGCAAGAGGCCGCAAGAATCATGGAAGAACACGGCATCGAGGATTTCCTGCAGGCGAAGCGCAAGGCGGCCGATCGCCTCGGCGTCAACGATGTCGCGGTGCTGCCGAAAAACGTCGAGATCGAAGCGGCGCTGCGCGCGCACCAACGACTGTTTGGACGCGACACCCACGATCACACGCTGAAGGAACAGCGGCGCATCGCGCTCGACACCATGCGGATTTTGGCGGAGTTTCAACCTCGCCTGGTGGGTTCGGTGCTCACCGGCACGGCAACCAATTACAGCGACATCAATCTGCACTTATTCGCCGATGCATCCGAATCGGTCGCGATCCGGCTGCTGGAGATGGGCGTGCCGCACGAGTTCTACGAGCGGCGCGTGAAAATGGATGCGGAACGCAGCGTGAATTATCCTGCGCTGCGATTCGACGCGAATGGGCGCACCGTCGATGCCACGGTGTTTCCCATCGACGGCATCCGGCAATCGCCCTATTCGCCCGTCGACGGGCGGCCCATGAAGCGCGCCGATGCGCGCGAAGTGTCGGAACTGATCGAGGCGGCCCAGTGATTTTGACCCCTTGGTATCGCGCCCGTCCGGACGAGACCTAGACCCGTCAAATTCACCGTGCATAGGCCGGCCTGCACCGATGCCTAAGTGCCTGACTTCGCCTGCCACACCGCCAGCATGTCGGGCGAACCCTGCGCCCGCACGCCATTGTCGGTAAGGATGTCATCCGTCGCGGCGACCAGCGCCGAGCGCGAGAAAACCAGCGCTTCGCCGCCCTTGCTGGCGAACTCGAGCGTGACGAAAGGATCCTTGAGGTCGCGCAGCAGCGCCACCAGGTGCTTGAGGCTCTTCACGGGGGTGCCGTTCACCGAATACACCACCGAACCGGCGGGATTCGAATAGCCGTTCACCAGCTTGTGCGGAAAGAACGGCGAGGAAATGATCACCAGCTCTTGCAGATCGTCGCTGGGTGGATCGAAAGCGCGGGTGACCAGCGGACTCTTCACGTAGCTCAAGACGCGCAGCAAGTTGGCGTTGTTTTCGAACGCGCTCAAAAACTGCCGCGTCGCGCGCGAAAAGACCATCGGACCGTAAACGAAGTACGAAGGATATTCGCCACGCAGGTCCGCTACCAGCGTCGGATATTCGGGCGAGACGGCAAGCTCGACCTTCAAAGTTTTGCCGGCGCGCACCAGCGTGAGGGGTAGCTTGCCGTCCCTGGCAACCTTTTGAATCATGTAGTTGAAATTTACCCGCAGTTCCTTGTCGATCTTGACCATGCCCTGATTGTCGATGGGCGTGTCGCCGATCCGGGTCAGCACGTCCCATTCCTTGAGCGGGTATGACGGGTCGGATTTGTCGGGCCGGTGCACCACCATGCCCTCGACGCTCTTGTCCAGTTTCAGGTACGCGCGCAGCGCCGGATTTTCCAGCGTCTGCAGCTCATCATGCATGCTGGCCTTGCCGACGTAGTGGCCGCCCGCAATATCCTTGAGGAATAAATCCACTTCTTCGTTCGGAATGATGTAGCCGATGTTCTGGCTGTCGCCGCCCAGCCGGCTGAATGCGAGGCCGATCATTTTATCGCCGGCGATGGCGGGACCGCCGCTGTTGCCGGGATTGATGGCGGCATCGATTTGAATGCGCAGCCCAGAAACCGGATAGTTGTACGAAGCGAACTCGATGCGCGAAACGATGCCCTTGGTGATGGACAGCGATGAGCCCCCGGTCGGAAAGCCGTAGGCAAGAACCGGGTCCTTGATCTGCGGCAGCCTACTGGCACGCGCCACCGGCGGATGGGTGTCGAAGAAGCTCGGGTCGTCGAGCTGCAGCACCGCCAGATCGATGCCGGGTGCAATGGCGAGCACGGATGCGGAGAGTTTGTCGCCGGCGGCATTCGCCTGGATCTGCACCTGGCTGGCGTACAGCACAGCGTGCGCATTGGTCAGGATGCGCTTGCCCTCGATGACCACGCCGGAGGCGGTGGCCTCGCTCGGCGCCTGCTTGGTCCAGGGCTTGAATGGATCTGGGTAGCGCATGGTCGAAAAGATCTTGACCACCGAGTTTTCCAGCGCCGGGACTTCAGCTTGATCGGCGGCGTGGGCGGCGTGGGCGGCGTGGGCGGCAACGAGCGCGGCTGCCGCAATCAAAACGCCTGCGTTGATAAAAATGTTATGCGCGCATCGTGGCATGGTTTTTGTCCTATTTACCGTCGACCGAAAACGCCAGCAGCGTATTGCCGGAAATGATGTAAAGGCCGCCGTTGACGATCACCGCGCCGCCGTGGTCCAAAGGAGCGCCGCTCGCGCGCACGCCGTTGAGCGTTTGAAATGCCTTCGCCGTGTCGAAATCCCAGAGAATCTTGCCGTCGATGGTCGAATAGGCGCGTAAGTGTCCATCCAGCGATCCCGAAAACACGCCGCCCGGCATGACCGTGACGGCTTGCGATTGTGCGTGCGAGCACGGCCCCTCGCTCCAGGAACATGCCGGGGTGGGCGATTGCGTATGCCAGCGGGCGATGCCGGTTTTGGGATCGAGTGCCCAGAGACTCCCGCTCTTGCCCGCCTCGCCCGGCGGGGCTGAGAGGGCGACAAACCAGCTGCGGTGATCGGCCGCCGTACCCCATGCCACTCCGCCGTCGCGGCTCGCGTCGCTGCCCCCTGGCTTGGCCTGCCACAGGATCTCGCCGCCGTGATCCGGATCGAGTCCATAGACCACGCCCGAGAGCTGTCCCGCCAATATGACCTCATTGCCGCTCGGCAGGGTTCGCAGCACCGGCGAACTGGTAAAGCCGCTCGAGGCCGTCTGGCCTTTCACCGTAAGCTGCTTGACCCATCGCAGCTTGCCGTCGCCCAAACCGAACGCGGCGATCGAATCGGTGAGCGACAGTTCTATGCCGGTGGTGGATCGGCCCGTTCCGACGTAAAGCACGCCGCGCTTCGCATCGATGGTGGGCGAGGAAACGATGGCGGCGCCGGCAGGTCCGAATTGCTGCACGCCGGCGCCGTTCAGATGCGTCGGCTGCGGCTCCTCGAGCACGGTATAGCTCTTCCACAGAACGCGGCCGCTGGCGATGTCGAGCGCGGCGACGCTGCCGCGGAAGGTGCAGCAGCCGTAATTCGGATTTGCGGTGTTGGCCTCTTCACTGGAGCCCACGGCGACATACAACCGGTCGTTGTCCAAGGTGGGCGCCCCGACGATGCGCGCCATGGGATGCGTGTCGACTTGCGTCTTCCACAGCAGCGTTCCCTTTTGCGCATCGAGCGCATACACCGCGCCGGTGTCGTCGCCGAAAAATGCGGCGCTCGGGGCCTTGATGACATCCAGATGCGCAAGCGTGCGTTTCAATTTTCGCGGTATAGCGGCGCGCTTCGATTGGCCGAGTTCGCCGATCGAAATCGCCGTGCGGCTGCCCGCGGGCGCGTCATAGGTCCAGTAGGTGCAGCCGCTCTTGGCGTCCAACGCGTAAATGCGTCCGGCCGAGCTGGTCACGAACAGCCGGCCGTCCACCAGGGTGGGCTGGCCGAAATCGTTGCCGCCCTGGAATCCGAAGGCCCACTTCAGGGCGAGCTTCGGCACATCCATCGCGCGTATCGCCGGCTCCGGTTGATAGCGGGTATTGAAAGCATCGCGGCCCCAGCCGTTCCATTGGACGCTGCCGACCGCGACCGGATCCGCTCGCGCCGTGCAAAGGTTTTTCTCGGGCGCCAGCGTGATCGGCGGCCGGGAATTCCCCGCTGCAGCCGCCGGCTGCGTTGGCAACTCGGCTGGCGACTGGGTTGGCGACTGAGTTGGCGGGGGGGCGGGGGCCGCGTCCTGGCCGAAGGCGATGCCGCCGATCAGCACGAGAAGCGGCGCGCAGTTGATGACCAATCTTGAGCCCGGCACGGTTTAGCGCTTGTCGATCGGCTGATAATCTCGCTGCGTAGGCCCGGTGTAGAGCTGGCGGGGACGGCCGATTCTCATGTGCGGATCCGAGACCATTTCGCACCAATGCGCCACCCAGCCTGCGGTTCGCGCGATGGCGAACATGACCGTGAACATGGAGCGGGGAATGCCCAGGGCGCTGTAAATGATGCCGGAGTAGAAATCGACATTGGGATAGAGCTTGCGCGACACGAAATAGTCGTCCTTGAGCGCGATCTCTTCCAATTTGAGCGACAGGTCGAAGAGCGGATTATTGCTCTTGCCCGTTTTCTCCAATACCCGGTAGCACATTTCGCGGATGATCTTGGCGCGCGGATCGAAGTTCTTGTAAACGCGGTGACCGAAGCCCATGAGGCGCACGCTGTCGTTTTTGTCCTTGACCCTGCTCAGGAACTTGTCGATGTTCGCCACCGACCCGATGCCATCCAGCATGTCGAGAACGGCTTCATTCGCGCCGCCGTGCGCCGGCCCCCACAGGGCGGATACGCCGGCGGAAATGGCCGCGTAGGGATTGCAGCCGGTGCTGCCGGCGAGCCGCACCGTCGAGGTGCTGGCGTTCTGTTCGTGGTCCGCGTGCAATATGAACAAAAGATCGAGCGCTTCGGCGGCGACCGGATCGATCGCGTACGGCTCGCAGGGAACCGCAAAGAACATGTTGAGCATATTCGAGGTGTATTGCAGATCGTTGCGCGGATAGATGAACGGCTGGCCGAGTGTGTGTTTGTACGCCGCGGCGGCGATCGTCGGCAGCTTCGCGATGATCCGATGCGCGAAGATTTCTCGATGCCGCGGATCGCCGATGTGGGTGGTGTCGTGATAGAAGGCAGCCATCGAGGCCACCACCGCGGATACCATCGCCATCGGATGCGCGTCGTGATGGAAACCCCGGAAAAATCCGAGCAATTGTTCGTTCACCATGGTGTGCCGCATGATCGAATCGGTGAATGCGTCGAGTTCCGGTTTGGTGGGCAGAGTCCCGGTGATGAGGAGCGTGGCCACTTCGAGAAAGCTCGATCGCTCCGCCAGCTGCTCGACCGGATAGCCGCGGTAGAGGAGCACGCCGGCGTCGCCGTCGATGTAGGTGATTTTGCTTTCGGTGCTGGCCGTGGCCATGAACCCAGGGTCGAAGGTGAAGACGCCCTGGTCCTTGGTCAGATGCGAGATGTCGAGCACATTGGGCCCGATCGTCCCGGAAATCGCATTCAGCTGGCTCGTCTTTCCGGTCGAGAGATTCTTGAGTTCGTATTTCGTGCTCATTCGCTGTATCCGACGGCTATGTTTCGATTGTTTCAGCCCTCAGCCTTGCACGGCCGTACAACGGAATCAAGCGCATAGGTCGCCGAAGCGAGAAACGTCGCGAGTTCTCCGGCGGCTTCCCTGCGGCGCCTCTTCACAGCGGCGTTCGCCGCGAGCGACATGAACTTTTTGTCAGGATTTTGCGGGTGTCGCTGCTTTTGCCGGCGTCGCAAGCTTCGCCGGCGCGCTCGCGTACTTCTTGCGGAACTTATCGACACGGCCGCCCGTATCCACAATTTTCTGCTTGCCGGTGTAGAAAGGATGGCAGTTGGAACACACTTCGACCTGCAGATCTTGACCGATGGTCGAACGCGTTGCGAACGTATTGCCGCAGGTGCAGGTGACCGTGATCTGTTGGTAATCGGGATGGATGCCGGCTTTCATGGAAACCTCGTTTAGCTGTTGCGGCAGAATCGAAGCGCTTCATCACAAAGAAGCCGACGCCACGCCTTGAACCTGATGTGTTGGCGAGATCTTTAAGTTTCAATGCCAAAAACAGGGCCGCGCATCATATGCGCACCCGCATCTCTCCACAAGAGTCATTTCATTGCACATATTTGTCCACAATAACTGTGGATAAGTCTGTGGACGGCGGCGTGCGCAGGCAACTCGCGCGGGGAAAAATCGCGTAATTGTTGATTTGATCAAAAAATAGACAGGCCACTTTCTCTTTTATAATCAGTCTGTTACAAGACGCATCTGACCTACTGCAGATGCAATGTGCTGTAGGTCTCACTTTGTGCGGGACCCGAAGGCCGGTGTGTATAAGCCTAAGCGAGGAAACTGGCCTGGAGATCATTGAGGAAGCGCCTTCCCAGCGCGGTCGGCCGCCATCCGGAGGCCGTCGCTTCAAGCAGCCCGCGATCCTTTGCCCGTGCGAGTTTCGCATCGAGGTTTTGCAGCGCAAGTCCGGTGCGTTGCAGGTAGCAATCGCTGCTAAATCCGTCATTTAGGCGCAGCGCGTTCAGCATGAATTCAAACGGCAGGTCCGCCGCGGCGATGTGGCCGCCTTCCCCGGCGGATCCGGTCGCTCGCCCAATCGCAGTCTGATACTCGCGCGGTTGCTTGGGCTTGACCGTGCGCAAGATTTTCTGCGGCAGCCTCTCGCTCAGCTTGCCATGAGCGCCGGCTCCGATCCCCACATAATCGCCGAACAGCCAGTAATTCAAGTTGTGCCGGCATTGCGCCGCGTCCTTGGCGTACGCCGACACTTCATATTGAGCGTAGCCGCGGTCAGCCAGTATTTGCTGGCCCGCGAGTTGGATTTGCCAAGCTGCATCCTCATCGGGCAAAGGCGGGGGCCGTGAATGAAATACCGTGCCGGGCTCGAGGGTGAGCTGATAGTAGGAAATATGCGAGGGCTCGAGCGAACAGGCGATCTTCACGTCGTGAAGTGCTTGTTCCAGGGTTTGCTGCGGCAGCGCGTACATCAGGTCGAGATTGAAATTGGCCAGTTTCGCGGCGCGCAGTTCCTCGACCGCTCGATGCGTATCGTCGGCAGAATGAATGCGTCCCAATACCTTGAGTGCGTGTGCGTCGAAGCTCTGTGCGCCCAGGGACACGCGATTGATTCCCGCATCGGCATAGCCTTGGAACTTGCCCCGCTCGATCGTGCCCGGGTTCGCCTCCAAGGTGATTTCCGCACCGTCAGCGAACTCGATCCGATCCTCGAGCGCCGCCAGCAAGCGGGCGAATTCGGCGGGCTCGAACAGGCTCGGCGTGCCGCCCCCGAAAAATACGCTGTCGATTCGCCGTCCGCGCAGGCGCGGCACCTCGAGCTCGAAATCCCGGATCAGTGTGTCGATATACGCGGCATCGGGCCGGCCCGATTTCAGTTGATGCGAATTGAAATCGCAGTACGGGCATTTGCGCACGCACCAGGGCATGTGCACATACAGAGTCAGCGGCACCTGCAGCGCCGGCGCGGCCTCCGCCGGCGCGGTGTCCTGCGCGGCCGGGGCATCGATCACGGCCGCGCCCCCAGCTGATCGCGCAGCAGGCGCAGCGCCTTGCCGCGATGGCTCAAGCGATTCTTGTCCTCCGCCGACAGTTCAGCCGCGGTCTTCTCGAGGTCGGGTAACCAAAAGTAGGGGTCGTAGCCAAAACCGCCGCCGCCGCGCGGCGCCTCCAGAATAAAGCCGTGCCAGTCCGCCTCGGCGATCAGAGGCGCAGAATCCGCCTCAGACTCGACCAACACCAGCGCGCAGCGATAGCGCGCGCGGCGTTGCTCGTGCGGAAAACCGTCCAGCGCGCGCATCAGCTTGGCGTTATTCGCCGCATCGTCGCCAGCCGGACCCGCGTAGCGCGCCGAATAAATGCCCGGCGCGCCGCTCAAGGCCTCCACTTCGAGACCCGAATCGTCGGCAATCGCCGCGCAGCCGCTCAACGTCGCAGCATGACGCGCCTTGAGCAGCGCATTGGCCAGAAAGGTTGCGCCCGTTTCAGCGGGAAGGGGCAGCCCGAGCTCCGCCGAACTGGTCAATTCGAACTGCATTCCGGCGAGCAGGGAGCGGAATTCGCGCAGCTTGCCGGTATTGCCGGTGGCGATCACCAACCGCCTGGCAGCGGTCTGTCCGAGCATTGCGGCGCGATCGCGAGCATTAGGCGGCGCGGGCACTGAGCTGTGCGGCATGCAATTGCGCGATGCCATGCGTTGCCAAGTCCAACAGTTGGTCGAGCTCGTGGCGGCGAAACGCGTGGCCTTCCGCGGTTCCCTGAACTTCGACGAATCCGCCGCCGCTGTTCATCACCACATTCATGTCGGTTTCAGCGTTCGAGTCCTCGGCATAGTCCAAATCCAGCACCGGCGTTCCGCGGTAAATGCCCACCGACACCGCGGCGACCTGGCCGTGCAAGGGATTCGCGGCGAGGGCGCGCCGCTTGAGCAGGGTATCGATGGCATCGGCCAACGCCACGAAACCGCCCGTGATCGCCGCCGTGCGCGTGCCGCCGTCGGCCTGCAACACATCGCAGTCGATGGTCACCGTGCGTTCCCCGAGGCCCTTCAGGTCGACCACGGCGCGCAGCGCCCGGCCGATCAGACGCTGAATTTCCTGCGTGCGGCCGCTTTGCTTGCCGCGCGCAGCCTCGCGAGCGGAACGTGTATGGGTGGCCCGCGGCAGCATGCCGTATTCAGCGGTCACCCAGCCCTGCGCAGCCCCGCGCAGGAATCCGGGCACGCTGTCTTCGATACTGGCGGTACACAACACGCGGGTCGCGCCGAAACTCACCAGCACGGAGCCTTCCGCATGTTGGGTGTAGCCGCGTTCGAACTTCAATTCACGCAATTGATCGGCGGCGCGCCCGCTCGGCCGGACGCTCACGCCGCTTTCCAGCGCAGCGCGGCGGCGCTGGTGTTGTCGCTGTAAGGAGCAGAGGCCTGCACCGCCTGCGCTCCCAGATCGTTGAGCGAATCGCGCAACGGCTGGCCGTTGTTCTGCGCGAAGCGACCCAATTCCTGATCTTTCAAATTGGCCCACAGGCCGTCGGTGCAGAGCAGCAGCACATCGCCGGCCTTCAATTTGTGCCGCGAGGAGATGGTCATTTCGGGCAACGCCGCATCGCCGCCGAGACAGCACTCGACGTAGTTGCGCATCGGGTGGCCGTGCACTTCGGCCTCGGTGATCAAGCCCTCGCGCAGCAGCACCTCGACGTGACTGTGATCGCGTGTGCGCTCGAGCACCTGCGCCTGGCGCAGTTGGTACACGCGGCTGTCGCCGACGTGCGCCCAGTAAGCGGCGGAATCTTGCACGAGACACACCGCGCAGGTCGCGCGCGGACGCGCTTCGGCACTCAACGCGGATCCGAGCTTTACGACTTCCTCGTGCGCCCTGCCCAACGCCAAATGCAGGAAGGTCATGGGATCAAAGATGGGATGGGGAGTCTGCCAGAAGGCCTCGAGCATGGTGGCAAGCGCGGTTTCAGCCGCCCGCGCGCCATCCGCATGACCGCCCATGCCGTCGATAACGACCAGGAGCACGGCCTGTTCCGCGGCCGCAACCGCGACCCGGTCTTGATTTTCCTCGCGGTGCCCGATGAGGCTCACGTCCGCGGTTTCGATCTGCAATGCCCGCTCCTCGTCCGGCTTGCGAATCATGTAGTATCGCCGATTTTAGCGGCGACCCCCATGATTCGTAGCATGACCGGCTTTGCCCGACGCGAGCGGCAGTTCCCCTGGGGACTGCTGGCCTGGGAATTGAAGACCGTGAATCACCGGTTTCTCGAGCTGGGGTGCCGCCTGCCCGAGGAGTTCCGCGCCGCCGAAGCCGATTTTAGGGCCGCGGTCGCCGCCGCCGTTCGCCGCGGCAAAGTCGAATGTTCGCTGCACTTTCGGCCCGCGGTCGTCTCGGCCGCCCTCGAAGTCGATGGCGAATTGCTCGGCAGTTTGACCGCCAGGGCACAGCAAGCCGCCGCGCAAGCCGGAGTGTCGGCTCGAATCGACGTACTCGATCTGCTGCGCTGGCCCGGGGTCATCCGCGACGGCACGCGCGACTCTCGCCCCGATGATCGCCGCCGCGCAGGGTTTGCTCGCGGAAGCCTTGGCGGACCTCACCCGCTCCCGCGACAGCGAGGGGGGACGATTGCGCGACGCATTGGAGCAGCGCTGCGCCGGACTGCTGGAATTCTCGGGACGCGTCGCGGAGCGACTGCCCGAAATCCGCACCCGCATGCGGGCGAAGCTGCTCGATCGGATCGCGCAGCTGGTGAGCGATGTGGATCATGACCGCCTCGAGCAGGAACTCGCCATTCTCGCCCAGCGCCTGGATGTCGATGAGGAGATCGACCGCCTGCGCGGACATGTCGCCGAAGTTCGCAAGACCTTCGATGGTTTGGAGCCCGCGGGCCGGCGGCTGGACTTCCTCATGCAGGAACTCAACCGCGAAGCCAATACCCTTTCTTCGAAGTCCCAGGACATCGAAACCACCCGTGCCGCGGTGGATATGAAGGTGCTCATCGAGCAGATGCGCGAGCAGGTGCAGAACATCGAGTAGCTTCCGGAGCTGTTTGCGGCCGCCGCTCCATCGCTCGCATTTCTCTATAATTCAAGCATCGGCAAGCGGCCGCTTCCCGGAAGCGCGCTTGCTGGATCCGAAATTCGCCCGCGATCCCGAAGCTGTTAAGCTCGCACCAATTCAATAATAGAAAGTTCCATGCCCGCCGATGAACTCACAACACCAAAGTTTCGCGGGTTAGGCATGGCCCCTTGGCTCAAGCGGACCCTGCTTCTGTTGGCGTGCCTGGGATTAGTGGTAGGCGCGGCGTATGCGGCGCGACGCACCTTGTTGATAAATGTCGCACGAATTTTTCTGAGCCATGAATCCAGCCTGGCGGCACAAGAACAAGCCGATGCGGTTGTCATTATTTTTCCAACGCCTTCACGTGTGTGGATCGCGCCGATGAAGAATCAGATGAACGAAATCTGGAACCCTATAAAGGCGAATGGCATAAATTACTTCATGTTTGCGAAACCGAAAGCATGGTTTAACGATTACAGCGAGCGTTCGAATCCAATCTCACCGTACTATCAAGCCTGGGTCGGGGCTTATGTGATCAAGGCAAGGGACGGCTCGCTCCCCCAGGATTTGGAGTCCTTGGCTTGGCAAGTGACCGCGTTGGATCAACGATCCTGGTTATCGGCTATGGGCGACCCGAGTGCGATCGCCGATTCGTCTCCTGCAACCCGCGTAGGAGAAATTAGCATTGACGGTCATAGCCTTCCGCTTTGGCGCGGTTCCATGCAGAGCCATAGCGACCTGAGTGCGCACCCAAGCGGTCCGCTGGCAACCTTGATCGGCATGCCGCCGAAGTCTTCGTGGCCATCCGGCGTCGATTCATTTCACGATGTTAGTTTGAATGGTTACTTTGCCTGCTGGGTTGACTCAGCACGAAAGGTGTCTGTTGTCGTGTATGCGGTGGCCGCTGACTATCAGACGCAAGATCAGATACATCGCAATACGGCCAAAATTGATGCCGAGCTTCTGGAATTAATGAAAACCGCGAAATTTGAGGCAGTGCATTAATCGGCATCTTCCGGAGCACCAATGTCCGGCGGCTATCGGCACGCCTTTCTCGCAGATCCGCGCCCCCAGACTCGAATCAATGAATATGTTGCGACGCCTGAACGGCGCGGGCGACTGAATGAGCAGATGAAGTCTTGAGCTTTGCAGGGCGCTCGCGAAAACTGGATCGCTCAAGGGCACAATTGAACGGGTCCATGCAGGAGGGGTCATCACGCGACGTCCGCTCGCATACTCCACCATCGCTGCCACGTAGTTGGCAACGTACGGCGTGAGGGTGATCGTTGGCCAAGCCGCCACCGCATCCCGCAATTCGCCGCCACTTAACTTGGCCAAGAATGAATTGAGTTCCGCCAAGGCGAAGGAGGGCGCCGGCCCCGCGGCGGCCTCGACGAGTTCCTGAAACCGGGCCGCCGGCGCCGACAGCACCCGACGGTGTTCATGTCAATACCAATGTATTGACATTCTTGAGACCTCACCTGTCGTCGTTCATTTCTGTTCTCGGCATGTCCGGCATTACGTCAACAAGGGATTACGAACCTTCACCGCCGCAAATCGTGAAAAGTCACGGTCGGCGGACCATAGCTGGCGAACTCCGTGAAAGCGGCAGATCGCGGCAATTCTCGCATCGTGGATCGCTCCGCCTTGCACGCGTGCAGCAACCGCGATTTCTGCAAGGCTATCGAGGTAGCCGTCTGCCTCGCCGATGAACTCGAGAGTCGGGCAGGCATTCAGCTCTGCGAGCGCCTGCAGAGCACGCTCGAGCGGCGTCGGCGTTTTGTAGATTTTGGGATGTGTGACAATCGCGACGAACTCATGCGCACAAGGCCACGGGACCGCCCATCGCTCGGTTCCCGCGGCGAGCTGCACGAGCGCGGCATTAGCCTCCGCGTGAAATTTCGCGTCCTCCCGATGCGCGTACACCAAGATGTTGGTATCGACCGCAATCATGATTCTTTATGCGTGCCTTCGCTGTAGATCGTGGTCCGAATCCTTTCCCAGTCAGCCTCGCGAAATTCAGCGTTTAGTCCCCCCGTACCGAAAGTCGGAAAACGAAATGCGCGAGAACCAGGCGTTCGGCGCTCCTTGAGAACCAAGCGCAAGCCCTCCTCCAATACGGCACGTAACGTCGAGCCTTCACGTTTAGCCAACTGCTGCGAACGTTTCAAAAGATCGTCCGCAATGTCTATGGTCGTCTTCACTACGGGTCACCCATACATGCTAATATGGGACGTAAGGGTACCATCCTCGGATGAATTTTCCAATCGGATTATCCCGGCTGCCCAACCTACCCATGCTCAACGTCGGCTTTACGGCACCTCAATGGGAAGGGAAGTCATTTCAACTGCTGTCGTCCGCTTCGCCGCAGCGAGTTCGCAACCATCGCTGACGCGCTCACTTCCCGACACCTCACCATGGCCGCCCATCGATGGTGTGGTGTGCGGTGTCCGAGTGGAAGACATCACGGAACCAACCATGCGCGAAATTCGCACTCGCGAATGAATACCCCCCGCGTTCTTGCATCCTATATCAAGCTCGCTCCAGTCGATCGCGGCTGTAACTTCATCAGTCTCTGAAAGTAGAACCGGAGGGACACTTGATTCCCACCATGCGAGAAACGCAGCCTGTTAAGCGGGAACGTACGTCAATCTAATCGCGTCCTCGCCGAGGAGATCGCTGGCCACGAGGCGTAGCGGCGGCCGGGGGCCGGCGAAGAATGGCGTGCCGCGACCGAGCACGATGGGGCGGAAATAGAGTCGATACTCATCGACGAGACCCAGATCGGTCAGGCTTCGCGCCAGGTCGGGTCCGGCGACGTCAATCTCTCCGACCAGCCGAGCCTTGAGCTCGCGCAGCACGGTCCCTACGTCATTCTGGATCAGCGTGGAGTTGGGGCCGACTGCCTTCAACGAACGCGACACGACCCACTTTGGCAGGCTGCGCCACGCCGCCGCGAAGCCGAGATCTTCCGCGTCCCAATCGGGCTGGTCTTCGTCCCAATAACGCATGATCTCGTACGTGCGGCGACCATACACACAGCCAGCCAGGTCACGCACGTGCTCTGCGAAGTGACGGGAGAGCGCGGGGCCCGGCGGCCCCACTTTCAGGTGGTCGACGTAGCCGTCCAAGGACTGCTGCAAACCGAATACCAGCTTTGCCATGTTCTTTACCCCTCATGCGCGGCGCGGCGTTGTCCAGGCCCGCGTTCTTGGCTGCGGCCATGTCGACCATGCCTTGCGCTAAGCGGCACCAGCCAGCACACGGTCTCAGCAGAGATCTCGTCGGTGCGGTGATGACAACCATGCGTTGCGACCCTAATTCAAGCCTTATAGCTCTGCATCAGTCCTTCGCGCATCAGCGCCGGCGGCATGTTGCCGATCTTCAGCAGGCGCTCGTGGAAGTCGGAGAGCGTGAATTGCGCGCCGCGCAGCGTCTTGACCTCCTCGCGCATGCGCATGATCTCGGAGGCGCCCATGAAGTAGCCGATGCGGTAGCCCGGCTCCGTGGCGGAGCCATCGACCTCCAGTTCCGCGGCCCAGCGCAGGAATCCGACGCCATCGGTGAGCAGCGACACGCACTGATCGTAGCTCAGCTTGCCGGTGTTGAGGCCGACGTCCCAGATCACCCGCGCAATGCGCCACAGCCTGAGCTGCAGCTGGCGCAAGTGGATTCGCTCGGAGGGGAAAAAGCCGGTCTCGTACATCAGGGTCTCGTTATAGAGACCCCACCCCTCGGAGAAGATGGCGATACCGAACTTCTGGCGCAGTTTGTAGGGGTTGTGCGCCTGGTAAAGCTCCTGCACGTGATGGCCGGCGTAGGTCTCGTGCGGTGCGGTGTCGATGATGACGCCCCAGTCGTGCTCGGTGAGGTACTGCCGCTTCGTCTCCTCATCCCATTGCGCCTCGTAGGGGTTGATGCGCCAATGCCCGACCCAGACCCCGTCCGGGTTCGGGGCTTTGGCGCCGTCGAACTCGCCGTAGTAGCTGTTCTTGCGCTGAAACTGCGGGCGAGCGACCACCTCGACGCGCTCATTCCACGGAATGGGTACCAGCTTCTTCTCGAGTACATGCGCCTTCGCCTTGTCGACCCACTCCTGGTGCGCCTCGATCATCCGGCCGGGCTCGGGACCCGAGTTCTTGATTTCGGCCGCGAGTTCCTTCCAGGTCTTGGCCGGATCGATCCGCTGCGCGACTTGTTCGAGTTCGCGCACCGTCGCCTCGAATTGCCGGCGTCCATAGGCGTACAGCGAATCGGAATCCTGAGCGAGCAGATATTGCTCCTTCAGCATGCGATCGTAGGCGGTCTTACCCATCGCATAGTCCCCGCGCGGCTTCAGCACCAGACGATCCCGCAGGAAAGTCCGGAATTCATCGAGCGCCCCCTGGGCTCGCAAGGCGGCGGCGATGAGGTCGGACTTGCGGGCGGGATGCTTCGCGGCGAATGCCGGAACAGCTTGCAGGATGCCGCCGGCGCCTTGCGCCATAAATAGTGCGAGCTCGCGAAAGCGCGGCACGTTGACCGCAAGATTGCGCCGCCCATCGGCGAACTGCGCGGGCAGCGCCTTGAGGAGCATGAGCGCCTTGGCTGAATCCGCGTCGGTGGCGTCGGGATTCTCAGTGAGCTGCGACAGGTCGGAGAATGGCAGGTAGACGCGCGGATCCATGCTCCAGAGCCTCCTCTCCTGCGCCAACACCTGGCCCGCCAGCAGGCTTTCGGCGAACCGATAGTTCAGAAGATCGTCGCCCTTGAGCGCATTGCGGTCGATGGCGCGCAAGCGCTGCAGTGTCGCGGACGTCGATTTGAGCTTGCGCCGAAACGCGCCGGCGCTGAGATCGAGCGACGTCTGTTCCGTTCCGCTTGCGGCAAATTCCTCCAGGAAAGCTTTCAGCCGTAAGGGAGCGGTTTGGTCATCGACGGTCGCCGCCGCTGTCCTTGGACCGGATGCTGCCTCCAATAACAGCGCCGCGGCGAGTCCGCCGCAGCCGCGGGTGAAATTGCGGCGGCCGGGGTCCGGGGCGCCGGCAATTCGCACGGTCTTGCCGTTGCCGATTTTCATTCTGTGGACCTCCGCTTGCGGCGCCGCTCGGGGCATGCGGCACGATCAGCAGCTTACCGCAGAGCGCGCTGGCCGTTTCGAGGATACGGGCGCCCGGGCTTTTACCCTGCGTTGCATTCGGCCATCTCCCCGCTACGCATATGCTAAATTCCGCGCTGGACAAACCGTGTCCAACTCCCGTAGCGATCGATGCCACCAGGACGCCTTTACGTAGTTGCCGCGCCATCCGGCGCCGGCAAGACCAGTTTGGTAAAGGCCTTGATGCAGCGGGAGCCGCGCATCCAGTTTTCGGTGTCCTACACCACGCGCCGCCCGCGAGCCAACGAGATTCCCGGCCGCGACTATCACTTCGTCAGCCAGGAACGCTTCCAGGAAATGATCGCGAACGATGAGTTTCTGGAGTATGCGCAGGTTTTCGATCACTGCTATGGCACCGGCCTGCGCACCGTCCAGGAGGCACTGTCCAACGGCGAGCAGCTGTTGCTGGAGATCGACTGGCAGGGCGCCCGCCAGGTGCGCGGCAGAATCAAGGAAGCCGTGAGCATTTTCATTCTCCCGCCGTCGCGCGCGGCATTGGAGCAGCGCCTCAAGGCGCGCAGTACCGACTCGGACGCCGTCATTCAGAGGCGCCTGCGCGATGCGGCCGAGGATTTGGGCCATTGGCGCGAATTTGACTACGTCGTCATCAACGATCGGTTCGAACAAGCCATCGAGGATCTGCAGGCCATTGTCGAAAGCCGCGGCGGCCGCTTGCGGGCGGCGCGGCCCGAAGTGGTGCAGCTGGCGGCGAGGCTGGTTGATTCTTGAGCAAAGCCGCGGAATTAGCGCGCAAATAACGGCCTTTTTGGCCTGTTGCGGCGTCTTCGCGGTGGCGATGCGGCCGGCATTTCTGCTATGATTTCAATCCCTCCATTGGAAGAACCTCAAGCATGGCGCGTATCACAGTCGAAGACTGCCTTCAGAATGAACCCAACCTATTCAACCTGGTGTTGCTGGCCGCGAAGCGTGCCCGGCGCCTGGCGAACGGCGCGGAAGCCACCGTGGAATGGGAAAACGACAAGCCGACCGTGGTAGCGCTTCGCGAGATCGCTGCCGGAAACATCACGTTGGAAATGTTGGAAGAGCCCGAAGAGCCGGTACAGCCGCCGGCCAGCGAGCTCGACATGCCCTCGGATTTCCGTGCGCCGCAGCTCGGGCTTGGGGACTAAACAGACGGCGAACTCACAAGAGCGGCGATGGACTATGCGTCTTCCATACTTGGTTTCCTGCCTGGTGGAAGACGCTCCACCGGGATCAGCCAGCTCTTAGATAAACTCGAAGCCTACCTTTCCCCCGCTCAGGTCGAGCGGGTACGCGAAGCCTACGATTTCGGCGCCGAGAAGCACCAGGGGCAGAAACGGGTATCGGGTGAACCGTACATCACGCATCCGGTCGCGGTTGCCGACATCCTCGCGGACCTGCGCCTCGATGCCGATACCCTGGTCGCGGCCATCCTGCACGACGTCATCGAAGACACGCCGACGGCCAAGGCCGAGATCGCCTCCATATTCGGGCAGGTGGTGGCGGAGCTGGTCGACGGCGTCAGCAAACTGGACCAGATCCAGTTCAAAAACCGCCAGGAAGCGCAGGCCGAGAGCTTTCGCAAAATGCTGCTGGCGATGGTGCGCGACATCCGCGTCATCATGGTCAAGCTCGCCGACCGCATGCACAACATGCGCACCCTCGGCGTCATGCCGCCGGTCAAGCGCCGCCGCAGCGCCCGTGAAACTCTCGAGATCTACGCGCCGATCGCCGAGCGCCTGGGGCTCTACGCGGTAAAGCTGGAACTGGAGGATTTGGGGTTCCGCGCGCTCTATCCGTACCGCTACAAGGTGCTCGAACGAGAATTGAAGCGCGCTCGCGGCAACCAGAAGGAGTTCATCGCAAAGATCGCCGAAACATTCAAAGGCGCCCTGAAGAAGGCCGCGATCGAAGGCGCGGTGGAAGGCCGCGAGAAGCACCTGTACAGCATCTACAAGAAGATGCAGAACAAGAAGATCTCGCTCAACGAGATGGTCGATGTTTACGGCTTTCGCATCATCGTCGAAAGCGCGGATGTCTGCTATCGGGTGCTGGGATTGGTGCACAGCGTCTACAAGCCGATGCCCGGGCGCTTCAAGGATTACATCGCCATTCCGCGCGTCAACGGCTATCAATCGCTGCACACCACCTTGTTCGGTCCGAATGGCGTGCCGATCGAGGTGCAGATCCGCTCCGAGCAGATGCACCGCGTGGCGGAGTCCGGCATCGCCGCGCATTGGAAGTACAAGTCAGGCGGCGACACTTTCGGCGGGGTGGAACACGATCGGGCGCGCGAGTGGCTCGCCAGCCTGGTGCAGATCCAGGAGGGCGGAAGCTCGGAAGAGTTTCTCGAGAGCGTCAAAGTCGACCTGTTTCCGGACAAGGTCTATGTCTTCACCCCCAAGGGCAAGATTTTGCGTCTGCCGACCGGCGCCACCACCGTGGACTTCGCCTACGCCATCCACACCGATGTCGGCAATCGCTGCGTCGCCGCGAAAGTGGACCGGCGCCTGGTGCCGCTGCGCACGCCATTGCGCAACGGGCAGACCGTGGAGATCATCACGGCGAAGGGCGCCAAGCCGAATCCATCGTGGTCCAGTTTCCTGGTGACGGCGAAGGCTCGAGCCGCAATCCGCCAATACTTGAAGAACCTCAAAAAGGGCGATGCGCTGGAATTGGGGCGCCGCCTGCTGGGGCTGGCGCTCGAGGAATTCTCGCTCAATTTGAAAAAGGTTCCCGCGGCGCAAATCGAGGCGGTGGTCAAAGAATTCAATTTGCGCGATGCCGACGAGCTGTATGAAAAAATAGGCCTCGGCGAGCGCCTCGCGCCGCTGGTCGCGCGCCGCTTGCAGCCTGCGAATGGCGAGGGCGAACAAGGGCACGCCCACGCGGGCGGGCCTCTGATGATCGCGGGCACCGAGGGTCTGCTGGTGACTTACGCGCGCTGCTGCTTTCCGATCCCCAACGATCCCATCATGGCTTACTTGAGCGCGGGCCGCGGCGTGATGATTCATCGGCAGAACTGCGGTAATCTGGCTGAGTACCGCAAACAGCCGGACAAATGGCTGTCGGTGGCATGGGAACCGACCCGCGGGCGCCTGTTTAGCTCCGAGATACAGTTGGAAATCAATAACCGGGTGGGGGTGCTGGCGGCGGTGGCCTCGAGCATCGCGGGCACGGAAACCAATATCGATCAAGTGTCGTTGGAAGAGCGCGACGTGAATAGTTCGTCATTGAAATTTCAAGTGCAGGTGCGCGACCGAAAACACCTCGCACGCGTGATCCGCACCGTCAGGCGCATGCCGGATGTGCAGCGCGTATCGCGCACTTTGGCATAGATTTTCGCCTCCCCGATTTCTCCTCAATCATTACTATCCAAGGCTATGAGCAAACAAATCATTTCGACCCCCAATGCGCCGGCCGCCATCGGCACTTACTCGCAGGCGGCCCGGGTGGGCAACACCATCTGGGTTTCAGGCCAGATTCCCATGGATCCCGCCACCAAGGAATTGGTGACGGGCGACATGGAGGCACACGTGCGCCGGGCCTTCGACAACTTGAAGGCCATCGTCATCGCCAGCGGCGCTACGCTCGACGACGTGGTGAAGGTGAACATCTTCATGACCGACCTGTCGCACTTCGCTCTGGTCAATAAAATCATGGCCGAATATTTTCGCGAGCCGTATCCGGCGCGGGCCGCGGTCGGGGTCGCTTCGCTGCCGCGCGGCGCGCAGTTCGAAGTGGAGTGCATCGTCGCCCTGTGATCGACTTGAAGCCGGTCACGGTATTGCGCGGCGTCGGCGAATCGCTCGCCACGCGCCTGCGCACGCTGGGCGTGGAAACAACCCAGGATCTGTTGTTTTTATTGCCGCTGCGCTATGAAGATCGGACGCGCATCGTGCCCTTGGGCGAGCTTCGTCCGGGCCAGCGCGCATCGGTGGAAGGCGAGGTGCTGCTGACGGAGGTCGCTTTTCGCGGTCGCCGTCAGATGCTCTGCAGGATCGCGGACGGATCGGGTTTCCTCACTTTGAGATTTTTCTATTTCACGGCGCAGCAACAGCAGGGCCTGATGCGCGGCGCGCGCGTGCGCTGTTTCGGCGAGGCGCGCCGCGGGCCCAAGGGCTTGGAGTTCGTGCATCCGGAATACCGCCGCGTGGATCCCAACGCCCCGCAGCCGCCCGAGGAACATCTCACGCCGATCTATCCGATGACCGAGGGAGTGACCCAGGGACGGCTGCGTCTGCTGGTCAAATTGGCGCTGGACCAGACCGGCGCCGAGGACCCCAAGGATTGGTTGCCGCCGAGCTTGCTCGCCGATGCGCGCCTGCCCTCGCTGCGCGACGCATTGCTGTACGTGCACCGCCCGCCCACCGATGCGCCCGTGGATTTGCTGATGACTTATCGGCATCCGGCGCAGCGCCGCCTGGCATTCGAGGAACTGCTGGCGCACCAGCTGTCGCTCAAGCTGCTGCGCCGACGGATACAGAGCGATCCGGGCTGGCCGCTGCAAGCGGCGGGCACCCTTAAATCCAGCTTTCTCGCCGCGTTGCCCTACTCGATGACCGCCGCGCAGCAGCGCGTGCTGCTCGAGATCGAAGCCGATTTGCGGCGGCCGTTGCCCATGTTGCGCTTGGTGCAGGGCGATGTGGGCTGCGGCAAAACCCTGGTGGCGGCCTTGGCGGCGACGCAGGCCATCCAAATGGGGCGTCAGGTCGCGCTGATGGCGCCGACTGAGTTGCTCGCCGATCAGCACGCGCAAAATTTCCGCCGCTGGTTCGAGCCGCTCGGCATTGCCGTCGCTAGCTTGAGCGGACGCCTCACCGGCAAGGCGCGCAGCACCGTGCTCGAGGGCATTCGCCTCGGTCACGCCGGCATCGTCATCGGCACGCACGCGTTGTTTCAGGAGAGCGTTGCGTTTGCCTCGCTGGCCTTGGTGATCGTCGATGAGCAGCATCGCTTCGGCGTGCATCAACGCTTGAGCTTGCGCGAAAAAGGCGCGGCCGACGGGCATCAGCCGCACCAGCTCATCATGACCGCCACGCCGATTCCGCGCACGCTGGCCATGACCGCCTACGCCGATCTCGATATCTCCGTGATCGACGAGCTGCCGCCGGGGCGCACGCCGGTCAAGACCGTGGTGCTCGCCGAGACGCGCCGCGACGAAGTGGTGCAGCGGATTCGCACCGCGTGCCTGGAAGGCCGTCAAGCTTACTGGGTGTGCCCGCTCATCGATGAATCGGAGGAGATGCCCTTTCAAGCGGCGGAGGAGACGGCCGCGGCGCTGGCCGCCGCTTTGCCGGAGATCAAGGTGGGATTGGTGCACGGACGCATGCCGCCGCAAGCCAAAGAGGGCACGATGCGCCGCTTCAAGGACGGACAGATCCAACTGTTGGTGGCAACCACCGTGATCGAAGTCGGCGTCGACGTGCCGAACGCCAGCCTCATGGTGATCGAAAACGCCGAACGCCTCGGGTTGGCGCAGCTGCATCAGCTGCGCGGGCGGGTCGGCCGCGGGCAGCATGCCAGTTCCTGCCTGCTGATGTACCGCGCGCCGCTTGTCGCAGATGGCGCGTCAGCGCCTCGGGGTGATGCGCGACACGAACGATGGATTCGAAGTGGCACGGCGCGATTTGGAATTACGCGGGCCTGGCGAACTCCTGGGGACCCGGCAAACTGGGCTTGCGCAAATGCGCGTTGCCGATTTGTTACGCGACGCGGATTTGCTGCCGCGGGTGCAGATCGCGGCGGAGTCCCTGCTGCGCGACTACCTGCGCACGCCGCGCCGCTCATCCGCCGCTGGGTGGGATTAGCAGAGCAATACGGCCGCGTGGGGTAGAATCTCGCGGATGAGTCGAGGCAATGCACGTCCGATCGAATCCATTCAGTGGCAACCCCAGGAACGCCTGGGCCAGTTGTCGATGGATCCGCAATTGCGCCCGTGGCTCATCGGCAAGGGACTTCTGACGCTGCGCCTCAAGACTGCGTGCGGCGCTCGCTTCGCGCTGCGCTTGGTGGATCAGTGGACCGGCCTATTGAGCGCTTCGCATAAGGCGGCGCTGCGCATCGAGGACAAGCCGGCCTGTTCCGGGATGTCGAGATGTGCTGCGGCGACAGCGTTTGGGTATTCGGCCAGAGCATCATCCCGGACTCGACGCTTTGCGTGCATCCATGGCTCGCGGAACTTGGCGATTCGGCGCTGGGGGAAACCTTGGCGGACCTGTCCGGCGTCGAGCGCAGCCCTTACGAATACGCATGGCTGCCGACCGCGGAAGCTGTGACGGCACGCGCCTTGCGCGAAGCCGAGATCAAACCCGCGGGACTATGGGCCCGCCGCGCGCGCGTCGCACTGCGCGCCGCTGCCTTGCTGACGCAAGAATTGTTCCTGCCCGCCATGGGCCGCGCTCCGACAGGCTCCTAGTGCCGCTGCCGCGCAACGGCGATGAACTGGCGCAGATGATCATGGCGCGGCTGCGCTGGTATGCGTACCGCATTCGCTTTCATCCCTGGACCACCGATGAGCTGCCGAAAATTCTCGGCACCATGCACGACTATGTCCGTCTCATGCGCCTCGACCGTCCCATCGGCATCTGGCTGCTGTTGTGGCCGACGCTGTGGGCGCTGTGGATCGGCAGCCGCGGCAGGCCGAAGCCTGAGATCTTCATCATCTTCGTAATCGGAACGGTGCTCATGCGTTCCGCGGGCTGCGCGATCAACGACTATGCCGACCGCAGTTTCGACCCGCACGTCGCGCGCACCAAGGACCGGCCGCTCGCCGCCGGGCGCCTCACGACGCTCGAAGCCTTGGTGTTGTTCGCGCTGCTGTCGCTCGCCGCGCTGGTGCTGGCGTTGCAGCTGAACCGTCTGACCTTGCTGTGGGCGGTGGCGGGCGCGTTCATCGCGGTCACCTATCCCTTCGTGAAACGATTTCTATCGGTACCGCAGCTATACCTGGGATTGGCCTTCGGCGCGGGAATCCCGATGGCGTTCGCCGCGCAGATCGAATCGGTGCCGCGCGTCGCGTGGCTCCTGCTGCTTGCCAATGTGCTGTGGGTAACGGTCTACGACACCATGTACGCCATGGTCGACCGCAACGACGACATCAGGATCGGCGTGCGTTCGACCGCCATTCTGTTCGGCGACTCGGATCGGCACATCATATTCGTGCTGCAGGTCATGACGTTGGTGACGCTCTACCTCGTGGGCAAGACGATCCGCGCGGACGGTTGGTACAACGCCGGGCTGGCGGCGGGCGCGCTGTTTTTCATGTACCAGCTTTGGCTGATTCGCGCGCGCGATCGGGACGGATGCTTCCGCGCCTTCCTCAACAACAATTATTTCGGCATGTCCGTATTCATCGGACTCGCGCTCGAGTATCAATTCAATCGATGAGGCGCGCGGCGGCGCCTCGCCCACGGGCGCGCGGCCGGAGCAGCGCCGCAGAAATTCCAGGACGAGTTCGTTGAACCGAGCCGGGGCTTCCATGTTGCTCATGTGTCCTGCCCCGGCGAGCGTTTGCAATTCGGCCGCAGGCAGCTCCTCTCCCAAGCGCCGCGCAATGCTCTGAAAGTCGGGTAGATCGAGCTCGCCGACCAACACCAAGCTCGGAATTGAAATGCTCGCCAAGGCTTCCGCGACCGGCATCCGCGGCGCGGTGCCCGGGTCCGGGTGAACCAGGTGCCAACCCGAATAGCGCTCGATCATCGCTCGCAACGCGTCGGCGACGTGCGCACGTTCATTGGCCGGGGCGAACAAAATGTGTTCCCGCCACAGCTCCTTGGCGCCCTTAAGATCGCCGTTTTTCGCCGCGTCGGTCATGCTGCGCCAACGGCGCGACCAGTCGGCCGTCCAGATGTGCCCGTCCAGCGCCGAGTCGGCCAAGGTCAGGGACCGCACCGCCTGCGGGTGCGCGGCGGCGACGCGCAGCGCCACTCGACCGCCCAGGGACAGTCCGACCAGATGCGCAGGACCAGCACCCAGGAAATCCATCAATGCCAGCAGGTCGTCCACGTGGGAATAGGTTTTCTCGGGCAGACTCGAGTTCCCGTAGCCGCGCATGTCGTAGCGGATGACGCGATTGCGCCGCGCGAACGCCGCCCACTGCGCATCCCACATGCTCGAATCCAAGCCGAAGCCGTGAATCAACACGACCGGATCGCCCTCGCCGGCGGTCGCGTAGCGGAGCCAGCCACCGTCCGGGCGCCCGAAGAGCATCGATTCGTTGGCATCGCGAAGAATCATGGGCGCGCGATTTTAGCGCCTCGGCCGCAGTCGTTCGGTAAACTAAAATTTATAATCATGGTTTACTAACGATGCGGGTGCTCGAATACTCCCGCCAAAAGGAGAGGCCGTGGACTTACGCAACGATTGGACTCTGGCCGAGGTGACAGAGCTTTTTGATCAACCTTTCATGGACTTAGTGTTCAGGGCGCAGGCGATCCACAGAGTTTTCCAAGTACCCAATACGGTTCAAATCAGCACCCTGCTCAGCGTCAAGACGGGAGCCTGTCCGGAGGATTGCGCTTATTGCCCGCAGAGCGTGCGCTTCGATACCGGACTCGAAGCGTCGGAGTTGCTGGAACTCGCGGATGTCGCCGCTCGCGCCCGTGCAGCCAGGGATTCCGGCGCGACCCGTTTTTGCATGGGCGCGGCCTACCGCTCGCCAAAAGCGAGGGACCTGCACAAGGTGGCGGCGATGATCCGCGAGGTCAAGGCCTTGGGGCTGGAGACCTGCGCCACCCTCGGCATGCTGACCCCCGCTCAAGCACTCGAGCTGAAAGCCGCGGGCCTCGATTTTTACAATCACAATCTAGACACCTCGCCGCGCTACTACCGAGAAATCATCAGCACGCGCACCTACCAGGACCGCCTCGACACATTGCACGCGGTGCGCGCCGCCGGCATGAACGTTTGCTGCGGCGGCATCGTCGGCATGGGAGAAGAGCCCCAAGATCGCATCGAATTGCTGCATACCCTCGCGACCTTGCCGGAACACCCGCAAAGCGTGCCCATCAACCAGCTGGTGCGGGTGCGGGGAACGCCGCTCTCGGACTGCAAGGCGCTCGATCCGTTCGATTTCGTGCGCATGATCGCCGTGGCGCGAATCCTCATGCCGGCGAGTCACGTGCGTCTGTCTGCTGGGCGCGCTGAAATGAGCGATGAACTACAGGCCCTCTGTTTCATGGCCGGCGCGAATTCGATCTTCTATGGCGAGAAGCTTCTCACCACCGGAAATCCCGATTCGGAACACGATCTTGAGCTGTTTCGACGCTTGAAAATCGCCGCCGAACCGCACGGCGCGAAGGCATCTGTGGCATCGTAATCGCTTATGAGCGACGACATCGGCGCGTACGCCCTCGAGTCCCGCGCGGTCAGACGTTCATTCGATCGCGCTGCCCAAACCTATGACGCCGCGGCCGTGCTGCACGCCGAGGTCCGGGAAAATCTTCTGCAGCGGCTGCAGCTGGTCGCGCTGCTGCCCGGGGTGGTCTTGGACGCCGGTGCCGGCACCGGCCACGCCAGCAGGGCGCTCAAGCGCAGGTATCCCAAAGCGCGGGTGATAGCGCTCGACTCCTCGCCCCGGATGCTGCAGGCGGCCGGCAGGCAGCAATCCTGGCTGCGGCCGTTCGAGCGAGTCTGCGCCGATGCGCATGCTTTTGCCCTTGAGAGACGGCAGCGTCGATCTCATCCTGAGCAATCTCTTGCTGCATTGGTGCGATCCGGACGCGGTGTTCGCGGAATTTCGCCGCGTCCTGAGGCCTTCCGGCCTCTTGAGCTTCAGCGCGTTTGGCCCGGACACCTTGAGAGAATTGCGGACCGCGTGGGGCCAGGTCGATGGACACAGCCGCGTGCATCGGTTCATCGACATGCATGATTTGGGCGACGCGCTGGTGCGCAATGGGTTTGCGGCGCCGGTGCTCGATGTCGAGCGATTTACCCTGCAATATCTTGACGTGCGCAAGGTAGCCGCCGACCTGCGGGCGACGGGCGCCCACAATTCCACGGCGGGCCGGCCGCGCGGCCTCACCGGCCCGCGCAAATTCGACGCCATGCAGGCAGCCTATGAGCGATTCCGGGAGAATGGCCGTCTGCCCGCCACCTACGAAGTCGTGTTCGCTCACGCCTGGGCCCCGACGCATGCGGCGCGGCGCGGACCCGCCGAGCCTGCCCGCGTTTCCCTGGAGGAAATCAAACGCGAACTGCGCGCCCGGCGCGGCAAGGGGCAATAAGCGAGACGCCATGGAGAAGAAATAGGGCGCTTACCGATCCCTAAGGCAGCCGGCCATACGTTATCCTTCCCGCCATGGAACAGCGCATCGAATTGGCGCCAAATTGTTCGCTGACGCTCTCGGGCGCCAGGCTGTTTTTTGCAGCTACATGCCTGTTTTCCTTGAGCTTTGCCCTATTTTTCGTGATACAGGGATTTTGGCCGGTTCTATTGTTTTGGGCTTTGGAAATGCTGGGCTTGGCGGCGGCCCTGCACGCCAGCATGAAGCGGCGAAATTACACCCAGACGGTGCTGATTAGCGATTCTTGGATCAGTTTGGTGACCCGATCGCGGCATGGGGAAGCAAAACAGGAGTTTGCGAGGCATTGGGCGAAGGTTAGACTTCGCAGTCCGCCCCGGCGCCTCGGCACCAGCCGGCTGACGATCGAGAGTCATGGACGGGCCTACGAGGTCGGCAGTTTCCTGACCGAGGAAGATCGCCGCCGCTTGGCGGAGCGTTTGGGTAGATTGGTCGGCGGCATGAACGAATCACCGCCGCTTGTTCGCGAAATAGGGGATCCGTTTAGATGAGAGTTACTTCAGGCATCGATCGCAGCACTTCTCGGCCGCGAAAGCTGATTGCGGCAGGAGCGCTTTGCCTAGCCGCCTTGGGGTTGGCCGCCAACGCCGGCGCCAACACCTCGAACGGCTACAACTTGCCGACCGGTGTGACCGATTTGGCGCGCGACATGTACGGTCTGCACATGGAGGTCTTTTGGATCTGCGTGGGCATCGCGGTCGTGGTGTTCGGTGCAATGATTTATGCGCTGGTCAAATTCCGCCACTCTCAGGGCGCGGTGGCCGACACCACCATGCTCCACAGCACCAAGGTCGAAATCATCTGGACCATCATTCCGGTGTTGATTCTGGTGGTCATGGCCATCCCCGCGGCCGATCTCATCCTCAAGCAGGAAGATACCCGCAATTCGCAATTGTCCATCCGCGTGACCGGGTACCAATGGAAATGGGAATACAGCTACATGGACGCGGCGGACGGCATCGATTTCTTCTCCACGCTCGCGCGCGATTCGAATTTTGCGCGCCAGCTCAATTCAGGCATCGATCCTAAATCGGTGCCGAATTATCTGCTGGAAGTCGACAAGCCCCTGGTCATCCCCAGCGGCACCAAAGTACGGCTGCTGCTCACCTCGCAGGATGTCATCCATGCCTGGTGGGTCCCCGATTTCGGCGCGAAGCGCGCGGCGATTCCGGGTTTCGTCAACGAGTTGTGGTTCAGGGTGGATCCGGGCAAGGAAGGAATCTACCGCGGGCAATGCGCCGCGCTGTGCGGCCGCGACCACGGCTTCATGCCCGTTGTGGTCGATGTACGCACCCCCGACGAGTTCAAGAAGTGGGTGGAAGTTCAAAAGGCGGCCGCGAAGCAAGCAGCCCTGCCCGCGCCGGCGCCCGCGCCGGCCGCGCCGCCTTCCACCGCGCAAGCTTTACCCAATTAATGCAGCAATTCTTTAAGAGAGCTATCTGACTATGGCCAACGTTCACGCGAACAGCACCGCGCACGATCACGCACACGACGATCATGATCAGCATGGCCCGGCCACCGGGATCAAGCGCTGGATATTTGCCACGAACCACAAGGACATCGGCACGATGTACCTGGTGTTCAGCCTGATCATGTTCTTCATCGGCGGCACCATGGCGATGCTGATCCGCGCCGAACTCTTCAAGCCCGGCCTGCAGCTCATGGATCCGGTGTTCTTCAATCAGATGACCACCAATCATGCTCTGATCATGATTTTCGGCGCGGTCATGCCGGCATTCGTCGGCTTGGCGAATTGGATGGTGCCGCTGCAAGTGGGCGCGCCGGACATGGCGCTGCCGCGCATGAACAATTTCAGCTTCTGGCTCCTGCCATTTGCCTTCACCTTGCTGCTCTCGACGATGTTCGTGCCGGGCGGCATGGCGGCGGCCGGCTGGACGCTGTATCCGCCCCTTTCCCTGCAGACCGGCGACTCCTTCCCCATGTTGATTTTCGCGATTCACATGATGGGCGCCTCCTCCATCATGGGCGCGATCAATATCATCGTGACCATCATGAACATGCGCGCGCCCGGCATGAATCTGCTGAAGATGCCGCTGTTCGCCTGGTCATGGCTGATCACCGCCTACCTGCTGATCGCCGTGATGCCGGTGCTCGCCGGCGCGGTCACCATGCTGCTGACCGACCATTTCTTCAAGACCAGTTTCTTCAATGCCGCGGGCGGCGGCGATCCGGTGATGTTCGAACACATCTTCTGGTTCTTTGGGCATCCCGAGGTGTACATCATGATCCTGCCGGCCTTCGGCATCATTTCGGAAATCCTGCCCACTTTCGCGCGCAAGCCGCTGTTCGGCGCGACTTCGATGATTTATGCCATCGCCTCCATCGCGTTTCTTTCCTTCATCGTCTGGGGACACCACATGTTCGTCGACGGCATGCCGGTGGCCGCGCAGCTGTTCTACATGATGTCGACCATGCTGATCGCCGTGCCGACGGGCGTGAAGGTGTTCAACTGGACCGCGACGTTGTGGCGCGGCTCGTTGACGTTCGAACCGCCGATGCTGTTCGCGCTGGCCTTCCTGTTTCTGTTCACCATCGGCGGATTTTCCGGCGTCATGCTGGCAATCGTGCCCGTGGACTTTCAGTACAACCAGACCTATTTCGTGGTGGCGCACTTCCACTATGTGCTGGTGCCCGGCGCGATTTTCGCGATCATGGGCGCGGTGTACTACTGGATTCCGAAGTGGACCGGCCACATGTACAACATGAAATTGGCCACCTGGCATTTCTGGCTGTCGACCATCTTCGTCAATGTGCTGTTCTTCCCGCAGCACTTCCTGGGACTGGCCGGCATGCCGCGGCGCATACCCGATTACGCGGTGCAATTCACCGATTGGAACATGGTGTCCTCGATCGGCGGCTTTGGTTTCGGACTGTCGCAGATTCTGTTTGCGATCGTGATCGTCCAATGCATCCGCGGCGGCAAGAAAGCCAGCGCGAAGGTGTGGGACGACGCGCGGCCCAACGGCCTGGAGTGGACGCTTTCCTCGCCGCCGCCTTATCACAGCTTCACCACGGCGCCAGAGATCAAGTGAACTCCGTTCAAGAGGCGCGTCCGGGCAGAGATGCGCGAAAACACCGCATTCGCAACGCGGCCTTGGGTTTGGCCACCTTGGCGCTGGCGTTTTATTTCGGAATCATCGCGCTCCTCGTGTTTCGCAGTCATCATTGATGGACCGCAAGCGCGCCAATCGCAAGCTGTTGTGGGGGCTGCTGATCATGACTGCGGGCAGTTTCGCCTTCGGTTGGGCGCTGGTGCCGCTGTACGACGTATTTTGCCGGGCGACCGGGATCGGCAGCGCCGAGGCCAAGGCCGGCCCCGAGGTCGTGAAGGAAGCGGTCGATCCGAATCGCGAGGTCACCATCGAATTCGTGGCCTCGCCCGCCTCGGTGGGCAGCTATGAATTCAAGCCCAAGGTCGCTTCGATGCGGATTCATCCGGGCAAACTCTACGAAGCCGATTTCTATGCGAAGAATCTGACCTCGGTGGCCTCCGTCGCCCAGGCGGTTCCCAGTATTTCGCCGGCCGAAGCGTGGCAATACTTCCACAAGACCGAATGTTTTTGCTTCAGCCCGCAAAAATTTGCCGTGGGCGAAGGCCGCGATATGCCGGTGCGGTTCATCGTGGACCCGCAGTTGCCCGCCAATGTCGACCGCATCACGTTGGCCTATACGTTCTACGATACGACGCAATCCGCAACACGGCGCTGACTTACCCCGCTAGACTATCGTTGTTCCACCGATCAGAGATTCGAATATGGCGCAAGTGAGCACAGAAGAGCACAACCACTACTACATCCCGCACGCCAGCCCATGGCCCATCTACGGGTCGGTGACTCTGTTCACGCTGATGTCCGGCGCCGTCATTACGCTCAATGACTGGGGTCCCGCCTGGTTTTTGCTGCCCGGCTTTTTGATGCTGGCGATGCTGTTCATCTTGTGGTTCCACACCGTCATCGGCGAGAACCAGAAGGGCATGTACAACATGGCGGTAGACCGGTCGTTCCGCATGGGAATGATGTGGTTCATTTTCTCCGAGGTCATGTTCTTCGCCGCCTTCTTCGGCGCGCTGTTCTATGCGCGCAATTTCTCGGTTCCGTGGCTGTCGGGCGACGGGGTGAAGGTTTTCACCAAGCTCTTGTTGTGGAACAACTATGGCGGCGTGTGGCCGACCAATGGTCCCGGCGTCGTAGGTGGGCACGCGGACGGCACCTTCGAGACGGTCCCGGCCCTTGGGCTGCCGGTGGTGAATACCGCGATCCTGCTGTCGAGCAGCGTCACGGTCACGATCGCGCACCATGCGCTGATCACGGGCCACCGCACGCGCCTCAAGATATTTCTGGCGATGACTTTTCTGCTGGGTTTCTCGTTCGTGGCCCTGCAGGCGACCGAGTACCACGAGGCGTACACCGAGCTGGGCTTGCAGCTCGGCACCGGCATCTACGGCACCACATTTTTCATGCTGACCGGATTTCATGGCCTGCACGTCACGGTGGGCGCCATCATGCTGACGGTGATCTGGTTCCGGGTGCTGAAAGGTCACTTCACGCCCAAGCGGCATTTTGGCTTCGAAGCCGTCGCGTGGTATTGGCACTTTGTCGATGTGGTCTGGCTTGGCCTGTTCTTCTTCGTCTACTGGTTGTGATGCAGGGGTTCGATCCAGCCGTTGTAATAGGCGACGATTAGCAGCACGAACAGCGCCACCGACAAGCCGATGCGCCAAGCGAGCGCCGTGACCATTTTCCTGCCGTCATCTTCGCGGGTGCTCGACAAGTGAAACAGCGCTTTGCCCAAGCTGATGAGGATCAGCACGAGCATCACTAGGATGAGATATTTGAATGCCATTTGGCGCGTCTAGGCTTTGAGAACTTGCAGTATACCGTGTCCATCCACCTCGGAAATTGGACTTTCGAGCCGCGCCTGTTCACGACGCTGCTCGCCATCGTCTTGATTGCGATTTTGCTTTCGTTGGGCCGCTGGCAACTGCGCCGTGCCGATGAGAAGCGCGCCCTATTCAACTCCTTTGCCGCCGCAAGCGCCGCCGCCCGCCCGATCGACATGCAATCGCCGAAAGCGGCGCGCTACTCCCACGTCGAGGCTTTGGGCAGCTACGATGCGGCGCGCCAAATCTTGATCGACAACATGGTCGAGGGAGAGAGGGCCGGCTACTACGTGATCACTCCGTTCGCTTTGCAAGGCGGCGGCTGGGTTCTGGTCAACCGTGGTTGGGTGCCGTTGGGGAAGAGCCGCGCCGATCGTCCGGCGATTCCGGTTGCAGCGAACTTGCGCACCATCCGCGGCCGCGCCGACAACTTGCCGAGCCCCGGCATTCGGATGGGCGTTCCCGCGCCGCTCGCTCCTCCCTATCCCGTGGTCGCGGCCTACCCGACGCGCGCGGAGTTGGCGCAGCTGCTGCAGGAATCTCATTGGGTTTCCGCCGCCGACCTGATTCTGCTCGACGCCGACCAGCCTGACGGCTATGTGCGCAACTGGGTGCCGCCTGGGTTTCCGCCCCTGCGCCACGTCGGCTACGCGGTGCAATGGTTCGGATTGGCGCTGGCCTTGGCAGTGATCTATGTCGTGACGAATTTTCGCCGCACCCAACGTGGGCGCGCATGACGGGTGCGAGCGCGCACGATCGGCGTCAGCGGCGCATCTTGATCGGGGTGGCGCTGATGTTTTTCGCGCCGCTCGCGCTGTCGTTCTATTTGTACTACGGGAGATACTGGCATCCGGGAAGTAAAGTCAATTCCGGAGAGTTGATCGATCCCGCTCGGCCGCTTCCTGCATTGAGGCTGCCCTTGGCCGCGCCGGGCCCGGGGAGCGCCGCGCAAACGAATCCGCAATTCCTCGAGCACAAGTGGACTCTTTTGTACGTGCAGCACGGCCGCTGCGGCGATGAATGCCTGAAGACTCTGTATGACACGCGCCAGGTGCGTACGGCGCTCGATCGCGAAATGGACCGCGTGCAGCGCGTCTTTATCGGCGACAGCGATTGCTGCGATTTGCAGGAGCTTTTGGCGGCGCATCCGGACTTGATTGCGATTCGCTCCAGTCCCGCCGATGAACCTCTGCTGGCGTTGTTGCCGCAGCGCTCCGCAGCGACCGATTCGCACCGCGTCTATCTGATCGATCCGCTGGGCAATCTCATGATGGTTTACGGCGCCGCTGCCAAGCCCAAGGGCATGCTCGAAGACCTGAAGCGGCTGCTGCGGCTGTCTTCGATCGGTTAGGACACTGAGCGTGGACAGCCAAAGACGCTTGCTGTGGTTTCGCCGGATCGCACTGGCCGGCGCGGCGCTCGCCGCGACGGTCGTGGTGCTGGGTGCCTGGGTGCGTCTGACCGATGCGGGCCTGGGCTGTCCGGATTGGCCCGGATGTTATGGGCATTTGTATCCGCAGGCCGACCACAATTTCAGCAAAGCCCTTCACGAAATGATTCATCGTTATTTCGCGACCACGCTCGGGGCGATCATCGTGGCACTCCTGGCTTGGGCGCTGTGGAACCGCAAGGCCCGCGGCCAGCCGCTCAAGCCCGTTGCGCTGTTGTTCCTTCTCGTATGTTTGCAGGGGGCGCTCGGCGCGCTGACCGTCACCTTGTTGCTGAAACCCTTGATCGTCACGGCACATTTGTTGGGGGGCCTCTCCACCCTCGGAGTCCTGTGGTGGCTGTCGCTCGAGCCGCAACGGCGGCAGCTGTCGAGACGTGAATTGGCGCTGCGCAAGTTTGCGCTGGTGGGATTCGGCGCCCTCGCGCTGCAGATAGCGCTCGGCGGATGGACCAGCAGCAACTATGCCGCGGTGGCCTGTCCCGATCTACCCACTTGCCAGCAATCTTGGTGGCCGCACATGGACTTTCGCGACGCCTTCGTCCTGTGGCGCGGACTGGACATCGACTACACCGGCGGCGTGCTCGCGAACCCGGCGCGGATCGCCATTCACGTGACGCATCGAATCGGGGCACTGCTCTTGGGGCTGATCTTGATCTTCGTAGGAGCGGCCACCGTCGCCCGCGCACAGGGCCGCGCTTTGCAAGCGACTGGAGGCCTGCTCGTGGGCGCCGTGCTGCTGCAGATCGGCATTGGGATCAGCATGGTGCATTTCGCAATGCCGTTGGGGCTGGCCACTCTGCACAACGCCGGAGCCGCCCTGCTGGTCATTTGTACCGTGACGCTGCTGCGCTTGCTCTGGCCGCGGCCGCCGGGCGAAAGCGGCTCCTCGAGCAGAACGTCGAGGGCGGCGTGATACTCTTGCACCATGTCCACCGTACCCACTAGTCCCCCCATCGCCGCCGCGGTCTCCGGGGGCTGGCGGGATTATTTGGAGCTCACCAAGCCGAAGGTGAGCCTGCTCATCGTGTTCACAGCCATCGTCGGCATGGTGCTGGCATCGCCCGGTTGGGTCCCGCTGAACGCGCTGATCTTGGGTTCCATCGGCATCGCGATGGCCTCCGGCTCCGCCGCAGCCTTCAACCATATTTTGGACCGGCGCATCGACGGGCAAATGAATCGTACCCGCCGCCGCCCCCTGCCGACCGGACACATGCTGGAAGGCCATGCAATCGCCTTTGCCGTCGACACTGGGTATTTGCTCCCTGGCCATCTTATGGGCAGGCGTCAACGGCCTGACCGCCGGGCTGACCTTCTGCTCGCTGATCGGTTACGCGATCGTGTACACCCTGTGGCTGAAGCGCGCGACGCCGCAGAACATCGTGATCGGCGGCGCCGCCGGCGCAGCGCCGCCCGTGCTTGGCTGGGCTGCCGTGACCAATTCCATCGATCCGAACGCCTTGGTGCTGTTCCTGATCGTATTCACCTGGACGCCGCCGCATTTTTGGGCGCTCGCCATCGCCAGGCGCGAGGACTATGCCAAGGTGGGCATTCCGATGCTGCCCGTGACGCACGGCATTCCTTACACGCGGCTGCAGATCGTGCTCTATACGATTCTGCTGATTTTAACGACGCTGCTGCCGTTCCTCACGCGCATGAGCGGACTCATCTATCTTGCAGCCGCGGTGGCGCTGAACGCGCGTTTTCTTTATTTGGTGGTCGCACTCAATAAAGGAGTCAGGCCGGATTTGCCCATGCGCGCCTTCCGATTTTCCATCACTTATTTGATGTTGCTGTTCGCGGCGCTGATCGTGGATCACTACCTTTATTTCCCGGCCTGAACGCCGGTCAAAGCCTTCCCCGGAAATGTGTCGGCAACGAGCTTGCCTCGATCGATGAGTACGGTGCCGCCGACCATCACATACTTCATGCCAACGCTTGGGTTCCGCGGGGACGCATAGGTGGAGCGATCCGCGGCCACCGCCGGATCGAACACCACGATATCGGCATCCGCTCCCTCCTGCAGCCGCCCCTTGCGGCGCGCCGCGACGGTCGATTTTTCCAGCCGCTGCGCCGGCATCAACGCCATCTTTCGAATTGCATCCATCAAGGTGATGCTGCCGCGCTCGCGCACGTAGCGCGCCAGGATGCGCGAGAAGGTGCCGGCATTGCGCGGATGCCCATCCTCGCCGTCGCTCGCGATCATCACCAATGGTTGGGCAATCACTGCGTCCACCATCTCCTGGGTGTTCATGAACAGCAGCACGCTGCGATTTCCGGGCTCCGCGTGCAGCGTATCGAAGCGCTCCTTGGTCAGCCGCTCGCCGCTGTCGGGCAGCTGCAGTGCGTCGTAGCCGATGCCGAGTTTTTCCCTCCAGCCGGGGTTGAACAGCGCCGAGTTGATCGCGGTCATGCCGGCGATGTAGGGGTACGCCTCGGTGGTGACGTCGAGACCGCGGGCGCGGGCGCCCGCGACCAGCGAAACGCATTCGAGCGCAACGCTGATGCAGCTGCTGTTGATGTGCACGACGTGCAAGGAGGCGCCGGAAATCGCGGCGGCGCCGATGACTTCGCTGACGGCCTCGATGCTCGAACCCGGCTCGATCAGCCCGAAGCTGCGCACATGGGTGAACACCGGCACGCGGCGCGATGCCGCCAGCCGGAACATTTGAATGACTTCGAAGCGGGTCGCGCCCGGCGTATATTGAATACCCATGCCGATCCCCAACGCGCCGGCATCGAGTTCCTGCCCCAGACGATCTTCAATCGCCTTGATTTGATCCGGTGTCGCGGGCAGGTTGGTCGCATCACCCGACGGCGGAACGATGGTGGGCTCGTGTATGGGCTGGCCGAAGGCCAGGGCACGCGCGGCGGCGTGGCTTGCGGTGGTGCCGTAGTTGATCAGCGAGCGGCCTTGCTTCTTTTGCAGAAACGCCGCGACATCCGGCACGCCGATCTCCATTTCCAGCGCGCTGGTAACCCCGTCGAAGGCCTTCAGTCGGCTGCTCGCAACGTCCTGCGCGTGTTGATGCAGGTCGATGAAGCCGGGCGCGACCACCAAACCCTTGGCATCCAGCACGCGCTTGCCGGTCAAGGGTTCCGAGGAAATGCGCATGATCCTGCCGTCGGTGATGCCGACATTGCGAATGGCATCGAGGCCGGTTTCGGGATCCATCACGCGGCCGCCCTGCAGCACGGTGTCGTAGGTTTGCGCGCCCGCCGCCGCGGCAAGAAACAGCGCGGTCGAAACCAGCGCCGCCGAGAGAATCGTTGTACGCATAACCGCCACCTTAGGACGCCGACGGCGCGTCGTTGGAGATGTCCACGACGCAGCGCCAGATGCCGTCCCCGTCGCGGCGCCAGACCGTGACGGAACGTCCGTGCGTGGACTCGAGAGTTCCATTGGCACCGGGCGCAGTCGTTTCCACCTTGCTCAGCATGTAAGCCATTTTTCCGTCCGGCGATAATACCGGCTTCTCCGACATCCAATGGATCTTGAAGCCCGGAATTTTCAAACTGGCGGTCACGAAGGCGCGAATCGCAGTCTTGCCTTCGATCGGCGGCAGGCCCGGCTGCAGGACATGCGCATCATCGCTCCAATAGGAGACGATCTTTTCGATATCTTTGCCTTCGAAGGACGCGCTCGACCAATCGGCATCGCGCTGCGCAAGCTTGCTCGACTCGGCGGCGGAGTCCAAAGCCGGGGCGCATCCCGCGGCCCACGCCGCCAAAAGCACAACAGCAATCATCTTGAAGGGATTCATGGGATTTGAGCTCCGATTCTTGTAATTTGTATCAAACATAGCAAGAACCGGCCAATTAGACACCATGGATCCCATCGGCTACCGCACTATCCGCGCCAACGGCCTCGATTTCAATGTGGCCACCGCGGGTTGCGGCGAACGGCTCGCACTGTGCCTGCATGGTTTCCCGGAGTCGTCGTTCTCCTGGCGCCATCAAATGCCGCTGCTCGCGCGAATGGGCTTTCGCGTGTGGGCCCCGGATCTGCGCGGCTATGGCGCAAGTTCCCGGCCCAGTGGCGTCAAAGCCTATGCCTTGGAGAATCTCGAGGAAGACGTGGCGGCGCTGATCGAGGCATCGGGCGCGAAGGAAGTCGTGCTCGTGGGCCACGACTGGGGCGCGCTGATCGCATGGTATTTCGCCATGTTCGGCCGGCTGCCGATCTCGAAGCTCATCATCATGAACGTTCCGCACCCGGCCCTCGCGCAGCGAGGCTTGCGCACCCTGCGGCAGCTCAAGAAGTCCTGGTACATTTTTTTCTTCCAGTTGCCCTGGATCCCCGAGTGGGCCCTCGCTCGCCATCGTCATGAGGCCATTGGTCGCGCGTTCAGCGGCATGGCCGTCGATAAGTCCCGCTTCCCCGAAGAGGTGCTGCGCGTGTACCGGGACGGCGCTGCCCGGCCCGGCGCTCTCACGGCGATGCTCAATTACTATCGGGCGCTCGTGCGCGGATATCGCCGCACCAGCAGCCGCGGCACGCAGCGAATCGACACGCCCACCCTCATGATCTGGGGAGAAGTCGATGCCGCGCTCGGCAAGGAGCTCAGCTTCGGCACAGAGAAATATGTCGCCAGTCTGACGCTGCGCTACCTGCCCAATGTATCCCATTGGGTGCAGCAGGAAGCGCCCGAGACCGTCAATGCCATGATCGAGGCCTGGCTGCTGGGCCGAGACGTACCGTACGCGCCCGGCGCCGATCCCTTACTTTGAGGACGCCGGCGCCAAGCCTTCGATGGTCAAAGGCGGCAGCGCATCGGCGGGCCTGAAGCCGAATATCTGGCCGTAGAACGATAATTCCGCCTGCTGCGAATTGATGATGGTCTGCGGCTTGCGAAAGCCATGGCTCTCGCCCGGGTAGAGAACGTAGGCGACCGGCACATGCCGCGCGCGCAAGGCATCGACGATGCGCTGCGATTGATTCGGCGGAACGACCGGATCATCCGCGCCTTGCAGGACGAGCACCGGCACCTTGAATCCGTCGAGGTGATTCAAGGGCGAGCGGCTGTCGTAGACCGCCTGCGCCGCGGGCAATGGACCGATCAGCGAATCCAGATAGCGGCTCTCGAACTTATGCGTGTCGCGCGCGAGTGCCGTCATGTCCGACACTCCGAAGCGATCGGTGCCGGCGTGGAACACATCGCTGGTGCTCAAGGCAACCAATACGCGTGTAGCCGCCGGCGCTGCCGCCGCTGATGGCGGTGCGCAGGGGGTCCGCGCGCCGGGTGGCGACGAGGTAGCGCACGGCGGCGATCACATCCTCGACATCCACCACGCCCCAATTGCCATTGAGCAGCTGTCGATAGGCGCGGCCGTAGCCGGAGCTGCCGCCGTAGTTGACGTCCACCACCGCGATTCCCCGGCTGGTCCAGAATTGCACGCTGGAACGCAGCGCCGGCGAAGCTTGCGAGGTCGGACCGCCATGCACCAGCGCCAGCAACGGCGGCAAGGTTCCGGGCTCGGGACGGTAGCGAGGATTGGTCGGCGGGTAGTAGAACGCGTGCGCGGTGCGGCCGCGCGCGCTGGGGTAATCGACGGGTACGGCGACCGAAATGGCAGCGCCGTGCAGCGGCGACTCGCCGGCGGTGCGCAGCGTGGTTGCCTTGCCGCTCGCGATGTCGATGCTCACGATCGACGCCAGCGACCTGGCTTGGCCGGCGACGGCCGCGACATGCTGCGCATCGATTCGAGTCAAGTGCGAGAATTCCACATAAGGGAGATCGAGTTCGTGTCCTGTGCCTTGCTTGAGGTCCACCACGGCCAAGCGCGCCATGCCGCGCTCCCTGAAGCACACCACTGCGCGGCCGTCGCCGAGCAACGCATAATTCGCTTGTCCGAATTGCCACAGCGGCGCCGCGAATTCCGCCATGCGCGGCCAGACCGGCCGTGCGCCGCCGGCGCGATCTGCGTACAGATTCCAGAATCCGCTGCGATCGGAAATGAAATACAGGGTGCCGTCGGCGTCCCACTGGGGCTCCAGCACGGACTCGGCGGCGCCGCCGGCCACGACGATCGACGGCTTCAAGCCCGCGGCGCTCAAGTCCGCCACCCTGAGCTGCGTGCCGTCCCAAGGCATGCTGGGATGATTCCAGGTAATGAATGCGAGCCGCCGGCCGTCGGGGCTCAAGCGCGGATAGGCAACGAAATCGCTGGCGTCGAACAGCACCTCGCCCGCGCCCGCGCCCGCGCCGGCGACCGGCAACGGCAGCCGCACCAGCGCGTTGCGCACATGGGCAGGATCGGTGTGATCTTCGCGCACGCACACCAGCGCGGCCGCCGAATGCGCGGCGCCGGGCAACGCAATGCAATCGGCGTAGCGGTAATCCGGCGGTGTCAGGGGCGTTGGGGTGCCGCCGTGTTTCAGCTCGTACAGCCGCTGATCGGAGAACTGGCTGTAGTAAATAGTATTGCCCACCGCGACGAAGGGCGCGCCGCCGTATTCGTGCACGCGCGTGCGCACATTGACTCCGTTCGGCGTAATTTGCGCGGCCGCTCCCGCGTCGTAGCTGAATACCGCAATTTCGCCGCCGCGCGCCGGTACGTTTTCCGACCAGTACAAGCGTCCGTCCGCGCTGCGCAAATCCGAGAAATTGATGCCGGCCGCCGCGAGGGCTTCGGCGCTCAGGGGCGAGGCCCACGACCCGTAGGGTGCCACAGTCGGGGCGCTCATCGCGGCGCCGGCCCAGACAAGCGTACAGGCGAGACTTCCGGCCGCGAAAATTCTGGATCGGGTGATGCTGTTAATGTGTCGCTCCTCGGTTGCACACCGAATGGTAGGATGTTCCGATGGCCGCCACACCTAGTTTTTATTCGAGGGTTTTTACCCTGGCGGTCGCGGCGATCCTCGGGTATGCGCTGCTGCTGATTTTCAAACCGTTCGCGCTGCCCATGACCTGGGCTGCATTTCTCGCCTTTCTGCTGTTTCCCCTCAATGTTCGCTGGCGGCGCCGCCTCAAGGGAAAATCGCTTGCCGCCGGCGTGCTGACCGTGCTCGCGCCCATCGTGATTCTTTTGCCGCTGAGCGCCCTGTCGCTGGAGTTTGTATCGCAAATATCCGCATTGCTCAAGACACTGCAAAAATCCGCGACCGATATGGATATAAAGTCGTTCTCGGATCTGCAGCAGTTCCCCTGGATCGCGCGCGTCAATACTTGGCTGCAGGCGCACGCCGACATATCCGCGGCGCAGGTGCAATCCTGGCTGGTGTCCGGAACGCGCGAGGTGATGCAGCGCGCCGCGAGTTGGGGCGGCTCGTTTTTCCTGGGCGCGCTCGGCTCGTTGCTGGCTTTCGCGATCATGTTGTTTCTTTTGTTTTTCTTCTTGCGCGATGGGGACGCCATGATCGCGCGCGCGCGCCGCCTGATCCCGATGGGCGAAGAACGCAAGGAACGGCTGTTCAGTCAATTGGGCGCCGTGACGCGCGCCATCGTATTCGGCACCACCGTGACCGCGATCCTGCAGGGGCTGTTCATCGGCATCGGCTTCCGGATCGCGGGCCTGCCGTCGCCCGTGGTGTTCGGCGTATTGGCGGCGCTGTTGTCGCTGTTGCCGGTGGGCGGCTCCGCGCTGGTGTGGATTCCGGCGGTTATCTGGCTGTTCTTCGACAAGCATTGGGGCTGGGCCATATTTCTGTTGGTGTGGGGTTCCGCCTTGAGCGCCATGGACAATGTCGTGCGGCCCCTGCTCATTTCCGGCCGGGCGCGAATTTCCGCCCTGGCCGTGTTCGTCGGCGTATTGGGCGGTATCCCGGCATTCGGGGCCATCGGCGTGATCGCGGGGCCGGTGGTGCTTTCCCTGGTGCTCGCACTCATTGAATTTGCTGAAGAAAGCCGCCCGAAAATCTCTTGAAACGCAAGCGGCTGCCCGGGGCGCGCCTGCAGTACAATCCGCGCCCTTATGGACGTTTCACACCTTCTCGACGGCCTCAATGAGGCCCAACGGCAAGCCGTAGCCTCCCCCCTGGGTGCGGCGCTGGTCCTGGCCGGCGCCGGCAGCGGTAAGACGCGGGTGTTGGTGCATCGAGTCGCGTGGCTGATTCAGGTCGAGGGCGCCTCGCCGAACAGCATTTTGGCGGTCACTTTCACCAACAAAGCCGCGGCGGAAATGCGCAGCCGCATCGAAACCTTGTTGGGAGTGCCGAGCGGCGCGATGTGGCTCGGCACCTTCCACGGCCTGGCCCACCGGCTCTTGCGCATCCATTGGCGCGAAGCCGGATTGCCGCAGAGTTTTCAGATTCTGGATTCGGAGGATCAGGCGCGGGTGCTGCGCAAGGTCTTGAAGGCGCTCGATTTGGACGAGACCCGCTGGATTCCGCGCGAGATCCTCTGGTTCATCAATGCCCAGAAGGATGAAGGCCACCGTCCCAAGCACATCAAAGATGACGGCGATCCGACCCGGCGGCAGCTGATCAAGATCTATCAGGCCTATGAAGACGCCTGTCAGCGCGCGGGCGTGGTGGATTTCGCGGAATTGCTGCTGCGCGCCTACGAGCTATGGCGCGACAACCCGGCACTGCTGCAGCACTATCGCACGCGCTTTCAACACGTATTGGTGGATGAATTCCAAGACACCAACGCCATTCAATACAAGTGGCTCATGTTGCTGACCGCCCAGGGCGGCATGCCGTTCGTCGTCGGCGACGACGATCAGTGTCTCGCTGCCGGGACGCAGGTCACGATGGGCGACGGCGCGAAGCGCGCCATCGAGTCGATCGTCCCCGGCGATCTCGTGCTGTCGAACTTCGGCCGCGGCGATCTACGTCCGGCCCGCGTGACCGCATGTTTCGCGAAGCGACGCAAGGGGCAGCTCGTGTGCCTGCACCTGCGCTCCGGCGCCATCGTCAAGAGCACACCTGAGCATGTGCACTTCGCCGGCTACGTGCTCGGCGAAACGCCCCAAACCTACTTCTTGTACCTCATGCACAAGGAAGGCGTGGGCTATCGGCTCGGCACATCACAGGTGTACACGGAGGGTCAGGCACGGCCCATGGTGGGCTTCAAGCAACGCTCCCTGCAGGAGCAGGCCGACGCGCTGTGGATCGTCCGCACACACAATAGCGAGAACGAAGCGCGCATCGACGAGGTGGTCACGTCGCTGCGCTTCGGGCTGCCAACCTGTCCTTTCGTTGCGCGCAAAGGCAAAGGCCGCAACGGTTTCGCACACGATGCGGGGCATCTGCGGCGCAGATTCAGCCCGCTGGACACCCCGGTATCGGCTGAACGGCTCCTGGAAGAGGCCGGCCTGGACATCGACAGGCCGCACCATCAGCCACAAAGCCGCAATTCGAACCGCCGCAACATCGTCATTACGCTGTGCGGCGACCGGCGAGGCGCTACACCCATGCATCGTATTTCGGTCATCGGCGTTGCGCCCAAGGACCGCGCCGTCCTCGAAGCCATGGGTCTTAAGGTCCGTGCCGCCAAGGCGCAGAGCCCGAGTTGGCGTTTCGAGACGGTGCGCGCCGACTTCGGCGAGCTAATGGCGATTGCGCGCGCCATTCGCGAGCGGCTCGACGGCCGCTTCGTCCTACAGGGGCACATGCTCGAGAAGTCATTGCCCTTTGTTACTGCCGCCAGCATGCGTTGCGGCATGGTCATGGCGGTCGATACCGGCCGGTTCGACGTGGTTGAGCGCATCGAGTACGAGAGCGACGATGCCGAGGTTTACGACATCAACGTCGAACGCACCCATAACTTCATCGCCGGCGGCGTCGTTACGCACAATTCGATCTACCGATGGCGAGGCGCGCGCGTCGAAAACTTGAATCAATTCCGCCGCGACTTTCCCGCCGCAGTGCTCTACAAGCTGGAACAGAATTACCGCTCCACGGCGACCATCTTGAAGGCGGCCAACGCCCTCATCGCCAACAATGCCGGGCGTCTCGGCAAAACCTTGTGGACCAGCGGCGAAGACGGCGAGAAGGTCAAACTCTATGCCGCCTTCAACGAGCGCGACGAAGCGGATTTCGTGGTCAACCGCATCCGCGAATGGGTGGCGCGTGGCGGCGCGCGGCGCGAAGTCGCCGTGCTGTATCGGTCCAACGCGCAGTCGCGCGTATTCGAAGAAGCGTTTCTGAATGCGCGCATGCCCTATCGGGTCTACGGCGGCCTGCGCTTCTTCGAACGCGCCGAAATCAAGGATGCGCTGGCGTATCTGCGTCTCATCGCGAGCCGCGCCGACGACACCTCCTTCGAGCGCGTGGTCAATCTGCCGGTGCGCGGCATCGGCGCCAAGACCATGGACCTGGTGCGCGACACCGCGCGCGCCGACGCCACCTCGCTGTGGAACGGCGCAAGTCGCGCGCAGGGCGCGCTGCCGCAGCGCGCCTCGCAGGCGCTGCAGTCCTTCATGGAATTGATCGACAGGCTCGCGCGCGAAGCGAACGGTCTCGAGCTGCACGAGCAGGTCGATCACGTCATTCAGATGAGCGGACTGATCGAGCATTACAAGAAGGAGAAGGGCGAACGCGGCGAAGGACGGATCGAGAACCTGCTGGAACTCGTCAGCGCGGCGCGCGGTTTCTCGCCGGAGACCGAAGCCGAAGCTGAACTCTCGCCGCTCGAGTCCTTTCTCGCGCACGCCGTGCTCGAATCCGGCGAAGGTCAGGCCGACCCCTACGACGACTGTGTGCAAATGATGACCCTGCACTCCGCCAAGGGCCTGGAATTTCCGGTGGTGTTTCTCGCCGGCATGGAAGACGGCCTGTTTCCGCACCAGCGCTCGGTGGCCGATTTGGCCGGATTGGAGGAGGAACGCCGCCTGTGCTACGTCGGCGCGACGCGCGCCATGCGCCATCTGTACATCACTTATGCCGAACAGCGCCGTCTCTACGGCGTCGATGCCTACGGCCAGCCATCGCGCTTCATCAGCGAATTGCCCGCCGATCTCATCGAGGAGATCCGTCCGCGCCTGCAGGTGTCGCGCCCGCTGTTCGTCAAGCGCAGCAGCACCCTGGATGAATCTCCGGCCGCGGGCATGCGCATGGGCAGCCGCGTCAGGCACTCCAAGTTTGGGGACGGGGTGGTCTTGAATTTCGAGGGAAATGGTCCGCATGCACGCATTCAAGTAAATTTTGAGAGGCAGGGCACGAAGTGGCTGATGCTGTCATACGCCAATCTCGAGGTCGTGTAGAGTAATACGCAAGTGAAGATCATCATTCTAGGCGCCGGACAAGTGGGCCGCACGGCCGCATATCACCTCTCTCGCGAAGAGGCGAACGATGTGACGGTGGTCGACCACAATGAAGAAATCCTGCGGGATCTTCAGGATCGGCTCGACATCCGCACGGTGAACGGCAACGGCTCCAGCCCGCGCATTCTCGAGGCCGCCGGAATCGCCGCCACCGACATTCTCGTCGCTCTCACCAACAGCGATGAAGTCAACATGCTGGCCTGCCATATCGCGTGGACCCTGTATCGCACGCCGAAAAAAATAGCGCGCGTGCGTTCCGCGGACTACACCGAAAGGGACCGGTTGTTCGGCGAGAACGGCGTCGCCGTGGATGTCTGGATCAGTCCGGAGCAATTGGTTACCGAGTACGTGGCGCGCCTGATCCGTTATCCCGGCGCGCTGCAGGTGCTGGATTTTGCCGACGGCCGGGTGCGCCTGGTCGGGATACGCGCGCTGCAGGGCGGCCCGCTGGTGGGCCAGACCTTGAGCACCCTGCGCGAGCACATTCCCTCGGCGGACGCGCGGGTTGCGGCGATCTATCGGGCCGGCAAGAGCATCAAGCCCGAGGGCACCACGGTCATCGAGGACGGCGACGAAGTATTTTTCCTGGCCGCGCGCGAAAACATCCGCATCGTCATGAAGGAATTGCGCCGCGAGGAGGCCCCCGCGCGGCGCGTGGTGATCGCCGGCGGCGGCAACATCGGCCTGCGTCTGGCCAACGAGTTGGAAGGCAAGAATCAGGTCAAGCTGATCGAGCGCGACAGCAAACGGGCGCGCCGCGTTTCCGAGCAGCTGAAGAGCACGACCGTGTTGCACGGCGACGCGGCCGACGAGGAATTGCTGCTCGAGGAGAATATCGACAGCGCGGATATATTCGCAGCGCTCACCAATTCCGAGGAAGCGAATATTTTGTCGGCCATGCTCGCCAAGCGTTTGGGCGCGCACAAGGTCATGGCATTGATCAACAAGCCGTCCTATGCGGAGCTCATCGAGAGCGGTTCGATCGATGTCGCGATATCGCCGCAAACGGTCACGATCGGATCGCTGCTTGCGCACGTGCGCCGCGGCGATGTGGTGCGCGTGCATTCGCTGCGCCGCGGCGCCGCCGAGGCGCTCGAGGTCGTGGTGCACGGCGATGCCGACAGCTCAAAGGTGATCGGCCGGCGCATCGAGGACATCTCGCTGCCCGAGGGGACCACCTTGGGCGCGGTGGTGCGGGGCGATGAGGTCATCATCGCGCATCACGACACCACCGTGCAGCCCGACGACCATTTGATTTTGTTCCTCACCGATCGCCGCCACATCGAAGCGGTCGAGAAACTCTTCCAAGGCTCCGCCTCCTTTCTGTGAAAGACATCTTACTGCCGGTCGCGCACGTATTCGCCCTCGTCATGATGGTGTTCGCGGCGACCATGCTCGCGCCCCTGATTCTCGCGATCTGGGGGCTTGATGAGGCCCTCAAATCCTTCATTATTTCCGCGTTGGCAACTTTCGTTCTCGGCGCCGTGCTGTGGCTTGCCACACGGCGCTTCAAGCGCGAACTGAAAACCCGCGACGGTTTGATGCTGGTGGCGCTCACGTGGGTGCTGCTGCCCGCGGTGGCGGGATTTCCGCTGTGGAATTACCTGCCCATCAATTTCACCGATGCCTATTTCGAGGCCGCCTCCGGCTTGACCACCACCGGCGGCACGGTACTTTCCGGACTCGAATTTCTGCCGCGATCGATCAACTTGTGGCGCCATCTTTTGAGCTGGCTGGGGGGCATGGGCATCATCGTATTGGCCGTTGCCATCCTGCCGATGCTCGGCGTCGGCGGCATGCAGATTTACCGTGCCGAAATGCCGGGACCGATGAAGGACAGCAAGCTCACGCCGCGCATCGGGCAGACCGCAAAGCTGCTATGGGCGGTGTACACCGGGTTGACCGCGGTCTGCATCCTCTGCTTGAGGTTCGCGGGAATGAATTGGTTCGATGCGGTGTGCCATGGCTTTTCCGCGCTGTCGCTCGGCGGTTTCTCCACCTATGACGCCAGCATCGGGCACTTCAATTCGCTGCCCATCGAGTTGGTGCTGACCGCTTTCTCGATTCTGGCGGCGCTGAATTTCGCGACGCACTTTCTTGCCTGGAGCCAGCGCGGCATCAAAGCGTACTTTCGCGATGCCGAGGCCAAGGCCATCTTGGGAGTGCTGGCCGGCAGCTGCGTCGGCGTATCGCTTTTCTTGTTCTACAAGGGCACCTATCCCGACTATCCCACGGCACTGCGCAACACCCTGTTCAATTTGGTCTCGATCGCCACCGACAGCGGGCTGCACACGCAGGATTATTCGCGCTGGCCGATATTCGCGCCCATGTGGATGATGTTCTTGAGCTGCATCGTGGCAAGTTCAGGATCCACCGGCGGCGGCATCAAGATGATCCGCACGCTGGTGCTCGCCAAGCAAGCGCATCGCGAATTGAATCAGCTGGTGCATCCCAACATGGTGCGGCCGCTGAAGGTCGGTGGAACCGTCATCGCCAATCGCGTGGTGTTCGCGGTGCTGGCCTTCGTGTTCTTGTATTTCATGAGCATCGTGACGCTGGTTTTTCTGCAGCTGGCGAGCGGTTTGGACTTCATGACCTCGTTTTCCGCCATCATCGCCTGCATCAATAACGCCGGGCCCGGTTTGGGATTGGTGGGGCCGGGCAGCAACTACGGCGTGTTGAGCGATTTTCAGACATGGGTATGCTCCGCGGCCATGCTCTTGGGCAGGCTCGAGGTTTTCACCATTTTGGTGCTGTTCACGCCCACTTTGTGGCGCAAGTAGCGGCGCTGCCTAGGGCGCCGAGCGGGCCGCCTGCGAAAGAAAAGCATCCAGCGCCGCGATGCACTCCGGCTCATCCAGCAGGGGCACGTGACCGCGCTGCGCCACTTCGAGCTGCATGAGCTCGGGATTTTCAGCCTTCATCCTGGCAAAGGTGGCGCTGCTCAAAATGTCCGATTGCGCGCCGCGGATTGCCAGGATCGGTATTCCCCGAAGCGCCTTCCAAAAGGGCCATAGGTCGGTGGCCGCCGCGGGCGCCGCGCGCAGCACTTCTCCGATCATCGGATCGGCATCGACCTGCAGCGCGCCTTTCTCATCCTCCCGATAGCCGCGACGCGTGAGCGCCGACCAGCGCTCAGCCGAAAGATTCGGCCACGCACTGCCGAACATCGTGCGGGTTTGTGCAATCGCGTCGTGCCAGTTCTTGACGCTCGGCAGCCGGCCCGCGTAGCCCTTGATCCGCTCGAGTCCCTTGGGATCGACTTCCGGCCCCATGTCGTTCAGCACCATCGCCGACACGCGCTCGCGCGATCCCACCGCCAGCATCATGGCCAGAAGGCCGCCCATCGAAGTGCCGATCACGGCTACCCGCGGCGCATCGACGGCGTCAAGCAAAGCAAGGATGTCTCGGAGATAGACCGCGGGCTGGTAGTTTTGCGGATTGGGATCCCGCGCCGACAGTCCTCGTCCGCGCACGTCCGGGACGATGACCCGGTAGCGCTGCTGCAGATGCGGAGCGAGGTCTTCAAAATCGCGGCTGTTGCGCGTGAGGCCGTGCAGGCATAGCACCGTCGGGGGCAAAGCTTTGGGGCCCGCGTAAACTCGGGCGTAGAGTTTCAGTCCGTCGTGGCTTACCCAAAATTTCTCGGTGTAGGATGTGGTCAGAGAGGCACCCTTGGGTCGAATGGACCGGATCGGCAGCGCATCTTCCCAAATCCATGAGCGAAGCGCTAATGCGGAACGATCATTTCCACTTTATCAGGAAGAGAGCGCTTATTATCTGATATCTAATTCCACTATTTACGTTTTCTATGCGATTGGTAATGCTATTTTGCCATTTTGTATGATTTTTTATGACGTTAGCCCAACAATCGTTCAGCCACAGCGTTTCTCTCTTTCAATCAAGTATAAATGGATTTCATTGGCTAATTTATGGTCATTTTTAACGCATAAGTGGAGAATTAGCGCTTGATAGGCCTGTTGCAGCGCGTCTCGCACGCCGAAGTCACCGTTGCAGAGAGATCCATCGCTGCCATAGGCCCTGGTTTGCTGGTCTTGGTGGGGGTTCGGCCGACGGACGACCCTGTCAGCGCGAAACGGCTGCTCGCGCGGCTGCTGCGGTATCGCGTTTTTCCCGATAACGCGGGGAAGATGAACTTGAGCTTGACCCAAGTTAATGGCCAATTGCTGCTAGTGCCGCAATTCACCCTGGCGGCCGATACCGCGAAGGGCTTAAGACCCGGTTTTTCGACGGCGGCACCGCCGGACCAGGCCCGCCAATTGTTCGACGTATTGGTACAGGCGGCCCGCGATGAGCTGGGGGCCGTGCAGAGCGGCTTATTCGGGGCCGACATGCAGGTGTCTTCAACCAACGACGGCCCGGTAACTATTTGGTTGGAAAGTTGATTAAACCCTCAAATGCGACCGAACACGCATCGGTTCGGTGCGGTCAAATGTCATAATATCTTTGGCGTATCATTGGCGCCCCATTTGATTTCACGTGGAATCGGAGAAGCGAGATGTTCGATTCAAAAATGCTTATTGTCGTTTTGCTGATCGCCTTGGTGATTTTTGGCACCAAGCGCCTGCGCAGCATCGGCTCGGATCTTGGCGCGGCGGTCAAAGGTTTCAAATCGGCCATGAACGAGGGCGAAACCGAGGAAGCCGCCAAACAGCTCAAGCAAGACAAGGATGCGGATTTTGCCTCCAGCGCCGCGGCGCGCGAGAGCGACGTCAAGGCACCGCCGAAAACCAACGCTTGATGCCTCATGCTTGATGTTGGGTTCTCGGAGATACTGCTCACCTCGGCCATAGCACTCATCGTGTTGGGTCCGGAGAAACTTCCAAAAGTTGCGCGGCAGGTCGGCAACTGGGTGGGGAGAGCCCGGGCCATGGCGCGCCAATTGACCGAGCAATTGGAGCGCGAAGTCAGCGCTGAAGAGCTGCTGAAGCAGACCAAATCATCCGCTGCCCCCAAGACCGACGACGCCGGCAATGCGCCCGCCCCATTCGACACTTCATACATGCCAAACACGCCGCCGCCGGTAGTCGCGCAGCCCCCCGCAAACGCACCTGCGGCCGCCGGCGCTGCCGCGTACTCGCCGGAAAACGCCGCGGCCGTCCAGGGTGCGGACTGGCATCCGAGTCCGCCGGAAAACAAGGCAGCCAATGAATGAGCCCGGGAACCCTAGCGAACTCGCCGAAGGGACGCTGATCTCGCACCTGTTGGAGCTGCGCGATCGCCTGCTCAAGGCGATGTTGGCCGTGGGCATTTGCTTCGTGCCCTGCGCCTACTACATGAATCAAATCTTCACGTTCGTCGCGAAGCCGCTGATCGACAAGTTGCCGAGCGGCGCAACCATCATCGCGACCAGCGTCGTGGCGCCCTTCACGGTGCCGTTCAAGCTGGCGCTGCTGCTCGCAGTCGGACTGGCCATGCCCGTTGTGCTCTATCAGGCGTGGGCGTTTGTCGCGCCCGGACTCTATAAACACGAAAAGAAACTGGCCGTGCCGCTGCTGGTTTCCAGCATCATCCTGTTTTATCTGGGGGCCGCCTTCGCCTATTACGCGGTCTTTCCGGTGATGTTGAGTTTTTTCGTCGCCACTACGCCCCACGGCGTGCAGATGATGACCGACATGGGCGCCTACCTGGATTTCGTGATGGTGCTGCTGCTGGCCTTCGGTTTGGCCTTCGAAGTGCCGGTCGCTACTGTACTATTGGTCTGGACGGGGTTTGTCAATCTCAAGACCCTGAAGAAGAATCGCGGTTTTGTACTGTTGGGGATATTCATCTTTGCCGCCTTTGTAACGCCGCCGGATGCCGTGTCGCAAAGCGCGATGGCGGTGCCGATGTACTTGCTCTACGAAATAGGGATCATCATGGCCGGACTGCTCCTCAAAGAAAAAATTGCGGCACGCGAGAAAGAGGCGGCCGAACAGGCTCAACGCGAAGCCGGCGCCTAGGAGCGGCCTGAATTGGCCGCCACGTTCTTCGGCCACCCCCGCGGGCTGGCCACGCTGTTTCTCACCGAGATGTGGGAACGGTTCACCTTCTATGGCATGCGTGCGGTGCTCATTCTGTTCCTGGTCGCCTCGGTCGCGACCGGCGGACTCGGCCTCGATGACAAGACCGCCGCGGCAATCTACGGCCTGTACAACGCTTCTGTTTATCTCGCGGCACTTCCCGGCGGCTGGGTTGCGGACCGGCTGATCGGCGCGCAGCGCGCCGTCATGCTCGGCGGCGCCCTGATTACCGCCGGCAATCTACTGCTTGCAATATCAACCAGTCCGAAGGGTTTCTACGTGGGCTTGCTGGTCATCGTTCTGGGCGTCGGCCTGCTGAAGCCCAACGTCAGCGCCATCGTGGCCGCCTTGTATCCTGAAGGCGGGGCGCGCCTCGATTCCGCATTCACCATCTTTTATATCGGCATCAATGTCGGCGGCGCTCTCGGCCCGCTGGTGATTCCGCTCGCGCAGAATCTCTTCGGCCTGCGCGCCGGATTCGGCGCCGGCGCGTTTTTCATGATCCTCGGCGTGCTGCAATTTTATTTCACGCGAAAGTATCTGGGAGAGGCCGGGGTGCGCGCCGCGAGCGTTCACGCGGCCGGCGGCAAGCACCACTTGCTGCCGCGCTCCAAAGAGTGGCTGCGTCTCTGGATCGGCGTGGCGGTATTGGCGCTGGCGGTTCTCGGCGCCTGCATCGGGTGGATTCCGATGAATGCCTTGCGGTTGGGCCAGGCCGCCGCTTACATCATCGCCGGCATGGGAATCCTGTATTTCATTTACTACTTCCTGTTCGCGGATCTCACGGCCGAGGAGCGCAGACGCGGGGTCGTGCTGGTCGTGCTGTTCGTCGGCTGCGCGCTATTCTTTTCCGGATTCGAGCAGGCCGGCTCGTCCCTCAATCTATTCGCCGAGCGCTATACCGACCGCATGATCGGCTGGCTGCACTTCGAGATTCCGACCGGTTGGTTTCAGTCGCTGAATTCGGTGTTCATCGTCTTGTGCGCTCCATTTTTTGCCTGGATGTGGATCGCGCTGGCGCGCCGCAACCTGAACCCTTCCGCGCCGGCCAAGTTTGCGCTCGGCTTGATGCTGATGGGCTCAGGTTTTCTGGTGATGGCGGCGGCGGCGGAGATCGTCGCTCACGGCGCAAAGGTATTGCCCTACTGGCTGCTGGTGACCTATTTGCTGCACACCTTCGGCGAACTCTGCTTGAGCCCCGTCGGCTTGAGTTATTACACGAAACTGGCGCCGAAGCGTTTCGTCGGCCAGATGATGGGCATGTGGTTCCTCGCGACCTCTCTCGGCAATCTGGTCGCGGGGCTGATCGCGGGAGAGTTCGATGCAAACAACATCCCGGCGATGCCGGGGCAGTACATGCACATCGTGTATTTCACGGTGGGAGTGGGTGCGGTCTTGTTGATCATCAGCCGCCCGGTGAAGAGACTCATGGGCAACGTGGAATGACACCGGCTTGCGCCCGCCGTGGATCCGAACGACGCTAGATTGCGCGACCCGCGTCACTCAACCAAAGTCTTTGCCTGCCTCGGCATCGTTTACTTGGTGTGGGGGTCCTCTTTTCTATTCACCAAGATCGCGGTCGAGAATCTGCCGCCGGCGCTGTTCGCCGGGATTCGGTTCGTCACGGCAGGGGTATTGCTCGCCTTGATCGCCGAATTCTACGGCGGCGGCCGCTTGCCCACGCGGCTGATCGAATGGCGCCATGTGACCATCGCCGGCTTTTTCATGGTGTTCGTGAGCAACGGCCTGAACACTTGGTCGATTCAATATCTACCCAGCAACGAGGCAGCGTTGCTCAACGGCACCTCCGCTTTCTGGATTGCCGGGCTCGGGGTCTTTGGGCGGCGCGGGCATCCGCTGACCCGGTCGGCAATCTTGGGGCTGGTGATCGGCTTCATCGGCGCGGTGTTCATGCTGGTTCCGAAAGGGCCGTTGTTCTCCAAGGGATCTCTGGCGCAACTCGGCGTGTTGACCGCGTGCGCATCGTGGTCCTTGGGGACGCTCTACTACCGCAGCATCACCACGCGGCTGAGTTCCATGATGTTCATGGCGCTGCAGATGCTCATGGGCGGATTGATGCTGCTGACCTTTGCGCTCGCCCGCGGCGACTCGATCCATTGGCCGCCGAGCGCGCCGGGGCTCATGGCGCTCTGCTACCTGACTTTCCTGAGTTCCGGCCTCGCCTACACCGCGTATGGCTGGCTGACGATGCACACCACGCCGACCGTCATCAGCACCTATAGCTATGTGAATCCCGCCATCGCAGCGCTCCTCGGTTGGTGGGTGCTGCATGAGCGTCTCTCCGGCTTGCAACTCGTCGGCATGGCAATCATCATCGTCGGCGTGTGCATTTTGACGGTGCCCGGAGGCAGCCTCACGGATCCGAAGACATTGGCGGAGCCGAAGACCCAGTAGGTTTTAAAAACGGCCGCGCCCGCCGCACAGGCTTTCTGGATCAGCCGCGCCTGCGGATCACTTCGACCCGGCCCTTGCCGCCGACGAACCAGGAACCGACGAAGCTCACCAGACTCACCAGGATCGAGGTCCAAAAAGCGGCGCCGAAGCCGGCGATATGCATTCCCGGCAAAATCCATGCGACCAGTGCCACCATGCCGGCATTGATGACCAGCAAGAACAGACCGAGGGTAAGAATGGTCATCGGCAGCGTCAGGAGAATGGCGATCGGCCGGACGATGGAATTCACCACGCCGAGCAGTATTCCGGCCAGGATCAAGGTCGAAGGGTTGTCGATCGAGACGCCGCTAACCCAGTCGGTGGCCAGCCATAGCCCCAACGCTACCAGCGCCGCGCGAATCAGAAATCCAAGCATTGCCTTCTCCTTGTTGCCCGCCCGCCGCGAGGCGCCAGCATAACAAGGAAAATTCAGGGCGCTCCGTCAATAATCAAGCCCGGGGAGAGGGGGATCCTTCGGTACAATTTTGGCCGGCTTTTTGGGAACGGGGGGACTTTCGAGGGTCACTTTGATGCGGCCCATGAAACGCTCCCATCCCATGCGGATGCTGGCATAGCTTCGATCCCACTCGGGAGTCTCGGGAATCCCGGATCCTAAAAGCCGCAGCGAGGTTTTGCCTTCACCGCGGCGCGTGTCGAGGATGAAATCATCGACCGCGGCGCTGTCGCTCGGGGGTGAATTCTTGCCGTTCAGGTAAATGAGCCGCAAACGCCGGTTTACTTCGAAAACGTCGATGTGCGCTTCGCGTGAGTTTGCGGTGCGCTTGCCGATGCGATACATGCCCCCCTGGCGGGGGTCGATCTCCGCCTCCTGTCCCGACCATATTTTGATCAATCCGGGCTCGGTCAATGCCCGCCAGACGCGCGCAACGGGCACGTCGATTTCGACCAGGTGCGCATAGCCGCGAGTGCCATTTCGGGAGGATTTACGGGGTAAGCTCATTGAATCGCTATCCTGACGGAAAACTGCCGCCGACGGAGTGCTAGAATCCAATAACGCGGGAGGAAGTTCCATGGCTTATGTCGATATCGTGACTGCGCTCGCAGTTCTGCAGTTCATTGTTTTCGGTTTCAGAGTGGGCGCTGCCCGGGGACGCTATGGCGTGAAGGCGCCGGCCATCACCGGAAACGAGATCTTCGAACGCCTGTTCCGCGTGCAGCAAAATACCTTGGAGCAGTTAATTGCTTTTTTGCCGGGGATCTATCTGTTCTCGCATTATTTCAGCCCCTTGGTTGCGGCCGCCCTGGGGGTGGTGTATTTGATCGGGCGGGAGCTCTATGCCTACACCTACGTCAAGGACCCGGCAAAACGGGAAGTGGGCTACGGCATGACGTTCCTGCCCATGGTGATCCTGGTCGTGGGCGGCTTGATTGGCGCCATTCGGGCGCTTTTTTTCACTTAGATTTTTCATCGACACGCTGGGGTGGCCTTTAGGGCCTGAGATGCTGGCCGCTTAACGCACACCGGCAAACCCATTGAACCTGATCCGGTTAGTACCGGCGGAGGGAGCATGGGTAGAAGTTATTCCGCGCTAGCTATTTTCATCGCCGCCGTGAGCCTTGCTGCGGCGGCAAAAGCCTCGGAAACCGGCGACAGTCCGCCGCTCGACGAAATCATCGTCACCGCCACCTTGAGATCCGTCTCTCTCGAAGAGTTGCCGGGCAGCGCATCGGTGCTCAGCAATGCGAACCTGCGTGACGCCGGCCAGCAGCACTTCGAGGACGTATTGCCTTTGGTGCCCAATCTGAATTGGGCGGGGGACACTTCGCGCCCGCGCTACTTTCAAATCCGCGGCATCGGTGAACTGCAGCAATACCAAGGTGCTCCCAACCCTTCGGTCGGCTTTCTGATCGACGACATCGACTTCAGCGGCCTAGGCTCCGCCGCGACGCTTTTCGATGTCGATCACATCGAGGTTTTGCGCGGCCCGCAAGGCACCCTGTACGGCGCCAATGCCCTGGCCGGTCTCATCTATGTGAAAAGTGCCGATCCGGCCGACACCTTCGGCGGGAGTGCGGAAGTCGACGCCGGCGCCTACAACGAGCATTCCTATGGTGCGGTGCTCACAGGTCCTGTGAACGCGCTCGATTCGGCCTTCAGACTGGCAGTGCAGCAATACACCAGCGATGGCTTCTATCACAACGCCTACCTCGGGCGCAGCGACACCGACAATCGCGACGAACTCACGCTGCGCGGCAAGTGGCGCTACGATCCGAACGAAGATTGGCGCGTCCTGTTCACCTTGATGCGAACCCAGATCAACAATGGCTACGATGCCTTCGCCATCGACAACAGCCGCACCACGCAGTCCGATAATCCCGGCGCCGACCGCCAATATTCCACGGGATTTTCCGCTCATTCGACCTATTCAGGGTGGGGTTCCACCACTCTCACCACGATCGCGACATATGCCGACACCAAGGTCAACTACGGCTTCGACGGCGATTGGGGCAACCCCGCGCTGTGGGCGCCCTACACCTACGATTACACCGAGGACCAGATACGCCATCGTTCGACGCGCAGCTTGGAATTTCGCCTTGGCGACACGGCTACGACCGGAGCGCCGCACGGGCTCTCCTGGCTGGTCGGCGTTTATGCCTTTGAGCTGCGCGAGTCGTTGACCGACACGAGCGCCGGGATCTACATCGATCCTTTCGATGCGACGCAAAACTCGGATTCGCTCACCGTCGTTTCGAGCGAGTACCGCTCGCGCAATGGGGCGGTCTATGGGCAGCTCGACGGCGATTTCAGTGAACGGGCACGATGGTCCCTGGGTCTGCGCGGCGAGCGCCATACCAGCCGGTACGCCGACATGACCGCGAATCTCGATGCGCCGACGACCTTCGACAATTTCGCTCCCGCGGACGACCTGTGGGGCGGCCAAGCATCGATCGACTATCGCATTGCCGACGGTCAGAACGTGTATGCGCTCATCGCCCGCGGCTACAAGGCAAGCGGCTTCAACTTGAGCCCCGGCCTGCCGGCCAACCAATTGCTGTTCGGACCGGAGTCCGATCTCAACCTGGAAATCGGCCACAAGGCGCAGATGCAGGGCGCCCGGCTGCGAATCGACACCTCGCTCTTTTATATGATTCGCCGCCACGAGCAGTTGATCACGGGCGAGCAACTCGATCCGAGCAATCCCAACACCTTCATCTTCTATACCGGCAACGCGAAATCCGGCTTCAATTACGGCTTGGAAAGCACGGCGAGCTGGGCGGCGACCCGTAGTTTGGAATTCGGCGGCTCGCTCGGACTTTTACAGACCCGATACCAGGGTTTTGTGCAAAACGGCGCGACCTTTCCGGACCGGGCCCTCCCGCATGCGCCCCCCTGGCAGGCGGCGCTCAACGCCACCTGGCGCGACCCGCGCGGACCTTATGCACGCCTCGACCTCACCGGCATGGGTTCCTTTTTCTATGACTTGCCGCCGAACTGGACGCGATCGAATCCTTATGGTCTCGTCAACGCCAAGCTGGGCTGGGAGAGGCCGCGCTGGGAAGCCTATTTCTGGGTCCGCAATCTGCTCGACAAGAACTACACCGTCCGCGGCTTTTACTTCGGCGACGAACCGCCGGATTTCAACGCCAAACTGTACCAGCAGTTGGGCGATCCCAGGAATTGGGGCGTGCACTTCACGCTGCGCTACTGAACGGCGATTGCCGCCCCTGCCCATGCTTGCTCTGGCTCAGTGCGGGTTGGCGGCGCTGCCGAGCTCGGCGGAATTTTTCTTCGGCTCTTGAGACTCGTCCGCCAGCAGGTAGGAATCGATCACTTTGCGCGCTATGGGTGCGGCGTTCGATGCGCCAAACCCGGCGTTTTCCACGAGTACGGAAATCGCTATTTTCGGATCATCGAGCGGCGCAAAGGCGATGAACCACGCGTGCTCGCGCTTGCGCTCATCGGCTTCCTTGTGTTTCGTGCTCTCGGTCTGCTTCACGGTCACGACTTGAGCGGTGCCGGTTTTACCGGCCCATTTGTATTTCGCGCCGGCGCCCGACGCATGCGCGGTACCGGTCGTTACCGCTGCTTCCATGCCGTCGAAGATGACGCTCCACTGTTCATCGGTGGCTATGTCCAGCGGTTTCAAGTAGGTGGGACTGCGCGGCACGACGGTCACCGAGCCCGGGGCGCGCGTTGCCGCCACCAGGCGCGGCGTGGCGATGATTTTGCCGCGCTCGGCGATTTCGGCGGCAAAGTGCGCCTGCTGCAGGGGTGTGACTGTGATCGGTCCTTGACCGATGCCCATGCTGACGGTCTCGCCCGGAAACCACACCTGGTCGGCTTTGTGCTTGAAGACCTTGCGCTTCCATTCTGGCGAGGCATACAAGCCGGGTTTTTCGCCCGGAATATCGATGCCGGTCAATTCGCCGTAGCCGAATGCGCTCATGAACTCGTGCATGTGCTCGATGCCCATTTTCTCCGCGACCCGGTAAAAGTACACGTCGCAGGATCGGGAGATCGCGCTGCGCATATCGACATCATGATGCACTTCGTCGTCGCGGTACTTGTTGCTGCTCCCCGGAAGGGTAAAGAAGCCCGGGCAATACATGACTTGCTGCGGAGAAATGACGCCGTACTTCTGCGCCGCCAAGGCGTATAGCGGCTTGACCGTGGAGCCCGGCGGGTACGCACCCCGCAAGGCGCGGTTGAGCAGCGGCACATCGATATTGTTCGACAGCGCCGCATACTGTGCGACCGACAGGCCGCGGACGAAGTCGTTGGGATCGAAACCCGGCGTACTGGCGAGCGCGATGATGTCGCCGGTCTTTGGATCGAGCGCCACCACCGATCCGCGCTTGCCGACCAGCGCCTCTTCTGCCACTTTCTGCACGCGCACATCCATGCCCAGTATCAAGTCCTCGCCCGCCACGGGCGGCCGCGTATGCAGTTCGGATGCGTAGCCTCCCTGCTTGTCGACCGGGCGGCCGGCGGCGTTCACTTCGATTTCCTTGAAGCCCGGCTTGCCGTGCAGCTGCTGCTCGTAAGCGCCTTCCACGCCCAGCTTGCCGATGAGGCTGGTGCCCGCGTATTCCGCGCTGTCGATTTGCTTCAAGTCTTGTTCGTTGATCGCGCTGACGTAGCCGATGGCGTGCACGCCCATTTCGCGCAGCGGGTAGTGCCGCGCCAAGCGTGCGCGAATGTCGACGCCGGCGAATTGGTAGCGGTGCACCGCGAAGCGCGCCATCTCCTCCTCGTTCAGCGACAGCTTCACCGGCACGCTTTCGTACACCTTGTGCAGCAGAATCGTGCGCCGGATGTTGCTCACCTCTTCAGTGCGCAGAAGGCCGATCTTCACCAGTTGCGCCAGCGTCGCATCAAGCGCCTTGCCGTCGCCCACCTGCTCTCGCACCAATTCGATGTTGAAGGCGGGCATATTGTCCGCCAGCACCACGCCGTGACGGTCGAGGATCAGGCCGCGGCTGGGCGGGATGGGCTCGGTGCGGATGCTGTTGCCCTGCGACAGGCCATGGTAATACTCGAACTTGATGACCTGCAGGTAGAACAGGCGTCCGGCGACGGCCAGCAGCAGCACCGCCGCGAACACGCCCGCCACGATGCTGCGAACCGTGAACAGCCGGTTCTCGGCGATAAAATTTTTGATCCGCGATTGGCGGCTTCTTACCATTGCGCCGCAGCGCTTTTTCGCAGAATCCCAGCTGTATTGCTAAATTTTCCCCGCATGCTGCGATTGTAAGCTACTTGGCAAGCCGTTAAACGCTATGGAGTGCGCAGAATTTCATCGTCGACGCGCTGGGCTTGATAGCGCACCGCGACGGTTTGGTTGGCGGGAACCTTGAATCGAAAAATGGGTCTGCCGTTCTTGGCCGTCAAGGGACGGTCGGCGCGCACGAGGCGCGCGCCCTCCGGCAGCGCCGGCCGCAGCTCGAAATCGATTGCCGCCGCCCGCGCATTGCTGATTTCGACGCGCATGACCTCATCGACGCGCACTGAGCGCAGCGTCACGCCGGGCACGAGGGGCAGACTTTTGGCTGCGCCCACATCGACGCCGGTCTTTTCGCGCGTCGCCGATACCTCGACGTCGGCGCTCGCGCCCATGTCGATCTCGACATCTTCGGCCACGGCGATATCGCGCAGGCCGGACTCGTGCTGCAGCAACCGTTCGCCGTCATACCAGCCGAACACCGCGACCGAGCCCGACGGCAATGGCAGCCCCAGGTGATTCGCGGCGGTGTTTTTGGTGCGCAACAGGCGATGTACCGGCTCCGTCGATGCGGATTCCCGATATCCGGCCGCGAGGTCTGCAGCATAAACCGTATCGACGGGAATGGCCGACCGGTCCATCAGGCGCACTTGCTTGGATTGGCGGCTGGCCAGTGTGGTTCGATCGGGGACACGGTAGAGCTTCAAGTCGCCCAATTGTTCTTGCTGCACGCTCTTTGCCGCTTGGGCGACGTCCTCGAAGCGCATCGCGGCCGGCGCAGGAGCGTTCGCGGCCAGGCTCTTCTTGAACATGCGATCCATGCTCTCGCGAAGAATCATTGGCTGATCGCTGGTGGAGCCGCGCGGCCAGCACTGCGCAAGAACCGGTCCGCCGATATCGATCGGCTCGACCCCGTCATTCGCGCCGCCTTCGCCGTCTTCGGCCTCTTCTGCGCTCACCCGATGGACCTTGCCGGCGACCACTTGCGCGTGCGCGCTTGGAAATCCGACGCCGTTCGAATTGGCCAGCGTTACCCAGGCGCCGAGGTCCAAGTGCCGCCGTCTTGGGATAAGGTCGCGGTGTAAGTCGGCGGCCCAATCGAATCCGCGGGCCAGATACGACAGCGTGACCTCGCTCGGTCACGGCGCTGCGACTGCGTACCTCGACCGACAGGGTCGGCCGCGCCGAGAGGCCGGCGAGCGGTTCGAAACTGAAGGTCTCGGGCAATCCGGAGCAGCGCAGGGCCTCGATGCCTTCGGCGGTCTTGAACACGACACCGCCCGCCGCATCCGAGAGTAGCGTGCCGGGCAATCGCTGCGTTGCGCCCGTCTTGCGGTTGGTGCGCAGCAGCTCCACCGGTTTGCCCACGGCTGACGCGATCAGCGCGGAGGGGCTCAGCAGGCGCGCATCGCGATTCTTTTCGATCACGCTGCCGGGCAGTCCCGTGACCAGTGCGCTGCTCGGCTCGATGCCGTCGGCCACCCCCTCGAAGCGCACGCGGCTGATCCCGGCGGGAAGCCGCACCAGCCGCGTTTCCGTCACCAGAGCAAAGCCGTTCAAGTCATCGAGGTCGATCGATCCCGAATCGCGGTACGGCGCGCGGTATACCGTGACCATCAGATCCGATGGCGGCTCGGCCAGGAGTTCGCTGGCCGCCGCCAAACACGATTCCGCTCGAGGAGATGAGACCCAAACCCACGAGGAGCGGGTATGCGCGCATGCCCGGTTTCAGTAACGCGGTTTCGAACGTGGCCGTGACGGTGGTCTTGCCGTTGGCGGGCACCGTCACCGACCAATCAGCCGTCATCGGCACTGCGCCGCGTGCTTTTCTGGCTCTCGGCCTTGACGCTCGAATCGCCCCACAGACCATCCTGGCGCAAATTCACCACGACGGCGCGTGGCAGGGCATTGCTCAGCTCATAGCGCATGCCGGTTTGCCAGTCGAATGTCGACAGCCGCGTGCGCTTGTCGACGATGGCATGAACCTTGACGTCGAAGGCATCGCCGGTCGCGAGCGACAGCGTCGAACCCATCGGCGTGTGACCGATGCGGCTTTCGCCGATGAATTGCGGATCGCCGCGCTTGTCCTTCATGTAGAAACGCAATATGCCGGCCGGCAGCTGATCGCCGAGCCCTGCGTGCGCGCTGGTTGAAAAACTGTAGATGCTTTGAGCGCTCTGCGGCATTTCCGCGGTGCCGAGCCAGCGATTGCGAAATTCATAGCCATGCTCGGCCGGCACGCCATGCACGTCGAGAAAGCTCACCTGCTTGGTCTGCAGATTGGCGATGGTGGTGCGTTCCGCGAGAGGATACAGATAGTAATCGCCCAGGCGCTCGCGGTTGCCGCTTTCAGTTCCTGCTTGCTGCAAGCTCTGGCGGCGGACCGGCGCACGATAGATGTTCGGCTGACCTGCCCCGTCCACTTGGCCTGGCGAGCCGGCGACCAGCAGTGTTTGCGCGTTGTCATAGGTGGTGCCGCTGGAATTGGTCAGCGTCACCCAGCCTTGCACATCGATTTTGCCGTCGGCTCTCGTTGTACAGCGCGACGTAATCGGCCTTCCAGCCCAGCCCGGGCGTGAGATAGCTCAACGTGGCGCGCCGCGTGCCCGCGTGCGTGCCGACGATGCTCACCGAAAGGGTGGGCCGCGCGCGAAGATTGTCCGGTACTTTGTTGAAGATGACGCGCACCGGCAGGCCGTCATCGCGCAGCACCTCGATGCGCTGGCCGATTTTCAAGACCACGCCGCCATTGGTGGCCAGCACCTGCGCCTGCTCGCGCGTTTCGGCGCCCGTGGCCGGATTCACGCGCACGATGGTGACGTCCTTGCCGACCGCCTTTTCCATGAGTTTCGCCGGCGTCAGCAGATCGAAATCGAAATTCTGCTCCACGATGGCGATATCCGCGGCCGAGAGCGACACGGTCTCCGGCCGAATTTGTGCCGAGACATCTTGAAATTCGATGCGTTGGCGGCCGTCCTTGACCTCGATATCCCGCCGGTCCTGCACCAGCGCCAAATTGTCGTTGTAAATGGTCACCGACAGGGCCCGGTCGGCGGCCGAAGCGGGATTGACCAGAAGCCACGCCACCCACCCCATGCAAAGCAGACGTACACGCATTTGGACCTCCGGCCCTGGATTTATTCGGTTCGAACGATACTCACTGTAGTCATTGATCGGAGCGCGAGAGGTTTCGGGGTTGCAACGATCGAAAAATGACCGCTCCCCGGGGCCGGGGCGGTGTCGGGCGTCGACAGAATCCCTAGCGAATCGATACCTGGAAGCGCGGGTTGGAAGTATTCGCCATCCACGTCTTGATGCGCTGGGCGTCGGCGACGCGGGTGTACTTGCCGAACGAATCGAGCAGCACAATGACCACCGAGCGGCCTTCGATGACCGCAGCCATCACCAGGCATTTGCCGGCCTCGGCAATATAGCCGGTCTTTTGCACGATGATGTTCCAGGTCGGGTTGGCGACTAAATTGTCGGTATTCCGGTATTCGACCAGCCGTTTGTGCACCCGCACGGCATAGTTCTTGTCGGTCGAGAATTCGCGGATGGTGCGATTTTTCGAAGCGGCGATCACCAGTTTCGACAAGTCTTCAGGGCTTGCCACGTTCTGGCTCGACAGGCCGGTCGGATCCACGAAGTGCGCGCTGGTCATCCCAAGCGCCTTCGCTTTGGCATTCATGGCGGCAACCATGGCCTTGATGCCCCCCGGATAATTGTTGCCGAGCGCGTGCGCGGCACGATTTTCGGAAGCCATGAGCGCAACATGCATAAGATCGCCGCGCGTCAGGACCGTTCCCACCGCCAGCCGGGAAAAGGCTCCCTTGGGGTAGTCGCGGTCAGCCTCGGTAATTTGAATGGGCTCATCCAGCGGCTGCTTGGCATCGAGCACCACCAAAGCCGTCATCAGTTTCGTAATGGAGGCGATGGGCGCGGCGACGTCCGGGTTGCGCGAGTACAGCACCGAGGAATCGCTTTGATCGACGATGAGCACGGAGCTGGATTTCAGCTTCGGAGCGCCGGGAACTTTGGCGGCAGCATGGAATGACAGAAAACTCAGGGAAATACCGGCCAACGCGCATATGGAAAGCCGCCGCGGCGCTCGCGAAAGCGCAAATATTCGATTGATTGACCGCATTAAGCCTCTCTCAAATCAAGGCGGAAGGAGCACAAGCTGACCATATGTCAAGCCATCGTGAGCGTGATGCAGCGCTAACTTTGCCATCTTCGCTGCAAAAGTCCAGCACATTCAACTGTTTGCCGGCCGGCATTCAAGCGTTTGCTTCGGCTCCGGGCATGCGGCGCAGTTCTTTGTCGCGGTACATCTTGTCGTCCGCCAGGCTGCGAAGGTCGCGCATGTCCCGCGCGTCCTTGGGATAATTGACCACGCCGATGCTCACACTGCAGCGGATCATGCGCGATCTTAAGTCCAGCGTGGTCTTGTAGACATTGTGCCGTACGCGCTTGATGACGGCCTCCGCAACCTCGGTCGATGCACCGGGGAGCAGGACCGCAAATTCGTCGCCGCCGAGCCGCGCGGCATGGTCGGTCGCGCGGATGCTTCGTTGCAGACATTGCGCCACCAGCGTGATGGCGCTATTTCCAGCCTCGAGGCCGAAGGAATCGTTGATCTCCTTGAGCTTGTCGATATCGATCATGAGCAAGGAATACATGCCGCGGTTGCCCTCGCAGGCATGGTGCTCTCGCTGCCAGACTTCGTTGAACATGCGCACGTTGTACAGCCCGGTCAATGAATCGGTTTGAGCCAGGTTTTCGATCCGCTCCCGCGCCTCGGTGATGTCCGCCGACAGGGTGGTGGTCAGATAGGCCACCAAGAGAAACGGCGCCAGCTGCCCCACCACTTGGCTGGCATACAGCAGCGATACCACCTCGAGCCCCGGTGTGGTGATGGCCAGCAACAGGTGGCACAGCGCAATCGCAGCCACCTGCAGCAAGGTGACCACCCGGCCGAGGGTCAACGCGCTCAATATGATCGGCAGCAAATACAAATTGAACAGCGGACTCGCGCCCTTTCCGGTAAACCACAGCACGCAGGTGATGAACACCACCATCGACCATGATTCGATCAACAGCTTGGAGCGGGTGCGCCCGGGCAGAAAGCGGCGGCCGCGAAATCCTACGATGGCGAGTGCGAAGGCGCCGAGCAGCCCGAGGACCGGCCACATTTGACTGGCGAGCGCCCCGGACCAGATGAGCACCAGGGCGGCGAGCGCCAAACACAGGATTTCGATCGAACGCGTGCTGCGCATCGCTTAAAGGCGCGCCGCCGTGGTTACCGCGCCGGGACGCGCACCGGGCGACACCTTCAATTCCTCCAATGCACGCTTCACTTCGGCGTCGCGCTGCTGCAGCGGCGCGCCGTCGGGCAGCGCTGCCGGCGGCGGCTTCGGATCCCGCTGAAGTTCGATGTCGGGAGCGATGCCGCGGTGATTGATGGACACGCCCGACGGCGTGTAATAGAGCGACGTGGTCAGCTTGATCGCGCGGTCGTCGGACAGCGGGATGACGGTTTGCACCGAACCTTTGCCGAATGTCGTGCGCCCCATGAGTTTTGCGCGATGCTGATCCTTGAGCGCGCCCGCGACGATCTCCGCCGCCGATGCCGAGCCGCCGTTCACCAACACGACGATGGGCGCGCCGTTGAGCACGTCTCCGGGCGTCGCATCCATCTCGAATTTGGAGTCCGGCGTTCGTCCCTTCGCGGTCACGATGACGCCGCTGTCGAGGAACGCATCCGCCACGGCCACGGCCGCCTCCAGCACTCCGCCCGGGTTGTCGCGCAGATCCAGCACCAGACCCTTGAGCGGCGCGCCATTGTGTTTGCGCAGCTCCTTCAAGGCATGGTTCAGATCATCGCCGGTGGTTTCGCTGAACTGGGAAATTCGCACATACCCATAACCGGGATCGAGCATCTCGCCGCGCACGCTGTGCAGATCGACGCGCGAGCGTTTGAGCGTGAACAGCATGGGTTCCGGATTGCCTTCGCGCATGATGCCGATCTTGACCGAGGTTCCTTCCGCGCCGCGCATGCGTCCGATGGTGTCCGCCAAACTATTGGTGTTCACCGGGATGCCGTCGATCGTCACGATGATGTCGCCGGAGCGGATTCCCGCCTGCGCAGCCGGCGAGCCGTCGAACGGCGCGATCACCACCACCTGGTCGTCCTCGATCGACAGGTCGATGCCGACGCCGGTGTAGCGGCCCGAGCTGCTGATTTTGACCTCGTCGTATTCATCGCCGTCGAGATAGGCGGAATATGGGTCCAGGGATGCCACCATGCCGCGGATCGCCGCCTGCAGCAGCTGATGGTCGTCCACGGGATTCACATAATCGTGCTTCACGCGCTCGAGCACCGCGGCCAACATGTGTGCGTCCTGCCAGGGCAGATCGGCGCCGGGAGCCGCCGGCTTCTCGGCCAAAACGCCATGCGCCAATCCGAGCGACAGACCGATGGCGATACCGAGCGCCAGCAAGAGGGCGTTACCAGATTTGTTGCGCATTTGAACCTCAAGCATACGTGCGCAGAAGCATTGCCGCCAGCCGCCGGAGCGCAGTGTTAAATTAAAAATGGCGGCGGGTGTCAGGGGGCCGTCTTCAGCCAAAGTTTGGGATCGACGGTCTTGCGGCCTGCGCGTATTTCGAAATACAGCTGCGGCTTGGCGCCCTCGGTGTCGTTCAAAGCGGCGATCACATCGCCCGGCGCGACCTTGTCGCCGACCGACTTATAGAGCACCTCGGCATGGCCATACAATGTCATATAGCCGCCGCCGTGGCCGATGATCATGAGCAGTCCCAGCCCCTGCAGCCAGTCGGCGTACACGACGCGGCCGAAGAAGGGCGCCCGCACTTTTGCGCCGCGCTGCGCGTCTATCATCACGCCATTCCAGCGCACGCCGCCTGAATTTTCGCGCGGCGTCTGATAGCGCGCGCTCAGCCGCCCCAATACCGGCCAGGGCAATTTCCCGCGCATGCGGTCGAAACTCTGCGACGGATCGCTCGGAAAGTCCTGCATCATGCGGGCGAGGTCCGCGACCAGCGATTCGACCGCCTGCTCCTCGCGTCTCAGGTTGCCGAGCTCCTGGTTGCCGCTCGCCAGTTTTTTGGTCAGCGCGGCCACTGCCACGCTGCGTTCCGCGCGTGCATGTTGCAGACCCGCAATCTCCTGGGTCGCGTCATCCTGCAGCTTCTGCAGTTCCCGGGTTTGCCGCTCAATCTCCGCAACCAGCTGCTGCAGGCGCGCTTCGTTGCTTTGAATGGCTTCTATTTTCTGGCGGCGCTGATCGGCGAAGTAGCCGTAATACGCGAGCGTTCTGCCGAGACCCGCGGGATTGCTTTGGTTCAACAACAGCTTGAGCTCTTCCTGCCGGCCTATCATGTATGCCGCGCGGGCTTGGCTCGCGAGCGACGCGCGTTGCGCCTGCAGCTCGTTGAGGTTGCGGCCTTCTTCAGCGCGCAATTCCGCGCGGCGCCGTTCCGCGCCGAGCTGCGCCACGCGCAGTTCTTCGGCGCGCTGGCGCTTCGCGGCAATGGCCAGTTCGGTCTCGCGGACACGCGCGCTCAAGGAATCGCGCTGCGCCAGCTGCGATCCCATGCGGCCGGTGAGCTCCGCGATCCGCGCGCGCAGCGCCGCAAGCTTTGCTTTCGCAGCGTCGGCATGCGCCGAATCCGCGGGCGCAGCGGCGGCCGGGCTGCCGGCGGCGAGCACCGCGATCAGCGCGGCGCTGCACAGGGCTTTGAAGCGCTGATTCATGGCCGGGTATTCATCATCCGCCTAAGCATACAAGCCTTGTGGCCGCTGCTATACTTGCGCGCCCAAAAAGCCCGAATTGTGCGTCATGCAGCGACTGTTTGAATACATTGCCCATCATCCCTATCTGGCCGGCGCGACGCTGCTGGCGGCGATCGCCGTGGCGGCCTTCGAGCTGCGGGCGCGGGTCCATGCGTTCGCGGCATTGAGCGCGACCCAGGCGGTGCGGCTCATGAATCAGGGCGCCCTGGTGATCGATTTGCGCAGCAAGGAGCTGTACGATGCCGGGCATATCGTCGACGCGCGCAACGTTCCGGTGGGCGAGATCGAATCGCAAGCCGACGCTTTGAAAAAATGGCGCGACAAGAACGTGATCACTTATTGCGACAGCGGCGCGAACGGCGCCGGCGCTGCGCGCACCCTGATGAAGCTCGGGTTCACCAAGGTGTTCAATCTGCAGGGCGGCTTGAATGCCTGGGTAAAGGACAATTTGCCGCTGACGAAAACCTCCAGGAGCAAGAGCAATCCGAAATGACGCAGCCGGCGGTCACCGTTTACGTGTCGGATTGGTGTCCGTACTGCCAGCGCGCCAAGGGCTTGCTGCGGCAGAAGCAGCTGGTTTTCAATGAAATCAACGTCGAGGACGACGAGAAAGCTCGCGCGGAAATGATTGCGCGCAGCAATCGCCGCACGGTTCCGCAAATCTTCATCGGCGACAAGCATGTGGGCGGGTGCGACGAGCTCCATGCGCTCAATAGCAGCGGCGAGTTGGATCGATTACTTCAGGGGGCAGGATGAACGAGGTTACAGCGGCGGAGCCACAGGCAGATGTGGGCGGTGTGCAGGTGAGTTTGCAGAGCGTGTATTTGAAAGATTGTTCCTATGAATCGCCGAATGGTCCGCGCCTGCCGAACAATCAGGCCTGGGAGCCCAAGTTTCAGCTGAATATGAACACCTCGACCGAGGAGTTGTCGCCGGAGGCGCGCGAAGTGCTGCTCACCGTCACGGTGGAAGCCAAGCAGGGCGATGTCACGCTCTATCTGGTGGAGGTCAAGCAAGCGGGCCTCTTCACCATTGCCGGCGCGTCGGTTGAGGATTTGAAGCGGCTCATCGGCAGCTTCTGCCCCAGCGTGCTGTTTCCATTTGCGCGCGAAGTGATCTCCGACCTGATCGTCAAGGGCGGCTTCCCCAATTTCCTGCTGCCTTTGGTGAACTTCGACGCCCTGTTCACCCAGGCACAGCAAACTCCGCAGCAGCCGAATCTGGTGAACTAGGCGCTTATGCAGAGTGGGCGTACGGAACCGATGACGGTCATCGGCGCCGGCTCCTGGGGCACGGCACTCGCGATTTTGCTGGCGCGGGAAGGACACCCGACTCGATTGTGGGGCCGAGACCGCGCGCAGCTCGAGGCGATGCGCGAACGCCGGCGCAACATGCGCTATTTGCCCGACGCGCTGTTCCCGGACGAATTGCAGATCGTGGCCGACCTACCTTCGGCCCTGGAAGCTTCCCGCGACGCACTGATCGCCGTGCCCTCGCACGCTTTCAGGGCGACCTTGGAGAACGTTCGGCCGCATCTTGCAGCGCACACTCGTGTCGCTTGGGCAACCAAGGGATTCGAGATCGCGACCGGGCTGCTGCCGCACCAGGTCGTGCGCGAGGTCTTGGGAGACACTCCCGGCGCCGTGCTCTCCGGCCCAACGTTCGCGAAGGAGGTCGGCTTCGGCCTGCCCACCGCGATGACCATCGCATCGGCGGATGAGCGCTTTGCCAAGGAACTCGCGATGAGCTTGTCGGGCCCCAGTTTCCGCGCCTATACGCAGACCGACATCATGGGCGTCGAGGTCGGCGGCGCGGTGAAGAATGTCATCGCCATCGGCTCAGGCATAGCCGACGGCATGGGCTTTGGCGCCAATACCCGGGTCGCATTGATCACGCGCGGTCTCGCGGAGATGATGCGCCTCGGAGTGAAGCTCGGCGCATTGCGTGAAACTTTCATGGGTCTTGCCGGTCTTGGGGATTTGGTGTTGACCTGCACCGACGATCAATCGCGCAACCGCCGCTTCGGCATGGCGCTCGGGCGCGGCGCGTCGCCGACCAGCGCCCAAGGCGCGATTCACCAGGTGGTCGAAGGGGTGCCCGCGGCGCGCGCCGTCTATCAGGTGGCGCAGCGCTTGCAAGTGGACATGCCGATCTGCAATGAAATATACGCAATCATGTACGAGAACAAACCGGTCCGCTCGGTGGTGCAGGCGCTCATGGGGCGCGAGGTGCGTTCCGAGGCCGAATAGCTTGCAGCAATGAACCACCAGGGAGCCTTCATGAGACATGTCGAATTCAATCTGGCCGCGGCCGCACTTGCGGCTCTGGCATTCGGCGCCGCCGCGGCGGCTGCGCAATCCTCGCCCGAACTGACCCTGACGCGATTCGACTGCGGCAAGACCACCACCCTTGCCGACGTCGGCCGTTTCTCGGATGTCGCTGCATTCAAAGGCCTGAGCATCCAGCTGACCTTCAGCTGCTACCTGGTCAAACACGGCAACGATTACCTGGTATGGGATACCGGCAACCCGCCCGCGGCGGGCGCCAACCCCGCGCCGACGGCGCCGAGCTCGAGTTTGGTGGAACAGCTGGCGCAACTGCACTTGACGCCGCAGCAAATCACCTTCGTGGCGATCAGCCACTACCACGGCGATCACGTCGGGCAAGTGGCCTCCTTTCCGCAGGCGACATTGTTGATCGGCAAGGGGGACTGGGACGCGCTGAATGCAACCAAGCCCAATCCCGGAGTCAATCCCAAGAATTTTGCGCATTGGATCAGCGGCGGCGGCAAGGTGGAAGCGCTGATCGGGGACAAGGATGTGTTCGGCGACGGCAGCGTCATCATGTTGAACACCCCCGGCCATACGCCCGGTCACCACAGCCTGCTGGTCAAGCTCGCCGCCATGGGCAACGTGCTGATCACCGGCGATCTGGCGCACTTCCGCGAGAACTACGACAGCAACGGCGTGCCGACCTTCAACACCAGCCGCGCCGAGACGCTGGCGTCCCTGGATCGATTCAAGCAACTGGCGGCGAATTTGAAAGCCACCGTGATCATTCAGCACGATGCGCGCGACATCGACAAATTGCCGGCTTTCCCCGCTTCCGCCAAACTAGCCCGCGCCATGCTAGGCTTTCGCAAATATGCACAAAACAGCACTGATCGCCTTTCTGGTCGCTTGTTCCATCAGCGCCGCCGCCGCGGATTCGGACAACGTCGCTTCGAGGATTGCGGCGCAGAACGCGCTGTTCGAGGAGCAGTTCCAGGCGGATCTCAAGGCGCATCCGGAACGCGCCACCGCCATCGGCGACTATCGCTACAACGATCAACTCGAGGATTATTCGCCCGCGGCGTATCAGCGGCAGGATGCCGCCGACGAGGGCTTTCTTGCGCGCCTGAACGCGATCTCGACCGCCGGCTTTGCCGGAACAGGACAAGCTGTCGCACGAGGTAATGGTGCGCTCGCTCACGCAGCGCGATCGCGAACTTCAAATTCAAGGAATACGAGATGCCGGTGAATCAGATGGAGGGGCCGCAGACTGCGTTTCGCCGATATGCCGCTCGCCGTTCCGTTCGATTCGGTCAAGCACTACGAGGATTACATCGCGCGCCTGCATCAGATTCCGCGCGCCTTCGAGCAGACCGAGGAGACCCTGCGCGCGGGCATGAAGGATAAGCTCATGCCGGTGCGGTTTCTGCTCGAAAAGATTCCGGCGCAATGCGACGGCGATCATCGCGTCGGACCCGTTTCTGTTGCCGACGAAGAAATTTCCCGACGGCTATTTCCGCCGCGGACCGCAGCGCCTGACCAAGGCGATCAGCGACGCCGTCAACAACGAGGTCATTCCGGCCTACAAGGAATTCGCCGCATTCATCGCCGCCGAGTACGCGCCGGCGGGTCGAACTACGCTGAGCGTCGCTTCATTGCCGGGCGGCAAGGAGCGCTACCTCAACGACATCCGCAGCCGCACCACCATCAGCAACCTGACGCCCGATCAGATTCACGCGATCGGCCTGCGCGAGATCGAGCGCATCGAAGGCCGAGATGCTGCTCATCGCGCGCAAGGAGGGCTTCAAGGATGTCGCCGCGTTCCGCGAGTCATTGAAGACCAACCCCAAGTACATCCCCACTTCCGCCGAGCAGATTCTCGACGACTTCCGCAAGTACATCGCGCAGATGCAGCCCAAGCTTCCCGAGCTGTTCGGCTACATCCCCGGCTCGCCGGTCACGGTCGAAGCCATTCCGCCGTTCCAGTCGGCGCCGCCACGCACTATCAAACCGGCACGCCCGACGGCAAACGCCCGGGACGGGTCAGCGTCGCCACCTCCAATTTCGCGCATCGCTCGCTGATCGACGATGAGGCCACCGCCTATCATGAGGGCATCCCCGGGCATCACATGCAGCTCTCGGTGGCGCAGCAGATGACCAGTTTGCCCAAGTTTCGCCAGCATTCAGGCAACTCCGGGTACATCGAGGGGTGGGCGCTGTATGCCGAACAGTTGGGCAAGGAAGTCGGGTTCTACCAGGATCCGGTCAGCGACTACGGCCGGCTGAGCAGCGAGTTGTTTCGCGCCGTGCGTCTGGTCGTCGATACCGGCCTGCATTCCGAAGGCTGGAGCCGCGAGCAGGTGGTGGAGTTCTTCCGCAAATATCAGCCGGTGGACGAGCCCACGATCCAATCGGAAACCGATCGCTATATCGCGTGGCCGGCGCAGGCGCTCTCCTACAAGCTGGGGCAGCTCAAGTTTCGCGAGTTGCGCGAACGCGCCAAGAAGGAACTTGGTCCGAAGTTCGACATCCGCAGCTTCCACGATGAGATGCTGAACGGCGGCGTGCTGCCGCTCGACCTGCTGGACGCGCGCACGAATCATTGGATCAAGGAGCAGCAGGCGGGCGGCAAGACCGCTGCGAACTAAAGCGAGACTTGCGCGGCGGACCGCGGCGCCTGGTTCGGCTTGGGGCATCAGCTCGCGCGTTTCACGCCGAGGAAGACAAGACGAACTGATTGCCGTCGGGATCCTTGAAGATGGCGAATTCTCCCCAGGGCTGCTTTTCCGGCGGCTTGGCGAATTCGACGCCGCGCGCCGTGAGCTGCCGGTAGGTGGCGCCGACATCGTCGCAGGCGAATGAGCCGTTGAAAAACGAGCCGATGCGGCTCTCGTGACCTTCGGGCGTAAACAGCACGACTCGCGTTGCCGAATTGGCGATGCGCAGCTCGATCCAGCGCTGCTGCGCGTTGAAGACCTGATCGGTCGACACTTCGAATCCCAGTTTCTCGGTATAGAACTTGAGTGCACGATCCTGATCGCCGGTCGGTATGCCGACGAACTTGACCTGAGTGATCATGGCGCGGAATCCTCCTGAAGTCGTTTGCAACTGAGCGCGATTATCGGATATTTCCCGGGTGCATAGTAGCGATAATCGGTATAGTAATTACCGATGCAGCACTTCGGCTTGGACAGCTATGTGGTCGATGTGCTCATGCCGGACCTGGTCGGGCACGATCGGCGGCCCGCGGCCTTCATCGTTTACCTGTATTTATTGCGCCACGCAGCAAAGGACAAGCGGGACACTTTGTCGGTCAGCCTGCAGACCATCGCGACCAAGACGGGCCTGTCCAAATCGACCGTTCAGGCGGCCATACGGCATCTGCGCCGGCGCAGGCTGCTGGATCCGGCGGTGTCGGCGACGGTTACCGACCCGGCGCGGCGGGTCCTCAGGCCTTGGAATCGATAGGGCGTCGAAATCCGCTCTGCCGCCAGGCTTCGTAGACCACCAACGCCACGGCGTTGGACAAATTGACGCTGCGGTTCTGCGCGCGCATGGGAATGAACAGCCGATTCTCCGCTGCCACCCTGGACTGCGCGCTTTGCGGCAAGCCGCGTGTCTCGGGGCCGAACAAAAACACGTCCGCCGCCCGATACTGCACCTCGCTGTAGCAGCGCGCCCCGCCGGTCTCGAGCGCGAACCAGCGCGAACCCTGCAGCAACGCCAGGCAGACATCCAGGCTTGCATGAATTTTCACGTCCGCCAGTTCGTGATAGTCGAGTCCGGAACGCCTCAGGCTCTTGTCGTCGAGACGGAATCCCAAAGGCTTGATCAGGTGAAGCGCCGCGCCGCTGTTGGCGCATAGCCGGATCACGTTGCCGGTATTCCCGGGAATCTCGGGTTCGAACAACACGACGTGAAACACCCGGCTATTTCCCGGCGGCGGCGCGCTGCCTGTCCAGGAAGACCAGTTGCGCGGGGTAGGCGAACCGGACTCCCAGGCGCCGCAATTCATCGATGATGCGAAAATTCACCGCCTGCTGCAGATCGAGCATCGGATTCACCGCCGGCTGCTGCACGAAGTAGGAAAGCTCGAATTGAAATGAACTCTCGCCCAGGGTTTTGAGGTGGCAGCGCTCAAAGTGCGCCTGGGGATGCTCGCGAACCACATTTTCCAGCAGCTGCGGCAGGGCCTTGAGCTTTTCCGTCGGGGTGTCGAAGTCCAATCGAATCGTCGCCTGTATCCGCTGCTGCGATAGGCGCCCAAAATTGCGCACCCGGCTCTTCAGAATATCGGCATTCGACAAAATGATCTGCTCGCCGCCTTCGCTGCGCAGCCGGGTGGTCTTGATGCCGATGTGTTCGACCTTGCCGATGAAGGCATCGATGGTGAGGTTGTCGCCGATGACAAAGGGCTTGTCGAGCGCGATCGACAGCGAGGCGAACAGATCGCCGAGAACATTTTGCAGAGCGAGCGCCACGGCCACGCCGCCGACGCCCAAGCCCGCGAGCAAGGCGGTGATGTTGACGCCGAGATTCTCCAGCCCGAGCAGGATCAGCAGCGACCAGATCAGCATGCGCGCAACGAAGCTGATGATGTCGAGTGAACCGGAAAACACCCGATCGGCGCCCCGCTCCCGCTCCTTCATTTCGAGATAAAAACGCACCGAGCGTCCAGCCCACAGGCCGACCTGAATCAATATGAGGATCATCGCAGTGTTGGAGACGATGCGCTGCACCCTGTCGGGCAGCGTCAGGCTTTCTTGCGCAGCATCGAGCGCCACCGCGAAGAACAGAATTTGCGTGGTGTTTCCGATCAGATAGCCGATGAGCCGGATCAGGGGATTCTGCGCGGTGGAGTAGCGCGCTGCGATCAGGTCCCGCACTATCCACAGGGCGGCCCAGACCACCGCGCCCACGATGGCCGCCAGCAACCATTCCGCCGGCGGAATGCCGAGCAGCAAGGCCTGCAGCGCGCCGAGCTTTTTGGAAAGAAATTCGCCCATGCGTGAATTATAAGCCGCCGCGCGGGCGAAGCTCGTCCCGCCGCTGCATCGGCCGCGGTTTTGCTGCGGGCTTTTTCCCTAGCTGAGGTCTTCCATGCCGAGCTCCTTCATCTTGCGCGTCAGCGTATTGCGGCCCCAGCCAAGCAATTTTGCGGCGTCCTGCTTCAGGCCATCGGCCTTGCGCAGCGCCACGCGGATGAGAATGCGCTCGACTTCCGGGACCGCCGTATCGAGCAGACGCCGGGTGCCCGAGTTCAATTCCTGCTCGGCCCAATGTGCGAGCTTGGCCATCCAATCGTGATTGGCCGTCTGTCCCACGGGCACCCCGCCCAGGTCGGGCGGAATGTCCTCGGCGCGAACCTCCCGGCCGGGCGCGGTGACGGTGAGCCGGCGGCAGGCATTGACCAATTGGCGCACATTACCCGGCCAGTCGAAAGTCACGAGCGCGGTTTCAGCAGGCCCCGTCATCAATTTTGGCTCGACGCCCAGTTCCTGGCCGGCGACCGACAGATAATGGCGCAACAATTCCGGAATATCCTCGCGCCGTTCGCGCAGCGGCGGAATCTCGATCCGAATCACATTGAGCCGGTGCAGGAGATCTTCGCGAAAGTGACCGGACTTCACCCGCATCTCGAGATCCTGGTGGGTCGCGGCGATGACCCTGACGTCGACCTTCACCGGCGTCTGGCCGCCGACGCGGTAGAACTCGCCTTCGGCCAACACGCGCAGCAGTCGCGTCTGCAGCGCCGGCGACATGTCGCCGATTTCGTCGAGAAACAGCGTGCCGTCATCCGCCTGTTCGAAGCGGCCGCGGCGCAACGAATCCGCGCCGGTAAAGGCGCCTTTTTCGTGGCCGAATAGTTCCGATTCCAACAGGTCCGCGGTGAAGGCGGCGGTGTTGAGCGCGACGAAGGCCTGGTTCGAGCGCGGACTATGGCGGTGCAGAGCGCGCGCGACGAGCTCCTTGCCCGTGCCCGATTCGCCGGTGATCAGCACCGTCATGCTGGAACGGGACAGCCTGCCGATCGCGCGGAACACCTGCTGCATCGAAGCCGCCTGGCCCAGAAGCTCGGGAATGCTGCGCCTGGTGGCCTCGGCGTCGGTGGACAAATTGGCCTGTTGCGCGGCGCGGCGCACCAGATCGACCGCCTTGTCGATGTCGAAGGGCTTGGGCAGATATTCGAATGCGCCGCCCTGGTAAGCCGCGACCGCCGCATCCAAATCCGAATGCGCCGTCATGACGATGACGGGCAGTCCGGGGCGCGAGACCTGGATCTCCTTGAGCAAGTCCAAGCCGCTGCGGCCGGGCATGCGGATGTCGGTCATGAGGACATCGGGCGCATCGCCGCGCAGCGCGGTCAAGACATTGTCGGCTTGGTCGAAGCATTTCGCCGTCATGCCGCTGCCTTTGAGGGCCTTCTCGAGCACCCAGCGAATGGATGAGTCGTCGTCCACCAGCCAGACTTGCAGCGGCTTCGAGTTCATGAGGAATCCATCGGCAAGGAAATCACGAATATCGTTCTCCCGGGAGCGCTGTCGAATTCGATCAATCCGCCGTGGCGGCTGACCAGATCCTGCGCTATTCCCAGCCCCAAGCCTGAACCGTCGGCGCGGCCGGAAACGAGCGGATAAAAAATGGTTTCGCGAATCTCGTTGAGCACGCCCGGCCCGTTGTCCTCGAACTGAATCGAGGCGACCAGCCGGTGGCGATGCGCACCGACGCTGACGTTGCTCGCCGCGCGGGTTCTCAACACCAGCCGCGGCGATTCGACCGGCGCGCCGCCGAGCGCTTGGATGGCGTTGCGGCCCAGGTTGAGCATCGCCTGAATGATGTGATTGGGATCGAGCGTCAAGGGCGGCAGGCTCGGGTCGTAGTCGCGGTCGATCGCGACTCCCTGCGGCGCCTCGCTGCGCAGCAGGTGATACACGCGCTCCAGCAGTTCGTGCACGTTGATCAGCTGCTTGGACGGCGGACGTCCGGGACCCAACATGGAATCGAGCAGATTCGTCAGACGATCCGCTTCGCTGATGATCACCCGCGTGTATTCCCGCAACGCCGGATCCAAGAGTTCGCGTTCGAGCAGCTGCGCGGCGCCGCGCAGGCCGCCGAGCGGATTTTTGATTTCGTGCGCGAGTTGGCGGACCATCAAGCGGCTGCCGCCCAACTGCGCCAGCAAGGCGTTCTCACGCGTCAGGCGCCGATGCTGCGTGATATCTTCGATCTCCAATAACAGCCGCAAACTCTGGCCGCCGATGATCACCTGGGTCACGGCACAGTCGAGTATGCGGTCCACGCCTCCCGGCGCCGGCCAGCCAAGCTCGCGCTGCACGACGCCTTCGCCGCCACTGCGCACCCGCTCGAACATCGGCAGCAGGCTCTCGGCGCCGCGCGTCAGTTCGGCGATCGAGCGGCCGAGCGCTTGATTGGTGGAAAGCCCCAGCAAGGCCTGCGCCGCGGCGTTCAGGTAAGTCACGCGCAGCGCTTCATCCAGCAGAAAAACGCTGGTGACCATGGCATCGAGCAGTTCGCTGCCGTCGACCCTCAAGGTGTCTATCTGGAGTTCAGCCGACAAGCCGAGCCTCCGCCCGCGCCGTGCTTGGAGCTATTTTTTGAGGGGCGACTGCGGCGACAGCGCCGAGGGCTGGCGCACGAAGAAGGTCACGCTGTTGCTGGTCTGCGATTCGCTGGTTTGCTGATCGGTGATGGTGGCGGCTAGCGCATAGGTGCCGCGATCCAGGCGCGGCAGAGCGAACGAGACGGCATTCGGCGGAAAGTCCAGCTGCTTGCCGTTCAAATGCCAGGCGATGGATTGATTGGGCCGCAGCGCCGGGTTGAGATCCAAGTGCACGGCCACGACATCGTCGCCGAAAAAAGTCTGATCCGGCGTCGGCGAAGTGATCGAGAATTCGACGTAATTGAGACCGCCTTGGGCGGGGCGCTGCGGCGGCGCGCCCGGCGTGCTCGCGTTGCGGGCTGCCGATGCCGCGGGGGTCGATGGCACCGCGGTGACGATTTTTTCCGCTCCCGGCGAGGACTGATCGGAGTAGTGAACCACTCCATCGGCGTCGACCCATTTGTAGATAACGGCCGCCTGCACCGTGAAGGCCGTCAACAGGCCCATCGCCAACCATGTCTGCCGCGGGTGCATATTTCCAAAGCATAGACCTATCGCCTCCGGACCACAAAACGAGGTGACGACGGCGTGACCGCCGTCACCTTAAGGCCTAAGCACCCCTGAACTACAGGCTGTAATACATCTCGATTTCTATCGGATGCGTGGTCATCCGCAACCGCGTCACGTCCTTCATCTTCAATTCGATGTAGGCATCTATGAGATCGTCGGTGAACACGCCGCCGGCCTTGAGGAAGCCACGGTCCTTGTCGAGGTAGTCGAGCGCCATGTCGAGCGAATGACAAACCGTCGGTATTTTCTTGTCCTCCTCCGGCTCCAAATCGTACAAATCCTTGTCGGCGGGATCGCCCGGATGAATCTTGTTCTGGATGCCATCCAGCCCCGCCAGCAGCATCGAGGCGAACATGAAATACGGATTGCCCGTGGCATCCGGAAAACGCACCTCGATGCGCCGGCCCTTGGGATTGGAGATCCAAGGAATGCGAATCGACGCCGAACGGTTGCGCGCCGAATACGCCAGCTTCACCGGCGCTTCGAATCCCGGCACCAAGCGTTTGTAGCTGTTGGTGCTGGCGTTGGTGAAAGCATTGATCGCGCGCGCGTGCTTGATGATGCCGCCGATGTAGTACAAAGCGATGTCCGAGAGTCCGCCGTATTTGTCTCCCGCGAACAGCGCCTTGCCGTCCTTCTGCAGCGACTGATGCACATGCATGCCGTTGCCGTTGTCCCCGACGATGGGCTTGGGCATGAAAGTCAGGGTTTTTCCGTAGCCGTGCGCGACGTTTTGCAGCGCATATTTCAGGATTTGCACTTCGTCGGCTTTTTTGGTCAGGGTGTTCGCCGCAACGTTGATCTCGCCCTGGCCGGCGGTCGCCACTTCGTGATGATGAACTTCGAATTTCAATCCCATTTCTTCGCATGCCATCGACATCGCGGTGCGGATGTCTTGCTGCGAATCCACCGGGGGAACGGGAAAGTAGCCGCCCTTCACTCCCGGCCGGTGCGCGCGGTTGCCCTCCTCATACGCCTTGCCGGAGTTCCAAGCGCCTTCGTAAGCATCGACCTCGTAGGCGCAGCCATTCATGCTGGAGCTGAACGTGACGCTGTCGAATATGAAGAACTCGTTCTCCGGTCCGAACAGCGCCGAGTCGGCGATGCCGGACGCTTTCAAATGCGCCTCGGCACGTTTTGCCAAGGAGCGCGGATCTCGTCCGTAGCCCTGCATGGTCATCGGCTCGATCACATCGCAACGCAAATTCAGCGTGGTTTCTTCGTAGAACGGATCGACGACCGCGGTCGAAGGATCCGGCATCAAAATCATGTCCGACTCATTGATGCCCTTCCATCCGGCGATCGATGAACCGTCGAACATCTTGCCGTCCTTGAAAAATCCTTCGTCCACCAGTCGAGTCGGGATGGTGACGTGCTGTTCCTTGCCAATCGTGTCGGTAAAGCGGAGATCGACGAATTTCGCATCTTTTTCTTGGATTAATTTCAGAACATCGGCGGGAGTCATTTGCGTCCTCGTTGGGTTGCAGGTTGGCCCGGCCAGCCCGGGGCTCTTGGACAATGCAGCTAATGTGCCATGCGTCCGCTCAAGACAGATCAAGCACTTGGGTCGGGCCGCTGGCGCCCTGTGCATCATTATGGATCAATTCGCAAAAAATCATGCGTCATATTGGTGCGAAACGAGTCCAAGAAATTCAAATTACGTCAAATCGCGAGATTTTTCATGGGCCATGAGCCAATTGAGTGCATGGGCAACGCTGAGGACACCTTACGGCCGCGTCGCTATACTCGCTGACTTTGTTCCGCGAGCATTCATGCTTCTTCCCGCGCCCCCGCGTACTTTTCAGGACCTGATTTTCGCCCTGCAGAAATACTGGTCGGAGCGCGGCTGCATCGTGCTGCAGCCCTACGACATGGAGATGGGGGCGGGAACATTCCATCCCGCGACCTTCCTGCGCGCCGTGGGTCCGGAACCCTGGAGCGCCGCGTACGTGCAGCCTTCGCGCCGTCCCACCGACGGACGCTACGGCAATAACCCGTTCCGGCTGCAGCACTACTATCAATTTCAGGTTTGCATCAAGCCTTCGCCCGACAATTTCCAGGACCTGTATCTGGACTCGCTGCGCTATCTGGGCTTCGATCCGCTGACGCACGACATCCGTTTCGTCGAGGACAATTGGGAATCGCCGACCTTGGGCGCGTGGGGCTTGGGCTGGGAAGTGTGGATCAACGGCATGGAAGTCTCGCAGTTCACCTACTTCCAGCAGGTTGGCGGACTCGATTGCCGTCCCGTGATGGGCGAGATTACCTATGGCCTCGAGCGCCTGGCCATGTACATCCAGGGCAAGGAGAGCATTTTCGACATCGTTTGGACCGAAGGGCCGTTCGGCGTGACCTACGGCGATGTGTTCCATCAAAACGAGGTGGAACAATCCACTTATAACTTCGAAAAGGCGGATACAGCCATGCTGTTGGCGGAGTTCGACGCGCGAGAAGCCGCCTGCCGGATGCTGCTCGAGGACAAATTGGTGCTTCCTGCCTATGAGCAGATGGTAAAAGCCTCGCATACGTTCAATTTGCTGGACGCGCGCCACGCGGTGTCGGTCACCGAGCGCCAGCGCTTCATCCTGCGCGTGAGGGCTTTGGCGCGCGGCGTTGCCGAGAGCTATCGAGACAGCCGCGAAGCGCTCGGCTTTCCGCTGCTCAAGAACACCGCTGCGCAACGGGCGGCCGGATGAGCCAGGACCTGCTGTTCGAACTTTGCACCGAGGAACTGCCGCCGCGCACGTTGCAGGCGCTGTCCCAGGCGCTGACCGAGGGCCTGATCAAGGGCATCGACGCCGCAGGTTTGCCCCACGGCCGGGTTCACAGCTTTGCGACGCCGCGACGGCTTGCGGTTTGGATCGAGAAACTGGCGGAGCATCAGCCGGACCGGCAAGTGGAACGGCGCGGGCCGCCGTTCGCGAATGCCTTCGATGCGCAGGGCGCTCCGACCCAGGCGGCGACAGCATTTGCCAGAAGCTGCGGCGTCGGCGTCGATGAGCTCTCGAAGCTCACCACCGAGAAGGGCGCATGGCTGCAATTTCGCGGCACCGAGCGCGGCGCGGCAACCACCGCGCTGCTCAAGGACATCTTGACGCAGGCCATCGCGGCGTTGCCGATCGCCAAGCGCATGCGCTGGGGCGCGCACAGCGCCGAGTTCGTGCGGCCGGTGCATTCGGTGGTGCTTCTGTATGGCGAGCAAGTCGTGCCGCTTGAATTGCTCGGCCTGCAGTCGGGACGGGTGACGTCCGGCCACCGCTTCCATTCGCCCAAGCCCCTGTCGCTCAAGGGCGCGAAGGGTTATGCGGCGCGGCTGCGCCGGGCAAAAGTCATTGCCGACTTCGCCGAGCGCCGCGAGATCATTCGCGCCGGAGTCGCGGCAGCGGCGCAGCAGGTTGGCGGCGCGGCGTTGATCGACGCCGCGCTGCTCGACGAGGTCACCGCCCTGGTCGAGTGGCCGGTGCCGTTGACCGGTCAATTCGAAGCGCGTTTCTTGAAGCTGCCCCGCGAAGTGGTCATTGCGACGGTGCAGGATCACCAGCGCTATTTCGCGGTGCAGGGCGCCGATGGAAAGCTTTCCGGCTGGTTCGTCACGGTCAGCAATATCGAAAGCCGCGACCCCTCGAAGATGCGCGAGGGCAATGAGCGCGTGGTGCGGCCGCGCTTGAGCGACGCGGCGTTCTTCTGGGAGCAGGATCGCAAGATTTCAGTTGCAGGCAGCATGCCGCGAAGCTCGCGGGCATGATTTTCCAGGCCAAGGCTCGGCAGCTACGCCGAAAAGACCGCGCGTCTGTCGCGCGCTCGCGGAGTTGATCGGCGGCCGCATCGGTGCCGGCGCCGACGTCCGCCAAGCCGCGGAACTGGCAAAGCGGACTTGATGACGGCCATGGTGGGCGAGTTTCCGGAATTGCAGGGCACGATGGGGCGCTACTACGCCGAAGCGCAAGGATTGCCCCGCGATGTGGCGGTGGCGCATCGAAGAGCATTATCTGCCGCGCTTTGCCGGCGATGCGTTGCCGTCGACCAAGATCGGCCAAGCCTTGAGTCTGGCCGACAAGATCGACACGCTGGCTGGAATCTTCGCCATCGAGCAGCGGCCGACGGGCGCCAAGGATCCATTCGGCCTGCGGCGAGCCGCCTTGGGCGTGTTGCGCATTTTGCTCGAGTCGCGCTTGGATCTGGATTTGCCCGAGGTGTTGGCGGCGGCGGCGGCGGCGCAGCCGGTGCAGCGCGCCAGGGGTCGCCGACGAGGTTTACGATTTCATCGCCGAGCGGCTGCGCGGCATGCTGCTCGAGGAACCCGGCACGACTCCGGAGATGCTCGACGCCGTGTTTGCCAACCGCCCGCGTTCGCCGCTCGATGCGGTCACGCGGCTCGCGGCCTTGAAGGAATTTTTGCCATTGCCGGATGCCGTCGTGCTGGCGGGAATCAACAAGCGCATCGCCAATATCCTCAAGAAGACGCAGGTGAGCCACGATTGGGTCGTCGATACGCAGGCCTTGAGCGAGGAGGCGGAACGCGGACTGCATCACGCGCTGCGCCGCTTGCAGGGACCGGTGCTCGAGGCAACCCGGCAACGGCGTTATGCGGAAAGCTTGCAGGCGCTGCTGGGATTGCGGGCGCCGGTGAACGAATTTTTTGATCGCGTCATGGTGATGGATGAGAATGCGGCCAAGCGCAACAACCGCCTGGCACTGCTGCGCGATGTGCGGATTCTGCTCGGCGACGTCGCCGATCTGTCGCGCTTGCCCGGCTAGCCTGGAGCCGCCTGAGTATTCCATGCAGCTATTGAAGTCGCTGTTCTTCACCGCGTTCATGATGGTGTCCGCCCTGGCGTTCGGCGGATTCATGACATTGTGCTTCTGGTCGCCTTATCGCATGCAGTTCGCGATCGCCCGCACCTGGGCGCGGCTGCAGTTTTGGCTGTTGAAAAAAGTCTGCGGCTTGACATTCACCGTCGAGGGCCGCGAACGAATACCCGCCGGCAATCACATCGTGATGAGCAACCACACCTCCGCGTGGGAGACCATCGCGCAGTTTCTGATCTTTCCTCCGCAAGTCTGGGTGCTGAAGCGCGAGCTGTTATGGATTCCGCTCATCGGCTGGGGCTTGAAACTCCTGCGTCCCATCTCGATCAACCGCGGCGCGGGCCACCGGGCGGTGAATCAGGTCATCGAGCAGGGCAAAGAACGCCTGGCCGCCGGCCTCTGGATCATTATTTTTCCGGAAGGAACGCGCGTCGTCGCGGGAGAGAAGCGCAAATACGGCGTGAGCGGCGCGCTGCTGGCGACCGAAACCGGCAAGTTCGTGGTGCCCCTGTCGCACAATGCCGCCGACTTTTGGGTCAGGCGCGGCATCGTCAAGAAGGCCGGTACGATCCGGGTGGTCATCGGCGAACCCATCGCCGCCGCCGGCAAGGACGCACGCGAACTCAATGATGAGGTGCGCCGATCGATCGAGGCGGGGCTTGCGCATATCGCCGAGCTCTCGGCCAAGGCAGCCTAGCGTGGCGGCCCGGGTCAAAGCGCCGAGCATCGATCGATACATTGCGGCGCGCCCGCCGCAAGTGCGCGCTGTTTTGAAACGCTTGCGAGCGACGGTGAAACGAGCAAGAAGAAATCGTGATAGCGTAATATTCCCATGAAAAAAATTGTCATCGCCCTCCCGAGTCTGCTCGGTCTCGCCGCCGCAGGCGCTTTCGCACACCCGCCAACGACGCACCGGCTGGAGGCGACGCCGGCGACCGTCGCTTACGGCTATTACTGGGCGGACGCTGCGCCGGTCTTGCGGATCGACTCCGGCGACATCATCGATGTCGATACGCTGCTGACCAATACCCCGGCGGGATTGGCCAAGGCAGGCGTGCCGGACGACAAGATTCAAGCCTCTCTCAAAGCCATCGTGAGCGAAGTAACGGGCGATCGCCGCGGTCCGGGCGGCCATATTCTGACCGGCCCCGTCTATGTCGAGGGTGCCGAGCCCGGCGACGTGCTGGAGGTAAAAATCCTTTCGATCGAACTGCCGATCGACTACGGCTACAACGGCTGCAGCGGCTACCTGCCGGAGAACTGCGAATCCGGCGTGCCGGCAAAGATCATCCATCTCGATCGCAAGAAAATGACCGCGGAATTCTTGCCCGGCATCGTGATTCCGCTGAAGCCCTTCTACGGCAGCATCGGCATCGCGCCGGCGCCGGAGCTCGGCCGCGTCAGCAGCAATCCGCCGGGCCGTCACGCCGGCAACCTGGACAATCGCGAACTGGCGGCCGGCAGCACGCTCTACATTCCGGTGTTTGCGCGCGGCGCATTGTTCGAGATCGGCGACGGCCATGCGGCGCAAGGCGACGGCGAGGTCGATCAAACGGCGATCGAGACTTCGCTGCGCGGGCGCATACAGTTGACGGTGCGCAAGGACATGAAATTGAAGTGGCCGCGCGCCGAAACCGCGACCGACTACATCAGCATGGCGACCGACCCGGATCTGGTCACCGCCGCCAAGGCGGCCATCCAGGAAATGATCGATTTTCTGGTGTCGGACAAGAAGCTCACGCGCCATCAGGCCTATCAGCTGGTCAGCATTGCGGGAAACGTCGCCATCACGCAGCTGGTCGACAAGCCCAATGTCGGCGTGCACGTGAAGCTGCCGAAAAGCATTTTCGCCGCGCAGTAGCCTTGGCTGGCTGCGGGATGAGCGCGCTTACGCGATGATCGCGCTGAGCAGCGCCGTCGCCCCCAGCGTGAAGGAGAATCCTACGAGATAGGTGAAGCCGACGACGCAAAGCTTGGTGAAAGTCAGCAATCGCCCCTGACCGTAGTAGACCCGCATGGCGCGGTACACGTACCAGACGCCGTAGAGACCGATGATTGCGATCACCCATCCGCTGAAGCTGCTCCAGGCCAGCCACGCAGCGACCCACCCCAGCAGCGCTTGGATGAGCAGCAGCAAGAATATCGCCGCATGGTTGTGGATGAAGAACACCAAATGCTCGACGTAGTAGCGCCGCGGCCGCCAATACAAAATCAACATCAGCAGCGCCATCATCGGCACGAACAAGAACATCATCTTCGGCACATTGGCGAAGAACGCGCGCTCGACCGATTCTCCGCGGTCCTGCTGACTGCGCAGACACGACCGCCGCAGGGTATTTTGCAGCCAGCTCCACGAGGTCTTGATGTCGTTGCAATCGCGGACCTGGAAAACATTGACGCGCGCATCCAAGTTCGCCGCGGCGCCGGGGGTTGCGACGCCGGGGGTTGCGGCAACGGGCGCGGCTGAGTTTCGATGCGCAGCGGCAAATCCGAAGGCAAAAAACAGCACGCTCAAAACCAGATACAGACGCACCGGCGGCAGATACCGGGCGCGGCGCTCCGCGAAGTATTCCTTCGTGAGCACGCCCGGCTTGAGCAGCAGAATGTACAGGGTTTGCCAGAAGCGGCTGTCGATATGGGTTACGACGTGCCAGGAGTCGTGGAACAGCGCCGCAACGGAGCGCGCGCTCTCATGCGCGTGTTGACCGCACTGGAAGCAGTACGGTCCCATCAAGGCGGCGCCGCAATTGCCGCACTCCGCGTGGGCCGTGACGCCAGGCATCTTTTTATCCAAACACCGCCACCATTTGACGCGCTACAGCAGCGGGTGCGCCCGCGGGATCGATCAAGACGCAGGATTCGCAGGAGTAGCCGCCGCCGGCGGAATTGACCTCCGCATCTATGCGCCACCACGCTTCGGGCGCAAAACTGTAAGTCGTGACGAAGAAATTGCAGCGTCCAGCTGAGCGAACTCGAAGGCGCCGGGCTGTGCATGAGCTGCAGGACCACCGACGGGATGCAGTCGATCAGCGCCACCACGTGGGATTCGGTCAAGGGCGCCGGGTCCTGGTGACGCACGTAAATTTTCGAGGTGCGCAGACTCGAGCCTGCGAAAGGCGGCGCGCCTTCGGCCCAGCGATAGCCGAAATGCCGCACGAAGGATGGGCCGCCCAAGTCGGCGCCGGCGCGATCCGCAAGGTCCGCGGCCGGGCGCACGCCGGCGGCGGGCGTCGGCGTCATGGCGAGCGCCGTGACGCGCGCCGCTCCATAAATGCCGGTGAGCGCGGCGGCGATCTTGCCGTCGCTCCACAGCCGGGCGCTGGCGATGGTGACCGCCTTGCCGACGCGTAAAACTTCAGCGTCCACGCGGACCTCGCCCGCGAGCGCAGGTCCGACGAAAGTGGTTTCCAATCCTCGCAGCTCGCGATCCGAGGGCACCAGCCGGCGCATGGCTTCATTGCCGAGCGCGGCCACCATGCCGCCGAAAGTTGCGCGGCCTTGCGACCAATCCTCGCCGATGACGGCGCGCCAGCCGCCGTCCTGCGGCTGCATCGACGCCAGAGTCTCCGAAAACAGCATGCGCTCGATGTTACCGGAAGACTCCCGCCGCTTTTAAACTAATCGGGCTGGGGGGCCGGACCTATGTAGTTCGCCGACGGCCGAACGATCCGGTTGTCCTTGCGCTGTTCCACGATGTGGGCCGACCAGCCGAATATGCGCGCGGCGGCAAATGTTGCCGTGAAGAATTCCTTGGGCAATCCCAGCGCCAGGTAGACGACGCCCTTGTAGAACTCCAGATTGGCGCGCAGCGATCGCTTCTTCTGCGCGGTCTGCGCGACGAAGGCTTCATCGACGGCCTTCAAGGTTTCGATGAGACGCTTCTGCTCCGGAGTCGCGGCGATCTCTTCGGCCAGCGTCTTGACGATCATCGAGCGCGGGTCGACGACGCGGTATTCGCGGTGGCCCATGCCCATCACCAGCCGTCCACGGCTCAGGGCTTCGGCCACGAAGTCCGCCGCTTGCTCCGGGTCGCCCACTTCCTGGGCCATTTCGAGCGCGCCCTGATCGGCGGCGCCGTGCAGCGGGCCGTAAAGCGATCCCATCGCCGCCGCCAATGCCGACGCAGGGGGCGCCAGGGTCGAGGTCACCACGCGCGCCGTGAAGGTGCTGGCATTGAAACTGTGATCGATCTGCAGGATCTGGGTTTGCTCGAAAACGCGGACTTCTTTTGCCGCGGGCGTGCGGTTGTGCACCAGCTGCAGGAAGCGCTCGCCATAGCGGCGCGTCTCCGGGTAGGCGCCGGGTGTTCGACCGGCGCGCAGCGCCAGCAGCAGGGCAAGCGCCGTGGGCAGTCGCGCAGCGGCCACCAGCGCTTCCTGTTCATCGTCGCTGCGGCCGAATATTTGCGCGGGCGGGGAGAACGCGATCAAGGGCAGAGCCGCCTGCAGGGTCGCCATGGGATGGCCGCGCAGTTGCGACAGCTTCTCGAGGCTGCCGGCAAGCTCCGGCGGCAATCGTCCGGCGCTCCATAAGAAGTCTTCGAACTCCGCAAGCCGCGCGGCGTCCGGCAAATCGCCGAAAACCACCAAATGCGCGACCGCCGCAAAGGGATATTGGACCAATTTTTCAATGGGCAGTCCGCGGTAGTACAGCCGTCCCGCATCGCCATCGACCAAGGAAATCGAGGTGCTGTCCACCACCACGCCTTCCAGACCCTTCTTGATATCAACCACCGCGTTCATGGCCACCTCCGATTTGTCCCAGTAAAAACCCCGCGGGGGCAAGAACGCCAGAGCGCGCCAGTGATAGAAGTATCAGTGCGGCGGATAGCCCTGCGGCCCGGACTTTCGACGCAACCCCTGCGGCCTCCCGGGTTATCCTTGACTCATGCAGATCGAGCGTCATGAGCTGCGTTGCTTTCACGCCGTCATCGAGGCCGGCGGCTTCAGCCGTGCGGCGGAGCGGCTGGATCTCTCGCAGTCGGCGGTCAGCCAAACCATCGCCAATCTGGAACATCGATTGGGCACCAGTTTGTTGCGCCGGGGCAATCCGCCGCGGCCGACCGAGGCCGGCTTTCGGCTGCTGCGCTTCGCGCAAACGACGCTGAACGAGGAGCGCGAGGCGCTCGCGGACATCGTGCAGATCAAGAGCGGCGCGCTGTCGACGCTTTCGCTCGCGCTCTCGCCGGCCGCAAACTCGCGCGTGGGGGTCGCGCTGCTCAAGGAATTCTGCGAGCGCAATCCGCTCACGCGGCTCAAAGTCGTGGTCGCTCCCAGCCGCGAGATCGTGCACGGCGTCGCCGAGGGGCGTTGGGAACTCGGGTTCGGACCTTTTCATCACAACATGCCGGCGCACTTCGCGCTGCATCCCTGTTTCTCGGAAACCCGCCGCCTCATGATTGCGCGCGATCATCCGGCGCGCGCGGCGCTGGCGCGAGACGCCCTCGGCACCATGCGTGAACTGCCGCTGGTGACCTCGTTTCTCGACGAGACCGCGCGCCGCTCCACCGGCGAGCGGTTGCGCGATGCCTTCGGCTCGGTATGGGAAGTGAGCCATATGGAGCTGCGTCTCGCCCTGGTCGCCGACGGCAAAGGCGTCACTTACGTCTCGGACCTGCTCACCGAGGTGCCGCCGCAATTGGTTCCCGTCGAAGGGCTGCCCTACGGCAGCATCGACCGCCAGGTCGGCGCCTACAGCCTGAAGCATCAGGCCATGTCGCAGGCGGGCGCGCGGTTTCTGGCCCTGTGCCACGAGAGATGGCCGAGGGAAAGGCAGCCGACGCTCTAGCTGCGCCCTGGGCTAGAATGATTCCGCAAACGATCACGAACAACGAGGCAGCGCCCGGCATGAACACCAAGGATCTCTTTTCGCTCGCGGGACGTGTTGCGCTGATCACGGGCGGATCGCGCGGCATCGGCAAGATGATAGCGGCTGGGTTCATCGCGCAAGGCGCCAAGGTTTACATTTCGGCGCGCAAAGCCGACGCCTGCGATCAAACCGCGAAGGAATTATCCAAAGACGGCGGCACCTGCATTTCCGTTCCCATGAACGTCTCCACGGTCGCGGGCGCAAAGGCACTTGCGGCGGCGGTGATGGCGCAGGAGCCGAAGGTCGATATTCTGGTGAACAACGCGGGCGCGGCGTGGGGCGCGGCCTTCGATGAGTTTCCGGAAGAGGGCTGGGACAAGGTGCTCGATCTGAACGCCAAGACCCCGTTCTTTCTGACGCAGGCCATGGCGCCGGCCTTGCGCAAGGCGGCTTCGGCCGCCCGCCCCGCCAAGGTCATCAATATCGCCTCGATCGACGGCATCTACCTGACCCACCGCGAAACCTATTCCTACGTGACCAGCAAGGCCGGCCTCATTCAGCTCACGCGTCTGATGGCGGCGCGCCTGGTGAAGGATCACATCCATGTCACCGCCATCGCCCCGGGCGCATTCAAGTCCGACATGAACAGGGAAGCGCGCGATCGCGGCGATGAGGTTGCCAAGCATATTCCCGCGCGGCGCATCGGCACGGACGAGGACATGGCGGGCGCCGCCATTTTCCTGGCATCGCGCGCCGGCGATTATGTGATCGGCTCGACCGTCACGGTCGACGGCGGCGTCGCCTTTGCGACGCCGGCGATGCGCGAGCTGCAGATGGAATAGAGCTCTTTTGCGATGGCAAATTCCGCGACGCACTACGACACGCATTTGGGACCTGTTTATTCTTGGATGCTGGGCGACCTGGACGCGGCATTCGCGCGCGGCGCGGCGGAAATCGAGGATCTGCCGCTGCCTGCCACCGGCGGCGTGGCGGTCGATCTCGGCGCAGGATTGGGACTGCACTCCCTGGCCTTGGCCAAGCGCGGCTTCGATGTCGTTGCCATCGATAACTGCCGGGTCCTGCTCGACGAATTGCAACGGCGCGCCAAGCCGGCGGCCATCGCCGTTCACCAAGCCGATCTGCTGGATTTCCGCCGCATCGTGCCCGGGGAGGTGCGGGTCATCGTGTGCATGGGCGATACTCTCACGCACCTGCCTGCGCTGCCGGCCGTCGACTCGTTGCTGACGGCGGTGGCGGCTTCGCTGCCGCGGGGCGGCGTGTTCGCGTCGACATTTCGCGATTACGCGACTGCAAAATTGCAGGGCGAGCAGCGTTTCATCCTGGTCCGCGCCTCTGAGACACGAATCCTGAGCTGCTTTCTCGAGTATCGAGATCATGAGGTCTTGGTTCACGATTTGCTGTATGAAAAGGAGCAGGACCGCTGGCGCCAGTCGGTCAGCAGTTACCCGAAACTTCGGCTCGCGCCGGAGTGGCTCGCGGTCAAGCTTGCGGCGTTGGGATTCAGCGTCAAGCGCGATTCGGTGCCCGGCGGCATGGTGCGCATCGTCGCGACCAAGAACTAGCGGGCCGCACGGTCCTCAGGCTTCGTCGCGTTTCCTAGGTTCGCGGCGTGCGCTGCTCGATGCGCTTGGCCAGTTCATCGAGATCCACTTCTTCATCGATGGTGATTTCCAACGACTCGTCCTTCGGTACCGGCGGCCTGACCGAGGGTCGCTGAATTTTCGGCGGCCCCGGGGCCACGCGCTCATCGGGCAAGGGTGTCGCCAACGTCGGCTGCACCCAATCCTTCTTTTGCGCCATCCAGCGTTGGTAGCGATCGAAATTCCACATTCCCGTCTCGCCGCCGGTTTGCAGCACATTCGCGATCTGACTGAATTGGCCGCCCCGGATCGTCCCTTTGGACGCGGCGCTCGGCAGCAAGATTTCACAAACCGGAACGCGCAGACGAAATTCGGCCAGGAAATCCAAGCGCTGGCACACGATCCCGACGAAGCAATCGGCGAGCTGGGCGCGAATGCCGCCTTGAATTTCCGCGGGAAACGACATGCAGATGCGCGTAAGCGCCTCGGCGCAGGTCGCCGAGTGCATGGTGGCGATGACCAGGTGCCCCGTCTCCGCCGCGCTCAAGGTGAGGCGCATCACTTCGGGGGTGCGCATTTCACCGATGACGAGCACGTCCGGATTTTCGCGCAAGGCGTCGACCAAGGCCTGTTCATAGGAGGGGGAGTGCGTCGGCACTTCGCGCTGTCGGATGAAGGAGCGGCGGTTGGTGAAGACGTATTCCAGCGGACTTTCGATGGCGATGATATGGCGGGCGCTCGATGAGTTGATCTCTTCGACCAGCGCCGCCAACGTCGTGGACTTTCCGCTCCCGGTCGGTCCTGAGATGACGATCAAGCCGGTGGTCGCCTCCGTCAGCCGCTTCAAGTCCGGGTGCAAATTGCAGGCGCGCAAATTGTTTTGGAACGAGCTGAGCAGCCGCACCGCCATCGCCACGCCGCGCAGCGTCTGGAAAATATTGATGCGGCAACGCACACCCGAGATGGTGCGCGACACATCCGCCGAACCGCGGCTGATGAATTGCGACCAGCCATCGTTGCCCAACAGTTCTCGCGCCGCGTGCACCAGTGCCGCGCCGGCGATCGGCGCACCGATCGCGGAGAGCTGCCCGCGGACGCGCGCGACAGGAGCGCTATCCGCTTCGATGTGCAGATCGCTCGCGCCGAGTTCGCGGCTCTTTCGAATCCACTCTTGAACGGCCATGCCCAAGAATAACGGATCGGGCCGGCGTCGACATTAAAGCGGGCGCGCTCGGCCGGCCCGCTCGGGCTAGGCGCTTTCCTCGAGCGAGTCTATGCGGCCGGGATAGAACGCGAGATGGTGCTCGAGCTTCGCGACCGAGGCGTAGGGCTTCTCGTAGGACCACACCGCATTGGTCGATTTTCCGCCCCCGGAAGGAATGCTGTAGTAGCTGCAGTCGCCTTTGTAGGGACAATAGGTCGTGTGCTCAGTGCGCTGCAGCTTTGCCATGTCGACGTCGGCGCGTGGAATATAGAGCACCGCTGGATAGCTGGCTTCCTGAAGACGCAAGGCAGCCCGCGTGTCGGCAATAACCTGCCCGGCCACCTTGACTACGACGCGGCCTTGGTTGCGCGAAATCGCAATCGGATGATCCGGTCCGGGGATTTTCTCTGGCCGCGTGTTCATGGAATTCACCTGGATATACCGCCACCGCGCCGCGGCTTATTCTAAACTGGGAATGCCCGGCCGGGCATTCAAGCGAATATTTTCACCCAAGGGTCTGTATGCCGAAGATGTTGTTTGCGATTGCGATCCTCATGCCGGGCCTGTTGTCCGCCCAAGTTGCGCACCGCTTGGGATCGGTCCGCACGCCGGAGGTCGACTTGGGCTACGAGACCCTTGGCGTGGCCGGCACGGAGATTCCCATCATTTGCGTCAACGGCGGCCCCGGTCTTTCACACGCTTACATGATGCAGAACGACTTATGGCAGCGCGTGGCAGCGCATCGCTTGGTCGTTCTCTACGATCAGCGCGGCACCGGCGCCTCCAAGCACATGCAACCCAATGCCCCGCAAAACATGGACGCGCAGGTCGCCGATCTCGATGCCATCCGCGGGGCGCTGGCGCTCGAACGGGCCGCCGTCCTCGGAGATTCCTACGGCGGAATGATCGCCATGGCGTATGCGGCGGCCCACCCCGAGCACGTGGCCCGGTTGATCTTGTCCGACTCGGCCGCGCCTTCGTGGAAAGGCATGGTCCATCTGCTTCCCGAAGTCTTTCCCGATCAAGAGCAACTCGGCGAGGTGCAAGCCAAGCGCCTGGCGGCCGATCCGCAGGCCGCTGCGCGCGCGGGCTTGGTCAATCACATGCGCATGATGTTTTACTCCACCGAGTTGCGCGATGCCTACCTCGCGCACATGGGCGACCTCGGTTTCGTTCCCGACGTCGGGCGCGAGGTTTCGCAAGCCACCGGAAATCTCGATCTCAGCGCCAAGCTGGCGGAATTTCACTTCCCCACCCTGGTCATCACCGGCCGCTACGACATGAATGTCGCGCCGCTCACCGCCTGGCGCATGGCGCACGCCATACCGGGCGCGCAACTGGTATTTTTCGAAAAAAGCGGCCATTTGCCGGCGTACGAGGAGCCTGAGAAGTATCTGCAGACCTTGGAAGCATTTCTCGGGCGCTAAGCCATTAATGCCGCGACATGAACTGAATGACTTGTTGGTAGAAGCATTGCGCCATCGACGTTAGGATGCACGGGAAGTGCCTGATTCACCAACTGGGGTCGCCAGCATGCAGAAGCGCAAACTCGGAAACAGCAATCTCGAAGTCTCGGCCTTGGGATTCGGCTGCATGGGCATGAGCCATGGCTATGGGCAGCCGGGCGACAAGAAAGAGATGATCGCGCTGCTCCGCGCGGCGGTTGAGCGCGGCATCACTTTTTTCGACACGGCCGAGATCTATGGACCGTACACCAACGAGGAACTCGTCGGGGAGGCGCTGGCGCCGTTGCGCAGCCGGGTGGCGATCGCGACGAAGTTCGGCTTCAAAATCGAGGCGGGCAAGCAGACCGGTCTCGACAGCCGGCCGGAGCACATCCGAGAAGTCGCGGAGGCCTCCCTGAAGCGCCTGAAGGTCGAATGGATCGATCTTTTTTACCAACATCGGGTCGACCCGGCGGTACCGATCGAAGATGTCGCGGGCGCCGTGAAGCAATTGATCCAGGAGGGAAAGGTCAGACACTTTGGGCTCTCGGAGGCTGGAGCCAAGACCATCCGCCGCGCTCACGCCGTTCAACCGGTGACGGCGCTGCAGAGCGAGTACTCGCTGTGGTGGAGAGAGCCGGAAACGGAAGTGTTTCCGACGCTGGAGGAACTGGGGATCGGATTCGTCCCGTTCAGCCCGCTCGGCAGAGGTTTCCTGACGGGCAAAATCGATGAGAGCACGGCGTTCGATGCCAAGGACTTCCGCAACAACATACCGCGCTTTGCGCCCGAAGCACGCAAGGCGAACAAAACCCTGGTGGATGCGCTCAGTGTCATTGCGGCGCGCAAGCACGCGACGGTGGCGCAACTCGCACTGGCGTGGATCGAAGCTCAGAGGCCCTGGATCGTGCCCATTCCGGGCACCACCAAACTGCATCGCCTGGAAGAAAACATCGGCGCACTGTCCCTCGAGCTAAGCATCGAGGATCTGCGCGAGATCGGCGCTACCGTCGCGACGATCGGCGTGACCGGGGCACGGTACACCGAGCAGCTGCAGCGCTTGGTCGGGCGCTGATTAGATATCTAGATTCGAGACGTTCAGCGCGTTCTTCTCGATGAATTCGCGCCGCGGTTCCACGGCATCGCCCATCAGCGTGGTGAAGATATCGTCCGCCGCCACGGCGTCCTCGATCCGCACCTGCATCAGCCGGCGCGTTTCCGGGTTGATGGTCGTTTCCCACAGCTGGTCGGCATTCATTTCGCCCAGGCCCTTGTAGCGCTGAATGCTCTGGCCCTTCTTGGCTTGTTCGAACAGCCAGGCCATCGCGGCCTTGAAGCTCGTGACTTCCAGTTTGTCATCGCCTCGCTGCACGAATGCTCCGGGCCCGATCAAGTCGCTCAAGGTCTCGGCAAGCTCAGCGATGCGCAAATATTCGGCGGAGTCGAAGAATTCCCGCGGCACGTGCTTTTCGGACGTCAGGCCATGCTCGAAGCGCTGCAGATTTATCCGATGGCCGCCGGCCGGCAGCGTATTGACCACGACGCGGTAGCGGCGCGACACGTCGTCCAGCGAATTGAGCCGCTGTTCCAGATTTCGGCACCAATCGCGGAGCGCGTCAATTCGATCGAACGCCTCGGTGGTCAGTTTCGGAACATACAGCAGCTGCTCCAGGAAGCGCTCATCATAGCGGCGCGCCCATCGCGTCACGATGCTTTGCACTTCGACATACTTCGTCGCCAACGACTCGAGACCCAAGCCCGACAGCGGCGGCGCTTCGGCATTGACATGCAATGCGGCGCCATCGATTGCGGTGTTCAGCAGCAGCGCATTCAGTTCCACGTCGTCCTTGACGTAGGTTTCCTGCTTGCCTTTTTTGACCTTGTACAAAGGCGGCTGCGCGATATAGATGTGGCCGCGCTCGATGAGGATCGGCATTTGCCGATAGAAAAATGTCAGCAGCAACGTGCGTATGTGACTTCCGTCAACGTCCGCATCGGACATGATAAAGATGCGGTGATAGCGCAATTTGTCGACATTGAAATCATCGCGCCCGATGCCGCAGCCGAGTGCGGTGATCAAGCGTGCCGACTTCCGCGGACGCGAGCATTTTGTCGAAGCGCGCCTTCTCGACGTTGAGGATTTTTCCCTTGAGCGGCAGGATCGCCTGCGTGCGCCGGTCGCGTCCCTGCTTCGCGGAGCCGCCGGCGGAATCGCCCTCGACCAAAAAAATCTCCGATAGCGCCGGATCTTTTTCCTGGCAATCGGCAAGTTTGCCGGGCAGTCCCGCGATATCCAGTGCGCCCTTGCGGCGGGTCATCTCGCGCGCCTTGCGCGCGGCCTCGCGCGCATAGGCGGCTTCGAGAATCTTGTTGACGATGGCTTTCGCTTCTTGCGGATGTTCCAGCAGGAATTCTTCGAGCCGCGCGGCAACCGCGGATTCCACCACGCCCTTCACTTCGGAGGAGACCAACTTGTCCTTCGTCTGCGAGGAGAATTTCGGATCGGGCAATTTCACCGAAAGTATCGCGGTCAATCCCTCGCGTGAATCGTCGCCGGTGGTCTGAATTTTTTCCTTCTTCGACGCCAATTCTTTTTCGATGTAGTTGTTCAAGGTGCGCGTCAATGCGGCGCGATAACCCGCGAGGTGGGTGCCGCCGTCTTTCTGCGGAATGTTGTTCGTGTAGCAAAACATGCTTTCTTGATACGAGTCGTTCCACTGCATTGCGACTTCGACCTGCGTGTTGCCGTCGCGCGTCTGGAACCACAGCACCGTGTCGTGCACCGGCGTTTTGCTGCGATTCAAATGCTTGACGAAGGCCTTGAGTCCGCCTTCATGCTGGAACACTTCGGACTTTTCATCGCGCTCATCCACGAGCTCGATGCGCACGCCGGAATTGAGGAACGATAATTCCCGCAGGCGCTTGGCGAGCGTGTCGTAGTTGAAAGAGATGTGAGTGAAAATTTGCGCGCTGGGTTTGAAGCGCAGCATGGTGCCGTGTTCGCTGGTATCGCCGATCGCCGCCATCGGCGCCTGCGGCTCGCCGAGGCGATATTCCTGGCGGTGCAATTTGCCGTCGCGCCGGATATTGAGTTCGAGATAATCGGAAAGGGCATTGACGACCGAGATGCCGACGCCATGCAAACCGCCCGAGACCTTGTAGGAGCTGTCATCGAACTTACCGCCGGAGTGCAGCACGGTCATGATGACCTCGGCCGCGGAACGGCCTTCCTCGGCGTGGATATCCACAGGTATTCCACGGCCGTTGTCCGTCACGGTGACGGACTCGTCGGCGTGAATGGTCACGACGACGCGGTCGCAATGACCGGCCAGTGCCTCGTCAATCGCGTTATCCACAACCTCGAAAACCATGTGGTGGAGGCCGCTGCCATCGTCCGTATCGCCGATGTACATGCCGGGACGTTTGCGGACGGCGTCCAGACCTTTTAAGACTTTGATTTTGCTCGAATCGTAAACGTCGTCCTGGGCCATACTCAATCCTAAATTGCGACGCCGCATGTTAACAGTTTCTGGCGCCGAAAACTAATCATTTCGATGATTAATATATTTATAAATCAAGGTGTTATAGGGATATCGGAGCCGCGGAACGACGCTTTGATCGAGGTGCGCGATCACAGCCGCATTTGAGTTCTATTCTTTAGGCAAAAAGCGCCGCCGAAAGACCCAGGAGACCTTGCTTAGTGTTCCACGTGAAACCTTAACTGGGCGATACCTGGCCGTCGATCATGGCGTAGCGCCGCCCCGGTTCACCAAAGGCCGGAAATTCGCCATGCAGCGTGGTGACGATCAGTTGCACCGGCTGCGACGACACTTCCCGAATCAGATTCGCCAAGCGCTCGTCGTCCAATTCAGCCGCCGGATCGTCGAGCAGCAAAGTGGGCTGAACCGGCGAGTCCTCCGGGAACAATTTGATTTGGGCAATCAGCAATGCTGCCGCTAGCAGTTTCTGTTGGCCGCGGGATATCCGATCCTTGACCGCGGTTCCGTCCAGGCGAATGCTGAGCTCGGCACGATGCGGTCCCACCTGCGTGGCGCCCAATTCCAGATCGTGGCTCCAGCTCTGTTCAAGCGCCTCAGCCATGCTTTGACCTTTGAGCCAGCCATTTCGGTAGCTCAAAGAAAGCTCCATACCAAGCAAGTTACGGCCGATGGCTTCCGCAGATGGACTTAAGAGGGTTACATAGCGGCCCCGAGCAGCGCTCAAGAGTTCGCCCGATCGCACCAGATCGCCATCCCACACCGAAACAACGGCCTTGGGCTGGCGCGCCTTGAGCGCCGCGTTACGTTGCTTGAGCACCTGCTGATAGCGCTGCCAGTGACCGACGAATGATTGCTCCACGTGGAACACACCCCAATCGAGAAAGCGGCGACGCCGGCTGGGACCCTTCCTCGATGAGATGATGCACCTCGGGATCGATAATCTGCACCGGCAAGAGCAGCGCCAGCTCGGCCAGGGAGGAGGGCTTGTCCCCGTCGATTTGCGCGCGGATTCCATTGCGCGATCCTTCGACGCCCATGGGCACCCGCCGGGTCAGTGTTTCGACTTCGGCAAATACCACGAATCGCGTCGATCCATGCCGGATGAGATGCTCCAGGCGTCGGGTGCGAAAGGAACGCCCGCGCCCCAGAACGTAGATCGCTTCCAGCAGGCTGGTCTTGCCCGAAGCGTTCTGCCCGCTGATCAGCGTGAAGTGAGGGTCGGGATGAATGTCCACCAACTGCAAGCAGCGGAAATCCGTTACTTGCAATCGGCATAAGGCCACGGCCTATAGCCTCATCGGCATCACAACATAGCGAGCACTGGTATTCCCGGGCGATCGAATCAGACAGCTGCTATTGCTGTCGGTCAGTCCGAGCTCGACTTCCTGGCCATCGATGGCGGCGAGGGCGTCCAAAAGGTAATTCACATTGAATCCCACTTCGAGATCATGGCCCTCGTAACCTACCTCGATCTCTTCCTCGGCCTCTTCTTGCTCCGGATTGTGCGCTTGGACGGTGAGCGCATTTTTCTTCACAGTGACACGAATGCCGCGATATTTTTCGTTGGACAGGATCGCCGTGCGCTGTAACGCCTGGCGCAAGACATCGCGATCGGCGCGAATCGCCGCGGCAGGGGCGGCCGGAATCACCCGAGAATATTCCGGGAAACGACCGTCAATTAGCTTCGATGTGAAGCGAATATCGCCAATCTGGGCGCGAACATGGTTACTTCCGATGGCAACCTCGGCAATCCCTTCATCCGTGAGCACGCGTTGCAATTCCAGCACGCCTTTGCGCGGCACAATCACCTGCTGCGAGTTCTTGGCCTTCGCTCCCAACGCCGTCTCGCAAAGCGCGAGACGGTGGCCATCGGTTGCCACAGCGCGCAGCACTTGCGCATCGATCTCCAACAGCATGCCATTCAGGTAATAGCGCACGTCCTGCTGCGCCATGGAAAAATGCGTCTTCTCCAGCAACCGCAGCAATTCCTTGCGCGGTAGCTGCACGCTCTGTTGCGAGTTGATGTCGTCGATAACCGGGAAATCAGCCGCCGGCAGCGTCGAAAGACTGAAACGGCTGCGGCCCGCCTTGATGACGACCTTTTCACCTTCAACGCTCAGGGAGACCGCGACCTTCTCCGGCAGCGCCCGCAGAATATCCAGAAATTTTCGCCCAGGAACCGTGATGTCCCCGCCGTCCTGCACGGCCACTTCGGTCCCGGCCACCAGTTCCACTTCCAGATCCGTGGCGGCGATCGATAGCTGCCCCTTGCGCACACCCAGCAGAACATTGGCCAGTACCGGCATGGTTTGACGCCGTTCGACCACCCCGATGACCGCCTGCAAGGGGGTCAATAATTTCTCGCGCTCTGCCGTCAATTTCATGGGCTCACCGTCTTTCTATCTTAGATTTAGATTCTTAAAAGAGATTATTACTATGATTACTGAGGGACCGAATTACTGTGGATAATGCAATAAACTTTATATAAATCAATATTTTAAAAACTGACCAAAACCCCTCGATACTTGTCCACACACCGCCCGCAAACTGTCACTCTCCTGTGGATATCTTTATCCACAGCTCCGTCCACAGCTTTCCTACCCTATCCCGCCAGAGTTCTTAACAGGTTCAAATAGTCCTCGCCAATGCGCCGGTCCGTCTCGCGCAATTCCTTGACGCGCCTGCAGGCATGCAGCACGGTCGTATGGTCCCGACCGCCAAATGCATCGCCAATCTCCGGCAGGCTGTGATTGGTCAATTCCTTGGCCAAGGCCATCGCCACTTGCCGCGGACGCGCAATCGAACGGCTTCGGCGCTTCGACAGCAAATCCGCGATCCTTATTTTGTAGTACTCGGCCACGGTTTTTTGGATATTTTCGATCGTGACCAGCTTCTCTTGCAACGCCAAGAGGTCACGCAAAGCTTCCTTGGCGAACTCCAGCGTAATCGGTCTGCCGGTGAAGTTGGAGGTCGCGACCACTCGACGCAGCGCGCCTTCCAGTTCGCGTACGTTCGAACGGATCCGTTTGGCGATGAAGAAGGCGACTTCTTCCGGCAGATCGACATGCGTCATGGCAGCCTTGCTCATCAAGATCGCGACGCAGGTTTCCAATTCGGGCGGCTCGATGGCAACCGTCAGGCCCCAGCCGAAGCGCGATTTCAAGCGCTCCTCCAAGCCGTCGACTTCTTTCGGATATCGATCGCAGGTCAAGATCACCTGCTGCTGACTTTCCAGCAGCGCATTGAACGTGTGGAAAAATTCCTCCTGAGACCGGTCCTTTCCCGCAAAAAACTGGATATCGTCGATCATGAGACAGTCCAACGAGCGGTATGCCGCCTTGAAATCGTTGATGGTGTTGTGCTGCAGGGCGCGCACCATGTCGCCCACGAATCGCTCGCTGTGAACGTAGGCCAGGCGCGCCTCGGCGTTGCGCTCTTTCAGCTTATTGGCCACGGCGTGCATCAAGTGAGTTTTGCCCAAACCGACGCCGCCGTAGATGAACAGGGGGTTGTAGGCGCGGCCGGGATTTCCAGCGACTTGAATCGCCGCCGCCTTGGCCAGTTGGTTGCTCTTGCCCTCGACGAAGCTGTCGAAGGTAAATTCGGCATTGATGCGGCTGCCCAAAACCACCGGCGCCAGCTTGCGTGCGCGGGCAGCGGCAATCGCGCCGTCATCCCGCAACGCCACGGGAACCTGGGCGACGATGCCCGCCCGCGTCCCCACATCGAGCGCGATTTCGGGGGCGAGCCCCTCGGCGAAGGCAAGAATCAACTCCTTGATACGCGGCAGCAGGTTCTGACCCAGCCACTCGATGACATAACGGTTCGGCGCCAGCAGCTTGAGCTCGCCATCGCGCTCCACGGCTTGCAGGGGCCGCACCCAGGTGTTGAACTGCTGTTCCGGGAGCTCGCCCTCGAGTACTCGCAGACAGCGGTTCCATAGCGACTCCGGCAAGAGCGCTCTCCTAGGTTTGTGACAGAGGGGCTTTAGTATCGAAAGGGCAGGGAGTCTAGCTCCAACTTGAAGGGGCGTCTATTGACACATCCATGCTCGCTCAGTACCCTTGCCGTCCTTCTTAAACGCCTTAGCCCCTTGATTTCCCCCGTAGTTTTTGCTCGAGTCGCGCTGCTATGAAACGTACCTTCAACCCCAGTAATTTGCATCGTGCCCGTACCCACGGCTTCCGCGCGCGCATGGCCACCAAGAGCGGCCGTCGATTGCTGGCCCGCCGCCGTGCCAAGGGTCGCAAGAAGCTCTGCCCGTAACGCGATCCCTCAAGGGCGCCTTCCGATCCGTAAACTGACGTTCGAGCCGCGCAAGCGTTTGCACCAGCCGGCTGAGTTTCGTGACGTGAAACGGCGCGGCAAAAAATTCTCCGATGCTTTTTTCAGCTTATCCGTTCTGCCCAACCAGTCAGCACATGCCCGCTTGGGTTTGAGCATCGCGACCCGAACCTTCGGCACCGCCGTGGCACGCAATCGTATCAAACGCCTCGCACGTGAATCCTTTCGCGTGAACCAACACTCATTGCCGCCGGTCGATGTTACCGTGTCCGCCCGGGACGGCGCGCGAGCCGCTACGCGCCGCGAATTGCACTTGAGCCTCGATCAGCATTGGAAGTCGCTGCAGAAATGATAACGCCCCGCCAACTCTTGATGTGGATGATCCGCGGCTATCAGCTGGTCGTAAGTCCCATGCTTGGGCCGCGATGCCGTTTCTATCCGTCATGTTCTTGCTACGCGCATACCGCCATCGAACGCTACGGGGTGCTGCGCGGAGGTTGGCTCGGCCTCAAGCGCGTGCTGCGCTGTCACCCGTTCAGGGAAGGCGGCTACGACCCCGTCCCGGACAAGAGGGCGACCCATGCCTAATATCCGTCTCATGCTGTGGGGCGTGCTCGCCGCAATCCTGTTCCTGAACTATCAGACTTGGCTGCATGATTACGAGCCGCCGGCAAGCGCGGCCCCGGCGCAAACCCGTTCCGGCAACGGCTCAACGTCGCCCGCCCCCGCGAACACCTTGGCCGACGCCCTGCCGCAAGCTCCGGCCGCAGCGTCGACAGCGGCGCCGCCGGCGGCTGACTCCGCGCCACCCGCTGCCGCGCCGGCACCGGCCGGAGCGCAGACCGCGTCCGCCGCGGAAGCACCGACCATGCCGCTCCATGTCGTTACCGACGTGCTCGACATCCTCATCAATCTCAAGGGCGGCGAACTCGATCAGGCCGATTTGAAGGCGTATCCGATTCGCAAGGACACGCCCAACATTCCGGTCAGGCTGTTCAGTTACGAGCCGCCGCCGACCCTCTACCTGTTGCAGAGCGGACTGATCGGCAGCGGCGGCGAAACCGCGCCCACCCATCTGGCCATTTGGAAATCCGAGCAAAAGAATTTCGTGCTCGCGCCGGGCGCTGCCACGCTGAGCGTGCCGCTGACCTGGAGCGACGGCATGGGGCTGACCGTCACCAAGACCTTCATTTTCAAGCGCGGCCAGTACGCCATCGGCCTTGACTACGAAGTAAAAAACGACAGCGGCGCGCCGCGCAAATTGGCGTCATACGCACAAATCCTGCGGCATTGGGAACACGCTTCGCGTTCCTACTTCGACGTCGAGACCTATTCGTTCAAGGGACCTGCGGTTTACGACGGCACCAAGTCCAAGGACCTCAACGTCGAGAGCGACTCCGACTCGAAGTACTCGGCCGTCATATCGAATGGCTGGCTGGCCTCGTTGCAGCATCAATTCGTCGCGGCCGTCGTTCCGCCCGCGAACCGGCCCTATCAATATCAGCTGCAAGTTCGCGACCACGAATACTTGATCAGCGCCACCGGACCGATGGTGGATGTGGCCGCCGGCGCCAGCGCGCAGTTCCACGAGGATTTGTTTGTCGGGCCAAAACTGCAATCGCAGCTCGCGGCGATGGGGCGGAACCTGGAGCGCACCGTCGACTTCGGCGTCTTGACGGTGCTGGCGCAGCCTCTGTTCACCGCCCTCAACTGGATTCACAAGCTGACGGGCAATTGGGGCTGGTCGATCATCATCGTCACCCTCCTGATCAAATTGTTGTTCTATCCCCTGCAGCAGGCCAGCGGCCGTTCCATCGCCAAGATGCGCGCCGTGGGTCCGCGCATGAAGCAGATTCAGGAAACCTTCAAGGACGACCGCGAGAAACTGGGCCGCGCCATGATGGAGCTGTACAAGAAGGAAAAGATCAATCCCCTCGCGGGCTGTCTGCCGACGATCGTGCAGATTCCCGTGTTCATTTCCTTCTACCGGGTGCTGCTGGAGAGCGTGGAAATGCGCCAGGCGCCGTTCCTGCTGTGGATCAACGATTTGTCTTCGCGAGATCCGTACTTCGTGTTGCCGTTGCTCATGGGCGGCGCGATGTTCGCGCAGTTCAAATTGAATCCGGCGCCGCCGGATCCGATGCAGGCAAAGATCATGCAGTTCATGCCGCTGGTCATGACCGGCATGATGGCGTTTTTCCCCTCGGGACTGACGCTCTACTGGCTCACCAACACGGTGCTGTCGATCGCGCAACAGTGGCGCGTGAATAAAGTGGTCGAAGCCGAGGCTGCCAAGCAGCGCTCCTGAAATCCGTGGCCTCGTCCGACACCATCGCCGCGATCGCCAGCGCTCCCGGGCGCGGCGCGGTCGGGGTGATCCGCGTCTCAGGTCCCGACGTGCCGCGGATCGCCGAATCGGTCATCGGTCATCTGCCGCCGCCGCGCGCCGCGCAGGTTGCCAACTTTATTGCCGGCGACGGCGAATCGCTCGACCGGGGGCTGGCGCTGTACTTCCCCGCCCCCGCCTCCTACACCGGCGAACACGTATTGGAGCTGCAAGGGCATGGAGGCGTGCTGGTGCTCGACTCGCTGCTCGAGCGGCTGCTCCAGCTGGGCTGCCGCATGGCGCGGCCCGGCGAATTCAGCGAGCGCGCCTTTTTGAACGGCAAACTCGACATCGCGCAAGCCGAAGCCATTGCGGATCTCATCGACGCCGGCAGCTGCGAGGCGGCGCGCGCCGCCGTGCGTTCCATGCAGGGCGAGTTTTCCGCGCGCGTGCATGAACTGCAGGCGCAGATCACCGAGCTGCGCACGCTGGTGGAAGCGGCCATCGATTTTCCGGATGAGGAACTGGACTTCCTTCCCGGCAGCGTATTGGGCGATCGCATCGCCAAGATCTTCATGAGTTTCGATGCCATCGGCGCCGCGGCGCGTCAAGGCGCGCTGCTGCGCGAAGGTTTGAACGTGGTCATCGCCGGCAAGCCCAACGCCGGCAAATCGAGCTTATTGAATCAGCTCGCCGGCGATGAGATCGCGATCGTCACCGACCAGCCGGGAACCACGCGCGACGTACTGCGGCAGCAAGTCCATTTGGATGGCCTGCCGCTGAATCTGATCGATACCGCGGGGCTGCGCCGTGCCGCGGACGTGATCGAAGCCGAAGGTGTCCGCCGCGCCCTTGCCGAGCTGAAGCGGGCGGACCGGGTGCTGTACATTTTGGACGCGGCCGCCCCGGCCGGAGAGAGCAGCGCTTCGGACTTGGCGGCGGAACTCGATGAGCTGCCGAAGGATGTGCCGGTCACCCTGATCTTCAACAAAATCGACTTGAGCGGCGCGCAGGCCAGCGTCGACGAAGCGCGCGACCCGCCGCAGGTGTTCTTGAGCGCGAAGACCGGCGCGGGCCTCGATCTCTTGCGCGACCACTTGAAAAATCGCGCCGGGTTCAGCAGCGGCGACTCGGGCGCGTTGTCGGCGCGGCGCCGCCACCTTGACGCGCTGGAGCGCGCCAGGTCCGGCGTGGCGCGCGCGGCAGAAGTGCTCGGCGCGACGCGGGCGTTCGAGCTCTTCGCCGAGGAATTGCGGCGCGCGCAATCGGCCTTGGGAGAGATCACGGGCGAATTCAGCAGCGACGATTTACTGGGGGAAATCTTCAGCAGCTTCTGCATCGGAAAATGACGCCGCGCGGCGCAGGGGCTTTTGCGGCGCGGCGAATCAGCGCCGATCCGACAGCAGACTGCCGAGCAATCCGCCGACGATGGCGCCGCCCACCTGCAATGCGATGGCCTCGCCGACATCGTTCATGTTCAACGATGCGCCGGTTCCGGCGCTCCCCTCGTCCTCCTGGTCGATCCGCGACACCACCCAGTCGAATTTGCCGCTGGTCACCGCCGCCTTGCAATAGCGGCACTCGCCGATCTGAGTCAAGGACAGCGGCGCGCCGCAACTCGGACAGGTGTTCTCGAGCGTACCGGGCTTGTTCGAGGTGGCGGCGCCGACGGAACGCTGGAAGGTCCAGTCCTCCATGAAGGGCCGCACGCTGCGATCGCCGAAAACGATTTTGCCGGACTGATCGACTTCGAAATCGGCGGCGGCGGCGCTGATGCGCACCGTCAGGTCGTCGAAAACGCGGCCATGGACGATGCGAACGGGTTGGATGGCGCGAACGCTGAGGTTTTCCATGACGTTGCGCCGCCCTTCGGCCGCCATGGTTTCAAGCTGCGTACTCCAGCTGAAATAGGCTCCGGGACTCAAGAATGCGCGGCCGGCATCGAGGTTCTGCTTGCACCACGCCTCCTGCAGCGCGAGAAACGCCGTCTTGACCCGGCCTTCGAAAATTCCGAGCGAGAAATCCTTGTCCGCGGCGGTGAGCGCGGCAACGCCTTCTGCGATGGAGGGCGCCGCGAAACCCAGCGAGGAGTCCGCGCTGTATCCCACGTAATTGGCGGCCTGCACATCGACGACCACCCAATCGACCGAGCCGTTGGTGACGCTCGCCTTGCAATGCGCGCAAGTTCCATCGAGCCCCAAGCGCAGTTCAGCGCCGCACGCCGGGCAGCGCGCTGCGATGACCCCGCCGTTGAGCGCGGTGCGCGCGGCGGGACCGCGGCCGAACGTCCAGCGCTCCGCGTGACGCCGATCCTGCCCTTCGTCCGCGACGGTTTGATTGGCATCGTTCAGAGTCTTGGCCCGATACACCAGATCGAAGTGCACTTGAATGCTCTGCCCCAACGGCTGGCACTGCGCGTCCTCCACCGCAAGCCCGCGAATGTTCAGGCTCTCCAACAAGGCATGCCGGTGCTGCGCCTTGGATTGCGCAATGCCTTGCGAGACGGCGTTGAACACCGCGTCGTTCAGGTACGGCCGGATCGCCGCGGCGTCGTTCTTCTGTACGCCGCGCTTCACCAAGAAGAAAGTCATTTCGGCGCGCTGCAGGAAGGTTTCCATTTCGAAGCCCGGATCGAGCGCGCGGATGGCATCGATCCCGGGCGGCAACGCGCGCCGCAACGGGCCGCCCGCGGATCCCAAGTCGCCCAGCGCGATCTTGGCGAGATTGGCGCCGCCGATGACGGAACCCAAAGTCGCGATCGCCGCCTGCGCTTGCGGCGATCCGCCGAGCGCTTGGCCGGCTGAATTATTCCTCACGCGCCGCAGAATGTAGCCCACGATAAAAATGAGGATCAGCAGTCCGATCAGGCCGCCAAAGGAGCCGCCGCTGCCGAACGATCCACCGGAACTGCTGCTCGCACTGTGGCTTATCGCCGCATGGCTGCCGCCGCCCGTGCGGGCCGGCGCGGCCGCCGCGAAAATCAGCGTCGAGATCGTTCCGGCGCAGCGCAGAAGCTTTGCACGCGCGCTCAAGTCAGTGCGCCTCCGCAATTGGCGCAAAACTTTGCACCGGGCGAGGCGGCCGTGCCGCATTGCGTGCAGTGCACGCCCTTTGGCGCCATGGCAACTCCGCAGCTCGAGCAAAATTTTGCGCCTGGTGCATTCGGCGCGTGGCAACTGGCGCACACCGCGCCGCCGGCGCCGCCGCCAGGACCCGTGCCGCCCGGCCCAGGGCCGGCGCCTCCGCCGGGGTTCTGTCCGCCGCCGAGGTTGGGCGCGACGCCGATTCCCCCGACCATCCCGCCGAGTCCCATGCCTATACCCAAGGCCGCCGCGGCGTTGCCGCCGCCTGCCGCTGCTCCCTCGCCGATGCCTTTGAGTGCGGCGCCGACGCCGTATTCGCGAAAGCCGCCCGCGAGCCGCGTGTAAGCGGTGTCTTTGCGCAGCCCTTTCAGGGTTTGTTCATCCTCGGGACTTAGACTGATGGTCATGTTGCCGAGCCGCGTGATCTTGAGCCCATAGGGCTGCAGGGGCGCCTGGACGTCGGCAATCAATGCGGTTTCGATGTCCGCGGTACGCGCCGCCAATCCCAGTACCGGCCACTTTTCCGCGGTGAGCTTCTTCACGACGCTGGTTCGCAAGGCTTTGAGGATTTGCTCGCGCGCCCAGTCGGTGATCAGATCGTTGCTGGCCTGGCGGGTCCCCACCAATTTCAAAATCATGGCGCAAGGATCGCTCACCGACAACGCGTATTCGCCGAACACCCGCAGGCCCACGGCCAATCCGGTCTCCGGATCCTCGATGTTGTCGATTGGGCCGCCGAAGGGCAGGCTGACGAATTCGCGCGTGCCCACGAAATACAGTTCGGCGCGGTACATGTTGCCGCCGCTCGCCCAATCGACGATGTCGCCGAGGAAAGGGATGAGGGCGCCGTCCATGGTGGAGCGGCCCTGCGGCAGCGTCCCGGCCAGCTTGCCCTCCTTGAAGAAAAGCGCTACCTCGTCCGGCTGCACGGTGACCTGCGTGAACTTGCGGATGGTCATGTCCGGCCACTTGTAGAGGATGTCCTCTTTGGCGGTGTCCGGTCTTGCGATGAATTGCCGATTCAGATCGGTGGGGTGGCCAAATAAACTCATGATTGCTCCTGCTTAAATCCGCCGAAAAGCCAGCCGCCGGGGTGCTTCGAATCCTTGCGCTCGAAGACAAGAACCGTTTGGCGCCATTGATCCCGCCACGCTAAGGCGTCCCGCCCAGCTCGCGAAACAACCATGCGCGAGCTTTGAGCCAGTCGCGCTGTACGGTGCGCAAGGAAACGCCCAACGCCCGCGCGGTATCTTCCTCGCCGTAGCCGCCGAAGAAGCGGCACTCGACCACATCGGCGAGGCGCGGCATCTCTTGAGTCAATTTTTCCATCGCCTCGTTGAGCGCCAGCATGCCCTCGTCCGATTCGATCGAGAACTCATCGATATGCGACAGGGTCACGTGCTGACCGCCGCCGCCGCGCTTCTCCGCGACGCGCGATTGCGCGTAATTGATCAGGGCATGGCGCATGGCGAGCGCGGCCGCGCGCAGAAAATGCGTCTCGTCGACGAAGCTGCGCGATTGTCCCAAGCGCAGGTACGCTTCGTGAACCAGCGCCGTCGTTTGCAGGGTGTGGCCCGCGCCCATGCGCGCGCGCGTGCGTTGCGCAATGCGCCGCAGCTCCTGATAGAAGGCGGGCAGCAATTCGGCGGCTATACGCCGTACGTCGGCCGAGGCCGTGCTCGTCTCCAGCCGTGCGAACGCGTCGTCCGGGAGCGGGTGCGCCTGTTCCATCGCGCGATTCTAGACGCAACCGGCGGCATGGGTCAGCGGTTTTGGCCGCGGCCGCCATGGCGGGTTCGCAAGCCGCTTCTGGTTCTCATAGTCAGATCAACAGGAGGGCGCCATGAATTCTCCCCATACTTGGGCCGCCGCCGCGGCGTCCGCGCCGGGGCTGCTGGCGCGCGTCAAAAACATCGTTTTGAGTCCAAAAACCGAGTGGCCTGCCATCGCTTCGGAACCCACGACCGCGCCGCAGCTGTATGTGGGCTACGTCGTGCCGCTCGCGCTCCTGGCCGCGCTGTTGGGCTTCCTCAAGATATCGGTACTCGGCGTCGAATCGGCGTTCGGCAGCCGCTTTCGCATGCCGATCGGGAGCGGACTAGAGTTCACGGCGATGATGTTCGTCACCGCCTTGTTCGGCGTCTTGGTCATAGGCCTCATCATCGGCGCGCTGGCGCCTACATTCTCCGGAACCAAAGATCAGCGCCAAGCGCTCAAAGCCGCGGCATACAGCCTCACACCTGCGATGCTGAGCTCGGTGCTCGCCTGGTCGCCGATTCTCGCGACGCTGCTGCAGCTGCTCGCCGGTTGCTACGGCATCTACGTGCTGTATCTGGGATTGCCGGTGCTCATGCGGTCGCCGCAGGAGAAAGCTTTCGGCTACACGGCGAGCGTGGTCGCCTGCACCATTCTCGTCGGTATCGTGTTCGCCGCGCTCAACAGCGCCGCTCACTCAGGGGGCGCGCGGCAGGGATTTCTCGGCGCGGCCATCGTCATGAAGGACGCCGGCGCCGCAGCAAAATGAATTCCGTCGAGCGACTGAGCCTGCCGCTCCTTGCCGTGTGTTTGACCTTGGCGGCCTGCGCGAAGGCGCCGCCCGGCGCCGCGCCGCCCGTTGTCGCCGCGCTTTCCCCCTGTGACACGCTGGTTCTCAAGGCCGCCGCTCTCGGCGCCTTTCTGCATGCACCCATCACCCACGCCGCGGCAATTGCGGGCGACGATCAGTCGTGCGCTTTCCTGACCACCGGCTTCTCGGCCATCACGGTGAGTGTGCGTCCCGGCCTCGGCAAGGCCGCGCTCGACGCCTGGTCGACCGGGAAAATGACGCTGCCGGTTCGGCCGCTCGGCGGCGTCGGCGATGCAGCGGTGTGGCAGGACGCGCTTCACGAGGTCATTGCGCAAAAAAACGACCTCCTCTGCGACATCCAGGTCCGCGGCGACAGCGACGACATCGCGGTGCCTCTTGATGCGCTGCCCGAAAAACTGGGAGCGCTGTGCAGCCGAATTTTTGCAGCCGCTCAGGTACACTGACCGGTAAACGCCAGGCTCCATAATAATATGCAACCGAGCGGTCAAGTCACAGCCCCCCTGACTGCGGCGCAAAGAGCCCGCGTCGATGCGCTGCTCGACGATATGTTCGATTTGCCCGAAGCGCAGCGCATCGCGAATCTGCGCGCCCGCCGCATCGAAGATTCCGCGGTGCTCGCGGAAGTTGAAAGCCTGCTGCGCGCGGCGAGTGCATCGGGCGGATTTCTGACCATTCCGCCCAAGCCTGCGTCGGACGAATCGGTTGCGGACGGCACGGTTGGACTGCGTCTCGGTTCATGGCGCATCACCCGCCTCATCGGGCGCGGCGGCATGGGCGAAGTCTATGAGGCGAGCCGCGCGGACGGCAATTTCGAGCAGCGCGTCGCCATCAAGCTCTTGCAGCGCGAGGCTGCGGCGCAGATGGTCCGATTTCAAGCAGAGCGCCAGATATTGGCGCGGCTCGAACATCCGGGCATCGCGCGGCTCTATGACGGCGGCGTGACCGAGGACGGCCGGCCCTTCATGGTGATGGAATTCGTCGCAGGCCGGCCGATCACCGAGTATTGCCAGATCACCCAGGCGACGTTCGAGCAGCGCCTCGCTCTCTTCGTTCAGGTGTGCGACGCCGTTGCCTATGCCCACCGCAATCTCATCGTTCACCGCGACCTCAAACCCTCGAACATTTTGGTGACGCCGGGCGGCGCGGTGAAGCTTCTGGATTTCGGGATTGCGAAGCTGTTGGACGCGCAGCGCGCCCGGGTAACCCAGGCGGCAGCCACGCCGATGACCCCGATTTGCGCGGCGCCCGAGCAACTCACCGGCGGCGCCGTCACCACCGCCACCGACGTGTACGCGCTGGGCCTGCTGCTGTTCGAACTCCTGAGCGGCACGCATCCTTGGATGGGATCGGACACGCCGGTATTGCAGGCGATGCGCACGGTGCTGCAGCGGCCGGCGCCGTCGCTCTCGCGCACGGCGGAAGCGCAGCCGAACGCGCCGGTTCCGGTACGGCTGCTGCGCGGCGATCTCGACGCCATCGTGGCCAAGGCGCTGCGCAAGGAACCAGGTGACCGCTACGCAACGGTGGAGGCCATCAAGCTCGATGTCGAGCGGGCGGGGCGCGGAGAACCGGTCGAAGCGCGCGAGGGCGCGCGGCTGTATGTCATCAGCCGCACTCTGCGCCGTTATCGTTGGGCAGCCGCCGCCGTCGCGGCGGTGATCGTCTCGCTGGCGGTGGGGTTGGGAGTGGCGGCCTGGCAGGCCGAAAAAGCCGCGCAGGAACGCGACGTGGCGCGTCGCGATGCAGCGCGAGAGGAAGCGGTGCGCTACAACCTAACGGGTTTGTTTCGCGCCGCGATCAGCGATCAGGGTTCCAAGCCGACCACCGCCAAGGGCATGATCGACTCGAGTGCGCAGCGGGTGCTGAAGGAATATCTCGATCAGCCGCTGCTCGCGGGACAGATCGTTCTGACGCTGGCGGATCTGTACGGCGCGCTGGAGGATGCGAACGGCGCCGCGGCACTGCTCGAGGGATTTCTCGCCAAAGCGGATTCGCGCGCGGATCCGTTCGCGATTGCCGATGCACGCCAAAAATTGGCCAACATCGAACTGCTGCGCGGCCATGTGGATCGCGCCGCGCAATTGCTGCAGCAGGCCGAATCCTTCTGGCGGCAGACGCCCCGCGGCTTCGCCGAAGAGCGCTTGGAGGGAATGGCGATCCGCTCTCGCGTGCAGCGTGCGCGCGGCGACATCGAGGGCTCCATTGCCACGACCCGGGAAGCCATCGCCCAGCGCATCGCCCTGTCCGGGCATGACAATCGCGAGACTGCGCTGCTCTTCAACTCTCTGGCCATCGCGCTGGCCACCGTGAATCGGCTGCCCGAGGCACTCAAAGCCAACTACGAAACCACCGCGATCTATCGCGCGCTCGGCCTGGGCGACGGGCTCGATGCGCAAATCATCGTGGCCAACACCGGGACTTTGGAAATGCGCGACGGCCATTTGCGCGAAGCCGAAGCGCTACTGAAGAGTTCCGTGGAGCGGGAACGGGCGCTGGCGGGAGATTCAGCCGCGGTTGCCGCCGCGATGAGCTATTACGGGCGGATACTCTCGATCACGAATCGCAACGAAGCCGCCATCAGCATCCTGCGGCAAGCGGCGGAAATCGCCGCCCGCTATGCCGGACCCGACAGTCCGGTCGCGCTTCAAGCGCGGATATTCCTGGGTGAAGCGCTGCTGGCCGCGAGATCAATCGGAAGCCGCGGGCATGCTGAAAGAATCCTACCAAGCCGCGTCGGCTCATTACGGCCCCGCCCATCCTCTGACGCTGCGGGCTGAAATCGCCCTCGCCCAGCTTGCCGCGAGCGAGCGCAATTACCCGCAGGCGGAGCGGCAGTTTGCCGAGGCCGCTGCCGGCTTGCGCAAGTTGGGCGCGCAAAGCGCGGCCACTCTGGCGATGGCGCTCGAAGGCTTGGGCAGCGTCGAATCCGCACAAGGCCGCCAAACAGATGCGCAGGCGGCGCTCGAGGAAGCGGTTTCGATTCGGAAACGCACGCCCGATGATGTTTGGGAACTCGCGCAGGCCGAGGAACGCTTGGGCGAGGTCCTCGCCAAGAGCGGCAGCGCCGCAGCGCCGGCACTATTGAAGAAAGCCAGCCTCGATTTGGAATCCCAACTCGGCGCCAACCATCCGCAAACTTTGCGTGCCAAAGCCGCGCTGAAGCGCCTGTAGTGCGCTTTTCGATATTCGCGGAGTTTCAGGAAATCAACAGCGACGCTGACCCTAGCCTCGCGCGCGAGGCCTGTCGCCGATCGGCGACATTAGACGCTCTGTTCGCTCCGATCCAGATCCTGCAGGTCGACATCGATGGATTTCGCGAGCCGCGCCAAAACGACGAGAGCTGCGAACACAGCGAGTGTGACGATTGCGGTCATGAGCGGAAAACGCCAGAAAAACCAGAGCATAGTGCCTGCGGATAGCGCCAGAACGGCGAGGAATGCCACGGTGCCCATCCGTGCGGATGCAGATGCGCTCATCCTTATTCTCCCGAGCAACGCCAATTTAAGCGTTGCAAATAGTATACATGTGCTCTAGTGGAACGCTATTCAGGATTCCCCTTAAAAAAAGCCCCTATTGAACGTTCATACAACAGGTTCACGCCAGCATGGATTCGCGGCGCCAATGGCGCGCGGTGAGCACGAACATCAGCAGCGCCAAACCCAGCGAAGCCGCCGCCGAGACCAACACGTCGCTCAATAAAATCGGCTCGTCCTTGAGCACGCTGGTCATCAATAAATGCTGGCTCAAGGATGGGATGATCATCAGCGAGCTTTTGGTTTTCAGCGAATAGATGCTGGCAAAGGCGATCGGCAGCGTCGGCACCAGCAGCACGGTGGTGAGGTAGGTTTGCGCCTCGCGGTAGGTTCGCGTGAACGAGGCGACCAAGGTCATGAGCGTCGCGCCCAGCGGCACGAACGGCAGGCATATTCCAAAAAAGATCACCGCCGTGCGAAAGCCCAGATTCGCACTCATGCCGATGCGTTCGAGGGGCACGAAGCGAAACACGCAAACGAAGGCGGTGAGGCTCAAGCCCAGCGAAATGCACATGTAGGCGCAGGTGGCCAGGATTTTGCCGCCCACCAGCGCCGAGCGCGCCACCGGCAAACTGAGCAGCGCTTCGAGCGATCCGCGTTCGCGCTCGCCCGCGGTGGAATCGATCGCCAGGTACAGTCCGCCCATCAACAAGGCGAACAACACGAAATACGTCATGAATCCCAGCACGACGACCGCGCGCCCCGCGGGCGTCGCGATATCGACCTCGTTGACCGCAACGGGGATGCTCAGCAAGGGGCTCACGCCGCGCATTTCCAGCCGCAATTGCGCGATGGTGCTGCCGTAAGCGCCCAGCATGCCTTTGGCCCGATCGGCAATCTTGCGCGTCTGCGAATCCGAACTGTCCGCGAACAGCAGCAGCGGCGCGGGTCTTGCGGCAACGAAGAGCTTTGGATAATCGGCGGGCACCAGCAGCACCACCTGGGAGCGGCCGCTTTTAACGGCTGCCCGGGCCTCATTCTCCGACAGTTCTTTGCGGGTGAGCTCGACGCCGCGTCCCTCGAGATAACGGATCAGGCCGGGCGCGTAATGGCCGCCGGAGATCGTGATCTTCAGGGGCACGTCCGATTCGACCACGCTCTGCTCCAGCATGCGCGATACCATGAGGCCGAAAAGCAGCGGTCCAAACAGAGGACCGAACAGCAGCGCCGACAACAGCGTGCGCCGGTCGCGCAGATTCTCCAAGAATTCCTTGGCGAAAACCGTCAGCAGGGTGCGCATCAGCTCACGCCTTCCGGATCGCCCAGCACCTGCAGGAAGCCTTCTTCCAAGGTTGCCGCGCCGCTGCGCTCGCGAATCTCCTGCACCGTGGCGTCCGCCAGTACGCGCCCGTGGCCGATGATGACCACGCGGTCGCACAGCGCGGCGACCTCCTGCATGACATGCGACGAGAACAATACGCAGCGGCCTTGCGCCTTCAGCGTCAACAGCATCTCGCGCAAGTTGCGGATTGCCATGACGTCGAGGCCGTTGGTGGGCTCGTCGAGCACGACATTGCCGGGGTCATGCACCAAGGCGCGGGCCAGCGCCACTTTGATGCGCTGACCCTGTGAAAATCCTCGCGCGCGGCGTTCCAGGAAGGCATCCATGCCGAGCGCCGACGACAGCTCGGCGGTGCGCGACGCGAGCAGCGTGGCCTCCATCCCGTGCAGCGTGCCGAAGTAGCGGATGTTCTCGCGCGCGGTCAGGTTGTTGTACAGGCCGGCCGCGTGCGGCAGCACGCCCAGGTGCGCGCGCGCCTTCGAGGTCTCGCCGCGGATATCGATGCCGTCGATGCATGCCTTGCCGCTGTCGGGCGTCAGCACCCCGTAGAGCATGCGCAGGCAGGTGGATTTGCCGGCGCCATTGGCGCCGAGCAATCCGGTGATTTCGCCGTTGCGCGCCACGAACGAGACGTCGCGCGCCGCTTCGATGCTGCCGAAGCGTTTGTTCAGACCCGTGGCCTCGATCATGGCGCAGGTCCCGTCATACTCAGGAAAAACGGCTCGGGCGTGTGCCGGTCGAGGCAGCCCGCATCCAGCTTGTCGGGTGCGGCGTTTTCCAGGAAATCCGCCGCGACGATGGGCATGCAGCCGGTCGCCAGCTGGCCGTGACCTTCGCCCTTCAAGATCAAGTGCCGGTGGCGCGTGAGACCGCTCGCGGCGCGTTCGGCGTCGACGGGCGGGGTGACCGGATCGGCCTCGCCGGACAACAGCAGCGTCGGAATGTCGCTGTGCAGCGGAGCGTGCAAATCCGCGTCCACCGGCCCCTTCGGCCAAAGCTTGCAAATCTCCAGCAAAGCATCCCACATGTCGGTGCCCTGGTAGGTCTTCGCCAGGGCGGCGCGATCGACCGCCGCGAACCTTGGTTCGTCCTCGCTGCAGATCACGCTGTACTGCATGCCGTTCGCCATCTGATCGGCAATCTGGCGCGTATTCATGACCGATTGCGCCGCCAGCGGCCGCAGCTTGCCGTGCGCCGCCTCGTGAATCAGCGCCGGCAACAGCGAGGCCTGCAGGCTGCTGTACGAAAGCAGGCGCAGCGCGGCGTTCAGTATCCTGCGGTTGAACTCGATTTCGAGCGGCAGCCCGCTGTTGGGATCGTCTATGGTCACCATGACCTTTTGCGGACCGAACCGGCTCAGCAGCTCCTTCAACTCGTCCTGCAGATGCGGATAAGTGGCGGCGCAATCGGGCGTCTGCAGGCAGCGCGCGATGATCAGATTCAAGGCGCGCTCGGCATCCTCCGGGGTTTCGGCGCCGATGGCCTGCTGCGGATAGGTCACGCCATCCAGGATCACGGCGTGCACGCGCGCGCCGTAGCGGCGCATGTACTGTTCCGCGACGCGCGTGCCGTACGAGCCGCCGTACAAATCGATCTGGTCGAATCCCAGGGCCGCGCGCACATCGTCGAGATCGCGGACCGCGATGCTGGTGGTGTAGAAACGCACCTGCGGCCCGAGCTTGGCAATGCAGTCGGCGGTCGCCTTGCGCAGCGCCGGCATCGGATCCGCCGGCTCCTGCCAATCTTCGGGATATTCGCAGGACTGCTGGTTGGAATTTCCCGTGCCGCGCTGGTCCAACAACACGATTGCATGCGTGCGATTGATGCGGGCGAAGGCGCTGTTGAGCGCAACGTACACCTGCATCGCGCTCTGCCCCGGGCCACCGGCCAACAGAAACAGGGGCGGCGCGCTGCTGCGCCGGTTCAATGCGGGCACGACGGCCACCTTCAGGACGATCGATCCTTCTTTGGGGTGTTCGCGGTCGATCGGCACCCGCAAGGCCCCGCAGCGCGCGGCAATCGAAGTCAGGTGCAGCGGATGCTCGAGGCGGCATTCGATCGTCGGCAAAGTCCCGATATCCTCGGCGGCCGCCGGCGCAAACGCGGCGCACACGCAAAGCCCCACCCATACGAACGCCCCGAACAGCTGCCGCATGCCACCTCTCATTGCAGCGATTGTATGGGATTCGCTACCCATGCTTGCTCACATCTTGATAGATTTGCGACATGACCGTCATTCGCGAAGTTGATGTGATTACGAGTGTTGCGGACGCCCTGCAGTACATTTCCTACTATCACACGCCCGATTTCATCCGCGCCATGGGCCGCGCCTACCAAATGGAGCAAAGTCCATCCGCGCGCGACGCCATCGCGCAGATTCTGACCAACTCGCGCATGTGCGCCGAAGGGCACCGGCCGATCTGCCAGGACACCGGCATCGTGGTGGTGTTCGTCAAGGTGGGGATGGGCGTGACCTGGGACGCGACGCTGGATCTTCCCGGGATGATCAATGAAGGCGTGCGCCGCGCGTACTTGAACCCCGACAACAAGCTGCGCGCCTCGATCGTCGCGGATCCGGCATTCAAGCGCGGCAACACCAAGGACAACACTCCCGCGGTGATCCATACGGAATTCGTTGCCGGCGATAAACTCGAGATCACCGTCGCCGCGAAGGGCGGCGGTTCGGAAAACAAATCGATGTTCGCCATGCTGAACCCGTCGGATTCGGTGGCCGATTGGGTTTTGGAAATGGTGCCCGAGATGGGCGCAGGCTGGTGTCCCCCGGGAATGCTGGGCGTCGGCATCGGCGGCAGCGCCGAGCAGGCCATGTTGCTCGCCAAAAAATCGCTGATGGATCCGATCGATATCGGCGATCTGATCGCGCGCGGTCCCAAAACGCCGCTGGAGGAGCTGCGCTTGGAGATTTACCGGCGGGTCAACGCGCTCGGAATCGGCGCGCAGGGCTTGGGCGGCTTGACCACGGTGTTGGACGTCAAGATTTTGGACTACCCGACGCATGCTGCCTCCTTGCCCGTGGCGGTAATCCCCAATTGCGCCGCCACTCGACACATTCATTTCACGCTGGATGGTTCGGGACCCGCGCGGCTGCAAGCGCCGGACTTGGATCTCTGGCCGAAGGTGCATTGGAGCGCCGACGCCAGCGCCCGACGGGTGTCGCTCGATGCTCTCAGCAAGTCAGAGATCGCGACCTGGAAGCCGGGCGAGCGACTGCTCTTGTCCGGCAAGCTCCTGACCGGCCGGGACGCGGCGCATAAGCGCATCTGCGCGCTCCTTGAAGCCGGCAAACCATTGCCCGAGGGCTTGGATTTTGGCGGGCGCGTGATTTATTACGTGGGTCCTGTCGATCCTGTGGGCACGGAAATTGTGGGACCGGCGGGTCCGACCACCGCCAATCGCATGGATCGATTCACCGATACGATGCTCGGCAAATCAGGACTGCTGGCGATGGTGGGAAAAGCCGAGCGCGGTCCCGAAACCGTCGCCTCGATTGCGAAGCACCGTTCCGCCTACTTGATTGCCGTCGGCGGCGCGGCGTTTCTGGTGTCCAATGCCATCCGCGGCAGCCGCGTCGTGGCGTTTCCGGAACTCGGCATGGAAGCGGTGTACGAATTCGACGTCAAGGATATGCCGGTCACGGTGGCGGTGAGCGCCGATGGCGAATCGGTGCATGAAACGGGGCCCAAAAAATGGGCGGGCAAGTTCGCCGGCATTCCTCTGGCCGTGGAATAGCGCCGGCGGGCGGCGCTCGATGCCGGCGCGCTCACAGCGCCTTGCGCATCAGCAGCCCTAAGCCGAAGCGGGTTTGGAAGTCGCCGACGACGGTGAAACCGCACGACAGATAGAACTGCTTCGCGTGCATGTTCCCGACGACATGCAGCGCGCCCGAACCCATCGAGCGCGCCTTCTCGGCGCAGTGATCGACGAGCCGGCGGCCGATGCCGCGGCGTTGAATCGCGGGCTCCACGAACAGTGCGTCCAGTTCGGTGTCGCCGTCGCCGCGCGTCACGATGGCGGCAAAGCCGACGATGGCGGCATCTTCGTTCCAGCACGAAGACCCCGCCCGCGCTTATTTGCGCCAGCGGCAAGTCGATGGCATCCGGGTGGCGCAGCAATGCGTCTCGATCGCCTTCATTGCCGAGCGATGCGCGCCACTGCAGCGCCTCCAGAGTCCGGCGTTCAGCCGGAATGGCGGGACGGATAATCAAGAGGCGGACTATACCCGCTCAGACGCCATACCAAGCATGGCCTCTAATATTCGATCGAGCAGCCGTGAGGCTGGGTTACGGCGTGCGGCGCCGGATCTCCAGCAGCCACCGCCAGCATCGCTTCCTTCAAATATGGTTCGGCGCGTGCGATGTCCGCCGCGCCGGTGATCGCGATGCTGTCCATGCCGCCCATGTACCTGAGCATCCCATGCTTGTCGATCACGAACATTTGCGGCGTGGTGTTGGCGCGCGTACATGCGCGCAACGCTTCCTGTGGGGTCGAGCAGCACGGCGGTTGGGTCGGCGTGGCGCGAAACCGTGAGGGCATCCGCAGCGGCGCCGTTGACGGCCCGAAGCTTGCCGGCAGCCGGGGAGATCACGGTCAACCACACGATGCCGTCTTTTTGCGCCAGCGCCTGCACGCTTTGCATGTTGCCGGTGCTGTATTGCCGACGGGCATACGGACAATCGGCGTTGGTCCATTCCAGCACCACGGTCTTGCCCCGATACTGGCTCAAACGGATCGGGTTGCCCTCAGCGTCAACCGCGGTGAAATCCGGCGCCGACTCGCCGATCTGCGGCGCGGCTCCGGCCGCGACGTCGAATATCCCGATCATGCCGACCAGCAGTGCGGCGATGACGGCAATCGCGGTGATTCCTAAGCCTCCGCCGTCGCGCCCGGCCGCCGCGCCGCTCTTGGCAGGGACCGATGAATGAGGATTCATGCGCAGGCTCCGGGAATTCTTCATTAAGGCTCCTTAAGCTTTAGTTCCAGCTGCGCATCAATGGTTCCCTGGTGCTTTTGGGCCTGAGAGTTTAGAGTACGCGCCCGGCCTAAAAAAACGAGTAGATTCAGCGTCATGCGTTTTGCGAAGCAGTACGAAGTCATCGTCATCGGCGGCGGCCATGCCGGCACCGAAGCGGCGCTCGCGGCCGCCCGGATGGGTGTTCGCACACTGTTGCTGACGCATAGCATCGAGACCTTGGGGCAGATGAGCTGCAACCCTGCGATCGGCGGCATCGGCAAGGGGCACCTGGTGAAAGAAATCGATGCGCTCGGCGGCGCCATGGCGCGCGCCGCCGATCAGGCGGGCATCCAGTTCCGAACCTTGAACGCCAGCAAGGGGCCCGCGGTGCGCGCCACGCGCGCGCAGGCGGACCGTCAGCTCTACAAGCGGGCGATTCGCGGAATGCTCGAATCTCAAGCCCACCTGGCGCTATTTCAGCAGGAAGCGGCGGATTTGATCCTCGAGGGCGATCGTGTCGTCGGGGTGGTCACTTCGAGCGGCATCGAGTTTCGCGCGCCGGCGATCGTTCTGACCGCCGGCACGTTCTTGGGCGGCAAGATTCATGTGGGTCTTCAGAGCCACCCCGGCGGCCGGGCCGGCGATCCGCCCTCGCTCAGCCTGAGCTTGCGTCTGCGCGAGCTGCCGTTGCGGGTCGGACGCCTGAAGACCGGCACTCCGCCGCGCATCGATGGCCGCAGCATCGATTTTTCGGCGCTGCGCGAGCAGCACAGCGACAATCCCCGGCCGGTTTTTTCCTACCTGGGAACGCGCGCTTCGCACCCATCCCAGCTTCCTTGCCACATCACCGCGACCAACGAGCGCACCCACGACATCATTCGCGCGGCCACTGCACGCTCGCCGCTGTTCACCGGGCTGATCGAAGGCGTCGGGCCGCGCTACTGTCCTTCGGTCGAGGACAAAGTGGTGCGATTCGCAGACAAAAAATCGCATCAGATCTTCGTCGAGCCCGAAGGCTTGAGCACGCGCGAGATCTACCCCAACGGCATCTCGACCAGTCTGCCCTTCGATGTGCAGCAGGAATTCGTGCGCAGCATCGAAGGCTTCGAAAATGCCGACATCACGCGCCCCGGATATGCCATCGAGTACGACTTCTTCGATCCGCGCGATTTGAAATACAGCCTGGAAAGCAAATACCTTGCGGGTCTGTATTTCGCCGGACAGATCAACGGTACCACCGGCTACGAAGAGGCGGCGGCACAAGGCCTGCTGGCGGGGATCAACGCCGCGCTTGCCGTGCAAGGGCGCGAATCCTGGCACCCCAAGCGCAGCAACGCTTATCTTGGCGTGCTCATCGACGATTTGATCACGCGCGGCGCGAGCGAACCCTACCGCATGTTCACCAGCCGCGCGGAATACCGGCTTTCCCTGCGCGAGGACAACGCGGACCTGCGTTTGACCGGGATGGGCCGGGAACTCGGACTCGTCGACGACGAGCGTTGGGAGTTCTTCCAGCGCAAACGCGCCGCCGTCGCGGCCGAAGTCGAGCGGCTGCAGCGCGCCGTGGTGCATCCTTGCGACGTCGATGCGGCATTGCTCGCCAAACTGGGCGCGGCGCTGTCGCGCGAGACGCATGCCGTCGATTTATTGCGCCGGCCGGAAGTGTCTTTCGGCGATTTGAGCTGCGTCGCTGCGCCGTCGGCCGCCGCTTGGCGCGCCGATGAGCGCCTGTGCGACCAGGTTGAACTGCAGGTCGAGGTGCAGGCCAAATATTCCGGTTACCTCAAGCGCCAGAGCGATGAGATCGAACGCGCGCAGCGCAACGAGGAGTTGCGCCTGCCGCCCGACATCGACTACGGACTGGTCGGCGGATTGTCGAACGAGGTACGCCAGCGGCTTTGCGACGTGCGTCCGGAGACCTTGGGACAAGCCGCGCGCATCCCGGGGCTGACGCCGGCAGCCGTTTCTTTGCTGTTGGTGCATTTGAAGCGGCGCGAGCGCGCGGCTTGAGGGCGCTCACTCGAAGGATCCTGGCATGAACGCTTTTTACGATTTCACGGTGCCGGGACTTGACGGCACGCCCAATATTTTGGCGCCGCTGCGCGGCAAGGTGACGCTGGCGGTGAACGTCGCGAGCCGCTGCGGTTACACCCCGCAATATGCCGGCCTCGAGGAACTCTACCAAGAACTCAAGAACCAGGAATTCGCCGTTGTGGGATTTCCCTGCAATCAGTTCGGCGCGCAGGAGCCGGGCAGCGCGGCCGAGATTCAGACCTTCTGTTCGGTGAATTTTGGCGTGACCTTTCCGCTGTCGGCGAAGATCGAGGTGAACGGCCCGCACCGCCATCCGCTGTACGCGTGGCTGACGGCGCCGGAAAACGGCTTTCCGGGGGACATCGGCTGGAATTTCGAGAAATTTCTGATCGACCGCGGCGGCCGGGTGGCCTGCCGCTATCCGGCCGGAACCAAGCCCACCGATCCTGCGCTGCTGCAGGATCTGGCAAATACCTTACAGGCGCCTTAGTGGCAATTTGGCCGCCCACTCTTTAACATCACCGCACCTCATAGAACCTAAGAACGCTCGGAGTACTAGATGCTTTCTCGATTGACTGGGTGGCTCGCCGGCACGGCGTTGACTTGTTTGTCGTTGGGCGCGCATGCGGCGGGCGATCCAGCCAAAGGCGAGATGAAGTTCTACACCTGTTACGGATGCCACGGAATCGCCAATTACCGCAACGCTTATCCCGACTACAGCGTGCCGAAATTGCGGCATCAGAATGCGGAATACCTGGTCGCGGCGCTGCACGAATATCGCGACGGCACGCGGCCGCACGCCACCATGCATGCGCAGGCCTCCTCGCTCTCCGATCAAGATATCGAAGACATCGCGGCTTATTTGCAGGGTCCGGAGCCGATAAAACCCGGTACGCCCGCGTCCGGCAAAGCGCCGCCCAAGCAAGTGGCGGCCTGCGTTGCCTGCCACGGAGAGACCGGCCTGGGTACCGCGGCCCCGCTCGAGCCGAAACCGGCGGTGCTCGCCGGACAGCATGAGGATTACCTGGAGCAGGCGCTGACCTCCTATAGAAACGGCCGCCGCAAGAATGTCGTCATGGACGGCATGGCGAAGCTCCTGACCAGCGACGAAGACGTCAGAATCGCCGCCGAGTACTTCGCAAATCAACCCTCGCCCTTGGCGACGGCGAGCACCGAAAGCAAATAGGACGGCCTCCCGCGCCAGGCGGATGCCGCGGCGCTAGTTGCGCAGCGTCATCAGAAATTGCGCGAACGTCTCGTAGTAAGCATCGCGGTTCTGCTTCTTGCGGTAGCCGTGACCCTCGTCGGCCGCCAGCAGATACCAAACCTCGCCGCCCTTCGCGCGCACTTTGTTCACGATCTGCTCCGCCTCGGAGACGGGTACGCGCGGATCGTTTTTGCCGTGGACGACGAGCAGCGGACGGGTGATGCGATCGGCGTTGGTCAATGGCGAGATGCGCCGCAAGAAAGCGCGCATCTCGAGGTCCCGTTCGTCGCCATATTCCGCGCGCCGCTGGTTTTGCCGGTAGGGCGCGGTATTGGTCAAGAAGCTCACGAAGTCCGCGATGCCGCTGACATCGACACCGCCGCGCAGGCGGTCGCTGTAATTGACCAGCGTCGCCAAGCTCAGATAGCCGCCGTACGAGCCGCCCGCAACCACCACGTGCTTGGCGTCGAAGTTCTTTTGCAGCTCGATCCACACCAACAGGGCGCCGACATCCTTCACGGCGTCTTCGCGCAGCATGCCGTTGTCGAGCGCCAGGTAGGTTTTGCCGTAGCCTGACGAGCCGCGCACATTGGGCGCAATCACGGCGAAGCCCAGCTCATTCACCATGTATTGAATCCACGGGTCGAAGCCCGGACGGAATTGCGACTCCGGTCCGCCGTGCAGCGAAATCAGCACGGGATGGGGGCCGCCGGAGGACGGCTCGTAAACATACACCGGCACCTGGCGGGCCTTGCCGTCGACCCGGTCGAAGGTGGGAAACTCCGTCAGCCGCGGCAGACGAATTTCGCGGCATCCACGGCGCCCGGCTTCGCTGCGGGTCCAGGGCTCCAGCCGGTTTTCGGCGATATCCAGCACGTAGGCGTCGCGCGGTCGATTGGCCGCGGCGAATCCGAATGCGAGCCGCGTGGCCGTGGCGTCGAAGCTCAATGAGCTGATGATGCCCGGCTGCGGCAGCCGCGGCGGCGTGAGGTCCTGGTGCGTGCGCAAATCGAGCAGATTGAGCCTGCTCATCCCCGCTTCATTGCTGACGTAGGCCAGATAGCGTCCGTCGCGCGAAACCGCCAGCGTTTCGATGTCCCAGGGGATGTGCGCCGAAACCACGCTTTTTTCGTTGTTGAACAGACCGACGTAGCGCAGCCGGGCAAATTCGCTGTCGCGGTCCGAGATCAGATAAACCCCCTGGCCGTCGCGCGAAAATTTTGCGCCCGCGATTCCGACCTTCTCGGGCCCCGGCTCGACTTCGCGTTTTTGCCCGCTGCTCAAGTCCACGACGTACAGATACCCTTCGGAGATCGACACTTCCTTGCGCACCAGCAGTTTCGAATCATCGGGCGACCAATCGAGCACCGACCACGCGGCGCCGCTGTCGTCGCCCGCCAGGGCAAGGCGCGGCAATGCGCCCGATTCCGGATCCACGATGTCGATGTCGAAACTTCGGCCATCGCGAGCGTTGCTGAAGAAGGCGACTTCGCGCCCGCTGTTGGACCAGTGCGGCGCACCGTTCATGGACTTGCCGTCGGTCAACAACTTCGCGGCCGCATCGCCGAGGCGTTGGTAATAGATCTGGGTATTTTCGTTGCCGCCCGAGTCCTTGAGGAACACGTAGGCGGCGCGCGCGGGGTCCGGCGAAAACGCCGCTTCCGTGATCGGCTCGTGCAGGAATGTCAGTTGACGGCGCGTGCCTCCCGCCTGTTCCAACAGGTGCAGCTGATCGACATCGCCGAAGCGCGTGGCGATCAGCAATTGTCCCTTCGGCGACCAATCGAGCGGCGTGGCCTGGCGCGCACTGAGATAGCCATCCAATTTCGCGCGAGCTCGGGCGGCGCTTGCGGAATGTTTTCGAAACGTCAGATTGCCGCGTTCGACCCGCGAGACGGCAGAGGCTTCGGAGACGGTGAAAAGCGGCGCGGCGAGCAGCAGCAGCAAATAAATTCGGTTCATGTTTCTATGTTATCTCACGTCGGGGATAATGCGGTCGATGGCGGGCTTCGAGCATTTGATTCAATCTTACGACGTCGGCGATCTTCTGGACGAGATCGCGAGCGCGGACCCGCCGGCCTATCTGCGCCGCTGTTTCGCCGAAGGCTCGTCCGCGCCGGTTTTGAGCTGGGCTCGCGTGCAGCAACTGGCGGTGTGCGCGATGGTTCTCGATGCCATCGTCAATGACCGGGACTATGAGTTTTTCGAACGCGAGCTGATAGCGGATTGGCGCGTTCACTATGCGCGGGCCTGCTCGAAAATCAAGGACACGGCGTTGCAAGCGCTGCGCCGGGCGCTCGAGCAGGATCGGCCCGCGGACCCGGAAGCGGCGGCAGAGCTGGAAACGCTGCTCAATCGATTGGCAGCGCCGTGATGCGAACGCCCACGACGGTTCTCTTGCTGATGCTCGCAGGCTGCGCCGCCGCGCCAAAACCGTCTGCGCCCCCCGAACCGCCTCAGCCGCCGGCCGCGCTCCTCGATGCATCCTACGATTGGCATGTCCTGCTGGTGGTTGCGTTCGGCACCGCTTTGCGAGACGTGCCTTTGACACTGCACGAGGTGCTGCTGTTTCGCGACGAATCGCAGGGTGCGGCGCCGGCCGACGAGTTGGAGTGCTATGCCGTCGACGGAACCCGGCCGCAGTTCGTGGCTCGAACGCCTACTGAATACCTGCTTTGCTTCAGGCACGACCGGCTCTCGCGGATCGAGGCCACGGTGCGGCTGCCGGCGAGCGACGCGGCGCGAATTTTCGCCGATGCGTGCGGGCTTTGGCTCAAAAACGCCGATACGACGACGGCGGAATGCACCGGATCCGCGGGCGGCGTGGCATTCGCCGGGCACTTCGAGAACGAACCGGATGGCTCTGCGCAATTGGGCATCCAGCTGGACGCCGCCAATCTCGCCGATCCCGCATCGGACCGCTAGCAGGCTCCCGCACCATGCGCGCCGCTGAACGCGAGATGCTCGTCTACGGTGCCCGAGACCTCGGGATCGAACTGGATCCGAAGCGCGCCGAAACGCTGCTCACGCTCGTGGATGAGCTCGAACGGGGCAATGCTCAATTCAATCTGACCGCGATCCGCGATCGCCCCGGCATGCTGCGAAAGCATGTGCTCGACAGTTTGAGCTTGCAGCCCTACCTGCGCGGCGACCGGTTGGCCGACGTCGGCACCGGCGCGGGCTTTCCGGGCCTGGTGCTGAGCATCGTCAATCCGCAGCGCACGCTTCACGCTCATCGAGGCGACGGGCAAGAAGGCCCGATTCGTCGAGCAGACGGCCGAGCGGATCGGCTGCGGCAATGTGCATCGTGGTCAATTCCCGCGCGGAAACCTATAGACCTTTCGAACTTTTCGATACAGTGGTCGCCCGGGCGTTGTCCTCGCTGGCGGATTTCGTGGCCTATGCCGGGCACTTGTGCGCTCCCGGCGGCCGCTTGCTGGCGATGAAGGGAAAGCGGCCCGACGATGAGATATCGGCATTGCCGAAAAGCTTTCGCGTTCTCGCGGTGCATCGCTTGAACGTGCCGGGCCTGCCCGATGAGCGGCATCTCGTGGAGTTGATTCCTGTACATCGAAAGTCGAGCAAGACTTGAAGCGGGCGGAGCAATGAAACGCGTCATCGCGGTGGCCAATCAGAAAGGCGGCGTGGGCAAGACCACGACCGCGGTCAATCTCGCCGCGTCGTTGACGGCGACCAAGCGCCGCGTGCTGCTCATCGACCTCGACCCGCAGGGCAACGCCACCATGGGATGCGGCATCGACAAGCATGCGCAATCGCGCACCAGCTGCGATGTTCTGCTGGGCGATTGCGGCGCCGTCGAGGCCTTGGTCACGGTCGAGTATGGCGGCTTCATGCTGATGCCGGCGAATCAGGATCTCACCGCGGCCGAAGTCCGCCTGCTCACGATGACCGTGGGACGCGAGTTCAAATTGCGCAACGCCCTGGCGCTGGTGCGCAACGATTTCGACGTCATCCTGGTGGATTGTCCGCCATCGCTCAACATGCTGACCTTGAATGCGCTGGTGGCGGCGGATTCGGTCATGGTGCCGATGCAGTGCGAATACTATGCGCTCGAAGGCTTGACCGCCTTGATGCAGACCATCGAACAGATCAAGGAGAGCATCAATCCGGAATTGGAGATCGAAGGATTGCTGCGCACCATGTTCGACCCTCGCAATAATCTGGCCAACGAGGTGTCCGCGCAACTGACGCAGCATTTCGGCGAGAAAGTGTTCCGCACCGTCATTCCGCGCAACGTGCGCCTGGCGGAGGCGCCCAGCTTCGGCAAGCCCGCGCTGTTTCACGACAAGGAATCGCGCGGCGCCCTGGCCTATCTGGCGTTGGCCGGCGAGATGATCCGCCGCGACGAGCTGCCGGGCGGCGGGAAATGATTCGCCGCGACGATCTGCCGGAAGCGCCCGTATAATCGCCGCATCGGTTTACGGGAAATTGTTATGTCCGGCAAAAAGCCGTCTTTAGGTCGAGGCCTGGCTGAGCTCTCCCCGCTGCTCGCGCGGCGCGCCGGCATGCCGGAGGCCGAAAAACCGCCGATTCTCGCCGGCGATCGGCTGGCGTCGCTGCCGGTCGATCTGTTGCAGCGAGGCAAGTATCAGCCCCGTGCCGATATGCGGCCGGAATCCTTGGGCGAACTGGCCGACTCCATCAAATCGCGCGGCTTGGTGCAGCCCATTCTGGTGCGTCCGCTGCCGCGGCCTTCGCCGACTGAATCGCAGCGCTATGAAATCATCGCCGGCGAACGACGCTGGCGCGCGGCGCAGATGGCGGGGCTTGCGGAGATTCCCGCGGTCATTCGCGACGTCCCCGACGAGGACGCGGTCGCCATGGCGCTCATCGAGAACATCCAGCGCGAAAACTTGAATCCCCTGGAAGAGGCTCGAGCGCTGCTGCGGCTCATCGAGGAGTTCGGACTGACGCATCAGGCCGCCGCCGAGGCCGTGGGGCGCTCACGCGCCGCGGTCAGCAATTTGGTGCGGCTGATGGAATTGACCGACGAGGTCAAGGAGATGCTGGAACGCCGCCAGATCGAAATGGGCCATGCGCGCGCGCTGCTGGGGCTCGCCACGCGCCGGCAGCAGATCGAAGTCGCCGCCTTGGTCGCCAAGAAGTCCTTGTCGGTGCGCGATACGGAAGGTTTGGTGCGACGCATCATGAATCCCAAACACGGCCGACGCCGCCGCCCCCGCCGCCGCGCCGGATCCGGACATTCACCGCTTGGAAACTGAAATCGCCGAGAAGCTGGGCGCCAAAGTTGCCTTTCAACATGCCGCTTCAGGCAAGGGCAAGCTGATTGTCAGCTACAACAGTCTGGACGAGCTGGAAGGCATCCTGGCGCACATCCAGTAGCGCGATAAATAGGCCTGAAACGCCTTGATGACCTAAGGCGGCGTCTCTATAATGCGCCGGCCATTTTTGGCACGGTACAGGCGAAGCGCGCGTGCGCTTCGCTCCACGGGATTTAACTTGGTCGCGATCGATTTAGCCCTGGCGCGGCGGCTGGCTCTCAGCGTCGTCCTGGGCCAGGCGGCCGTGACCGTAGTCTGCGCTCTCGTGAGCTGGCTGATTGCGGGTCCCCATGCGGCTTTGTCCGCGGCGATGGGCGGCGGCATCAGCACCGCCGCGAGTCTTGTCATGGCATTGCTGGGTTTTGGCGGCAAATCGGCTGCAGATGGGCAGCGGGCGATGCGCGCGTTCTTCATCGGCGAAAGCGCCAAGATCGCGATCGTCATCGTGCTGTTCGTGGTGGTGCTGAAGACGATGAGGGTGGTGCCGCTGGCGATGCTCGGCACTTATGTCGCAACTTTTTTTGTATTTTGGGTGGCGCTGGCGAATGCGCTGCCGCCGCTGGGCGGGACCAATATTCCGCGCGGACGCGGGAAAAACAGTTGATTTGAGGCGATCGAGACACACATAGAACTTGAAATGGCAGCAGAGCAACCCACCACCGCAAACGAATACATTCTTCATCACCTGACGTTCCTCTCCAACAAGGAACCCAAGGGAATAGTGGATTTTTCCGTGATCCACCTGCGACACGGTATTTTTCTCCGTGGTGCTCGGCGCGTGCTGTTCGGCGGCGCTGTTTTATTTCGCGGCGCGCACCGCCAAAGCCGGCGTGCCGGGCAAGTTTCAGAATTTCGTCGAGTGGTTGGTCGAGAATTGGTGGATGAACAGGTCAAGGACAGCTTCCACGGCAGCAATAAATTGCTCGCGCCCCTGGCGCTGACCATTTTTTGCTGGGTTTTCCTGTTCAATGCCATGGATCTGTTGCCGGTCGATCTGCTGCCCTGGGCGGCGCATCACGCCGGCGTCGAACATCTGAAGGTCGTGCCCAGCACGGACCTCAACACCACGTTCGCCATGTCCTTGACGGTGTTCGTGCTCATCATCTACTACAGCATCAAAGTGAAGGGCCTCGGCGGCTTTTTGGCAGAGCTGACATTGCAGCCCTTCGTCGCCAAGAATATCGTCGTGAAGATTCTGCTGGTTCCCGTGAACTTGCTGCTGGAGATCGTGCCGTTCTTGGCGCGGCCAATTTCTCTGTCGCTGCGCTTGTACGGCAACCTGTTCGCCGGCGAAATGATTTTTCTGTTGCTCGCGGCCCTGACACTGCACGGCGATGCAGCAGTTGTCGAGCGCCGGCGGCTGGGTGCTGTTGCTGGCGCAGTTCGCGTTGGCATTCGTCTGGGCGGTATTCCACCTGCTGGTGATCACGCTGCAAGCCTTCATATTCATGGTGTTGACGATCGTCTATTTGTCGATGGCGCAGGAACATCATTGATGTCTTCGAGTTCGGTAACAACAATTTCGCTAGCTGTTTCGTTTCAGGAGAATTGAATGGAAAACTTTGCACACGTCCAAGCCATGACCGTGTTGGCCGTCGGGATCATCTTCGGCATGGGCGCGCTCGGCACCGCCATCGGCTTCGGCATTCTCGGCGGCCGCTTTCTGGAAGGCGCGGCGCGTCAGCCCGAGCTCACTCCGATGCTGCAGGTGAAGATGTTCATCGTCGCGGCGCTGGTGGACGCGGTCGCCATGATCGGCATCGGCTTCGCGCTGTTCTTTACCTTCGCGAATCCGTTCGCGTCGGGCATACCGCACTAAACGTGCTGCCGGTAAAGCTGGTCAGGAGACGATTGTGAATATCAATCTCACGCTGATCGTGCAGACGCTCATGTTCATCGTCCTCATCTGGTTCACGATGAAGGTCGTGTGGCCGATGATCCTGGGGCCGATGGACGAGCGCTCGCGCAAGATCGCTGCAGGACTTGCCGCCGCCGAAAAGGGCACGCAAGATTTGGCTTCCGCCCATGAGCGCGCGGAAGTCATCATGCGCGAAGCGCGCGAACGCGCCGCGCAGATCGTCGATCAGGCGCAGCATCGGGCCAACGACATGGTGGAAGAGGCCAAGGGCACCGCCAGCGCCGAAGGCGCGCGGCTGTTGGCATCGGCGAAAGAGCAGATCGATCTCGAAGCCGCGCATGCGCGCGAGAGTCTGCGGCGCGATGTCGCGCAGATCGCGGTGAGCGCGGCGGCGAAGATCCTCGAGCGCGAAATCGACGCGCGCGCGCATGGCGACATCATCGACAAGCTCGCGGCGCAGATCTAGGACGCTTTTGCATGGCTGAAAAGACCACCATCGCGCGGCCCTACGCCAAAGCGGCCTTCCAGGAGGCGCAGGCGGACAAGGATCTGCCGCGCTGGTCCGAGAGGCTGCGCGCTGCCGCCACGGCGGTGCGCGATCCGCGGGTGCACGAGCTGCTCGGCAGCCCGAGCGTGAGCGGCGAGGATCTGGCGCAGTTCGTGATGGGCGTCAGCGGCGGCGCGCTCGACGAGCACGGCCAAAACTTTTTTCGCATGCTCGGCGAGAATCATCGCCTAGGCTATCTGCCGGAAATTTCCACGCTGTTCGACGAGTACAAAGACGAGGTGGAACGGGTCATCGACGTGACGGTGACCTCCGCCGCGCCGATCGACAGCGCCCAACAGCAGGCGCTGGGGCTGGCGCTGGAGCGCAAGCTCAAGCGCTCGGTGCGCATGCACCTCGCCACGGATTCCACCTTGATCGGCGGCGCCGTGCTGCGCGCCGGCGACACGGTGATCGACGGTTCCCTGCTCAGCCGGCTCAAACGCATTGCGTTCGAGCTGACGGCGTAAACGACCAGTATTGCTAGAGGATTTAGGTTATGTCCATCAAGGCATCGGAAATCAGCGACCTCATCAAGGCGCGCATCGACAAGTTCAAGTCCGCCACCGAAGCGCGCAATGTCGGCACGGTGGTGAGCGTCACCGATGGCATCGTGCGCATCCACGGCCTCGCCGACGCGCGTTACGGCGAAATGTTGGAATTCTCGGGCAACATCTTCGGGCTCGCGCTGAATCTCGAACAGGATTCCGTGGGCGCCGTGGTGCTCGGCGACTACAAGGGCATTTCCGAGGGCGCCGAGGTCAAGACCACGGGCCGAATACTTGAAGTACCCGTGGGCCCGGAGCTGCTCGGCCGCGTGGTCGATGCATTGGGAGTGCCCATCGACGGCAAGGGGCCGGTGAACGCCAAATTGAAGTCGCCCCTGGAGCGCGTGGCGCCGGGCGTCATTTTCCGCAAGAGCGTATCGCAGCCGGTGCAAACCGGCTTGAAAGCCATCGATGCCATGGTACCGATCGGGCGCGGCCAGCGCGAACTGATCATCGGCGACCGTCAGACGGGAAAGACCGCGGTTGCCATCGATACCATCATCAATCAGAAGGGCACCGGCGTTAAGTGCGTATACGTGGCCATCGGTCAGAAGCAAAGTTCGATCGCCAATGTGGTGCGCAAGCTCGAGGAGCACGGCGCCATGGCGCACACCATCATCGTCGCGGCATCCGCATCCACCCCCGCGGCGATGCAGTATCTGGCGCCCTACGGCGGCTGCGCCATGGGCGAGTATTTCATGGACAACGGCGAAGATGCGCTGATCGTGTACGACGATCTGTCCAAGCAAGCCGTGGCCTACCGGCAGATTTCCTTGCTGCTGCGCCGGCCCCCGGGCCGCGAGGCCTATCCCGGCGACGTGTTCTATCTGCACTCGCGCCTGCTGGAACGCTCCGCGCGGGTCAACGAAGAATACGTCGAGAAAATCAGCAACGGCCGCGTGAAGGGCAAGACCGGCTCCCTGACCGGCCTGCCCATCATCGAGACCCAGGCGGGCGACGTCACCGCGTTCGTGCCGACCAACGTGATTTCCATCACCGACGGCCAGATCTTTTTGGAAACCGATCTGTTCAATGCCGGCATGCGCCCGGCCATCAATGCCGGCATCTCGGTGTCGCGCGTCGGCGGCGCCGCGCAGACCAATATCATCAAGAAGCTCGGCGGCGGCGTGCGTTTGGCGCTGGCGCAATACCGCGAATTGGCGGCCTTCTCGCAGTTCGCCTCGGACTTGGACGAAGCCACCCGCAAACAGCTCGAGCGCGGCCAACGCGTCACCGAGCTCATGAAGCAGAAGCAGTACTCGCCCATGTCGGTGGCGGAAATGTCGCTGACGCTGTACGCGGCGAACAGCGGCTACTTCGACAAGGTGCCGCGGCTCAAAGTGGTGGAGACGGAAGCGGCTTTGCAGTCCTTCGCGCACTCGAGCTACGCCGAGCTGCTCAAGACCATCAACGGCAAGCCCGACCTCACCAAGGAAGTCGAAGCCTCGCTGAAGAAGTGCTGCGACGAATTTTTCGCGACGCTGTAGACCTTAGGGCATAGAGGACGCAATGGCAGGCGCAAAAGAAATCCGGGGCAAGATCGCGAGCATCAAAAATACCCGCAAGATCACCAAGGCTCTGGAAATGGTGGCGGCCAGCAAGATGCGCAAAGCGCAGGACCGCATGCGCGCCGCGCGCCCCTATGCGGAAAAGGTCCGCAAGATGATCGGCCACCTGCGCCAGGTAAACCTGGACTACAAGCACCCCTTCACGCTCGAGCGTCCGGTGAATTCCGTCGGCATCGTGGTGATCAGCACCGATCGCGGCCTGTGCGGGTCGCTGAACCTGAATTTGTTCAAGGCGACTTTGGCCTCGATCCGCGCGGCGCAGTCGCGCGGCGCCAAGGTGTACCTGTGCGTCATCGGCTCCAAGGCGTTGCAATTCTTCCGCCGCCTCGCCGGGGTCGAGATCGCGGCGTCGGTCACTCATCTCGGCGATCGGCCGCACATCAACGATCTGATCGGCACCACCAAGGTGATGCTGGATTTCTACCGCGAGACCAAGGTCGATCAGCTGCTGCTGGCGCACAACGTATTCGTCAACACCATGAGCCAGAAGGGCGTGGTGTCGCAGCTGCTGCCGATTCAAACCATCGACAAGGAAGACCTGCAGGAACGTTGGGACTATATCTACGAGCCCGACTCGATGACCATCCTCGACGGCATTCTCATGCGCTACATCGAGGCGCAAATATTTCAGGGCGCGGTCGAGAACGTGGCCTGCGAAATGGCCGCGCGCATGGTGGCCATGAAGGCGGCGACCGATAACGCCGGCGAGCTCATCGATGAGCTGCAACTCATTTACAACAAGGCGCGCCAGGCCGCGATCACCAAGGAACTCTCAGAGATCGTTGGTGGGGCAGCGGCAGTATGACGGTGCGGTTCAGGCAAGAGGTTATTACAAATGTCCAGCGGTAAAATCGTGCAAATCATCGGCGCGGTCATCGACGTGGAATTTCCACGCGATCAGATCCCCAAGGTGTATGACGCACTCAAACTCGATGACGTTGATCTGACCCTCGAGGTGCAGCAACAGCTCGGCGACGGCGTGGTGCGTGCCATTGCCATGGGCCCATCGGAAGGGTTGCGCCGCGGACTCACCGTCAAAGGCACGGGCAAGGGAATTATGGTGCCGGTCGGCACCGGCACGCTCGGCCGCATCATGGACGTTTTGGGCAAGCCGCAGGATGAGCGCGGCCCCGTGAAGGCGACGGAATATCTGCCGATCCACCGGCCGGCGCCCGCCTACGACGAACAGGCCGGCGGTCAGGATTTGCTGGTCACCGGAATCAAGGTCATCGATTTGCTGGTGCCGTTCGCCAAGGGCGGCAAGGTCGGATTGTTCGGCGGCGCCGGCGTCGGCAAGACCGTGAACATGCTGGAGCTCATCAACAACATCGCCAAGCAGTACAGTGGATTGTCCGTGTTTGCCGGCGTCGGCGAGCGCACCCGCGAAGGCAATGACTTCTATCACGAGATGATCGAGTCGGGCGTCATCGATAAAGACGACCTGTCGAAATCCAAAGTGGCCATGGTGTACGGGCAGATGAACGAGCCGCCGGGCAATCGCCTGCGCGTCGCGCTCACCGGCCTCACCATGGCCGAATATTTTCGCGATGAGAAGCAAGCTTCCGGCAAGGGCCGCGATGTGCTGTTCTTCGTCGACAATATTTATCGCTACACCCTGGCGGGCACCGAGGTGTCGGCGCTGCTCGGCCGCATGCCGTCTGCGGTGGGATACCAGCCGACGCTGGCCGAGGAAATGGGCGTGCTTCAGGAGCGCATCACCTCGACCAAGACCGGTTCGATCACCTCGATCCAAGCCGTGTACGTCCCCGCGGACGACCTGACCGATCCCTCTCCCGCGACGACTTTTGCGCATTTGGACGCCACCGTGGTGCTGTCGCGGCAAATCGCTTCGCTGGGCATTTATCCTGCCGTAGACCCCCTGGACTCCACCAGCCGTCAGCTGGATCCTTTGGTGGTGGGTCATGAACACTACGACACCGCGCGCGCCGTGCAGGCCGTATTGCAGCGCTACAAGGAGCTGCAGGACATCATCGCGATCCTGGGAATGGACGAATTGTCCGAGGAAGACAAGTTGAGCGTCTACCGTGCGCGCAAGATCCAGCGCTTCCTGTCGCAGCCGTTCAACGTGGCGAAGGTGTTTACCGGCCAGGATGGAAAAATCGTCTCGCTCAAGGACACCATCCGCGGCTTCAAGGCCATCATTGCCGGCGAGTACGATCACCTGCCGGAGCAGGCTTTCTATATGATCGGCCCCATCGAAGAGGCCGTGGAAAAAGCCAAAACGTTGCAATAAATCATGGCGAAAACCATTCACGTCGACATCGTCAGCGCCGAGGGCCAGATCTTTTCCGGCGAGGCCACGCGCGTGTTCGCGCCCGGCACGCTCGGCGAACTCGGCATCTACCCGCGCCACGCGCCGTTGCTCACCACCTTGGCGCCGGGTGAAGTGCGGGTTGAGACCGAAGGCCACGAGGAGCAGTCCTTCTTCGTCGGCGGCGGCGCGATGGAGATCCAGCCGCACCTCGTGACGGTGCTGGCGGACACCGCGCTGCGCGCAAAAGATCTCGACGAGGCTGCCGCGCTCGCCGCCAAACAACGCGCCGAAGACGCCGTTCGCAACCGCAGCGACAAATTGGACATCGCCGAGGCGCAGTCGGAACTGGTGCGGGCGTTGGCGCAATTGCGCGCCATCGCGCGATTGCGCAGGAAGCGCTAGGAACCTTATCGGCAACGGAGTCTGCATGCAGCTTTCGGTCGTGATTTTGGCAGCCGGCCAGGGCAAGCGGATGAATTCCGACCTGCCGAAAGTCCTGCAGCCTTTGGCCGGCGAACCGCTGCTGCGGCATGTGATAAGCGCAGCGCGCGCCCTGCATCCCAGCAATATCTACGTGGTATACGGCCACGGCGGCGCGCAAGTGCAGGCGGCTCTGCACGAGGAGCCGGTCGAGTGGGTTTTGCAGGCGCAGCAGCTCGGCACGGGACATGCCGTGATGCAGGCCATGTGCCTCATTCCGGACGAGCACGCGGTGCTGGTGCTGTACGGAGATGTGCCGCTCATCAGCGGCGCCTCGCTCGCAAAATTGACCGCGGCGGCGGATGCGGACGCGCTCGCCATACTATCCGTTGAACTCGACGAGGCGCATGGCTATGGACGCATCGTGCGCAACGCCGCGGGCCAAGTCGCTGCGATCGTCGAGCACCGCGACGCCACGCCTGCGCAGCTGCAGATTTGCGAGGTCAATTCAGGCCTCATGGCGGCGCCGGCAGCACGCCTGCGCGAGTGGCTCCTGGGCCTCGGAAGGAACAACGCTCAGGGCGAATATTTTCTGACGGACGTGGTCGCGGCCGCCGCGCAGGGCGGAGTCCGGATCGAAGCGGTTGCGGCGGCCGATGCCCTCGAGGTTGCGGGCGTCAACGACAAGGTTCAGCTGAGCGAAGTCGAGGCGGGTTTGCGGCGCCAACGCGCGCAGCGACTGATGCTCGCCGGCGCGACGTTGGCGGATCCCGCCCGCATCGATATTCGCGGCGACGTCGAGGTGGGCCGCGACGTTTTCATCGATGTCAATGCCGTGCTCGTCGGCAAGGTACATCTGGCGGCGGGCGTGAAGGTCGGCCCCAACTGCGTGATAGCCGAATCCCGCATAGGCGCAGGCACCGAGATCTTCGCCAACTGCGTCATCGATCATGCCGTCGTCGCGCAGCAATGCCGCATCGGACCCTTCGCGCGGCTTCGGCCCGGCACCGTCATGCACGGCGAGGTGCACATCGGCAACTTCGTCGAAGTGAAAAACACCGAGATCGGGGCGCGCAGCAAGGCCAACCATTTGACCTACCTGGGCGATTCGCGCGTCGGCAAGGACGTGAATGTGGGCGCCGGCAGCATCACCTGCAACTACGACGGCGCCAACAAGTGGCCCACTTTCATCGACGACGGCGCCTTCATCGGTTCCGGCACCATGATGGTGGCGCCGGTGCGAATCGGCGCGGGCGCCACGACCGGCGCCGGATCCACGATCGCCTCGAGTACGCCCGACAACAAGCTCACGTTCGAAAGGTCGCAACAGATCACCAAGGATGCGTGGGTACGTCCGGCCAAGCTCGGCGAAAAAGAAAAGGCGCAGGTCATCGCCAGGAAGATTTCCAACCCGAAGGACTGATTGCGCCAAACCCGCAGGCGTTTGGCGGCATCTTTGCATGCGCGGCCCCGCACTGTTACGGATCACAGTAGACGCCGGTTACGGCGGCGCGGATCATTAGAGCATGGCGCCGCTGCGTAGAAAAATCCTGTGCGTGGAGGACGACCTCGAGACCGCGGCGCTCATCGCCGAGGAGTTCGAGGAGCGCGGCTATGAAATGGCGCTCGCGCACGACGGTCAGGCCGGCTTTGCCGCCGTGCTCAAGCTCAATCCGGACATTGTGCTCTGCGACGTCAGCATGCCGGTGATGAGCGGCTTCGATCTGCTCGACCGTCTGGTCGAGCTGACGCCGCGCTTTGCATCGATGCCGTTCATTTTCCTGACCGCGCTCGGGGACCGCGACAATCAGCTCAAAGGCCGCCGCCTCGGCGCCGATGATTACATCGTCAAACCGATCGACTTCGAAATTCTCGACTCCATCATTCGCGCACGGCTCGCCAAGGTGGCCCGAAGCGAACCCTGGGCACGGCAAATCGACTTGAGCGAGCGCGAGGTCGAATGCTTGACTTGGGCGGCGCGCGGCAAAACTTCGGCCGAAATTGCGCAGATCGTAGGCACCAGCAAGCGTAACGTCGACTTTCACATCGAAACCGCCTGCCGCAAGCTCGACGTGGCCACACGAGTGCAGGCCGCGGTGAAGGCCGTCTCGGGCCGGTTGATCGAGCCGTGAACGGCATTCCCATGGCGGCGACAACCCAGGCGCAGCGCCCCGAAATGCCCCGGGGCCGCGCACGGCGCGCCATTCGCATTCTGCTGTCGGCGGCGTCGCTGCTGTTTCTCCTGCTCATGATCGGGTTGGGCGTTTTCAGCATGCAGCGCTTGAGCGACGTGAATCGTGTGTCGGACGAGATCCGCAATCAGTGGCTGCAGGACATTCGCTTGATCGGCGATCTCAACAATTACATGTCCGACTATCGCACGGGCGAGGGCACGCACCTGCTCTCCAGTACGGCGCCTGAACTCACCGCGAGCGAAAAAGAGATCGCATCGCTCGACTCGCAAGTCGCGCGCGCGCAGAGCGCGTACGAGGCGTTGCCGCACGAAGCTTCGGAGCAGCGGCTTTACGATGAGTTTGCGCGCGAATGGGCTGCTTACAAGATCATCGCGGCACGAGTGCTCGCGCTCTCGCATTCGGGCGTCAAATCCGACGCGATCGCCATGTACATGAGCGCCTCGCGGCGGGCTTTCGATCGTGCCAGCGACACCCTGGGCGGCTTGACCGATCAGACCGTCTCAAAGGCGCGGCAGGCCAGCGAACGCGCCGCCGGCGCCTATTTGCACGACAGCCGCCTCATCGTGACCGCCATGATCGTCGCGACTTGCCTTGTCTTGGCGACCATCATCTACATTACGCGGTCGGTCTCGCGCCCGCTGCTCAATCTGGCGCGGCGTATGCAAGCCCTGGCATCCCATGACACGGACATCAGCATTCCCGGCACCCGGCGCGACGACGAGATCGGCGAAATGGCGCGTTCGGTCGCGGTGTTCCGCGACAATGCGATAGCGCTGGTGCAGAGCCAGCAGCGCTTGATCGAACAGGCCGCCGCGCTCGAGACGACTCTGGAGAATGAACGGCGCGCGACCGCGCAACAGCGCAATTTCGTCACCATGACCTCGCATGAGTTTCGCACGCCTCTCACGGTGATCGATGCCCAGGCACAGCGGCTGATCAAGCTCAAGGACCGGCTTTCGCCCGAATGACCTGCTGGAGCGCGCACTGCGGATTCGCAGTGCCGTAACGCGCCTGACGGGAATCATGGACAGCCTGCTGGGCGCTTCGCTGCTGCTGGATGGACAAGCCGTATATCGTCCCGGCGAATTCGCGCCCGCAGAGCTGCTGCACGAAGTGTGTCAGCTGCATCGCGAAACCACGCGAAGCGCCGATATCCGCGCGGACTTCGCCGAGTCTGCCGCCCGTCATGCTCGGCGACCGCAAGTTGCTGTTCGCATTGTTCAGCAACCTATTATCCAATGCGCTGAAGTATTCCGCAGCGGGCGATCGGATCGAGGTTACCGCATACCGCGACTGCGCCGAGAAAATTTCGGTTCGCATACGCGATCGAGGCATCGGTATTCCCGAACGGGATCGTGCCCACTTGTTCGAGCGCTACTTCCGCGGCGCCAATGCGGTCGGCGTCGCCGGCAGCGGCGTCGGACTTCACCTGGTTGCCATGGTGCTCGAGCTTCATGGAGGCAGCATCGAGGTCGACAGCGCCGAGGGCGCCGGCTCGACCTTCGTCGTGCATTTGCCCGCCCCGGCTTCCACGGCCGCCGAGGCAACCTCGCAGCTGAATCTCGGCGCGGCCTGAGCGAATTGCTCCGCGATGCCATCGAACGAGGTTCTTGAATGAGCAGCACGCCCGGGGAACCCGCACCGCCCTCCAGCGGCCAGCAGGCAATCAACCGGCGCGCGTGGCCTCGCGAGCGGCAACTGCTTGCGGCCGGGATCGGCTTTGCGGCGGTGGCGATCCTCGTGCTGGCCGTCCGGGTGGGCGATGCGATGTTCGGCAACCGCGCCGCGCCCGCCGCGGCAGCCGCCTTGCAACCCGGAACCTTTCGTGCCTCCCCGCAGCAGATGAAGACGCTGACGATTGCACCGGTCGGGCTGCACGGTTTCGTCAGCGAGGAGCTCACCGAGGGGAAGATTGCCGCCAACGGCGATCGCGAGACGCCGGTATTTTCACCCTATTCGGGCCGGGTCACGCGGGTCATCGCGGGTCTCGGCGACACCGTCAAGGCCGGGGCGCCGCTGGCGGTGCTCGAGGCATCGGAATTCGTGCAGGCGCAAAACGATCTGGCAACCGCCGCCGCCCAAGTGAAGCTCGCGCGCATCACCGAAGAGCGCAAGCATGCGCTGCTCGATGCCAAGGGCGGCAGCCTGCAGGATTGGCAAACCGCGCAGAATGACTTGACGGCCGCGGAAACCGCGCTCAGCGCGGTTCGCAACCGCCTGAGCATTTTGGGCAAGTCGCCGGTTGAAATTGCCGCGCTGGAAGCCAATCGGACCATCAGCCCGCTCGCCATGCTGTCCGCGCCCATCGCCGGCGTCGTGGTGGATCGACAGGTGGGGCCCGGCCAATATGTGCAAGCCGGGAGTGCCACGCCGCAATTCACCATCGCCGATACGTCGAGCGTTTGGCTGCTCGCCAACGTGCGCGAATCGGATGCGGCACTGGTCAAACCGGGGCAGTCCGTGGAGGTGCATGTACCGGCGTACCCCAATCGGACTTTCAAGGCACGTCTCACCTATGTCAGTGCGGTGGTCGATGCGGTGACCCACCGGCTGCCCGTGCGCGCCGAAATCGGCAACCCTGACGGCGCGCTCAAACCCGAGATGTTCGCAAATTTTCGTATTTTGATCGGCGACGCGTCCGAGTCGCCGGCCGTGCCGGCGAGCGCGGTGATCTATGAAGGCGCCGCCGCGCACGTTTGGGTGGCCGCCGGCGACGGCCTGCTGGGATTGCGCAGGATTCGCACCGGCCGCAGCAATGATGGCTTGATCGAGGTGCTGGAGGGTTTGAAACCCGGCGAAAAGGTGGTCACCCAGGGCGGACTGTTCATCGATCAAGCGGCGGTTCCCGCGACTTCATGAACGCCATCGTCAGCTTCGCGCTGCGTCAGCGCGTGCTCATCATCGTCATCTTAAGCTTGGTGCTCGCCGCGGGTGCCGCCAGCCTGCTCAATCTCAATATCGAGGCGTATCCGGATCCGGTGCCGCCGCTGGTCGACATCGTGACCATGAGTTCGGGTCAGTCGGCCGAGGAAATCGAGCGCTACATCACCATCCCGCTCGAAATCCAAATGGCCGGCATCCCGAACATACAGGCCATCCGGACCATTTCCCTGTTCGGCCTTTCGGACGTCAAGGTGCAATTCACCTATGACTTCACCTACACCCAGGCCGAGCAATGGGTCACCAACCGGCTCTCGCAGCTCGGCAGCCTGCCGAGCGGTGCGCAGCCGCAAATATCTCCGACCAGCCCCATCGGCGAGATCTATCGCTATCGTGTGGTCGGACCGCCGAACTATTCGGTCACTGACTTGAAGACTCTCGAGGACTGGGTCCTGGAGCGCCGCTTCAAAGCCATACCGGGCGTGATCGACGTGACGGGTTGGGGCGGCAAAACCAAGACATACGACATCGCCATCGACCAGCGCAAACTCATCGGCTACGGCCTATCGGTGCCGCAGGTGCTGCAGGCGCTCGCCAATTCGAACATCAATGTCGGCGGCCAAACGGTCAATTTCGGCGCGCAATCCGCGGTGGTGCGCGGGGTCGGCCTCATTCATTCCGCGGATGAAATCCGCAACACGATGATCGCCAGCAATCGAGGAGCGCCACTGGTGGTCGGCGATGTGGCTGAAGTGACCATAGGCAATATGCCGCGCCTCGGGATCGCGGGCTTCGACGACGTCGACGACATCGTCCAGGGCATCGTGCTGATGCGGCGTGGAGCGCAGAGCATTCCGACCATCAAGCGCGTCGAAGCGGAGGTTGACAAGGTCAACAGCAGCGGCATTCTGCCGCCCGGCGTCAGCATCCAGCGCATTTACGATCGCAGCGACCTGATCCATGTCACGACGCGAACCGTGCTGCACAACATGATCGCCGGCGTCGTGCTGATCTTTCTGCTGCAATGGGCGTTTCTCGGCAACCTGCGCAGTGCCTTCATCGTGGCAATGACCATCCCGTTCGCCCTGGCGTTCGCCATCGGGCTCATGGTGCTGCGCGGCGAGTCTGCGAACCTGCTTTCGGTCGGCGCCATCGATTTCGGCTTGGTCGTCGATGCCACGGTCATCATGGTTGAGAACATCTATCGGCATCTGGCCGAGGCATCGGCGCACCTGGGTCAGGGCCCGAGCGCGCTGCATCGCATGCGAGTGCGCAGCGGGTTTCGCGGCAGGACCGGAATCATCTCGGTCGCCGCCGCGGAAGTCAGTCAGTCCATATTCTTCGCCGCCGCCATCATCATCGCAGGCTTCGTGCCGCTGTTTACCCTGTCGGGCATCGAGGGACACATTTTCGGTCCGATGGCGAAAACCTACGCCTACGCGATCGCCGGCGGTCTGATCGCCACATTCACCGTCGCGCCAGCCTTGAGCCTGCTGTTGTTCGGCGTAAAGGTGCAAGAGCGCGAAACCCCGGTCGTCCGCTGGCTGCGCCGCATCTACGAACCGGCGCTGGAATTCGTGCTGGCGAATCGCATCATCACCTTCGCGGCTCTGGGCGCCCTGGCGTTGTTGGCGTTTATCGCCGTGCGCTCGTTGGGATTGGAATTCCTGCCCACGCTCGAGGAGGGAAATCTCTGGGTTCGAGCCACCTTCCCGCAGTCCGTTTCTTTGGAAGAAAGCGACATTTACGTAAATCGCATGCGGCGGCTGATGGCCGCGTATCCGGAGGTCGAATCGGTCGTGTCGCAGCATGGGCGGCCAGACGACGGAACCGACGCGACCGGCTTTTTCAACGCGGAATTCTTCGTGCCGTTGAAACCCTCCGATGCGTGGCCCGCCGGCGTCGACAAGGAAAAGCTCACGCAACAGATGACCGATGCCCTCGAGCAGCAGTTCCCGGGCGTGGATTTCAATTTCTCACAATACATCCAGGACAACGTCGAAGAAGCCGCATCCGGGGTCAAGGGCGAAAATTCGGTCAAGGTCTACGGCAACGACCTGGAGACGTTGGAAAAGACCGCCGACCGGATCGCCGCGGTGCTGGCCAAGGTTCCGGGAATAACGGACCTCGCCGTGCTGCACTCCCTCGGCCAGCCCACCATCCGCATCGATGTGGATCGGGTCCGAGCCGCCCGCTATGGTCTGGCGCCGGGCGACGTCAATGCCGTGGTGCAGGCCGCCATCGGCGGCCAAAGTGCCGGGGATCTCTACGAAGGCAGCAGCGACCGCCATTTTCCGATGATGGTGCGGCTGGCCGCGCCGTTTCGACAGAATCTCGAGTCGATCCGGCGCATTCCCATCGCGGCGCAATCCAGTTCCGGAGGCGTCGATCCAAGTTCCGCTCGAGGATGTGGCACGCGTGGGGCTGGTGTCCGGCGCTGCGTTCATCTATCGCGAGCAGCAGCAGCGCTACGTACCCATCAAGTTCAGCGTGCGCGGCCGCGATCTCGGCGGCGCAGTGCTCGAGGCGCAACGCGGCGTCGAGTCCGCGGTGCAGTTGCCGGGCGGCTATCGATTGGAGTGGGTGGGAGAATTCGGGAATCTGCAGGAAGCCATTGCGCGATTGGGCGTGGTCGTGCCGCTGTCGATCGCGCTCATCGTGCTGCTCCTGTACTTGAATTTCAGCAGCCTGCGCGACGCGCTGCTGGCCGCAAGCGTCATTCCCATGGCATTGGTGGGCGGTATTTTCGCCCTGTGGATTACGGGCACGCCGTTCAGCGTCTCCTCGGCCATAGGTTTCGTGGCTTTGTTCGGAATCGCAGCCATGGACGGGATTCTGGTGTTGTCGTACTACCATTTGAGCCTCGAGTCCGGGCTCGACCGCGCCAGCGCCATGCTGCAAACCTGCCGCACGCAGCTGCGGCCGGTGATGATGACCTGCATCGTGGCGTGCGTGGGTTTGTTGCCGGCGGCGTTTTCGACCAACATCGGCTCGCAAGTGCAGCGCCCGCTGGCGCGCGTCGTGGTCGGCGGCATGCTGTTCGCGCCGCTGTTGATATTGCTGGTGCTGCCGGTGCTGATTTTGAAATTTTCCCGGGCACAGGAGATGCCGCAGGAGTTGCCGCGGGAGAGCGGCGCATGAACTACGCGGCGGGTTTGTCATGCTGCGCCGTCGCTGGCCTTGGGCGCTTGCGTAGGGCCGAATTTCCAAAGGCCGGCGCCGCCTCACGCGGCACGCTATACCGCCGAGGATCTTTCCGTTCAGACCGGCGCGGCCGCGGCGCCGCCGGCGCGGCGCCCAAAAATTCTTGCTGCAGCAGGCCGTGCCGCGAAATTGGTGGCTGCTGTTCGGCTCGCCCGAACTCGAACGGGCTCGTCACCGAGGCGCTGCGGGCCAATCCCGATGTTTTGTCGGCACAAGCGGCATTGCGCGGGGCCCTCGAGAACACCGCCGCGCAGCGCGGCAGTTACTTTCCGGCGGTACAAGCCGGGTTCGATGCCAGCCGCAATCTCAACGCCACCGGCGTTTTGGCGCCGAACCTGGCCTCCGGTACGGCGCTGTACGACTTGTTCACGCCGCAGGTCACCGTGAGTTTCGTTCCCGACATTTTTGGCGCGAATCGCCGCCAAGTGGAATCGCTGGCGGCGCAGGCGGAAGCCGCGCCGCTTCCAGCTCGATGCGACCTACCTCACGCTCACGGCGAACGTTGTCACTTCGGCAATACTGGAAGCCGGATATCGCGGACAGATTGCCGCCACCGAACAGGTCATCGCGCTGGAACGCGAATCGCTCGGCGTGCTGCGTCATGAGCTTACCCTGGGCGCCATTGCGGAAGTCGACGTCTACGCGCAGGAGGCTGCGCTGGCGCAATTGGAAGCGGCCTTACCGCCGCTGCAAGCGGCAACTGTGCCAGGCGGAAGATCAGTTGGCGGTCCTGACCGGTCGTTTGCCGGCGGATTTCACGCCTACCAATTTGCAGCTCGAGCAATTGGTGCTGCCGATGGATTTGCCGCTCGGCGTGCCTTCAGAACTGGTCGAGCGGCGCCCCGACGTGCGCGCCGCCGAGGCGCAACTTCACGCGGCGACTGCGCAGGTCGGCGTGGCGATCGCCAATTTACTGCCGCAATTCACGATCACCGGCAACATCGGCAGCGCCGCAACCGCAATGAGCGATTTGTTCAAGCCGGGCACGGGGTTTTGGAGCATCGGCGCCAACGCGACGCAGACCCTGTTTGCCGGCGGCACCCTGCTGCATCGTAAGCGCGCCGCGGATGCCGCTCTCGATCAGGCTGGAGCGGCGTATAGGTCCGCGGTACTCACGGCATTTCAAAACGTCGCGGATGCCATTGCACGCGCTGATCGCGGATGCGGATGCCATTGAAGCCGCTGGCCGTGCGCTGAGTGCGGCCCAAAAAACCCTCGAGGTGACGCGGCAGCAGCTCAAAATCGGGGCGGTGAGCTATTTGGCGCTGCTTTATGCCGAACAAAGCTATCAGCAGGCGCTGATAACGGCGACCCAATCGCGCGCCAATCGCTTGGCGGATACCGCGGCGCTGTTTCAAGCGCTGGGCGGATCGGTCGCTCCCGATACGGCGCAAAACCTTGGCGGCCGCTAGGGACGCGGCCTCGCCCCGGTGCGCTGCATCCTGGGTCCTGGTATGCGAATCGAGCCAGCTTTAGCGAGCCGCGAGCGCGGCGTCAGGCTCGGCCGCCTCCGCGCTGTTCGAGGCGGTGCGTGCGACCAGCATGGATTTGGCGAACATCGCATGCAGGCGTCCGACGCCGCGCGCCAGATGCATCAGCGAGGTCAGCAACAAAACGCCGGCCAATCCCAGGAGAGGAACGCCGAATCCCGAGTGGAATACCCACTCCGGCTGCGCGGTGGAGAACACTTCGACGCCTCCCAGGCCGAACCAACCCTCTTGCGCAAGCACCCCGACGATGGGCAGCGCGATGAGCGACAGACTCACCAAGAGTCCCGCTAGGGCCGTCACAAAGTAGAGAATGCCGATCGGCAGCATCAGGATGAAGTAGGCGATCGTGGTCCAGGTGCGGGGATCCTTCAGCATTTCGCCGATGCGTTCCCAGAATTTCAGGGCCTTGCCCTGGTACACCGGCCGCCGCGGCATGCGCACGCCGGTCATCGCCTCGATCAAACGGCCTTCGGCCAACGACACAACGCGGCAAACCGCCATGAACATGAGAAAAAAGGGTACGCCAATGATGAGCACCGACAGGCCCGCCGACAGCGAAAGCCCGGTCACCGCCAGCACGAAATAAATAATCCCGGTGGCGAGCGCCAGCAGCATGAAGAACAAGGATGTATAGGCGCGGGGGTCCAGAAATACGCCGAAGAATCGGCCGAGCGGGTGACGTTGCTTCCTTGCGCGGTGTCGCCATGGCCGCTTTGACCTTGACCTCGGTGTCGCGGTAGGCGCCGGCGACTTCGTCGGGCGCGCCATAGGTGGAAGCAATCAGTTCGAGTACATCGGATTCGGATTTGTCCGGATGCGCCGCGACCTCCGCGCGCAGATATTCCTCCGCGTCGTAAAGAGCGTCTTGTATGAGCGCGGAATCCGCTCCCGCGAGCTCCTCGCGCAGTTGCCTGAGGTATTGATCGATCGAGCGCGGCGCATTGCGGTTCATGACGGATGTCCTATGCCTGAATATTGTCTGTTTCTGTAAATCGGTCCACGAAGTCGCGAGTTCCCTGCCATATCAATTTCCATTCAGCGAGTACGCTGCGGCCTTGCTCCGTGATTCGGTAGTAGCGGCGCGGCGGACCGGAGTAGGAGGGCACGATGCGGCTGGTCAACAAATTTCCCGCCGAGAGGGCGCGCAGCACGGGATAAATGGTGCCCTCCTTGAAAATGGAGGTTCCGTCATTGGCATTCGCCAAACGCTTGGCGATTTCATAGCCGTACAGATCTTCGTCGGACTCGGCGAGCACCGCAAGCAGAACCAGGCCAACCAGGCCTCCGTTGAGCTCTTTTTGAAACTTGCGTTCGTTGCTATCGTCCATGAGCCAATACTATATACTTACTAATACTATTTAGCAAACAGTATTATTTGGCTCCGAGAACCGAGCACTTGGTGTGCCAATGGGCTGTGCGAGGGACTTCATTTTGTTGCCGTCTCGGGCACACTAACCACCCTTTTTAATCCGGGCCGAGAGACCTATGTGTGGCATCGTGGGCGTGGTCGCCGAGCGCGGCGCGGTTCCAATCCTGATGGAGGGATTGCGGCGCCTGGAGTACCGCGGATACGACTCCGCCGGCATCGCGCTGCTGGACCATGGACGGCTCGCCCGCTTGCGCACGGTTGGCAAAGTCAAAGTCTTGCAAGACGCCTTGGACTTGCAGCCGCTTCATGGATCGATCGGCATTGCGCACACTCGTTGGGCAACCCATGGGGTGCCCACCACGGAAAATGCTCACCCGCACATTTCGCGCGGCCGGGTTGCGATCGTGCACAACGGCATCATCGAGAATCACGAGATTTTGCGTTCGGAACTCAAGAATCTGGGCTACAGCTTTACCTCGGAAACGGACACGGAAGTCATCGCGCATCGCATTCACCACCACCTCGCCTCGTCCTCGGGTCTCTTGGCGGCGGTACGCAAGACGGTCGCGGAATTGCAAGGCGCCTACGCCCTCGCGGTTTTGAGCGAGGCGGACCCTGAGTGCATCGTCATGGCGCGCCAAGGCTGTCCGGCGGTGATCGGACTGGGCATCGATGAGAATTTCGCGGCATCGGATGTGGCCGCGCTGCTGCCGGTCACGCGCCGCTTCATGTTCCTGGAAGAAGGCGACGTCGCTGAGGTGCGCCGCCAGTCGGTAAAGATCCTGGATGCGGCGGGCCAGCCGGCCATACGCGAGGTCCGGGAGAGCGATCTGCCGGCGGACGCCGTCGAGCGTGGTCAATACCGGCACTTCATGCTCAAGGAAATTCACGAACAGCCGCGCGCAATCGCGCAAACGCTGGAGGAGCGCATCGCCGGAGGCAAATTATTGGACGCAGCCTTCGGTCCCGGCGCCGCTGAGATTTTCAAGCGCGTCAGAGCGGTCCACATTGCCGCCTGCGGCACCAGTTATCACGCCGGCCTTACCGCCAGCTATCTCATCGAGCAGATCTGCCGCATTCCGGCCCGCGTCGAAATCGCCAGCGAATACCGCTACCGCGATCCGGTGATCACACCGGACACCCTGTTCGTCGCAATTTCTCAGTCCGGCGAGACCGCGGATACCTTGGCGGCGCTGCGCAACGCCAAACAAGCCAAGTATCTATCCACCTTGAGCATTTGCAACGTTGCGGAAAGCTCGATGGTCAGGGAATCGACCCTGGTGCTGCTCACGCGGGCGGGACCTGAAATCGGCGTCGCTTCCACCAAGGCGTTCACCACCCAGCTCACCGCCCTTGCCATGCTCACCATTGCACTGGCGAAAAACGGACCCGCGGCCGCGGAGGAGAGAGCCCTGGTGTCGCAATTGCTGCAGCTGCCTGGGTTGGTCGAGAAAACACTGAAGCTCGACGAAACCATTCAGGCGCTGGCCGAGATCTTCGTGGAGAAGCATCACGCGTTGTTTCTAGGCCGCGGCCCGTTGCAGGCGATCGCCATGGAAGGGGCGCTGAAGCTCAAAGAAATTTCCTACATCCATGCCGAAGGTTATCCCGCGGCGGAGCTCAAGCATGGTCCTTTGGCGCTGGTGGATGAAGACATGCCGGTGGTTGCAGTCGCCCCGAGCAATGATCTTCTGGAAAAGCTCAAATCCAACTTGCATGAAGTGCGCGCGCGCGGCGGCAAATTGTACGTTTTCGCGGATCCTGACTCCGGCATGCAAAGCGAGGAAGGCATCACCGTCATCCGCATGCCGGCGCATGCAACCGCGTTGCAGGCGCCCGCAGTGTTCGCCATTCCGATGCAGCTGCTGGCCTATCACGTCGCCGTTCTCAAAGGCACCGACGTCGACCAACCGCGCAATCTGGCGAAAAGTTTGACCGTCGAATAATTCGGCCATGCGAAGCGCACGAACCTGGTCCATTGCCCTGCTTCTGCTCGGCTCCAGCGCGGCGCATTCCGCGCCGGGAAGCCGCTCCGGCGCGGATCTGGACGCCGTCGTGCGAAAGGTCATGGCGCAAGAGCACGTTGTCGGTGCTTCCGTGCTGGTGGCGCGTGCCGGCCGCATAGTTCTGCACAAAGGCTACGGCCTCGCGGACTTGGGGCTCGCAGCGCCGGCAAAGGAGCTAACCGTCTATCACGTGGTTGGCCCCATGCTGCCCTTCACCGGAATCGCGGTGATGCAGCTGGTCGAGCGGGGCCGATTGTCACTGGACGACGACATCTCCAAATACATTCCTGAGTTTCCGCTCCAAGGCCATCACGTCGCGATACGTCAATTGCTCAATCATACGTCCGGTATCGTCGACTATCATTACCTCGGCGATCCCATCGAGGCCACCAGCCGGCAGCCGAAAGCGCTGGATGAAGTGATGGCCCTGTACGCCGGGAAAAATTGGGTGAACAGCCCTGGCGCGAAATGGGACTGGTCCATTTCCGGATTCCAACTGTTGGTCACGATCGTCGAGCGGATTACCGGCCAGAGTTTCCAGGACTACGTGCAGCAAAATATCTTCCGGCCCGCGGGCGTCAACTCCACCGCGTATTGCGATGACTTCACCCTGGTGCGCGGGCTTGCCCATTCGTACCGCCGTTTTGCGGGGAGCTACGTCGCGGCAAATGAAAACGACATGGCATACAACTCCGACCTGCGCTTTTGCAGCACGGTTGGCGATCTGCTGCAGTTGTGGCAGGCGATCAAGACCAAGAACTTGGTCCGTCCGGATACCTTTCGGCTCATGACGACCGCTGAAGGGGCCGCGGCGCGCATGAGCGCGCAAGATCCGCAGGCGCAATACGGCTTCGCAATGATGCTGAACCACGAAGATGACCACCGCCGCATCGGCCAGCACGGTTCACTGATCGGCTACAGCGGCAGTCTGTACGATTTTCCCGACGATCGGCTCACGATCGTGGTGCTCACCAATACCGAGGGCCAGAACGCTTACGCGATCACGCGCGCGCTGGCGCGCACCATCCTGGGACTGCCTCCGCTGCCGGCGGCCGCGGCCGCACCCGAGCAGCAGCTTGCGGATCGGCCCGTAACTCACGCCGAGGCGGCGCCGCTTACCGGAACGTTCGTGCTGAAGCTCGAGCAGGTAGCTGGAAATTTGCACGATTCCTTCGCGCAATACCGCAGGACCTACCGCGTATTCGATGAAAACGGCCGCCTGATGATCCAGCCGCTCGGCGAGGGGCCGGAGCGGCTGCTGAAACAACCAGACGGCAAATTTGCATTTCGCTCAGCGCCGAATTCGCGCGTCTCATTTGTCATGCAGAACGATCGGGCGAGCGGCATGAAAATGGACTCGCCCGGATTTCCCCTGGCCGGAGATCGTGTCGGAGACGCGGACCCGGCAACCTTTCACCGACAGCTGCGCTAGCTTCCATTGCCCAGGATGCGATCCAGTTCGCCGCGTCATCGACTAATCCTCGTCGCCGATAGGCATGCCCGGCGGCGCTGCGATCGGCTTCGCGGCCACGAATTTTGCCGGATCCTCTTGAAACTGCTTGATGCGCTGGGCGAGATAGGCCTCGAGCGGTGAATTGACGTCGCTGCGGCGCCTCACGTCATCGAGCTTGGCGAAGGTGATGGCGCGCACCTCGACTGAGTCTTTCGGATCCGCCGCCAGGGTGAGCAGCGCCTCGACGGTGCGTGCATAGACGGCGGCTTGGACCTCGGCTTCGAGCGCTCGAGCGCCGCCAGCCGCCGCTCGCGCCGGCTGGTTGACCTTGAGCGCCGCATCGATCACTTCCGCGAGAGACGGGGTGCCGGCGCGGGCATGATATTCAACCAGGCGCGCGGCGCGCTCCCGATCGAACAAAAGGCTCAAGGTCAGATCCGCCGCGGATTCCGCCGCCGCGATCGGATCGAAGGTTACTCCAGTACCGGCGGGCAGTGATTCGTGGGTACGCTCGAAATCCGGCGGGCGGGGCGGAAACAGCTTCAGCAGCGTTTCAGGCAGGGTCAGAGTGTCCGCCGACAAGGTCTTTAAGACGGCGCGCAAGGCTTTTCTCTGTTCGTCCGGCGCAACGATCGCGGCGTTCATCTGTCCGTCGCCGCGCAACTGATAGCGGTAGTCGAGTCCGCCGATGATCTTGATCGCGGCCTCAGCCTGGTAGCGATGCATCAGATACAGCGGCACCAGGGTGTCTTCCAAGGTCGCCAGCGGCTCCCCCATGGGAATGGCGTTCTCGCCAAATCTCGCCAATGCGACGCTGCGGATTTTCATGATTCGCACCAGTTCGTCGGCCGCATCGCTGCCGTTGTCCCAGAGATGTGCGAACGGGTGTGCGCCGCCCGGCGGCCGGGCGTCTTCGTCGGTGATATAGACCAGTCCTGACTTGGTCGCATCGCTCAAGATCGACTCGAGCCCGGCGCGTTCCGCGGCAGAATCCGCAAATTGGCGGTAGCCGTAATTGATGGCCACTTTGTCCCACAAGCCGATATTCACGCCGTAGGCTTGAGACAGGTCGGGCACGCCGTTGCGGTCGAGGGTGATCCATGGGTGCGGGTAGTCCATCACGGACACCGACTCGGAAGGCGGGTGCGGAAATGCGCTGGCGGCGAAGTTGTGCGCCAATCCCAAAGTATGGCCGGTCTCGTGAGCGGCCAACTGCCGGGTACGGGCCAATGCCATCGCCAGCATGGGGTCGTTGGCGGGCGTTATTTTCTTGCCCGCGACATAGGGGGACAGCAGCGCCTCCGCAATCAAATAATCTTGCCGGGCGCGCAGGGAACCCAGCGTCACATTGCCCTTGATGATTTCGCCGCTGCGCGGATCGGCAACCGGGTGGCCATAGGACCATCCGCGCGTGAGCCGATGCACCCACTGGATGATGTTGTATCTTGCATCCATCGGGTCGGCGCCTTGCGGAAGAACGTCGACCCGAAATGTGCCGGCAGCCCATCCGGCAGCCTGAAACGCGTCGTCCCACCAGCGCGCGCCCTCGACCAAAGCGGACCGAATCGGTTCGGGCGCTCCTCGATCGACGTAATACTGAATCGGCTTGACCGCTACGCAGGCCTGCGCGCAGCTCGGATCCTGCTTGATCAGGCGGTGGCGCACGATGAAGCGCTGTTCCAGGGACGCGCCCAGCGGCGCGGCATAGTCCCGGTACGCGAATGGAAAGTAGCCGGCGCGCGGATCGAAGCGCCGCGGCGAATACCCCGGACCTGGCAGCTCGAGAAACGAGTGGTGCTCGCGCAGCGAAAGCGCGTGCGCATCCGGCGTCACCTCGGCGACGAACGAGCCGCGCGCGGGCTCCTCCGCGGCGAATGTCAGAATGGCTTCGACTTCGGTGTTCTTGGGAAACACCTTGGTCGCATCGATGGCGATGACCGACCGCGCGGCATCGAGTTTGTAGGGGCCCTGTTTCACGAGGGCTTCGGAAACCTCATGCACGTCGCGCAAAAAGAAGTCGGTCGCGTCCACCAGAACGGCCCCAGCCCCAGCTCCTGCCCCGGCAGCGGCAGCGGCAGCGGAACTTTCGGCGGCCACCGTGAAGCTGCCGAGAATCGACTCCGGAAAAGATTGGCGCACCGCCAGCTGTTCGGCAGGATCTTGCGCAGAGCTGCGAAACTTTTCATTGGGCCGCACCAGCAAAATCTTGGGACCAAAGCGTTCGAAACGGACCAGCTTGGCCGCCGATACCTGGCCGCGGTCGAGCCCCAGGTCATTGGAACCGGCGCCTTGGGCGAGCGAATCGAAATACAGCATGTCGACGTTGAGCTGCGGTATTTCCAGATACAGCCTGCCGTTCTTGGAGTCCCAGTGAAGCGGCAGGAATCCCGGCATGTGGCGCATCCCGGAGGTTTTCGCCTCGATCGAAGGCATGCCGCTCGCCGACGCGGATTGCGCGGCGGCGGGAGAAGGGGCCGAGCAGAGGATCGACGAGACCACTATCATGGCGCGTAACGCCATCGCGCGCGGGATCTTCTCAAGCATGGGCGAAACCTCGGGACAGCGGCAGCAAAAAAGAGCACGTAAGGTACACGCTCGGGCGCCCGCGAACAATTTTAGCGCTGCGTATTTCAGGAAGTTCTATCTGAACGCGGCGACGCGCGTGGTCACGGCGGCGGAAATGCGCAGCCGCGCAGCGCTCATCGCGGCCGCATTGAGACAGTGCCAGATTCCCGTGCGCCGAATCCTGGATGCGGGCTGCGGCATCGGCCTGCTGCGCAAACCCTTCCAGGAATTTCTGCCGCGGGCCAGCTATGCGGGACTCGAGGCGAGCGAGTACTTGTGCGCGCGGTTCGGCTGGACCTTGGGCTCGATCGTCGATTTCGCGGCGCGCCAACCCTATGACCTGGTCATTTGCTACGACGTGCTGCAGTACCTGCGCGATGCAGAGGCCGCGCGCGCCATCACGGCATTGAGCCGTTTGAGCCGGGCCGCACTCTACGTGTCGGCGCTGACCGCCGAAGATTGGCGTGAGAATTGCGACCGCAGCCGCACCGATCGGGCGGTGCATTTGCGGTCCGGCGCCTGGTACCGACGCCGGCTGAACAAAGCGTTTCGCTATGTGGGCTTTGGCCTCTGGGTGCGCAAGGGCGTCACGGCGATACTCTGGGAAATGGAGCGCCCTTGAGGTGCCGGGCTGCAGGCTATGGGTTGGCCAGGATCCAGGCCGCCAGCGCGGCGTGCACCGGCTCCGCCGCGCCGAAATCCGCGCGCGCGTGATTGACCAAGGATACCAACACGAAGGTTTTACCCGTGGGCGCGGTCACGAAGCCCGCGACGCCGCTGACGCCGTCGAGGTGGCCGGTCTTCAAACGAATCGCTCCAGCCGGGCTGTCCTTCATGCGCGAACGCAGCGTGCCGTCCATGCCGGCCAAGGGCAGGGACGCCAGGTATTCCGGCGCGAACGGGCTGCGGTACGCGGCCCTCAGGATTTTCGCCATCTGCAGCACCGTGATGCGCGCGCTGCGCGACAGTCCGGATCCGTTGTCGATATCCACGCCGCTCCAATCGAAGCCTTTTTCGCGGCTCCACTCCGTTATCGCGGCGACGCCCTTTTCCAACGTCGCCGGATCGCCATAGCGCTCCCGGCCGAGCGTCAGGAGCAGGTGCCGCGCCATCAGATTGTTGCTGTGCTTGTTGGTCAGCCGCACGATCTCCGCCAGGCTCAGCGAGTCGAAGGTATACAGCAGTTTGGCGTCCGTCGGGGTGGTTTCGATGCGCAATTTACCTGCGAACTCGCCCCCCGACTCGCGCCACAAGGCGACGAAGGTGCCGAAGGCATAGGTCGCCGGCTGCAGCAAAGTTCGCGCGAAGGAACGCGGCGCGCAGTGCGCGGACAAGGCCCCGGAAAACACCACACGGTTCCACCTTGGCGAGGCAACTTGAAAATCCACGCGGGCAGCCGCACCGCCGCAGCGGCCCGGCAAGTACCGAATGTGATTATCCACCTCGAGGTTCACCGGAGCGGGGCTCGCGACAATATCCACCCGATGCGTATCGGCGTTGGCGGCGAGATTGAAGTCGACCGACTGGAAATTGACCATCAGCGCGTCCGGCACGACGTTGTAGGCGCGGTTCGGGCGGCCGTCGAAGGCGCCCGGATCCTCCCTGGGCAGGGAAAACGCGCTGTTGTCGATGACGATGTCGCCCGGAATCGATTTCAAACCGAGCGCCCGCAAACCCTGGACGAAGCTCCACCAACGTTCCAAAGTCATGTACGGATCGCCGCCGCCTTGTAGGTAGAGATCGCCATCGCGGAGCCATGCGCGCGTGTGCCATACGAATGCGGGACCCAACATGTCCAGCGCGGCAAACGTCGTCAAGGCCTTCATGGTGGAAGCAGGACTGCGCGGCGTGTCTTCATTGTGGCTCATGACGACGCGCCCCGTGTCCGCATCCACGATGACGAAGCTAAGGGCGCTGGACGGCAGCCGCTGTGCCGCCATCACCTGCGCGATGGCCGCGGGAACGGCGCCGCCCGACCCGGCTGCCGCGGCAGCCGCGGAAAACACCCCGCCGGCGCAGGCGAGGAGCATGCGCTTGAGCAGCAGCGTGAGCGGTTTCATCAATTGAGGGGCAGCGCGATACGCTGCCAGGCGCGCGAGCGCCAGCGAAGAAACAGCATGAGCCCCAGGAATAAAATGTAAACCAATGCCGCAAACCAGCCGCCGACCGCGCCCAGGCCGTACTGCGGCAACCAATCAACCCACCCTTGGCCCGGCGCGAACGACAGGCTGTGCGCAAGGGGCACGAAGACGAGCCACGATAGCGCAAGAACCATGAGCGCCGGAAGCCGCACATCGCCCGCGCCCCGCAACGTCGCGCTGCTGCTGATATTCAATCCGTCGAACAATTGATAACCGGCCGCAATCCACAGCAAGGTCACGGCTCTTGCCACCACGAGAGCGGCCTGTGGATCGGCGGCATTGGTAAAGAAGGGCAACACCCATGGCCCCAACGCGGCCAGCAGCACGCCGATCGCGCCCATGTACAGCACCGCGATCAAGATGATCCCATTGCCGACCTTCAGCGCCCAGTCTTTGCGATGCGCGCCGATCGCCTGGCCTACCAGGGTGGTGCCGGCCATGGCGATGCCGACCGCCGGCATGTAGCAAAACGATGTCAGCATCATGACGATCTGCGTCGAGGCGCCATCGACCGTGCCGAGGCGCACTTGCATCAATTGGAACAGGGCGAAGCCCAAGATATCGGCCGCAATCAGCAAACCCATGGGGAAACCCAATTGCAGCTGACGCCAAAGCGACCGCACATGCAGCCGCGTCGTCAGGTGCGTGCGAAACCGCGAGCGGGTGGCCGGCGCCAGGAACCAGGCCAGCGCCGTGCAAACCCCGATCAGCTGAGCGCAATTGGTCGCCCACGCCGAGCCGGCCACGCCCATATTCAAGTTGAACATGAACAGCTGATTGAACAGCGCGTTGATCACGGCCACGCCTGCGGCGATTCGCAGCGTAACGGTCGGGCGGCCGATGCCATTGAAGAAGCCCAATATCGCCCAGAGCGCCACGCCGAGGGGGCCGCCCAGCATGCGCGGAAACCAATAGGTGAGCGCGAGCCGGCTGATTTCCGGCGGAAGTCCAAAGGGAGCAAAAATTTTGGCGCCCGTCAGGGCCAAAAGCACAAACGCAGGCACGGTGAACAACGACGCCCATAAGGCAGTCCAGGTCGCCTGGGAGGCTCGCGCATAGCGCCGGCCGCCATAGGCCTGCGCCACCAAGGTTTGGACCGCCAGACCGACGCCGCCGAACAAAAGTCCGAAGACCAGCACCGGCCAGTAGACCGCACCGATCGCCGCAGTGGCCGCCGGCGATACGCGGCCGATGAACCAGGTGTCGGTGGCGTTCAGCACCGCCTGCACGGCGCTGTTGACCATGAAGGGGAATGCGAGGCTGGCGACTGCAAGATAATCGAGCCGCGGCCTGCCGCTTCTGCTCAAAGCTTGTCCGGGAAGCAATTTTATCGTTTCATCCACCTGCGAATTCTACAGCACTGGCCGGCGGGTCAATCCCGAGTAGGATGCGGCAATGTCCCTCAAGTTGCGGCGCAATTTCCCCGGCGCATTTCTGCCCCAAGACCGCGGCAATGGCTCCTGGCAACTGTCGCGCCCGGTTCCGCACGAAATCACCTTGTTTCTGCGCGGCACGGAACCGGGCGCGCAACGCTCGTTCGGCACGGGCCCGCTGTTCGACCTCGGAATCGAGTGGCATGCCGAAAAGGTGTTGTTGACCTTCATGTCGGGCGAGAAGGTTTCCAGCGTCGAGGCGGCGAGCGCCATCGTGCATGAGCCTTTGAATGATCTTTACGAGCGCTTGCCGTTGGCCAGCATCGACGCCGACGCCCGGCGCTTTTGGCGCAGAGTGTTCCGCTTGGTGCGCATCCCCGGCGGCCGCTTCCTGCTCAAGGCTTTCGCGCGCGCCAGGAGGCGTTAGGCTCCCAGGGGCGCGTACCGTGCGAAGCGGGAGATGCATCACAAGAACCAGCGCATATTGTCAATTTTCCAGGGTTTTTGCCGCAATCCCACATGCGGAGCTCTGAATTCTTGCGTTGAACTGCGACGCTCGTCAAAGCTGCCGGGCAGGGATTCCAGCACATTGATTCGTGGCTTTAACCTCAACCATTCCTCGAGATGGCCTCCGTGCTGGACATCAAGCCTAACGTCGTCGAAGCACATGCCGCGGAGGCATCCTTCGACCCGTATGGCCGCCTGCTGCGAATGCTCATGCCGAGCCTGCGGGGCGTGATCGTTCACGACGGCTATTCCAACCTTGTGTGGGCGTCCGATGAGTGGGACTTGAGCGATGAGCCGGAACTCATCAACGACGCGATCGCCAACGCCCTGTCAGACACCAGCGAGTTTCCGGGCATTGCCAGAACCATCGACGCCGACCGGGTGGTCTATTCCTTCGCCGTGCGCGGCGAGCACATTGAACTGCTGGGCGATCGTAAGCCTGGTGGTGAGGCTGTCCGGAACCCAGATCGAGCCGCGCCCGCTGCAGACCATCCGTCAATTGGTGCAGCCGGCACTCGAATGCCTGCGCCGCGAGCTGGCGTTGCGCGCCAAGCTGGGTTCCAGCGAGCGCGATCTGAACATCAAAGAGCGCGACCTGGAACTGATGATGGAGATCTCCTCCAATCAGGCCGCGGCGAGCGACGCGGACGAATTTTCGCAGATCTTGAAGACCGGCCTCGACCGCATGGGTTGCGCGCTCGCCGCGCTGTGGGTGCCGGACAAGAATATCTCCGTGTCCATGACGCGCAGCGGAGCGCCGATGGCGCCGGAAGCGCTGCAGCGCGCTCAGCATCATTTGACCGCATGGATGCAGATGCAGCAGCGCACCATCGTCATCAATCATATTTCCAAGGTCGCGACCGACGTCGCGGCGCCGTACAAGATCCTGGCATGCCCCATACGGCACCATCCGGGCGCGTCATGGGCGTGCTCGCGCTCTTCAATCCGCCGAGCGCGCAGGATTTCGACGTGCAGCAAACGCGCGTCGCCGAAATGCTGGCGAAGCGCTCGACCAGCATCATCCAGGCACAGTACGACACCAGCACCGGCCTCATGACCCGCCAGGCGTTCGAGCGGCAGGCAAGCGGCGTGCTCGGGGCGGCGGCGCCCGACGGTTCGCACATCATTTTGTATCTCGACATCGACCGGCTGCACGTCATCAACGAGACTTTCGGAATGCACGTGGGCGACGATGTGATCGTCAGCGTCGCGGACCGGATGGCGAAGACGCTTCCGCCGGAGGCGCTGTCGGCGCGCATCTCGGGCGACCGGCTCGCGGCGCTCATTCCCAATTCAAGCATGGAATCGGCGGCGGCGATTGCCGAGCAGATTCGTGCGGCCGCCGCAGGCATCCTGCCGCGTGCGGGCCAGGGCGCATTCGAAGTCTCGGTGTGTCTCGGGGTCGCGCCGATAGGCCGCTCCGACAATCCGCTGGCGCACGCGCTGGCCACCGCGGAAATCGCCTGCAAGGCGGCGAAGGACCGCGGCCGCAACCGCGTCGAGATTTTTCAGGATTCGGACCAGAGCATCATCCGCCGGCACACCGATATCTTGGTGATCGGCAAGCTGCGCGAGGCTCTGGACAGCGACGGTTTCCGCCTCGATGCGCAGCCGATCCTGCCGCTGCGCGGCAACTATGGGCGGCCGCGCTTCGAGCTGCTGATCCGCATGCTCGGGGAACGCGGTGAAATGATTCCGCCCGGCAAGTTTCTCTCTTCGGCGGAACGCTACCAGCTCATGCCGACGATCGACCGCTGGGTGGTGCGGCGCGCCTGTGAATTGCTCGGTGAACATAGCGCATCGGTGGGCGAGGAATTCGCGCGCTTCGCCATCAATCTGTCCGGCCAGTCGCTGCAGGACGAATCCTTCCTCGGCTTCGTGGTCGATCAGCTCAAGACCAGCGGCGTGCCGGCGAGCGTGCTGTGCTTCGAGTTGACCGAAACGGCGACCATAGGCAATCTCGAGAAGGCGCAAGTCTTCATGCGCACGCTGCAAGAACTGGGCTGCCAGTTCGCGCTGGACGATTTCGGCACGGGCGTAAGCTCGCTCGCGTACTTGAAGGATCTGTCGGTCAACTACATCAAGATCGACGGCAGTTTCGTTCGCGATGCGGTCACCAACGCGCGTTCCGAATCCATGATCAAGGCCATCGCGCAGCTGGCGAAGGTCATGTGCATGGAAACCATTGCGGAATACGTCGAAACCGACGTGCTTCGGGTGCGCATGGCCGACCTCGGCGTGGATTACGGGCAGGGCTTCGCCATGGGCAAGGCGCAGCGCCTCGAGGACCTGCTGCAGGAACTGGCGTTCTACGAAGCCACCGTCAGCAATTGGGCTGTGGCGGAAAATGCCGAGCGCGCGATCGGCAAGCATTAGGCCGGCGTCGACTCGAAGCGCCCGCGCCAAGGTCGGCGCAATCCTACAGTGCTTTAAAACTATCGCCCACAGGCAAACTTTTTTGCCCGTGTCCTAATGAATCCATGCTCATTCTCACTCGCCGCGCCGGGGAATCGTTACGAATCGGTGACGATGTCGAAGTCACCGTGATGGCCGTCAATGGCTCGCAGGTGCGCATCGGCATCAAGGCACCCACGAATGTGACCGTCGACCGGGAAGAGGTCGCCGAACGCAAGCGCCGGGAAAAAGAGCATTCCGCAGGCTCGGTGCATCGCTGAGCGCCGCTGGGCGCCGGGCTGCCGCCGGCCGTTGCTTCCCAGCGGCGCGATTTAAGGTTATCTTTAAAAAAAACCGTTGCAGGACTCTCGAGCGCCCCGGAGCGGAACGGGCACGGCGTTCTTTATCTATGACAATCCAAAATGGCGCGCCGGAGTTGCTGGTCGACAAGTGGTTCAATACCGACCATCCCTTGACGCTTGCGGGGCTGCGGGGACGCGTGGTGGTACTCGCGGCTTTTCAAGTACTGTGTCCCAACTCGATCGCTTCCGGCGTGCCGCAAGCCAAGAGAATCTTCGAAACCTTTGCGCCCATCGACGTCGCCGTGATCGGCATGCACACGACCTTCGAACATCACGACGCCTTCAGCAACGCGGTGTTGAAGGCGTTCATCCAGGAGTATCGCCTGAAGTTTCCGATCGCGCTGGACCAGCCCAATCCCGCCGGGCCGATTCCGCACACGATGGAGCGCTACCAGATGCGCGGCACGCCGAGTTTGGTGCTGATCGACCGCCAGGGCATGGTGCGCAAGCATGCGTTCGGCCCGGTGGACGATCTGCGGATCGGCGCGGAGATCGGGGCGTTGACCCAAGAGGCGGCCGCCGCCGCGCTGAGCCGCAGTTCCGCGGCCTGAAGCGCGCAGCGCGCGCGTCTAAGGCAGTGCAAAGCGCACGCGGATCTCGCTGCGCACGGGCACCGGCTTGGCATCGCGCACGAAAGGCTGGTAGCGCCATTGCGAAACCGCCTTGACCGCGGCATCGTCGAATACACCGGGATTGCTGGCCGCGCGGACGCTCACATCCTGCACCTTGCCGGTTTCCGCCACGGTGAATTCCACGTCGACCCAGCCCTCGATCTTGCCGGCGACCGCCCGCGCGGGGTAGGCGGGCTGCACGGACTTGAGCACCCTGAGCCGGCTCGCGGGTATCAGCGTGGTCATGAATTTCTGCTGGGCGACGGCCGCATCCAGATCGTGCTGCAGCGAAGCGACTTCCGCGGAATTGAAGCCGAGCGAACCCACCTCGTCCAGCCAGCTCTTGGCGGCGCTGATCTGTCCAAGAATGAGTGCGCGCCGCGCCTTGGCGCTCAAACGCGTTCCGAGATCTTGCAGCACCGAGGCCAGGGCGGGATTGCCCGGATCGAGTTGCTTCAGCGTCAGATAGAAATATTTGGCGTTGTCGTTCGCCGGATCGATCAGCCGGTCCTGCAGCAGCCGCTCGTTGGCGTTCTTGAGGAGCTGGCTGCGCGCATCGACGTCCGCCTGTTTACGCGCGGCGGCGAGCAAATTTTGCAGCGCTTCGATATTCGCCGCAGCGGCGATGCCGTCGGCGCCCGCGATCACATTGAGCGCGCGCGCGAAATCCCGCCGGTCGATCGCGCCGCGCGCCTCCTCCAGCAATCGCGAGGCCAGCGCGCGCTTCGCATCGAGCGCCGCCGCGTTGTGCGGATCGGCACTCAGAGCTTCCTGCACGTAGAAGCGGGCGCTGTCGCGATCCGGTTCCAAGAGATGGCCGTCGGCGATGCGTTGCGCCGCCAGCGTCAGCAACGGGGCGACATGGTCTTCTTCGGGTTTCGCTTCCGCGCGCACGTCGCGCGCGCGGTTCTGCCCATGAACCTGTGCCTGCGCCGTCTTGATTTGCTCGCGCAACTTTGCGAGCTGTGCGGTCAGGAAGGCGATTCTGCCGCTCTCGACGCCGGATTTGCGCGCGATCTCGATGGCGGCCGCGGCTTGGTCCAAACGTTCTTCGAGGAGCGCATTCTCGGCGCGCGCCAGGAGCAGCTCGCGCACCTCGGCCAACCCCTGGCGGGCATCGGAATCCGCCGGATTGCGCGCCTGCAATTGCAGATAAAGGTCCAAGGCATTGTCGCCGGCCGGTTCGGTGAGGCGATTGGCGGCCAACGCCGCCGCCGCACGCGCCAAAAGCGCGGCTTGCGGCGGGACGGGTTTCGCGGCTTCGCTCACGGGGAGCGGCGCGGGTTCTTCGCCGTTGCTTCGATGCGCTATCCATGCGATGCCGCCCACGATCAGCAGCGCGGCAATGGCGCCGCCGATCAGCCACAGCGCGATTCGCGGGCGGCGCGCATCTTGCGCAGAGGCGATTCGGCCGCGCGCCGCCGTTGATCCTCATATTTCTTGATCGCCGCTTCCGCGAACAATTTCGCCCTGGCCGGAGACATCGGCTTGTGAATGAAGCGATACACCAGATCCTGCGCTGATCAATGCGGCGAGCGACAGCTTCATCGTCGCGATGGCCCGCGGCGACCAGCACGAGATCGGGGAATTGCCGCTTGATTTGCTCGACGAACACTCGCGCGCCGTCGTGCAGCGTCTGCACGTCGAGCACCACGATGCCGACCTGGCCCGCGACCAGAAGGTCGCTGACCTTGTCGGGAGAAGGCACGTGCCACAGGCGCCTGGCGCCGCCCACCGCCTCGCGCAGGGTTTGCAAGAAAACATCGTCCGAAGTCAAAACGACGAGCTCGATGATGTCGCTCGCGAGGCTGAATTTCAGCGCATCCAGCGAGCTGCCGTCCTCGTCAGAAGCTAGCACCAACGGTTTCCTTTCATGCGGGACCTGATATGACTTGGGCGCTACCGCATACTGCAATGCAGCAACGGTTGACCGCCGGTTAAGCTAGTGTCATTCAACGAGCGACGCTATACGATACGGAGTCTCAGGCCGCAGACAATGTCTGTTGCACTGCGTCAACTAAGTTCTGTGACTGGCCGCTCATTTAATGGAGCGGCTAACCGGGGGGTCATTGGGCGCGTCAATCGGCATTACGTCGAAGCTAGCCTGCGGAGCAGCGTCCAGCCCTGGAGCAGCTGCTGTTTTTCAACGTAAACCAGCATCGTGTACGAGTGGGCATTCAGCAGTCCATCGACACCTACGGGGTGCCGGAAATCTATGAGCAGGACGGCGGCCTGCGGGTGCGCGTCGGCGACATCGCCGGAGTCCAAACTCTGTTCGCGATTTCCGACGAAGGAAGGCCGTTGGGCGTCGCCGTTTTCGTTCGCTCCGCGCACGAGCGCTTTGCTGTTTTGCATCTCGGCGTGGATCCTCGGCTGAGTTTGACGTCGGATCAAAGCACGCGCGTGCTGCTCAAGCTCATGCACGAAATTCGCAGCACGGCGCGCCGCACTCGGGGAGTGGATTGCATCGAATTGGTCTACAAGGTTCGTCACGCCGTACGATTGCACGTTTAATTCAATCAGGGGATGCGATGTCTAGCATGAACTGCGGGCGCAAGCTCATTCTCGCCGCCGCTGTTTTGGCGATGATGTCCGCGGCGCCGGCCGTGTTGGCGGCCGACTCCAAGAAAGCCGCCGGCCATCAGAAAGTGGAGCGGTTGCCGCTGCCGGACGGCAACGAGTTTCCGATTTCTTCGGCGGTCACGGTGAAGGCCGGGGTCGACACCTATTTCTTGAGCGGTGCATTGGCGCCGGTGATCAACAAAGATGCGCCGAAAGGCAGCGTCGCCGCCTATGGCGATACGGAAACCCAGACCGTCGGCGCCCTCAACGCGATCAAAGCGACCCTCGCGCGTCTCGGGTTGACCATGGGCGACGTGGTGAAGATGACCATATTCATGGTCGGCGATCCGGCGAAGGACAATAAGATGGATTTCGCCGGCATGATGGCGGGATACAAGCAATTCTTCGGCACCGCTGAACAGCCCAATAAACCTTCCCGCAGCGCCGTCCAAGTGGCGGCGCTGGCGGCGCCCGGAGCCCTGATCGAGATCGAGGTCATTGCCGCCAAATCGCATTGATTCTCGATCCATGGCGACCGATCGTCGGAAACTCAAGGCGCAGCGGCATGCCGACGGGAAACTGCGCTGCGCCTGGTGTCCCGCGGATCCTTTGTATGTCGCCTATCACGATACCGAGTGGGGTGTGCCGGTGCGCGCCGACCGTGCGCTGTTCGAGATGCTGTGCCTGGAGGGCGCGCAGGCGGGCTTGAGCTGGATCACGGTGCTGCGCAAACGCGAAACCTATCGGCGCGCTTTCGACGATTTCGATGCCGAGAAGATGGCGCGCTACAACGCCGCGAAGCGCCGCCGCCTGCTGCAGGATCCCGGCATCATCCGCAATCGGCTGAAGGTGGATGCCTTCATCGCGAATGCCCGCGCATACCTGGCGATTCGCTCCTCCGCGCGGCTCCTTCAGCGACTACATCTGGCAATTTACCAATGGCCGGGTGCTGCGCCGCCGGCCCCTGTATCTGGGCGGGATTCCCGCTTCGACGCGCCCACAGCGATGCGATGAGCAAGGATCTGAAGCAAAAGGGATTCAAATTCGTCGGCACCACTATTTGCTACGCCTTCATGCAGGCGGTCGGGATCGTGAATGAACATCAACGTTACTGCTGGGCGGCCGGCAAAGAGAACATCAATGGGTAATCGAGTTTCGATGATGGCAAGATTTTCCGCCGCGGCGCTGCTTGCGCTCGGTGCCGCGCACACTGGCTACGCGCAGGCGCAGAAGCCGGCGTTCAAGCCGATGGATGTGTTCGACCTGCAATGGGCGGCCGATCCGGAGGTTTCGCCCGATGGCCGCAACATCGCTTATGTGCGCATGGGATTCGACGTCAAGACCGACCGCGCGCGGGGCAGCGTCTGGTTGGTGGGCGTCGATGGCAAGAATGAACGGCCTCTTTCCGGCGCGCCCACCAGCGGCTCACCCCGCTGGTCGCCCGATGGCAGCGCGCATCGCCTACATCGCGCGCGCCGCCGACGGCTCGGCGCAGCTGTTCATGTACTGGATCGCGAGCGGCATCAGCGCGCCGATCAGCAACTTCACCGAACACCCCAGCGGGCTTGGCCTGGTCGCCGGACGGCCGCTGGCTCGCCTTCATGATGTCCGTACCGCAGGAACGCAAGCCCCTGAAAGTGGAGCTGCCGGAAACGCCGAAAAATGCCAAGTGGGCGGATCCCCCGAAATTGATCGACCGCATGGTGTTCCGGGCCGACGGCGAGGGCTACCTGCCGAGCACCTTCACCCAGCTGTTCATCGTTTCCGCCGATGGCGGCGCTGCGCGCCAATTGACGCACGGCGATTTCGACACCGCAGGACCGCCCGCCTTCACCGCCGACGGAACCGGCATCCTGATCAGCGCCAATCGCCGCGCGGACGCCGACTACGACCCTCTCGACAGCGAGATCTACCGCGTCGACCTGTCGGACGATTCGCTGCACGCGCTCACGGATCGGCGCGGCCCCGACCGGCATCCGGTGCCCTCGCCGGACGGCAAGCACATCGCCTACCTGGGATTCGACGACAAGCAGCTGGGATATCAAGCCACGCAACTCTACGTCATGGACAGCGACGGCAGCCATGCTCGCTCGATCACCGCGTCCCTCGACCGCGATGCCGCGTCCCCGAAGTGGCTGGCTGACGGCAAGACGCTGGTGTTCCAATACGACGATCATGGATCGACCAAGATTGCGGCCATCGATCTTTCAGGCAAGATGCGCGTCCTCGCCGAGGGTGTGGGCGGCGCCGATGTCTCGCGCCCCTATTCCGGCGGCTCTTTTTCCATCGCGCCGAGCGGCCGCTTCGCTTACACCAAGGCCAGCGCGACGGCGCCCGCGGCCCTGGCCACAGGCACATCGATGCGCGACATCAAGACCCTCGGAGCCTTGAGCGACAATCTGCTCGCGCAGCGCACGCATCGGCGCGCTCGAGGAAATTAGCTTCGATTCCTCGGCCGACCATCGCCGCATGCAAGGTTGGATCGTGAAGCCGCCCGGATTCGATCCCGCGAAAAAGTATCCCTTCGTGCTGGAAATTCACGGCGGTCCGTTCGCCATGTACGCGCCGAGCTTTGCCGCGGAAATACAGCTGTACGCCTGCGCCGGTTACGTCGTTCTCTACATGAATCCGCGCGGCAGTACCGGCTACGGCGAAGAGTTCGCCAATCTGATTCATCACGACTATCCCGACAAGGACTACGACGACCTCATGTCGGGCGTCGACGCCGTGATCGGACGCGGCTATGTCGATACGCAGCGGCTGTTCGTTACCGGCGGCAGCGGCGGCGGCGTGCTGACCGCCTGGATCGTCGGACATACCGATCGCTTTCGAGCCGCCGTGGTCGTCAAGCCGGTCATCAACTGGACCAGCTTCGTGCTCACCGGGCGACATGAACAACTACTTCTATCGCTACTGGTTCGGCGAGTTTCCATGGGACGACATGCAGGCTTACTGGAAACGCTCGCCGCTCGCCTACGTCGGCAACGTCAAGACGCCGACGATGCTCATGACCGGCGAGGTCGACTACCGAACGCCGTCCAGCGAGGCCGAACAATTCTACCAGGCGCTGAAGCTTCGCAAGATCGACACCGCGCTGGTGAGAGTGCCCAACGCGTCGCATGACATTTCCGCGCGCCCCAGTTTGCTGATCGACAAGGCGGCCTACGTGCTGGCGTGGTTCAAGTCGCACGACGTGAAATCGCCGTAGCCACGCGCACCGCGGCATCTGATATTGACCGGTCCGAGGTTCTCGTCGGGAAGCGCAAGAAGAATCAAGGCACTGCCGCCTTCGTGCCTCGATTCTTCCTACCTTTCCTGACCAATGGTCTGCGCGGTCTGTCCGAACAGGATTTTTTTTGCCTCTTCGCTCAGGGTGGCGTTGCTGCTGATGGCCGCGCCTTTCTCATAGGCGCGCAGCGTCGCGGGGCGCGACTTGATGGCTTCAAACCAGCGCGTGAGGTGCGGAAAGTCTTCGAGCTTTTGCCCCTGCGCCTCGTAAGGAACGATCCAGGGATAGCACGCCATGTCGGCAATGGAATACATGCCCGCAACGAACTCGCGGTCGGCGAGCCGCCGGTTCAATACGCCGTACAGGCGATTGGTTTCCTTCACGTAACGATCGATGGCGTAGGGAATTTTTTCAGGTGCATACCTGGCGAAGTGATGATTCTGGCCCAGCATCGGTCCCAAGCCGCCCACTTGCCAGAACAGCCACTGCAATACCTCCGCCCGTCCGCGCGATTCGTTCGGAATGAATTGTTCGCTCTTGTCCGCGAGGTACAGCAGGATCGCGCCCGATTCGAACACGGAGATCGGCGCGCCGCGCTCCAGCGGCGAGTGATCGACGATTGCGGGCATGCGATTGTTCGGGGAAATCGCCAGGAAGTCCGGCTTGAACTGTTCTCCCTTGCCGATGTTCACCGGCAAAATCGTGTACGGCATTTCCGTCTCTTCCAGGAACATGGTGATCTTGTGGCCGTTGGGCGTGGGCCAATAGTACAAATCGATCATGGGTGAGTCTCCGCGGGCTCGAGCGGCATTTTGTGCTCGCGCAAAAGGGCAATGCAAACATCCTCTTCGCGCGCTCTAATGCGCATTTGCGCAAGGCGCGTACGCGTCCGCGAACTTTGCGTCCAGGGCAAAATGGCATGATCCAATTGGCCGGCGGCCGACAAACGCCATTCCAGCAGGTGCTTGCGCTCGGCGAGGTTCTTCGCCTCCTTGCTGTCGGCCGGAATCAGGCGCCGCTCGATGCCGAACCCCACCATCTGCGCGATCACGGTATCGCCTCTTTGCATGACCTTCGCGAGCTTCAGGCAGTCCTCGCGGCGCTCGCTCTTGGCGGCGGCTTCCCGGCAGGAATCGATCAGCGGCGAAAACGCGGGAATTATTTCGGCGCCGGCGATCCCGGCCAGCAGTGCCAGCCGCGCCGTATCGGACGCCGCGACGCCGCCGGGCAGTTCATGGCGCACGCCATTCAGCGCGTCGAACATCATGACCATGATCTCGTTGTAATAGAGATCGAATCGCGGGGCGCGCGCCATGTCGCCGAGCACGCGCTCTATCTCGACACGGTCCTTCTCGGTGTGGGCGGCCGATAGCTGCGCGAGCCAAGCCGCGGCATTATCAGGATCCACCCAGCGCAGCACGAATGCGGCGTCGCGGCTGTCGCACGCAGGAGTGGCAGCGCAAAGCTGCAGACGCAGCCAGCCGATCGCCGCGCTTCCCGGAGCCAGCTCGCTCGCGCGGGCAATCAATTGCAGCGCGGAGGGCGGCCCCGGCGGAACCGCAAAACCGTTGGTAAAGCTCAAAGCCGCCGCAGTCGCCACGGACTTGGCATCGGCTTTCGCGGCAAGCGCCCGCACCGCATCGTTGCGCCAGAGCTGGTATTTATCGGCCGCAGCTGCCGATCTTGCGCCGGGCGCGCCCGTTGCCAGCGCCGCGGCCGGCTGCGCCAGCGCCAGCGCCAGCGCCCAAATCGAAAACCTAAATCCCTTGGCCAAGGTCAAAATCGTCCGAGGAGCCTGTCCGAGTCTTCCGCGTGAGCCCTCCGGCAGAGGGATTTGCCTTCATTCGTCGTGCCTACAGGTCGCCGCGTTTGCCGGCAGCCGTCAGCCCCGCGGTAATTGCCAGGCGCATGGCATCCTCGACCGAAATGTCGAGCGGCTGGACACGGTCGCGCGGCAGATAAATGGTGTAGCCGCCGAATGCATAGCTCATCGGAAAATACACCGTCACCCAATCCTGACCGCCGTGCGCCAACAGAACCGTCGGTACATCCTCGCGCGTCACGAAGCCAATGGCATGCACGTCCGCGAAGCGCGCGAGCACAACCCGTTGCAGATCGCGCTTCTCGCCGCTGCCCGAGGGGAGCAAGCTGACCACATCGCGAAATCCGCCATAAAGCGTTTTGACGAAGGGAATGCGCCCGAGAAAGTCGTTCCAGTATTTGAGCAGTATCTTGCCGGCATAGGCATTCACGACGCTGCCGACGAACAACAGCAGCAAGAAACCGGCGATCAATCCCAATCCCGGCCAATAATGCTCGGGAGCGACGATCCGCAACCCAATCAGCGCGCGGCGCAGCCAGCCCTCGACCGTATTGACCAGCCACCAAATCACGTAAACCGTCAACGCCAGCGGCAGCACGGTCACCAAACCGCTCATCGCCAGGGTTAAAATCTTGCGCATGGGATTATCATCGCATGATCGGGCCCAAGCCGCCCACAGGTCGAACCGTCAATGACACAGCCATCAGGTCTCAGCATTTCAGCCGCCAATACCGCGGACGTGCCGCTCATCCTGGCGCTGATCAACGAATTGGCGGAGTACGAAAAGCTGCGTCACGAAAGCGTCGCGACCGAGGCGTCGATTCACAAGGCGCTTTTCGGGTCCACCCCCCGCGCCGAAGCCGTCATTGCCCGTTTTGACGCCGAACCCGCGGGATTTGCGCTTTTCTTTCACAATTTTTCCACTTTTCTCGGCAAGCCCGGCCTGTATCTGGAGGATCTGTTCGTGCGCCCCGCATACCGCGGGCGCGCGATCGGCAAAACCCTGCTGAGTCACCTCGCGGCGCTGGCGGTGCAGCGCGACTGCGGCCGTTTTCAATGGCAGGTACTCGATTGGAACAAGCCATCGCGAGATTTCTACGAACGTTTGGGGGCCCAGGCGGACCCCGCGTGGGTCAATTACAGAATGACCGGCGACGCGCTGCGGCGCCTCGCCGCGAGCGGCGGCTCATGATTGCCGCGGCAGTATGAAACGCAATCCCTGATAGTTGAGCACCACGCCGTCGCGCCGAATCCTTTCCAAGACAGGCCCCTCTTGCAATGTGTTGCCCTCCTTGTACTTGCGCATATTGATGTACACGAAGCGATCCGACGGCTTCGTTGCGTAGACATGCACGTCCAGGTGCAGTTCCGGCAGCGCTTGAGCTCCGGTGAGACTGATTTCGCTGATGGTCGGCAGCACTTCGTCGTTGTCCGCGGCATCCTCTTGCGTCAGAACCGGTTCGGGACGCCGCAGGCTGTGCGGCGCGGCGCGCTGCGCAACGGCGGCACGCGCACTCGGCGCCGCCGCCGATTCCTGCTTGGGTGGCGCAGCCTCGGCGGGCGGCACCGGAATTTCCGGCGCATAGACCGGCGTCTGCAGCCAAGGGACTGAAATGCTCGTCGACCGCCGGCGGCCTGACGTCGGCGAGCGGCACGTCGCGCCGCGCGGCCGCGGCCGGGTGCGCTGCGCCGCGCATCAGCACGAAGGCCAGCACCACAATATTGATGCCGAGCAGGCAGCCGAGAACCAGCGCCCAGACCGGCAGACGGCCGCGCCGCATGGATGTCGGCGCGTCGATCAATCCCGGCGTCGACTGCCGCTGACGCTCGATCTCGGATTTTTTCAGTGCATCGAGAATGAAGGACATGGACTTTCCTAGCCGCCGCGCAGCGCGTTGGACAACAGGGGCGAATTGGGGTCGGCCAGCGCCGTGTCGAGCACGACTTGGGTCTGCACGCCGGCGATGCCATCGACGTTGAGCCGATGTTCGCGCTGGAAGTTCTGCACCGCGATCGCCAGTTCTTGATCATAGACATCGGCGTGTTCTGGATCCGATGCGACGCCTCCCAAAGCGTTCAAGCTGCGGCGCAGCCACCGAACCTCGTCTCCCTGCATGCCCAGGGACAGCAATCGGGTGCGCGGAGTCTTGGGTTTCCACACCACCGTGAACTCACCGAACCAATCGCGCGAAAGATCATCGATCGACACCTTTTGCGTTGTGCTCGCCGAGATTCAAGGTCGCGGTTTTGTCGTCGAGACTCGACAGCACGACCCGATGCCGCTGACCGCGATCGTCGGTCAACGTCAAAATGGCGGGCCGGTTCAACGTGCGGACTTGCGCCCAGGAGCCGCGCTGATCCAGGCAGGCGAGTCCCGCTTTGGCGGCCTCGCCGCAGGGATCCCGGTCGTCGGCAAGAGCGGTTCCCCACAGCGCCAGCAGGCGGCGAAACGCCGCCGCATCGGTGGTGTTGGCTTCGTTGGCTTGAAGCAGCGCGCTGACCGACGCCAGCTTCGGCGGAGGCGGGGCTGCGGGCGCCCGCGCCGCAGGCGGCGCAGCGGCGGCCTTTAGCGCCGCGGCCGGCGCCAGGGCGGCACTTTTGAAGGCGCGCGATGCAGAGAGCACGGGACTCTGATGGCGCCAGAATTGCCAACCGAGGAACAGCGTACCGGCTACGGCGAGAACGCCCAACGAGCCGATCACCCAGCCGAGCCAGGTCGGAAAGAAGCGGCGGCCATAGACTTCGCCCGCGGCTTGGCGCACCAGCGCAGCGGTGATTTTCTTGGTTTCCTGGGTGTAGGCGCCAAGCAGGGCGCGATCGCAGGCCACATTGATGACGCGCGGAATGCCCAGGGACAGGCGGTGCAATTCCAGCAGCGCGCCAGGGGTGAATATCTCCTCGGTTGCGCCGGCGACGCGCAGCCGATGACGCACATAACCCTTGGTCTCCTCGCGCGACAGCGGCATCAAATGATATCGGCCGGTGATCCGTTGCGCGAGCTGGCGCAGATCGGTCCGGTCCAGCAGTTCCCGCAGCTCCGGTTGTCCGATCAAAATGATCTGCAACAGCTTCTGGGTGGGAGTTTCCAGATTGGTCAAGAGGCGGACTTGCTCCAGCACGTCGATCGAGAGATTCTGCGCCTCATCCACCAACACGATGATGCGCCGGCCTTCGGCGTGCGCATTGAGCAGCCGTCGATTCAGCGCGTCCACCATCTGCTTGACGCTGTCGCGATCCGCATCGGCGATGGCCAAGCCCAGCTCCTCGCAGATCGTGAGCAGAAATTCCACCGGGGTGACGCGCGGATTCAAGATCACGGCGACATCGGCGTGATGCGGGACACGCGACAGCAGGGTGCGCACCACGGTGGTTTTGCCGGTGCCCACTTCGCCGGTCAGCTGGATGAAGCCCCCGGATTCATTGATGCCATACAGCAAATGCGCCAAGGCCTCCGCATGACGCTCGCTCAAGTAGAGATAGCGAGGGTCCGGAGTGATGGCAAAAGGCTTTTCAGCGAGCCCAAAGAAGCTTAAGTACATGGCTAGGCAGCCTGTCTGAGTATTCCGTCCAGTAGGATAATACCTAGGCGCAATTAGTTTCCGTGTCCCGGACGTTTGGGCAGGAGACTGGCGCGGGTCAGCAAACCCTGCCCGAACCGGTCGCGAATCCCGTCAACCGCGGAATCGAGGCGTGAGTTCGGATCCGGCAGCGGACCTGCGAACAGGTCCGACTGCAGCGGTACCTGCAAATCGCCCACCCCCACCCCCAGCAGCCGAACGGCGGCGTGCGGGCTGCGATGCCAGCCAGCCGGAGAGCAGCGCCTGCGCGGCTGCCGACTACGATGGCCGTCTCCTGAGTCGGGGGTCTCGAGTGTGCGCTGGCGGGTGTAAGTTGTAAAATCGCCGCGGCGAATTTTCACGCTCACCCGCCCCGCCAGCAGGTTCTGTGCCCGCAGGCGCGAGGCGGTGCGATCCGCCAAAGCCTCGAGCTGCGCACGGAGCCGCGCCGGCGCGCCGATATCAGCGTCGAAGGTCTCCTCCGCGCTGATGGATTTCTCCTCGCGTTCGGACTCGACCGGCCGCTCATCGAGCCCCGCGGCTCGATCGCGCATCGCGTTGCCGTGCTTGCCGAAGGCGCGCCACAGCACGGCCTCGCCGGCGCTGCGGGCATCGCCGAAAGTACGGATGCCGGCGGCGAGCACCGTGGGCAGCGTCTTCTGGCCGACGCCGAATAATTTGTGGATGGGCAGCGGGTCCAAGATCTCGCGCATGTTGGCGGCATCGATCCGGCACATGCCATCGGGCTTGTTCAAGTCGGACGCGATCTTGGCCAGCAGCTTGTTGGGCGCAATTCCGACCGACGCGGTCAGCCCGGTCTGCGCGGCGATGCGGCGGCGAATTTCCGCGCCGATCCGCTCCGGAGCCCCCGAGCAGCTGCTGACTGGCGGTGACGTCGAGAAAGGCCTCGTCCAACGACAAGCCTTCCACCAGCGGCGTGAATTCATGAAAAATCTCGAAAACCTGATCCGAGATTTCCTTGTAGCGCGCCATGCGCGGCGGCACGCACGATGGCATGCGGACAGCGCCGCAGCGCTTCGCGCATGGGCATGGCGGATCGCACCCCAAAACGGCGCACGGCGTAGCTGGCGGCCGCGACGACGCCGCGGCCGCCGCCGCCGCCGACGATGAGCGCTTTACCCTTGAGCTCCGGGCGATCCTGCTCCTCGACGGACGCATAAAAGGCGTCCATGTCGATATGCAGTATCGCGCGCACCTTGGAAGCCTGCGGACAGGCGCCTCATTCCACGGTGACGGTGATTTTCTTCGAGACCAGCGGCGGATCGAACGACTGGTGCAGGTAGTCGGCGAACACCAGCTGCAGGGTGTGCTTGCCGGGCGGCAGCGCCAATGTCGTTTCGGTCTGTCCTTTGCCAAAATGCACGATCTTGTCGGTCGCCGGCATAGGCGCATCCAGTTTCACTTCGCTCAAGTCCGTGTCGATCAACAAATGATGGTGTCCGGTGTTGTCGAACTTGACGCCGGCCGGCGCAATCCCCATGCCTTTCAGGCCGAATTTTATCGTGATCGGGCTATGCAGCTTCGCGCCGTTTTGCGGTGCGATGAAGTACACCTCGGCGCCCGCAGCCGGCGCCACGCGATCCGCCGCCAGCGCAAACGCCGCAGCCAAGCACAGACTCAACGCCAATAGCAGTCGACTCATTGGGGCTCTCCTTGTTTAAAGATCACAGTCTACAACTGCAAGGCCGCGTACACGAACACGCCGGCCACGGTGAGGGCGAATGCGATGGTATAGACCAAGAAAAGCACGGCCGCCTTGAAGGCGGTTCCCAGCCAACCGCGGCGAAATACCCGCCGCATGCTCAGAACGGAGTAGACCGGCAAGCACCAGCCCAGGATCGTCTCGAGAAATCCTGCGGTGCCCCCGAACCGCGGCCACGCCCCTGCGGCCTCGCCGATCAAGAGCAGCAAAATCGCGATCGAAAAATAAAAAGCGTGCAGGTGCACGAAGAACAGCAATTGTTCCGCGTATCGATAGCGCGGGTGCCAATACAGCAGCATGTTGAAGAAAGCGATCAGCGGCAGAAAAATGAACATCGCTTTCGGCAGCAAACCCAGGACCGCGTGCAGCAAGCTTTCGCCGTTGTCGCGCACGATGGCTTCGCAAGCGCGCTGGATGCGCGGATTCCAAGTGGGATGCGCCGAGAAGGTCACGAAATTGACGTCCGCGCAGCTGTAGAGAGGTTTTGCCGCGGGCGCGCTCGCGCCCGTGGGCGAAGCGCCGGGCTTCGGAAGCCTGGTCGAATGTGATGACCTCGACCTTGGTATGCGCAAATGATGTGAGCAGGAAAAACATGATGCTCAAAATCAGGTAGAGCCGAAACGGCGGCAGATAGGCAACGCGTCTGCCCGCGACAAACTCTTCGGTGAGTTTTCCAGGCTTGAACCATAGGGTCTGGAGCGTGCGCCACAGACGAGAATCGGAATGCGTGAGTCCTTCCAGCAGTTCGTGCGCCAGCTCCGTGGTGCTCGGAACGTGTACCTGGGCGGCCTGGCTGCAATCGACGCAGAAGCGGCCCAGCAACACGGCGCCGCAATTCTTGCAGCGCGCCGGCGGCACGGCGGCGGGGGCTTCGGCCGCGGCGACATCGCGCGGGGCCGCGGGCTCGATCGCGCCCATATTTAAGCGCCCGCTCCCACGCCAAGTTCATGCGGTGCGAAGTCGTCGACATTGATGAGGTCCAAAACCTTGGCGTCGTAATCGCGCAACAGCGCGGCTTCGGACCCGCTGATGATGCCGAGCGCTTCTGCCTGCGCTATCTGTCCCGGCAGGTCGAGCGCCGTGACGCGGCCGGTCTTGACGCCATCGACGCGGATGCGTTTCTCGAGGGGTTCCGCCGCGGCCGAGAGCATCAGCGCCGCCTGCAGTTTCCCCAACGGGTTGTGCTCCGCCGCGGTCTTGTAGATGTGCTCGCTCAAGCGCTCGCGGGTGGCGCTGGGATTCATGACCAGACCGCCGACGGCATGGCCCAACCGATCGCTCGGCGGCGAATAGGCAAGCCCGCGGGGAAAGATGCACAGCCGCATGAACAGCGCCAGAGGACGGTTGGGGAAATTGCGCAGGAACAGGTGCAGATGCTCCTGCGCCTGGTACAAGAGGCTGCGGCAGGCCCATTCGATCAACGGCAGATCATCCGCTTGGCGGCCCTGGTTTTCATGATGCTTGAGCACCATGGATGCCAGGTACATCGATGACAGTACGTCGCCAAGCCGCGCCGAGAGTGTCTCCTTCTTCTTCAGATACCCGCCGAGCGCCAGCATGGCGACATCGGTCGCCAGCGCAAACGATGCGCTGTAGCGGTTGACGTGCTGAAAGTAGCGCCGCGTCGCGCCCGTTTCCGGCACACGCGTGAAGCGCGCCGAGGTCAGGCCGAGAACCAAGGAGCGCACCGCATTCGAAATGGCGAACCCCACATGGCCCACCGTCGCGGCGTCGAACTGGCGCGCGCCTTCCTCGCGGTTCGGATTTTTAGCCGCGTTCATTTCCTTGAGCACGAATGGATGACAGCGCACCGCTCCTTGTCCAAAAATAATCAAGTTGCGCGTCAGGATATTGGCGCCCTCGACGGTAATGGCGACGGGCACGACTTGATAGCCGCGGCCGAGATAGTTGTTCGGGCCCAGCATGATGCCCTTGCCGCCATGAACATCCATTGCATCATTGGCGATCATGCGGCCGATTTCGGTGGCGTGATATTTGAGCATCGCGGAAGGTACCGACGGCTTCTCGCCGCCGTCGATGGCACCGGCGGTCACGGAGCGCGCGGCATCGATGATGTAGGTGCGTGCCGCCATGCGCGCAATCACTTGTTCGATGCCCTCGAAGCTGCCGATGGGGGTGTTGAACTGGCGCCGGATGCGCGCATAGGCCCCCGTCGCATACACGGCAGCCTGTGCGCCGCCGGTCGCATTGGAAGGCAGTGAAATGCAGCGGCCCACCGACAACTGTTCCACCAGCATGCGCCAACCCTGGCCCGCGGTCGCAAAGCCGCCGATGATGGCGTCCAGGGGCACGAACACGTCGTGTCCCTGGATGGGCCCGTTCTGGAACGGAATGTTCAAGGGAAAATGCCGCCGGCCGATCGCCACGCCGGGCGTGTCGCGCGGAATCAGCGCGCAAGTGATGCCCAGATCGGCTTTTTCGCCCATGAGGCGCTCTGGATCGTAGAGACGGAACGCCAGGCCGATGACCGTGGCGATGGGCGCCAGCGTGATGTAGCGTTTCGAGAAATTCAGGCGGATACCGACGGTCTCTTGGCCGTGCCACTGTCCCTTGCAAATGATGCCGGTGTCGGGAATGGAAGCGGCGTCCGAACCGGCGCGCGGTCCGGTGAGCGCAAAGCACGGCACTTCGTCGCCGCGCGCCAGCCGCGGCAGGTAATGGTTTTTCTGCTCCTCGGTGCCGTAGTGCAGCAGCAGTTCCGCGGGTCCCAAGGAGTTCGGCACCGCAATGGTCGAGGAAGCGGTCGCCGAGCGCGAAGCGATTTTGATCAGGACGCAGGAGTGCGCATAGGCCGAGAATTCCAGGCCGCCGTAGCGGCGCGGGATGATCATGGCAAAGAAGCCTTGCGCCTTGATGAAGTCCCAAACCTCCTGCGGCAGATCGGCGCGGCGGTGCGTGATATCCCAATCGTCGAGCATCGCGCACAGCGTCTCGCATGGGCCGTCGAGAAATGCCTGCTCGGCCGGGTTGAGCACCGGCGGCTTGGCCGCCATCAGTTTTCGCCAGTCCGGGCCGCCGGTAAACAATTCGCCGTCCCACCAGACCGTGCCGGCATCGAGCGCCTCGCGTTCCGTCGAGGACATGGCGGGAAGCAGCTTGCGATACTTCTTCATGAAGGGCCGCGTCAACAGGCGGATGCGCAGCGGCCGCAGATTGAAAAGAAGCAAAAGTGCAAAAGGCACGGAAACCGCGCTCTTCCACCCCGCGGGAGCCGCGCCGAGCGCCCAATACGCCGCGAGCAGCAGCAGAAGCACGCCGGTACTCGTCGCGAGAGCGGCGCGCCGATAAGCGAGAATGCCAATGGCGCCCACGAACAGCCCCAACCAGCCAACCGCGATGGCGGCCTCGAGCAGCAGGTCATGCATCGGACCGCCCCTTTTTAGATCAAATCTTTGACGCCGTCGCGCTCTTCCAGCAACTCGCGATGCGTTGCCAGCATTTTTTCACGGCTGAATTCATTGATGGTCAAGCCCTGCACGATGCTGTACTCGCCGCTCTTGCAGGTGACAGGATAAGAATAGATGACCCCTTCCGGTATCCCGTAGCTGCCATCGGACGGGACGCCCATGCTCACCCAATTACCCGACGGTGTGCCGAGCATCCAGTCGTGCACATGATCGATCGCCGCCGCCGCGGCGGATGCGGCGGATGACGTGCCGCGCGCCTTGATGACGGCGGCCCCGCGCTGTTGCACGGTCGGAATGAAAGTGTCCTTGAACCAGCCCTGGTCCACGAGGGAGAGCGCGGGCTTGCCCTCGACGGTGGCATGGTGCAGATCCGGGTACTGGGTGGCCGAATGGTTGCCCCAGATGATGACCTTCCTGACCTGGGTCAAGGGCGCAGCGGTTTTTTCCGTGAGTTGGGCGATGCCGCGGTTGTGGTCGAGCCGGGTCATCGCCGTGAAGCGGTTGCGCGGCAGCGAAGGCGCGTTGCGCTGCGCGATGAGCGAATTGGTGTTGGCCGGATTGCCCACCACGAGCACGCGCACATCGCGGCTGGCCACCGCATCCAAGGCCTTGCCTTGCGCGGAGAAAATTTTGGCGTTTTCCAGCAACAGATCCTTGCGCTCCATTCCCGGACCGCGCGGCCTGGCTCCGACCAGCATCGCAAAATTGCAATCCTTGAATCCCACGTTGGCGTCGGATGAAGCGGTAACCTTGTTCAAGGTGGCGAACGCGCAATCGTTCAGTTCCATCACCACGCCCTGAACGGCGGCACTGGCCGCTGGGATCTCCAAGAGATTCAAATTGATCGGCTGGTCCGCGCCGAGCATCTGGCCGGAAGCCACGCGAAAAGCGAGCGCATAGCCGATATTGCCCGCGGCGCCGGTGATGGTGATGGTGAGTGGCTTCTTCATGACGAGCTCCCGCGCAAAAACGAGGAATGGTATCCGAAATGGCCCCGCAGCGTCATTGCTGCACGGGCAGCGGCAATTGCCGCGCCGACTTCAAGCGTACGCCGAGCAGCTGCGCAACGGTGGGCGCGACCTGCCGCATGTCGATCAATCCCAAGTCGCGTCCATGAGCAATGCCCGCGCCTTGGATGAAAAAGGAGGCGCGCATCTGCGGATATTCCGGCGAGAACCCATGGCTCCCCGGACTGCCCGCCACATTGCTCACCGGCGGGCTGGTTGCATCGGCCAGTGCGTAGTAGCCGAGCTTCATGACGATAAGAAACGATGCGTCGGGGAATGCCCCGCGGCGCCTGATGGCGTCGCGCTCCAGCACCTCGGCGATGCCGTTGTTGGGATCCGCCTGCATGACTTGCAGCAACTCGCGCACCTGGGCTGTGGTTTGCGCATCGGCGGGATCGTGCAGCATCACTGCCGCCACTCCCGCGCCGGACCAGGGCTGCGCCCGCCACGCGCCGCCGCTCTGCATCAACCCGGCGCGCAAGAATGGCTGCATGAGATTCACTTTGTGGCTGATTTGCACGAAGCCGTGATCGGATACCACCAAAGCGATGGCCTTGGGGTCGTTGGCGCGGGACGCCGCAAACAGCTGCGCGAGCTCACCGTCTATCACCTCGAGGTCCGCATTGGCCTCCGGACTGAAAGGACCATGCCCGTGTTGCTCCTCGTCGAGAGAACTCAAATGAACGGTCATGAAGCGGGGTTTCTGGGTCTTGAGGATGTCCAGCGCAAAGCGGGTCTTTATTTCGTCGCCGGGCGGGCTCGGATCATTTCCGCGCATGTAGGGACCAAGACGCGCCTGCATCTTCTGCAGCAGGCCTTCGGGCCGGGAGATCGCCGCCAACAGCAACGTGTCGGACGGATCGACGTCCGTCAGGCGCGAGACGCGCCAGTACTCCGGGATGAGAAAATCCACCGCCGTTGCGCCGACGCTGGCGGGCCAGCCGATGCTCGCGGTGGACAAGCCGGCCTCGTGCGCCGCCTGCCACAGGGTGGGCACGCGGATTTGCTGCGCATACCAATACCACGCATTCGCAAAAGTGCCTTTGGGATCGAATTCCAGGTTGTTGTAGATGCCATGTTCGGCCGGAGAGACACCGGTCAGCAGGGTGGCGTGGCTGGGGTAGGTGACCGTCGGCCACACGCCGGTCACGCCGCGGGCATAGGCACCTTCCTGCACCAAGCTGCGCAAGAAGGGAATCTTGAGTCCGTGCGCGTCCGCATCCAGGACGTATTCCGGTTTCAGTCCATCCACGGAAATCATGAGCACGGAAGCCGCCGGTATGCGCCCGGCGGCGGCAAAAGCCAGCAAAAGCAGCGCCAGCGCCGCCTTCAAGCGCAAGGACCGAATGCGGTGGTGAATCACTGGATGTTCCGATCACTCGCTGATGGGAATGATGTAGCCGGGATAAGCGCTGCGGAAACGGCGCATTTGCGCGTCCGCGTCGTCTCTCCGGCCGGCACGGCGCAACGCATCGATGTCCTCGAGCCAAAGCACCGGATCGCGCTCGCGCGCCGAGGCGGGCGTTGCACGCGGCGGCTCGCTCTTGAAAATGCGCACGCGCACCACCTGCGGCTTGTCGAGCGGTCTCTTAGCTTGCGGGCCGAAGACCATCGCCAGCACCACGGCGAGCGACAACAGCACGCTGGCCGCCAGGGCAAACGGCGCCAAGCTTTGCCGCTTGAACGGCGTTCTGGACTTGAGCGAACCCGCGGCTTCGAGCACCTTTTGATCGAGTGCTTGCGGCGGCGCGGGCGAGGACTCGCGTTTGTACCACGACGATACGTCGCTGCCGCCGTGCAGATAGGCATCGAGCTCGTCGGGCTTGGATTCGTCAGGCATAGGTTCGAAGCCGCGGCGCTTCCGGCTCCTGCATCGGGCGCAGCGAGTGTTGCAACTTTCGGACCGCATAACGCAAGCGGCTCTTCGCCGTTTCGACCGGCACAGCGGTGATGCGCGCGATCTCCTCGACATTCAATCCGGTTTCTTCGCGCAGCAGAAACGCCTCGCGCTGTTCTTGCGGAAGCGCCGCGAGCGCGGCGAGCACGGCGGATTGCTGTTCGGCGAATTCGGCGACCCGATCCGGACGTTGATGTTCCGGCACCTCGGCTTCCGTCAGCGCGGAGCCGGCCTCGTGCGCCGGCATCGCGCCGCGCAGATTGACGTCGCGGCGGAAAAAATCGATCGCGCAGTTGTGCGCAATGTGAAACAGGAACGTCGCGAATTTCGCGCGCGGCTCGTAGCGCGCGCGCGCCGCGATCAGATGCGACCACACTTCTTGAAACAAATCCGCCGCGGCAGTGGCGCTGCGCACATGGCGCAAGAGATATCGATACAAGGGGCCCTTGTAGTGCGCGTACAGCGCCGCAAAGGCGGCCGCGTCGCCATCCCGGTAGCGCAGCATCAATCCCGCGTCAGCGTCTTCAACGACCATGTGTCGGCAGCATACGTGGCGAGAACTGCCGGGGCAAAGCGATCGGACGGGAACAATTATTTTTCGAGCCTTTCCGGGCTATTCCGTTATTTCTTTTATAAACAATGACTTGGAGAGTTAAATATTTTCCATTAAGTGCTTGCATGTAGTGGTGTTGTATATTACTATATCACCAAGTCACCGAAACACCCCTTCGATGACGGACTGAAGACCGGAAACACTTATAGGAGACGAACATGAACACCTCAATCTCAACAAAGCTGACAGCCCTCGCTCTCGCTTTGATCTTCAACAGCGTGATCATGGGCGGCATGGCCTACTTGTTCAATGCGCAGTTGCAGCAGCCGACCGCGGTGGCCTCATTGGCCAGCAACGCAGCTTCGACCTCGAACGACGCGGCCTGAGCCTTTACAAGCTCGGCGCTCTGGTAGATTACCGTGCTATATGTCCCCCACACTTAGGGCAGGCACATCGAGCGACAAATGGACCCGAACTGGAACGACAACCAACCTATCTATCGCCAACTGCGCGATCGAATGGTCGCCCTGATTCTCGAGGGCGCGCTGAAGGAGGGCGATCCGTTGCCCTCCGTACGGGCCGTGGCTGCCGACTACCGGCTCAATCCACTCACCGTGCTGAAGGGCTATCAGCAGCTGGTCGACGAAAACCTGGTCGAAAAGCGCCGTGGCCGCGGCATGTTTGTCAGCGAGGGTGCCCGGCGATTGCTCCTGGCCGGCGAACGCGAACGCTTCTTGAACGAAGACTGGCCGCAGATTCTCGCCGTCATCAACCGGCTGGGCTTCTCCTCACAGGAACTCTTCGCGCAAACACCGGCGCTGACCCACCCGGCACCGCCGCCTCGCGGCAGCCTGCCTACGGAAGAATGAGAATCACTATGCCTGCGCTCATTGAAGCTCGAGATCTGACCAAGAAGTACGGCGCTCAGGTTGCGCTGGATCGCGCCAACCTCAAGGTCGAGGCGGGACGCATCGTTGGATTGATCGGTCCCAACGGCGCCGGCAAGACCACCGCGCTGCGCGCCATCCTGGGACTTACCCATTACGAAGGTCACCTGACCGTCCTCGGCCGCGAACCGTTTCGCGAACGAACTGAACTCATGAATGAATGTTGCTTCATCGCCGACGTGGCGGTGCTGCCGTCGTGGCTGCGCGTCGACCATGCCATCGATTTCGTTGCCGGCGTGCATCCGCGGTTTCGTCGCGACCGCGCCCGGGCATTCCTGGCCAAAACCCAGATCACCGGCAAACGCCGGATGCGGGAGTTGTCGAAGGGAATGAAAACCCAGGTGCATCTGGCGCTGACCATGGCCATCGATGCGAAACTCTTGGTGTTGGACGAACCGACATTGGGGTTGGACATCCTCGCACGCCGCGCCTTTTACGATGCGCTGGTCAACGACTACATGGACGAGACGCGTACCATCCTCATCACGACACACCAGGTCGAAGAAGTTGAAAATCTGCTCACCGACATCGTCTTCATCGACAAGGGCCGCATCGTTCTGGACAGCACGCTCGAGGATGTCGCGACGCGCTTCATCGCGGTGGCGGTGAGCGCGGACCGGCTGGATGCGGCGCGCGCCGAAAAGCCGTTCTACGAGCGCCACATCCTCGGCAAAGTCGTGCTGTATTTCGAAAACGTCGACCCGGACAAGCTCGCGGGCATTCGGCGAAATCCACACCCCCAGCGTTGCCGATCTTTTCGTCGCGAAGCTTTCGGGAGGTGCAGCGTGAACAACAGCAACTGGCTGATCCGCCGGGAATTCTGGGAAAACCGCGCAATCTGGATGATTCCCGCGGTGTTCGGCGCGTTGCTGCTGCTCGCCGCGCTGTTCGGCCAGGTCAGCATTCCGCGCCTGGTTTCGCCGCCTGAATCCGCGGAGGCCGCCGCCGCCTTCTTGGTGGTCGTCGGCGCGATGTTCTACCTGGTGATGGGGGTCTATTCGACCTGGTATCTGCTGGACTGTCTGTACACGGACCGCAAGGATCGCAGCATCCTGTTCTGGAAGTCCCTGCCGATATCGGACTCGACCACGGTGCTTTGCAAACTGCTGGTCGGCATGATCATCATTCCGCTGGTGTATTTCGCGGCCGCCGACGCAACCGCGCTCATCGCCGCCTTCATCTTGTCGATACGGGCGCGGGCCTCGATCGGCAGCTCACTGTGGAACGGCGACGTCTGGTGGCAGGTGCAGGTGCTGTGGATGTACGTCATCGTCACCACCGCCCTGTGGTATCTGCCGGTTGCAGGCTGGCTGATGCTGGTGTCCGCGTGGGCGAAGCGCGCGGTCATGTTGTGGGCCATATTGCCCCCGCTGCTGCTCTATTTTCTCGAGCGGGTATTTTTCGGGACGCGCATGGTCGGTCACCTGATCACGCGGCGGCTGACGGCGCTGCCGGCGGTGTCCTTCAACGTCTCGAAGTACAACTGGACGCATGATGGCGGCGTTGTGGATAATGCCGGCTCGGCCGTACCCAGCGTATGGCATCTGATCAACCCCAGCGGATTTTTCACCAGTGCCGAAACGTGGATAGGAGTCGCGGTGGGAGTCGTGTTGATCGTCGCGGCCATCCAGCTGCGCATGCGCCGTTCCGAGATTTGAGCTGATGCGGGGCGCCGCGCCCCGCTCCGCCCGGCGCGCGGCGCCCTTCTCGTCTGCCGCCGCCGCGCTGATTGTCTTTTCCGGGCCGGCACGCGCCGATGAATTTTTCCAGGTGCGCGATGAAAATCCCCTGATCCGCGGCTTTTATCTGCCGTTGCCGAGCGATGCGCGCTCGAGCGACGGCGTGGACCTGGCCGCGACGCTGTCGATCAGCAATACGTTGGAGGTGGAAAACAGAGGTCAGGAGAGCCTCTTGGTGGACGGCGAGAGCCACACGCTTCGCCTCACGTTCGAAGACGCCCTGTACCGCTCTTGGCGATTCCGCTTTACCGTCCCGGTCATCAACGACAGCGGCGGCTTTTTGGATTCGAGCATCGATCATTGGCACCGCTGGTTTGGGTTCAACCCGGGAAGCCGCCCGTTCTACCCTCAAAATCAACTGATTTACTCCTATTCCGGCAGGGCCAACTTCGATCTGAGCCAGCCGCAGACGAGCCTCGGCGATATTTCCGGCGACATCGGCTGGTATCCGATCGATGACGCCGCCCGCACGGTCTCCGTATGGGCAGGATTGGCAGCGCCGACCGGTTCAGCCGCCAAACTCAGCGGCGACGGCGCCTGGGATGGCGCTGTTTGGGCGCACGCCGCCTGGCGGCGGCCGCAATGGCAGTTGGCCGCCGAGCTCGGGCTGGCACAGCCTGGCGGCGACGAAATATTTGGCGGCGCTGCCCACCGCACTTCCCTGTTCGCGCGCTTTGCGGCCACGCGCGCCCTGGGCACGGCGTGGTCGCTGCGCGCACAGCTCGACGGTCAGACCGGCCGGGTCGAGGACAGCAATCTGCGCTTCCTGGGTCCGAGCCTGCAGCTCACGGTCGGCGCGATACGCCGCCTGGGCGAAGCCTGGCGCATCGAATTTGGCTTCGCGGAAGATGCCGCGGTGAACACCGCGCCCGACATTACTTTCTTTCTTGGGATTCGCCGCCAAAGCAGTGCAAAATAGCCGCCAGTTTTTCGCTATTTCGAAGGGGCCCGCCAATGTACAAGACAAAGATCGATCTGTCGGAGAAAATCCGCCGCAATGTTGCCGCCATATTGAATGATCGCCTGGCGTACGCCATCGATCTGCAAAGCCAAATCAAGCAGGCCCATTGGAATGTCAAAGGTCCCAATTTCATCGCCTTGCACGAGCTGTTCGACAAGCTCTCCGATGCGGTCCTGGAGCAGATCGACGAAATCGCCGAACGGGTCACCAGCCTGGGCGGAACCGCCGAAGGCACGGTCGCAGTCGCTGCCAAGCGCAGTAAGCTGAAGAACTACCCCTTGAGCATCACCGCCGGCAAGGATCATTTGTTTTATTTGTCGACGCAGTTGTCCGTTTACGGCAAGGCGGTGCGCGCGGCGATCACCGATACCGACGAGCTGGGCGATGCGGATACGGCGGACCTGTTCACCGGCATTTCCCGCGAGATAGACAAGTACCTGTGGTTCCTCGAAGCGCATCTGCAGGACAAGGCCTGATCCATGAGCGCCGGCGCCGCGGCCGAGGATTTGGGCTTGGCTGATGCGCTCGCGACGCTGCAGGGACTCTTGACGAGCGGCGAGACTCTCGAAGCCTGGGCGGCCCAGCGTCGCTTATATGCGCTCAATCATCGGCGCGCGCTCATCGCCGCCACCAGCGGGCGCTTCATTTCGCTCAAGCGGCGGCTATTCGGCGGCTACGATTCAGCCGACATCCGCTGGCAGGACCTCAAAGAGACCCGCATCAGCGCCGGAATCTTCGCCGCCGACCTCATCCTGGTCGCGCAGAGCAGCTCGGACCTCAATATCGGCGCGGAGGTGAATCGCGTTTGGAGCTTCGAGGGCCTGCACAAGGATCAGGCGCAGGCGATGTATCGAATCTGCCAGCAGCACGATCAAGTGTGGCGCGAAAAGCGCCGCGTGCGCGAACTCGAGGAACTGCGCGCAAAATCCGGCGGCGTGCAGATCAGCGGCGCGGCGCCGGCCTACGGCGGCGACGCCGCGGGCGCGGAATCCGAACCGGCGCGGCGGCTGCGTCAAGCGCGCGAGATGCTCGAGGCGAAGCTCATCAGCGATTCGGAATTCGAATCCATCAAGGCCAAGATCGTCGCAGGCCTTTGAGCCGCTCGCGCCCGGCCCCCTGCGGCTAGCCCAACAAATACGCGAAGTAGCTGTTGCGCAGCCGGTTCAGCGGGTCGGTACGCTGCCGCAGCGCGCGGAAAAGCTTGGCGCGCTCGCCGAAAGCCTTCGTCACGTGTTCCGGCTGCAGCGCGCGGCTCTGATTGAACGTGGGGACGCCGCCGTGCGAGGACGCGAAATCATTGAAGTCGATCAGAAAATCGTCCCAGCCTTGTTCGCCGCTCGATGAGGGTTCGAGAGTAAACATGGGACCGGAATAGCTGGCGCTGAACAAAGAACCGCGGTCCTGATGCAGGCGGCTCGCGCCGCTCACGACGTTGCCGCGATAGCGATGCTGCTTGTAATACGACTTGCAGAACGCGAAATAGGCGCCGAGCAGTTTCGCATAGTCGGCTTGCGGGAAAGCCCACAGGCTGTAGGTATGGCGGGCTTTCCAAGCCTCCTTCGGCATGTCGCGCATCCATTCGTGCGAATACATCATGACGCCGCGGCTGCCGCCGCCGAGCGCCCGGTGCATGCCCGACAAGACCGCGTTGCGCAGCCCGGGGGCCGCCAATACGCTGCCGACGGTCGAGCCGAAGGCAGGCAGCACATTGCGCATCACGGATTGCTTGATCTGCCAGATCCCGGAGCGGCTGATGGCCGCCGAGTCGTCGAGCGTGCGGCGCTCGAGCGTGATCCGGTCGTGAAAGGGCGAGACATGCAGGCGCAGCGCGCCGGGCGACTCCGCCAAGCCGGCAAACCGTGAGGTGAATTCCTTCAGCGTCATCACCTGGTAGTCGATCTTTACCGGCGTCAGGGGCCGTACGCGAAGCACGATTTCGTACACGATGCCGAGCAGCCCGAAACTCGAATGCAGGACCCGCATCAGGTCGCGTTCGCGCTCGGTCACCTTCATCTGCTTGCCCTGCGGCGTGATCAAGTTCACTTCGGAAACGCAGGATGACAATTGCGCCATGCCGGGGCCGTACGAGGCTTGCGGCAAGGTGGTCACCGCCATGGCGCCCAGGGAAATTTCGCCCATTTCGGGCGTCAGCGGCAGCTCTTGGCCGCGCTCGGCAAGCGCCTTGACCAGCGTGCTGACGCGCACCCCGGCCTGGGCCCGTACGCTGTGTTCGCCAAATTCCAAGATCCGATCGAGTCCGCCGGTGTCGACGGTGGTTCCCCCGTCGCCGCCCACGCAGCGGGTCTGCGAATAATCGGCGCCAACCATGCGCACCGGCGTGGGATAGCTCTTGGTCTTTTCGAGCAGACTCGGAATGTCCTCGAAACGCTTCAGCCGCAGCACCAGCCGCGGCCGTCGATAGATGCCCGAGGAATCCGCGCCCCGCGGATCAATGACTTTGTTTACCATGTGCTTCCCCCCGGAAACATGAGCCTGAAAAAACGCTGTGGGGGGCACAAAACCTGGGCGGTTCTGCATGCGCGTGCGCGCTTCGAGATTCACTGGCGACCCCGCTATCGTCAGGCTCCATTGGGGAGCCCCTTAGACCGGTGGTTTTGCGTCCCCACCTTTCGGCGGGTTTGCCCTTAAACAGCTGCAGGTACTATGCGATGGGCGGCGGGGGCTTGTAAAGGGGTATTTCGAGGTGCCGCGCTTTTGGCCGCTTTAGCCCATCAAAAGCAGCGTTTCCGCGTGTTCCACCGCTTCCGGTGTGCCGTAAACGACCACCACATCGCCCTCCTTGAACACCGTGCCGGGTCCCGGATCGCGTCCGACGATGCCGTCCCGCCGCACCGCATTGACGGCGACCTCCGCGCCGCGCTCTTTGAGGTCCGTGATGCTGCGGCCGACCGCCCAGGCGTGCGGCGGCAGAATTACGCTGTGCAACTCTTCGCGAAAGGCGTGAGTCGCGTCCAGATGCTCCTCGCCGGCATCGCGAAAGTACTGCCTCAGCATGCTGTAGCGGTGGCTGCGGATGTCATTCACGGTGCGAAGCACCGTGCCGACCGGCTGTTTCACCAGCAGCAGCAGGTGGGACAGCAACATCAAACTGGCCTCGAACGTTTCCGGCACAACTTCGGTCGCGCCGGCGGCCTGCAATTCCGTCAGCTTGGTATCGTCCTGGGTGCGCACCAGGATGGGCACATCGGCGCGCAGTTCGCGCACCGCCCGCAGGATCCGCAATGCGACGTCGGGATTTGCGAACGTCACGACCACGACGCTGGCGTGTCGAACGCCGACATTCTCCAGCACCTTGACTTGCGCGGCATCGCCGTAGACCACGGGGTCGCCTGCCTGGCGGCCGGTGCGAATGCGGTGCGGGTCCACCTCGAGCGCGATGTACTCGAGGCCCGACTGTTCCAGCACGCGCGCGATGTTTTGTCCGACGCGGCCAAATCCGCAGATCACCACGTGCTCGCGCTCGGCGGCCGCCAAGGTCACGCGCTCATGGCGCATCGCCTCGGTTTGCGGATTGCCCGTTTCCTGCAACAGGATGCGGGTGATGCGCCGGTTGTGGCGGATGATCAGCGGCGATAACACCATGCTGAGCACGATCGCGGCCAGCAGCGGCTGCACCAAGCCCTGGTCGAGCAGCTCTTTGCGCAGCAGCAGAATCAGCAGCGCAAAGCCGAATTCGCCGCCCTGCGCGACGATCACGCCGGTGCGCAGGGACTTGAACCAGCTGCCGGTGGCAGGTTTCGCCGCGACGGCGACCACCGCCGCCTTCAACAGCAGCATGCCGGCAAGTATGGCCGTGACCAGCGGCAGATCGCGCAACAGCAATCCCACGTCGAGCAGCATTCCGACCGTGATGAAAAACAGGCCCAACAGCACTTCGCGGTAGGAGCGGATCGTGGCCTCGATTTGATGCCGGAATTCGGTTTCCGCAAGCATCATTCCGGCGAGAAATGCGCCCAACGCCAGCGACAGGCCCGCCGCCTGCGTAGCCCAAGCCGAAGCGAGCACGGCGAGCAGCACCGCCAGCGAGAACAGTTCCGCGGAGCGCACCGAGGCGATCATCAGAAACAGCGGGCGCAGCAGCCATCGGCCGGCGGCGAGCACCAGCAGCAGGGCGAGCGCGGCGATTCCGATGGCGCCCAAAATATGCGCGGCATCGGCCGAAGCGACGCCGCCGCGCAGCGCCGACAGCAGCGCCAGCAGCAGCGGAAAGCTCAAGTCCTGGAATAGGCAGATCGCCACGGCAAGCCGGCCGTGGGTGCGGTTGTTCTCGGACTGTTCGGTCAGCTGCGCGATGATGATGGCCGTGGATGACATGGCGACCGCGCCGCCGATGAGAACGGCGATGGCAGGGGCCACATGGAAGAATGCGGCGGCAACCGCGGCGACGATGCCCGTGGTGATCAGCACTTGCGCGCCGCCGACGCCCAGCACCTCCCAGCGCATCGCGACCAAGCGCGGCAGCGAGAACTCCAGGCCCAGGGTGAACACCAGAAACACCACGCCGAAATCCGCCAACAGTTGCGTGGTTTCATTGTCCGACGCGAGCGCGAGAGCATGCGGACCGAGCAGCATGCCCACCGCCAGATAACCCAGGATCGCCGGCAACGCCAATTTGCGGACCGCGGCGACCACGCACACCGACGCAGCGAGCAAAATCAGGATCTGTAACAGCGGATCGTTGTGCCCCATTGCCTGCTAGCATATCGCTATGAGTGCAACAATGACGGGACCGTTGGCGCTCGAGCCGGACGGCGACGGCTGGCTGCTGCTGCTGTCGGGCGATTGGTCGTTGGCGGCGCTGCCGCGCATCGAAGCGCGGCTCAAAAATTTGCCCGCGACGCTGCACGGAAATCTCACCTGCGATTGGTCCCAAGCGCGCACGCCCGGGATCAGCACCGCCTGGGCGCTGCTGCGGCGCCTGGCCGATACGGCGCTGTCCCTCGAGGTGAGGCATGCAGGCAATCCGCCGCATTTTCTGGATCTGCTGCAAAAGCTCCATGTCGAACGGCATGCCGCGTACAACAGGCACTCGCAGCAGTCCCTGGAACGCTTGGTCGGCAAGCTCGGCCGCTGGTCGGTGCTGCAAGGCATTTATGCGCGCGGCGTGATCGTGTTTCTCGGGCGCATCGCGGCGGTGATCGGCGAGGCGTTCTCCCGCCCCCGCGCCTGGCGGGGTTCCTCGGTGGCGCGCCATGTGTATGAGACCGGCATTACGGCGATTCCGATCGTCGCGCTGATCGCATTTCTCATCAGCGTGATCGTAGCCTACCTCGGCGCGCAGCAGCTGGCGCGTTTCGGCGCAGATATCTTCGTGGTCGACCTGGTGACCATCGCCACCTTGCGCGAGATGGGCGTGCTGCTGACCTCGATCATCGTGGCGGGCCGATCCGGCAGCGCCTTTGCGGCCGAGATCGGGGTGATGCAGCTCAACGAGGAAACCGATGCGCTGCGCGCCATGGGCATGAATCCAATCGAGCTGCTGGTCGTGCCGCGCGTGCTGGCGCTGGCCATCGCGCTGCCGTTGCTCACGGTGATTGCGGATGCCATGGGACTCGCCGGCGGCGGCCTGCTCTCGCTGATCAATCTGCACATTCCCCTGCCGCAGTTCATGGCACGGCTGCGCGAATCGCTTTCGCCCACGACCTTCTGGGCGGGACTGGTCAAGGCGCCGGTGTTCGCCATTCTCATTGCCATGGTCGGCACCTACCGCGGCATGCAGGTGCGCGATTCGGCCCGCGAGCTGGGGCGCCTGACCACCGTCGCGGTGGTCCAGTCCATCTTCATGGTCATCCTGGCCGATGCGCTGTTTGCCGTGCTGTTCGTGCAGATCCATTTCTGATGTTGAACCCCGATTTCAATCCGGCGATCCGGGTGCGCGGACTGCGCAATCGCTTCGGGACTCAGATCGTTCACGACGGACTCGACATGGAGGTCGAGCAGCACGAAATATTCGGCGTGGTCGGAGGTTCAGGGGCCGGCAAGTCGGTGCTGCTGCGCTCGATCCTGGGACTGCGCCATCCGGACGGCGGCAGCGTCGAGATTTACGGCAAGGATGTCGCAAGCCTCGCCGCCACGGACCGGCGCAGCCTGGTGCAAAGTTACGGCGTCACTTTTCAGAACGGCGCGCTCATCAGCTCTTTGACGGTGGCGCAAAATATTCAGCTGCCGTTGCGGGAATACCATTCCTTGTCGGAGAAAACCCTGGACGAACTGGCGGACATGAACCTGTTGCTGGTGGGCCTGATGCCCGACGACGGCGCGAAGTTTCCTGCGCAATTGTCCGGCGGGATGATCAAGCGCGCGGCGCTCGCGCGCGCGTTGGCCCTCGAACCCAAGCTCTTGTTCCTCGACGAACCGACCGCGGGCCTCGATCCGATTTCCGCCGCGGCCTTCGATGAGCTACTGTTATACCTTCACGCGCAGCTGCGGCTCACGGTTGTCATGATCACCCACGACCTGGATACCCTGTTTCAGACTTGCAGCCGCGTCGGCGTCATCATCGATGGCCGCATGATCAGCGACACGCTGCCGGGCATGCTCGAGAACCAACACCCGTGGATCCGGCAATACTTCCATGGACCGCGGGCCCGGGCAGCCGAGATGGAAGCGGCCAAGGATACCCATGGATAGAGACGCCAATTACGTTGCGGTCGGCGCCTTCGTGCTGCTGGTGATCGCCATGGCGGTGTCGTTCGTGTTCTGGTACACCGATCAGCAGGACAGGCGCACCTATCAGCGTTACGAGATTTATTTCCCCGGATCGGTCAGCGGACTGACCGCCGGCAGCCCGGTGCGCTATCTCGGCGTGGACGTGGGCAGGGTCGTGCGCATCATGCTGGATCCGCAGCAGCGCAAGACCGTGCAGGTGATCGTCGACATCGATTCGACGGCGCCGATCGACGACCGCACCCGCGCCTCCTTGAGCCTGCAGGGAGTGACGGGACTGTTGTTCATCGATCTGGAGCAGGACCCGAAGGCCGAGTCGACCGGTGTCATGGCGCAGGGCCAGCACTTTCCGATGATTCGGTCGCGGCGCTCCGATTTCGACGTGCTGTTGAGCAATCTGCCCGCCTTGACCACGCACATGGTGGAATTGGCGAATCATTTCAACGAGATTTTCAGCGACGAGAATGTGCGGGGGCTCAAGGCCACGCTGGACAATGTGCGGCTCGCGAGCGAGCGGCTGCCCGAGACGCTGCGCGAGGCCGGGCAGCTCCTGGCGGAGGTTCGCCGCACCACCCAGGAGGTGCAGGGCACGGTCGCGGACCTGCACGGCCTCATCGACCAAGGCTCGCCCGACCTCAAGGCCGCTTTCGCCAATATCCGCCAGATATCCGACAATCTCGCCAAAACCACCACGCGCTTGAACGCCTTCGTGGCGGAGAACGAGCCGGGCTATTCGCGCTTCTCCAAACAGAGTTTGCCGGAATTCGAGCAGCTGCTGCGCGAGAGCCGCCAGGCGGTCCGCGATTTCCGGGATCTCTCGCGGAGCCTGAAGCAAAATCCTTCGCAGCTGATCTACGAGTCCAACTACCGCGGAATCGAGGTGCCCAAGTGAAGCGGACCCTGCTGTTGGCTTGGCTTGCGCTGTCGCTCGCGGCCTGCGCCGGATCGCTGTTCAAAAACAAGACTGCGCCGCCCACCATGTACCTGCTCGGGGCCACGCGCGCTGCGCCGCCCGTCGCGGCGCCGGGCAGCGATCTGCCGAACGATCTGGCGGTCCTGCGGCCGCGGGTTCGGGCGGGGCTCGACACCGACCGGATCGCGGCGCTTTATCCGGACCGGCACATGGATTATTTCGCGGATGTGCGCTGGAGCGGCCCCCTCGATGAGGTAATGCAGGACTTGGCGGTGCAGCAATTCCACGCCGACCTCAGGCGCAGCAACGTCAGCGCCGACGCATCCGTGTTCAGCAGTCCTTACTGGCTGGAAATCCAAGTGACGGATTTCCAGGCGGAGTACGCCGCCGCCGGCGGTCCGCCGACGGTCCACGTGCACTTGCAGGCGCGTATCGGCAGCTCCAGCGACCGGCATGTGCTCGCGCGCTTCGAACCCGATGTGCGTGAAGCGGCAAGCGACAATCGCATGAGCGCCATTGTCGATGCCTACAACCGCGCCGCCAACCGAGCGCTTTCGGAAATCGCCGAGGGCGTCGCTCGAACGCTGAAGGCCGCCGGCAATTAGGCTCCTAGCGCAAGGTCACGAGGACAGGCGCACCGGCCGCAGCACCGTCGGCGCGCACAAGCTGGCGTGATGCGGCGCGCCGCCCTCCTGGCCGGCGAGAATACCCAACAACTTGTTCGCTTCCATGGCGTCGCCGAACAAGCGGCCCTGGGCGTAGTAGCAGCCATGAGTGCGCAGGAATTCAAGCTGCTCGGCTTCTTCCACGCCCTCGGCGATGACCTCGAGGTCGAGGCTCTTGCCCATGTCGATGATGGTACGCACGATGGCCGCATCGTTCGTGTCCACGGCGACGTCGCGCACGAACGACTGGTCGATCTTCAAGGTGCCGATCGGAAATTGCTGCAGGGCCGACAGCGATGAATATCCGGTGCCGAAGTCATCGATGGCGAGGCTCAATCCCATGGCATACAGCTCGTTCAGCAGGCCGATGGTGCGCTTCGGATCGGTCATCAAGGTGGTCTCGGTCACTTCCAGCTCGAAGCAGGTCGGCGACACGCCATTCTTGCGGAACACGCTGCGGCAGCGCGCGATGAAGCTTGCTTGCTTGAGTTGCCGCAACGACAGATTGATCGCAATCCGGCCGGGGTGCGGCACGACCTTCTGCCACTCGCGATAGTCCGCGCAGACGCGATTCAAGACCCACTCGCCGATATCCAAAATCAAGCTGGTCTCTTCCGCGAGCGGGATGAAATGCGATGGAGAAATGTCGCCATAGCCGGGAAGGCGCCAACGCAGCAGCGCCTCGGCGCCGACCACGCGCCCGCTGCGCAAATCCACTTTCGATTGATACAGAATCACCAGCTCGTCGCGTTCCAGCGCGCGCCGCAGCTTGCTCTTGAGCATCAGCCGCTCGACCGCGGCGGCGTTCATGCTGGGCACATAGAATGCGCAGGAATTGCCGCCGTTCTGCTTGGAGTGATACATCGCGGCGTCGGCGTTGCGGATCAGGTCGATCACATTCTCGGCATCGTAGGGACAGATCGCGATGCCGGCGCTGGCGGTGAGGTAGACCTCCTGCTGGTTGACGTAGAAGGTGCGGCTTATTTCATCGAGCAGGGTGCGGGCCAGGGTCCCCAAGGCCGCGCGGTTGTCGGTGTCCACCGGCAAATCATCGATGAACATGGCGAACTCGTCGCCGGCGAGCCGGCCGATCACGGCGTCCTTGCTCAAGTTGCGCGTCAGCCTTTCGCTCAATATTTCCAGCGTCCGATCGCCGGCCGCATGGCCGAAGGTGTCGTTGACCTCCTTGAAGCGGTCCAAGTCCAGGTACAGAAGCGCCAGGGAGCGCTGGTTGCGGCGCGCGCGCGCGATTGCCTGCTGCAGCAGATGCTGGAACTGCATGCGGTTCGGCATTTTCGTGAGGGTGTCGTAGCGCGCCAGGTAGCGGATGCGGCGCTCGGCGCGCTTGCGCTCCGTGATGTTGCGCGCGACGTAGATATTGCCCTGGAACTGCGGGTCCTGCGAATCGATGGCCGAACTCGCGATGGAAACCGGGATGGTCTGGCCGCTGGCGGTGCGCAGCACCGTCTCGCGCGCTTCCGCGGCGGAATGCGTCGGGTCGAAGGCGCTGCGATGCACATCGTCGATGAAGCCGAGCAGCGGCTTGCCGATCAATTCATCGGAGGAATAGCCCAACAGCAATTGCGCGGCCTCGTTGCAGCTTTTGACGACGCCGTCCGGAGAGGTCACGAACACCGCATCGCTCAGGCTGTTGAGCACGGTATTGAGGTAGTTCTTGGTGATGGTCGTTTCGTTAAGGTTCTGGCGCATGCGCTCGAGCGCAAATTGCAGATCGCCGAGTTCGTCGCTGCGCACCACGGCGAGCGGCCGGGTGTAGTCGCCGTCGCCGATCCGATCGGCGCTCTTCACCAGCGCCGCGATGGGTCCCGAGAGCCTGCGGGCGATGAGCCACGCGCCGAGCAGCCCCATGATGAAGAGCGGCACCGTGATGATGGTGAAAACGCCGCGGATTCGCTTGGTTTGGACGCCCTGCTTGCTGAGCAGCTGCGTTCGAATGCTCGACAGCGTGTCCTGCATTTCCGCGCGGCTCATCCATATCTCGATGCTGCCGGCCGGCTGCAGGTCGGTGCGCAGCACGAACGGCCCGGTGCTGGTGGGCCGCGACTCGGGATTGCTGCCGGAATACAAGACGTCGTTGTGCGGACCCCAGATCTCGACCCGCTCGATGTCGCGCTCGTCGAGGAGCCTCGCGGCAATCGCGGCCACGCGCGCGTAGTTGCCCTCCTTGAGCGCGGGCGCCAGCGAGGTGCTGGTGATGTTGCTCAGGGAACGGGCGCGAGCCTGCAGATCGGTTTCAAGTTTTTGCTCGACGGTGGCATAGGTGAGCTGGTTGGCGTCGGAGGTGTTGACCCGATGCTCGTAATACGCCAATCCGCCCAGGATCAGCGCAAGCACCACGCTGACGCCGAAGGCAAGCAATAAATAGCTCGTTTTGAGGCTTCGTGCCATCGCTCGTGCAGTACCTCTTCTCTAGGCCGATAATCATACCTGTTCAGGCCAACCCTCATAAGGGGCGAGGGTACAATCCAGGCTTCATGGGCGCCTCATATGCGTATTGATATCTATTCCGACACCGTCTGCCCCTGGTGCTATCTAGGGAAGCGGCGCTTCGACCTCGCGATCGCGGCCCGTCCGCAATACGAGCCGGTGGTCGTTTGGCGGCCGTTCGAGTTGAACCCGGATGTGCCGGTCGAGGGCGTGGATCGCGAGACCTACATGGCGGCGAAGATGCCCGATCAAGCGCGCCTCGAGCAGTCGCATGCGGAACTCGAACGGCTGGGGGAGGCCAGCGGCATTCATTTCCGTTTCGACCTGATCAGCCGCATTCCGAACACGCGCCGCTCGCACCTTCTCATCGCGCACGCGGCGCGCCGCCGGCTGCAGGCAGCGATCAAGGATCGCATCATGCGCGCCTACTTCGAAGAAGGCTGCGACATCGGCGATCCTGAAGAGCTGGTGCGGCTGGCCGCCGAAGTGGGCCTGAATGCGGCGGATGCGCGCAACGCGCTGATCTTGAGGGTCGGGCAGGACGGCGTCGTGGCGGCGGAACGCCACGCAGCCGTGCTGGGAATCACCGGCGTTCCGACCTACATTTTCGATGGCCAGTACACGATCTCGGGCGCCCAGGAAGTGGGCGTATTCGCCCGCGTGTTCGACCAGGTGGCCGAGTTCGCCTCGGCTCGCGGCGTTGCTTCTTGAACGACGCTGAGCTGACGGGTCTGGCGCGCACGCACGTCATCGCGGTCGCCGATCCGCCGTGCCTGCTGCACGCCCACGTGGTGGCGCCGTTTCTGAATCTGCGCCGCGCCGCGTTGGATCAGGGTATCGACCTTGCGCCCCTGAGCGGCTTTCGCGATTTTGCCCGGCAACTCGCCATCTGGAACGGCAAGTTCAGCGGCGCGAGGCAGATGTTCGACGCCGCCGGCGCGACGCTCGACGCGTCGCGGCTGACGCCGCGGCAGCGCATCGAGGCCATTCTGCTGTGGTCGGCGCTGCCGGGCGCCAGCCGCCATCACTGGGGCACCGACCTCGATCTGGTGGATCGCCGCGCCGGCGGCGCGGGCTATGAGGTCAAACTGACGCGCGCGGAGTTTGCGCCCGGCGGAGCGTTTGCGGAGCTGAACCTTTGGCTTACCGAGCATGCGCCGCGCTTCGGATTCTTTCGCCCCTTTCAGGGCGTGCGTTCCGGCGTGCAGCCGGAGCCCTGGCACTTCAGCTTCGCGCCGATCGCGGAACAAGCCCGACGGCGCCTCACGCCGCAGGTGTTGCGCAGCGCGCTTGGCGGCGCAGCGCTGCTCGGCAAGGAAGCCGTGCTCGAGAGTCTCGAGGAACTGCACGCGCGCTACGTCGCGGCGATCGACCTGCCTTAGTCGGCGAAAAGCCGCTTACCGCGCTGCGTAAATGCTAAGCCCAGAGCGCTTTCAGCCGGTTCAGCATCAAGCCGCGAACCTGATTGATTTGCGTGTCCTCGGCGGTGAAAAGCGGGGGATTACGCCGCAGCATCGGCCAACGCTCGGTGCGCAGCACACGATGCAAGTATCCCAGATTGCGTTCGATCGCCTCAAGATAAGGGTTCTTGCCGCCGAACAAACATTCGAGGTAGCGGTAGGCATGTTCGAACTCGCCTTCCAGGCGCGCAACGAAGGTTTCGCGCACGAACTCCGGCGTCTGGCGCAGTAGATCCAGACCGGAGCTGTAGCGTACGCGCAGCGACCCATCGACGCCGGTGCTGGCTGCCACGCCGCCCAGTACAAATTCCGGATAAAGCCGGTCGCGGCACTTTTCGAGGTAGCAGCGATCGGCCATTTGCGCGATCAAGTCCGCGGTGCCGAGCAGATGTCCGAGCTTTCGATCCTTGGGATCGGCGAGCTGGATCATGTTGAGCTTGATCTCATAACCGGTGAAGTGGACGATGCGCGTGGCAACCGGCACCCAGTTCTCGAGGCCGATGCTCGGCAGATAGCGCGCCAGAAAACGCGCGCTGCGCGTGACGTGATACAGCGTGAACTCAGCCCCATTGCTGTGTTGGCGATCGTCGAATTCGCGGATGTAGCCGGCGTCATGAAACAGCGAGGTGACCAGCGCCAGGCTGGCGCGCTCGGCGCCGAAGCGCAGGCGGCTCTCGACGGTGCGCTCATAGCCGACCAGAAGCCGCGCCATCGCGAGGGTCATGTCGAGGGAGTGCTGGCGGTCGTGATACAGCGTATCGACGCCGTGGTAGCCCGGCATGCGGCCCGTAAAGAGCTTGTCGAAGTCTTCAAACGCCACCGCGACCTTTCCGAAGTATTCCGCCGGCCACGCTGTTGTAAAAAGTTCACGGACGGCGTTGCTGACCGCCGTGGTGGAGCTGACTTGAACGGAGTTCGCGACGTCGTAATCGTTACGTCTGAGGTCGTACATCGAGCGGAGTTTAGGCTCTACCGGCCGGTGGCGCTACGTGCCTACTTCTCCTTTGGACGTAGCTCACAGTATTAAGTCAACCGCTGGACGTCGATTTCGGGCATTTAGTAAACTTTGATCCCCCCGAATTTGTGGCGTACGCGCCGCGCCAACGCGGCATAGCCGAGCCAAAAACCGCATGCCAATCCGCCGGCGGCAGCGATCCCGGCAATCGCGGGCCATCGGGATGCCGCAGCCGCCTCGATCGCCGCAAACTGACCTAGCTTGAGCGGCACGGCGGATGCCGGCGCCGGGGTTTTCGAGCGTGCGGCGTCCAACTCGGTTTGCTTGGCGGCCAGTTCAAGCTTGAGCCGCTCGACTTCGCTGCGCGCGGCGGCCTCGGCCAGCGCCGGCGTGGTGGCCCGGCTTCGATCGAGCTCTTCCTCGAGTTGTTTGATCCGCACGATGGCGGGTTCCTGAGTGGTCAAAAACGCGGATTTCACCCATCCGGTGGTGCCGTCGCTCAATCTTACCTGCGTGAAATCCCCGTTTTGCCCCAGGGTCTCCACGCCGGTGCCCGAATGCAAGGTTGCCAGGCGCTGCCCCTGGTTGTTTTCTTCCGCGTAGACCCCGAGCACCAACTGGTCGCTCACGTAAGCGGTTGCCGCCACGGCGTTCATGCACGGCAGCGCCAACAGGGGCGCGGCGAGCCACCTCACGCCGCGATGCCCGTTTGCTTCAGCAGCGGCCGCACGTCAGGTTGGCGCCCGCGAAAGCGCACGAACGCATCCATGGCATCCACGCTGCCGCCTCTGCTCAGGATGGACTCGCGAAATCGGGCTGCCGTCCCGGCGTCGAAAACACCGGCTTCCTCGAAAGCCTCGAACGCGTCGGCGGCCAGCACCTCGGCCCACTTATAGCTGTAGTAGCCGGCGGCGTAACCTCCGGCGAATATATGGGAGAAGCTGGCGGGCATTCGATTGAAGGGCGCCGCGGGCACGATGGCCACCCGCTGCCGGACGGCAGCCAGGGTCGCCGCGACATTCGCGCCCAGCGTCGCATCGAAATTGGCGTGCAGCTCGAAGTCGAATGTCGCGAGTTCGATCTGCCGCAGTGTGTCGAGGGCGGCGTTGAAGGTGCGCGTGCCCAGCAGGCGCTGCAGCATGTCGACCGGCAGCGGCTCGCCGCTGTCGATGTGCGCTGAAATGAGCGGCAGCACCTCCGCGCGCCAGACGAAGTTCTCCATGAACTGGCTCGGCAATTCGACCGCGTCCCATGCGACGCCGTTGATCCCGGCGATGCTGGGGTAGGCCACGCGCGTCAGCATGTGGTGCAGGCCGTGACCGAATTCGTGAAACAGCGTGATGACTTCATCGTGGGTCAGCAGCGAGGGCTGCGCGCCCACGGGCGCGGTGAAATTGCACACCAGCTGCGCGACCGGCAGCGCCGTGCCGGAAGGCAGCGCCTTTGCGACCACGCATTCGTCCATCCATGCACCGTTGCGTTTTTCGGCGCGCGAGTACGGATCGAGGAAGAAGCCGGCAACGACGTGACCATCCTTGTCGAGCAGGTCGTAGAAGCGCACGCTGGGATGCCAGACACTGACATTGGGACGCTCGCGGACACTGATGCCGTATAGCCGCTGGGTGAGAACGAACAGGCCATCGAGCACCTTCGGCAGCGGGAAATAAGGGCGCAGCGCCTCCTGCGAGACCTTGTAGCGGCTCTCTTGCAGGCGGTCGCCGTAGTAGGCGACGTCCCAGGCGTTGAGCTTGCGGCCGGCGAACTCTTCCAACCCCAGAAATTCTTCGCGCGCCGCCGGGCGGCAGCGCCGCGCCAAATCATCGAGGAAGGCCAGCACCTGTCTGCTGCTTTTCGCCATGCGCGTCGCCAGCGCGTAATCGGCGAAATTCGCGAATCCCAGCAGCTGCGCGAGTTCGTGGCGCAGCGGCAGGATCTCCGCAATGATGGCATTGTTGTCGAAGCGTCCCGCGCTCGGTCCAAGCTCCGAGGCGCGCGTGATCCAGGCCTCGTAGATGTCGCGGCGCAGCCGCTCATTTTCCGCGCTGGACATGACCGTCATGTACGTCGGTTGATCGAGCTTGAACAGCCAACCCGTTTGACGCGCCTCGCGCGCGTCGGCCGCGGCGCGGTCGATGGCATTGCCGGGCAGGCCGGCCAACTCCGCGCTGTTGGTCACGCTGCGGGTATAGGCGCGCGCCGCATCGAGCACGTTCTCGGAAAACTTGGTTGCCAAATGCGCCAGGCGCTGCGCGACTTCACGGTAGCGGGCTTTTTGATCGGCGCGCAAGTCGACTCCGGCGAGCCGGAAATCGCGCAGCGCGTTTTCCAAGAGTTTGCGTTGCGCGGGATCCAGCGCGGCGCCCTCGTTCTTCAAGACCAGCGCGTAGCCCGCCTGCAGCCGGGTGTTTTGCCCCAATTCCGAAGAATATTCGGTCAGCAGCGGCACGCATTCGTTGTACGCCTCGCGCATCTCGGTGGAATTCGCAACCGCGTTCAAATGCGATATCGGGCTGAATACGCGGCTCAGGCGGTAGCTCAGCTCCTCGACCGGCACCACCAGCGAGGCAAAGGTCGGATTTTCCTGAGCGGTCAGTTCCGCGAGGCGCGCACGATTCTGCGCCAGCACCGCTTCGAGGGCGGGACGCGCGTGGCGCGCCTCGATGCGTCCGAAGTCCGGCAGCGCGCCGAGTTCCAGGAGTGGATTGTTCACCGCCCAATTCTATCAGAGGCGCGCCGGCCTCCGGCCACGGGCGATAAGGCACGCGAACACGTATCATTGCCGCTTGCGAGTCGCCAGGAAGGATGAAACCGGCCGTGTCCGAACAAGCATTCGATCTGATCAGCATCGGCGGCGGCAGCGGCGGTCTCGCCTGCGCGCAGCGCGCCGCCGAATACGGCGCCAAGACCGCCGTCATCGAGCCGGGGCGCCTGGGAGGGACCTGCGTGAACGTGGGATGCGTCCCCAAGAAAGTCATGTGGAACGCCGCGGGCGTGGCCCTGAGCCTGCACGATGCGAACGACTATGGCTTCGACGTCGAGGTGGGCGCATCGGACTGGGCGGAATTGAAGCGCAAGCGCGACGCGTATGTACTGCGCTTGAACGGAATCTATGAGCGCAACCTGGCCGCCAAGGGGGTGTCGTACGTGCGCGGGGCGGCCCGATTCGCCGAGCCCCACAGCGTCGTGGTCAATGGCCAGCGCTTGAGCGCCCGCCACGTCGTGATTGCGACCGGCGGCAAAGCTCAGTGGCCGGCGATTCCGGGGGCGGAGCTTGGCATCAGCTCGGACGGTTTTTTTGAGCTTGAATCCCGGCCTCAGCGGGTCGCCGTCGTCGGCAGCGGCTACATTGCCTGCGAGCTGGCGGCATCTTTCCGGGAGCTCGGCAGCCAGGTGGAGCAGTTCATCCGCAAGGACCGCTTGCTGACGAACTTCGACGTCATGCTCGGCAAGTCCCTGATGCGCGAAGTCCGCGCCCAAGGAATGATCATCCAGGAGCGCGCCATACCGGCCGCGGTACGCGCGCAAGCGGGCAAGAAGACCCTGGTGATGGAGGATGGGCGCGAGTTCGCCGGCTTCGATTGCGTACTTTGGGCGATCGGCCGGGACGCAAACCTCGCCGGCCTGAACTTGGAAGCCGCCGGCGTTGCGACCGATGACCTCGGATTCATCGGCACCGATGAATTTCAGAACACCAATGCCGCGGGCGTCTACGCGATAGGCGATGTCACGGGCCGTGCGGCGCTGACGCCCGTGGCCATCGCCGCCGGCAGGCGCCTGAGCGATCGGCTGTTCGGCGGTCAACCTACGCGCCGCTTGGACTACAACATGATTCCGACCGTGATCTTTACTCATCCGCCGATCGGCACGGTCGGCGCCACCGAAGCGGAAGCACGGTCGCGCCACGGCGAGTCGGTGAAGGTCTATGTGGCGGACTTCACCCCGATGTATCACGCGCTCACCGCGCGAAAAACGCACACCGACATGAAGCTCGTGTGCGTCGGGCCCGAGCAGCGGATCGTCGGGTGCCATATCTTGGGGACCTCCGCCGACGAGATGCTGCAGGGATTTGCCGTTGCGATCCGCATGGGCGCCACCAAGGCGGATTTCGACGACACGGTGGCAATCCATCCGACCAGCGCCGAGGAGCTGGTCACCATGCGCTAGCGAGAGCTGGACCCATCGAGGACTCGCAAGCCGGTCGAACTCAGCGTGCCTGGGCGCATTTCATGCGTGCTGCGCGAGCGCCTCGAGCGCAGGTCCGGTATCCGGGCGTATCCCGCGCCACAGTAGAAAGGACTCCGCCGCCTGTTCGACCAGCATGCCCCAACCCTTGGTGGTGCGCGCCGCATGCAGCGACTTCGCCCACAATGTGAATGGCGTGTGCCCCCGGCCATACGCCATGTCGTAGCAAACGCTTTCCTCGCTCACCAGTCCCACGGGCATCTCCGGCATATCGCCTTGGAGGCTCGCGGCCGTGGCGTTGATGATGAGATCGTAGGGCGGTCCCTGCACTTCGGAGAAGCCGCAGCCGAAAATTTCTCCCAGGTCGGCGAATTCGGCGGCCAGCTTGCGGGCGCGTTCCGGCGTGCGATTGGCAATGACGAGCTCACGCAATTCCCGGTCGAGCAAGGCGCCGAGCACGCCGCGAACCGCGCCGCCGGCGCCGAGAATGAGCACGCGTTTGCCGGTGAGGGAGAGTCCCAGATTGTTCTCCAGATCGGCCATCAGCCCCAGCCCGTCGGTGTTGTCGCCCAGCAGGGAAGTCTGTTCGAAGAATGCAATGGTGTTGACCGCTTTGGCGCGCTCCGCGCGCGGCGTGAGTTCGTTCACCAGTTCGGCTGCCGCCTGCTTGTGCGGCAACGTGACATTGAGACCCTTGAGGCCGCCGGCAAACAGGCGCAGCGCCTCGCGGCGAAAATTCTCGGGCGCAATATCGAACAGCCGATACACCAGATTCTGCGCCGTGGCCTTGGCAAACATTCCGTGTATGAATGGCGACCAACTGTGGGAGATGGGGTGACCCGCAACTCCGTACTGATCAGGCGCCTCGGACCCGACACTCGGAATACTCAGACAGGCTCCTTGGCAAGCCACTCCGCGGCGCGTTTCGCAAAGTAGGTCAAAATCCCATCGGCTCCGGCGCGCTTGATGCACATCAGCGCTTCCAATGCGGCGGCGCGTTCATTCAGCCAGCCGTTGCCGGCGGCGGCCATGATCATGGAATATTCGCCGCTGACCTGGTAGACCAGGGTGGGCATGCCGAATTCATCCTTCACCCGGCGCACGATATCCAGATACGGCAACCCCGGCTTGACCATGACCATGTCGGCGCCTTCGCTGATGTCGAGCGCAACTTCGCGCATCGCTTCGTCGGAATTTCCGATGTCCATCTGATAGGTATGCTTGCCGCCGCCGCCCAACTGCGCCGCTGATCCCACCGCCTCGCGAAACGGGCTGTAGAAGCTCGAAGCATACTTGGATGCATAGGCAAGAATGCGCGTATGTACCAGCCCGGCGCTTTCAAACGCGCCGCGGATGGCGCCGATGCGCCCATCCATCATGTCGGAGGGCGCGACGATATCGGCGCCGGCATCGGCGTGCGAGCGCGCCTGGCGCACCAGCGCCGCAACCGTTTCGTCATTCAGCACATAGCCTGTCTCATCGATCAGTCCGTCCTGGCCATGCGTGGTGAAGGGATCGAGCGCTACATCGGTGATCACGCCCAACCCGGGGAATTCCTTCTTGACGGCTCTCACCGCCGTTTGAGCGATGCCGTCCGGATTCCAGGCTTCGCGCCCGTCGAGAGTTTTCTTCGCCTCCGGAATGAGCGGAAACAAGGCGATCGCCGGGATTTTGAGCCGCAGCAGCGCCTCGCATTCGCGCAGCAAATGATCGAGCGGCAGCCGTTCTACGCCCGGCATCGAAGCCACGGGCTGGCGCTCGCCGCGTCCCTCGACCACGAAAATCGGGTAGATCAGCGAGTCCACGCCCAAATGCGTTTCACGCATCAAACGGCGTGAAAACTCGTCGCGCCGCATGCGCCGCATGCGGGTTTTTGGAAATGAATTGCCGCCCATTCCGGTCATCTTGGATGTGACTCCCAATACTCAGTTTGCCGCCGCAAAAAGCCCAAGTCCGTGCCCAGTCGGCATATTTGGCCGTCGGCGGCGCCCGTTGAACGCGGTAATATCGCCGGAACGATACCTCAAGCCGGGTTTTGATTCATACATGAACGATGAGGCTGGCGGAAAGCAGAGTCGCGCCCGGTTCCAGGCGCTGTGCCAGGCGCTGCGCCCGGACCTCTTGCGGTTCGCGTTTTGGCTGTCCCGCGACCGGGCCCTGGCCGAGGACGTGGTCCAAGAAAGCATGCTGCGGGCTTGGAAGGCGCAGGATTCGCTGTTGGATGAGGCCGCCGCCAAGCCCTGGCTGCTCACCATCATCCGGCGTGAATATGCGCGCACCTTCGAGCGCAAGCGCTTCGCGACGGTGGATGTGGACGAACTGATCGCCAGAGAGGAACCGCTGTTGGCTGCGACCGAGGAACATGACATACGCGACGTGCGCGCCGCCATGCTGAAATTGCCAGATGAATACCGCGAGCCGCTGGTGCTGCAGGTGTTGATGGGCTACTCGACCGCGGAGATTGCGCGCGAACTGAACCTCTCGGGACCCGCGGTGTTGACGCGGTTGTGCCGCGCGCGCCGGCGGCTGCGTGCCGCCTGCGGCGAAGATACCAGTCAGGATCCGCAAGAATGATGGAACACGACGATTATCGAGCCGCGATCCTGGCTGATCCGCACAGCGCCGATGCGGAACTGCGCGCGCATCGCGAGGCCTGCGCCGAGTGCCGCGCATACACCGAACGACTTTTGAAATTCGAGTCGCGGCTGGAGCGGGCCTTGCGCGTGAACATGGCGTCCAAGGCCGAGGTACTGCCGTTTGAGCGCAAGCGCGGCCACGCGCCGCGCCGCTGGATGGCGCTTGCGGCCAGCGTGCTGCTGGGCGCGGCGATCGTCGGGGGCGTTTGGCTCAGCCTGCCGCAATCCAGCCTGGCCGCGGCCGTCGTGGCGCACATGGCCGGAGAGCCCGAAGCATGGCGGCGCACCGATGTTGCGGTTCCGACGCCCGAACTGGCTGCCGTCCTGAAGAACTCGCAGCTGCGCTTGAAACCCGATGCGGGAATCGTCAGCTACGCCAGCAGCTGCACGTTTCGCGGATACAAGGTGCCGCATCTGGTGGTGCAAACGCCGTCGGGTCCGGTGACCGTCATGGTGCTGGTGCATGAATCGGTGCGCCGGCCCGCGCAGTTCGATTCCGAGGGCTATCGCGGAACCATCGTGCCGGTGCCGGGTCATGGCAGCATCGCCGTGCTGATGCGCGATCCCGGCATCGGCGCGGACGAAATTCAGCGCATTGCTGCGCGCGTCGATGAGTCGATCGTCTGGACTCGCTGAGGCCGCGGTATCGGGCGCCTCAAATACCCACCTCGTTGAGCAGATCGATGAGGCGCCGTGCGCTCGCCGCCAGCGTCGGATGCTCGGCTTCGAACTGCACCGCCACCCTTTCCAGGCGTTCGCGCAGCGTCGCGCCGCCGGACGGGGCGGGCGCGCCTGCCGGCTCATCGACCATGCGCTTGACGTCCGGGAGTATCTCGCCGAGCGATTGCCGCGTCGCAGGATTTTGCTGGTGCGCGCTGGCCAGTTCGGCGTGCAGCTTGGCGAGCCGCTCGCGCAATGATTTTTGATCCATAAGCTCGTCCCCTGAAAAAGGCTGCCCTATTGTGCCACTCGTTCCGGCGTGAGGCGGGCCACTTCGACGTAACCTGCGCCGGGAGCGGCAATCGCCTGGTGAATCGCGCCGTACGCATCGCCGAGAAATTGGTCCGCGCCGTATGGCGGATTGACGATCATGAGTCCGCTCCCCGCCAGCCCCAGCCCGGCATCGTCCGGATGAATCGCCAGATCGGCCGACAACATTTTCGGAATTTGCAGGGCCGCGAAGCGCGCGTGCACCATCCTGCGCTGCGTCGCGCTGCGAATCGGATACCACATCAAATAAACGCCGCCCGGCCAGCGGCGGTACGCCTCGGCGAATGCCTGCAGCATCATCTTGAGTTCATCCAGACTTTCGTACGGCGGATCGATCAGCACCAGTCCGCGCCGTTCGTCGGGCGGCAGAAACGCCTTCAGCGCCGCGTAGCCATCCTGGATTTCCGTGCGCACCCTTCCGGCCGACTCGATCTGGCGTTCCGCCGCGCGCGCCTCCGCGGGCAGCAGTTCGACGAACAGGGCGCGGTCCTGCGGACGCAGAGCTTGCGCGATCAGCGCGGGCGACCCCGGATAGCGCGGCAGCCGCTTGCCGCGCCGCGCGCGGATTGCGCCAAAGTAGTCGGCGAGCGATTTTTCGCCGAGCGCATTGACGATCAGACGCTGTACGCCCCGTTCGGCCTCCCCTGACTTCTGCGCCTCCGGGGCCTGCAGATCATAGAAGCCGCGGCCGGCATGGCTGTCGAGCGCGAAAAATGCCGCATCCTTGCGCTTCAGGGCGCTCAGGCAGTACTGCAATCCCACGTGCTTCGCCACGTCGGCAAAATTGCCTGCATGATAGATGTGGCGGTAATTCATGGTGCATTGTGCCAGTCTTTGGCGCGCGCGCGCCAAAGCCCTCGCTTGCGAAGCACCCTTCAAGTGGGCAGTCTTGAGGTCCGTCGACATCCTTCAGGGGCCAGCCATGAAAAGCGGCATATTCGAGATCGAGGGCATCGAATATCCGGATGCCGCTGCTTCGGACCCGATTGCCTTGGGGTGGATGCAGGGCTCGCCGCCGGCGCCGGCAAAACAGATCCGTTTCCAGGACGATCGCTTCCTCGACTTCCCGCAGATTCGCTGGTCGCTGTCGCATATGCGCGAATTGGCGCCCAGCGCGCCGGTGTGGCGAGGCAACGCCAAGCCGAGCGATCTCGGCGCCGTGCCCCTGGACCTTGCGCCCTCGATCGACGCGCTCGCATTCACGGATTTGCACGGCCGAAAGCTCACCTGGGCGCAATCCCTGCAGCACACCTACACCGACGGCATCCTCGTGTTGCATCGCGGGCGCCGCATCTATGAGCGCTACTTCGGCGCGCTCGAGGCACATCGGCCGCACGCGTGTTTTTCGATCACCAAGTCCTACGCCGCCACCCTTGCCGCAACACTGATTCACGAGCGCGCCCTGGACGACACCCAGAGCGTCTCGCACTACCTGCCGGAGATGAAGGGGACTGCCTACGAAGATGCGACCCTGCGGCAAGTGCTCGATATGCAAATCGGGGTCGAGTATTCCGAATTGTATGCGGATCCGCAGGCGCACATCTGGGACTACGCACGCGCGGGCGGCTTGCGGCCGCGCCCTCCCGGGTACCAGGGACCCGGGAATTTCTATGAGTATCTGCGCACCCTGCGCAAGGAAGGCGCGCACGGCGCCGCATTCGTCTATAAAACCGTGAACACCGAAGTGCTGTGTTGGGTCATGAAACGGGTCACCGGCACGGCCCTCGAGGAAATGTTGAGCCGCCGCATCTGGTCGCAGATCGGCTGCGAAGAAGATGGCTACATAACGGTCGACGCGATCGGAGTTGCGATGGGCGGCGGCGGAATGAGCGCCAGCCTTCGCGATCTGTGCCGCTTCGGCGATCTCATGCGTTGCGACGGTGCCTGGCACGGCAAACAGGTCATACCCGCGGAGGTCGTTGCCGACATCCGGCGCGGCGCGGACCCCGCCAAATTTGCCATGGCGGGGTACACCCTGCTCCCTGGCTACTCCTACCGCAACATGTGGTGGGTGTCGCACAACGAGCTCGGCGCTTTCGAGGCTCGCGGCATCCACGGTCAGCGCCTGTACATCGCGCCGAAAGCCGAATTGGTGATCGCGCGATTCTGTTCCCATCCCATCGCCAGCAGCGCCGCCAATGACCCGGTCACGCTGCCGGCATTTGCCGCCATGAGCCGGCTGCTGATGTCGGGATAAAAGCGCGCCCGGTCGCCGATCGCAGCTGCGGCGATTTAACATCTTGCAGCGGCAAGCTCTGGAATCGCGGCGCAGTTCACACTTGCAAGCGTCGTCCGCGCACTCCATCGGCTACCATTTCCTCCGCACACCGCCCGGCAAGGAGAGAGCTCATGAGCACGAACGCAGCCGACAGCCTGATCGAATCGCATGAGTATTGCGGTGAAGATCTCGTGCGGCGCGCGACTCTGGAACGCCGCAACTACGAGCGCAAGTCCGTTGCGATTCGCGCCACCGTGACGGTGCCGGGCATAGCGTTGCTGCCGGCCCATACGGTCGACATGTCGCGCGCGGGCGCCAGCATCACGGTGCCGTTCGAGCTGGCGCATGGCCAGCAATGCCTGATCGATCTGGAGCTCGAAGCCTGCGGCGAGAGCCGCGATTTTCACATCCAGGCCGAGGTGCGCTACTGCGTGCCGGTGAGCGACGGCCGATTCCGCGCGGGTTTGCGCTTCGGCGAGATCGACGCGGCGACCTCCGCGCTCATCGCGGCGATCTTAAAAACCCCGGTCTGAATTCGCGAGGTCCGGCGCGGCGGCGCTCAATCCCCAATGCGGAAATGCCTGCATGGCATCGACGTAGTTGTGGATGACATCGGTGTGGGCGTCCTCCTGCCAGCCTCCGGGTTGCGAGTTTTGCGGAAGATCCCGGGGCCTGCCCTGCTCATCGATGCAATAGAGCGTGAAATTGAGCGCCTGGCGCGCCTCGCTTGCCAACTGGGGAGACCCGGCCGCTTTTGCGTAAAGCGCGAGCACGGCACCGTAGGTTGAGTTCACGCCTCCCCAAGCCTGGCGGTCCTCATCCTGCTCATGGCATACCAGCACGCCGGATTCGCGATGCGTAAAATTGGCGCGCACGAATTCGATCAACAGCCGCGAGTCCCTCTGCCACTCCTGATCGAGCCGATCCTTTCCCTCGAGCAGATAGCGCGCAAGATTCAAGGGCGCCCAGGCGCTGCGGTTGGTGGGAGTGTCGTGATCCTCGAAAAACTGCGCGAACAGCGCGCCGTCCGCCGCGGCGCTGGGGATTTGGTGGTTCTTGATCCAATGCCAGAGCGACTGCCGCGGCGCGGAGAATTCTCCATAGCCGTGCAGCGTGAGCAGATCGTAGAGGCGCAAAATGTAGGTCATGTTTCCCGATACGGCTCCGCGGCCCTCGCCGCTGCGATAGTCCGCGCGAAACGGCCAGGGTGAGTGGCCGGCGCCGCCGTCCCGTTGATTCGCCGCCAGTACGCGGGCATTTTGCAACGCTTGCGTGAGATAACTCATCTCGCCGGTCGCTTCGAAAAGCAGCATCAGCGCGAATGCCGCGATCCCGCCTTTGTCCGGCTGAATCTCGTGCGGCCGATCCGACTGCGATCCGCAATCCGCGGGCTGCGGAAATTGCGCGCGTCTGCCGGTGGAGCGCGTGAACGCAGGATACTTGCCGGTGTCCGGCGTGAGCGCTTCGTTCACCAGGTAGTCGCCGAGCAGGCGCGCGGTGCACAGCCATGCGGGCTGCTGCTGCGCGCGCATGCCGTGAAACTTGAGATAGGAAATGATTCCCATGCCATTTTGCGTCGATGGAATGATGTCGGTGCGCTGCGTGTCGGGCGTCCAGGCGGCATCCAGGAAGGTTTCGCAGGCGAAGCGCGGATAGCCGCGATCCAACGGGCATTGCTGGTAGAAATTCATTTCCCGGTCGAGCGCCGCGGCCCAGGAAGTCCAAGGCAGCAGCTGTCCCGATGCGTCCCATCTCGCTGCGTGTCCGGCGATGGTTGCAGCTGCGTTCATCGAGGTTCTCAAAGCGTGCGGTAAAAGAAGGTCGTATCGCAGAGGCCGCCGCCGGGCAGCAGCGCGTAGCCGGGAATGACGCCGCAACGCCGCCAGCCGAGTTTCGCATACAGCCTTTCAGCATCGCCGCTCGCGGTGTCGAGCACCAGCAGGGTCTTGCCCGCGCGCGATGCCGCGGCCTCGGCCGCGGCGAGCAATGCGGCGCCGACCCCGCGCCGCCGCGCGCGCCGATGCACCAGCATTTTCGCGATATCCGCACGGTGCGGTTGATTCGGCGCCGGCGCGAAGATGAGCTGCACGGTGCCGACTATCCGCCCGGCGGCGTCTGCCGCGGCCAGCAGAATCCGGTCGCGGCGCTCGACGCCGGCCGCCACGCCGCGCCAGAATTCGACCGCCGTGGCGCGGTCGATGGGCAGCATGAAACTTACCGACGCGCCGCCCTCGACGCAGTCGATGAGCACATCGCTCAATCCTTGAATTTCGCGCTCGCCCACCGCATGCAGGGTCCGAACCTGGATGGCGTCTGACACTGATGAGTTCCTCGCTGCCGCGGCAGATCCCGCACCATCACAAAATACCGCGGCGCTTTTGTCAATTGAGCGGCTCTCAGTCAGCGCCGGCGAGTTCCGTCAGATAGTCGCGAGGGCGTAGATAGTGCTCATACAGCCGAGCCTCCGCCGATCCCGGCGCCGGCTGCCAATCGTATTCCCAGCGAACCAGGGGCGGCAGCGACATCAGGATGGACTCGGTGCGGCCGCGCGACTGCAATCCGAACAAGGTGCCCCGGTCCAGCACCAGGTTGAATTCCACATATCGGCCGCGGCGGTACAGTTGGAATTGCCGCTCGCGATCGCCGTAGGGTTGGTTCGAGCGCCGTTGCAAAATCGGCAGGAATGCGGGCAGAAAGTGCTCGCCGACGCTGCGTTGGAATGCGAAGCAGCGGCCGAAGCCCCCTGCGTTCAAATCGTCGAAGAACAATCCGCCGACACCGCGGGTCTCGTTTCGATGCGGCAGAAAAAAATAGCGGTCGCACCAAGCCTTGTATTTCTGGTAAACGTCCGGTCCGAATGGCTCACACGCGTCGCGCGCGCATCGATGCCAGTGAAGCACGTCCTCGTCGAACGGGTAGTAGGGGGTGAGGTCGAAGCCGCCGCCGAACCACCAGACCTCCGGCCCTCCCGCCGGGCGCGCGATGAAGAAGCGCACGTTGCAATGCGTCGTGGGCGCATAGGGATTGCGCGGATGGAACACGAGCGACAATCCCATCGCTTCGAAGGGCGCGCCGGCAATTTCAGGGCGTTGATTCGACGCCGAGGCCGGCATCTTGTCGCCGGACACGTGCGAGACGGAGACGCCGGCACGCTCGAATACCGCGCCCTCGCTCAACACGCGGCTCTCGCCGCCGCCTCCCTCCGGCCTGGTCCACGCATCGCGCCGAAATTTTTGCGAGTCGATTTTCTCGACTGCCGCGGTTATGCGGTCCTGCAGCTCGTTCAGATAGCCTTTGACCGCGAGCGCGTCTGCCGGGTCGGGATTTGGCATTCAGGCTCCTCGCTCCTAAGCCTTCTTTTTCGCAGGCCTCTTCTTGGCCGCCGGCTTGGCCTTGGGCGCGGGCGCCGCAGCCGGCGTTGCCGGCGCCCGCTTGTTGACGGCCGCCTTTTTTCCTTTCGCCGCCAGTTTGACGGGGGCCGCGGTCCCGGGGGCGGCTGCCGCGGCCGTGCCCTTTGCGGATTTCGCGGCCTTGGGCTGAGTCTTTTGGCCAAACTTCGAGCCCTTCGCGCCCCTGCGCCCCCACTTGCCGCGTTCCGGCGCCGCCGCCAGCATCGCTTGACACTCGGCCAGGGTCAGGCTTTTGGGATCCTTGTCCTTCGGAATCTTCGCGTTGCGCGCCTTGTCGGTGATATAGGGTCCGTAACGCCCGTTCAAGACCTGGATTCCGGCATCCGCAAAATCCAGAATCAGCCGATTGGCATCGGCAATTTCTTTCTCGCGAATCACTTCGAGCGCGCGCTCCGGCGTGATCTCGTACGGGTCGTCGGTCTTCAAGGAAACATACTTGGCGCCGTACTTCACGTAGGGGCCGAAGCGCCCGACGTTGGTGGTGATTTCCTCGCCTGCCGCCGTGGTCCCCAGCTTGCGCGGCAGTTTGAACAGCTCGAGAGCCTGTTCGTGGGTGATCTGGTCCATTTTTTGACCGGGCCGCAGGCCCGCGAAGCGGGGTTTGTCCTCGTCGTCCTTGGTGCCGATCTGCACGAAGGGTCCGAAACGGCCCATGCGCACGCTCATCGGCTTGCCGCTCAGCGGATCCGCGCCCAAATCTCTAGCCTGCGCCACCTCTTCGCGGCTGACGGATTTTTCCGTGTGCTTGACCAGGTCGATGAATGGTTTCCAAAATCTTTCCAGCAGCGGCACCCATTCCTGCTCGCCGCTGGCGACGGCGTCGAGCGAGTCTTCCATTTTTGCCGTGAAGTCGTAATCCACGTAGGTGGTGAAGTACTGCGTCAGGAACCGGCTCACGATCTTGCCGATATCGGTCGCGGTGAAGCGCCGGCTTTCGATCTCCACGTATTGACGGTCGCGCAAGGTGGAAATGATCGAGGCGTAAGTCGAGGGACGGCCTATGCCGTACTCTTCGAGCGCCTTGACCAGCGATGCTTCCGAGAAGCGCGGCGGCGGTTCTGTGAAATGCTGACTCGGCACGAGGTCGAGCAGCTTGACCCGATCGCCCTCCTTCATGGGCGGCAGCACGTGATCCGAATCGTCCTGCACGGCGTCATCCAAGCCTTCCTGGTAGACCGATATGTATCCTGGTTTGACCAAGGTGGAGCCATTGGCGCGCAGCACGGTGCGCTTCGGCCCCTCGGCGCCCGCGCGCATTTCCACCGTGACGGTGTCGAAGATCGCCGGCGCCATCTGGCAGGCGACGGTGCGTTTCCAGATCAATGAATACAGCCGAAACTGATCCGGCTCGAGCTTGTTCTCGATGTCCCCCGGCAGCACGCTGGCGGCGGTGGGCCGGATCGCTTCGTGCGCCTCTTGCGCGTTCTTGGACTTGGTTTTGTAGATTCGCGGCTCTTCGGCGAGACCTGCCTGGCCGTAGAGCTGCACGATGACATCGCGGATCTGGCCGATGGCTTCCTGCGCCAGATTGAGCGAGTCGGTGCGCATGTAGGTGATCAGGCCCACCTGGCCTTCGCCGATGTCGACACCCTCGTAGAGCTGCTGCGCCACGCGCATGGTTTTTTGCGCGCTGAAGCCGAGCTTGCGCGCGGCTTCCTGCTGCAGGGTCGAGGTGGTGAACGGCGGCGCCGGATTGCGCTTGCGCTGCTTGCGGTCCACCGACAGAACCGTGAGTTCGCCCTTGGCTTCCGTCTTGAGCGTGCGCTCGACTTCGCGGGCCTGCGCCTCATTGGTGAAGCTGAATTGTTCGACCTTCTCGCCCTGGAACTCGACCAACTTGCCGGGAAACTTTTGCTGCGAGTGGTCCAGCTCGGCATCGATGGTCCAGTACTCGCGCGCCACGAACGCCGCGATTTCATCCTCGCGCTCGCAGATCATGCGCAGGGCGGGACTCTGCACGCGGCCCGCCGAAAGTCCGGGACGCACCTTCTTCCACAACAGCGGCGAGAGATTGAAGCCCACCAGAAAATCCAGTGCGCGGCGCGCTTGCTGCGCGTTCACCAGATCGACCGACAGCTCGCGCGGGTGCCGCCATCGCCTCGCGCACCGAGTTCTTGGTGATCTCGTAGAACACCACGCGGCTGACTTCCTTGCCTTTGAGTTCGCCCTGGGATTTCAAGAGCTCGTGCAAATGCCAGGAGATCGCTTCGCCCTCGCGGTCGGGGTCGGTAGCCAGAAACAGGGCCTTGGCCTTCTTGAGCGCGCGCGAGATGGCGTCGATGTGCTTCTGATTGCGTTCGACCACCTGGTATTTCATCGCGAAGCGGTGCTTGGGATCGACGGCGCCTTCCTTCGGCACCAGATCGCGCACGTGACCATAGGAGGCCAACACCTCGAAGTCCTTGCCGAGGTACTTCTTGATGGTCTTCGCCTTGGCAGGCGATTCCACGATAACGAGATTGCTGCTCAAAGGTCGTCTAATGCAAAGCGTCGGTGCGCTCTTCGAAGACCAGGTCTTCCATTTGAGCGTAAGCGGACTCTTGGCCGGGCTGGCTGAACAGCACCATCAGCACGACCCATTTCACTTGCTCGATATCGATCTCGTCGGCCTCGAGCGCCATCAAGCGGTCGATCACCAGTTCACGCTCCGCGGCCGGAGAGAATCCGCACGTTCTCCAAGTACATCAAATAACCTCGCACGTCCGTGTCGAGCCGCAGAGCTCCTGGCTGCTGAAAACGCGCACCGCCCGCGCGGTGGCCTCGGCGACCTTGCCGAGCTGTTCGCCGGACAGCCCATCCAGCCATTCCAAGGCCCGATCGATATCCGGTTCGGCGAATCCCGCCTTGTCCAGTTCGAGCTTCAATGTATTTCGATCGGGCCGCGGCTCATCATCGGCGCTCATGTAATTCTCGAAAAGATAAATGAGTAGATCGAGAACGTTATCTTTCACCTCCGGCTCCTAACGACTCGGGAGTAACGGCCCCCGGGGGCGGCCTGAACGTGGCCTTCTAGCTCGAGGATCAGCATCATCGAGGACACGGCTTCTGGTTTGAAACCGGTGCGGATCGACCAACACATCGAGGTCCGCCGGATCAAAGCCGAGCGCATCTAACAAGATTTTGTGTTCCTTGTCCATGCCCGCTTCAATTCCTCGCGGGCGGCACCCGGTCGGTCGGGCAGCAGGCGCCAGCGCTCAAAAAACGCCGAAAAGTTCAACTCGCTCAATATGTCAGCTGCGGTTTCGGTGAGTTTCGCGCCATGGCGAATGAGCTCGTGACAGCCGCGGCTCAAGGGATTGTGAATCGAGCCCGGCACCGCGAACAGTTCCCGGTCTGATCGCCGGCGAGTCGCGCCGTGATCAACGAGCCGAGCGCCGCGCGGCCTCGACCACCAGCGTGCCGAGACTCAAAGCAGCGATGATGCGATTGCTTTGCGGAAAATTTTCGCGCCGCGGCGGCGTGCCGAGCGGGAATTCGCTGATCAAGCGCGCCCTGCCGAAGCAGGATCTCCTCGCTCAAGCCCGGTTGCATGCGCGGGTAAATGCCGTCGATCCCCGATCCAAGCACCGCGAGTGTGACGCCCTGCGCCGCTAAGGGCCCCGCGATGCGCGGCGCTATCGATGCCGTCGGCGAGTCCGCTGGTGATGCCGAGCCCGCGTGCCGCGAGCGATTCAGCGAATTCGAACGCGATATCCCGGCCGGCCGGCGAGGGGTTGCGGCTGCCGACGATGGAGAGCTGCGGATCGTTCAAAACGCCGACGTTGCCGGCGACATAGAGAGCGATCGGACGGCTCGACAAGCTCGCGCAGCGAGCACAGGATAACGCGGGTCGGTGAAGGCGACGAGATGGTGATCAGGGTGCAGAATCCAGGCGCGCTCGGCGGCGCGGGCGACGCCGGCGGCGCTCGATAGAAATTCGCGGGACAGCGGCGGAACTCCGGCGCTCTTGGCGCGCCGCGTCCGAGGCGTCGATGAAGCCGGCGACGCCGCCCAAATGCTCGAAGGCCGCTGACAGGATTGGGCATCGAGAGCGGGCGCGCGCGACAGCGCCATCCACGCAAACACCCCTTCGGCCCGTTGCATCGGCGCCGATTATCGCGTAGCCGAGCAGACACTTAAGCGCGGGCTTTCGCGCTGCTAAACATCGAGATTCGCCTGACGCCGACCTTACGGGCTTTGGATTTTGTCCCCGACGCGAATCAGGTCGGTGGCTTCCATGATCGAGACCGTAACTGATGTTGTCGAAGGTCTTGAACACCATGAACGTGCCGGTGCGTTCGGACGGCAACCGTACCTTCTTGGCACCCAACGGTACCGAGATTGAAGAAGCCCTTTTTGTCGGTGTCGGCCACCATGGGGCCGGTATCGTACACGCCAGCACATTGCCCGGCGCAAGGCCGTCACGCGCACCGCGATTGACGACGACCACTTCGTATTGGCCGATGATGGTCACGCCATCGGCGACTGCGATGATGCGGCCGTTGGTTTTGACCCCGCGGCGCGCTGGGAATGAAATCAAGCGGCACATCGACGCCGCCCGGGAGAGCTTGTCGCCGGCGCGGGATTCACGCGCGGATTCGGTCATGATCAGCGTGGTCGTGGTGGCCTTGGCGGCCGTAACGTGGGCGGCGACCGGTAAAGATGCCGTCGTAACCCAAGACGACGCTTGTCGTCCGGATCGATCAGCGGATCGCCCACCCGCACGACGTTGTAATGAGCGCCCGAGTTCCGCCGGGCTGGTAAATCCGCGGGCGTACACGGTATTGCCCTCGGACATCACGACGTGCAAATCGCGGGTCGCGAGAACATAGGGCGCGCTTTGATTTGTTCCCGGTCGAGCACCGAGGGCTTGGACATGAACGCTGCCACGGTTGCATAGGGGATGGTGGTGATGGCGAGTTCGATGGGCTCGCTGCGCACCCGCGGTTCCACTCGAGCCGCGTCGCCGCGCTGTAACACGATTTGCGGCTGACCATCGATGTACACCAGGCGCAAGGTGTCGCCCGGATAAATCAAATGCGGGTTATGAACCTGGGGATTGACCTGCCAGATCTCAGGCCAGTACCAAGGGTCGCGCAGAAAGACCTTGGCGATGCCCCAGAGGGTGTCGCCGCGCTTCACGACGTAGCTGTCGGGCGCATTTGGCGCCAGAGGGATGCTTTGCGCGGCGCTTCCGACTGCTGTCGGGAGCAGCCGGCTGCCTCGATGGCGGCTTCCATGGCGGTCTTATTGATCGCCGACCGCCGTGCCTTCTACCACCGGCTTCGGTTGCGGCCACCGGATCACGCGGAGCCTCCGGCTTCTGGCGCCGCCGAATGGCATCCCGCGATCAGCGCGACCGATACAAATAGGGCTAATAATTCGATGACCTTGCATTCGTTTCGCTCCCATGAGTCAGCTTATGGTTGCAGACTGACTGGTATACTTCCGCCCTGCCGCCCAAGACTGGGACGCATCGCCCGTTTTTGCCTTTTGCAAAGCCCTTCGACGACGTCGCCAAGCAGGGCATTAAGTTAAGCAGCGGCGGAACTTTAGCAACATTCCTAAGCCAAAAACACGATATTGCTCTCATAACTCCCATGACAAAGCTCGTAATTCTCGAGTATCCCGATCCGCGACTGCGAAAGAAGGCCGCCCCGGTGGCCACTGTCGATGATGCGGTGCGTCAATTGGCGGACGACTTACTGGAAACCATGTACGGCGCAAACGGCGTGGGCTGGCGGCCACCCAGGTCGACGTGCACAAGCGAATGATCGTGCTCGACGTCAGCCAAACCCGCGATCAGCCGCTGGTGTTGATCAACCCGGAAATCCTCAGTATGGAGGGCAAGGCCGTCAATGAGGAGGGCTGTTTATCGCTGCCCGGCATCTACGACAAATTATCCCGCGCAACGAATATCCGCGTGCGTGCGCTGGGCCGCGACGGCAAGCCGTTCGAATTGGATGCGGAAGGACTGCTGGGCGTCTGCATCCAACATGAAATCGATCATCTCGAGGGCAAAGTATTTGTCGATTACCTCTCCGAGCTGAAGCGCCGCTGATTCGCCGCCGCTTGGAAAAGGAACGCAAACAACGATCCACTGGCAGCGATTTTCGGGCAAATACGCGCGGTGTAGCGTCCGGTTCGTCGGCCGTTTCCTCAAAGCCGGCTCTTTGAGCCTTGAGCACAAATCCTTCCTGCCTGAAGCTGGGCTTCGCCGGCACGCCTGACTTCGCCGTTCCCGCACTCGAACGTCTCGCCGAGCGGCATCGAATTTGCGCCGTGTTCACCCAGCCCGACCGCCCCGCCGGCCGCGGCCAGGCGCTGCACTCAAGTCCCGTCAAGCGCCGTGCGCTCGAACTCGGGCTTGCCAGTGCAGCAACCCGCGAGCTTCAAGACGCCCGAGGTCACTCGCGCTATTGCCGCCGCTGGAGTCGACGTGCTGGTCGTCGTCGCATACGGCCAGATTCTGCCCGCCGCCGCGTTTGAGGGTGCCCAGGCTGGGATGCATCAACATCCATGCCTCGCTGCTGCCGCGCTGGCGCGGCGCGGCGCCGATTCAGCGTGCACTGCTGGCGGGGGACCTGTGCACCGGCATCACCATCATGCACATGGAGGCTGGCTTGGATACGGGTCCCGATGCTTGCGGCGCGCTCAATCCACATCGACGCGCGCGACACTGCGAAGACCCTGCATGATATGCTCGCGATGCTTGGGGCGCATCTCATCATGGAAACCCTCGACGCGCTTCGCCGGGGCAGGAGCCAGCGAGGTTGCGCAGCCCGCCGAAGGCGTCACTTACGCGGCAAAAATCGACAAGGCGAGGCGCTGATCCGCTGGGCGCGGGATTCGCCGAAGAGATTTGGCGCCAGGTTCGCGCCTTCAATCCTTGGCCGATGGCGGAGACGCGCTTCCAGGGGGAACAACTGCGAATTTGGGAAGCGGAGCCGCTCGATTCAATGCGACCCAATGCCTCGAGCGGCTCGAGGGAGCCGCCGGGACCGGTGCTTACCGCGACGCCGCGAAGGCATCGACGTCGTCTGCGGACGAGGGTATTGCGGATTCTCGAGGCTGCAGCTCGCCGGCCGCAATCCATTGCCTGCCGAGGAATTCCTGCAGGGACAGCGCCTCGAGGGCACACGCTTCGGCAATACATGAAAGGCGCCGCCGCCAGTGCGCGCTCCTTGTCGGCATATGCTGTGGCGCGCGTGCTGCGCGAGGGCGTGACTCTGGATACGGCTTTGAAGGACGCCCTCGTCGCGGCGGACCCGAAGCTGTTCTCCGCGGTGCGCTCGTTGAGCTATGGCGCCGTGCGCGGCTACTATCGCCACGAAGCGGTTCTGGCAAAACTCCTGTCGGTGCCGGTGCGGTCGCTGGATTTTTTGGTGCGCGCGCTTCTGTCGGTGGCATTTTACGAACTCGAGGATCAGCGCACTCCGGAATACGCCGTCGTGGATGCAGCGGTGATGACGGCGAAGGCCACCGATGCGCATCGCGCCGCGGGGCTGATCAACGCGGTGCTGCGGCGCTACCTGCGGGAGCGCAAGGCGCTCGACTTGGAAATCGCGCGCCGGCCCGACACGGGCACGCGGCGCCGATCTGGTTGGCGGATCGATTTCGCGCCGATTGGCCGGTGCGTTGGACCCAGTTGCTGGCGGCCAGCGATGCGCAAGCGCCGATGTGGCTGCGGGTCGAACAGCCGGCTGCGCCACCGCCGCCGAATATCTCGAAGAGCTTCGGAGCGCGGGGATCGCCGCGCGCGCCGAAGAGAGGGTGCCTTAGGCCATCGTGTTGGATTCGCCCTGCGAAGTGCAGGCATTGCCGGGATTCGCGGAGGGAAAGGTCTCGGTGCAGGACTTGGGCGCGCAGTGCGTCGCTTTTCCCTTGGGCTTGGCCGGATCTGCGGGTACTGGATGCCTGCGCGGCGCCGGGAGGCAAAACCGCGCTGATCGCGGAGCGGGAGCCCGACTTGAAGAAGTTGGTGGCGGTGGACATCGATCCGCACCGGCTGTCGCGGGTAGCGCGAGAATTTGGGCCGCGGCGGACTTGCAGGCAAAGATGCTGGCGGCGGATTCGGCGCAACCCGGCGCTTGGTGGGACGGCGTGCCGTTCGACCGGATTTTGCTCGACGCGCCTTGCTCAGGGCTCGGCGTGATTCGCCGCCATCCCGATATCCGATTGCGTAAGTCCCCGTCGGATATCGACAAATTGCCGACTTTGCAGCGCAAATTACTGAAGTCCGCATGGGATCTGCTCGCCCCGGGGGGCCGCTTGGTGTATGTCACCTGCACGGTCACCCGCAGCGAAAATCACGGCGTCATCGCGGCGTTCTTGGCGGGCACGCCGGGCGCGGCAATTGTTCCGGCGGAAGATGGCGAGGCTGGCCGGGCTTCGGCGAGGCCGATGAGTTCGGCCGGCAGATTCTTCCCGGGTGAGGCGGGTGCCGACGGCTTCTATTATGCTGCCTTGACCAAACACATGAACTCGGCCCGCTCAAATCCGCGAGAACCGATTTCGACTCCTGTGCGTCGCGTGGCGCGGCATTCGCGGCGCTTGAGCCTCGCCGGCGCCGCTGCGCGCCGAAGGATCTGGCCGGCCGCTTCGAGGTCCGCTCGGCGGATCTCGAATTGAAAGACGGGGTCTATCATCTGAATGCACGCCTCGACCTGCCGATCAGCGATGCGGTGCGGCGCGGCTTGGTGGAGGGCGTGCCGCTGACGCTCGAAGTCGATCTGGACATCGAGCGCGTGCGTCAATTGCTGCCGAATTCGCGCGTCGCCGAACTGACGCAGCGCTACCGCCTGCAGTTCAACGCGGTGAGCGCCGCTACATACTGCGCAATGAGAACAGCGGCCAGCAGGAGTCCCTGGGCACCCTCGACGAAGCGATCGAGCAGCTTTCGGAGGTTCACAGCCTGCCGGCGTTGGACAAGGCGCTGATCGCCGCGGATCGCCGCTACGAAGGCCGCGTGCAAGGCGAAAATCGATTTCGGCACCGTACCGTTCACGCTGCGCCTGCTGATGTTCTGGGTCAGCGACTGGCATCGAGAGTCCGACTGGTACGCATGGACTTTCCAGCCATGATCCGCAAATACGGCTCCACGGTCTTGGTCTGCATCGGCGTCGCGCTCTGGCTGTCGGCGCTGTTCATGCTGGCTTCGGCCGCGCAGAACTCGGAAAAGTTCGCCAAGTGGCTGCCGTGGATACTGCTGGTCAACATTTCCGGCATGCTCACGCTGTTTATCCTGCTGTTCGGCAAGCTCGCGCGGCTGGTGCGCGACTTCCGCCGGCATGTGCCCGGGTCCCGCTTGAAGGGGCGCACGGTGGCGATTTTCAGCGCGCTGGCCGTGGCGCCAATCCTGGTGGTCTATTATTTCGCGCTGCAGTTCTTGAACCGCGGCATCGACAGCTGGTTCGAGAAGGGGGTCAGCCAGGGATTGAGCGATACACGCGAGCTGTCGCACGCGGCGCTCGACGTACGCGTGCGCGAATTTCTGCAGCACACGCAGGTGGTGGCGCGCTCGCTGATAGGCCTGTCGAATTTTCAATTGGCGGCCACGCTGGATCGCCAGCGCGAAGACAGCACCGCGATCGAATTCACCGTCGTCGGGGCGCAGGCGCGCATCATCGCCACCAGCTCCGATCGGCCGATGGATGCGTTGCCGGTTCCCGCGACCGACGAGATGATGCTGCAATTGCGCCGCGGCCGGCCCTATGTGAGCTTGGACACGGACTCGATCGGCGGCTACCTGATTCGCGCCGCGGCGCCGATCGAAGACAACAGCCAGGGACCGCGCGTGTTGATCGCGCTCTATCCCGTGCCGCTGCAGCTCAGCCAGTTGGCGGACACCGTGCAGCGCTCCTACACCTCTTACGCTTCCCTGGTGCAAAATCGCCAGCCGCTCAAATTCGCCTTCGTACTGATTCTGAGTTTCGTCGTGCTGATGTCGCTGATCGCCGCGGTGTACGGCGCATTTTTCGCCGCACAGCGCTTGGTGCAGCCGGTGCAGGATTTGATCGCCGGCACCCGCGCGGTCGCGAAGGGCAACTACGACACGCGGCTGCCGCTGCCGGGCCGCGACGAGCTGGGATTCCTGGTGACCTCTTTCAACGACATGACCAAGCGCCTCGGCAGGGCGCGCGAAGAAACGCGCCGCAGCCAGCAGGCGGTCGAGGCCGAACGGGCGGGATTGGCGGTGATTCTCGCGCGCTTGTCGACCGGGGTGGTCTCGCTCGAAGCGGATCTGAAAGTACGCACCGCGAATCAGGCCGCAAGCGCCATTTTGGGCGTGGACCTCGAGGCCGCCATCGGCAAGCCCTTCGACGAGTCGATCACCGACAACGCGCTGTTCACGCAATTCCTGGGCGCCATCAAGCAGCGGCTGCAGCCGGAGCAGCTCGATTGGCGCGAACAGATCGAGCTGCTGTCGGAGTCCGGCAAGCACGTTTTGATGTGCGCATGCACGGCGCTGCCCAACGACGCCGGCGGCGCCGCGGGCCTGGTGCTGGTGTTCGACGACATCACCACGCTGCTGCAAGCGCAGCGCGACGCGGCCTGGGGCGAGGTCGCGCGGCGTTTGGCGCACGAGATCAAGAATCCGCTCACGCCCATCCAGCTGTCCGCCGAGCGCATGCGGCGCAAGTTCCTCGGCAGCATGAACGAGCAGGATGCCCAAATCCTCGAGCGCGCAACCACCACCATCGTGGCGCAAGTCGACGCGATGAAGCAGATGGTCAACGCCTTCAGCGAGTACGCGCGCGCGCCCGACATGCATTTCTCGCGCTTCGATCTCAACCAGTTGATCACCGAAGTGGTGGACCTGTACCGCGTGCAGGACAGCAGCGCCGAAATGAAACTGCTGTTGAGCCCGCAACTGCCGGCGATTTCCGCGGACCGGATGCGAATCCGGCAGATCTTGAACAATCTGGTCACGAATTCCCTGGAGGCGCTCGAGGGCAAGGCCGGCGCCCGGATCGAAATTGAAACGCAGATTCTCGACGAAGCTCAAAAGCATGGGACTTCCGTGGCAATCGTGGTGACCGACAACGGTCCGGGTTTTCAGCGCGATTTGATCGGCACCGTGTTCGATCCCTATGTCACCAGCAAGCCGAAGGGCACCGGGTTGGGGCTGGCGATTGTCAAGAAAATCGTTGAAGAGCACGGCGGGCGCATTGAGGCGGATAATCTGCGCTCGGGCGGCGCCCGTGTGCGAATTGTATTGCCATTGGCCGACGGCGCGCGCTCCGCGGCCTCCGTCAAGCCGCGCACAGGTGAACACAGGAGAGAACGCGTATGACCGCTTCAAGAATATTGGTGGTGGACGATGAGGCGGATATCCGCGGATTGCTGAAAGAAATTCTCTCCGAGGAGGGCTACGAGGTCGAGATCGCGGCCGATGCAAGTCAGGCGCGTTCCTCGCGCGCGCTGCAGGTTCCCGATTTGGTGCTGTTGGACATCTGGATGCCCGATACGGACGGCATCACGCTGCTGCGCGAATGGTCGGCGACCGATGGCTACGATTGTCCGGTCGTCATGATGTCGGGTCATGGAACCGTCGAGACGGCCGTCGAGGCCACGCGGCTCGGGGCATTCGACTTCGTGGAAAAGCCGCTGTCGCTGACCAAACTGCTGCGCACCGTCGAGCGCGCGCTCGATGCGGGAAGACGCAAACGCCTCTCGGCGCGCACACAGGGTTCGGCCCTGGCGGTGCCGATCGGCAAGTCCAAAATCACTCAAATGCTGCGGGAGCAGGTGCAACAGGCGGCTTCCAGCTCCTCTCCGGTACTGTTCGTCGGCGAGCTCGGTTCGGGCCGCGAGGCCTATGCGCGCTATCTGCATTCCCTGAGCGCGCGCGCGGCCAAGCCCTTCTTCACGGTGGTGGCGGCCAGTCTCGGGCAAGACCCCACCGCGGCGCTGTTCGGCGGCGAGCGCGACGGCAAGGTCGAACCGGGCGCCTTCGATCAGGCCACGGCAGGTTCGCTCTACATCAGCGGCCTCGAGGATTTGAACGCCAATGCGCAGCGCGCGCTGCTCGGCGCCATCGAACAAAACGGCTATACCCGGGTCGGCGGCCGCCAGCGCCTGAATCTCAATGTGCGCTGGATAAGCTCGGCTCAGGAAGGATTCGAGGGACTGTCCGCGGCGGAGCCGTTTCGCCGCGACCTCTTGTCCCACTTGAGCGTGATTACCTTGCGTGTGCCGCCGCTGCGCGACTACGCCGAAGATGTCCCCGATTTATTGCGCTACTACGTCGACCGGCTGGTCGACGAACAGCACCTGCCGTTGCGCCGTTTCAGCGTCGCCGCGCAGAACCGGCTGCGCAATTATCCCTGGCCTGGAAATGTCGGTGAACTCAAGAACTTGGTGCAGCGCGTGCTGATCTTGGGAGCGGGCGAAGAGATCCGGCTCGAGGAGATAGAACGCGAATTGGCCGTCAAGATGGCCGTCGATGAGCCGCTGGTGAAGCAGGATCTTTTGGCGCTGCCGCTGCGCGAGGCGCGCGAGCAATTCGAACGCGCTTATCTTCAGCAGCAGTTGCTGCTTTGCAATGGAAAAGTCGGGCAGCTGGCGAAGAGGGTCGGCATGGAACGGACTCATCTTTATCGTAAACTGCGGGCATTAGGCGTCGATTTTCGCCAATTAGGCGAGGATTAACGCGAAAAATCGAAAACGTCAGCAAAAAGGAAGAAAAAGATGGAAGCAATAGCCACCGCATCAGCCCCTCGATCCGAGAGCCGACACTTCTATGTTTGGATGGCAGGCGGCTTTTTGGCGGTCGCGTTCGGCGGGTTCGTCCCCACTTATTGGGCGAAAGTTGCCTCCGGGGCTTTCCATGCCGAGCCCATCATCCACATTCATGGCGCCTTGCTCTTCACGTGGACCTGTTTCTACTTCGCGCAGACGGCGTTGGTTGCGTCGGGCCGCACACTCAAGCATCGCGCGTGGGGCTTGGCCGGTCTACCTCTACGGCGGCATCGCCCTGCTCGCGCAGCAGTTGCTCACCGCGCCGATTGCAGCCACCGCCGCCTGGATGCACATCGCCAAGGCTTTCGCGGCATTGGCAGGTTAGCGGCGGACGCGGGCGTGCCCGGCGCTAATCGCCGACGCGTATCACCAGCACATCGACGTCGGCTTTGTGCAGGGTCTGGCGCATGCGGTTCAAGTCATCCAGTTTGGAAATCGGGCCGATGCGGATGCGGTGCCAGGTGTCGTTGTCCACCGTGACTTTTTGCACGTTGGATTCGATCCCGAGCAGCGCGAGCTTGGCGCGCACGCGGTCGGCATCGGCAAAATTCTTGTATGAGCCGACTTGCAGCACATACGTGCCGCTGCGCGTCTCCGGCACGGATTTGATGTCCGGCCTGACGTCCTTGTCCTTCTCGGGCACCACCACTTCGAATTTCGGCAACATTTCGTAGAATGCGTACGATTTCGAGTCGTCCGCAACCGGATCGCCGGCTTCGGGCGCCTCAGCGCCATGCGGCCGTTTCTTGGCAATTTTGCCGGCGTGGACCTCGGGCGCGTCGAGCCGATGATCCTTCAAATAGATCACCGCGGCCACTGCCAGTCCCAACCCTAGGCCGAGGCTGAGTCCCAGCCAGCCGGAGAAGCCGCGCGGTTTGTTGCGCCTGGGTTTGAAGTCGCGTGCCATGATTCTTACATGGTGTCGGGCGCGGACACGCCCAGCAGCTGCAAGCCGTTGCGGATCACGATCTGGGCCGCGAGCGCCAAATTGAGGCGCGCATCGCGCTCGCCGTCATCCTCGACAATGAATTGGTGCGCACTGTAGTAGGTGTGAAAATCATTCGCCAGGTCGCGCAAATAGTGCACCAAAGAATGCGGCGCGCGCTGCGCGGCGCATTGCTTGATGATTTCAGGATAGGCGCAGACGCGCTTGATCAATTGCAGTTCTTGCGGCTCTTCGAGCCTGACGAGGCAGGCCATGCCATGCGCAACATCGTGCCCGAGTCCGCGTTCCTTCAATTGCCGCATGACGCTGGAGACGCGCGCATGCGCATATTGAATGTAGTACACCGGATTTTCGTTGGAGCGCGACTTCGCCAGCTCCATGTCGAAATCCAAATGCTGGTCGTGGCTGCGCATCACGTAGAAAAGCCGCGCGGCATCGTTGCCCACTTCCCTGCGTAGATCCCGCAGCGTGACGTAGTCTCCCGAGCGCTTCGACATCTTGACCTTCTCGCCGCCGCGAAACAGCGAGACGATCTGCATCAACAGCACTTCGAAACGCTCGGGGGGGCCGCCGAGCGCGATCAGGACGGCGCGCAGCCGCGCGATGTAGCCGTGATGATCGGCTCCCCAGACATAGATGAGGTGCTCGAAGCCGCGCTCGAGCTTGTTGAGCACGTAGGCGATGTCGGAGGCGAAGTAGGTCTTGAAGCCGTTGTCGCGAACCATGACGCGGTCTTTCTCGTCGCCGAAATCAGTGCTCTTGAACCACAGCGCGCCGTCCTTGACATAGGCGTGTCCCGATTTCTTCAAGGTCCCGATCGAACGGTCGATGGCGCCGCTTTCGCTCAATGATCGTTCGGAAAACCAACAGTCGAAAGTGACGCCGAATTCGGCCAGATCCTCGCGGATATCGCCGACGATACCGTCGAGCGCGGTACGCAGCACCGTCTCGTATGCGGCATCGCCGATCAGCGCGCGCGCGCGGGCGATGAGCGCGTCGATGAAGCCGTCCTTGTCGCCGCCTTGCGGTTCGTCCGGCGGCAGGCCGCCGAAGACCTCGGCGGCGGAATGCGCGAGACTTCTGCCGACCGCGCCGAACAGCCGCGCGCCGACCGCCGCCAAATAATCGCCGACGTAGGCATTGGCCGGAAAGGTGAATTTTTCGCCGCAATGCTCCAGATAGCGCAGCCACGCGCTGACCGCCAAAATATCCATTTGCCGGCCGGCATCATTGATGTAGTACTCGCGTTGGACGTCGTAGCCCGCCGCCTCGAGGAGGTTGCTGAGCGATGCGCCGAAGGCCGCGTGCCGGCCATGCGCGACATGCAAAGGCCCCGTGGGATTCGCCGATACGAATTCAACTTGCACGCGGCGTCCCGCACCCAGTTTGGAGCGGCCGTAGGCGGGGCCATCCTGCAAGACCTTGCCGATTTCCCGATGGTAGGCAGTATTTTTCAGGAAGAAATTGAGGAATCCGGCCCCCGCCATTTCGACCTTGGCGATGGCGTCGTTCGCGGGCAGCGCCGCGAGCAACGCTTCGGCCACTTTACGGGGATTTTGCCGCGCGGCCTTCCCCAAGCGCATGGCAAGGTTGCTGGCGAAGTCGCCGTGCTGCGCATCGCGGGTGGCTTCGACTTCGATGCCGCCCGCACGGGCGCCGCGCGGCACCAGGTCTTCCGGCAGCGCAGCCAAGGCGTGCTTGAGCAGGTCTTCGATCAGAGTTTTCAAAAAGGCGATCCGTTGGGTGCAAAGGCTGCGCAGTTTACCGCAAAGCGCTCAATCGACTTCCAGCGGATCGACGTCGATCGACCAGCGCACGCCCGCCGGGTGCGGCAATTCTTCGATTTTTGGCAGCCAGCGGGCGAGGAAGCGCTGCAAAGCGGAGCGCAGCGCCGTTTCGATCAACAAATGGGCGCGGAAATGATCGGCCCGGCGGGCAATCAAGGCCGCCGCGGGCCCGAGAATTTTCAAGTCACCGGCGGCGACTCGATGGCCCTCAGCGGCCGCGGCGCGCAAGAAGGAGTCGAGTGCGGCGCTGTCCCGCGCTTCGGCGCGCAGCAGCGCGAGTCGCGAGAAGGGCGGCCAACCGGCCTCGCGGCGTTCTTGCAGCGCGCTCAGGGCGAAGCTTTCGTAACCTTCGCCGATGAGGCGGACCAGCAACGGATGCTCGGGAAACTGCGTTTGGATGATTACTTCTCCGGCGCGTGCCTCGCGGCCGGCCCTGCCCGCGACCTGGGTGATGGTCTGTGCGAGCCGCTCGGTGGCGCGAAAGTCGCTGGCAAACAGGCCCTGATCGGCGTCCAGGATCACCACCAGGGTGACGTCGGGAAAGTGGTGGCCCTTGGTGAGCATTTGCGTACCCACCAGGATGCGCGCCTCGCCGCTGTGCACCCGCCCGAGCACGGTTTGAATGGAACCTCTGGCTGACGCGCTGTCGCGATCCAAGCGTGCCAGCGGCGCGTCGGGGAACAGCCGCGCCAGGGTCTCCTCGACGCGCTCCGTGCCCTGTCCCACGGGCAGCAGTGCCTGTCCGCAGTTGCCGCAAATTGCCGGCACGGGGGCTTGGGCGCCGCAGTGATGGCAGCGAAGTTGCCGCGCGCGCCGATGCAAGGTCATACGCGCATCGCAGTGCGCGCAGGGAGCGACCCAGCCGCAGGAATTGCAAAACAAGCTCGGCGCATAGCCGCGGCGATTCAAAAATACGATGACTTGTCCGCCGGCTTTGAGGTGCTTGTCGATGGCCTGCAGGGCGGGTGTGGAGATACCTTGCTCGGCGGCGTGCCGCCGCAGATCGATGAGCGACATCCGCGGCGGCTGCGCGGCGCCGGGGCGCTGCGGCAACAGATGTTTGACATAGCGGCCGCTCGCGGCATTCTCCAGGGTCTCGAGCGATGGCGTGGCGGAACCCAAGATAACCGGAACGTCGGCGCTGCGCGCGCGCATGACGGCGAGGTCGCGCGCCGAATATCGAAAACCTTCGTGCTGCTTGTACGAGGCATCGTGCTCTTCGTCGACGACGATGAGGGCCAGCCGCGGCAGCGAGGTAAATACCGCCGAGCGGGTGCCGATGATAATGCGCGCATGGCCGCCGTGCGCCGCGCGCCAGGCATCGCGGCGCTCGCGATCCGTCAGGGCCGAGTGCAGCACTGCGATGCCGCCGCTGAAACGGCGGCAAAAGCGCTCGACCAGCTGGGGCGTGAGGGCGATTTCCGGCACGAGCACCAGCGCCTGGCCGCCGTCTGCGATGGCTGCGGCGATGACCCGCAGGTAGACCTCGGTTTTGCCGCTGCCGGTCACGCCGTAGAGCAGGTGCGCGCTGAAGTTGGGAAATGCGGCGAGAATGGTTGCCACAGCCTGCGCTTGCGCAGCGGTGAGCGCGAGTTCGCCGTGCGACTCGATGGCAATCGAGGCATCCGGCGCATCGGAGGGCGGCGCGGCGGCGCGGCGCGCCACGATCCAGCCGCGCGCCGTCAAGTTGTCGAGCAGTTTGGGCGGGAAGCTCTCGCCGACTTCATCGGCCGATGCCTGGCCGCGCGCCGCAAGCCAAGCGAGCAAGGCGCGCTGTTGCGGTGCGCGCTTGGAACTTGGACGGTGAAGTTCCTCGCTCCCGCAAGGGGTGAGATTGAAGTGCTCATAAGTGACCGTGGCCGGTTGGCCTCCGCGCAAGGACGCCGGTAATGCGGCCGCATAGACTTCCCCGATCGGATGGTGATAGTAGTCGGCGGCCCAACGCAGCAATTCAAAAGTGACTGAATCGAACACCGGCTGCTCGTCCAAGATCTCGTGCGCGGCCTTGAGTTTGCTCAAGGGAAGCGTGGATTTTGAAACCACGCCGACCAAAATGCCGATCAGGCGTTGACGTCCAAAGGGCACCGAGATGCGCACGCCGGGCCGAGGCGCCGCTTCCGTAGCTGAGCGCGCCGGCGGCAGGTAATCGAAAACGCGGCGCAGCGGCGTGTCGAGCGCGACCTGCAAGATCATGGATCTTTTGTCCACAATATGTGTGGATAAGTCTGTTGAGAACCAGGGGTCATTCACCCTAAGTGCCCGTTCCGTTTCGGGTCCTGTCAAATTGGCGGTAAAACACCCTAAATCGAATAGATTCTATTAAATTCAATGGATTACGGCTCCCACTGGATCTCGCGCCGAGGTAACGATCGAAAATGTTGCAACGGGAGTCACATACGATGTGCGTAAGTCGCTGATCTTGCGCCGTTCGCGGCGTCAACCAACCCTCAGGCTTTGCGTTTATACCTTGAACGGAGATGATGCGCATGGCCCGCTTTGATACGCTCAATACAGCTTGGATGGTCTGGGATAGTCCCGCTCCAGCGCCGGAGGGAGCGGTTCTGGAGTACACGAGAGAACTCGAGAAATTCTTGGCCGAGATCGAACGTCGAGCATTTCGCATGGCGCAGGTCGCGTTGCGCGATGCGGATGATGCGCTCGATGTCGTGCAGGACGCCATGCTCAAGCTCACTCGCAGCTACGCTGCGCGCCCCAGCGCGGAGTGGCGGCCGCTGTTTTATCGGATTCTGGAGAACGGCATACGGGACCTGCAGCGGCGCCGGACGGTGCGCAAACGGATCATGACGTGGTTGCCGGGCCCCAAGGAAGATCCGGACAATGAAGCGCAGGATCCTATGGAAAACGTCGCGGATTGCGCGCCGACCATTCCAGAGAAACTGATGCAGGCGCAGGCCATGCAGCGCTTGGAAGAATCGCTGCGGACCTTGCCGGCGCGGCAGCGCGAAGCTTTCATGCTGCGCAATTTCGAGGGAATGGACGTTGCCGAGACGGCGAGCGCCATGGCTTGCTCGGAAGGCAGCGTGAAGACGCATTATTCGCGCGCGGTGCATGCATTGCGCGCACAGTTAGGCGAGGTTTGGTGATGGGCGAACACGACAACGATGCATTCGAGGCGCGGAGCCGCGCGCTGTTTCAGGACAGTGTCGACGGCTTGGATATGCGAATCCGTTCGCGGCTGACCCAAGCTCGTAACACCGCGCTGGATGCCGCCCACGGCAGGGGCCGAATTTGGTGGTCCGGTTGGAAAATGTGGGCGCCCGCCGTCGGCGTGACCGCCGCGGCCATTTTGGGCCTGGGCCTGTGGATCGGTTCGCCGGCCGGGCATCAGGCGGCGACTCTGGCCAATGCTCCGTCGAATCTCGAAGACCTTGACCTCGTCGCGTCTTCGGACGAAGGTTCGGCTGATGCAATGGATATGCTGCAAAACGACATCGAATTTTATGATTTTGCGGACAAGGCCGCGAATTCGGGACCGGCTGCCTAGGTTGACTTTCGCAGGCTTCGGAAGGAGCTGGCTGCTGTTCGGACTGTTGTGCGCAACGGCGAGCGCTACGCCGCCGCCTGCGACGCCGCCGACGCCGCCGGCTCCGCCATCGCCCGCCTCAGCGGCCAAAGCGCCCGCGACGCCCGATGAGAGTTTGCTCGAGTTTTTGGGCTCCGATGATGTCGGTGATGCTGCTTGGTGGGAGTTTTTGAAGAAGGCGCGGCCGCGAGGGAGTGATCCTCCTCCCGCAACTGCGCCGCAGGATGCAAAGAAATGATCAGGTATTTGGCTCTTTGCGCAAGCCTCGGGTTAAGCGTTGCCACAGGCTTCGCGCAGACTCCTGCGTCCGTGCCTCCCGCGGCAGCCGCCCCGGCGCCCGCCAGTCCGCGCGCTTGGGAGTCGCTCTCCCCGGAACAACAAAGAGTGCTGCAAAGTTATCAAGGCAAGTGGAACAGCCTGCCCGCGGAGCGACAACAGGCGCTTGCGAAGGGCAGCCAACGCTGGATATCCATGACGCCGCAACAGCGTGCGGGCGCCCAGCAACGATTCAGTCAATGGCGCGCCATGCCGCCGGAGCAACGGCAGTTGCTGCGTCAGCGCTGGCAGGAGTTCAAGGCACTGCCCCCTGAACGGCAGCGCGAAGTACGCGAATCATTCAACCGTTTCCGCCAGATGCCGCCGGAAAGGCGCCAGCAATTGCGCCAGCAATGGCGTCAAATGACGCCGGAGCAACGGCATCGCGCGGTGCAGGGAATGCGTGCGGCGCCGGGCATGCGCGCACCGCCGCCGCATCGCGTGCCGCGCTAGCGTGAACGACGAGTCTCGAATTGCCGGCATCGGCCGGTTCGGGTTCCATCAAGGCTGATAACTGCGCTCCGCATGCGCGCGCACCTCCTGCGGATAAAAAAGCACATCGCGGAAGCGGCCTTGACTGAACATCAAAGCTTGATCGGTGAAATGCGCAGATGCCGGATCGCCGCTCTCCCCGCCGCTCATGATGGCCTTGGCATGGATGATTGGGCCGAATTCCACCGCCGCCACGAAGCTGTTGCCGACCGACCCGTAGATCTTCCTGGTTTTGCGGGGCTTCGACGAGTCGAACGAGGCCAGCGCGCCCCACTGCGAGGGGGCGAAACCCACCGGCAGGCTGGGCTTCGCGTCGTCGAAAGGCTGCACGATGTCGTCGGTCAAGCGCTGGAAGCGGTTGATCTCGCCCCACGCGATCTGCCAGCGCCCGAAATCTCGCTGCAATTTGCCGAGCGCGGCGCTCAAGCCGTCCAGGCGCTGCGCGTCGCTCAATTTGTCGACCAAATAGTCGTAAACCGGCTCATCGGCGTCGCGCGCCGCCGCGCCGTTGCGCTCGATCAAACCCTGGCCCCAGAAAATGGCGAGCGCCGTCGCGACCGAAGCGGCGGAGGTGCGCCGGTCCCAGGCGCGCAAGGTGTCGACCGCCTGCTGCAATTCAGCACGCCGCGGGTCGGCGCTTGGCAAGGCATCGAAGGCGCCGATGAGCGGCGGCAGCAGAACATCGAACGCGGTCAGATGGCCGTCGTAGCCGGCCGCGATCAGGCTGTCCAAAGTTGCGCCGCGCAGTCTGCTCAAGACTTCAATGGCGTGGGGGCCGCGCGGATTTTCTCCCTTGGTCCACATGTAGCGCGGATAGTTCTCGCGTTTCGGACTTTGAGCGCCGGCCGCCGTGAACGGCCAATTGTTGCTGTTGAAAAGCCAGCCATTGCTCGGATTCAGCAGGGTAATGGTGTCCGCGACGGCATGCGGGCCTTGCCATTCCGTCGCCGGATTGCTGCCGTCGACCGGATGCGTGAAATCGAACGAGGTGTCGCGCTTGGGAATGAAATTTCCGTGGAAGTAGGCGATCGTTCCATCGCCGTCGGCATACACCGTGTTATTGGACGTGTCGGTGCGCATATCCTGGGTCTTGCGGAAGGACGCATAGTCGCTGGTTTTCGTGCGCAGATAGGATTGCGACAACGCCCGCACCGGCGCCTGCAGCAACCTGATGGCGATCCATTTGCCATTTTCGGCGCGAATGATCGGTCCATGATGACTGTGATACACCGTAAAGGAGCGGCTCGCAGCGCCCTTGACGGAAATGACGACCTGGCTCGCGCGCAGCTTTTTAAGTCCGGTTCCGTATCGGTAGTACAGGCCGCCGGATCGCCTGACCAGATCTTCGGCGTATTCATCGATGGCATCGCCGCCGTATGAAGTGTGCATCCAGCCGTTGTGCGGATTGAAGCCCTGATAGACGAAGAACTGTCCCCAGGTGACGGCGCCGTACACATCGAGGCCCTGTTCACTGACCATCTGCAGTTCCGATCGAAAATAGTACGACGTGTGCGGATTGATCCAGAGCATCGCGTGTCCGGAAGCCGTCAATTTTGGCGCAATGGCAAATCCATTCGAGCCGCCCGGCGAGTCTGGCGCGACAGCAGCCGATGCCGCGTTCGAACGCGCCGCGGACGGCGGCGCGGATTGCCCATAAAATCTCTGCAACTGCTGCAAGTCGATGGTTTCAATGTCGCCGCCGATGCTGCCCTCGGTGAACGACAAGGCCATCCAAGGCTCAAAATGCAGGATGACGCTGGCGTGAACGTTCGGATGCTTCGAGAGGAAGTAATTCAGTCCGTCCGACCACGCGTCCATCAGCGATTTGAGCCACGCAGGCGCCGTGCGATATTGCTGTTGCAGCCGCCGGTCGTCGATGAACAAGCGTGCGCGCAGGTCGCTGTAGACGGCGGACTCGCCTTCCGCTTGCGCCAAGCGGCCCAGGCTGATCAGATAGTTTCGTTCGATCCGACTGAAGTCGTCTTCGGCCTGCGCATAGATCATGCCGAACACGGCGTCGGCGTCGGATTTGCCGTATACGTGGGCGATGCCCCAGTTGTCGCGAATGATGTGGACCTGCCGCGCGTAGTGCTGCCAGCGTGCATTTTCGTCCGCAGCCGTCCCCGCGGCGCCCGCGATGGCGGGAATGCACAGCAACATAGCAATCAACGATAATTTCATGGTTTGTCGGCCTCCGGGGCCGTAGCATCGCGCAATGCGAACTTGTTTGCGCGCGGTTTTGTACCTGACTGTCCTTTTGGCCGGGCGTGCGGCGGCTGCAACCACCTTCCGGATTGCCGATTCCGCGCTGTCCACCCCCTTGGTCTTCATCGCCTACGGGGACACGCGCTTCACGGCAGCCGCCGAAACCGAAGTCAGTTCGGCCGCCGTCCGGCGCGCGTTGGCGGCGAGGATTGCGGCGGAGAATCCGGCAGCCGTATTCATCAACGGCGACCTGACGTTTCGCGGCATGGCCGCCGACTATGAGGTGTACCGCGCCGAGACCCGGGCCTGGCGCGGCGAGCATTTGCGGGTCTATCCGGCCCTCGGCAACCATGAACTGTCGGGCTGCTCCGAACCGAGCTGCCTGGATCTGTGGTGGAGCGCCTTTCCCGAATTGCGAGGACTGCGCTGGTACTCGGTTGCCGTCGGCAGCAAGGTGCTCGGCATCGCCTTGGACAGCAATGTCTCGCTGTCGCCCGGCAGTGCGCAACGCAAGTGGCTGGAGGATCAGGTGAGCGCGCTCGATCCCAAGGTCCGCGTGGTGCTCATCGTCATGCATCATCCGCCGGTAGCGGACCTGCAGACGGTCAACCTCGTAGACCACAATCCACGCCCGAATGAACAAGCGCTCGCAGCGTATCTCAAGGCGGCGGCGGCGCGCAGCAAGGCGCGTTTCGTGGTCAGCGCGGGCCACATACACAACTATGAGAGGCTCGCGCAGGACGGAATCGCGTATCTGGTTTCCGGCGGCGGCGGCGCGACGCCTTACGCAGTCGACCGTTCGCCGGCGGACCTATATCAAAACCGGGATTTTCCGAATTATCATTACGTGCGCTTCAAATTGCAGGGGAACACTTTGAGCGCCGAGATGATCAGGCTGCAGGATGCTGCGGCCGTCAATCCATCTCATTGGCGCGCCGAAGACCGCTTCGAGATCAGCCTGCGGCCTTGACCGCTTGGATCAGCTGGCTGACGGCCGCCTGCGCATCGCCATACAGCATCCGGGTTTGATCGAGTCCGAACAATGCATTGTCGATGCCCGAGAATCCCTGGCCTTGGCCGCGCTTGATCACGATGACATTCTTCGCCTTGTCGGCGTTCAAGATCGGCATGCCGTAAATCGGGCTGCTCTTGTTGGCGCGCGCATCCGGATTCACCACGTCATTGGCGCCGATGATGAGCGCCACATCCGCGGTTTCGAACTCAGCGTTGATCTCGTCCAAATCCGAAATCAAATCGTAGGGTACGCCCGCTTCCGCGAGCAGCACATTCATGTGTCCCGGCATGCGGCCCGCGACCGGATGAATCGCGAAACGCACCTTCACGCCGTGGTCGATCAGCAATTGCGCCAGTTCCCACACTTTGTGCTGGGCCTGCGCCACCGCCAGTCCATATCCGGGCACGATGATGATCTTTTGCGAATACGCCATCATGACGCCGGCATCGGATGCCTCGATCGCCTTCTGCGTGCCGGCGACGCCGGCGCCGCCGGCGGCGGAGGTCTCGCCGAAATTCGAGAACAGCACATTGCCGAGCGAGCGGTTCATCGCTTTCGCCATGAGTTGGGTGAGCAGCGTGCCGGCCGCGCCGACCACGGTGCCGGCGATGATCATCGCCGCGTTGTCGAGCACGAAGCCTTCGAAGCCCACCGCCAGCCCGGTGAGAGCGTTGTACAGCGAGATCACGACCGGCATGTCGGCGCCGCCGATGGGCAGAGTCATTGCGACGCCCAGTATCAGCGCGAACACGAAGAACAAGGACACGAGCGGAAGTCCGGACTCGGCCCCCGTCCCGCTCACGATCATGAAGCCGAACCCGGCGGTGATGAGCAAAACGGCCAAGTTGACGAATTTTTGGCCGCCGAAGCGCACCGATTTGGTGATCAAACCCTGCAGTTTGGCGAATGCGATCAGGCTGCCGCTGAAGGAGACCGCGCCGATGAAGCCGCCGACCGCAGCCATGGTCAAATGCACCAGGTTGTGTTCGTTGCCGCCGTACAGCTCCACCGCGGCGATCGCCGCCGCGGCGCCGCCGCCCATGCCGTTGTAGAGGGCGATCATTTGCGGCATGTCGGTCATCGCCACGCGCTTGCCGCTGACCCATGCGATGACGGTACCGATCGCGATGGCGATGATGACCAGCATCAAATTGAGCGAGGACGCGCCCATGAACGCCAGCGTCACAATGGTGGCCAGCAGCATGCCGACGCCTGCCCAGCGAACACCGCTGACGGCCGTGACGGGCGAACTCATGCGCTTCAGGCCCAGAATGAACAGGGCGGCCGCGATGAGATACGAAAGCTGCGTGAGGGTTTGAATGGTCGAAGCGGAAGGCATCCTCAGGGTCCTTTCTTCTTGCCGGCCAGCACGAACATTTTCAGCATGCGTTCCGTGACGACATAGCCGCCGACGGCGTTTCCGGCGGCCAGCAACACGCCGATGAAGCCGATGATGCGCATCAAGGTCGTGTCGGCCGCCGCCAACGCGACCATCGCGCCGACCAGTACGATGCCATGCACGAAATTCGATCCCGACATGAGCGGCGTATGCAGGATAACCGGCACCCGCGAGATGACCTCGTAGCCGGTGAAGGCCGCCAGCATGAAAATATAGAGCGCTATGACGCCGTCGATCATGTCTTTTGCCCCTCGAGCGCCGCGCGCGTGATTTCGTGCTTGATTTGCCCGGCGTGGGTCAGCACGGCGCCCGCAAACACTTCGTCGTTCCAATCGATCGCCAGTTCGCCCTTGGGCAGCGCCGGCTTGAGAAAATTGAACAGGTTGCGCGAATACATTTCGCTGGCGTGATACGGCAGCGAGGCGGGCAGATTCACGGGGCCGAGGATTTTGACCCCGCCCTGCAGGACGGTTTCGCCGGCCTTGGTCAATTCGCAATTGCCGCCTTGCTCCGCGGCGATATCGACGATGACCGAGCCCGCCTTCATGCGCGCGACCGCCGCCTGGGAAATGATGCGCGGCGCGGCGCGTCCCGGGACCGACGCCGTGCTGATCACCGCGTCGCTTGCGGCGATGCGCGCGTCCAAAACCTCCTGTTGCCTGGCCTTTTCCTCGGCCGTGAGTTCGCGCGCATAGCCGCCCGACCCTTCCGCCGAAACGCCGGTCTCGATGAACTTCGCGCCCAGCGATTTGATCTGATCTTTGGTTGCGCTGCGTACGTCATACGCTTCGACCACGGCGCCCAAGCGCTTGGCGGTGGCTATGGCCTGCAGCCCGGCAACGCCCGCGCCGATCACCAAAACAGCGGCAGGCCGGATCGTGCCCGCGGCGGTGGTCAGCATCGGCAGAAATCTTTCCAGCGTATTTGCCGCGATCAGGGCCGCCTTATAGCCGGCCACCGAGGCCTGCGACGAGAGCGCGTCCATCGATTGCGCGCGCGAAATGCGCGGCACCAACTCCATCGCAAAGGCGGTGATGCCGCGCTCGTTGAGCGCGCGGACCAGATCCGGGCGGGCATAGGCCTGCATGAAGCCGATGATGACCGCGCCTTTTTTGAGCGCTGCGACTTCCGTCAAGGAGGGCGGCTGCACTTTCAAGATAACGTCGGCGCAGGCCAGAATCGTGGAGGCATCGCTGAATTCGGCATCCGCATACAGGGCATCGGGAAAATGCGCAGCCGCCCCCGCGCCGCGTTCGATCAGCACTCGAACGCCCAGGGCTTTCAGTTTGGCGGCGATTTCCGGAACCAGGGCGACGCGGGTTTCTTTGGCAGCGGTTTCCCTGAGGACACCGACGACGACGGGCATGCAAAACTCTCCCAAGCCGGAACTTAGCGCGAAACGTTGAATTATGGCATAAGACTCGACTATCTTTGGTGCGTTATGAACCTGAGCGAGCAACACAAGCTTCAATTGCTGGACTGGCGGGACGAGATTGCGGTGGTTTCGCACACCCATCCCTTGTCCCAGCAAATACTGCGCACCGATGTTTCCGGTATGCCGTTGGAATGGGTCGACTACCGTGAAGCCGCGCGCCTGTATCACACCGAACAGGTGGCCTACACCTGCGGAACGCAGCTATACCGCCTGTACGGAGGCACCTGCGCGCGGACCGGACTGCGCACCATCGTGGATGTCAATTCGATCATTGCCACGCTCGGCGTGACCGGCAATCCGGGCAACCTGCGCGGCGCGGGGTACACGCCGCCGCTCAATAATCAAACGCTGTTCCGCCGCGATGCCTACCTGTGCCTGTACTGCGGCGCGCGCTTTACATATAGCCTGCTGTCCCGGGATCATGTGACGCCGTTCAGCCGCGGCGGCCAGGATACGTGGAGCAACGTGGTTTCGGCGTGCCGCCGCTGCAACAATGCCAAGGCATCCCGCACGCCGGAGCAAGCGGGCATGCAGCTCCTGGCCGTGCCTTTCACGCCCACTTATGCCGAATACATTTTCTTGAAAGGCCGGCGCGTACTCGCGGACCAGATGGATTATCTGGTGGCGCATTTCCCGCGTTCCAGCCCGCTGCACGAGCGCATGCAACGCTGGCCGATGTGAGCGCGATCGCGGGCATTCCGGTGCCGCGGTCCGGCGTGGTGTACTACATCGACGCCAATTATTTCATCTTTCGCGCCCACCATTCCATGCCGCCCGATATGGTGGACGCCGACGGCAACGCGACGCATGCCCTGTACGGCTTCGCGCGCTTTCTTGCCGATCTACTCGAGAGGGTGCGGCCCGAGCGCATCGGCGTCGCCTTCGACTTGAGCCTGCGCGGCGTTACATCATTCCGCAACGCCATTTATCCGGCGTACAAGGCCAATCGCGAGGCACCGCCCGCCGCGTTGGAGCGGCAATTCGCGCTCTGCCGCGAGTTTTGCCGGCATATGGGACTGGCCGAGTTCGCGAGCGCGGAATACGAAGCCGACGATATCATCGGAACCCTGGCGGCGCGCTCGCGCGCCGCGGGCCTCTGCAACGTTCTGGTGACGCGCGACAAGGATCTTTCGCAATTGATACGGGACGGCGACATTTTTTGGGACTACAGCGGCAACACGCGCTATCAGTACCGCGATATCGGTCCGCGCTTCGGAGTCGCACCCGAGCTCATCGCCGACTTTTTGGCGCTGACCGGGGATAGCGTCGACAACATCCCGGGGGTGCCGGGCGTCGGCAAGAAGACCGCCGCGGAACTCTTCGGCGTCTTCGGTTCCCTCGATGAATTGTATGCAAATCTTCATCGAATTCCGCTTTTGAAACTGCGCGGCGCCGCCGCCGTCGCTGCTAAACTACTGGCTCACAAGGACGCCGCCTACCTTGCCCGACGTTTGACCGGCATCGTATGCGACATGCCGATCGAGGCGACCATCGACGACCTGAAGCCGAGACCGCAGGATCGCGGCGGCCTCGACGCCTTTTTCGACGCGCACGGCTTCGGCAATATTTTGCGGCAGCAGGTGCGCCGCATCGCCGTCGCCGCTTAAAGACGGGGGAGTGATCATGGCGCAGAAAGACATCCAATCGGTCCTGAACGAGGAGCGCATATTTCCGCCCGCCAAAGCGTTTGCGCAGCACGCGACGCTCAAGGCCGCCGAACTGCAGAGCATGTACGACAAGGCGGCGAGCGACTACGTGGGCTTCTGGGCGGATTTGGCCCGGGCTGAAATCGACTGGCAAAAGCCCTTTAGCGTGCCGCTGGATGACTCGCGGGCCCCCAATTTCCGCTGGTTCACCGACGGCCAGCTGAATGTGTCGCACAATTGCCTGGATGTGCATTTGGCGCGCAGGGCCGACAAGGTCGCCGTCATATTCGAAGGCGAGCCCGGCGATGTGCGCAAGCTGACCTATCGGCAACTGCATCAAGAAGTGTGCCAGTTCGCCAATGCGCTCAAGGCCCTTGGCATCGGCCGCGGCGACCGGGTGGTCATCTACATGCCGTTGATCCCCGAGGCGATCGTCTCCATGCAGGCCTGCGCGCGCATCGGCGCCGTGCATTCGGTGGTATTCGGCGGATTTTCGGCGAACGCGGTGAAAGATCGCATCGAAGACGCCGGCGCCAAGCTCGTCATTACAGCCGATGCCGGGTGGCGCGGCGGCCATGCGGTGGAACTCAAAGCCGCGGTCGACAAAGCGCTGTCCGAGGGCTGCGGGACGGTGCAAAGGGTGATCGTCTATCGGCGCACCGGCACGGCTTGCGCGATGCACGCCGGCCGCGATGTGTGGTGGCACGACGCGATTTCGGGCAAGTCCCTGAGTTGCGATCCGGAGTGGGTCGATGCCGAGCATCCTTTGTTCCTGCTGTATACCTCCGGGTCCACGGGTAAGCCCAAAGGGATTCAACACTGCAGCGGCGGCTATTTGCTCAATGCGAAGCTGACGACGAAATGGGCCTTCGATCTCAAGGACGACGACGTCTACTGGTGCACGGCCGATGTCGGCTGGGTGACCGGCCACACCTACGTGGTGTATGGGCCGTTGGCGGCTGGCGCCACCGTGTTCATGTACGAAGGCGCCCCAACTTTTCCCGACGGCGGCCGCTTTTGGAAAATGTGCCAGACGCATGGCGTCAGCATTTTCTACACCGCGCCCACGGCGATCCGCGCGCTCATGAAGTTGGGCGATGCCGTGCCCGGCAAATACGCATTGGGAAAACTGCGGGTGCTCGGCAGTGTCGGCGAGCCCATCAATCCCGAGGCATGGATGTGGTATCACCGGGTGATCGGCGCGGAGCGCTGCCCCATCGTCGACACCTGGTGGCAGACCGAAACCGGCGCCGCCATGATGGCGCCGATTCCGGGCGTGACAGCCACCAAACCCGGCTCGTGCACCAAGCCGCTGCCGGGAATCTTCGCGGACATTGTCGATGAGGACGGCCGTCCCGTGAAGACGCCGGATGCGGGCGGATACCTGGTGATCAAGCGGCCATGGCCGTCGATGCTGCGCACGATCTGGGGGGACAACGACCGCTACATCAAGACGTATTGGGAGAAATTCAAGAATCGCTACTATGTCGCCGGCGATTCGGCGCGCCGCGACAAGGACGGCTACTACTGGATCATGGGGCGCATCGACGATGTTCTGAACATCGCGGGCCACCGGCTCGGCACCATGGAAATCGAGTCGGCGTTGGTCGCGCATCCCAAGGTGGCGGAGGCCGCAGTGGTCAGCAAGCCGCATGAGATCAAAGGCGAGTCGGCATTTGCCTACGTGGTGCTCAATGTGTCGAGGCCGCAAGGCGCGGCCGCGAAACTCTTGATCGATGAGCTTCGCTTGTGGGTCGGCGATCAGCTGAGCCCCATCGCCAAGCCCGATGAAATCCGCCTCACCGACAACCTGCCGAAAACGCGTTCCGGCAAAATCATGCGCCGCCTGCTGCGGGCGGTGGCGCGCGGCGAGGAAATCACCCAGGATATGTCCACGCTGGAGAACCCAGCCATCATCGATCAGTTGCGCGGCGTAGATTCCGCTACGGCCGGACAGGTGAATAAGGCGCCGAACAAGGCCGCGAACAAAGCCGCCAGGACGGCTTCCGCACGAAGAGTTAAAAAAACCGCGAAACGCAAGGCCGCACCAGCCAAACGGGCCGCAAAGCCTGCAGCACGCAAGGCCGCAGCGCGCAAGACGGCGGTGCGCAAAGGCCGGGTTGCGAGCAAGCGCGCCAAGTCCGCCAAGCGCGCCAAGCCAAAGGCGCGTTCGGCGCGGCGCAAAAAATAATTCCGCTTACTTCGGCGTCTTCAGCAAAACGTAGGTGAGGGAGCCGTTGGGCGATACGAAAGTCTTGTGCGGCGTGCCGGCGGGAATGAACAGCACATCGCCGGCGGCCAGCGAATAATCGGTTCCCCCGGAGATATCGCCGCCGAGCCATTCGGTGGGCGACGCTTCATGATTGCCGCTAACCTGGCCGCCGACGGTGATTTTCGCATGGCCGCTCTCGACGACGTAAATGTCGTTGAACTCCATGTGAACCTCTGTCTCGCCGGTTTTATCCCGGCGAATGACAAAGACATTGGAACCAGGTCCGCTCAGAAATCGATTGACCGCAATTCCCTCGACCGGGTGCTCGACCATGGCCTTGAGCCGCGCAGCGGAAAAGAATTCAATCTTGGGCGCGGCCGCCGCGGCGATCGTCCATGCCGCCGAACACACGCCGAGCACGGCGCCCGCCAAGCCGATCGCAATTAACCATGTTTCCCGTTTCATAGACCACCCCCTTGCTCGACACGCGCGTTCTCACTCATCGTCCCAACCCCCAATATCGCGCACTGGCGCCCGGTTTGCCGGATAATCGCTAGACCGAAAAACTAAGGACTTAAGGCGCCGGTTCCGCTAAAATACGCGCGCCGGGAAGGGCGAACATAGACGCCTCGCGGGCCTCACGCGAATGACACGGCACTCCATCTAGTCGAGCTTTGTTGGGCAATCGCGGCTGCCGCGGCCGCTTTTCTTTGAGTGTGATCGGACAATATGCTTTCCACATCCAATGTCGCCGTGCAATTCGGCGCCAAGCCGCTCTTCGAGCAGGTAACGGTCAAGTTTTCCGACGGCAACCGTTACGGCCTGATCGGCGCGAACGGTTCGGGCAAGTCCACGCTCATGAAAGTGCTGGGCGGCGATCTCGAGGCAAGCGCCGGCGACGTGATGCTGCAGGTGGGGATGCGGCTCGGCAAGTTGAACCAGAACCAATTCGGTTACGAGGATGAGCGCGTGCTGGACGTGGTCATGCGCGGCCATGCGGAGCTGTGGGCCGCAATGCAGGAGCGCGATCGGATCTACGCCGACCCCAAGGCCACCGACGCGGACTACATGAGGGCGGCGGAACTCGAGGGGGTGTTCGCCGAATACGGCGGCTATGACGCTGAGGCGCGGGCCGGCAGCATCCTCACCGACGCCGGCATCCATGAGGCGCGGCATAACGGTCCGATGCGTGAAGTGCCGCCGGGCCTGAAGCTGCGCGTATTGCTCGCGCAGGCCTTGTTCTCCAATCCGGACGTGCTGCTGCTGGATGAGCCGACCAACAACCTGGACATCAATTCCATCCGCTGGCTCGAGGGCGCGCTCAACAATTACAACGCCACCATGGTGATCATCAGCCACGATCGTCATTTCTTGAATCAAGTATGCACGCACATCGCGGACTTGGACTTCCAGCAGTTGAAGATCTATCCGGGCAACTACGATGATTTCATGCTGGCGTCGGTGCAGGCACGAGCTCGGGTCGAGGCGGCGAACGCCAAGGCGAAGGACCGCATTTCGGACCTGCAGGAGTTCGTGCGGCGCTTTTCGGCCAATGCCTCCAAAGCGCGTCAGGCCACTTCCCGCAAACGGGCGCTGGAAAAGATCAAGATCGAAGAAATCAAGCCCTCGTCGCGGCAGAATCCCTACATCCGCTTCGAGCAGGGCAAGAAACTGTACCGCTCGGCGCTAACGGTTGAGAAGCTGAGCTTCGCCTATCCGGGAAGCGGCGAAAAGGTGCTCGATGACTTGAGTTTCAACGTCGAAGCGGGCGAGCGCATCGCCATCATCGGTCCCAATGGCGCCGGCAAGACGACGCTCATGCGCTGTCTCGCGGGAGAACTACGGCCCTCCGGCGGCCGGATCGTCTGGGTCGAGAATGCCCAGCCCGGCTACATGCCGCAGGATCCGCAGGCCGAGTTCGAGGACAAGATCGACTTGTTCGGCTGGATGTCCCAATACACCGGCAAGGCGGACGACGACCAAATCGTTCGCGCGACATTGGGAAGGCTGTTGTTTTCCGGTGAAGAGACCAAGAAATCCGTGAAGGTTCTGTCGGGCGGCGAGAAGGGCCGGATGATTTACGGCAAACTAATCCTCACCAAGCCCAATGTGCTTTTGATGGACGAGCCGACCAATCACATGGACATGGAAACCATCGAGTCGCTGCAGATCGGGTTGGAGCATTACGCCGGCACGCTGATTTTCGTCTCGCACGACCGTGAATTCGTGGGCGGCCTCGCGACGCGCATCATCGAAATGCGCCCCGGAGGCAAGATCGCCGATTTCCGCGGCAGCTATGACGAATATTTGAAATCGCAGGGCTTGGAAATCTAGCAGCCCGGTCGCGGCCACGGGATCCCGCGGCCGCCCTCAAGTCTGGCGCTCGGCGCGCTCTGCTGGCAGTATTCGGGCGATGAATCTGATCGCCGACCGGCTGCAAAAGAAATTCGGCGCGATCACGGCTGTGGCGGAGGTATCCTTCGCCGCCGAGCCCGGCAAGATCCTCGGCCTGCTGGGACCGAACGGCGCCGGCAAGTCAACCACCATCGGCATGCTCGCCGGGCTCATCCGGCCGGATTCGGGAAAGGTCTCGATCGACGCCGCGACCCTGGGAACCGGCGCGGACCCGACCAAGCGCAAGTTGGGGCTGGTGACACAGGAGATTGCGCTGCTCGAAGAGCTGCCGGCCCGCATGAATCTGGAATTTTTCGGTGGTCTGTACGGCCTGTCGGGACCGCCTCTTCGCGCAAGAATTGCGGCCGTGCTTGAAATGACCAGCCTCTCCGACCGCGCCCGCGACCCACCGAACACCTTCAGCGGCGGCATGCGGCGCCGCTTGAACATCGCCTGCGCGTTGCTGCACGAGCCGCAAATATTACTGCTGGATGAACCGACGGTGGGTGTGGATCCGCAAAGCCGCAATGCCATTTTCGAGACCATCGAGGTGCTGGCCGCTCAAGGGCGAACGGTGGTCTATACCACCCACTACATGGAAGAGGTGGAGCGGCTGTGCGATCGCATCGTCATCGTGGATCACGGGCGCGTACTTGCGGACGATACGCTGAGCCGGCTGTTGGCGGGTGCGCACCTGGGAAACAAGCTGACCTTGCTCTATGACACGCCGCCCGACGCCGCCGCGCTTGCCGAAATCGGGGATCTTCCCGGTGTCATCCAAGTCGATATTGCGGGAACCGAAGTTTCCGTCGGCGCCAAGGATCTCGGCACCGCCGCGCCGCGGGTACTCGAACGGCTGGCCGCCCGGGGTTTCAGTTGCCAGGAATTGACCAGCCGGCGCGCCAATCTCGAGGATGTCTTTCTGGCGTTGACGGGGCGCACCTTGCGCGACACATGAGCCCGACCTTCACCGCTTTTCGCGCCCTGGTGCGCAAGGACATCGCGCTGTTCTTACGCGACCGGCGTGCCTTGGTTGTCAGTGTGCTGACGCCGATCGTGGTCGCGGCGTTCTTCGGCTTTCTGTTCGGCGGCACCGGCTCGGGCGGCAATCCGGTCTCGCGCATGAAAGTCGGCGTCGCCGACTTGGATCGCAGCGCGCTGACCAAAGCGGTGCTGGAAAGCTTGAAACAGGACGCATCTCTCGAAATTCAAGAGCTCCCGGAGGACCAGGCGCTCGAGCTGGTGCGCAGCGGCAAGCTGCGGGCCGCCATCGTGTTTCCAGCCAATTTCGAGGCCGCGGCGACCGGCGCGCTGGTGGGCAGCGGCCCGATGCCGGAGGTCAAGCTGCTCTATGATCCATCGCAACCCATGGTTCGGCCGATGGTCGCGGGATTGTTGTCCCAGCATGTGATGCAACGGCTGTCGCGGCCCAACTTCATCGGCAACGCCAAGCCGATTCCCTTCAATGTCGACAATGTCGCGGTCACGACCGGGCCTCGATACAACTCCTACGCCCACTCCTTCGCCGGCATGAGCATTCAATTCATTCTGTTCATGGGCATCGACGCCGGCATTACGCTGCTGCTGATGCGTCAAGAAGGCATGTGGCGCCGCTTGCGCGCGGCGCCTTTGTCCCGTGCCGTGCTGCTCGGCAGCCGCGTGACGGCCACCACGCTGATCGCGATCATGATTCTGGCGGTCGTATACCTGGTGGCGCGCTGGCTGTTCGATGTGCGTATCGCCGGCAGCGTGCCTGGATTTGCGATGGTCGCGTGCGCTTTTGCGCTGCTGGCGGCCACCACCGGCCTCATGATTGCCGCGCTCGGCCGCTCGGTGGGCGCGACGCGCGGCGTGGCCATGTTTTCCGTGCTGATTCTGGTGATGCTCGGCGGCGCCTGGGTGCCGGCGTTTCTGTTCCCTGAATGGCTGCAGCACGTGACCGAGTTCGTGCCGACCCGCTGGGCCGTGGACGGGCTCGATGCCATGACCTGGCGCGGTCTGCCGTTGAAAGACGCCATTGCGCCCACCGCGATATTGGTGGGATGGTCGGGTCTGTTTGCGCTGATCGCCGTGTGGCGTTTCAATTGGGAAAATGATTGACGGGTTTCAAAAATTGCGAGGGGAGTCTCAAGTCAATGAAGCTTGCCGTGCCATGCGTGTGTATGTTTTTGAGCGCCTCATCGATGGCCGCCGCCGCCGCGCCAGCCAGGGCTGCCGCAGCGGCGGAGTCCCTCACGATCAACCGGATTGCCGACGCTGGATTCAACCATAGCGAGGTCGTCGACACCGCGGCCTACCTGGCCGATGAAATCGGCGGCCGCATGACCAACTCTCCCGCCATGCGCAAGGCGGAGAAATGGACCCAGGAGAAGTTCAAGGGTTGGGGTTTGAAGGATGTCAGATCCGAAGGCTTCGATTTTGGACGTGGGTGGTGGATCGAGTCCTCGCACGCGCGCATGATCGCGCCCAGACCCTTGGAGCTGCGCGCAATCCCTCTGGCGTGGACTCCCGCGACAAACGGGGTTTTGAGCGCGCCCATCATCGTCGCGCCCATGGCCAATGAGAGCGATTTCGCGCAGTGGCAGGGAAAATTGGCCGGCAAAATCGTGTTGGTCAGCTGGCCTGCGCCGCCCAAGGACGACGCCGAGGCGCCCTTCCAGCGCCTGAGCGACGCCGAAATCGCCAAGCTGGACAAATACGAGCAGCCGACATTCGACCCGCAATTGCGCAAGAAGCGCATCGAGCGCTTCCGCTTCAGACCGAATTTGGACGCGTTTCTGGCGCAGGAAGGCGCGCTGGCGCTGGTGCAGATGTCGCGCACCGAAGGCCGGCTGGTGCACGGCGAAGGCTACGGCTATCGCGTGGGCAAGACGGCAAAGCTTCCCGGTCTCGAACTCGCGGCGGAAGATTACCGAAAACTTACGCGTCTCGCGAAACGCGGCGAAGTCCGCTTGGAAATCGACAGCCGGGTGCATTTCGAGGATGCGGATCACAACGCCTACAACACTCTGGCGGACATCCCCGGCGACGACCCGCATGCCGGCTACGTCATGGCCGGCGCGCATTTGGATAGCTGGGTTGCCGGCGACGGCGCGGCCGACAACGGCGCCGGCAGCGCGGTGGTCATGGAAGCGGCCCGCATTCTCGCCAGCCTCGGCGTTCATCCGAAGCGCACCATTCGCTTTGCGCTGTGGGCCGGCGAGGAACAAGGATTGCTTGGATCGGAGGCGTATGTGGAGAAGTATCTCGCGCATCGGCCGCAGCCCACCGATCCCGCCGAGGCAGATTTGCCGCCGTACTTTCTCGGCGATCTGTACCCGGTGCAGACGCTGCCGGGCTTCGCCGATTTGGCGGCCTATTTCAATATCGACAATGGCTCGGGAAAGATTCGCGGCATTTACGCGGAGGGCAATTTCGCCGTGGTGCCGATCTTGCGCGAATGGCTGTCGCCTTTTGCCAGCATGGGCGCGAGCACGGTCGTGGCCGAGCCGACCGGAGGGACGGACCACGTGTTCTTGAGCCGCCTCGGACTGCCGGCGTTCCAATTCATCCAGGATCCCTTGGATTACGAGACCCGTGTGCATCACACCGACCTCGATACCTTCGATCATCTGCGTCCGCTCGATTTGCGGCAGGCCTCGGTCGTGCTCGCGACGGTTCTCATGGCCGCGGCCAACAGCGACAAGCCGCTGCCGCGCAAGACGCTGCCCACGCAACCGGCGGTGACCGATCCGTTCGCCTATCCGGATCCGACCAAGAAATAGCGGACGCGCCGCAGCCGCGGGTGCGCGCAACACCCTCGCCGGCACTAGGCCTGCTTGAGGCGCCCGCGTCGGAAATCGGCGATGATTTCCCGCGCCGCGTTGTGGCCCGGCGCCCCGGTGACGCCGCCGCCGGGATGCGTGCCCGAGCCGCACATGTACAGGCCCTTCAGAGGACCGCGATAGTCGCCGTGTCCGAGCATCGGACGCGCGGAAAACAGCTGATCCAGACTCAAGGCGCCATGAAAAATATCGCCGCCAACGAGGCCGAAGGTGCGTTCCAGATCCAGCGGGCTCATGATCTGCCGCCCCAGCACCGCCGCCTTGAAGTTCGGCGCGTGGGAGTTGACCAAATCGATCATCACGTCCGCGACCTCCTCGCGATGCGTATCCCAGGACGCATCGTCCGGCAGGACCGGAGCGACATGCTGGCAGAAAAGGCTGGCGACATGCTGCCCCGGGGGCGCCAGGCTGTCATCGAGCGTGGAAGGAATCAGCATTTCCACGATGGGCTGTTTCGACCATCCGCCGGCCTTGGCATCGAGATACGCCTGGTCCATGTAAGCGAGGCTCGGCGCCATGATGATGCCCGCGGTGTGATGATCGGCGGCACCGCGGCCGGGCAACGCCTTGAAGTCGGGCAATTCCGCCAGCGCAACATTCATGCGGAAGGTTCCGGATCCGCAGCGCCAATGTTTGATGCGCTCGCGAAAGTCCTGCGGCAAAGCATCGGAGTCGATCAGCGAGCCGTACAGCAATTTCGGATTGAGGTTCGATACCACGCTGCGTGCGCGAATCGCTTCGCCTTTTTCGGTGACCACGCCCACCGCGCGGCCGCCTTCGACCAAAACCTCCCGCACCGGAGTCGCGACTCGAATATCCACGCCGCGCGCCGCCGCCGCCTTGGCCATGGCCTGGGTGATGGCGCCCATTCCTCCGATCGCATGTCCCCAGGCGCCTTTCTTGCCGTTGACCTCGCCAAACACGTGGTGCAGGAGCACATAGGCGGATCCGGCCGCGTAGGGACTCGCGTAGTTGCCGACCACGCCGTCGAAGCCATAGGCGGCCTTGATCGGCGCGCTCTCGAACCACGAGTCGAGATAGTCTCCGGCAGATTTCACGAATAAATCCAACAGCTCGCGCCGCATCGGCAGATCCAGCCTGGCGATCCGTTTCGCTTGGCGCGCCCCGCGCAGCATCTCGGGCAATGCCTGAAGCCATCCGCCGGCGGTGACATTCGGCGGCGTCTGCAGCACCAGATCGCGCAGCACGTCGGCGATCACGTCGAGACGTTCGCCGTAGGCGATCAAGCGCTGCGGCATCGCGCGCGGAGAACTTCGCAACTTCGCTCTCGGTGATTCCGGCGCCCACTTTGAGATAGCTGCTCTCGTTCAGCGGCAGAAAATTGGCCAGCTTGCGCTCGACGATGCGCAGGCCATGCCCCGGCAGGTCCAGGTCCCGAATGATTTTCGGATTGAGCAGCGAAACCGTGTAGGCCGCCACGGAGTTGCGAAAGCCGGGGTGAAATTCTTCGGTGACGGCGGCCCCGCCGACGACCGCACGGCGCTCGAGCACCGTTACCTTGAGCCCCGCGGCCGCGAGATAAGCGGCGCAAACCAGCCCGTTGTGGCCGCCGCCGACGATGACCACGTCGCGCATCGATTCAGCCACGGGTGCCGCCAATCGCGCCGGCGCTGCTCCAACCGGCCTCCGGCGGATGCTCCAGGCTGCTTTCCGGAATGACTTCGCGCATGCGGCGGGCAAAACTTCGCAACGACACTTCGTTGTGCCCCAACGGGCCCGGCGCGTAGCTGCGCGAGCCCATGCCGGCCTGCACCCTTTCGATCAGGGCCTTGTCTTCCAGGCTGACGCGGCGATTGATGCGCCAATTGAGATAGCGCGCCGCCCGCATTTCACGCCGATCGTCGGGGTGCGCGTAAGCGATCTCTCTGACCAAAGTCTCGTTGGGCGAGATCGGGATCATTTGCATGAAGTCGACCTGATCGGGATAAACGTCGAACGCAACGTTCGGCCACAGCTTGAAATAGGTCCAAAGACGCTGCCGGTCCTCCGGCAGGTGCGCCACGCGCGGCAGCATGGCTTGATACATGCGCTCCGAGGGCTGCGCCGAGGGAGCGTCGCGAAGATGACCCCACATTTTGTCCACCCACTGCTCTGCCTCGATTCCGTATGACTGGCCGAACAATCGCGTCAGGCCGGGATGTGCGACCGCAATATGCATCGCGTCCGAATAATTGTCCGTCACGTTTTTCCAGTTGACGTGACGCAATCGCAGCGTAACCCGCCCCAGAGGCTTGAGTTCCTCGAATCGATAGCAAGCCAGCTCCTTCTCATAAGGCGCCAGCATTTCGCAACGCTCGGCAATCCCGGCTGCAAACGAACGAATACGAATCCCTTGTAGATCTCGATCTCGAGCGGCTTCAGCCCGTAGTGCTGCGCCGCAAAGTCGACGAATTCCTTGCGATGCGGCACGGCAACGAGCGCCCCGTCGAGATCGTAGGTCCAGGCGTGATAGGGACAAACGATGCGCCCCGGGCAATGTCCGGCGGCGCCGTCGAGGAGCCTCGAGGCGCGATGGCGGCAGACGTTGAAGAAAGCCTTGACGCCGTGATCGCGGCCGCGCACCGCGACAATGGGTTCTCCCAGAAAATCCAGCGTGTGGTAATCGCCCGCCGCCGGAATATCGCTGAGGTGACAGATGATCTGCCAGGATGCGGCGAAGATCCGCTGTTTTTCAGCGCTCAAGAAATCGGCGTCCCGGTATATCCATCCGGGCAGACTGAAGTCTTCTTCCAATGCGCGGCGCCGAGCGTCCATCAGGGGGTTACCGTCTTCCAACTCTTGTTGAACGATAGTATAACAAGAGAAAGCGGTCAGGTTTTGCGGCGCTTTCCCTGCAAGATCCGCGGAAAGGCCCCCGCGCAAAGCGCGTTGACCCAATCCTCGCAGATACCAATTGCCTCACGCGGCTTGAATGTCTCGGAACTGAGGCTCAATTCGACCCACAGGCCATCGAGCAGCGCGCAAAGCGCGATCGCGGCGGAGCGCAGCTTCAATTTGGGCGCCGCGCCGGATTCGGCCAGTTCGCTCAGCAGGCCTTCCAAAATGGCGCGATATTTGCCGTAGGTTCTATCGTGAACCGCGCGGATCTCGCGGGAGTGCGCGACCATGCTCCAGAACACCACCCACACGTTGAACAGTTGCGGATCGAGCAGCTCCGGGGCGAACGATGCGCGGAAAAAATCGCTCAAGCGTTCGCGCGGCGATGCACTGCGATTGCGGGCGCGGGCGCGCAGCTCGTCCTGCAATGAAAGCGCCAGCGTTTCATAGGTCGCCGCGATCAATCCCGACTTGCTGGGGAAATGGTGGTTGATCAGGCCGATTGAGACGCCCGCCGCGGCGCTGATGCGGCGCACCGAAACGCCGTCGTGGCCGTACTTTTTAAGGCAGCGCAAAGTCGCCTCGACCAGCGCTTCGCGGCGCAGCGCAGGCGTGGCGCGACGAAATTTCGGTACCCGCGGCTTTTTCTTAACCTTTCAAAGCTACGCCGCGCGATACGCTCTGTAATCCAGCCCGAGCGCGCTCGCGACCGCCTCGTGCGTCAACTGACCTGCATGCACATTCAGGCCCTTGGCCAGGCCGGGGTCCTTGGAGATGGCGGCGCGCCAGCCGTCATCGGCGAGCGCCTTCACATACGGCAGAGTCGCATTGGTGAGGGCGAAGGTCGAAGTCCTCGGCACGGCTCCCGGCATGTTGGTGACCGCGTAATGGATGACGCCGTCCAGCACATAGGTTGGTTCGGCATGGGTCGTAGGATGACTGGTCTCGAAGCAGCCGCCCTGATCGATCGCGATATCGACCAGCACTGCGCCGGGTTTCATGGTTTTAACCATGGCGCGCGTGACCAGTTTGGGCGCCGCGGCCCCGGCAATCAACACCGCGCCGATGACCAGATCGGCGTCCCGCACCAGTTCCTCGATGGCGTGCGCGGTCGAGTACACGGTCTTGAGCTGGCTGCCAAAAATTGCCGAGAGTTCTCGCAGGCGCTTTACCGAGCGATCCACGACGGTTACGTCGGCGCGCAGGCCGACCGCCATTTCCACCGCATGAGTGCCGGAAACACCGCCGCCGAGCACCACCACCTTGGCGGGCGCCACGCCCGGCACGCCGCCGAGCAGTACGCCGAATCCGCCGTTGGCCTTCTGCAGGCAATTGGCGCCGACCTGGACCGACATGCGTCCGGCCACTTCACTCATCGGAGTCAACAGCGGCAGCGAGCCGTCGGGTGCGGTTACCGTCTCATAAGCGATGGCGGTGGCGCCCGAGGCCAGCAGCGCCATCGTTTGTTCGCGGTCGGCTGCCAAATGCAGATAGGTGAACAGCGTTTGATTGCTGCGTAACATCTTGCACTCGGCCAGCTGCGGCTCCTTGACTTTCACGATCAAATCGGTGGCGCCGAAAATGTCCTCGACTTTCTTGGAGATCGCGGCCCCGGCGGCCTGGTAATGCGAATCGTCGAAGCCGATGCCTGCGCCGGCGCCGCTTTGCACGATGACCTGATGCCCCGCATCGACGAGTTCGCGAACGCCCGCGGGCACCAGCCCCACTCGATACTCATGAATTTTGATCTCTTTGGGGACGCCGATTTTCATAAAGTCGCTCCGCAGGGTGGGCCGGGATGGCAAGGTTACTCACCCGGGCGTCGAGAAACAATCCGCACGGAACCGGCATTAGGCGATATCGGCCAGTTCCCGCACGAGCAAACGTTGCCAGAGCCACTCTTGCCGCGTTTTCGGCGCGTTCAAGCGACATGCGCTCCAAGTACGGCCTGACGGTGCCCGGGGTGCCAAGCGAAGCCGCGGCTGCAGCCATGGCCTTGACACGCGGCCAACCACCCGAAGTTCTATCCTTCAGTCTGCCGAGCGCCTTCGCCAGCACGATTTCCTCATTGGTGAGGTCCGTGCCGAACGGAAATTCGGAAAACAATCCCCGGGCGCGCGGCAGTATGAAGCGCTCTTCCAAGGCGCGCGGGGTGTTGTTCCGATGCATGTCGGGAATCTGAAAGTCGGCGCGCAATTTTCCAGCCGCTTGAGCTTCCCGCTTCAGTCCGTCCTGAAAGCGCGAATCCGCGATGTTCAAAACGGCTGCGATCGAATCCTGATCGCTCAGGCCGCGCAAATCGGCGACGCCGTATTCCGTCACCACGATATCGCGCAGATGCCGCGGAATGGTGGTGTTTCCGTAGTTCCAGAGGATGTTCGAGGTGATGTCGCGGTTCTTCTCGCGCGTGCTGCGCAGCGTGAGAATCGAACGCGCGTCCGGCAAGGAATGCGCCATTGCCACAAAGTTGTATTGCCCCCCGACGCCGCTGACCACGCGGCCGTCGGCCAGACCGTCCGACACCGCCGCTCCCAGCAGCGTCATCATCATGGTGGAATTCAAAAATCTGCCATGGCGCCGCTGCGCGATTTTCAGCGCTTGATCGGCGCCCTCGAGCTGATTGACGAAGGAGACTCCGCACATCGAAAATTGGCGCCGCTCGTCCTCGGGCAAATCGCGCAGCGCCGCGTAAAATCCGCGCGGTCCCAGGAAAAAGGCGCCATGCAGCAGCGTGCCGCCGCACAACTGACGCCCGGCGCACAGCGCCAGCAGCTCGCGGCGGCCGGCGGCCGTGTGCAGCATTGCAGGAGCGGCTTGCCCCTCGGAATTCTCGATGCCGCCGTTGCGGTAGCGGCAGTCGCGCCGAAACACGCCGATCTCCTGCAATACCAAGAAGTCCGCGGCGCTCAACGGACTCTCGAACCCCCCGTTCGCCAGCGCCGCCAGGAAATCTTCATCGATACGCTCGCCGACCGCTCCTGCGTTCAACAACCGTTGGATGCGCACGTCCGCGTAGACGCGCCGCCGCAGCACTCCGCTGCGGTACAAATCCAGAAACCCGTCGACGAACATTTCCGTGCAGCCGTAGAGACCGGCCTCGAACGGTGCCGCGTCGCCGCCGAGGTCCAGGGCCGCCGCGAAGCGCTCGGTCGCCTTGAGTCCGTGCAATATCTCGCGGTACTCGACGTTTTGCTGGTGGCGCAATTGCAGTCCATAGACCACGGCATCGCCAAGTTCGCCGATGCCGATCTGCAGCGTGCCGCCATCGCGCACCAGGCGCGAGCCGTACAGGCCGATGGCGTAGTCGGCCGTATGCAGGCGTTGATTCGGCGGGGCGAACAAGTCGTAGTCGTAGCGCGGATGTTCTACCAGGGCATCGAATGTCTCGGCGGCCACCGCCGCGGGTCCGAACATGAACGGCATCTGCCGGTTGATCTCGCCGATGACTTCGATGTTTGCGCCGGCGCGGCGCCGCGGCGCCAGGCGTTCGAGCAAATCCAGCGTGACATCCGGATTCGATCCTAGACTGTATTCGCTGCGCCCCTCGATGCTGCGCTTGGCGACCAGTTGGGCTATCACGTTGACGCCGTGGGCGGCCAGGTCGCGCGCCACATGGGTGTAGTTGGTGCTGACGTAGTGGCGCTGAGAGTGCCCCACGTTGAGCAGGGCGCCGGGGTCCAAAAAGAACTCGACGATGCGCACGTTCTCAGGCACGCCCGCGCCGTGCAAATCGGTCACATAGTCGAGCGGCACGCACGCGCCGAACAGCCTTGCCACGAGAGGCTCCAGGAAGCGGCGTTCGAGCTCGCCCTGCCATACCGGAGCGCGCAGGCTCAAGGCGGTGAAAATCGTCAGTCTCAATGCGGGATCGCGCCGCGCGCGCCGGTAAAACTCATTGGCGAGTGGATTGGGCTTGCCCATGCCCAAGGGCAACGCGAGGACGATGCGGGATCCGATGCGCGTTAAAGTATTTTCAACGCATTCGGCGACATCGTCAAAGCTGCGCGGCATGTCAGCCCTTGGGTTTCAGCACCAACGAGAAATTGATCTTCACGGCGTCGCCGACGGTCTCCGTGCTCTTCCAGTCGCCCTGGCCCACGCCGAAATCCAAGCGGTTGAGTTTGGCGCTGCCGGAGAGTTTGGCGCCGGCGGCACCCGGCGCAAACTGAAACTCGATCGGTACGTCCTTGGTGACGCCGTGCAAAGTCAGCGCGCCGACCGCCGCGAATCCCGCAGCGGTCTTCGAGATGGTCTTGGTCACGTAGTGAGCGGTTGGAAAGCGGGCGACATCGAAGACGTCCTTGCCGCGGATTGTCGTATCACGGTCCTTGTCGAGCGAATCGACCGAATTCAAGTCGATTTGCACCTCGATTCGAGAGGCCGCGAGAGACTCCGGCGCAAAGTCGACATTCGCGCTGAACTTGTGAAACACGCCTTTGAACTCGGCGCCCGCCTGTACGCCGGCAAACTCCAGGCGGCTCTGCTGGGGGTCGGAAGTGAAGCTCGCCGCCGCTGCGGCGGCGGCGGCGGCGGCCAAAAACGTGGCGGCCGTCCCGGCCAGGCGCGGATTTCTCATGATCGCTTCTCCGATTTGGTGAATGGCAGCATGCGCCTGAGTACATCATCCTTGTTCCAGAAGTGATGTTTCAGCGCCGCGAGAATGTGCAGCAATGCGACCGTGAACAGCAGCCAGCTCAAGGTATCGTGCGTCGACTTGAGCAAATTGAAGGCCTGTTCGTTCGGCGCGATGAGGTTGGGCCAGGTGAATTGGCCGAACCAGCTCACCGAGTAATTCTTTGCGGAGGACATCATCCACCCGGTCAGGGGCATGGCGAATAGCAGGGCATATAAAAAGCGTGCGTTGCACGCGCCAGCCGCTTCTCGATCGTCGTCATGCCGGCAGGCAATTCCGGCGGGCGGTTGAACAGCCGCCACAGCATCCGCAGCACCGCCAGCATCAGGATCGTCATGCCGAAACTCTTGTGGCGGGCCAGCAGTGCGAGTTTTCGCATGCCGACCGGCAGATCATCCGCCGACCATGCCAGAGTGAATTGAGTGACGATGAGCGCCGCGATGAGCCAATGAAATCCTTGCGCGACCGCACTGTAGCGCGTCGGGGGGGCTTGATTTGGCATCGCGCGTCTCCGGCTGCAAACTGGCGCCCAGTTTAGCAAGCCAGAGGGCCCCCGATAAATGTTCAACAGGATTGCCGTCGTTGTTCTGCTGCTGAGCGCGGCGGCGTGCGCCGCCAAGCATCCGCGCCCGGTCGCACCGCGGTTGCCCGCCCGAGAGAACCTGCAATCGCTGCCGGCCGCGGGCGAATACCCAATCGATACCGGCAGCTCCGAATTGAGGCTGCTGGTCTATCGGGCAGGACCGCTGCGCAATCTCGGCCATAACCACGTCATGGTCAATCGGGCGGTGACGGGACGCGTGCGGATCGGCGCCGAGGTGTCGGCGTCGTCATTTTCGCTGCGCATGCGCGCGGATGCTTTCGTGATCGATGATGCGCAGTCGCGCCAGGAAGAGGGCGGCGATTTTCCGGGCGACATCGCGCAGGAGGCCAGGGCGGGCACCCGCCGCAATATGCTGGGGGGCGCCGTGCTCGACGCCGCCGAATATCCGGTCATCACGGTGCAGAGCACCGCGCTCACCGGAACCCTGAATGAATTGCATGCGGAAGTGGAAATCAGCGCTGCTGGACAGGTTACGCGGTTGTCGGTTCCCCTCAGCCTCAAGGCGACGCGCATCGCTTCGTTGCGGCGGGATCGGCCGAGCTGCGGCAAACGGCGATCGGCGTGGTTCCCTACAGCCTGATGCAGGGCGCCCTGCAGGTGCAGGATGTCATGTGATTGAAATTCAGGATTACGTTGTACTGACAACTAGTCAGCAGAATCGGCGTGCCTTCGGGCGCCATCAGCACGCTGCCGGCAAGGAACGCAATCCGGGGGGCAATTCACCGTTCGGCACAATGCCTATTATCGGCGAGATGCGCCAGCGTGCCGCCAACATCGTCGACTTCGAACCGCAACGTGGCACGCCGCAAGATCCGCTGGAAGATAAAGTCCAAGATCGATGAAATCGCTGGTGCAGGAGATATGCGGCAGCCAATCGCCGGACTTCCTCCATGCCGACGAAGCCGAAGTCTTCCCAATATTTTTTTGCCGGGTCGCGCTCCGGGCGCCGGCAGCGCGATTTCCAGAAAATAGCCGCAGCGCGAGGTGTCGTTGGCAAGCCGCTTGCTCGGCGAGAACGTCCGCGCTTCGACCAGCCTCACGAGCTGTCCCGAAGGATCGAGCCAGCCCACTTCATTGAAAACATCATTGCCGAGATGGCGGAACTCGAACTCGATGCCCCTTTGCTCGAACTCATCCAAGTACTTGAGCAATTCGGGTTTTACGAAGGTCAGCGACGGCGCGGGGATGGGTTCTTGATGCAGCCCCAAACGGATTCGTCCGTCCGTGACGACGGCATAAGGATGCGGCCATGCATCGCCGACCTCCGCGTATGAGAAACCGAGAGTCACGTAGAAGTCCAGTGAAGCCTGGACGTCGGGTGCGGCGAGCGAAAATTCCAGGAACCGTCCCAGCACGGCTCTCTAACTCACTCCGCCCACGCATACGTACTTGATCTCGGTGTAATCGAGGATGCCGTACTTGGAACCTTCACGGCCGATGCCTGATTCCTTGACGCCGCCGAATGGCGCGACTTCGGTCGAAATGATGCCGGTGTTCAATCCGACGATTCCGTACTCGATGGCTTCGGCAACTCTCCAACTACGCGCCAGATCCTGCGTGTATATATAGGCGGCAAGCCCGAATTCGGTGTCGTTGGCCATGCCGATTGCCTCCGCTTCGCTGGCAAATTTGAATAGCGGCGCCACGGGCCCGAAAGTTTCTTCGCGAGCGACCAGCATCTTGCGGCGTGACGCCGGTGAGAATCGTGGGTTGAAAGAACGACCCGCCGAGCGCGTGCCGCTGGCCGCCGAGCGCGACTTTGGCTCCCTGGGACAGCGCGTCTGCGATGTGCTCTTCGACTTTCGCCACCGCTTTTTCGTCGATCAGCGGGCCTTGGTCGGTGGCGCCTTTCAGCCCATCGCCCACTCGCAGCTGCGCGACCGCCGATTTGAGCTGCTCGGCGAATTTATCGTAAATGCCGGCTTGAATCAACAGGCGATTCGCGCAAACGCAGGTTTGCCCGGTATTGCGGTACTTGCTGGCGATTGCTCCTTGCACCGCGGCATCCAAATCGGCGTCGTCGAAGACGATAAAGGGTGCGTTGCCGCCCAACTCGAGCGACAGCTTCTTCAGCGTACCGGCGCACTGCGCCATCAGCTTTTTGCCCACCTGGGTGGAGCCGGTAAAAGTCAATTTTCTCACCATGGGTTGCCGGTCATTTCCCCGCCGATTGCCGCCGCATTGCCGGTGATCATGTTGAACACGCCGGCCGGAATGCCCGCGCGGTGCGCGAGTTCCGCCAATGCGAGCGCCGAGTAAGGGGTTTGCGTGGCGGGCTTGCAGACCAGCGTGCAGCCGGCTGCAAGCGCCGGGCCGGCCTTGCGCGTAATCATCGCGCCCGGAAAATTCCACGGCGTGATGGCTGCGACCACGCCGACCGGCTGGCGCAGCACCATGATCCGCTTATCGGCTTGATGACCTGGGATGATGTCGCCATACAATCGTTTGGCCTCTTCGGCAAACCATTCGATGAACGCCGCGGCGTACAGGATATTTCGCTTTCGACTCGGCCAGCGGCTTGCCTTGTTCGGCGGTCATCAGTCCCGCAAGATCTTCTTGATTCGCGATTATAAGTTCGAACCAGCGGCGCATGATTATGGCGCGCTCCTTTGCCGTGCGCGCCTTCCATGCGGGCAGCGCCGCCGCGGCCGCCGCAATCGCGCGCCGCGTTTCCGAGGCGCCCATGTTGGGAACCGATCCCAGCTTTTCAACGGTCGCGGGATTGGTCACCGCTAAGGCGCGCCGCCTTCGTCAGCGCTCCATCCGCCGTCGATGAAGCACCGCTCGCGCAGCAGCATGGGTCTTTGAGGTTGACGGAGCCCGAGGCAATATTTTGTCTCCATTGCTCCCTCGCTCAACGTTCGAGAATGGCGGTCACGCCCATGCCTCCCGCCGTACAGATCGAGATGAGTCCCCGTTTGGCTTTGCCTTCATCGAGAATTTTAGCCAACGTGGCAACGATTCGCGCGCCGGTTGCCGCGAACGGATGGCCGATTGCGAGGCTGCCTCCTTTGACGTTGAGTTTCGAGCGATCGATGCGCCCAGAGCGCCGGGCAACTGAAGCTTGTCCCTGCAGATATCCGGATCGGTCCAGGCTTTCAACGTGCATAGCACCTGTCCGGCAAAAGCCTCGTGAATTTCATAGAAATCGAAATCCTGAAGACTCAAGTTCGCATCGTTCAGCATTCGCGGGACCGCGTAGCCGGCGCCATCAGCAGACCTTCTTTTTTTTCAACGTAATCGACCGCAGCAGCCTTGCCATAGCTTAAATAAGCCAGCACCGGAAGATTGCGCTCCCGGGCCCAGGTTTCGGAGGCGAGCAGCACCGCCGCCGCGCCGTCCGTCATCGGCGTGGAGTTTCCTGCGGTCAGGGTACCGGCGCCGGAAAAATCGAATGCCGGCCGCAGCTTTGCCAGTTTCTCGAGGCTGGTATCGCGCGGATATTGTTGTCCTGGGAAAGTCCCAGATAGTCGCGAACCAAATCCTTGTAGAACCCGCGCGTAGGCGGCCGCGGCTCTTTGATGGCTTTCCAACGCCAGCTGATCCTGTTCCGCGCGCGAGATGCCCCAGGTTTTGACCATCAGTTCCGTGCTTTCCCCCATGGACAGGCCAGTGCGCGGTTCCGCTATTCCCGGCAACACCGGCCGGAAATTCCTCGGCCGCAATCCAAACCAGGGCCTCATTCTGGCGGCTGCGATTTGCCGCGGAAACTGCGTAGCAAGAGTTGCTGAAAACTTCGGGGAAAGACCACGGGCGGATCACTTACCGTATCGACTCCGCCCGCAATTGCGCAATCGATTTGCCCCAACGCGATCTTGTTGCCCAACAAGATCGCCGCCTCGAGGCTGGTGCCGCAGGCGCGCTGTAGATCGAGTCCCGGCGTTTCCGCCGCGAGACCGCATCCGAGCACCGACTCGCGCGTCAAATTCCATTGACTCGAATGCTTCATTACCGCGCCGGCTGCGACGTCATCGATGCGCTGACCCAGCAAACCAAATCGCTCGACCACGCCGCGCAAGCGCGGCGATCAACATCTCTTGATTCCCCGCTTGTGCGTAGGCGCCATTGCCGCGTGCAAACGGGATACGTGCGCCGCCGACGATCGCGACGCGGCGCGCGCTTGCTCCTACCAACATAGCTGCCCTCCATAAAGCCGTAAGTATACGAATTATGGACCTACCCGCCGGCATATAATCCATGCATGACCGGATTTTCTTGCAGGGCCGCGTGCGGAATTGCGCTTATTGCGCTTGCCGGCTGCGGCGCGCAGTCCCCGCCCGCCCCCCTGCCGGCGGCAAAAGCGCCGCCGCCGCCGGCCGATGAGCTCAATCGAATAGTCGAGCGCTACTGGGACGAGGCTAAGCCGACCGAGGGTGTCATTTCGCCGCAGGCGCTGGCGGATTCCTTGGGTGTCGAGCGCCGCTATCTCGCAGAATTGCTCGGCGTTTCGCGCAATACGCTCGATGCGCCGTCGAAGCTGACCTACGACATTTTTCGCGAGCGCCGCGAGATCGGCATCGAGGCCTTTACCTTCCCCGAGGAGTTGCTGCCCATCAATCCGTTCGGCGGCATGACGCAGCAAGTCGCGGCCCACGCGGCCGAATTGGCGCAGCATCCGGCTGCAAACGCTTTGCAGTACGAGAACTGGCTGAAGAGCCTCGACGCTTACGTGCGTTGGACGCAGCAAGCCATCGCCAACATGCGCGCCGGAATACGCCGCGGCTACACCTCGCCTCGCTCCGTCATCGAGCGCATGCTTCCGATCCTCGAGCGCCTCGGCACGGATGACTCCGCCAACGCGTTCTATGCCCCGCTGCGATCCATGCCGGAGAGCATCAAGGAGCCGGAGCGCGCCCGGCTGACCCGCGACTTGACCCGGACCATTACCGAGAGATTGCTCCCGGCCAACCGCGCGTTGCATGATTTCTTGCAAAAGGAATACCTGCCCCGCGCGCGCACGGGTCTGGCATTGGCGGAACTGCCGCTGGGGCGTGAGTGGTACGCATTTTTGGTGAAGAAAGCGACCAGCAGCACGCTTTCGCCCGACGCGATCAATCGCATGGGCGCGGCCGAAGTCGAGCGTCTCGGAGCGGCGCCGCCGCGCGAGTCTGCGCCGGTTGCCGCGGATGGACTGGTCAACTCCTACAGGGAGTTGCAGGCCCAAGTGGAGGCCGCGTTGCCCGCCGTGTTTGCAGGGGTTGTGAACTCCGATTTCATCATTCAGGGCGTGCAGCGGCTGCCCCGTCCGGCCGCCGCGCTGTACCTGCAGCCCGGGCCGCCGGACGCAGGCGTCCTTCTCGTGAATACGGGCATGGGGGTCAAGACAGCGGTATCGATCGCAGGTTTTCTGCGGTTGGGCTCGCCGGGGGAGCACTTTCAAATCGCTCTCCAGCAGGAGCGGTCGGACCTGCCGCGATTCCGCCGCTTCGGCGCCGAGGCCGCCTTCACCGCAGGTTGGGGCCTTTACGCGGTCTCGCTCGGCGACATTCTGGGCCTGTATGGCGAGGAATCCGCCAAATTGGACGCGGCGGCCGAGATGCGGCGCTGCGCGGTCGATATGGTGGTCGACACCGGCTTGCACGCGAAGGGCTGGACGAGAGGTCAAGCTTTTGACTATCTTCGTACGCATCTTGGAGTCGATGATGTCGACGCCCAATCTCTGATCGACGGGTACGCGGCGAGTCCGGCGCTGGCGTTGGCGTGCGAGGGTGCGATGAAATTTCGCGCCCTGCGTGCGCTGGCCCAGCAACGCTTGGGCGGGCGCTTCGACCTGCGTGAATTTCACGCTCAGATTCTGCAGGACGGCGCGATGCCGCTGGACATTCTCGAGACAAAAATGACGGCTTGGATGGACGTGGCGAAATGAAGGCTTTTCCTGAAAACAACCGTCTGGCGGAGATTTTGTGCGAACAGTATTTGCGAATCGGAGTCCTATCACGTGGGATACTCAAACAGGCTCCTCGTGCGCACCCAATTCGTGATTGCAGTGTTGTTGGCGGCCGGCGCGGCCCGCGCCGCGAATATCGCCGTGGAGGCCTCTGCCGGAAACGACATCATCGTCTCGGTGGCGCTGGACCCGGCCGAACAGAGCGGCAGCGCCAGCGCCAGCGTGAGGATTCACGCGAGCCGCGAAACCGTCTGGTCGCTGATCACCAGCTGTCCGGAATCCTTGCGGATGGTGCCGGGGCTCGAGATTTGCGACGTGCTGGAGACCGCGCCGGACCGCTCGTGGCAAAAAATTCGCCATGTCATGAACTATTCGTGGTACCTGCCGAAGGTAGCCTACGTGATTCGCGCGACCTACGATCCGCCTGCAAAGGTGTCAATCGAACGAATTTCCGGGGATCTGCGCACGCTGCGCGGCTCCTGGGAACTGCAGGCCGACGGCGGCTATACGATTGCGCACTATGTGGTCGACCTGGCGCCGGGCTTCTGGGTGCCGACCTGGATAGTGCGGACGGCGCTGCGCAAAGACCTGCCCAAGATGCTGCGTGCGCTGCGTTCCCGTGCTGAAGCCGCGCCCAACCGCAAATCTTGAGCGCAGGCGCACGGCGCGGCGCACTGTACTGATCGCCTGCTGCGCGGTTCTCGGCTTGAGCGCCTGCGAGCGCGAGCCTGAAGCGCCGCCGATGCGGGTGAAGCGGGTGTTCCACCTCAATCCTTACGAGAAGGACTTCGGCTACTCGCAAGCCGTGCTGATCGACAAAACACTGTATATTTCCGGCTCGGTGGCGGCGGATCAGAGCGGCCGGCTGGTTTCACCCGGCGACATGGCAGGGCAGATGCGTGCCGCCTATTCCAATATACGCCGCACCCTTGCAGCGCACGGCGCCGACTTCGACGAAGTTGTGAAAGAGACGATTTACACGACCGATATGGACGCATTGCTGAAAGCCTCGGATCTGCGCTTCGAGTTCTACAACAAGGAACGGCTGCCGACTACATCCTGGGTACAGGTGCAGCGCTTGGTGGATCCCGGATTTCTCGTACAGATCGAAGTCGTCGCCGAACTGCCGTAAAGAATGAACCGGGGATAATGGTGCGCAACGTGGTGGACAGAGGCTTCGAGAAGCGCCTTGCGGGCCTCATTAATTCGGGTGAAAGGGCGATACTGCGCGGCGGCCGCAAGGGCGTCGAGAAAGAATCGTTGCGCGCGAGCTTGGACGGCGTCATCGCCGCGACCCGCCATCCGCAAGCATTGGGCGCGCCCCTCACCAATGAGCACATCACGACGGATTTTTCCGAGTCGCTGATCGAGCTGGTCACGCCGCCGTTCGGCGAGACCTGGGAGCTGTTGCAGTATCTGTGCGATCTTCATCAATTCGTGTACCGCCACCTGGACGACGAGCTGCTTTGGGCGACCAGCATGCCCTGCGCGATAGACGGCGATGCCAGCATTCCGCTGGCGCAGTTCGGCAGCTCGAATGTCGGGCGCATGAAGACGGTCTATCGCCACGGCTTGGGTTTGCGCTACGGGCGCATCATGCAGGCGATTTCGGGCGTGCATTTCAATTATTCATTCAGTCCGAAATTGTGGGGCGTCCTGGAGGCGGTGCATCAATCCAGGCAGGCGCCCCAGGATTTCATTTCCGAACGGTATTTCGGCGTGCTGCGCAATTACCGCCGCTATGGCTGGTTGGTGCTGTACCTGTTCGGCACCTCGCCCGCCGTTTCGAACAGCTTTTTCGCAGGGCGCGAAAACGAGCTGGCGCCGCTCGATGCCGACACGGCGTACGAACCCTACGGCACATCGCTGCGCATGAGCGACATCGGCTACCGCAACAAGAACCAAGCGACTTTGAGCGTATCGGTCAATAGTTTGTCCGAATACGTGCGCGATCTATCCCGGGCGATCGGCACGCCCTATCCCCCTTACGAGAAGCTCGGCGTCAAGGTAAACGGCGTGTACCAGCAGCTCAACGCCAACATTTTGCAGATCGAAAACGAGTACTACAGTTTCATTCGCCCCAAGCGCATCGCACGTTCGGGCGAACGGCCGACCAAGGCGCTGCACCGTGCCGGCGTCGAATACGTCGAGGTGCGGGCGCTCGACGTAAGCGCCTTCGATCCGGTCGGGGTGAACCAAAACAAACTGCGCTTCCTCGAGGCTTTTCTGGTCCTCTGCTTGCTGCGGGAAAGCGCGCCGATCAGCGTGGGCGAGCAATCCGCTCTGGATGAGAATCATCTATTGGTGGCGCGACGCGGCCGTGAGCCGAATCTGCAGTTGAGCCGGGAAGGGCGCAGCATCGCCATGACCGACTGGGCCCGCGAGCTTCTCGACTCGATGCAAGGACTGTGCGAAATGCTCGACCATGGCGAGGTTGCGCGTCCCTATTCATCGGCGCTCGAGCAACAAAGCGCCAAGCTTGACGATGTGGAGCGGACTCCCTCGGCGCGCTTGATGGCCGAGATGCGCCAAACGGGCGAGACGTTTTTCCAGTTGGCCCTGCGGATGTCGAAGCTTCACAAAGACTATTTTCTCGGTTTGTATCCGCCGAACGAGAGCCGCTTGAGTGAATTCGCGACCGAGGCGCGCGATTCACTCGAAGCGCAGCGCGCCGTCGAGGCCGCCGACGGCACCGATTTCGACACATATCTCGCGCACTATTTGGCCGATTGAGCCCTTATTTGACATAATGAACACCGGCCGCGACGGCCTCCTGCTCGAAAAAGGCGCCGTGCGTCATTGAGCCGAGGACGCCGGGCCGGTACGGTGACGCGCATGAGCACTGCCAAAGGGCTTTTCACAGAAGATCTACCCAACTCGCCGCATGCGCGGCAGTTGCGGGCCGGATTTCCGTGGCTCACCTTCGACGGCGAACTCGAGGCCGAGTTCAGGCGCCGGAATTTCGACGAGAACCTGCCGCATTCGCGCGTGAACCTGTGCCTCGCAATCCTCATCGCCATCGCATTCGAAGCAATGGACGCCATGGTCCTGGGGCCGCAACTCGACCGCATCCCCAGCCGCATTCAGATCGCCGTCATCATTCCGATCCTGCTGCTCGGGCTCGCGAGCAGTTTCTTGCCGCAACGTCACCGGCTGCATGCGCCGCTCACCCTTGTCATCATGACCGTCTTCGGCTTGAGCGTGGCAGCCATCCAAATCACCGCCGCGCGCGGCGGCGTTTCGCTGCTGCTCCCGTGTTTGATTCTCAGCATCGTCTTCATCTACTTCATGAGCGGGCTGATTTTCTACCACGCGGTTGCAGCCAACGTCATCGTGACGCTGGCCTACCTTGCCGCCGGCACGGTACTGGAATTACCGGGCCGCGAGTTCAGCTACAGTGCTCTGGCCATCGTCGCCGCGAACCTGTTTTGCGCCTCGGTCACCTACATGCACGAGAAGACCAGCCGGCTGCGTTTCCTGGAGGCCTGCTTGCTGCGCGAAATGGTCGCGCGCGACGGCCTGACCGGCATTCAGAACCGCCGCATGTTCGATCAGCACATCGCGCGTGTCTGGCAGCAAGCGGTGCGGGAAGAGGAGCGTATCGCCGTGCTGCTCGCGGACGTCGATTGCTTCAAGGATTACAACGACCGTTACGGCCACCAAGCCGGAGATGAGTGCCTGCGAGCGGTTGCGGTGTCCTTGAGCCAATGTGCGCGGCGGCCGCTGGACTTCGTAGCGCGCTACGGCGGCGAGGAGTTCGCGATCGTGCTGTACGAGGCGAGCCGCGAATATGTCGCCGAGGTGCTCACGCGCATACAGCGTTCGATCGCCGAGCTGAACATTCCGCACGAGGCGTCGAAGGTCGCCAGCCGGCTGACGATCAGCATCGGCGCGGCATTCATATTGCCCGCCGCGAACCGAACCCTGGAAGGATTGATCCAACTTGCCGACGAGGCCTTGTACTGCGCCAAGGAAGAGGGCAGAAATCGCGTGATCGTGATGGAGGCCGAATACGCCACCATGCGGACCGGGCGCTTCGAAAAGCGCCGCCATCACGTCGAAGCCTAGAAGCCTGTCTCAACGATAGATGGCGATGCGAGTCTCTGCGTCCGCCGTTCTACTGGCGCGAAACATCCCCTCGGAATTGAATTCCATGGCGACTTCGCCCCGCGCATCGATTGCGATCACTCCGCCTTCGCCGCCGAGGGCGGGAAGTTCCCCGAAAACAACCTCGCGCGCCGCCTCGCCCACGGTGCGGCCGCCGAAGCGCATCCGCGCGCAAATATCATGAGCGACGGCCGCGCGGATGAATACCTCGCCGTGCCCCGTGGCCGACACCGCGCATGAACGGTCATCGGCATAGGTGCCCGCCCCGATGATGGGCGAATCACCGACGCGCTGAAAGCGCTTGCCGGTCATGCCGCCGGTGGAGGTTGCCGCGGCCAAATGGCCAAACCCATCCAGCGCGACCGCCCCGACGGTGCCGACATGCGAAATGGTGTGCCCGGACAGCCCCATTTCGCCGCTGCGGATTCGCTCCAACTGCTGCCAACGCTCCGGAGTGAAGAAATAACTTTGCGGCACGAAGGCAAAGCCCTGGCTCAGCGCGAACTCCTCGGCGCCGGCGCCGGCCAGCATCACGTGTTCGGATTTCTCCATCACCGCGCGGGCGAGCTCGACTGGATTGCGGATGCGCGTAAGACCGCATACCGCGCCGGCATTCAGCGTGCGCCCCTCCATGACCGAGGCGTCCAGCTCGTTGCGCCCCTCGAGAGTGAACACCGAGCCGCGGCCGGCATTGAACAGGGGATTGTCTTCGAGCAACACCACCGCCCGAGTGACCGCATCCAGGCTCGAGCCGCCGCCTTGCAGCAGCAGATAGCCCGCATCGATGGCCTCGCTCAAGGCCGATCGATACCTGCCTTCCGCTTCCGCGCTCATCTCGGACCGCGGCAGAGTCCCGGCGCCGCCGTGAATTGCTATGCCAAACATCGCTTATGCATCTCCTTGATGCTCAGGCACCCTGACCACGAGTCCGTCGAGGCTGGGGGTGATATGGATCTGGCAGCTCAAACGGCTATTGTCGCGCGGTTGCCAAGCGCTCTCCAGCATGCCCTCTTCCATGTCCTCGCGCGCGCCGAGCCTAGGCAGCCACGGCTCGTCGACATAGACATGGCAGGTCCCGCACGCGCAGGCGCCGCCGCACAGCGCGAGAATTCCCTTTACGCCGTTTTGTTTGGCCGCCTCCATCAAGGTGATGCCGACCGGTGCGTCTATCTCGTGCCGGAAGCCGTCCGGCTCAACGAAGGTGATGCGGGGCATCGAGGCTCGTCGCGGATCGACAACAGGCGGCGCACGAAGCCGCCATGCCGTAGTGTATTGTAGAGATCACGTGTACCCCTGAAGGAATCGTAATAGTATTACCCAGACTGCCCCGGACCGGAGTCTAGAATGAAATTGATTACCGCGATCATCAAACCCTTCAAGCTGGACGACGTGCGCGCGGCGCTGTCCGAAATCGGCGTCTCCGGCATGACGGTGACGGAGGTCAAGGGTTTCGGGCGGCAGCGCGGACACACCGAGCTGTACCGCGGCGCAGAGTACGTCGTGGACTTCGTGCCGAAGACCCGCATCGAAGTGGCGGTTAAAAATGAGCTGGTCGATCAAGTGATGGAGGCGATAGTCGGTGCGTCGAAAACAGGGAAGGTGGGCGATGGCAAGATTTTCGTTACCGACATCCTGCGGGTTTTGCGCATTCGTACCGGCGAGAGCGACAACGCCGCCCTCTAGACCATTGGTCGAATGAGGTTAGCAGGCGGCGGATGCCTGATTGCATTCACCGTCCTGACGGCAGGATTCGCGCCGGCGGCTTTCGCCGCGAAACTCACCGACAAGGAACACACCCGGATCGACGAACCGCGTCCCGCCGACGTGCCGAGCGACGCAACGCTCGAAGCCGAGGGCGCGGTTATCGGGCAGGTGGAAATCGTCACCCGCAATATTTTCGACGAAAGCGACCCGCGTGAAGCAAACGGGCTGTTCCGGCTCGCCGATCGCCTTCATTTGCGCACCAAGCATGCAACCATCCGGGCCCAGCTGCTGTTTGCGAGCGGCGACAAATATCTCGCGCGCAAGCTCGCGGAGACCGAACGGGCGTTGCGGCTGTTGCCCTACGTATGGGACGCACGCATCGTTCCGGTGCATTATGCGGACGGCAAAGTCGATATCCGCGTCATCACCAAAGACGTTTGGACCTTGAGTCCGGGCATTTCCTTCGGCCGCTCCGGGGGAACCAATGAAACCAAATTCAACTTGCAGGACACGAACTTCCTGGGCTGGGGAAAGACCCTGCAGATCTCCCGCGGCAGCAACGTGGACCGCACCAGCGACACGGTGGCCTGGAGCGATCCCAACGTGCTCGGATCGCGCTGGACTTCCGCACTTGCCTACTCGGATTCGAGCGACGGGTCGCAGCGGTCGATCGTCGCGGCACAACCCTTCTATTCGCTGGATGCCCCGTGGAGCGCAAAAATTTCAGCGATCTCCTTCGATCGCACGATCTCGCGCTACAACCTCGGCGATATCGTCGACCAATTCAACGACAACGAAACCTCGTATGAATTGAGCGGCGGCGTTTCCAGAGGCCTGATCGACGGCTGGACCAAGCGCTGGACCTTCGGCATGCGCTATGACCGCAACCTGTTCTTGCCGGCGCCGCTTACCACGTTGCCGGCAAAGACCTTGCCGCCCGATCGGACCCTGTCCTATCCCTTTACGGGGTTCGACATCCTGCAGGACGAGTTTCGCAAGATCGGCGACGAGAATCAGATCGGCCGCGCCGAGGATCTGTATTTCGGCACCGAGGTCAGCGGCGAGATCGGCTATTCGAGCAGCGCCATTGGCGCCGACCGCGACGCCGTCATGCTCGCCGCCAAGGCCCTGCACGGATTCGACCTGCCTTACGAGCAGCAGTTATTTCTTACCGGCGATTTTGCGTCGCGCCTGGAACAGGGACATGCACGCAATTTGATCGCCGATGCGGCCGCCAAATACTACTGGCGCTGGCGCGACGACTGGCTGCTATACGCGGCTTTCTCCGGAACCACCACCTATCGGCTGGACCCGGACATGCAGCTGCTTCTCGGCGGCGACAACGGTTTGCGCGGTTATCCGCTGCGCTTCGAATCGGGCACGTCGCGCGCGCTGCTGACGGTCGAGCAGCGGGTTTTCACCGATTGGTTTCCGTTTCGCCTGGTGCGTGTGGGCGGCGCCGTGTTCGCCGATGTGGGTCGCACATGGGGCAGCGGCGTCGTCGGCAACAGCGATCCGGGCTTGCTCAAGGACGTCGGTTTCGGACTGCGCCTGGGCAACACCCGCTCGGGCCTGGGCAACGTGCTGCACGTCGATTTCGCGTTTCCCTTGAGCAATGCGGCTGGGATCCAGAAATTCCAATTCTTGGTGCAGACCTTGCAGAGCTTTTAGGCTCGCTAGGACTTCTGGTCCTGCGCGCTCTTGCGGCGCCTCGAGAACAGCCACACGGCCGCTCCGCAAACCGAGAAATTCAGCACCCACCACCACAGCTGACGGCTGTTGTTTTTGTCGTCCAGGGGACCGCGCTGCGCCCCGATATCCAAGGTGCCCTTGAGGCTGTCCTTGGCCTCTCCCCGGTTCACTTGAAAGTCCACCGCCGCGGCGCCGGGCAGCGCCAGGTCCTTGGTTTGCAGAGAATAGCTGCCATCGGATTCCGCGGTCGTCGGGTGCGCCGCGCCTCGCAGCAGCACCGTGACCACAGCATCGCGCACCGGCGCATTGTCGGCCAGGCGGCTGATGTGAATGATCATCCTGTCGTCGTGGACCACGCCGACGGCCACTAGATCGTTCGAGCGCGCTTCCACGCGCGCAACGGCGGCCGGCTCGGCGGCCAATACAGCGCTTGCCCATGCGCCGAGCGCCATGCAGGCAAGAAAGCTTCTCAAAGCGTGAAACCCAGGACGCCCAGGATCGCGCCGGAGAGACTGGCGAGCACGCCGAAGACCGGAAAGAACACCTTGCGCGCCAAAAAATACAGGGAGCACAGCACCAGGCCCAGCTCCAGCAATCCCTCGCCGATGTCGAAAAACAGCGCGCGGTGTTCCTCCTTTTCTGTCTCCTTGTCCTTCGCCTTCGCGTCTTCTTGTATCTTCTCGGCATCCGCGGCGTATTTGGCGCGGGCGGCCTCCAGCTTCGGCATCACGGCGTCGGTCTTGGCAGGATCGCCGCCCAGGCTCTTCACCAGCGAGAGCGCCACCTCTTCGGTGTTTTCGCGGATTTTCTTCGCTTGGTAGTAGCTCCATTGATCGTTCGCCTCGGTGCGGTGAATAACCGCATCCGTGTGCGCGCGGTGCGAAGCGATCGTCACCACCGACAATAGGATGCCCACGACGCCCACTAAAATACCGACGCGGCGGGTGTTGGGATCGGCGGCGTGTTCCGGCGTGACTTCGAGTTCAGGCATGGCGTTTTTTTACCTCACGGCAATTTTAGCGCAAAACGCGCGGCGCGACTTCGATGCCGAGCACGCCGCTGCGCACGACTTCGATGATTTCTCCGCAAGCGCCGATGCTTTCCATGAACTCGCCGATCTCGAGCTGCGTCCCCGCGAGTTCGACGATATAGATCGAGGGATTGGACGACAGCACTCTGCCGCCCGCGCGCCGCACCACTGCGTCGGCGGCGTCGGCGCGCTGCGCGGCGAGCCGCAGCTTGATCAGCAGCAGTTCGCGCGCGAGCGTGTTGCCGCCGGTCATGTCCTCGACCGCGACCACATCCACGAGCTTGAGCAGCTGTGCGTTGATCTGCGCGATCACTGCATCCGAACCCGTAGTCACCAGAGTCACGCGCGAGACGGTGGGGTCGTTGGTCGGCGCGACCGACAGCGACTCGATGTTGTAGCCGCGCGCGGATATCAAGCCGGTCACGCGGGTGAGCGCGCCGGCTTCATTTTGCAGGAGAATCGCGATGACGTGACGCATGAGCCGAGAGCCTGTCTGGGTATCCGGGTAAACCGCCCCAGGATACGGGAGCATTGTGCTTGGGCGCCAGGGACATAAACTGCTAGTCTTTCCGTGTGAAGGAACCCGCCATCGAGCAAACCCGAGCCGCGCATCCGCAAGCCGGCGCCGTCATGAGCGGCGCGGACATGCTCGTTCAGGTATTGGCCGACGAAGGCGTCGACACCGTTTTCGGCTACAGCGGCGGCGCGATCTTGCCGATATACGATGCAGTGTTCCGCTTCAACCAAGATCACGACTCCGCCATGCCCCTGGTGGTGCCGGCCAACGAGCAGGGCGCCGCGTTCATGGCGGCGGGCTATGCGCGCGCGAGCGGACGGGTGGGCGTCGCGTTGGTGACCTCGGGACCCGGCGCGACGAACACCGTGACGCCGGTGCGCGACAGTCTGGCGGACTCCGTTCCGATTGTGGTCATTTGCGGCCAGGTGCCCACGACCGCGATCGGCACCGATGCATTTCAAGAAGCGCCGGTTCCCTCGATCATGGGCGCGGTCGCCAAGCATGTTTTTCTGATCACCGATCCGTCGAAGCTCGAGGCCACCGTGCGCACCGCATTTGAAATTGCCCGCACCGGCCGGCCGGGCCCCGTGGTTCTCGATGTGCCGAAGGATGTGCAAAATTGGCAAGGCGTGTTTCACGGCTCCGGGCGCCTGTCCGTCCCGGGCTACCGGCAGCGAATGAACCGCCTTGCCGCGGCACGCGTGTCGCCGGCCGCCTGTGCCGATTTCTTCGCGGCTCTGCGGGCCGCCAAGCGCCCTTTGATTTATGCGGGCGGCGGCGTGATCAACGCGGGCGCCGCGGACGCGCTGCGCGAATTCTCGCGGCAGTTTCAGATTCCCGTGGTAACCACCCTGATGGGAATCGGCGCGGTCGACACCACTGATTTCCTATCCATGCGCATGCTCGGCATGCACGGTGCCGCTTTCGCCAACTATGCCGTCGACGATTGCGATTGTTTGCTCGCTTTCGGTGCGCGATTTGACGATCGCGTCGCGGGCAACGTCGCCAAATTTGCGGGGCGCGCCAGGTTCATCGCCCACTTCGATATCGATGCGTCCGAAATCGACAAGGTCAAGCGCGTGAATTGGAACCATGTCGGCCTCATGTCCGATGCGCTGCGCGCGTTGATCGACTACGGCAAGGCACGGCATTTCAAGCAAGACTGGTCGGCCTGGCATCGGCATTGCGACGAGTTGCGCGTGAAGCACGCCATGAACTACGACCGCGACAGCGCGTTCATCCAGCCGTACTACGTCATCGAGGAAATCAACCGCTTGACGCGCGGCGAGGCCATCATCACGACCGGCGTCGGGCAGCATCAAATGTGGGCTGCGCAGTACTTCGATTTCCGCAGCCCGCGGCTGTGGCTGACGTCGGGCAGCATGGGAACGATGGGGTTCGGATTGCCGGCGGCCGTGGGCGCGCAGTTTGCGCAACGCGGACGCCTGGTCATCGACTTCGACGGCGACGCCAGCATCCGCATGAACATCGGCGAGTTGGAGACGGTGACCACCTATGATTTGCCCATCAAGGTGGTGGTGCTCAACAATTTCGGCGACGGCATGGTCAGGCAATGGCAAAAGCTGTTCCACAAGGGCCGCATGAGCGCCAGCGACAAGAGTCTGCACACCAAGGATTTCGTCAAAGCGGCCAGGGCCGACGGATTCAAATACGCGGCGCGCCTCGATCAAAAGGCCGACGTGCCGCGGGTCGTCTCGGAGTTCATTCAATACCCGGGACCTGCATTCCTGGAGGTCATCATCGATCGCGACGCCGGCGTCTATCCCATGGTCGGCCCGGGTTTAGGCTACAGCGAGATGATCACCGGCGATCACATTGCATCGCGCACCGAAGTGGCGGCCAAGGCGCCGGACGCTTCGGAAATGTTCTAGCCGCGTAATGAGCGCGCGCCGGGCGCCGTCTACCACTGCCCGACATTCTGCATGCCGTCCCACGGCGCCGCGGGCTCGAGCGCAGGGCCTCTCTGCAGCAATTCGATCGACACGTTATCCGGCGAGCGCACGAAGGCCATGCGTCCATCGCGCGGCGGGCGATTGATGGTCACGCCGTGGTCCATGAGGCGTTTGCAGGCGGCGTAGATGTCATCCACCGCATAGGCCAAATGCCCGAAGTTGCGGCCGCCTGAGTATTCTTCGGGATCCCAGTTATGGGTCAGTTCGACCTGTGCGGCCTCATCGCCAGGCGCCGCCAAAAAAACCAGAGTGAAGCGCCCCTGCGGATAATCCTTGCGTGATAATTCCTTCAGTCCGAGAGCGTCGCGGTAGAAACGCAGCGAGCGCTCGATGTCCGTCACCCGCACCATCGTATGTAGATATTTCATGGCAGCCTCTCGTCAAGATTCGCGAATTTGGAGCAACGCATGCACAAAAGCAAACTGTCCGGCTTCATCATCGATTGCCAGACCTTGGACCTCGAGCGGTCGGCGGATTTTTGGGGCAACGCGCTCGGCATGATGGTGCGCGCCCTGCCGCCCGGCGAGGGCGAAATCTACAAGCGGCTCGAGGACCATCAGCATGGCCTGCACATCGAAGTCCAGGCGGTGAGTCATCCGAGCCGGGTTCACCTCGACATCGAGACCGACGACATCGAGGCGGAGGTGAAACGGCTGGAAAAACTCGGGGCGAAACGCGTCGAAATGGTGCGCAGCTGGTGGGTCATGGAGGCCCCCACGGGGCAGCGATTTTGCGTGGTACAGGCCGGATCCGAGGGCTTCGACGCGAAAGCGTCGGTGTGGCCCTAGCGGCGTGAGCGCTCGCGTGCCACACCCGGACGCAGGTGTTGTTTTGTCACCAATTGGCAACATGTTTGACATAGCGCAGCAGAATCTAATTAAAAAGCGTTAACCATTGGATTTCTCTATGGTATCGCCTATCATAGAGACAGCGAAGCGGTTCGTGTTTATTACCAGCGTTACTTACTAGCAACACTGGGAGACACAAACAAGGTCGAACGTTTGGGCACTCTTGTGCGGCGTATCTGCCACTAACGGACGTGCAAGGTCCAATCCTTGCACCTGTTCCACTCGAATTCCCCGGCTCGTCCGGGGACTCTTTTTTCTAAATCCACCGTTTCGAGCGCGGAATCGCTTAAATTCGCAGCGATGAATATCAAAAACGGCTTTACCGACGCGATTGGCAATACGCCTCTGATCCGCCTGAGGCGCTTGAGCGATGAGACCGGCTGCGAGATTTTAGGCAAGGCCGAATTCATGAACCCGGGCGGCTCGGTCAAGGATCGGGCGGCGAAATGGATCGTGCTGGATGCCGAGCGCCGCGGCACCTTGAAGCCGGGCGGCACTGTCGTCGAGGGTACCGCCGGCAACACCGGCATCGGGCTGGCGCACGTCTGCAACGCACGCGGCTATAAGTGCGTAATCGTCATGCCGGACAACCAGGCCGCCGAGAAATATCAAATCATCGAGGCACTGGGCGCGCAGTTGCGCAAAGTCCCGGCCGTCCCCTATAGCAACCCCAACCAATACCAGAAGGTCGCGGGCCGCCTCGCGCAGGAATTGCCCGACGCGATCTGGGCCAATCAATTCGACAACACCGCGAACCGCGATGCGCACTTCGAGTCGACCGGACCGGAAATTTGGCGCGACACGGGCGGCAAGATCGATGCCTTCTGCGCGGCAACCGGCACGGGCGGTACCTTGGCAGGCACAGCCCGCTATTTGAAATCCAAATCCGACGCCGTGCGCATCGTGCTCGTGGATCCGCCGGGCAGCGCGCTGTATCACTACATCAAGGATGGCGAACTCAAATCCGACGGCGGATCGTCGATCACGGAGGGAATCGGCACAGGACGCGTGACGGCAAACCTGGAAGGCGCGCCGATCGATGATGCGCTGCGCGTCGCGGATGCGGAAACCATGCATTTTGTGTACCGGCTGCTGCGTGAAGAGGGCTTGCTGCTGGGGAGCACCGCGGGAATCAACGTCGCCGCCGCGGCCAGGCTGGCGAAGCAAATGGGGCGCGGCCACACCATCGTTACCGTGCTGTGCGACGGCGGCGCGAAGTATCAATCGCGATTGTTCAATAAAGCCTGGATCGCCGAGCGCGGCTTTGCCGAAGCGATCGCCGATGGTTAGGCCGACTGCGAAGCGACGGGCTGCGCCGCAGGGTTGAACCACGCCAGCGAGCCGTGCAAAGACACGACTTCGCCCACCACCAAGAGCGTCGGCGACTCGAGCCGGGCACGGACGCCTGCAGCCGCAATGGTGGCGAGTGTCCCGGTGATCACGCGCTGGTTTTCGAGCGTGCCCTGCGCGATGAGGGCGGCCGGCAGGGTTTTTGGCGCGCCATGCTGCAGGAGTCGGTCCGCGATATGCGCGACGCGCGCGAGCCCCATATAGAACACCGCGGTGATTCCAGGCTTGGCCAGCGCCTGATAGTCCGGCTCGCGTCCGTCGCTGCCCTGATGCCCGGTGACGAACATGACGCTGTGCGCATGGCCGCGATGAGTCAGCGGAATCCCGGCGTAGGCCGCGCAGCCGGCCGCTGCCGTGATGCCGGGGATTACGGAATAACGAATCTGCGCCGCGCGCAGCGCTTCGAGTTCTTCGCCGCCGCGGCCGAAAATAAAGGGGTCGCCGCCCTTCAGGCGAACCACGCGCAGGCCCTGCGATGCATGCTCAACGAGCAGCGCGTTGATTTGCGATTGCGTGCTGCCGATGCTGCCGGCGGCCTTGCCCACGCAAATGCGCCTGGCGTCGCGCCGCGCCATGTCGAGCACGGCAGGCGGCACCAGCCGATCGTGCAGAATGACATCGGCATCCTGCAATGCCCGAAGCGCTTTCAATGTCAGCAGTTCCGGATCCCCGGGGCCGGCGCCCACCAGCGTGACCTCGCCGGATTCCCGCGGCGAACCCGCGGATCGCGCCAGCAATTGCTGCGCCAGGCTCTGCGCGCCATGGATATCGCCGTCGATGAAACGCCGTGCGGCTGCCCCATCCACGATCTGTTCGAAATAACGCCGCCGTGCGCCGCTGTCGCGCAATCGCGCCCGGGCGCTGCGGCGCAGAGCTTGCAGCCACAACGACAATTCGCCCAGCCGCTTCGGAATGAGCGCTTCCAGCCGCTCACGCAGGCGGCGCGCAAGCACCGGCGATGTCCCTCCTGTGGATATGGCCACCAACACGGGGCCGCGATCGATGAGGGCGGGAACGATGAAGCGCGAGGCTTCGCGGTCGTCGACCACATTGACAGGAATGCCGCGCGCTTCGCTCAAAGCAGCGATCCAGCGGTTCACGGCGCGCCGCGAGGTTGCGACGATGACGAGCCTGGCGCCGTCGAGATCCTCGGCAACGAAGTCGCGGATCGCCACCCTGATGCTGCCGGCCGCCGCGCGCTCGAGAATTTCGGGCGGAATTTCGCCCGCCACCACGGTGATTTTCGCCCCGCAGCGCTCGAGCAGCGTGAGTTTTCGCAGCGCCACCTCGCCGCCGCCGACGATCAGCACCTTTTGCGCCGCAAGATCGAAAAAAGCCGGAAAGTAGTCCATTTGGCGAGCCCTTGTTCCCGCTCTTAAGTGGCTGAAGCTGCGTGCATTTTCAATTCCGCACGGATGCCGCCGCAGCCACTATACGACGCGCGGCTACCTCAGCCGAACGAATTCTAAGGCATGAGGTCATGCCTGCTCGTGATGCGCAATTACTTATATGCTAGGGCGCATGAAGCGACCAAAGCCCAGGGGCGAGCCGATGAAATTTCAGCAATTGCGCTATCTCGTAGCGGTCCACGAAAATGGACTGAACATCACCGCCGCCGCGCGGCAACTGCACACCTCGCAGCCCGGCGTCAGCCGCCAGCTGAAAATGCTCGAGGAGGAGCTTGGATTCCAGTTGTTCGAGCGCGAGGGCCGCGCACTGACGCGCACGACCGCCGCGGGCGAAGAAATCATTTCACGCGCCAGCAGCATCCTGCGCGAAATGCAGAACATTCGGCGCACCTCCGCCGAGCTGCGCAAAGCCGACGGCGGCACGCTGTCGATTGCCACCACGCACACTCAGGCGCGCTACGTGCTGCCTCAGGTGATTCGCGCATTTCGCAGCAAATATCCCAAGGTGCGCCTGCATCTGCACCAGGGCACATCCGAACAGATTGCGGAAATGGTTGCGCGCGACCGGGTTGATTTCGCGATCGCCACCGGCTCGGAAGAATTATTCCCGCACTTGATCCGCCTGCCGGTGTATCACTGGCATCGCGCGGTGGTGGTGCCGCGCGGACATCCTCTGGCCTCCGCGGGCAAGCTCACGCTCAAGAAGTTGGCCGAGTATCCGATCGTGACCTACGTTTTCAGTTTCTCCGGTCGCTCCTCGCTGCCGGCGCTGTTCGAAACCGCCGGATTGTCGCTTGGATGTGGCATTGACGGCGCGCGATTCGGATGTCATCAAGACCTATGTGCGCATCGGTCTCGGGGTCGGCATCCTGGCGCGCCTGGCGATCGATCCGGTCAGCGACGGCGATTTGGTCGTGCTCGACGCCGCGCATTTGTTCGAAGGCCACACCACCTGGATCGGCTTTCGCCGCAGCGCGCTGCTGCGCGCCTATATGTACGAATTCATCGAGCTGTTGGCGCCGCATCTGCCGCGCAAGCTCGTGCGGGAAGTCGAAAAACTGGAAACGCAGGAAGAGATCGACCGGATCTTGAAGGATCTGGTCATTCCGCTGCGCGATGTCCCTTAGCGCCGAGTTTGCGAGCGAGGCCCAGGTCATTGGAAGGCTGGTAGGCGGCAGTAAAGGTCGAGAATGCCGTATACGCGTCCTCCATGTCGGAATCGGGCAGTTCGAAGCTATTGAAGCCGCATCGCGCCATGAAAAACAGTTGATCGCGGCGCACGTAGCCGATAGCGCGCAGTTCTCCCGCGAATTCCCACCGCTCACGCAGCTGCCGCGCTTGCGTGTAGCCGCGTCCTTCGGCGGGCCCGGAGAATTCCGCGGCGATCAGGCTGAAGCGCGCAAGATCCGCGGCGATTTGCTCGACGCGATGGGCGGGCGAGAGCACGACTCCCAGAGGCGTGCCGCGTGCCAGCCAGGTATCAGGTTCGAGCTGCCACTGGGCCATGGTCACGATCAGGGGTGCGCGCGGCTCGCCCGCGGCTTCGGCGACGTAGCGCCACTCATCCACCGCGATCTTCGCGTCACGCAGCAAGCGGCGCGGCATAGGCTCGTTCCTTGAAGGGCTTGAGCCCCAGGCGGCGCACGGTGTCGAGAAAGCGTTCCTCGGAGCCGCGCTGCTCTACGTAAACCTCCAGCAGGCGCTCGATCGTTTCGGCCACCTGGGCCTTGGGCACGGAGGGACCGATGACCGAGCCCAAGGAAGCATCGGCGCCCGCAGACCCGCCGATGGTGATCTGATACCACTCCTCGCCGCCCTTATCGACACCCAGAACGCCGATGTTGCCGACATGGTGATGGCCGCAGCCGTTCATGCAGCCCGACATTTTGATGTCGATTTCGCCCAAATCGTAAATATAGTCGTAGTCGTCGAACCGCTCATTGATGAGCTTCGCGACATCGATGGAGCGCGCATTCGCCAGACTGCAGAAGTCGAGCCCCGGGCAGCAGATGATATCGGTCAGCGTGCCGATGTTGGGCGTCGCCAGTCCCGCCGCATCGAGCTGGTGCCACAATTCGTAGGCCTGACTCTGCGCGACATCGCCAAGCAGCAAATTCTGGGTGTGGGTCACGCGCACTTCGCCAAAACTGTAGCGATCCGCCAGGTCTGCGATGAGGTCCATTTGGGCATCGGTGACATCGCCCGGAGGTACGCCCGGTTTCTTCAGCGAAACATATACCGCGCGATAGCCCGCCACCTTGTGCGCGGCGGTGTTGTAGCGGTACCAGGCGCGAAAGGCAGGTTCCCTTCCCCAGTCGGGATTCGTATCGGGCAGCGCGAGGTAGTCCGGCGGGCTGAAATGGCGCCGCATGCGCGCCACCTCGGCGTCGTCGATGAGCGGTTCCGCATCGCGGAGCAGCAGCCATTCGGCTTCCACACGCCGCCGAAATTCCTCGATCCCCAGCGAGCGCACCAGAATTTTGATGCGCGCCTTGTGCAGATTGTCGCGGCGGCCTTCCAGGTTGTAGACCCGCAGTATTGCCGTCAGGTAGGAGAGCAGATGCTCGCGCGGCAAAAACTCCCGCACCACCTGGCCGATGATCGGCGTGCGGCCCAGGCCGCCTCCGGCGAGAATCTCGAAGCCTGATTCGCCGTTCGCAGCGCGAACGATGTGCACGCCGACATCGTGCACCTGCGAAGCGGCGCGGTCTTGCGGCGCACCCGTCACCGCAATCTTGAATTTGCGCGGCAGGTAGGTGAATTCAGGATGAAACGTCGCCCACTGGCGGATGATCTCGCACCAAGGCCGCGGGTCCTCGAGCTCGTCGGGCGTGATCCCGGCCAGATGATCGGAGGTAATGTTGCGGATGCAATTGCCGCTGGTTTGGATGGAGTGCATCTCCACCTCGGCGAGTTCCTGCAGAATGTCAGGGACTTGTTCGAGTTTGGGCCAGTTGAATTGCAGGTTCTGGCGCGTGGTGAAATGTCCGTAGCGCCGATCATAATCGCGCGCGATTTTCGCCAGGGTGCGCAGCTGGCGCGTCGACAGCAGCCCGTACGGGATGGAGATGCGCAGCATCGGCGCATGGCGCTGGATGTACAGGCCATTGCGCAACCGCAGATGTTTGAACTCATCCTCGCTTAACGCTCCGTCGAGGAATCTTTGCGTTTGGTCGCGGAATTGCGCCACCCGCTCGCGCACCAAAGCATTGTCCGCGGAGTCGTACCGATACATGCCCAACACCATACTTGGCGCGCCCCGCAGCCCGCCAATACTCACGCGACATGAGCTTATGACTGCCGATCCTTGTCAGTCATTGCCGATCCTTGTCAATCCGCGCAGCAGTTCATTTTGTAATAGGTAAAAAACGTGATTTGCTTGGCAGAGCGAATCCAAGGTTGGGCGCAGCATCATGGGGGTAACAAAGGGTCCCCCATTGGTCAAAGATCTGACGGAAGTTTCGGTCGCGGCGGACACTTATCACGTGTCGCCCGAGCCCATGCTCTTGATCGCGGACTTACACGGGGCCCTGGCGCTCTGTTTGCACGATGAAGGGCGCGGCGTGGGCGGCCTGCTGCACCTGAAATTCATGGGTGGAACCGGGCGCCCGAGCGATGTGACGGACAACACATTGAGTTCCGTCCTGGTGGTGCTCGACAAATTCAAGCGCGCCGTGCTCGGCAACTCGGCGCGCCGCGACGAGGTGCAGGCGCGCATCCTGGCACACGCATTGCCGCCGACCGATGCCGGCGAGCCCAGCGCTTCGCTGGTCGACCTCATCCAGGCGGATCTCGCCGACGGCAAAATTGCCTGCGGTTCGCAAACCATGCGCCGCACGGAGGGCGTACGGGTGTGTTTCCAGCCTTTCGAAGGCCGCGTGTGGATCTGCGGCCCCAACGATCTGCGCTCGGCCGGCCGCGCACATCACTCCGCGAGCTGATTTCATTATAAGATTCCCCTGAACATCAGGGGGGTTACGATGCGCGTCGCAATTTTTGCGGCTGTGTTGTTCATCGGCGCTTGCGCCAGCGACGGGCTCAGTTTGGCGCCGCCCGCCGGCGTCGATTTCAGCGGCCATTGGAAGCTCAATGTCGCGGACAGCGACGATCCACTGCATTTGCTGCAGATCGCCAATGCGCAAGCCGATGCCGCTGCGGACAACAACGCGAGTTCGGGCCGCGGCGGCCGCGGCGGCCGCGGAGGAACCGGCTACCCGGGCCTGACGCCGCCCCCAACCCCTGCGGTCGGCGTGCTCGCCGAAGCGTCCCGATTCCCCGGGAAACTGCTCGACGTCAAGCAGATCGGCGGCGTCCTTACATTCAGCTCTTTGGGTCAGACGCGTGTATGCCAGCCGGGCGAGAAGAGCGCCGCACCATCATTCCAAGGCCTCGGATCGGGACGCGCCGTTGCCTGCGGCGCGCGACGCGCCGCCGCCAAAGTGCGGCTGGCTCGAGAAAACCTTGATCGTGCGCAGCAGCGAGCAGGAAGAAGATCGCCCTCCGTTCGAAGAGCACTACAGCATTTCCGCGGACGGCCAGCGTCTGATCGAGGAGGTGATCTTCAGAGGCGGACGCTCGAGTGGATTCACGATGTCGCGCGTGTGGGACCGATTGCCGCAATAAAAAAGCCGGGTCATCTGACCCGGCTTTTAAGTCCCCATGCCTCTCGCGGCGCTTTTTTAATCAGCGCCAGACGATGATCGGTCTTTTTATGTCCGTTGAGTCCAATTGCGTCCGAGCAACACTCTATCTGTGCTCCGTCACCGAAGCTAGCCCTATTGCAAAGAAGTGTGAAAATTAATGTAGCACAAAAGCCACAGATTTCGGGCTGCTTTGTAAAGGGCGCCGGCGAGTTCTAGTATCCTAAGAACCCCTGAATGATCAATCGAAGAGAGACAGCCCTTGGCCAAGCAGTCGCAATCAAGCATGCCGGCGGCAGCGGTGCGAACTCGACGCGCTTATTTTGACTGTCGATTTGGGCAACTGCACGTCCGCACGGCGTTTCCGACGACCGGGGGTTTCGATGAACAGGTCACGCTGTTTTGTCTGCACTCCGATCAGAGCTCCAGCCGCGCTTTCATCCGGTTTCTGCCCGAAGTTGCCGACGTTCGGTCGGTCTACGCGCCGGATCTGCCGGGCCTAGGCGAGTCCGATCCCTCGCCAACGTCGAGCTTTGCCGAGGCGGCAGGTGCCATATCCGATCTCGCGGATGACTTGAGGCTGCGCCAGATCGATCTGCTGGGCGTGCACAGCGGCGCCCGGGCGGCGCTGGAGCTGGCGGCGGCGCGACCCGCTCTGGTGCGGCGCTTGGTTTTGGCGGCGGTCGCCGCCGCCGTGGACCTTCCGGCGATCAGGCAGCCGGCGCTCATCATCCGTACGCGGCTTGAAACGCCCGACGAAGTTGCCAAGCTCAGAGCCGCGCTGCCGAACGCCAAGTTTGCCGATATCGACGATTATGCGGCCGACCTGTTCGCCGCCGCACCGAAGACATTGGCCAAGCAAATCGGCACGTTTTTGGGCGGCTGAATTCAAGGCGTCGGCGTGCGGCTCAACAAGTACATCAGCGAAACCGGCGTGTGTTCGCGTCGAGAGGCGGACAAGTGGATCGAGGCAGGCCGCGTGAGCTTGAACGGCCGGCCCGCCTCCTTGGGCTCTCAGGTGGCGGATGGCGATGAAGTCCGCGTCGACGGCGAATCGATCGGCGTGAAGAAGAAACAGGTCTACCTTGCGCTCAACAAGCCGGCCGGCATCATCTGCACCACCGAAGGCCACGTCGAAGACAACATCATCGATTTCGTGGGATACCCCGAACGGATTTTTCCCGTGGGCCGCCTGGATCGCGACTCCGAAGGGCTCATCCTGCTGACGAACAACGGCGATATCGTCAACGAAATCTTACGCTCGGAAAATAATCACGAAAAGGAATACCTGGTGACCGTCGACCGTCCGATCACGGACCTGTCGCTGCGCATGCTGGCGGACGGCGTGAAGATCATGGGCGAACTGACCAAACCCAGCAAAGTCGCGCGCTTGAATGCACAGTCCTTTCGCATCATTCTCACTCAAGGGTTGAACCGCCAAATCCGCCGCATGTGTTCGGCACTCGGTTACAGGGCGCAGCGTCTGCAGCGCGTGCGGATCATGAACATTCACCTGGGAAACTTGCAGCCCGGCCAATGGCGCCACCTGACTCCGGTGGAATTGAAGGGCTTGATGGGTTAATGCGGCCGCAGCGCGGCGGACGGCACGCCATCCGACCACTGCCGCCCGCAGCTCGCGCGCCAATCGGGATCGTCCGCCCGATCGGCCAGCCACCGATAAAAGTCGCGCCCCTGATTGGTCCAATACGAATGGCTGAACAGCACGCCGCCGGTGCTCGACCTGACGGTGAACCGGCGGCGAAAACCGAAGCTGGCAATACCGCGCGTGCAGCTGATGCGCGGCGAGTTTTCCGCCAATGCATACTGATTTGGGCCGACTTGCAGCCGCAGACGTCCGCCCTGTCCGTAGATGCAGATGTTCGGTCCGGTAGCGCTGATCAAGGCGATGCCGTGCACGAGGGCGGGCGGCGTGTCGCAGGCCGTCCAGGTTCCACCGAGGGAGTGCCACAGAAGCACCATGCTCTGGCGGCGAAAATCGATGACCGAGATGGTGGTGGCGTTATTCACGGCCACGCATTCAATCACACCTCGCGCTCATTTTGCCGCAGTGTCGGCAAAGGCGCTTTCTACGACCGAGGCGGTGAGAATCTGCGGCAGAACATCCGGCTCGGCGGTACCGGGCCTTCCGTTGTAAACCAGGTATAGCGGAACGCCGGCTCGGCCGAACGCGGCCAGCGCTTTCGTGATGGCCGGATCGCGATTGGTCCAATCGCCTTTCATCAGCGTGACTTTTTTGTCGCGAAAGATCTTTTGCACGGCAGCATCGGAAAACGCATTGCGTTCATTGACGAGGCACGTCAAGCACCAGCTAGCCGTGAAATTGACCAGCAATGGCCGGCCCGCGGCGCTGAGTTCCGCAACGCGCGCCGCGCTGTAGGGTTGCCACTCGTCGGCACCCGCCTGTGCCTGAGCCCCGGCGGCCGGGGCCGCGGCGGCGACATCGGCGAAACGGACCGGCAGAAAAATTGCCAGCAGCAATGAGATCACCGCGGTGGCAATCACGGTTATCCTGCCGCCGCCGGCGCTGGAGCGGGACTTCTGGAAAGACCAGGCCGCCAGCGCCACCAAGATACAGCCGCCGAGGGCCGCGCCCAAGCCGAACGGCGAAGTCTCCTGCGCGACCACCCACAGCAGCCAAGCCGCGGTCGCGTAGACCGGAAAGGCGAATACTTGTTTCAGCGTGTCCATCCAAGCACCCGGCTTGGGCAGCACGCGGCGCGTCCATGGCAAGAACGACAGAAGCACGAAGGGCAGTGAGATTCCGAAGCCCAAGGCCGCGAAAATGCACAGCGCATTGAAGGGTGCCTGGGTCAATGCGGCGCCCACCGCAGGAGCCATGAATGGAGCGGAGCAAGGCGTCGCCACCAAAGTGGCCAGCACGCCCGTGAAGAACGAGGCGCTGTAGCTGTCGCCTTGGGTGAGATTATCGCCGACGCCGGCAAGACCGCCGCCCATTTCGAACACGCCGGATAAGTTGAGGCCCACCGCCAGCAACAGATAAACCAGCAAGGTTACAAAGAGGGGCGATTGCAGTTGAAAGCCCCAGCCCAGTTGCTCGCCGCCGGCGCGCAGCATCAGCAGCACTGCGGCGAGACACAGCATCGAAACGATCACGCCGGCGGCAAATACCAGACCCTTGGCGCGCACCGCCGCAGGATGCTTCTTCGCCTGTTCCATGACATTGAGCGCCTTGATGGAGAGCACCGGGAAGACGCAGGGCATGAGATTCAATATCAAGCCGCCCAGCACGGCGAACAACAGCAGGGTCGGCAGAGAATGCTCCGGTTCCTTGTTCGACAGGGCGGAGGGTGCGAAGCGAGGGCCCGGCTTCACTCCCGCGGCCCCGGCGCCGGAAAAATCCGCCGCAATTTCGATAGGAACCGTGTCGGTTTGTGCACCGTTCTTTTCGGTCACCACCAACACGCCGCGGATCGCGCCCGCTTTGGGGGGCTGATAACCGACCTTCATCGTCAGATCAACGGCATCCTTGGTGCGCGTCAGCGTCTGGGGCGCGCCGTACTCGATGACGCCATCATCGTAGGGGTAGAACGCCAGCGAGGTGATCTGCCCCAGGGTGGCGCCCCAGTCCCGGCCCAGCGTGACGATGAGTTTATCGCCATGAATCCGGGCGGAAGTCGGCGCCGGCTGCGCACTGGGCAGCTGGCTGCGTGCGGCGTTGAACAACGCGGCCGACGAGGGATCGACGGCGCCGGCCTGGGCGCTCACCGGCAGCGTCAAATGCAAATCCGCCTCTTCAGGGATGCAGACATCGGAGCACACCAGCCAACTGGCCTTGGCCGCGAGTGCAACCGAGGTGCCCGCTTTCAGATCCTTCGGCGCAGTAATCCCCACCATATAGACGGCGTGCTTGGCATATCCGTAATTGACGAGCGGCGCGATCTCAAAGCGATGCGGGGTGGTCCACGTGATATCGCCGGCGGTAAATCCCGGCGGAAGCTGCCAGGCAAGCTTGGTCGGTTCGCCGGAATCGCCCGGATTGCGCCAATAGGTATGCCAGCCGTCGCGGATATCGAGCTCGAGCGCGACCGTAAATGCCTGGCCCGGTCCGATCGCGGCGACTTCGCTGACCAAACGAGCCTTGACATTGTCCGTGGCCACCGTGTTTCCGGACAGCGCGAAGGCCGGCGAAGACGCTATAGCCAAGGCAACAAGCCAAAGTTTCAGTGCGCGCATAGCTCCATGTTACCGAAATAATGCCCGCCACGAGCGTTGCACACTGCCGGGGTGTGGACCGTCTCACAGTATGATCCGGCGATACCGTTGCGCGGCCGCTTCAGCTAATGTAGCCGACGATGCCGCTCATGCAAGAAAGCTACGTCGACCGGATACTCAAGGCAAAGGTCTACGATGTCGCCGTCGAGACCGCGCTGGAAGCCGCACCCCGGCTGTCGCAGCGCCTCAACAATCACGTCTTGTTCAAACGAGAAGACCTGCAGCCGGTGTTTTCGTTCAAAATTCGCGGCGCATACAACAAAATCGCGCAATTATCCGCGATCAGCGCGCAGCGCGGCGTCATTTGCGCCTCGGCCGGCAATCATGCACAAGGCGTCGCGCTGGCCGCGCGCACCCGCGGAATCCCCGCACTGATCGTCATGCCGCTCACCACGCCGGAAATCAAGGTGCAAGCCGTCGCGGCGCTAGGCGGCCGAAATCATACTGCACGGCGATGATTACGATCAGGCCTACGAACATGCGACGGAACTTGGGCGGCAGCGGGAATCTGGTATTCGTGCATCCATTCGATGATCCGGACGTGATCGCCGGACAGGGCACGATTGCGATGGAGATCCTGCGTCAGCGCCATGGCGATGAAATCGACGCCATTTTCGTGCCGGTCGGCGGCGGCGGATTGATCGCGGGCATCGCCGCCTATGCGAAATCGTTGTATCCGCGCATGAAAATCATCGGCGTACAGCCCGAGGACGCGGCCGCGCATGTTCGAATCGCTGCGCGGCGGAAAGCGCGTGACCCTGGATCGCGTCGGCATGTTCGCCGACGGCGTCGCCGTGCGGCGCGTCGGCGAGGAAACCTTTCGTCTGGCCCGCCAGTACGTCGATGAAATCATGTTGGTGAGCACCGATCAGATCTGCGCCGCCATCCAGGACATTTTCCAGGACACCCGCTCCATCGCCGAGCCGGCCGGCGCCTTGGCCGTGGCAGGCATCAAGAAATACGTGGCGCGCGAGAATTGTAGCGGCGCGCACGTTGATCGCGGTCAACTGCGGCGCCAACATGAATTTCGACCGCTTGCGCTACGTCGCCGAGCGCGCGGATATCGGCGCGCAGCGCGAGGCACTGTTCGCCGTGCTGATGCCGGAGGCGCCAGGTTCATTTTTGCGGTTCTGCGAGTTGCTGGGCAGGCGCAGCGTCACGGAATTCAATTACCGCTACTCCGATCAGAAGGCGGCTCAAGTGTTCGTGAGCCTGGCGCTGACCAGGGCAGAACGGAACGCGATGCGCTGCTTGCGGAAATCATCGGCGCCGGGTTTGCGGCCCGCGACATGAGCGACAATGAAATGGCCAAACTGCACGTGCGCTACATGGTGGGCGGCCATGCGCGCGGGCTGGCCGACGAGAAGCTGTATCGGTTCGAGTTTCCTGAGCGCCCCGGGGCGCTGCTCAAGTTCCTGCAGGCCATCGGCACGAAGTGGAACGTCAGTCTGTTCCACTATCGAAATCATGGTTCCGACCACGGCCGCGTGCTTGCCGGCATCCAGGTACCCGCAGGCGACCCACACCGATTTTTTATTGCACATCAACGTGCTGCAGTACGCTTACACGGAAGAAAGCGAGAATCCGGCCTACAAGATTTTTTTGGGCGGCTGAGCGCAGCGCCGGCAGCCGCGGGGATTTTTGGGACCTGTGCGTCTTGCGGTGGTGGCGGTTTTACCGCGCGTGCGCGGCGATTTTCTGCCAAATCTGCGCGCGCCGCACGGCCGCATCGTCAGCGCCGCGAGCTTTCAGCAGCACCGGCACTGCGGCTTCGAGTTCCGCGGCCGCATGCCGGCAGATTGACGACATGCTCGAGCGCATAGGCATGGATAGCGTGGGCCAGCGCCAGTCTGCGGGTTCGAGGCGGGTGAGGTGGCGGTCCAGATCTCGGTCGATTCTTTGCTCTTGGCAAGCGCTTCTGCGTATTTATTGCGATCCACCAGCAACCGCGCAAAATGCATGAGCAGCGAAGCGCGATACTGATGGTCCGCCGGCAGCGATTTGTCGTAGATCGCGAGCGCTTGACGAAACTCGCTTTCGGAATCGGCGAGTTCGCCTTTGTCGTGCAGCAGCATCGCCAGGCTCACGCGATATATCCAACCATGAAGTGATCTGGCCCGTTCAAAGAAAGCCGCGCATCCAAGGCGCTGCGCAACAGCGGCTCGGCTTCCGCCAGCCTGCCTTCGCGTTGCAGCAGCAAGCCGTAGTTGCCTTTGGCAGAGGCGGTCTCGGGATGGCGGTCGCCGTAAATATGCTGCTGACGTTTCAGTGCATCGAGATACAGGGTCTCCGCTAGCTTCAGATCGCCCATGTTTTGCGCGACGATTGCCAGGTTATTCAAGCGGTACGCCACGCGTGAATCATCGTCTCCGAGCATCCGTCGATCGATCTGCAAAGCACGCTCTTGGGTTTGCTTTGCCAGCATCCATTGCTGTTCGAGTACGTAGACCTGCGCAAGATTGCCCAGCACGACGGATACATCGGTTTGCGGTGCCCGGCTGGCTTCGAGAACGTGCAGGCTGCGCAGGTACAGATCCTTGGCCTCCGCGTTTCGGCCTTGCTCGAATCGGAGCATGCCGAGAGACCAGAGCGAATGGCCGGTCTGAACGCTGGTTGCGCCGATATCGCGCTGGGCGGCGTGCAGCGCTTCCTGCAAAGGCGCTTCGGCACCCGGAAGATCGCCCGCCCCTATGCGGGCTCGTCCAAGCTCCAACAGCGTGTCGATGCGCGAACGATCTTGCGATCGAGCTTGCAGCTGCAGCGACTCATTCAGCAGCGGCAACGCATCCTGGAACTGTCCGAGGCTGTCATAGACCGTTCCGACAGTGGACAAAAGGGCGGCTTTGGTTTCTGGTTGATCCTGCAGGCCGGATTGCAGGCGCTTCGCGCCGGAATCCAATAGTTCGCGCGCCGTCACTTGGTTGCCGCGGTTCTCCTCGGGATCCGACAATTTGAACAAGTTGACGAGAAAGCTCGAGACTTCCTCCGCTCTGGCGCGTTCATGCTCGGCGAGCTCGCGCTGATGAGCGGCGCGGTCGCGTTCCGCGGCGATCCGCAAGGATTGAACGTAGGTGGTAATCGAGAACGCGACGATCATGAAAGTCGCGGCCGCCCCGGCGCTGACCGGCAGCCAGTGGCGCTGCACGAATTTCGAGGTGCGATAAGACACCGTGTCTCGCCGTGCAAGCACCGGCATGCCTTCCAGGAACCGTTGGATATCGGCGGACAATTGTTCCGCCGAACCGTAGCGGCGCTCCGGCTCCTTGCGCATGGCCATCAATACAATGTTGTTCAAATCGCCGTCCAGGGCTCGTCTCAGCCGTTTGACGCTGGTGGCGCGCGCTTCCGCGATGGATCTCGATTCCGGCGATTCGTCGGCGTTCAGCGTGTGGCCGGGGGGCAGAGGATCTTTTTCGCAAATGGCGCGCTCGATTTCCGAGAGCCGCATGGAGAAGATGAAGAAAGGGCTGGCGCCGCACAACAATTTGTAGAGCAGCACGCCCAACACATAAACGTCGCTCGACGTGGTAATGGCGTGGCCGCTCACCTGTTCCGGACTGGCATGATCCGGGGTCATGATCCGAACGTCGGCTTGCGTTACCGCCAGCGTGTGCCGCGCGGCCTGGCGTTCGTCCAATAATTTCGCGATGCCGAAATCGAGCAACTTCGGCACGCCGGCCGCGGTAACCAGGATATTGGAGGGCTTCAGATCGCGATGCACAATGAGGTTCTGATGGGCATAATGAACCGCGGCGCAAACAGTTTGAAACAGTTTCAGACGCGCGATGACATCAAGCCGGTTCGAATCGCAAAATAAATCGATCGCGACGCCGTCGACGTATTCCATGACGATATAAGCGCTGCCGTCATGCAGCGCGCCGCCGTCGAGCAGATGCGCGATATTCGGATGATCGAGCTGCGCCAAGATCTGGCGTTCCAGCTTGAGGCGCGAATGCATTGCGAAACCGCGAGCGCTCCGCCGTGCACGACTTTGATGGCCACTTGCTGCTCGAATTGCGCGTCGGCGCGCTCGGCGAGAAAGACTTCGCCCATCCCGCCCGCACCCAGGATGCGCAGCACCCGATACGGCCCTATGCGATCTCCCATCATTTTCACAGCATGCACCCCGGTAAGGTCCTCTGCAAACGGCTGCTCTTGCGGCTGGGTGCCGCTTGCGTGTATGAAAGCGGGACACCGACGGCACACGAGGAGATGGATCATGCCAAAAGGTAACGAACACAAGAATCCGCCGCCCCCCCTCCGCCCGCCGCCGCCGCCGCCGCCGGGCGGCACCGGGCGGGAGCAGTCCGGCCGAACGACGGCAGCCAAAATCCTCCTCAAACGAATTGATTGGATAGCGTAACGACGTACCAGCCGCTGCGGCAGCCGCGGCACGAGACACTGCAGGTCCGAGGTCTCAAGATGCATTTGACGCGTTGGGGCCCCGAATCCGCAGCGCTGCAACCGCCGGTATTCTTGCTGCACGGATGGCTGGATTCGGGCGAAACGTTTCAGTTTGTCGTAGATGCTTTCAGGAAGGATCGCCCCATCATCGCGCCGGACTGGCGCGGCTTCGGTCGCAGCGAGTGGCCGCAGGAGGGCTACGGCTTTCCCGATTACTTGGGCGACTTCGATGCCTTGATGGATGAGATATCGCCGCTCGCGCCGGCGTGCATCGTCGGCCACAGCATGGGCGGCAATATCGCGAATCTCTATGCCGGCCTCCGTCCCGAGCGCGTGCGCTGCCTCGTCAATCTCGAAGGATTGGGATTGCCGCGCACGTCGCCGCGGGATGCGCCGAAGCGCATGCGCAAATGGCTCAATCAGATCAAGAGCCCGACGATGGAGAAAAGTTATGACTCCTTCGAGCAGCTGGCCGCGGTCATTCAATTTCGCTATCCGCGATTTTCACCGGGCGCCGCGGCATTCGTGGCGCGGGTGTGGGGCGTCGCCGATGAAAATGATCGGGTGCGCCTGGCCGCCGATCCGCGTCACCACTGGGTCAATCCTATTCTCTACAAGCGCGAGGACGCGGAGGCGACCTGGCGCGAGATCCGCGCGCCCCTCCTCATGGTGCTGGGAGCGGAGTCCGACTATCTGGCGCGGCTCGGCGCCGACGGCACCACCGAGGCGTTGCGCGCCGCCTATCCCGATGCCGAGGTGGTCAGCATCGCCGGCGCCGGGCACATGCTGCACATTGAGCGTCCCGGCGCCGTCGCGTCCGTGATAGAAGCATTCTTGGATGCTCACTAGGACAGGCTACCGATGATCCGGCGCATTTATCCGACCCGGTTCGGGCAGCTGCACTTGCGCAGCCACGACGGCAAAGGCGTGCCGCTCGTGCTGTTGCATATGTCGCCGCGTTCGGGCGCGATGTGGGAGGGATTTCAGGAAAAACTCGAAAGGCCGACGCACGCGCCCGATCGCTTGGGCTACGGTTTTTCCGATGCACCGCCTTGGGCGTTGTCGCTGGAACAATACGCGCAGGCGACGGTGGATGGTCTGAAGGCCGCCGGAATGCAAGGACAAATCGACCTGCTGGGACTGCACACCGGCTCCATCGAGGCGATCGAAATCGCGCACCAATTGGGATCGCAGGTGCGGCGGGTGGTCGCGGTCGGCATGCCGCTCTTCACCGCCGAGGAGCAGCAACGCCAGATGGAGAAATACAGCGAGCAGCCGTTGCGGCCGGCCACCGAGGGCGGCCATGTGCTGGGCGCATGGCGCGGCGGCCTGGCGCTGCGCCGCCCGCCGTATGATCTTGGCGACGCGCATCAGCGTTTCGTCGAGCATGTGCTCGCGGCAAACCCGGGAGCGGCATTTCGCGCGGCGTGCGGTTACGCCGTCGACAAAAAACTCAAAGGCCTGAAGTCGCCCTTGACGGTGTTCGCCCCGCACGACGACATTATCGAACAGACCCAGCGCGTCAAACCGCTGCTTAAGCCGAGTGCCAACTATGTGGACTTGCCCGATCTCGGGCTGGACCTGTTCCATGCGGCAACGGACCGTATGGTGAGCTTGATCAATCGCCACGCGCCGGCGCACTAGCGCCGCCGGCCATGGATATTACCAAAATGCCCGCGGCGGCCCGCTCGCCGACGGCGCCTGGCGCGGGACAAGGCCCGCAACCGGAACAGGGCCCGCAATCTGCGAGAAGCGCCGCGCCGATCGTGGATCGCGCCGACATTCGGCCGCTCGACATCCCCGCGGCGCTGCAGATCCTGTTGGCGGAGTTTCGCGCCGCGCTCGAGCTGCAGGCGCTCGCGATGGGCTCACATGCCGGCGAGGCGCCAAACAGCCCGCCGCAAGCCGCTCGGGCGCTGCTGCAGATGCTGCTGGGTGCGATGCCGGACGAGACCGCAAGCCTGCCGGCATGGACCGCGCTGCTGGCGCAGGTCGAAACGGCACTGCAATCCGGCCTCGATCGCGGCATCGATGCGATCGCCGCCTGGCGCGATGTACCGGCGAGCGTCGTGGACGCGGCGCGGGAGGCGCGCACCTTGGTCTTCTCCGCACTCGGTGAGGATGAGCAAAATCCGGTCTGGCTGCGTCCCGAGTGGGCGGGGTTGGGACCCCGGTTCGAACGATTTTGGCGGCGCCGGCGTTTGGCACGCCGGCTCCTGACCGATCCTGACTATTCCTCGGGGAGGGCCGATGACGAGAGCGAACGACGAAGCTGAGAATGTTGCCTCGATTACGCCGGCGATGACTCCAATATTGAGGCGCATCGGCTTGATTTTGGTTTTTCTCTGGTTTCTGTTCGGCGGTGTCGCACACTTCGCGCTCACCGAGATGGAAGTGCGCATCGTGCCGCCTGTCATACCGTGGCCACGGACCGCGGTGCTGCTCAGCGGGGTGTTCGAATTATTGGGTGCGGCCGGCATCCTGATACCGGCCACCCGCCGCGCCGCGGGCATCGGACTGTTCCTATTGACGATTGCCGTAACCCCGGCCAACGTCTACATGTTGCAGCACGCCGAGCTTTTCAACGTTCCGCGTTGGGCGCTCATCGCTCGCCTGCCTTTCCAACTCGTGCTGCTGGCGCTCATCCTCTGGAGCACTTGGACCCCGCGCCCCGATCGCTCATCCGCTTGAGCCCCCCGCCTGCCGATTGCGATCCTGCGTCGACAGCCAGCCCGCTATATCTTAGGATCGCGGCATGCAGAGCGCACCCAAATTGACCGGTTTGTCGGGGAACGAAATCTACTGCATGCGCCTCAAGGGCCTGATACCGAGCGGCGTGGTCATCGGCAACAGCATCCAGTCGATGGGGTTTCTCGGCGGCCTGCGTTCGGCCTTCCGCGGCATCGTTGGCGGCGAAATTCCCGATGTGACGCAAATGATTCACGAAGGCCGCGCGGCGGCCTTCAAGCGCATGCGGGCCGAAGCCGATCGGGAACAGGTGCACGGCGTCGTCGGGGTCACTTCCGAACTGCGCGGGCTCAGCGGCAATTCGGAATTTTTGTTCGTGGGATCGGGCGTCAGGGGCGGCCCCGGCACGGCGTTATTCACCAGCGCCGGCGATGCTCAGGAGCTGTATTGCCACATGGATGCCGGCTACGATCCCAAGGAGTTCGTATTCGGCAACATTGCCTATTCGGTCGGCGCGGTCGGCGGCATCGCCGGGACGTTGAAGACGCTGGTGCGCGGCGAGATCAAAGAATTCAGCGACGTCTTCAACGAAACGCGTCACCACGCGATCGACCGCCTGGTCATGCATGCAAAGGCCGTGGGCGCCAATGCAGTGGTCGGCGTGCGCACCAACGTGCTGCATTTCGCCGGTTTCCACGAGATGTACATGGCGGGCACCGCGGCATTTCATGCGCAGTTGCCGCCCGAGACGCGCAGCTCGCCCGTCTCCAGCGACCTGACCGGCGAGGAGCTTTGGGGCATGACCCAGCTGGGATATGCGCCGGTCAAGCTGCTCATATCAACCTCCGTATATTCGCTCGGCGCGATCGGCGGGATCCGTGCGGCGTTCCAGAGCCTGGCGAGGGGTGAGCTGGGCGATCTGACCGCGCTGATCTATGAGGCGCGCGAGCAAGTATTCGATCGATTGAACCGCGACGCCACGGCGCTGGGCGCCGAGGAAGTCGTCGGCATCAAAACCTACATCGTCGAACTCGGATCCAGCTTGGTCGAAATTTTCGCCGTGGGTACGGCCGTGCGCAAACTCACCGGGGTGGCCGTCCAGACCGCTTCGCTGCCGGCGCAAGCCATCATCCGCGACAAGGACACTTGGGTGAACGGCGCCAGCGGCCTCGAAATTCAATCGTTCCGCGCCGGCGGTTGAGCGACAATTGAAAATGACTCGTTACAAAGGGCTGCCGCTCAACACCGCCGTGCTCATCCTGGCGGCTTTGCTGACGCTTGCCGCGAGCGCGGGCGCACGGCATCGAAAATCATCGGACGGCGAGCCGGGCATTTTTGACTACTATTTGTTGTCTCTGTCATGGTCGCCGGCGTTTTGCCTGTCGGATCCCGGAGCAGCGGAGTGCAACGGTCCGCGCCGCTTCGGATTCATCGTGCATGGTTTGTGGCCGCAGTATGAAAAGGGGTGGCCGGAGCATTGCGATGTGCGCCGGCAGGTACCCGAGAGCGTGGTATCGGGCATCTCCGACATCATGCCGGCGCGCGCGCTGGTTTATCACGAATGGTCGGCGCACGGCACCTGCAGCGGACTTGACCCCGCGGATTTTTTTGCGCTGCTGCGCCGAGCCTACGCCGGCATCGCCGTTCCCGCATCCCTCGCCGCTGCGACTCACCCGATCGAGCAGCCGCCCGGCGCCGTCGCCCAAGCACTGCTGAAGGTGAACCCCAAGCTCGCGGCGCAATCCATCGTCGTCACTTGCGGCGGCCAGGAGACGCCGCGGCTGCGTGAGGTGCATATCTGTCTGGATCGAGACCTCAATCCGCGTGCCTGTTCCGCCGATGTGACCCGCGGCGCCTGCCGGGCGGCGACGCTGATCGTTCCGCCGATCCGATGACGCGTCGGTCCTGGCAGGCTTGCATCGGCGGGACGCTGCTCGCGGCATCGGGTGCCGCGGCGGCCGGCGGCGTCACCGCCTACCTGCCGATGAACCTCGAGCCGGAAATCGAGCGGCAGGTCGAAAGAGTCCTCATTTTGGCCGATGAGCCCATCCTCAAACGTCCGTTTTCCGTCGAGCTGGTGAAACTGGCATTGCCGCAGGCCTGCCAGGTCGACAAGCCGCTCTGCACCCGGGTGGGCAGGTATCTCGAACGCTATTCGCGCGACTATGCCGTGTCGCATGCCAGTGCGACAGGCGCTGTCGCGCACGCCAAGGACGGGGTGGTGCTGCCGAATCAGCATGGCGTGCCGGCCGACAGCCACTACGAATTGTCGGCGATCGCTTACGCGCAGCCGACCGATTATTTTCTGGTGAGCGCGGGCGCCATTGCCTACCAGGGACGCACGATACCCACGGGTTCCATGGCGAGCGTCGGCACCAACTGGGCGCAGCTCGACTTCGGCTATCGCGATCATTGGCTCTCGCCCATGACCGACAGCAGTTCGCTCATGAGCACCGAAGCGCCCACCATGCCCTCGGTGACTCTGTCCAACTATGAGCCGCTGACCCGGTTGGGATTTCAGTACGAGTTGTTTCTCGCGCGAATGTCGTCCCAGGAAATCTCCTACAACGGCGCGGAACAGATCGGCCGGCCGCGTCTGTTCGGCGCGCAATTTTCGATCGAGCCTTTCAGCGGCTGGTCGCTCGGATTCAACCGACAGCTGCAATACGGCGGGGGCGCCGGGCTGCCATCCTCAGCACGGTTTTTGGCGCGGGACTTTTTCCAACCGAGCGGGACTTCCCAGACTCAGGGAAATCAAGAAGCGTCCTACATCAGCCGCTTTATCGTGCCCGGCAAAGTGCCGTTCGCCGTGTATTTTCAATACGCCGGAGAGGACAATTCCGACGGCGGCAGCTATCTTTTGGGCAGTCCGGCCATTTCTGCAGGCATTGATTTTCCGCGCATTTTTCGCCACTTCGACGCCACCTACGAGATCTCCGAATGGTCGAATATCTGGTACGTCCACAACATTTTCCAGGGCGGCATGACCAACGATCGCTTGGTCCTCGGCAACTGGGGCGCCGATCAGCGAAACTTCGGCGATGGCGTGGGCGCGAGGAGTCAGATGCTCCGGGTGGGCTGGGAACCGCCGTTTGGCGGATATCTGGAGGCCCGCGCTCGAACGCTGCAAAACCAAACCTACTACGGCGGCGACAATCGCACCTATGTGCCTACGCCGGGTGCGTTCCCTTACTATCATTATTACGATTTCACGCTGCGCTATTCGCGCCCGTGGAACGGCGTCGTCGTCGGCGCCGAGGCCATGGGTGGGCGGGACGTCGACGGCAGCGGCTTTTCGAGGTTGTCGGGATTCGTCCGCTACGGCGGCGATGAACACAGCCGCGACGCGGCAGACGACGATGAGGACTCATCTGCGCAGGATACGAATCGGCACGGCGCGCAAGTCTTCGTCGATGCGGGCGCCAACGCAAACCGGGTGCGCACCGACGTGGAGAAGGGCGTACCGATTACCACGTCTCAGTTGGCGTATGGACCGCACTTCGGCGTCGGCGCGCGGCGCGCCGTCTCGGAAAGGAATGATCTTGGGGTACGCGCCGAAATTGACCAGGTCGACGGCCACATGCTTCTTGGTCTGCGGATCTTCGACTATCGCCACCGATTTGCCGGGCCCGTGGCGTTCAATGTCTTCGCCGGGGTGGCGCGCTACGACGTCGAAACGCCGGCGACGTCGATGTATGGCGGGCTCGGGATCCAATGGCGGGATGTCGTGCCGGGCTGGGATTTGAACTTGGACTACCGCTACGGGCAAAATCTGGCGCGCGATCATGTGCTGGCCAGCGACGTACAAGGGGTGCGCCCGGAGACATTTTACAAGATAGAGAGCGCAACGCTTTATGTTTCCCGACATTTCTGAGTGAGAAACCCTTATATAAAGCGCTTATCGAGACGATTGCGCGGTCGATGGCGGGCAAGATCCCTGGGCGAACATGCAATCGCAATCGTCGCCGAGACAAAAAACGGCCGGCTGTGCGTACCCGCCGGCGATTTCAACGTCTCGCGCTCGCTGCTCGACAATGGAGAGTACGACTGGCCGCAGATAAGCTGGTTGAAGCACTTGCTGGATGCCAAGTCGCATGTGGTATTCGCCGGCGCGCATATCGGCGCCGTGCTCATACCTCTGGCGCGCATTTCCGGAACACGTTCGATCGTCGCGTATGAGCCTAGCCCGCGCAACTTTCGATTGCTGAGCATGAATTTGGCGCTGAACGGAATCAAGGGCGTCGTCGCCATCAATGCGGCGCTCGGCGATCGGGCCGGAAAAATCCAGTTCACCGAAAACAGCATCAACACCGGCAACAGCCGGGTCGCACCCGCGGATGGCGAGATCACCGTAAATTTGGATACGCTCGATCGGACCCTTCCGGCGGAATGGGCGTCGAGCGACCTCGTCGTGATGGATACCGAGGGCAGCGAGGTGGCCGTCATGCGCGGAGCGCAAATGAGCCTGGCCCGGACGAAGAATCTGTATGTGGAGTTCTCGCCGGAGCAGCTGCGCGAGCAAGGCAGCAACGCGATCGAGTTCGTCGAAATGGTCGAAAAGTATTTCAAGTCCGCCTATGTGTTCGGCACGCCGATTGCGTTTCTCGGACCTGAAGAATTTGCCGCGCACTTCAAGGGATTGCAGCATCACCGCAGCCTGTTGCTGAATGTGCTCTTCACGCAGGATCTTGCCGCAAATCCTCTGCGAATGAGTTCGCCGGGCGATCTCTAGACCCATGAACTCCTCGGCCGGTCAGGTAGCCGTCATCGTGGGCCCAGCATCGGCGGCTGCCCGGCGCTCGTTCAGCCCTGTCCTGGCCGACCCTATTACAGGGCCTGCGGTTTGTCTGGCACCGCAAAACGGTACTGGGAGCCATTTCGCTCGATCTATTTGCGGTATTGTTCGGCGGTGCCGCGGCGCTTTTTTCCCGGCACTATGGCGCCTGCAGACATTCGAACACTGAAGGAATTTGAATCCGATGGAACCTAAAGAGCATCGCGAGCATGAGCACGGCCACGGCCATGAGCACGCTCATGAGCAGGACACGCATGGGCATGCGCACGAGCACGCGCACGCGCATGGGATTCCGGCCGACGGAATCAATCTGCGAATGGCGATTGCCGTGGCGCTCAACCTGGTGTTTGTCGTGGTGGAGGGAGGCTTCGGGTTCGTCTCCAACTCGGTGGCATTGATCGCGGATGCGGGTCACAACTTGAGCGATGTATTGGGCCTCGTCTGCGCCTGGGGGGCATTGATCCTGGGCCGCCGGCCGCCGGGGGCCAGGTTCACATATGGCCTCGGACGCTCGTCCGTATTGGCCGCGCTGGCGAATGCGGTGCTGTTGCTTCTGGCCTGCGGCGCCATTGCGTGGGAGGCGGCTAGCCGCCTGGGATCACCGCCGCCCGTGGCGGGAAGGACGGTCATGATCGTCGCCGCGATCGGCATTGCGCTCAACGGCATCAGCGCGTGGATGCTGCATGCCGGCAGTCACGGCGACCTTAACCGGCGCAGCGCCTACCTTCATATGCTGGGCGACGCCGTCGTATCGGCCGGCGTGGTGTTGTCCGGATTGCTCATCATCTGGTCGGGGTGGAGCCTGATCGATCCCATCGTCAGCTTGCTGATCGTCGCGGTGATCTTGGTCAGCACCTGGCGGCTGTTGCGGGATTCATTGACCCTGTCGCTCGATGGGGTTCCCGCCAGCGTGAATTCCTCGGCCGTGATGTCCTATCTCGCCGACCAGCGCGGAGTGACGGACGTCCACGATTTGCACATCTGGGCACTCTCCACCACCAGCGTTGCCCTGACCGCGCATCTGGTCGTACCGGAGCGAGGTGCCGAAGACGCGCTTTTGACCTCGCTCACGCCGGATCTCAAGCGCCGCTTTCAAATCCAGCACGCCACTTTGCAGATTGAAAGGGATCGCTGCGAGCACGGATGCGAGGATGAGGCCGCTGCTTGAAGCGGCGCCCGTCCTATTGCTTCGCCCGGCCGTAGTGCGCCACGAAAACCGCCTTGCCCAGCAGGTGTTCCTGCACGATCGAGGTGACCATCGCGCCGCTGGAGTCGGCGGGCACCGGCAATTTCGCCACATTCAGTGCGTAGAGCGTGAATACATAGCGGTGCGGCGGATCGCCGGCCGCGGGGCAGGGGCCGTGATAGGCATCTTCGCCGAGATCGGTTCGGCCCTGCAGAGTTGCGGGCGGGAGTGCTCCGCCATGTTCGGCGCCGGCGCCCTGCGGCAGGCTCGTCGTAGATTTCGGCAGGTCGTAGACCACCCAATGCCACCAGCCCGACGGCGTGCTGCGCTCGTCGCGGTCGAACAAGGTCAGGACGAAACTCTGCGTTCCCGCCGGCGCGCCGGACCAATGCAATTCCGGCGATAGATTTCCTCCGGAACATCCGAAGGCCTTTGCGGTGTAAATCAGCGGTACGCTGAGAGCGAGCTGCGGGTCGGAACTCGACAGCACGAATTTCGACTTATGCGCGGCGATCGCCGGCGCGGCCGCGGCGTAGAAGGCGCAGGCCATGGCAAACAGCCAGATTCCAGCCGAAAATCTGCGTTGTGCATTGATCATGTTTGTCCCTGGTTCGCTCGAGGCTGCAATGTCGGTCAAATATAGGCGCGCGGCTCCCCGCAAAACAAGTGGCGCGAGGCTAGCGCGAGACCGTGCAAAGCCGTTACAGTCCGGCAAGGAGATCATTCATGTCCAATGAAAATGCAATTCGCCGCGACGTCGGCGCAATCGCACTGATGTTCACGGGCTTGGGTTCCATCATCGGCTCAGGCTGGTTGTTTGGCGCATGGCGGGCCGCGCAGTTGGCGGGTCCGGGCGCGATCTATGCCTGGGTCATCGGCGCCGTGGTCATCATGTTCGTCGCATTCACCTACGCGGAGCTGGGCGCCATGTTTCCGGAGTCGGGCGGCGCGGTGCGCTACGGACATTATTCGCATGGAACGCTGGTGGGCTTCGTGGCCGGCTGGGCGGCCTGGATCGCCATCGTTTCCGTGATCCCGGTCGAGGCCGAGGCTTCCGTGCAGTACATGAGCTCTTGGCCTTGGGACTGGGCGCATTCATTGTATGTGCACGCGGCCAAGGGGCAGGGGGAACTGACGCTTGCCGGCCTGTCGATTTCCGCGGTGCTGGTGGTGATTTATTTTTTGGTCAATTTCTGGAGCGTGAAAATTTTCGCGAATACCAACAGCGCCATCACCTTCTTCAAGCTCATCGTGCCGGCAGCGACGGCAGTGACCTTGATGTGCAGCGGCTTTCATCCGCAGAATTTTCGAGTCGGCGTGCACGGCGGAGCACATGTCGGCAATCTGGCCGCGATTCTCACGGCGGTCGCGACCAGCGGCATCGTTTTCAGCTACAACGGATTCCAAAGTCCGGTGAATCTGGCGGGCGAGGCGCGCCATCCGGGGCGCAGCGTGCCGTTCGCGATTTTCGGCTCGATCGCTTTGAGCACGGTGGTGTACTTGCTGCTGCAGGTGGCCTTCTTGGGCGCCGTGTCGCCGGACCATCTCGGCGAAGGGTGGGCGGCGTTGGAATACAGTTCGCCGTTCGCGCAATTGGCCCTGGCCCTCAATCTCAATTGGCTGGCGCTGTTGCTGTACGCGGACGCATTTGTCAGCCCGAGCGGTACGGGCAGCACCTACACCGCGACGACGGCGCGCATGATCTACGCCATGGAGCGCAGCGGCACGGTTCCCGAAGTGCTCGGCAGGGTGCATCCGAAATACGGCATTCCGCGGCCCGCGATGTGGTTCAACCTGCTGGTGTCCTTCATTTTCCTGTTCTTCTTCCGCGGCTGGGGCAAGCTCGCGGCGGTGATTTCAGTGGCCACCATCATCACTTACCTGGTGGTGCCGATCAGCGTCATCGTGCTGCGGCGCACGGCGCCCGATTTGCACCGTCCGCTGCGCGTGCCCGGCTTGCCGGTGCTCGCGCCGATCGCGTTCGTGCTCGCCACATTGATGCTGTTCTGGGCGCGCTGGCCGCACACCGGCCAGATCATGTTGCTGTTGATTCTGCCGTTGCCGGTGTACCTGTACTATCAAGCCAAAGGCAATTGGCGCGACTTCGGCCGCCAGCTGCGTGCATCCTGGTGGCTTCTCGCCTATCTCATTTCCGTCACGGTTCTATCGTGGGCCGGAAGCAAGGAGTTCGAGGGTCACGGCTACATCGGCTACGGATGGGATCAGCTGTGCGTCGCGGTGACTTCGCTCGCCTATTATTTCTGGGGAGTGCGCAGCGGATGGCGCACGCCCGCGGTGATGGCCGTGGAGAAAGATGCCGCCGAAATGGCGGCGGTGCGATCCTAGGCTCCTAGGCCAGCAGGAGTTCCGCGGTGTCGCGCTGTCCCGCGCGCAGATAGATCGAGCGTTTGGGGCGAGCCATCACGCGCTGCACCATGGGCACGAAGAATTCCAGCGGCAGGGTGTCGTAGTTCGAGTCGAACGCATTCTGATCGTGACGCTCGCAGAACAGCGCGGTGCGCTCGAAATTCGCATGGCCGCGAAACTGTTCGCGCATGTTTCGATCCAGCCCCAAATGATGGAAGAAATAATAACCTTGGAAGATGCCGTGATGCTGCAGCAGCCACCAATTCTCTTCCGAGACGAACGGCTTGAGAATCGTCGCGGCGAGTTCGGCGTGGTTGGTGGAAGCGAGAATATCGCCCATGTCATGCAGCAAGGCGCACACGACATATTCCTCGTCCATGCGATCGCGATAGGCCAGCGAGGCCGATTGCAGCGAATGTTCCAGGCGATCCACGGAAAAGCCGCCGCAATCTCCCTTGAGCATTTGCAGGTGAGCCAGCACGCGATTCGCCAGCCCGCCATTGAAGGCATTCGCGGCGGTTGCGATTTTTTGCCAATCGGCCTGGGTGCTCTCGGTCATCGCCGTGAACGTGGCGCGATCCATCTCGCTATGGTCCGACATGTGTGTTCATTCCTTACAGGACATCAATTGCGCCGATTATATCAGTGCAGGCCGGCGCCGCTCGTCAGGTAGACCGCGAACGTACCCAACCAATGGCCGCCCTCGTAGTGTTCGCCGGTAACGGCGGGTAAGGCGGCGTCTCGATGCTGCGCGGCGGCGGCGAGCAGCACCGGCTATGCGCCGATCGCCCGTGGGCAAGCCGTGCGCAATTCCTTCCAGCATCCACGCGCGGCTCAAGTTCAAACCATCAATGTGGGCCAGCTTCGGATCCGAACGGTCGGTCACCACGCCGGGCCGCAGCCAACCGCCGCCGGCGCTGTGGGGAATGCCGGGTAAAAACGCCGATAACCAAGCCGCGAATGCCTTGGCATCGAGAATTCGGCGCATGAAGTCCGCCTCGGCGAGGCAGGGCGATAGGAAATCCTCGCCGGAGGGCTCATAACTCAAAGGGCAGTTGCGGTCCTTCAGGTAGAAACGTTGCGCCGCGTCGCGCAGCAACGCCCGCATGGCTTCGTCGCCGGCCACGCCAGCCCAGTCCCATATCAACCCGAATGAAAAGGCGGTCTGGTCGTGCTCGCCGATGCGGATCGGATAGTGCAATTTTGGCAGCCAGGTCTTGATGCGAGCCGCGGCTTCGGTTTCAAGAGGCAGAAGCGTTGCGGACCATTGTTTTGCCTCTGGATCATTCCACTCGCGCAGTTCAGCGGACAGCTTCAGCAACCATGCGAGGCCATAGGGCCGCTCGAACGATGCGCGGCCCGGGTGTTTGAGATAGCTCAACTCGCCGGCGATGTTTTCCGGCGTGAAGCTGCGTGCAAGTTCGCTTCTGGCGCGCGCGGCAAACGGCGCATTCGGCATCAGGCGCAGCAGCCTCGCCAGCAACCAATGCCCGTGGACATCCGAGTGCCAGTCGAAGCATCCGTAGAATGCAGGCGTCAATTCGCGCGGCGGATGCAGGTCCGCATCGCGGTCCATCGTTAGACTGATGTGATTGGGGTATTCATCGTGCAAACACTTGAGCGCGAGACCGGCGAATCGCGCCGCCGCGGCAGGATCCATGGCGACTGCGGCCACGTCGGCCGTTGCGGCGACGCTCATCGAGGATAAGCTCAAGAGAGTCGCAAATAGCACTATCGGACGCATGGATGGCTTCCTTGATGATGGCAGAAGCGGATCTTAGCGCGGCCGGGCGCGGCGCGTGGCTTGGGCGGTGTAGGGATCGTCCGGCCAGTAATGCTTGGGGTAGCGGCCCTTGAGATCCTTTTTTACCTCGTGGTAGCCGCGCTTCCAAAAGCTCAGCAGATCCTGCGTGATTTGCACCGGCCGCCCGGCGGGCGAGAGCAGCTTGAGCACCAGCGGCAGTTTGCCGGCGGCCACCGTCGGCGTCGAGTTCAACCCGAACAGCTCCTGGAGACGAACCGACAAGTTTGGATTCGGAGCCTCCAAATAGTCGATGGGAATGCGCGAGCCGCTTGGAACGGCGAAATGAGTCGGCGCTTCCCGCTCCAATATGGCGCGTTGAGGGTGCGTGAGAAAAGCGCGAAGCGCTTGGCCTAAGTCCAACCTTGCAAAGTGTTCGCGCCGCGTGAACCCCACGATCCAGGCCGGCGCCCACTGTTCGATGTCTCGTTCCAGCGCCTCATCGCTGAGGTCGGGCCATACGGCAGGCGCGGCGATCTGGTATTGGCGCATGAGCATCACGCGCGCGCGCCATTGGCGCAGCTCTTTGGTCCAAGGCAGCGCCGCGACGCCGGCCTGCTTGAGCCCCACGAGCAGCGCCTCCTGCAAAGCCTCAGGATCGGGGTCGCGCATCTCGGATGATGCCAGCAGCAAGGCCCCCAACCGCCGTTCGCGTTTGGCGCTCACCGCGCCCGAGCGATCGTCCCAGCGGACCTCCGCGGATTCGCGAATCAGCGCGCCAAAGCGTGCGGTCAAATCGTCGCGGCCGATGGGCGCGGCCAGAAATATTCGCGCCTCGCGTTCTGCGCCGTCGAGTTCGGCCGCCACGATGAATTCCGATTTCGCTAGCGCCTGCGCTTCGGCAAAGCGTGCACCGCGGCCATTCGCCAGCAGATACCTGCCGCCGTCGCCGCGGCTCTGGGCGATGCGATCCGGATAGGCCCACGCCAGCAAGATTCCGGTCGCTTGGTGCGGGTCGGCCGAGTCCACCGAAGCTTGCCCCAAGTCCCTTTGCCATTTGCCGGACGTGCGTTGTGCCTGCGCGCGGGCGCGAGAATCCACCGTCACGCCGGCGGGCACGTCGCGTTCATCGCCGCGCAGCACGGCAATCCTCAGCCGCAAGTCGGCATCGCGCGCGTTGGCATTGGCGCGCAGGATGTCCCGCTCGCTCAAGATCGCGGCAAGCTCGCAGGCGAGGCGCTCCGCGCCCAGTTCCTGTGCCTTGATCCGCATATGCGCCAGGCGCGGATGCATCCCCAATTTGGCGAGGATACGGCCGTGCGTGGTGATGCGCGCCGCGGCATCGATCGCTTCCAGCTGCAGCAGCAGCTCTCTCGCCTGGGCAAGCGGCGCCGCCGGAGGCGGGTCGAGCCAGGCGAGGCTGTCGGCATCCATTGCGCCCCAGCAGGCCAGCTCCAAAGCCAGCGGCGCCAGATCCGCATGCAGAATTTCCGGCGGCGTCTGCGGACTCAACGAGGCATGCGAACCTTCCGACCAAAGGCGATAACAATCCCCCTCGCTCAAACGCCCGGCACGTCCGCGACGTTGATCCGCGGCTGCCTGCGACACTTTTCCCGTCACGAGCCGGCTCATGCCTGTCGCGGGATCGAATTCGGAATAGCGCCGCATACCGCTGTCGACGACGACCCGGATGCCTTCGATGGTGAGGCTGGTTTCAGCAATGCTCGTAGCCAGCACGATTTTGCGCGTGCCGTGAGCAGCCGGAGCGAGTGCCGCATCCTGCTCCGCACCTTCCAGCTCGCCGTAGAGGGGCATGATCCGGACCCTGCGATCGAGATCGGACTCCTGCAAGGTGCGCTGCACGCGGCGGATTTCAGCGGCGCCGGGCAAGAAACAAAGAATGTCCCCGTCATGAGCGCGCACCGCCGCCCGTACCACCTGTGAAATCTGCAGTTCAAGATGTATCTCATTGCGCCGCGGCACATGGTGGGTCGTGACTTCGTAGCTGCGTCCCGGCGCCGATACGATCGGCGCGTCGCCGAGCAGCCGCACCAGGGGTTGCAAATCGAGCGTGGCCGACATCACCAGCAGCCGCAGGTCTTGCCGCAGGTTCTCGCGGCTCTCAATGCAAAGCGCGAGCCCCAGGTCGGCATTCAAGCTGCGTTCGTGAAACTCATCGAAGATCACGCAGCCGACACCGGCGAGCGCTGAGTCCTCTTGCAGCATGCGGGTCAAGATGCCTTCCGTGACGACTTCGATGCGCGTCTCGCGGCCGATGCGCGTCTCCAGGCGCGTGCGAAATCCAACGGTGCGGCCGATGGGTTCCCCTAAGAGCGCGGCCATCCGCATGGCCACGGCGCGCGCGGCGATGCGGCGCGGTTCGAGCATCAATATTTTCCGGCCTGCGAGCCACGGAGCCGTCAACAGGGCGATCGGCACGATCGTGCTCTTGCCCGCGCCTGGCGGCGCCTCCAGCAGCACGGCGCCGCGCGCAATCAATGCCTCATGCAGCGCCGGCAGGGCCTCTTTGATGGGCAGGTCGGGTAATGACGGAGTTCTCACTGGCGCGCTACGATAACCCAACCGCTCGCGCGGCTGGGGCGGCGCCGCATGTTAAGATGCGCCGTCGGGCCTGTAGCTCAGTTGGTTAGAGCAGGGGACTCATCAATAAATGGTGCCTTCGTATCGCAAGGTGCGAAGTGGACGGGATGAATTCAGGGGAACCTGACCAGCTTTCGAAGCTGATGGCAACCCTGAGCCAAGCCGGCGGTGCACCGCCGGAAGGTGCAGAGACTACCTGAGCGCGTTTAAGCCGCGCTTAATGACAGGCTAGAGCGTCCCGCACCCCACCGGGGTGAAGAGATAGTCCACTCCCTCCGGAAACGGCGGGGTTCAGTGAATCCCTTGGTCCTCGGTTCGAGTCCGAGCGGGCCCACTAATTCTCGCCAGCCGAGCGGCGACCCCCGACCCCGTGAGCAGGATATTGCGCGCAAGCGAGGTAAGCGTGATAAGGCGAAAATGCTGGATATAGTCTGTCTCGGTATCGGGGCGGCCTGCACGCGGGTTCCGGTGACTTCAACGTCGACGCGCCGGTCGGGCTGCAGACAGGCGATCAGTTCCGGTGTGCGTCGCCGGCCCTTGCACGTCTCGGGCGTCGTGACCGGATCTGAGCCGTCGGCGCCGCGCGCGGTAATCTTATCTGCAGGGACGCCGGAGATTTCAACCAGGTAGGACTTCACCGCTTCGGCGCGGCGCTCCGACAGCTTCTGGTTGTATGCCGGCGCTCCAAGTCGGTCGGTATACCCGGTGACCGTGATGACGTCGAACTGGTCGCCGCGCAGTTCCGCGGCAAACGTGTCGAGCCCCTGCTTGCCCGCGGGTTTGATGATTGACTTGTCGAAGTCAAAAAGCGAATCCGCCGAGAAACTCACGCGCTTGCGCGTCGGGGGCCGGTGGTAGTGGCGGCGGCGGGGGTGGCGTCGGCGCGGGCTCGGCTGCCGCTATCGGCGCCGGTGTGGGCGGGGGTGGCGGAGGTGGCAGTGGCCGTGCTGCGCCACCGAATCGATACAGCACCCCGAGCGTGTAGAGATTAATGTCGCCCAGGTGGCCCACGGCATCATCGACCCGATAGCGCTCCGCCTCAGCACGCACGCCCCAGGATGGGGTCAACGCGTACTGCAGACCGAAACCAAACTTGTAGTTGGCAGCATTCCGGCTGCGATCCGGATCCGGCACGATCACGGCACCCAGAGCCTGCGAAGGTGTCGGTGGCAAAGCGCGTAGTCCACCCCGATGCGCGCGAAAGCCGCAAACGTTTCCGTGAAAGGCAGCAGCCCGACCACGTCGAAGTTGGCGCCGCGCAGCTTGATGTTGCCCTTCAGACGCGCCCGCAGGCAGGGTGTCGGCCGTAAATCCGAATCTGCCCAGATCGAAATAGCCGCTCTCCAAGGCAAGGTATTTGTCGATCTGATAGCCGCCGAAGAGCTTGAAGCCGACATGGTCCTGATCGTTGGAGATGGCGGTGGTTGTCAAATCCCTCCGACTAGCAGGCCGTTGATGATTCGGGGGTCGTCAATCTTCGCCGTTGACTCACCCGCGTTGGCCCCGATGTACCAACCGGAGTCGTCTGCCACGGCAAAATGGCTGACGATCAAGGCGAGCGTCACGACACCTAGCAGTGCATAGGCTCTCGATAACTTCACGGTATTCTCCAGCACGATTTGCGTTGCTCAGGCGTTAAGGGGCGGGCACATTGATGACCGTGTCGACCACGGTGACGGATGCATTCAAGGACATGGCCCGGCCGTTGAGCGTCACCACGGCGACATTACCGGCGGTGGAGAACGAGACTCCCGCCTGGGCAATGATGGTGCCCACCATGGTGCCGCCGCCGCCGGCGTTGATCGTGGCGGAGGAGCCCACCTGCCAGAAGACGTTCTTGGCCTGGGCGCCGCCGGCCAGAATGATGCTTTGTGGAGCCGCGACTCCCGGGCCACCCACAAGGAGCGTGGTCGGAATCTGGAACACCCAGACCGCATTCGCGTTGCCGCCGGCGTCGAGGGTCAGATTACCTCCCTGTATCAGGATGCCTGCCGCGGCCGTGTAAACCCCGGGTGCGAGCGTGATTCCCGCCGAGATTGCCGGCGGGAGCTGCCCCGGGCGGCAAGTCCGCCATAGCCGTATGTACGCTGTTTGGGCATCGGCCAAGGCCCTATCTCGCGATGAGGCAATTGGGCGCACTCTCGGCGGATGGTGGGCCCGGTGGTGGAATTGGTGCAGCTGTAGATCGTCCCGTTCACTGCGCCAATATTCGCCGGCGTCTCGGTATAGACATCTCCGGCCGTATCATGGAATCCGGTAATCGCAGAGGTGACCGTCGCGGTGGTGCCTAGATTGCCATTGATCTGGGTCAAGGTTCCCGTGTTGGTCATGCCGGCGACACCGGCAACATCGCCGAAGGGCGAGACGGAGCCAAGCACCACGGGTGGCTGGCAAGCTCCGGTCGCGGCGCCGGCGGTAAATGTCCAAGTGGCGTTACTCAGCATGTCGTCAGGCGGAACCGCGAGGTCCTTCACACCATTGACGCCGCCGACAATTTTGACCGAGTACATGCCTGCGGCCAGCGCGCTCTGCGGCGTAAATGTCGCGATCTTGCCGGTGGCCGCATCCAGCGCCACGGATGCCGCAATGACCGAGGTCACCGCCGGGGAAGGCCCCGTCACGCGTAAAGTTCGCCGCATTGATGGTGGTGGGATCCATCCTCAAACCCGCGCCCACGCTGAAAGTCGCGCTGATCGAGGCGTTCGGACATACCCCGGTTTGTCCCGCCGTGGGGCTGGTGGCTTGAACCGTCGACATTCGTCGGTGCAACGGCGGCCGCGGTGCTGAAGGTCCACACGTAGTTGCTGGCAGCCGGCAGAGCCGCCTGATTACCCGCCAGCGCATTGCCTGTCAGATCCGTCGCTGCGGTGGTAATGGTCGCGGTATAGGTCGCCGGTACGGTAAGCGGCGCAGTCGGCGTAAAGACGGCGGTGGCCGAGCCGACCTCATAGCTCACTGTGCCCGTGGGCGACACGCAAGGCGCCGCGCACGTGACCGTAAAACTGTTGGCGTTGAGTGTGGCGACGGCCATCGACTCGGTGAAGGACGCAGTAATAGCCGAATTGACGGGTACGCCAGCTAGTCGGTCCCGGGGTCGTCGTGGCGGGCAATGTGCTCGCGACTCTGGGGCGGGTCGTGTTTGCCGTCGTACCGGTGGTGAAACTCCAGGTGTAGGGAGTGGCCAATTCAAGGCCCGTCGCAAGACTGCTGGCATCGGTGATAGTTGCGGTATAGAGCTGCAGCGGCGCCAGATTCGCCGCTCGGCGTCAGGGTGGCATTCCTGCCCGTGGCATCAAGGGTCAGCGTGCCCGTCGGATTGGTACAAGGCGCCAGGCAGGTCAGCTTGAAGCTCGCCGCGCCGGCGATCGGCGCCATGGGCTCACTGAACTCGGCCGTGACCGTGGTATTGAGGGACACACCGGTGGCGATGTTGACCGGCGCCACGGCGGTGACGGTCGGCGCGACCGGCGCGGCGCCCGTCGTAAATTGCCACGTGTAGGGACTGGCGAACGCAGTGCCGGCCGCGAGACTCGTGGCACCGGTAATCGTGGCGGTGTAGAGAGTGAGCGGCGCAAGTGTCGTTGCCGCCGTCAATGTGAACGTTGCGATTTTGTTCGTTGTCGTCAAGCGCCACTGTGACGGTGGGGCTGACACATGGCGCGGCGCAAGTTACCTTGAAGCTCGCCGCGCCGCTGATGGGAGCCATCGGCTCATTGAACGTCTGCGGACCCGTGGTGCCGAGCGGCACGCCCGCAGCATTGCTGAGGGGCGCCACGGTGGTAACCATCGGCGCGAGTGTGGCGACGCCTGTGCCTAGAACGGCATCTCGGCTGCAGCCTGCTGCCACGAGCCCCAGCAGTAATGCCGTGAACCACACCGTGTGTTTGGAAAATCCTTTGAATGCGCGCATCGAGGTTTGCTCCTAATTACCGCTGTGCGCGCAATTCGAACATTCGATATGCCGGCGCTTTGCGGGTTGGAGTCTCTTCCTCGCGCGGGTGAACGTCCCAGTACGGTGGCGCTCATAGGCGCCAAAAGAGCGCGGCGCGCGGGTTGCAACATTTGCAAATTAGGCCATTCGCCTACACGCAAACGCTCCTCTGTGATGTGCGTCTCACTTTGCGCACTGGCAGCCGGACGAAATTGTTCAAGCCCGGCTCGTCCGTCAGCTCGATGCGATTGGTTTGAATTTCCAATCCGCAAGTGCCCGCATCGCGCGTAACTTTTCTGTGGCCTCCGTTAGCATGCCGGGGAGCCCGCTATTCCGGAGCTAGTGCCTGGCCACCTTCAGTTTCGCAGCCTCTTCTTCGGAAGGATTCAGCAATTCGCTCAGCGCGAGATCGACCGCGTGGACATCTCGCTGCGGATCCTTGAAGAGATCGGCCGGCAAAAGATTGGTAAAGTGTTGCTCGACTTGGGTTGGACGGGTCGTCAAGCTCATTTGTTGCAGCAGCTCGATGCCGCCTCGCTTGTCATACAGGGGCACTCCTGCGGCATCGCGCATCAAGACGTGCAATGACAGGGCTGATATCGTGGCCTCGCCTGCAGCAGTGAGTTCCGTGCCGCCGAACAGCTTGGAGTGATGGACCGCCGTGCCCAGATTCTGCGCGTTCTGTTCCGCGCCGTCCCAGACGGCGTTGCCTAGCTTTTGGGCCGCCGTTACCTTGACCAGCGCGATGAACACGATCGCATCGGGCGGCGCGCGCAACGACAATCGCTTGATGAGGACCTCGTTGGACTGGCGCAACTTGTCGGCATCGCTCTTGCCCGTGAAGGGATCATAGACCCCGCCTACAATGTGGACGGCGTCATTCGCGTCAAGGTTGAGCGAATCGGAGTCGATCACGTCCCACCCCAGCTTCGCCAGCCGCTCATGCATCAATGCTTGGTAGTGCAGGGCCACGTCGGCGGGCGGATTGATTCCATTCAGCAGCAGCGGACCCAGCACGACCCGATGGACCGAACTTAGTATTTGCTCGCGAGGCAGCAGAAGTGCCGGCTCGGGATTCAGGCTGCTGCCGGCCGGTGGCGCCGGCAGGCTGGCTGGGGAAATAAGCAGCGTATTGACCGCCGGATTTCTTTCTTCGGCAGCCAGCTGTTGTGCAGAATAACGCAGTGGCGCAGTCGCGAATGCGAGCGCGCGCTCGATACGCTTATCGTCCTGCAGCAGTTTGGCGTGAGGCACCCCAAGAACACCGATATTTTGCGCGCGCAGGCGCGGATCGTAGTATGCCGTCAGCTGCACCCCGCCCCTGCGCCCGAAGAGCACTTTTTGGTCGCGATCGTACAGTTGCAAGAGCGCCGAAATCGCGCTGATCTTGCCGTCGCCGACCGCCCTCTCCGCCAGAATCCGCAAGTAGGTTCTCGGAGCTTGGCCATCGACGGTTTCGACTGCGCCATCCCAGGTGGCAAGGTTGGCGTGATCGTTCGCCGTAACCAGCACCACACGCAGCGTGGCGATGCAACTCAGTTGCTCCAGCGCAAAAAATTCTTTGACGGCGCCCTGGAAGACTTCCTGCGCGACACCGCCGCGCACCGCACCCGTCATCGGATCGAAGATACCTCCGGCAGCCTTGTCGAGGCGGTCGTAAGCGCTCCAAAAAGAAGCCGGCCCCACGACCTCGAGGCCCGCGAGCCGCATTGCGCGAATCGCTGCAGTTTCCAGCCGGTCAGAAGCTCCCGGGTCCACCCCTGGGAAAGCCGGGCCGGCAAACCGAACCAGGCCGACTCGTTTGCATTGAGCGAGGACCTCATCGCGGGTACCGCCGAAGAAGCCCAGGTCGCGGTTGCTGGCAAGCGACGGTGCAGCACTCCTCGCGGCCGGCGAGATTCCGGCGATGAGCGCGACGCTGAGAATGATCGCGAGATGCCTAGCGCATGCCGTCACGGATGAAGCACAGGTATTTACCGACATCCTCTGTCCCAAACTCTATTTTTGTCGCAGGTTTCGTCCCTTGCGATCATTGTCATCCTTCAAATTGTCCCTGTCCATTCCAACGTCTGCTTCGATACACCGGTTGCGTCGGCCGCCGCGTTAATTCGATGGCGCGCCGGCCCACCCGGTTCAATTTGGTCTGATGGCGGGTTTTGTGCGGCATTCCGGTCTGAATACGTAACGACAGGAGATGCCATGAAGATACAGAAGTTTCGGTCAAGCGCATTGCTGGCCACAGGTTGCATTCTGGGACTCGCGGCCGCGCTGGCGCGGGCAGACATAACCATCGAACGCACGACCTCCGTTGAAGGCGTCGGGGCGATGGCGTTCGCCAACATGTCGGGCACCTCCAAAACCAGCATCTCCGGCGAGAAATCGCGCACCGACAGCGACATGAAGATGCAGTCCAAGATAATCGGATTTCTGGCGCGCAACGCCGTCGGGCCGAGCGCCGAGATCGTGCTCCTCGATCAGGACAAGCTCTATCATCTGAACATCAATAAGAAGGAATATACCGAGACCACATTCGAGCAGATGCAAGCGCAGCTGCAAAAAATGTCGGATCAGATGAACTCGAGCGGCGGCAGCAAACAGCCCTCCGCGGTCGACGAATCCAAGTGCGTGTGGCTTCCGGCCAAGGTTGACGTCGCCAAAAGCGGCGAGAAGGCGCAATTCGCGGGCTACGATGCGCAGCGCGTGACGGTCACCGCCACTCAACCCTGCCAGGACAAAGAGACCGGCGCGATCTGCGAGATAGCGCTGGTTTTAGATCAGTGGACGTCCGCCGACTTCGCGCAGAGCAACGAAGCTCGAAAATTCTACAGTGCCTATGCTTCCAAAATGGGCATCGATGCGTCGAACTCCCAAGATGCGTCCGCGAGAGCAAAGGCCCTGTTCGGCCAGTACAAAGGGGTCTGGACGGAAATAGCGGCCAAGATGCACAGCGTGCAGGGCTATCCACTCAAGAGCAGCTTCACGCTGGGAATCGGCGGCCCGCAATGCAAGGATTCGAATTCGCAGTCAGCGCCGACGGGCCAAACCGACAATGGTTCGTCAGGCACGGGCAGTTCGCCGACCCCGAGCGGCATTGCGGACGCGGTGGCCGGCAAACTGGGAAGTCTGTTCCAAAAGAAGAAGGCGACCCAAGATGCGGCTGCCGCGCCGCCGGGCCCCGCCGCCCCGCCGGTGCCGATGCCGCCGGGCGACGTGGCTTTGATGACGGTGTCATCGCAGCTGGTTTCGGTGTCGACAAATGCGCTAAGCGCGGATGTCTTCAGCGTGCCGCCCGGCTTCAAGAAAATCGAAACCAAGGCTCAATGATGCTCGGCGTGCGGCAAGTGGCTCAAAACGGCGGCCGCATCGCCCATTTCCCGGTTTCCTTGTCCACGTAAAAGATGCCCTGCGGAATGTTGTTGTACATGCTGGCGCCAATGTTCGCGGAGGCTACCTGGACGTCGAAGCGGCAGTTGTAGCCCATCGGCGTCGGATTATCGCAGGCTTCTTTCTTGAAGAATTTGATCGTAATTGGTTCGCTGTTCTTGATTCCGGGCGGATGATTCATCGCGTACAGCATGGCCTCTTTCATTTGCGATTCAGAGGGTTCGCCGCCCGGGCCGCCGCCGGCGCCGGCTGAGCCGCAACCGGCCACGGTCAACAGGCTTGCCGATAAAATCATCATCTGTGCTCCACGCATGAGTCTTCTCCTCGAGTTAATTGCGCTAAACGACGCCCATCCCGAGAACCCGCGACACATCGGTCAATAGACCATATGCCGTAGTCCTGTCCATTCCGCCGGCGAGAACGTAGCCGCGGCCGCCCATTTCGACCGCCAGTCCATGCGCAGTCCTGGATACTTCGGCACGGTGCGCCATGCCCATTGCCTGAGCGCGCGGCGTTTCTATCAAGAGGTTCGGCACTCCGACTTCTTCATCGGTGAGGCCGTTCTTGATGATCAGGCGGTGGATATCGGCTCTGGCGAAAGTTTTCCCGTTGCTCTGAATGGCATCGCCGGTCACCCGGAAGGTGCTGGGAGTGCGATACTCGGCGGGCCGCAGATCGTGGGTCCAGCCCCACCACACTGCTGCGCCGCCGCCTGCGATTCCGATGAATCCCAGCAGGTGCGCGGAGGAAAAGAAGGACAGGCCGAGCAACGCCATCAGTCCGCCCATGATGACAATGAACATGAAGCGCTTTTGCGGCGCGGGCACGACGTTGAATACCACCGCGTTCCCTTCTTGTCGTTTTTGATACTCAGAGGCGCTCATTGCTCGTTTCCTTCTGATTGAGAGATGTTCGTTATTCGGGGCCGAATTCGCGGGCCTATGATGCAGACGCGCCTCGCGGCCAAACGTCAGGCCCGCACCCGAAGTCCTGACAAAGCGGGACAAAACCCCGTCTTAAGTCATGAGCGCTATTTCGCACGGCACTTGTCTCCATTACGCTAGGCCAAAGGTCTCTCAAAAGACGCCTCGCCGCCGGGTGTGTGTTGGACAAATCGGTATTTATGAATGCCTGCCGTGAGGGAGGCCGGCAAATCGAAGGCGCCTTAAGGGCGCTGGACCGGGCATATTTTGGGTTGCTACACCGCGATTGTCTGCGGGCCGTGCGCGATCCCGATGAAGCGCGCGATTTGGTGCAAGAGACCTTTATCAAGGTTTGGCAGCGCTGCGCGACCTTTCGGGGCGAATCTGAGCTGCTGCCATGGATCCGCTCGATTTGCCGCCGCGCGATTCTCGACCGTCTGCGTCAGCCGCAAAGAGAAGTGCCGTTGGAGCTGGAAGCTGGAATGACGCTGGAGACCCAGACGAAAGTGGCGGAACTGTCGATGGAACAGGTACCTGCGGCCGAAGACGCCGTCAAACAACGTCAGCTGGCGGCGTGCTTCGAGCGCTGCTGGGACAGATTCATGGAGGCCTCGCCCGAGCACGCCTTGGTCGTCTCCTGGATTGCCGAGGACGACCTGACGCACGAACAAATAGCGGCGCTGTTGGGACGCTCGCCGGGGGCGACTCGCGAGTTCATATCCCAGTGCCGCAAGCGGGCGCGTTTGTACCTGGCCGACTGGTATGCGCTGGCTTTCTTGGAGGGATAGCGAGCGATGCGCGACGACGATGACATCTGGTTCGATTCCCTGGCGGGATTGAAAAACGATGAGCCTGAAAAGCCGGCCGCGGCCGCGCGCGCCGTTCGGGCGGCAATACTCGCGCGCATCGCCGCCGAAGATTCTCCCGAAATCGGCGGGAACGCGCGGCGCGAAAGCGCACTCATCGCGCGCGCGCGCGCGGAAGGACTGCTGCCGCCGCTGAGAACCACCCGCTATCCCCGCCTCCCGGCATTCCTTGCGGCGGCGGCCATCGCCGGGCTCGCGGTGACCGTGGCTTTGCAAATGCGTATCGAATCGCCCACCGCGCCGACCCGCGGTCCGGCTTCCGGCATCACACGAATTCACAGCGCGCACCCCAAGGAATTGCAGCAGCAACTGATTCGCGAGCTGAAGTCGGTGGGCGTGCAGGCACGGGGCTTCGAGTCGTTCGGCCGACCCGGCATCGATGCCGATCTGCCCGCCCCGCTTCCAGCCGCGGTGCGCGAAATTTTGGCGCGCAATGGCATCGCTCCGCCGAAGGACAACGTCCTGCAGTTGGAAATCGACGCCGCGACTCCGTGAGCGTACGCACCCACAGCATGCGGTTTTCGCTCATGGCGGGGATCATGCTGCTCGCCGCCCGGGTTCACGCGGTTACTTTGCCCGCCAGCTGCCCGGCGTCCGCGGCGCCGGGCGCATCGAGCGTACCCCTCGCAAAATTGCGCCAACGGGTTCTCGAGGTCAGCGAGAGCGATCCCGACGCCGCGATTCAATTGATGTGCGACACCATTCCGCGCGTGGCGCGCGAAAAAGGCGAGCATTCCGCGCAGCTCGCATGGTGGGCCGCCTCGCTCGCAACTCCGCTGATCGCGTACAAGGATAGATTTCAGGAGGCGATACCGTTGTTGCAGTTCGCCGAGCCCATCCTCGAGCTGCAACCCAACGAGTACGCGGCCGAGATTGCCGATATCAACGTCGCCTACGCATGGATCTACTTAAGGCAAGGGCGGCTGGCAGAATCAGCAGATGCATGGCAAAAAGCCTTGAAAGCTCGCGAGCGCGCTCCGGGTCCTCGGCAGATCGAGCTGCAGAAAGTGCTGGTGGGACTTGCGCAGGTGCGCGCTTCGATGCGCGACTTTCGTGCGGCTCGCGAGGCCGTGGCCCGGGCTAATGCCATTCTGATCGCCAATCGTGCGACGGTGAGCGAAGCCGGCGCGGCGATTGAGAATATCCAAGCCAATCTCTATTTGCGCGAGGAGGCCTACGAGCGCGCGCGGGCCCACGCCGAAGCGCAAATCGCGATTGAAAAGCAGCTGCAGGGCGGCGCGCCGCAGCTCGTTACCGCCTACGTGCTGCTCGGGACCATCGATCAGCGCCAGGATGATTTCGATGCAGCGGAAGCGGCGCTGCGCGAGGCGATTCGGCTGTCGGAAGCCGAGAACGGCCCCCTGCAGAGGCACTATTTGACCGCGCTCAACCAGATGGCCGTTTTGCTGATCGAGCGCGACCGTCCATTCGAAGCGCTGCCGTTTGCGCGACGCGCGATGGAGGTTGGCGAGGCCACCCTCGGTAAGGACGCCCCCAAGCTGGTCGGTATCCTGCGGACTTTGGCCGAGGCCAGCCGCTCGCTGGGCGATTTGCCGTCGGCATTGCATCTTTATCAACGCGCGGACTTCATAGTCAAACAAAATGGCGCCAACGTCGAGCGCCAGGTCCTGGTGGCGCACTATCGGGGCCTGAGCAATTTGCAGCTGGAGCTAGGGGATCTACCGGCGGCGCGCGCTGCGCTGACCGCGGGTATTGATGCCGCCGGCGATGATGCTACTTTGACGGTGGAACGTGCCCATCTCTTGCTGGCACTGGCGCGCGCCACGGACGCTCTCGATCCAGAGCGCCCCCGCTTGCTCGAGCAAGCGCTGGCATTGTTTCAGGCGCGACTGCCCAAGACGCATCCGGTGAATCTACGGGTGGTCAATGAGCTTTGCGGCGTGGAGATCGCGGCGCGCGCTGACCCGGCTCCCCGCTGCAAAGAGGCTGGCGACTGGGTCCTGAGCGCCAGGGATGTGGAGCCCACCCTGCGCAGCGCCGTATATCAAAATCAAAGCGCGTACGATGAGGCTCGCGGCGACGTTGACGGAGCCTACGCGCAGGCTTTGAAAGGCCTGGCGGCCGCCGAAGCCGTTGGTACACCGGACCCGCTGTGGCGAGCCTATTTCACCTTCGCCGCGGCCAACGCCGCGAGTCGCAATACGGCTGTAGCGATCTTTTTCGGCAAGCAAGCGGTCGGTCAGATCGAACGCTTGCGCGGCGATTTCACGCGCAGCGAGCCTGAGCTGCAGCGCACATTCTTGATCGACAAGGTATCGGTGTACCGGGCAGTGGCCGATTGGCTCATGGAAGTCGGACGCATCGACGAAGGCTTGGAGGTGCTCAAGCTTCTGCGGGGCCAGGAACTCTATGATTTTCAGTTGCGCGGGGCGGCGGCCGCTTCGAGCGAAACGCATGTCGACTACACTCGGGAAGAGCAAGCATTGCGGGAGCGTTACGCGGCGGCGCTGACGGCGGCCGGCCAACGCGGCCAGGAATTCGCACGCCTGTCGCGACTACTCGAGGTGGACAAGCTGAGTCCTGTCGAACGCGCGCGACTCGCGCAAATGCTGAGCAATGACGTCGCTCTGGACGAAGTTCGGAGAAACAGAATTCAAGCTGTTTTGAGCCCGGACGAAGCCGCGAAAGCGCCAGCCGAAGCGCAGCAGCGCAGCCTTCAGGCCGCGGGACTCTCCGACGAGCTGCGCCGCGCCGGCCCGGACGCGGCACTCGCCGTGTTCCTGCTCGCGCGGAACCACTTGCGCGTGCTGATAGCCACGCCCAAGCAACAGATTGAATACCAGGTGCCGATGAATGCCGCGGACCTGCAAAAAGAGATCGGGGATTTTCTCGAGGCCTTGAATCAGCGCGGGGATGCCGCGGCGGCATCGCGGGCCTTATATGCGAGTCTCGCGCAGCCTCTCGATAGCGCGGCGCAGCGGGCCCGCTCGAAGCGTTTGGTGTTGTGGCTGGACGGGTCATTGCGCTATGTGCCATTCGCCGCCTTGAACGACGGCAGCCGCTATCTGATCGAAAAGTATGCGCTGCAGATTTACTCCGTGCCGGAGCGCAGCGCCGTCCCAATCGCGCATCGGCCACCGCACTTGCTCAAGGTTCGCGGCCTGGGCGTCGCTCAAGCGGTGCCGGGGTTCGCGGCGCTCCCGGCGATGGCCGATGAGCTCTGCGACGTGGTGCGCGGTCCCATCACTGGGTTGACGCAACGCGGATCTGCGTGCACCGCGTCGTCGGTCGGGAATGGCGCGTTGCCCGGGCTGGGATTCGCCGACGCAGCCTTCACCGAGGCACGCTTCGACGCGCTGCTGCAAGACACCAGCGACTACTCCGTTCTGCACATCGGTACGCACTTCAGTCTGCGGCCTGGGAATGTCATGCGTTCCTTCTTGGTGCTCGGCGACGGCTCACGCCTGAGCCTCGATGCCATCGCCAAGCTGAGTTTTTCCGGCATAGATCTGGTAACGCTGTCGGCCTGCCAGACAGCGCTTGGCGGGGCGGCGGGCGATGACGGCCGAGAAATCGACGGATTGAGCGCGATCGTACAACATGCCGGCGCCCGGCAGGTGATCGCAAGCCTCTGGCAGGTCGAGGACAAGAGTACCGCCTTGTTGATGCGGCGGTTGTATGTTCATTTGGCCAAGTCCGGAGCGGACGCAGCGCGCGCCTTGCAGCTCTCGCAGCTCGAGCTTCTGAACTTGAACGTCGGCGGCCGCCGGCCGTATGCACAGCCCTTCTATTGGGCTGGGTTCGTCGCCTCGCAACGATGAACGGCGGCGATCTGGAAATGCGGGAGCCCGCGCGTCTTAGGCGTTGATTGCAGCGCCCGCGTACAGTCGCAGTCCAAATACGGGTCCTGCCGAAAAGCCCGTCTCCGGCTCGAATCGAATGCGCAGACGCGACTTCCCCCTGGTCAGCGCTTCATCGATTGAATAGTCGCGCTCAATGAAATCGCTCGGTCCGGTGCCGTTGAGCTGTTCGCCGGCCACGGTGACGCCGTCGATCATGATCTTGAAACGCCGATCGCGCTCCTCGCCCCAATAGGTCGCCTGCAGCGTGAGCGGTCCCGGGCGGCCTTGGACGGCGCACTCAAAAAAACCTCCGGAGCGCGCGTCGCGCCCCGCACGGCCGCGGTACACGACGGCATACGAGATTTTTGATTCGAGCGAGTGTTCGCGCTCCGAATCGGCCTCGCCGAGGCGTACTACATCCGCGGAGCGTGCATCCAGTTCTTGCTGCCGCGCTCGTGCGATCCTGGCCTTGACTTGTTCCTGCTGCCACGCGCTTTCAGTGAAGCGGCGAAAATACACGGCGGTGTTGTTGTCATGTTGAAATGTAAAGGGGCGCAGCGTCAGGTCGGCCGGTCGCACCAGTCCCTGGGTGCGGAACACCGAATCCTGTGCGCACGGCACGATGCTTCGGGCAAGTTCAGCGTCTCGCGCGGGATCGGCGCCGACCAACACCGGCGCGGCGCCTGACCAGGGTTGCGTGGCGGGTCCCAAATCGCCGGCCAACACCAGCGGGCCGAAAAGCAGCGCAACCGTGCCAGGATCGTCCAAGGTCGGTTCGCTTCGCAGCTTGCGCGGCAGCACCAGGCGTATGACCTCTCCGCCACGCCAAGTACGGTGCAGCCGCAGATAACCATCGGCGACGCGCGGGGACGCGGCGCGGCCATCCACGCTGACGCTCGGCGCTTCGCACCACGCGGGCACGCGCAGCGCGATAGACGATGCATTTTTTTCTTCCGCCCGAGTTACCGTCAATGCAATCTCGTCGGCGAACGGGTATTGCGTCTCGAGCCGCAGGCCGATCCGCGGACGGAGGAGATTCAACGTGGCGGGAATATACAGATTGACGATGACATCATTGCCCTGCGTCCAGAAAATGGAATCGCCGTGCTTGGCATGGCTCTCCATCCCTGTGCCGACGCAGCACCAGAAATCATCGAAGGGGGTCGAGAACTCGCGGTGACTGCCCGACATCATCGGCACCATGTAGGCAAACATGCCTGTTTGCGGGTGGTGCTGCGCGAGAATATGGTTCAGATGCGTGCGTTCGTAGTAGTCGAAATAGCTCGCGCGCGGCTGCTGCGCATAAAGATATCGGGTCAGCTTCAGCATGTTGTAGCTGTTGCACGACTCACAGGTTTGTTCCGTGATATGGCGAGAAATTGAACGTGGATCTGAAAAATATTCGCGGTCGGCATTGCCGCCGATGACATAGCTGTAATTGCGGGTCACCGTTTGCCAAAAGAAGCTTGCGGCCTGCAAATGACGCGCTTCGCCCGTCAGTTCATGCAGTCTGGCCAATCCGATCAGCTTCGGGATCTGGGTATTGGCGTGGATGTTCGGCAAACAGTCCTCGCCGCGGCTCAAAGGCTCCAGGACTTTGCGGTGATAAATCGTCTCGGACAGGGCCAACCAACGCCGATTGCCGGTCCGGCTGTAGAGTTCCGCAAAGCTCTCGTTCAGTCCGCCGTGCTCGCAACTCAGCATTCTCTGAATCTGCTCTTCGTTGAGCGCATCGAACACCCCGCCGATGAACGCGCCCAACTTCTCGGCGACCTGAATTGCCTTCTGATTGCCGCAATAGCGCTGTGCCTCGAGCAATCCCGCCATCAGCTTGTGCCAGCTATAGAGCGGAACCCACGAACCGTTCAAGTCGAAATTGCGGGCCCGAATGTCGCCGCGACGAACCTCTTCGAATACCACCCGGCCCGGTTCGATGGCATCGCCTCGACGGCGGGTAAACCCAGCGACGAAACCGTCCGGGCTTCGCGCCTGGCAGAGGATCAGTTCATCGATAATGTAGCCAACACGTCGCCTGCACTCGGCGTCGCCGGTCTGCGCATGCATCAGGCTCAAGGCCGACAGATAGTGCCCCAAGGTGTGGCCGCCGATCGTGTCGCTCTCCCAACCGGCATACATCGGGCCCTTCGGAGTCAAGCCAGCCTGGCTGCGAAAATTATGCAGCAGCCGGTCCGGATCCAATCGATGCAGATATTCGAGATTTACGCTGACCGCCGTGAGATACGGCGACGCAAGCAGGCGCACCGCACTCAGCGGCGCCGGCTTCGCGGGTTGCTGGATCGATGCGGCCGCGGGTCGCGCGGCCAGCAGCAGAGCCGCCGAGGCGCTTCCCTGCAGCAGCCGCCTGCGATCCATCTGAATGCGGGAATCTTTGGACCCGGACATGGCGTGCTCATTATGCGCGGACCACCGTGGTTGTGCCACGCGCCGCCGGGGCCTTCCTAGGTATTGCGAATCGCAACCACGGGGGAGATCGCCGCCGCGCGCAGCGCGGGCCAGAGCACTGCGACCTGTCCCAGCAGCACGACCATGAGCGCCGCAACCGCGGTCGAGCCGATATTCAGGCGCGCCATTTCGAATTTGCCCGCCATCAAAAAGTTCAGGGCCAGGGCCAAAAGGACCCCCAGAAGCGCGCCCGCGGTGGCAATCATGAGATTCTCCGTTTGAAAATGGCGCAGGATGGCGCTGCGCGATGCGCCCATCGCGCGCCGAATGCCGATCTGCCGCCGCCTCTGCGACACCCAAAAGCTTGTGATGCCGATGATTCCGAATGCCGTCACGATGAGCAGCACCGCGCTCACAACGGCGAGGATGACGGCGAGGCCGCGGTCGTCCCGATAGGCGCGCTGCCGGGTTTCGGTCATGGTGCGCGTCTTGTCGTTGATTCGGCCGCGATCGATGGCCAGCAATTGCTTCTCTGCGCTCTTCATCGCCGCCTCGAGCTGGCCGGCTTTGGCGCGCACCACGTAGTAGGAGTACTGCTCGACGAAGCGGTACGGTTGAAGCATCGCGAATTCAACGCGGCTGTTCGCAACCGAGATCCAGGGTTGCTGCAATCGCTCGACGATGCCGACGATCGGCGCCTTGTTCTTGCTGCTGCTCAGATAAATCGATTTGCCCAACGCGTCCCCATTTGGAAACAGCTTCGTCGCCAATGCCTGGCTGACAATAATCGCGGCGGGCGGCTCGCCTTCCAGGTCGTTGCGTTGCGAGATTTCCGCTGGATCGAAGTTCCGGCCCGCAACCAGCCTAAGACCCAAAGTCGACAATCCGTGTTCGTCCGCGAAGTACAGGGCGCTGTCGGCGATCCAGTGCGCATCCGCGGCTTCCAGCGAGACCCCTTCGCCCCAGCCGCCATTGGAAAGCGGATACGATTGAGAGGCAAAGGCGTCAACCACCTCGGGCAGCGCGCGCAGCGCGGCCAAATCCGCCTGCACTTTGGCTGCGAGGCCCGGCGGATTTCCCACCCACTGGTTGGCGATGGTGAAGATGTCCTGTTCCTGCAAGCCCGAGGGCCTTGCGCTGGAGCGCAGCCGCTGCTGAATCAGGAACAGGCTATTGCACAAAATAGCCAGGGTGATGGCCGTCTGCACGACGATCACGATGGCGCCGACCTTATTGCGGCGCATGGCGGAGAGAATGGGGTGCAGTTCCATGGAGTTTCCCTTTCCCATGGTTCGAGGACCGCACGAGCCGGATCGTTTAAACGACCGGCATCAATGTTGAGCGGCCAAGCTCAATGCGCGGGCGAGGATATGAGGTCGCAAAACTTCGCCATGTCGATATTGCCGCCGGAAACAACCGCGACAATCGGTCCCTGGCCGGCCTGGCCGGTGAGTGCCGCCGCCAGCGACAGCGATCCGGCGCCTTCGGCGATGACCCGTGCCTTCTCCGCCAGCATGCGCATCGCATACTTGGTCTGCTCCAGGCTGACGACGATGGCGCCGTCAACCACCGGTCTAAGCCGCTCCCACATGCGAGGGAATAGGCTTTGGCCGCCGGCGCCGTCGACGAACGACGCCTTCCAGTCGTTGAACACCTGCGGCGAGCCCATTGAATACGACAACGCGGTCGGAGCGGCCGTCTCGGGTTCCACGCCCCAGACCTTGATTGACGGTTTCAATGACTTCACGGCGCTCCCCACCCCGGTAATCAGTCCGCCGCCGCCGATGGCGGCAATGACGGCGACGGTATCCGGTGCATCTTCGAGAATTTCAAATCCCATGGTGCTGTGGCCGGCGATGAAGTTCTGGTCGTCGAAGGGATGCACAAAGGTTCCGGTCACTCCCGGATAGGCGCGATCACCGAGCGCGCGCCACGCCGCCTCGTAGGGCACCGGCACGAGTTTCGCGCCGAGTGCGCGCATGCGTTCGATCTTTGCGGCCGGCGCGGTCTCGATTGCAACCACAGTGCAGGGGATGCCGGCGAGTCTGGCCGCGTAGGCGACACCTTGACCGGCGTTGCCCGCGCTGATCGTCCACACTCCCAGCTTTCGTTCGGCTTCCGAGAGCATCGCCACGGCATTCACGGCGCCGCGAAGTTTGTAGGAATTCGTAGCCTGCAAATTCTCGAGCTTGAGGCGGATGTCGGGGAATTTGGGTCCGAGGTCGAGCCGCACCAGCGGCGTGCGCACGATGCTGCCGGCAATTCGGCGCCGCGCGTCCTGCATTTCGGTCAACGTCAACGGCCGGACCGCCTCGAGCGTCTTTGGCACAGCTTTCTTCCAGGTGGTTTGGTGAATCGAATATTACGCCGGCCGAATGACGGCGGCGCGGGTGATCTCGTGCAAGTTGCGCGCGCCGACCCCAACCATGGCGAGCCTCAATTCGTTGTCCAACAATTCCAGTACACGATCAACTCCGGGCTGCCCATACGCCCCAAGTCCCCAGATATATGGCCGGCCGATGCCCACCGCAGAGGCGCCCAGAGCAAGGGCCTTGAGAACGTCCGTGCCGCGCCGCACGCCGCCGTCGAGAATAATCGGTACCCGTCCATGTACCGCGGCGGCGATTTCCGGCAGGCAATCGAGCGTGCCCCGGCCCGTGTCGGTGGCGCGGCCCCCGTGATTGGAGACGATGATCCCATCGGCGCCGTTCGCAACCGCCAGTTCTGCGTCTTCGCCTGCCTCGAGCCCCTTGATGAGGATTTTCATCCGGGTGATGTCCCGAAGCCGTTTGATGAAGTCCCAGGTGAGCGTCGATGAGGTGATCTGCAGGCCGGTCGGATCGATCCGCGAAAACATCGGACGGGACGAGAACGCGGATCCGGTCGGCGCATGGCAGGCGGTGCAGGTTCGAGTATCGGTGCGCGCGAGCCGCACGGCAGTCTCGGTGTTCCTGCCCGCCGGCAGATCCACGGTTACCGCGACGGCCGGGCAACCGGCGGCCTCGGCGCGTTTCACCAATTTGGTGGCCGCATCGAAACTGGAAGTGGTGTAAAGCTGGAACCAGACGGGCGCGCCGCGTGCCGCGATCACATCCTCGACGCCGGTGGAAGTGACCGTCGAGAGAATCTGCAAGTTGCCCCTGGCCTTCGCGGCTCGGGCAACCGCGATTTCGCCTTCGGGATGGAAGGCTTTCTGCGCGCCGAGCGGACAAAGAACAATGGGACTGTTGAACTGTTCGCCGAACAGCCGTACGCGGAGGTCGATCTTGCCGACGTCGACCATTCGGCGGGCGCGCAACAGATAGCGCGCATAGGCCGCGCGATTCGCCTTAAGCGTGTCTTCTCCGTCGACGCCGCTGATCAAGTAGCCCCAGTGGGCAGGCGGTATGTTCAGGTGCGCCACGGGTTCGAAATCAAACACATCGAGCGCATCCCCGGCCCGAGCGATCAGATCGCCGCCGGACGGCGCCGGCGTCTGTGCGACCGATCTGCCGAAATAGCCCAGGCCTGCATATAGCGGGCTGCTTGCTAGAAAGCGGAGGAAGGCACGCCGGGTGGCGGATTCAGCCATGCCGGACGATTTAGCCAACTCGCGAAAATCGCAGCGCGGCGCGCGATTTTGCTTTGGCAGCCTCGTCTTCGCGATTTCTCGCAGGCGCGTGGGTTTGCAGCGCGTCGAGCAACCGGCGCGACGCCGCTTCGATTTCGTCGATCGCGTCCATAAAGGCCGGCTCATTGGCCTTGGACGGGGTGTGAAATCCGCTTACCTTGCGCACGAATTGCAGGGACGCGGCGCGAATCTCATCGTCGGTCACGGGCGGGTCAAAGTTGAACAGGGTTTTGATGTTGCGGCACATGGCAAGCGAAATAATCCGCGCCGGCTGCTTTGTTTGTCAAGCATCCAAGATTGCGCTCATCACCGCAAAAATATGCGCTGCAGCGGGCAGTGAACCGATCACGATCACCTTCAAATGGGCGCGGCCCGGATCGTAAATCGTTTCGACCCGCAGCGCTGAGCCATCCTCGCGCGGTGTTTTCACGACTCTGCGCAGATGTTCGGCGACTCGATGCGCGGTGTTTTCAGTCACCGCGTCCATTTGTACGACGCTCGAAGCCTCTGCGCGCCGCCGCCGCGCAACCGCGTCGCGCGTATTGCTGGCGCCGACGATCGCTTCGAGCTCCTCGCGTGCGACGCGGTATTGCTTGCCGATGCGAATCGCCTTCAGGCGCCCGGCGCGAACTTGCGCGCGCACGGTTCGCACATGCAGCCCGAGCCGCTCGGCGACCTGATCGAGTGAGAAAAAATGGGTTTTTTCGCTCATGGATTTAAAATCTATTAAACATCCTTATATGTCAATATAAAATGGCATATAGGTATGTTTAGGTAATAATAGTCAGGTGCTCGCCAAGGGGCCGAATAACAATTAGGCTGGGTGCGTAGCCGCCAAGGATGAATTTTGTACCTGCCCGCGCAATTCACTGAAAGCCGCCCCGCGGTGATGCACGCACTGATGCGCGCGCATCCGCTTTGCACCCTGGTGACCCAGTGCGACTCGGGGCTTGTGGCCAACCATGTTCCGATGCAAACGCTCGATGAACCCGGGCCGCTTGGGTGCATCCGCGGCCACATCGCGCGAGCCAATCCACTGTGGCGGGACTACCGCCCCGCGACCCAGGCACTCGCCGTCTTCCAGGGCCCGCAGACCTATATCTCACCGTCCTTTTATCCTTCCAAAGCTGAAACCGGCGAGGTGGTGCCGACGTGGAATTACGCCGTGGTGCACGCCAGCGGTACGCTGCGCTTCATCCACGATGCGGGGTGGTTGCGCGAATTCGTCGCGGGCCTGACGGCGGCCCACGAGGCGCCGCGCGCCATTCCCTGGAAGATCGACGATGCGCCAGCGCCATACATCGATAAGATGCTGAGCTTGATCGTCGGTTTCGAGTTTTCGATCGCGATGCTGTCGGGCAAGTGGAAGGTGAGTCAAAACCGCTCGCAAGCGGATCGGGAAGGTGTGCTGGGCAATTTGCAAAAAGCGGACGATGCGGACTCGCATGAAATGGCGGCGATGCTTGCTGCCTCGCTGGCGCCCGTACCGCAATCACCGACCGATCGATGAAGTGGTCGGTACTCGATCAGTCTCCGTCCTCGGCGGGAAGCACTCAGGACGTCGCGATCCGCGAATCCATGGCGCTTGCGCAACAATGCGATGCCTTGGGCTATGAGCGCTACTGGGTCTCCGAGCATCACAACAGCGCCAGCATCGTCGGCACGGCACCCGAGATTCTGATCGCGGCGGTTGCCGCGACGACGCGGCGGATTCGCGTCGGAAGCGCGGGGGTCATGCTGCCGCACTACTCCGCGCTCAAAGTTGCCGAACAATTCCGCGTGCTCGAAGCGATTGCTCCCGGCCGCATCGACCTGGGAGTTGGGCGCGCGCCGGGATCGGACGGATTGACCGCTCATGCGCTCAATCCTCATTCGCATGGCGCGGAGGAGTTTCCCCGGCAGGTGCAGGAACTCCAGCATTGGGTGTCGGGGATCGAGCTCCCGGCAGGCCATCCATACCGCAGTATCATGGCGCTGCCGAAGGGCAGCAGCAGTCCGCAATTGTGGATATTGGGAAGCTCGGACTACGGCGCTCAGTTGGCCGCGCATTTTGGCTTGCCGTATGCGTACGCCTATTTCTTCACCGAGGGTGCGGGCGTCGAAGAGGCCTTGAGTTTGTACCGGCGGAACTACCGGCCGAGCGCGCGCCATCCCCATCCTGAGGCGACGATCTGCGTATGGGCGCTGGCCGCCGACACCGAAGCCGAGGCGCGGCGCCTGCTCAAGACCCGGGAGTATTGGCGCGCAGGATTCGAGAAGGGCTTGAGGCTGCCGCTGGAATCGCCGGAACAGGCCGCCGCGTATCCTTACAATGATGCGGAGCGTGTCATGATAGAGAAGCTCCGCGCGAAGGCGTTGGTGGGAGACGCCGCCCAGGTCGCCGACAAGCTGGACGCATTGGCGCGTAAACTCGAATTGGACGAGATCGTCATCAACACCTGGACTTTCGATGCGGCGGCGCGGCGACATTCGTATCAGCTCTTGGCTGGGGCATTCGGCCTGGAGGCCATGGCAGGCGAGCCCCAATGAGCCCTCTGAGCACCGCTGATAGGGCAAGCGTCATTCGAACTTCGCGCCTCGACTTGCGCGAGCTCGAATTTCGCGACGCGGAATTCATTTTGGAGCTGTTGAACGAGGCTGGGTTCATGCGCTTCATAGGCGACAAGGGAGTCAGAACGCTCAGCGACGCCCGCGACTATATTCTGCACGGTCCGATGGACAGCTACGCGCGCAACGGCTTCGGCCTGTATGCCGCCTGCCTGCGCGATGGCGCGCCGATTGGGATTTGCGGCCTGGTCAAGCGCGACGGGTTGAACGAACCCGACGTGGGATTCGCGTTTTTGTCGCGCTACTGGTCATTGGGTTATGCCGTGGAATCGGCGGCCGCAGTTCTCGCCCACGCAAGCGCTACGCTGCGGATCAAGCGGGTGGTCGCGATCACTTCGCCCGATAATTGGTCGTCCATCGCCGTCTTGGAAAAAATCGGCTTTAAATTCGAGCGCATGATCCGGCTGCTCGACCACAATCCTGAACTCAAGCTGTTCGGGTTGGCGCCCGCCGGGGCGCCGCCGGGCGTTTACTAAGCGGAATTTCGCGGAGATCTTTATGCATCCTTTCCCGCATCGTTACACCGTCAACGCTTCCGTCCGTCCGGACGGCGATGTGCCGCTGTCCACCGAGGGTGTCCGCATCATCGAATCCTCGCCGCCGAAGGAATTCGACGGCCCCGGCAATCAATGGTCGCCCGAAGGATTGCTGACCGCGTCGGTGGCGGACTGCTTTGTGCTGAGCTTCAGGGCCATTGCGAGCGCGTCGAAATTCGCCTGGAACCGACTCGAGGCGCGCACCCAGGGTACTCTGGACCGGGTGGATGGCAGGATGCGCTTCACGCGCTTCGAGACCCACGCCAAGCTGCACGTCGCGGCGGACAGCGATGTCGAGCGGGCAAAAAAGCTTTTGGAAAAAGCCGAGAGCAGCTGCCTGGTAGCCAACTCGCTCAACAGCGAGCGGCACCTGACCGTGGAAGTAGTGGCCGGCTGAGCTAACCTTCGCAATGGACTCCCTCATCGCCGCCGCGGCGCGCGCCCTGGCCGCAGGTGACGCGCTCGGCGCACTCAAGCGGGTTGCCTTGCGCGGCGATGCCCCGGCGCTGGCTCTGCGCGGCATCGCCATGGCCCAGCTCGGCGAGCATTCGCTCGCGCGAGCGCTTCTGCGGCGCGCAGCGCGCAGTTTTGGCACGCATGAGGTCCTCGCACGCGCCCGCTGCGTCGTCGCTGAAGCGGAGGTGGCGCTGGCCATGCGCGACCTTGGCGGCTCGACGCGTTCTCTGGCCGAGGCAGCTGCCACCTTGGAGGCGCGCGCCGACCGTGCCAACGCGCTGCAGGCCCGGCTGATCGCTGCGCGCCGACTGTTGCTGCTCGGGCGACGCGACGAGGCACGGGCTGCGTTGGCACCTCTCGATGCGCGGGGCCTGCCGCCCGCGCTCGAGGCGATCGCCGGCTTGACCTCGGCCGAGCTCGAACTGCGCTCATTGCGCACCGGCCCTGCGCAGGCGGCCTTTGCACGCGCGATAGACGCGCTTGCTCGTGCGCGCGAGGCAGCCGCGCGCGCGCGAGTGCCGGCGCTGCAGGCCGAAGTGGCGCAGGTACAGGCATCGCTCGATCGTCCCGCAGCCCGGCGCCTCGACCGCGGCGGCGCACAGATGCTGCGTCTGCGAGAGGTGGCGGAGCTGTTTGACTCAGGCACGCTGGTGATCGATGCGTGTTCTCACGGGCTGCGTTGCGCTGCCCTGCGGCTTCCACTGGCGCGGCGGCCCGTGCTGTTCGCGCTGGCGCGCGCGCTCGCCGAGGCGTGGCCGGACGATGCCGACCGGCAGGCATTGATTGCCAGCGCATTCGGCACGCGTCGCCCGAATGAATCGCACCGGGCACGTCTGCGCGTCGAGATCGGCCGGCTGCGCGCGCTGACCGCACCGCTGGCGCGCATTGAGGCGACGGCGCGGGGCTTCGTCATGCGCCCGAACGCCCCGGCCGCCGTCGTGCTGGCGCCTCCGCTCGACGGCGATCAGGGGTCTTTGGTTACGCTGCTTTCCGACGGCGAAGCCTGGTCCACGTCGGCGCTGGCCTTGGCGCTCGGAGCCAGTCAGCGAACCGTCCAGCGCTCGCTCGCCGATCTCGAGGCAGACAGACGCGTGCGCGCCATTGGCCGGGCGCGGGCGCGCCGCTGGCTGTCGCCGCCAATGGCGGAATTCACGACAATCTTGTTACTCCAGGATACGCTGCCGTTCGAATAAAGTTGTTGAGGCGCCGATGCGAGGCGCGCCGCCAGGAGCCTGTCATGACGCGCGAAAATACCAAAGCCGGATCCGCGGAGCAGGTCCGTAAGGCCGAGATCGTGCGCGAATACGGCCCGTTCGGCGGCAGCGAGCGCGTGCACGGCGTGAGCCACGACGGCCGCCGCGTATGGGCCGCCATCGGGGCCCGGCTCGTCGCCTTCGATCCCGAAAGCGGCGAGACGACACGGACCCTCGATCGTTCCTGCGACGCGGGTACCGCCTTCGACGGCAGGTATCTTTATCAAATCGCCGAGGCGCGCATCGACAAGATCGACCCCGCCACGGGCGAGGTGGTGGCGACGATTCCGGCGCCCGGTGGCGGGGGCGATTCCGGACTGGCTTGGGCCGAGGGCAGCCTCTGGGTGGGGCAGTACCGCGACCGCAAGATCCACCAGATCGATCCTGAAACCGGCGCGATCCGGCGCACCATCCAATCGAATCGCTTCGTGACCGGCGTGACCTGGGTCGACGGCGAGTTGTGGCACGGGACCTGGGAGGGGGACGCCAGCGATATCCGCCGCATCAACCCGGATACCGGCGCCGTGCTCGAGCGGCTCGAAATGCCTGCCGGCACCGGCGTCAGCGGACTCGAGGCGGATGGAGCGGATCTCTTTTACTGCGGCGGCGGCGCGGGCGGCAAGGTCCGCGCCGTGCGCCGCCGGGGTTAGAATCAGTCGTCCATCAAGAAACTGCGCAGCTGCTCGCTGCGGCTCGGATGGCGCAGTTTGCGCAGCGCCTTGGCTTCTATCTGGCGGATCCGCTCGCGGGTGACATCGAACTGCTTGCCCACTTCTTCCAATGTGTGATCGGTGTTCATGTCGATGCCGAAACGCATGCGCAAGACTTTGGCTTCGCGCGGAGTGAGCTGCGCCAGGACCGAATGCGTGGTCTCACGCAGGCTTTCAGTGGTCGCGGAATCGATCGGCGAGGAGACCGAGGTGTCCTCGATGAAATCGCCCAAGTGCGAATCCTCGTCGTCCCCAATCGGGGTTTCCATGGAAATGGGTTCCTTGGCGATCTTCAGCACCTTGCGCACCTTGTCTTCGGGCATTTCCATGCGCACTGCAAGCTCTTCGGGAGTCGGCTCGCGTCCCATCTCCTGGAGCATCTGACGCGAGATGCGGTTCAGTTTATTGATGGTTTCGATCATGTGCACCGGAATGCGGATGGTGCGCGCCTGGTCGGCAATCGAGCGGGTGATGGCCTGGCGAATCCACCAGGTCGCATAGGTCGAGAATTTGTAACCGCGGCGATATTCGAACTTGTCGACCGCCTTCATCAGTCCGATGTTGCCTTCCTGAATCAGATCGAGGAACTGCAAGCCGCGATTGGTATATTTCTTTGCGATCGAGATGACCAAGCGCAGGTTGGCTTCGACCATCTCCTTTTTTGCGCGCCGCGCCTTTGCCTCGCCGATCGAAACCTCGCGATTGATCTCCTTGATCTCATTGATGAGGACATGGAATAACCCTTCCAGATCCTTGAGCTTGTTCTGGCGCCGCTCGATCTCGTCCTTGAATTTTGCCAGCGGTCCCGAATAGCGTTTCTTCGCCTTGATGTGCTTGTCGAGCCAGCGGGTGCTGGTTTCGTTCTTCGGAAATGTCGAGATGAAATCCTTGCGCGGCATGCCGGCCTGCTTGATGCAAAGGAACATGATTTCCTTTTCGAGCAGCCGCACTTCGGTGACGTGCTGGCGCAGATTATCGATCAATTGATCGAACATCTTCGGCGAGAGCTTCAGCTCCATCAATTCGCCGCAAATTCTCTTGCGGATCTTCAGGGTCTTCGGATCCTTCGAGCCGAGCTTGTCGAGCGCATTCAAGAATTGATGATGCACCTTCGCGATCGAACTGAAGCGCTTCGCGGCCTCCTCAGGATCCGGACCGGTGTCGATGGCCTCTTCCTCTTCGTCGCTGTCGGCCTCGTCATCGTCGTTCGCGGCTTCCTCGCGCTCCAGCGCCATCATCTTCGGGTTCTGCGGCTGCGCGATTTCGTCCGGTGCATTCGGATCGACGAAGCCGACGATGACATCGACCAGGCGCATTTGCCCGGCCTTGACGGTTTCGTAATGCCGCAGCAGCAAGTCGTAGGTGCCGGGGTAGCTGCCCAGCGCGATCTTGACCGCTTCGAGGCCCTCTTCAATGCGTTTGGCGATGCGGATTTCGCCCTCGCGCGTCAGCAGTTCGACCGTGCCCATTTCGCGCATGTACATGCGCACAGGATCGGTGGTGCGCCCGAACTCGGCGTCCAAGTTGGCGAGCGCCGCGGTGGCCTCTTCAACCGCCTCTTCATCCGGAGCGGCGGTGGCGTCGGTCAGCAGCAGCGATTCGGCATCCGGTGCTTTTTCATACACCGGAATGCCCATATCGTTGATCATGTTGACGATGTCTTCGATCTGCTCCGGATCGACGATTTCGCTCGGTAGGTGATCGTTGACTTCAGCGTAGGTGAGGTAGCCCTGTTCCTTGCCGCGCGCGATCAATAGTTTTAGTTGCGACTGACGCTCGTCCGCGATTTGAGTCGCTGTGCCTGCTGGCGCTTTTTTGATCAAGGTGGACGCCTCGTTTAGGGTCTGGACATTTTAAAATGCAAGCCGAGCAGTATACGATTTTGGCCCATGCGTAGCCAGGTATGGCGCGGCATCAGGAGGGCGCCTTGGAGCGGCCCTTGGACTTGAGAAGACTGCTTAATTCGGCCTTTTCAGCGTAATTCAAGCCTAATTCCTCCGCTTTCTTCAATAATTCGTCCATTCGGCGCCCCGGACCGTATTCCTGAAGCAGCTTTTCGACCGCCATCTTGAGTTCCTTAGCCGCCGCCGCGGAATCGGCCACCAGGGGGTCTTGCGTGGCCAGCGTCGTCAGCCGTTCATGCTCCGGCCGATCGCGCCAGCGCTCCAGAAGCGTCGCGGTGCTGGGCGAGGAGGCCGTAGCGGCCTGTTCCAGCAGCTCCTTGAGCACGGAAACACCGGGTTTATCGAGGCTGCCGAGCAGATCCGGATCCTCGATGGCACCCGCCGCCGCCGGGTGATGCAGCACCAGCGTGATGGCCTGAGTCAGCAGATTGCCGCGCCCGACACTCATTCGACCGCGCTGCCGGATCCGGAGTTCCGAGCTGTGCGCGCTGGGCTTGTCGGCGCCGGTGGCGAAGAATTCCTTGAGTTTATTGGCCGGCATGCCCACCCGGGAGGCGAGCCGGTCAGCGAGCATTTCGCGGTAAATGCCGTCCGGCATGCGCGCGAACAGGGGTCCTGCCAGAGCCTTTAACTTTGCGCGTCCATCGACGTGTTCCAAGTCCACATCCGCGATCAGCTGCTGCACGAGGTATTCCGACAGCGGCAGCGCCTCTTTCATACGCGCTTCGAAGGCGCCCGCACCTTCTTCCGCGACCAGCGTGTCCGGGTCGTGTCCCTCGGGCAAGAACATGAATTTCAGTTCACGTCCGTCCTGCGCGAGCGGCAGCGCATTCTCCAGCGCCCGCCACGCCGCCTTGAGTCCCGCGCGATCGCCGTCGAAGCAGAATACGACCTCGTGGGTCTGGCGGAAGATCTTATTCAGGTGTTCCTGCGTGGTTGCCGTACCCAGGGTCGCCACGGCATAGGTGATCCCAGCCTGGTGCAGCCGGACCACGTCCATGTAGCCCTCCACAATCAGCAGCCGCTTGAAATCCGCGCGTGCCTGGCGCGCCTCGTACAGCCCATAGAGCTCACGGCCCTTGTGAAACAGCGGGGTCTCCGGCGAGTTCATGTACTTGGGTTCGCCCTGATCGATCACGCGGCCGCCGAAGCCGATCACGCGGCCGCGCGAGTCGCGTATCGGAAACATCAGCCGGTCGCGAAACCGGTCGTAAAAGCCGCTGGCTTTCTCGCCGCTGCGCTCGAGGATGAGGCCGACCTGCAGCAGCAGCCGCCGCTCATCTTCGGAAGTTCCGAAGCGTTTGAGCAGCGCTTCCCAGGCGTTCGTAGCGTAACCCAAGCTGAATCTGGCGCAGGTTTGCGCATCGATGCCGCGCTGCTTTACATAGGCCTGCGCGCGCGCATTATCGGACAGATTCTGTTCGAAGAAGCGGGCTGCGCGCAGCATCAGATCGTGGAGGTCGGCGCTGCCGGGCTCGTGCTCTTTTTTCGCCTCGCGCGGCAATTCGAGTCCGGCGCGCTGCGCCAGATCGGCGACCGCGTCGAGAAATTCCATCTTTTCGTACTGCATGAGAAAGCCGATGACGGTGCCGTGCGCGCCGCAGCCGAAGCAGTGGTAGAACTGCTTGTCCGCGCTGACCGAAAAGGACGGGGATTTCTCGCTATGAAACGGGCAACAGGCTTTGAATTCGCGGCCGGCCTTTTTAAGCGGCACGCGCGCGCCGATGATCTCCACGATATCCGAGCGCGATACGAGTTCGTCGAGAAACGAGTCAGGAATCCGGCCGGTCATGGACCGCCCCCCAAGTGGAATTCTCGCCCAGGCTTGAAATCAACCGCCTAGTTTGGCTTTGATCTTGGCCCCGACGGCGCCCATGTCTGCCCGGCCCTGCGCCTTGGTCTTGATGATGCCCATGACCTTGCCCATGTCCTTGATGCTGGTGGCGCCGCTGGCGGCGACCGCATCCTCGATCAGGGCATCGAGTTCCGCGGCGCTCAGCGGCGAGGGCATATAGCCCTGCAACAGGATGATCTCCGCCGATTCCTTGTCGACCAGATCCTGGCGGCTGCCGGCCTTGAACTGCTCCACCGATTCCTTGCGCTGCTTGATCATTTTTTCAAGCACCGAGAGCACCTGCGCATCGTCCAGGGAGATGCGCTCGTCGACTTCACGCTGCTTGATGGCGGCGGTGATCATACGAATCACGCCGAGCCGCTCCTTCTCGCCGGAGCGCATCGCCGACTTCATATCGTCGGTAATTCGCTCTTTGAGGGTAGCCAAACCGCGACCAGTTCCCTTAGTAGGAAGGTCGTGAGGGGGCGGCCGGCGGAGGGCTGGCCGGCTGCTGTCCGCTGCCGCGCATGTTCTCGCGCGAGAGACGCTTAAGATGCCGTTTCACGGCAGCGGCCTTTTTTCGCTTACGCTCTTGGGTCGGCTTCTCGTAGAATTCACGGCGCCGCAGCTCGGTGAGGACGCCCGCCTTTTCACAGGCACGCTTGAAGCGACGCAGGGCGGCATCGAAATATTCATTCTCACGAACGCGAACGCTGGGCATTCAAACCTCAATTGGTGGCACGGCCGCCCAAGAAGGCGACGGGGGGCGCATTCTAAAGTGCGCCCCCGCAAAAGGCAAAAATATGCGTGTTTTAGGCATCGAAAGCTCTTGCGATGAGACCGCGGTCGCAGTCTACGACCAGACGCGCGGCCTGCTGTCGCATCGGCTTCATAGCCAAGCGGCGATGCACCAAGCCTATGGGGGGGTGGTGCCGGAATTGGCCTCCAGGGACCATGTGCGCCGTCTTTTGCCCCTGGTGCGAGAGTCGCTGGCGGAAGCAGGGTCGGACCGGGCGACCATTGACGGAATCGCCTATACGGCCGGTCCCGGCCTGATTGGCGCCTTGTTGGTCGGCGAGGGGTTCGCCACCGCCCTGAGCGCGGCCTGGGGCAAGCCTGCGCTGGGCATCCATCACTTGGAAGGTCACCTCCTCGCGCCCCTGCTCGAACCCCTACCGCCGGCCTTTCCCTTCCTTGCCCTGCTGGTCTCGGGCGGCCATACCCAGCTCGTGGACGTCGCGGCCTTGGGCCGCTACCGGATCCTCGGCGAGACGCTGGACGATGCCGCCGGAGAGGCCTTCGACAAGACCGCCAAACTTCTGGGCCTGCCTTATCCGGGCGGAGCCGCCCTGGCCTCGCTCGCGGAGCGCGGCCGCAGCGGTGAATTCATCTTCCCGAGACCCATGTTGGACCGGCCGGGGCTGGATTTCAGTTTCAGTGGCCTGAAGACCGCGGCCCTAGTAGCCTTGCGCGGCCGCGAATTGAGCGACCCGGTCCGCGCCGATGTCGCCCGCGGTTTCGAGGAAGCCGTGGTCGATACATTGGCTGAAAAGTGCAGACGCGCCCTCAAGCTGTCGGGCCATGAGCGCTTGGTCGTTGCCGGCGGCGTGGGGGCGAATCGGCGCTTGCGCGAGCGGCTCGCGGTGGTCGCGCGGGAGTTGGGCGCGGAGCTCTATTTCCCGCGCACCGAATTTTGCACGGACAACGGCGCCATGATTGCGCTGGCCGGCTGCATGCGCCTGGCGGCGGGCACGCGCTGCGGATTGGGCATGAGCGCCCGAGCCAACTGGGAACTGACGGCCATCGGGGATTGAATCGTTGCATGGACAAAATTTTCATTCACGCTTTGAAGACCGAGACCATCGTCGGCATTTTCGAGTGGGAAAGGCAGGTCAAGCAGACCGTCGTCATGGACATCGAGATCAGCGCCGATATCCGCAAGGCTGCCGTCTCGGATTCGATCGACGATACCCTGAACTACAAGGGGGTCGCGAAGCGCGTGCTCGCCTTCGTCGATGCATCCAGCTTTCATCTGGTGGAGACGTTGGCCGAGCACATCGCCATGCTCATTCTGGAAGAATTCGGCGTGAGCTGGGTGGGCATAAGCTTGAGCAAACCCGGAGCGATTCGCGGCTCGCGCGACGTCGGCGTGATGCTGGAGCGCACGCTGCGGGATCTGGAATCGTGGCGCACGCGAGCCGCGGCGCAGGTGCTCCCTGGCTAGACCCGCGTGCCTCGGCTGGCCTAGATGCTGCGGCCGCCGTCGACCGCGATGATCTGGCCGGTGATATATGGCGCATCCTTCGCCAGGAACAGCGCGGTGCGGGCGATGTCCTGCGGCGTGCCGTGGCGCTTGAGGGCCGTCTTGCCGATGATTTCGCGCTTCAAATCCTCGTCCATGTCGCCCTCCGGCCACAGCACCGGTCCTGGGGCGATGCCGTTGACGCGGATTTCCGGACCCAGCTCGCGCGCCAAAGAACGCGTCAGCATGGCCAGACCCGCCTTGGCGGCGCAGTAAACCGGATGCGCCTTCAAGGGACGCAGAGCGTGAATGTCGATCATATTGATAATCAGTCCGCGTTGCGCCCGCAGACTGGGCGCGGCGGCCTGCGACAGGAACAGCGGCGCCTTCAGATTGCTGCCCATCAAGTCGTCCCACTGCGGCAGCGTGATCTGGCCGATCGGCGTCGGGTAGAAGCTCGACGCGTTGTTGATCAAAATGTCCAAGCGGCCGAATTCGAGCAGAGTCGCGGCGATCAATTTCTCCGGCGCGTCGGCGTTCAAAAGATGGGCGGCAAAGATCGCGGCGGAATGCGCGCGCGCGCGGTTGAACTCGTCCGCCAAGGCAATGGCGGCGGCCGCCGACGAACGATAATGAATGAGAATGCTGGCGCCGGCGGCATGCAGCGTGCGCGCGATCTCTGCGCCGACGCGGCGCGCGCCGCCGGTGATCAACACGACTTGACCGCGCAGCGCAAAATTGTCGTTCATGGCCACCATCCGCCGCAACGATACCTCAACGGCCGCGGCGGCGCGAAATGATGCCGCACGACGCAGCCGCTGAGCCGCTGCAGACCGCCGCAGCGAGCGCACGGCTGCGCGAGCAGGTTGCCGCCGAGATCGATCAGGCAGGCGGTTGGCTCAGCTTCGAGCGATTCATGGATCTTGCGCTGTATGCGCCAGGCTTGGGTTACTACAGCGGCGGCGCGCACAAACTGGGGGAGGGAGGCGACTTCACGACGGCGCCGGAAGTTTCGCGTTTGTTCGGCGCATGCGTGGCCGTGCAATGCGCCGAGGTCCTGCAGAATTTGAGCGCGGGGTGCGTGATGGAAATCGGCGCCGGCAGCGGCCGGCTGGCGGCGGATCTCCTGGCGCGCCTGGAAAGTCTCGGTCAGCTGCCGGAACACTATTGGATTCTCGAAGTCAGCGCCGACCTGCGTCAGCGGCAGCGCGAGCATTTGCAGAAACGGCTGCCGCACTTGCTTTACCGCGTGCACTGGCTCGATCGGCCGCCCGCGGAGCCCTTCGACGGCGTCATACTCGCGAACGAAGTGTCTGGATGCGTTGCCGGTGGCGCGCTTTCGCTGGCACTCGAGCGCGGTCGAGGAACTGGGCGTCGAGATCCGCGGCGGTGCCGCGGCGCAGAATTCGCGTGGCGGGCACGTCCCGCGGGCGCGGCGATGCGCGACATTTGCCGCGAACTTGCCGCAGCCGGCGGCCCCTGGGATGACGGATATGTGTCCGAGTACTGCCCGCGGCTGGGCGCGTGGACCCGCGCAGTCACGCGGGCGTTGCGCCGCGGTGCGGTGCTGTGGTTCGACTATGGGCTGCCGCGCGCGCAGTACTATTTGCCGGAACGGCACGATGGCACCTTGGTGTGCCATTTCCGGCATGCGTCTCAGCGCCGATCCGTTGGTAAATCTCGGCTTGCAGGACATCAGCGCCTGGGTGGATTTTACCCGCGTGGCCGAGGCGTCCAGAGAAGCGGATTTCGAGCTGGCCGGCTTCACGACACAGGCGCATTTTCTGGCGGCATTGCAGATCGATCGGGAGATGCGCCTGGCCGCAGGCGGCGATGACAACCGCTTCGCGCGCCTTGCCAATCAAGCGCGGCAGCTGCTGATGCCCGGCGAAATGGGCGAGCGCTTCAAGGCGATGGCGTGGCTGCGCGGGCTCGATATGCCGCTGGCGCGGCTTCGAGCTCCTCGACTTGCGGCATTCGCTTTAGGAGAAACTCATGCGCGCAAAAATTGCGGTGCTGGACGACTATCAGGGCGTGGCGCTCAAGCTCGCCGACTGGTCCGCCGTCAGGGCGCGCGCCGACGTGGATGTATTTTGCGACCATTTGGCCGATGCGGACGCTGTGGCCGCGCGGCTGCTTCCCTACGACATCGTCTGCGTGATGCGCGAACGCACGCCGCTCGGCGCCGCGATGATCGATCGGCTGCCGAACTTGAAACTGATCGCCTCAACCGGCCCGCGCAACGCGTCCATCGACATGAAGGCGGCGGCCGCACGCGGCGTTACGGTGGTTCACACCGGCTATTTCAGCAGTCCGACGGTGGAACTGACATGGGCGCTCATTCTGGCGGGCGCGCGGCATCTCGTCGCCGAAGCCGCACGCGGTCCGCGGCGGCGCTTGGCAGCACACCATCGGCGAAGACCTGTCGGGCAAGACGCTGGGGATCATCGGTCTGGGGCATATCGGCTCGCAGGTGGCGAAGATCGGCCACTGGCATTTGGCATGCGGGTGTTGGCCTGGAGCCAAAATCTGACCGCCGAGAAAGCCGCCGCCGCCGGTGCGGCGCTGGTATCGAAGGAGGAATTGCTGCGGCAGGCGGACATCGTCTCCGTGCATTTGGTGTTGAGCGAACGAACCGCGCGGACTCATCGGCGCTCGCGAGCTTGCCTTGATGAAGCGCAGCGCGCGCTTGGTGAATACGTCGCGCGGGCCCATCGTGGTCGAGGCGGCGCTGATCGCGGCGCTCGAGGCGGGTCAAATCGCCGGCGCCGCCATCGATGTCTACGATATTGAACCGCTGCCGGCCGATCATCCCTACCGGAAATTGGACAACCTGCTGGCGACGCCGCACATCGGCTACGTGTCGCGCGGCTTGTACGAACGCTTCTACCGCGACACGGTCGCCAACATCATCGCGTGGCTGGACGCGAAGCGGTCAGTTCCGTGATGGCGCGCAGCCGCCGCTGGTGGATGCGTTCGGCAATCAGCGGGCCCACCTGGTCCGCGATATCCTCGGGCGTGGGCTTGATCGTCGCCGCCGCGTCGCGCGCCGCCTGCAGATATTGACGCTGCGGATAGGGATCTTGTTCCAATCCCAAACGCCCGCGCGAATCCGCCTCGCAGGCCAAGAGCGCTTGCGCAAATCGCTCCGGCCGCCGGAACGCGTCGGTTTTTTCCAGAATTCCCAAAATGGTGCCGGCGCGCAGCTCGAACGCGCGGTGCACATTGCCGTGATAGCGCGCCACGATGATGCTGAGTTCGCGATACTCGCTCGGCAGCTTGAAGCGATCGCACAGAGACTCGATGAGCGCGACGCTGCGCTCCTCATGTCCCTTGTGGCCGGGCCATTCTGCGTGCGGCGTCGCGCCCTTGCCGAGATCGTGCACCAGCGCGGCAAAGCGCACCCTCGCATCCGCGCTCAAGCGCACCGCTTGATCCAGCACCATCAAGGTATGCACGCCGGTGTCGATTTCCGGATGCCATTTTTCCGGCTGCGGCACGCCAAAGAGCGCGTTGATCTCAGGAAACACGGCCTTCAAGGCGCCGCAATCTCGCAGCACCTGGAAAAATACGCTGGCGCCGGTTTCGCGCAGCGCCTTTTCGGTTTCCTGCCAGACGCGCTCGGCCACCAAAGCATCGATCTCTCCCTGCTCGACCATTTGGCGCATCAGCGCCATGGTTTCGGGAGCCACCTTAAAGCCGAGCGGCGCGAAGCGGGCGGCGAAGCGCGCGAGCCGCAAGATCCGCACCGGGTCTTCGACGAAGGCCGGTGAAACATGGCGCAGCACGCGGGCCTGCAAGTCGCGCCGTCCGCCGAAGGGGTCGATGAAGGATCCGTCGCCGGCCTGCGCGATGGCGTTGATGGTCAGATCGCGCCGCGCCAAATCCTGCTCGAGACCGACCTCGGGCCCGAACTCGACCGCAAAACCGCGATAACCCGGCGAAGTCTTTCGCTCGCGGCGCGCCAGCGCATATTCTTCACGGGAATCGGGATGCAGGAACACGGGAAAATCGCGGCCCACCTCGCGATACTTGAGGCGCAGCAGTTCGTCGCGGGTGCTCCCCACCACCACCCAATCGCGTTCCTTGACCGGCAAACCGAGCAGCGCGTCTCGGACAGCGCCGCCAACCAGATACACTTGCATGCGTGAATATTAGCAGCATCGCCATCCCAATCCGCGCCGCGCTGGCGGTCGCATTGATTGCAAGCTCGAGCGGCGGCTGCTACTTGCTGCAAAGCGCCGCAGGGCAGTTGTCTCTGATGTCCAAACGGCAGCCCATCGCCCGCGTCATCGACGCGCCCGGAACGACGCCCCAGCTGCGCACGCAATTGGAATCGGCGGCGTCGATACGCGATTTCGCCAGCCGTGAGCTCAAGCTGCCGGACAACGGCAGCTATCGAAAGTATGCGGATATCGGCCGTCCGTATGTCGTCTGGAACGTGGTTGCGGCTCCGGAATTTTCCGTTGAAGCGAAGAAATGGTGTTTCCCGATCGTCGGCTGCGTGGCTTACCGGGGCTATTTCGCCGAGGCCAAGGCGCGGCGCTTTGCCGCCCGCCTGCATGCGCAAGGCTACGATGTCCTGGTCGGCGGAGTCGCGGCGTACTCCACGTTGGGGCACTTCGACGATCCCATTTTGAGCACGATGGTCAACTGGGACGACGTGGAACTGGCGGCGATCATTTTTCACGAATTGACCCACCAGCTCATCTATGTCCGCAACGACGCGTCGTTCAACGAGGCGCTGGCCACCACGGTGGAAGAAGAAGGCGTGCGGCGCTGGCTCACGAGTCTCGGCCGCGGGCAGGATCTGGCGGAACACCTGCTGCTGCAGAAGCGCTACCTGCAGGTGATCGCGCTGATGAGCAAGACCCGGGAGCAACTGCGCGCCCTGTACGCCTCCGGCCTGCCGCCGCCGTTGATGCGCGGACGCAAGCGCGAGGAATTCGCAGCGCTGCGCGAATCCTATGCGGCGCTGCGCGCCGAGTGGGGCGGCCACGCGCCGTTCGATGCCTGGTTCAAGGAGGACATCAACAATGCCCACCTGGCATCGATCGCCACCTACTACGGCTGCGTGCCGGGCTTTCAACGGGAGCTGCAGGCCGTGGGCGGCGATCTGCCCGCCTTCTACCGCCGCGTGCGCGCGCTGGCGCAGCTGGACCAGGCGCAGCGGGACGCCTTGGTGTGCGGAAGGTAATTCGTTCATGATATGCGCTCCGTTGCGGGTTGAACCCACGGCGCATAGGAAAGCTTAAAAGTGCCATCCGCGTACGACCGACTGCCCCTGGGATCCTTGCGCGTATTCGAGGCCGTGGCCGCGCACCTGAGTTTTTCGGAAGCTGCCGATGCGCTCAATGTCACTCCTGCGGCCGTCAGCCAGCAGATCAAAACGTTGGAAGCCTATATCCAAGTGCCGCTTTTCCGGCGCAATGGGCGGCGCGTGGAGATTACCGAGGAAGGATCGGAGCTGCTGCCCGCGGTCAGGTCGGGATTGGAGAAACTCGAGTCGGCGCTGCAGCAGATGAAGCAACACCGCCGCGCGGGGCCGCTGCAGATCAGCTTGCTGTCCTCGTTCCTGCAGATCTGGCTGCTGCCGCGAATCCGTTCCTTTCGCCGCAAGTTCCCCGAGATCGAATTGCGGTTTCATACCTCGCGCGAACTGGTGGATTTCTCGCGCTCGGAAAATCACATCGCGATCCGCTTCGGGCGCGGCGACTACCCCAACATGCACAGCGAGAAGCTGCTCGAGGATTGGCTGGTGCCGGTTGCGAGTCCTGATCTCATCAAGCAGCACGGCATGATCGAACGCGGCACTTCGCTCAGCAAATTCCCGCTGCTCGAAAGCGGCGATGAACCCTGGCATGTTTGGGCGCAGGCATCCGAGGAAGCCGCATGGCATTCGCGGGCGCCGAGCATCGAAGACTCCGCCGGCCTCCTGGCGGCGGCGGAGGAAGGATTGGGGTATGCGCTCGGCCGGTGGACCCTGGTGACGCGGGCTCTGCAGAAGGGCACGCTCAAGCTCGCCGGCCGCGGCGCGCTGCCGTACGCGTCGGCGTACTACTTCGTGTGTCCGAAGAGTTTTCTCGCATTACCCAAGGTGGCGCACTTTCGCGAATGGATCCTGGCGGCCGCGAAGGCGTTTCCGGCACCCCCCGCCTGAGCGGTTGCCGCGGCGGCAAAGGTCGCTGGGTGTCAGGGCGAGGACTTGGCGCGGCCCGCGGCAGCGCGGTCCCGGCTCAGGCGCGCATTGTCCTCTTGCGCGCCCAAGAAGAGCCGCGCGGATGCGCCCATGGATTTGGGCTTGATGCCGAGCTTCGCGAAGCCATCCTCGCTGCATACGCTGTCGACGGTGAGCGATTTGAAGTTGTCGCCGGAGAAAGGCCGGCCGGGAACGAAATTCATGAAGAAAGCTTGCGTGCGCCCGATAAAATCCGGCAGCCCGACGATCCAGCGGCGCCGGCCGGTCAGTTTCGCCACCCAAACGACGATTTCCTTCAAGGTATAGATCTGCGGGCCGCCCAGTTGATAGGTTTGACGGCTGTTGGCGCCGCCGTGCAGGCAGCGCAGCAGGGCGTCCACCATGTCGTCGACCCAGAGCGGCTGCAGGCGCGCGTTCGGCCTCGCCAGAGGAAAGACAAAAGGGAATCGCGGCGAGCAGTCGCGGCAAAACGATTCAGAAACGAATCGCCGGGGCCGAACATCACCGACGGTTGAAAGATGGTCCAATCCGACGGCGTTCTGCTCGCGAATGAGCTTTTCCGCCTCGCCCTTGGTACGCAGGTAGTGGCTGGGCGCATCGGGCGCGGCCTTCAAGGCCGATACTTGCAGCAGCCGCGCGACGCCCGCGGAGCGCGCCGCGAGCAAGACATGCCGGGTCAAGCTCGACATGCGCGCGGCGGAAGCCTGAGCCGCCGAAGCCGCGCTCGTTGAGTATGCCGATGAGATTGATGACGACGTCCTTGCCGCGGAAGCGCTCGCTCAGCTGCGGTTCCTGATACACGTCGCAATTCTCCAGGGTCAGGCCGGGCAGCACCAGCAGATGCTTGTGCTGCTCGCGGTCGCGCGACAGCACGGTGACCTGGTGGCCATCCTTGATCAAGCGGGCGACCAGGCGCGTTCCCAGGAATCCGGTTCCGCCGAGAACCACTATGGACTTGAGGCGCATGGATCAGCGCACCGGCAGCAAGAGAGTGTCGCCGCCCCGGCGAATCTTGAGCACCAGCACGGATGCGCCCTTGACGGCCTCGCGAAACGACTTCAAGTCGCTGACCGGCGTCCGTCCCACGCCCACGATCACATCGTTGGCGCGAATTCCCGCCTGGGCCGCAGCGCTCGCCTCTTGCACTTTGTTCACCAGAACTCCCCCGCCGTCGGGCGCGTCGGCCAGTACGGCGCCGTCGAGCCCGCGGCTGATATCCGCCGCGCTCGCCGATTCCACTTCCGAACGCTCGGCGATCAACGCGGTGAGCTTGCGGGGTTTGCCGTCGCGCAGTATGCCCAGCTCCACTTTGTCGCCGACGTGCAGCATGCCGATGGCGTTGCGCAGTTCGCCGGAACTCTTCATGGTGACGCCGTTGAGCGCAGTAATGATATCGCCGGTCTTTATGCCGGCGCGATCCGCCGCCGATCCTTGCACCACCCCGGCCACCAGGGCGCCGGTCGTCTCGCTCAGGCCGAATTCCTTGGCGATGTCCGAGTTGACGCTGTAGAGCTGGACGCCGAGGACGCCGCGTTTCACCTGCCCGTATTTGATGAGCTGGTCCATGACGCTGTGGACCATGTTTACCGGGATCGCAAAGCCGATGCCGATGTTGCCGCCGGTGCGGGACAAGATGGCGGAATTGATGCCGACCAACTCGCCGCGCAGATTCACCAATGCGCCGCCGGAGTTGCCGGGATTGATCGAGGCGTCGGTTTGGATGAAATCTTCGTAGCCTCCGGCCTCCGGATTGATGTCGCTGCGCCCGAGCGCGCTGACGATTCCGGCGGTGACGGTGTGCTGCAATCCGAATGGGTTGCCGATGGCGACGACATAGTCGCCGACCTCGAGCTTGGTCGAATCGCCGAACGGCATGGCGATAAGATTGGGCTGTTTTGCCTGCAGTACGGCGATGTCGGCGCCTTCGTCGCTGCCGATCACTTTGGCGCTGAAGGTGCGGTTATCGAGCAGCGTGATGGTGATCTCACTGGCGTTTTCGACCACGTGATGATTGGTGATGATGTAACCGTTCTTCGCATCGACGATGACGCCGGAACCTGCGCTTTGGAACTGGCGTTCGCGCGGCTTCGAATCCGGCGGAGTGTCGAAAAATCGCCGAAAAAATGGGTCGTCGAGCAGCGGGTTGCGGCCCGACTGTTCCTTGATGGTGCCGCGCGTGGCGATGTTCACGACGGAGGGCGAGACGCGCTTGACCATGGGGGCCAGCGTCGGCATGGGCGTGCCATCGGGCGCGGGAATCGCCGCGAGCGCCTGACCTGCGAGCGCAGACGCGGCGAGCGCGGCTGCTGCAAACTTGAGACGAAGATGCATGCGGTCCTTCGGGAAACCTCATTGGCCGGCAGATGATGCGAGGCCGGACCGGAAGTCCGGCCTCGTTTCGCCAGGATCGAGGCGATATTACACGGAAGGACGCATGCCAAGGATCCCCTCAGGCTGAAACGGCGCTGGAATTCGCCGCTGATGCGCTCGATGCGGCGGAAGCCCTCGCGCGCCTCCTCGCGCTGCCCACGAATGGTCAATACACCCTGATCCGGCAGCCACGCGCCGGAATCGGCGGCGGTGGTCAGCGGCGCCCCAAACAAACGGTCAACTTCCTTCTGGAGCCGCGGCCCGCCGGCAAACTGGGGCAATCCCGGCGCGGCGAAAATATGTGACGCAGTTCAAAGTCAAGGGAACATAATGTGGATAACGTGTGCAAACACAATATCTTGCGATTTGCACTTTTTCCTCTTGACCTTGCTGCTTGAAAGTGTAATCAGCCATTTTCTGCGCATAATCCGCCAAACGTTTGATATTTCAGCATTTTTTTGGCAAAAAATACTGCAAAAAAAGTCTTGACGATGATTGCCATCGCGCCGTACCCTTCGAAGACAAACACAAGATGTTGTGTTCGGAACTGTCAGTCGAGTCCCATCGATCTTCTGTTAAGTCACCAATGATTTTTTTCGCGCGAACACCGCCATAGTGTTCAGGTTTGGCTCAATAATTATAACGGAGCGGCGTAGATACCCATGAATACGGTGGTCAAAATACAGCCCAAAGATGTAGGCAGCATTCCTTACCAAGAAGCCTCCTTCGACATCTGGGATAAGAAGTATCGGCTGACCTCGAAGGACGGTTCGCCCATCGATAATACGATGGACGATACCTATAAGCGCGTCGCGCGCGCGCTGGCCGATGTGGAAAGCGAACCCAGCCGCGAACAGTGGTACGAGTCATTTCTGTGGGCGCTGCGTCACGGTGCCATTCCCGCAGGCCGCGTGACGTCGAATGCCGGCGCCCTCGAGCACAAGCCCGCGACCTCGACGATCAACTGCACCGTGTCGGGAACGATTCGCGATTCCATGGATGATATCTTGCAGAAAGTGCATGAGGCCGGCCTGACGCTGAAAGCGGGTTGCGGCATCGGCTATGAGTTCTCGACTTTGAGGCCGCGCGGCGCCTACGTGTCGGGCGCGGGCGCCTACACCTCCGGTCCGCTGTCGTTCATGGATATCTACGACAAGATGTGTTTCACCGTGTCCTCGGCGGGCGGGCGGCGCGGCGCGCAAATGGGCACCTTCGACATCGGACATCCCGACGCGCTGGAATTCATTCGCGCCAAACGCGAGAACGGCCGCCTGCGGCAATTCAATTTGTCCCTGCTGGTGACCGACGAATTCATGCAGGCCGTGAAAAACGACTGCGAGTGGACGTTGGCGTTTCCCTTGGGTCTGCAGGAATTCGAGGCGGAGCGCCCGGATCTCTCCGACGCCGCGAAATTCGTGTGGCGCGAGTGGCCCTACACGCAGGGCTATGTCGCGAACGACGAGGGGCTGGTCGCCTGCAAGATCTACAAGACTTTGCCGGCGCGGCGCGTGTGGGACGTGATCATGACCTCCACCTACGATTTTGCCGAGCCGGGCTTCATCCTCATCGACAAGGTGAACGAGATGAACAACAACTGGTGGACGGAAAATATCCGCGCCACCAACCCATGCGGAGAACAACCGCTGCCAGCCTACGGCTCCTGCCTCCTGGGCTCGGTGAATCTCACCAAATTCGTGGTCGATCCGTTCACCGACGATGCGCGCTTCGACTGGGAATCCTATCGCAAGGTCGTGAAGGTGTTCACGCGCATGCTGGATAACGTGGTCGAGGTCAACGGCTTGCCCCTGGCGCAGCAGCGCGACGAAATCCTGCGCAAGCGCCGTCATGGAATGGGATTCCTGGGTCTGGGTTCGACCATCACCATGCTGTGCATGAAATACGGGTCGAAGAAATCGGTGGCCTTTACGCAGAACGTTTCGCGCGAGATGGCGGTGGCGGGCTGGGAAGCCGCGCTCGATTTGGCCAAGGAAAAGGGTCCCGCGCCGATCATGAACGAGGAGTTCACGGTGACGCGCGAGATGCTGCGCAAGCGCCCCGAAATGATGAAGGATGGCTGGCGGGTCGGCGCGCGCGTCTCCGGCCGGGTACTGCACGCGCGCTACAGCCGCTACATGCAGCGCATCGCCGAAACCTCCCCCGAGCTGGTCGATGAACTCGCCGAAGTAGGCGCGCGCTTCACGCACCACACCTCGATCGCGCCAACCGGCACGATTTCCCTGTCGCTCGCCAACAATGCCTCCAACGGCATCGAGCCGTCTTTCGCGCATCACTATTTTCGCAATGTGCTGCGCGAAGGCAAAAAATCCAAGGAAAAGGTCGATGTCTTTTCCTTCGAGTTGCTGGCCTATCGTGAATTGATCAATCCGCGCGCCATGCCCAATTCGCAGCTGCCCGCCGAGAAGCTGCCCGACTATTTCATTGCGGCGGACGACATTGGTCCCAAGGAGCACGTGGACATTCAGGCGGCGGCGCAGCTCTGGATCGACTCCTCGATATCGAAGACCGCGAATGTGCCCACGGACTACAAGTACGAGGACTTCAAGGATATTTATATGTACGCCTATGAGTCCGGTCTCAAGGGTTGTACGACGTTCCGCTTCAATCCGGAGGCCTTCCAGGGCGTTTTGGTCAAAGAGGACGACTTGAAGAACACCACCTACGTCTTCACCTTGGAGGATGGGACGGAGGTCGAGGCGCGAGGCGATCAGGAGATCGAATACGACGGTGAAATGCATACCGCCGCAAATCTCTTCGATGCGCTGAAAGAAGGCTATTACGGGAAGTTCTGATCATGGCTCACATCAAAATCGGCAAGAAGATCGCGAAGTACCGCGTGCAGAAACCCGAGGCGAAGGATGCGCCGGCGCTCGCGCTCAAGGATGCGCCGAAAGCCCAAGACAACGTGATATGGATGCACGAGAAGCTCGAGCGCCCCGAAGTCCTGATCGGCTCGACTTATAAGATAAAGACGCCGGTCTCCGACCACGCGATGTACGTCACCATCAACGACATCGTGCTCAACGAAGGCACGCCGCATGAACAGCGGCGGCCGTTCGAGGTCTTCATAAACTCGAAGAACCTCGACCATTTCCAATGGATCGTGGCGTTGACGCGGGTCATTTCCGCGGTTTTCCGCAAAGGCGGCGATACCACGTTCTTGGTCGACGAACTCAAGGCGGTATTCGATCCCAAGGGCGGCTATTGGCAGCCCGGCGGCAAATTCATGCCCTCGACCATCGCGGAACTGGGCTATGTCATCGAGCGTCACCTGCAGTCGATCGGCTTGCTCAAGAAGCCGGAACTCGATGTTCACCAGCGAAAACTGGTCGAGGAAAAGCGCGCCGAATTCGAGGCCCGCACCAAGCAGACCGATGCATTTTCAAAATCGCACTTCCCCGAGGGCGCGCAGCTGTGCGCAAAATGCAGCACCGCCGCGGTGGTCATGATGGATGGCTGCATGACCTGCCTGAATTGCGGCGATTCGAAGTGCGGATAAGAGCGGCAATGTAGCCGCCGTCGGGTAACATACCTGCGTGAGCAACCCAGCCGCCGCGGCCCGCGAAAAGCATTACGACGTCATCATCGTCGGCTCCGGCGCCGCGGGCGGGCAAACCGCCTATACCTTGAGCATGGAAGGCGTCAAGGTGCTCATGTTGGAAGCGGGGCGCAACTACGTGCCGGAACATGAAACCCCGATGTTTCAAACGTCGGACCAGGCTCCGTTGCGCGGCGCCGCGACGCCGGAAAAGGCTTTCGGATTCTATGACGCCACCATCGACGGCGGCTGGACGGTTCCCGGAGAACCGTATGTGCAGTCGACCAGCGATCCGCGCGGACGCTTCGCCTGGTGGCGCTCGCGCATGCTGGGCGGGCGCACCAACCATTGGGGCCGCATTTCGCTGCGCAATGGGCCTTACGATTTCAAACCTCACAGCCGCGACGGCCTCGGATTCGACTGGCCGATATCCTACGAGGATGTGGCGCCCTACTACGACAAGGTCGAGCGGCTCATCGGCGTGTACGGCACCTCCGAGGGGCTCGAGAACACGCCGAATTCCTCGCCCGGATGCCTCCTGCCCCCGCCGGCGCCATTGGTCAGCGATTACCTGGTGCAGCAGCGCGCAGGGCGCCTGGGGATTCCCGTCGTCGCCGGGGCACCGCGCGGTTCTGACGCAGCAGCTCGATTTCAAGCGCTCGCCGGCGTTGCTGCATCCCGGCAATCTGAAGGCGCAAAAAATACTCGCGTCGCACATGCAGCAGCGCTTGGCCTGCATCTGGGCCACCGATTGCGGCCGCGGCTGCTCGATCCGGGCGAACTATCAGTCGACCACCGTGCATCTGCCGCCGGCGCTCGCGACCGGGAACCTCGACATCGTGTGCAATGCCATGGTCAGCCAGGTGGTGCTGGGAAAAAACGGCCTCGCCAAGGGCGTGAAATACGTCGACAAGGTCAGCGGCGCGGAGCATCAGGCGAGCGCGCGCGTGATCGTGCTCGCGGCCAGCGCCTGCGAGACGGCGCGAATTCTGCTGAACTCGAAGAGCGCGCTGTTCCCGGATGGCCTCGCCAATTCCAGCGGCAAGGTCGGGCGCTACATCATGGACACCGTGGGGGCCGATTTGAGCGGCCAGATTCCCCTGCTCGAATCGCTGCCGCCGCAAAACGAGGACGGCGCCAGCGGCCACGCGTTTTACGCGCCGTGGTGGGGTTATCAGGATCAGCAGAAGGGCAAGCTGGGGTTCGCGCGCGGCTATCACATTGAATTCGGCGGCGGGCGCCGCATGCCCGACGCGGGCACGCTGCATGGTCTCGAACGCTTTACCGGCGGCAGCTACGGCAAGAAGCTCAAGGAGGACGCGCGCCGCTACTATGGCTCGTTCGTCGGCTTCGCGGGGCGGGGCGAAATGATCCCGAACGAAAACTCCTATTGCGAGATCGATCCTGACGTCAAGGACAAATGGGGCATCCCGGTGCTGCGCTTTCACTGGAAGTGGTCCGAGCATGAGACGCGCCAAGCAGCCCACATGCAAAAGACGTTCGCGGACATCGTGCAGGCGATGGGTGGACGCGTGCTGACCAAGGTGCAGAGCGACGGAGCCGACGCGATTGCCCCCGGCGGCTTCATCATCCATGAAGTCGGCGGCGCAATCATGGGCGCGAACCGCCAAACCTCGGTGACCAACCAATGGTGCCAGACCTGGGACGTCAAGAACCTGTTTCTGACCGACGGCGCCGTGTTCGTCTCCAATGCGGACAAGAATCCGACCCTGACCATCATGGCGTTGGCGTGGCGCTCGGCGGACCACATCGCCGAGCGGATGCGGAGGAAGGAGTTGTGACGGACCGGCGCACGACGATCAAGTGGATGCTGAGCGCAGCGGCCTCGATGCCGTTGCTGCGTCAGCGCGGCTGGGCCCAGGAAATTACCGCACAGCCGGCGGTGCGGGGCTACGGCACCGATCCTGACCTCACCAAGCTTTACCGACCCGGCGATGTCTGGCCGCTGACGCTGTCCGCGGCGCAACGGCGCACCGCCAAAGCGCTGTGCAACGTGATTTTGCCGGACGATGGACGCTCGCCCGATGCGGCCAGCGTGGGCGTGGTCGATTTCATCGATGAATGGGTGAGCGCTCCGTATCCCCGCCAGCTGAGCGATCGTCCGATCGTGCTGGAGGGCCTCGCCTGGATGGACGCCGAGGCGCTGTTGCGGTTCGAAAAATACTTCGCGGAACTGGACGAGTCCCGGCAGCACGCGATCTGCGACGACATTTGCTATGAGCCCTCGGCCAAGCCGAAATTCGCGCGCGCCGCGGCCTTCTTCACGCGCTACCGCGACCTGACGGTGGGCGCCTTCTACTCGACGCCGGCGGGCTGGAAGGACATCGGCTACATCGGCAACGTTCCGCTGGCGAAATTCGAGGGCGCCCCGGCGGAATTGCTGCAGAAACTTGGGCTGGGTCCCAAGCCTCCCGGCACCGCATGAGCAGCACCTCGAACCATCACGCGCCCGGGCGGCTCGGCGTGGGATTCGTCGGTTCCGGTTTCAATGCGCGCTTCCACATGCAGGGCTTCCAGGCCGTGCGCGACGCCGAGGTGCGCGGCGTGTGGAGTCCGAATCTGGAGCACGCAAGCTCCGCGGCGGCGCTGGCGCGGCATCTCGACATCGGCGCCGCCAAAGCACACGCCTCGATCCGCGACATGGTGGCTGACCCTGCCATCGATGCGCTGTGGCTCACCGGACCCAACCACATGCGGCTCGAGAACATGGAAGAAATCGTCCACGCCATCGAAGGCGGCGTGGGCAGCTTGCGCGGCATCGCTTGCGAGAAGCCGCTGGCGCGAAATGTCACCGAAGCCAAGCGCATGCTGGAACTGGTCAAGCGCAGCGGCGCGATGCACGGCTATCTGGAAAATCAGGTATTCGCGCCGCAGATCGAGGCCGGCCGTTCGAGGATTTGGGCGCGCGGCGCGGCTGCCACCGGCCGGCCCTATCTGGCGCGCGCATCCGAGGAACACAGCGGACCGCATGCACCGTGGTTCTGGCGCGGAGAGCTGCAAGGCGGCGGCGTGCTCAACGACATGATGTGCCACTCGGTGCTGCTGGTGCGCCATTTGCTGACCCAGCCGGGGGCGGAGCGTGCCTCGGTACGCCCGGTTCGCATCACCGGGCACATCGCCAGCCTGAAATGGTCGAAGGGCGGCTACCCCGCGAAGCTTGCCGCTCTCTATGGCCGGGAGGTCGACTACGCCAAACGGCCGTCCGAGGACTTCGCCAGCGTGAGCATCGAATTTGCGACTCCCGAGGGCCAGATCTTGATCGGCGAGGCCTCGACCTCGTGGAGCTTCGTGGGCGCGGGGCTGCGCCTGTCCGCCGAGCTTCTGGGGCCGGAATATTCGATGTCCTGGAATACATTGGATAGCGGACTGAATCTGTTTTTCTCGCGCGAAGTGCGCGGCGCAAGCGGCGAGGATCTGGTCGAAAAGCAAAATGCGGAAATCGGATCGATGCCGGTGGTGGCGAGCGAGGCCGCCGCCTACGGCTATGAAAGCGAAGACCGGCATTTCGTGCGGGCATTTCTCGGCAAGGAAGCGCCGCGTTTTACCTTCGAGGACGGCCTGGAGGTAGTATCGCTGCTGATGGCCGCCTATATGAGTGCGGAGCAGGGCAGGACGCTGGATTTTCCGCCGCCCGGCCTCGATTCATTTGTTCCCGCGGTCGCCCGCGGGGAGTGGAGGTCGACATGATGCATGGCGGGAATGTGGCAAAGGCGGCGCTGCTTGCGAGCGCATGGTGTTTGGCCGCGGGGGCGGCCAGCGATGCGGGCGCGCAAGGGGCAGCCGCCAATTCGAAGTGGCACACCCTGTTCGACGGCACAATGCCCGATACCTTTCGCGGGTGGCGCTCGCAAGGCATGCCGCAAGGCTGGCGCGTCGTGGACGGAACGCTGGCGAAGGACGGCGACGTCGACGATCTGGTGACCAAGGAACAATTCGGCAATTTCGAGCTCGAACTCGAATGGAAAATCGGCAAGGGCGGCAACAGCGGCGTCTTTTACCGCGCCACGCGCGAGTACGACCACATTTACTGGAGCGGCCCGGAGTATCAATTGCTCGACGACGCCAACGCGCCCGATGGCCGCAGCCGGCTCACCGCGGCCGCGGCGGCGTACGGCCTGTACGGTCCTCCCGCCGGCGTGGTTAAACCCTTCGGCGAGTGGAACAAGACGCGCATCATCGTCAATGGCGATCACGTCGAGCACTGGCTGAACGGCACGAAAGTGGTCGAATACGACTTCGGCAGTCCCGACTGGAAGGCCAAGGTCGCGGCGAGCAAGTTCGCGAAGTATCCCAACTATGGCTTGGCCAAGAAAGGCTACATCGGCATTCAGGGCGATCATCCCGGCTCCTTGGAGTTGCGCCGCATCCGCATCCGCGAACTGCCATGACTCAGGCGCGCCTGGCGCTGATGATGTTCCTGGAGTACTTCATCTGGGGCGTGTGGTTCGTGACCATGGGCACCTACCTCGGGCAGACCCTGCACTTCACGGATTCCCATATAGGCCTGGCGTACGGCGCGACGGCCATCGGCGCGCTGCTGTCGCCCTTCTTCATCGGCATCGTCGCGGATCGATGGTTCGCGAGCGAGAAGTTGCTCGCCGCGCTGCACCTGGCCGGCGCCGCGCTCATGTGGATGGTGTCGCAGCAGACGGCGTTCGCGACGTTTTACCCGCTGCTGATTCTCTACGCCCTGTGCTACATGCCGACGCTGTCCTTGACCAATTCCATCGCATTCCACCACCTCAAGGAATCCAGCAGCTTTCCCTACGTGCGGGTGCTCGGCTCCATCGGCTGGATCGCCGCGGGCATCCTGGTCGGCAAGAGCCTGCACGCCGATGCCTTGGTGCTGCCGATGCAAATCTCCGCCGCTGCATCGCTTTGCATGGCCGCGTATGCGTTGCTGTTGCCGCACACGCCGCCGCAGGCCGCGCGCGGCAAATTCAGCCTGCGCGACGCCTTGGGGTTGGACGCGCTGCAATTATTGAAGAAGCGCGACTTCCTGATCTTCGTGATCGGCTCATTCCTGCTGTGCATCCCGCTGCAGTTCTACTACACCTTTGCGAACCCGTTTTTGAACGAAATCAAGGTGCCGGAGGCGGCCTTCATTCAAACCTTCGGCCAGATGTCCGAGGTGTTTTTCATGCTGTTGCTGGCTTACCTGCTGCGCCGCTTCGGCATCAAGATCATCATGCTGGTCGGCATGCTGGCGTGGGCGCTGCGCTATTTCGCCTTCGCCAACGGCGATGCGGGCGGCGCGATGTGGCTCATCTATGCGGGGATTCTGCTGCACGGCGTGTGCTACGACTTCTTTTTCGTGGGCGGTCAGGTGTACACCGATCAGCGTGCCGGAGAGACCATACGCGCCGCCGCGCAGGGGCTGATCAATTTCGTGACCAATGGTTTGGGGTACTTCGTCGGCGCTTTCGTCTCCGGCGCCATCGTGAACCGCTATGCCGTCGCCAATTCGAGCTGCAGCGATGCGGCCGCCGCCGCGCACGCGTGCTTGCAGGTGACGCACGATTGGCATGCCATCTGGCCGATTCCGGCTGCGGCCGCGCTCGCGATCTTCGTGGTGTTCGGCCTGGTGTTTCGCCCCGGCAGGGATCGCACAGGCAGCGCGGTCGCCGCTTAAGGCTCCTCGATTTGTTTGCATTCAGGTCGAAACGTGCTCATTGGCTTTGCCTGGCGCTGCTGGTGGCGCCGCTCCTCTGCTGCGCACCGGTACGCGCCGCGCCGTCCGATGCTTTCGCCTATCCGCCGGAGCTCGAGCCGGATGTGCGCTTCTGGATCCGCGTATACACCGAGGTCACGACCGATCAAGGGCTGCTGCACGACGACTGGTACTTGGGATTGGTTTACGAGGTGCTGCGCTTCGATCCCTCCGATTCACCGCGGCAGCGCGAGCGCATCGTCGAGCAGGCCAAGGCGCGCTATGCCGCGCTGCTGCGGCGCTTTGCCGCGGGCGATACCGAAAACCTCACGCCCCACGAGCGGCGCATCCTGAATGAGTTCGGCGACAAAACCACGCCGGCGGGTTTCCGCGAAGCCATCGAGCGCATTCGTTTTCAACTGGGTCAGGCCGACCGCTTCCACGAAGGCCTGATCCGGGCCCAGGCGTACGAGGCGAGCATTTCCCGCGTTCTCGCCGACCGGGGTGTGCCGCCGGAAATCGGCGCGCTGCCGCACGTCGAATCTTCGTTCAATCCGGCGGCGTATTCGCGCGTGGGCGCCGCCGGCCTGTGGCAGTTCATGCCGGGAACGGCTCGACGCTATATGCGGGTCGACGGCGTGGTGGACCAACGCCTGGATCCGTACAGTTCCACCGAGGCCGCCGCGAATCTGATGCTCTACAACTACCGCCTGCTCGGCAGCTGGCCCCTGGCGGTCACCGCCTACAATCACGGGCCGGGCGGCTTGAAGCGCGCCCAGGAGGAACTCGGCACGAGCGATATCGCGGTGATCGTGAAGCACTACCAGGGTGCCACGTTCGGCTTTGCCTCGAGGAATTTCTACGTGGCGTTTCTCGCGGCACTCGAGGTCGATCGCAACGCCGAAAAATATTTCGGTCCGCTCACGCATTTGCCGGAAACCGAGAGCACGGTGGTTACGCTGCCGGACTACATCGGCGTCGACGCGCTGGCCCGGGCCTTCAAGGCCGATTTGGGGGCGCTGCGCGTGCTCAATCCGGCGCTGCGGCCGCCCGTGTGGAATAAAACGAGATTGGTACCGCGCGGCTACGCGCTGCGCATACCGGGCTCGCCGCCGGCCGCCGATATCGCGGCCGCATGGGCGCGGCTGCCGGCGGCGGAGCGTTTTGTGGCGCAAAGAAACGATGGCAAACACCGGGTGCGGCGCGGCGAGACGCTGGCGAGCATAGCGGCGGCGAGCGGCGTTACGCTCAATCGGCTGCTCGCGGCCAATGGCCTCGGCTCGCCGCACGCATTGGCGCGCGGCGAAACGCTGCGCATCCCCCTGCCGGCGTCGCGTGCCGAGGGCGGCGCGGCGGCCGCCGCCGCTGAGGCCGTGCCCGCACCTGCCGAGACGTTGTCGGCCGCGGCAGCGCCGGCCCCGCCGGCGGAAACTGCCGCCGCCACCGCGCTCCCGCGCCAGCCGCCGCCCAGGGAGCCGGTCTCGCAGCGGCAGAGCGAGAGCGCGGCGTTGCTTCCGGCCGCTTCGCCTTCCGGCAACGGCGACACTACGGATTACAGCGTTGCCGCGGACAACCGCGTCATCGTGCAGGCGGCGGAGACCCTCGGACATTTCGCCGATTGGTCCAAAGTCAGTTCAGCCTCGCTGCGCGCGCTCAACAAGCTGCACAAGAACGCCAGGGTGACGCTGGGCCGCAAGGTGAAGCTGGACCTGTCGCAGGTCAGCGCGGCGGAGTTCGAGGCGGCGCGGCGCGCATACCATCGCCAGCTGCAGGAAGCTTTTTTCGCCACCCACAGGATCGCGGGCACCGAAACCTACACGGTGAAAAAGGGCGAATCGCTGTGGATCATCGCGCAACAACATGCGGACCTGCCCATATGGCTGGTCGCCGAATACAACCCGGATGTGGACTTTGGCGAGGTTCGTCCCGGAGCGACCATTGCGTTGCCGCGGGTCGAGGCCATCAATCGCCAGTGATGCCGCGCGAATGCAAGTAGTTGGTCAGCGTCTCACGCGTCTCGCCGGTGGCCACGAAGCTCACCACGGAATCGTCCGCCGCGCGCACATCGAGTTGCAGCATCGCGCTGGCCGCCATTTGCTTGAGCATCTCCACGGTCAGCTCGAAGTAGGCGGTTTGGCCCCAGGATGCGACCGGTTGGTAGGCGCCGCGGCCCAATTGCGGCGCATCGATCGGGCGCAGGACGCGCGTGCCGTTGTCGAGCACGAGGGTCAGCGCCGCGTTCGAGCGGATGTCCGCGATGGGCCGATCGGTGCCGGGAGCGATGTGCACCCACAGCCCATAAACGATCGATCCGCTGCGATCCCATTCAACCGGACCCAGGTAGGCAAAGCTCAGGCGCTTGCCCAGATTGGTGATGAGGTGCAGTCCCCCCGCTTGCTTGAGGCTTGGCACGAGCTCGATCGGTTCCTTGAGCGAACCGACCGTCATGGCGGTGCGGTCGTCCAGGTACTCCACCGGCTTGATGGTGGTCGGGGTGCTGCAGGCACTCAACAGCATGAATAGGCAGATGGCAACCAAAGGCAGACGCATGTCCCCAAGTATACCGGGACGTGAGCCCGTTATTGAGTTGCGCCGACGAGGTATACTTTTACAAATGGTTAGGCGATTTGGCCGTTCTGCGGCATTAAGTAGCTGGATGTGTCTGGTGATGGCGACGGCAGCGTGCTTCACCGGCGCCGCTTTCTCTTCGGAAATCGAACTCGCCGATCGAGTCGTGGTGCACAAAGCCGAGCACAAGCTTTACTTGTACGACGGCGAACACCTGATGGGCATCTACCGGGTCGCGCTGGGCCTCAGCCCGGTGGGGCAGAAGGAACGGGAGCGGGACTTCAGAACACCCGAAGGGCATTACTTCCTGGCGCGGCGCAATACCCGCAGCGACTACTTCCTGGCCATTCAAGTGTCTTATCCGAATAAAAGGGACGAGCTGCGGGCCCGTAAGAAAGGCTGGGCCCCCGGGGGCTCCATCATGATCCATGGCTTCCCCAATTCGCCGCATCATCCTTCAGCGTATTATGAGTCGAACGACTGGACCGACGGCTGCATAGCTCTCTCGAACTCCGACATGGTCGAAGTGTGGATGCGCACGCAGGACAATATTCCGATCGATATTTATCCCTAGAGAAAGGTGCTGCGTGGAAGCCTCGATTCTATCGTCTGACATGGTCGATGCGCGGGTGGCGCCCAAAGGCAGCTTGGAGCACCTCTCCCAGCAGGAGATCGCCAAGCTGCTGGACTCAGGCCAGGGCGGTCTCTACCCCTTGTTCCGCAAGTGCGCGCTGGCGGTCTTGAATTCCGGCAGCGAGAGCGACGATGCGCGGGTCATTTTCGAAAAGTACCGGGATTTCGATTTGCGCATCGTGCGCCAGGCCTGGGGCATCAAGCTGGAAATCAAAAATGCCCCCGCCGCCGCGTTCGTCGACGGCGTGATGATCCGGGGTTTGAAGGACCATTTGTTCGCCGTGCTGCGCGACGTGGTGTTCATATCCAACGAGATCATGGAAAGCGGCCGCTTCGACCTGAATTCTTCATCGAGCATCACCAACGCCGTGTTTCATATTTTGCGAAACGCGCGGGTATTGGAATTGCAGGTGCGGCCGAATCTGGTGGTTTGCTGGGGAGGCCACTCGATCCGCCGCTTCGAGTACGACTACACCAAAAAGGTGGGCTACGAGCTGGGGCTGCGCAGCCTGGACGTCTGCACGGGCTGCGGCCCCGGCGCGATGAAAGGCCCCATGAAAGGCGCCACCATCGGGCATTCCAAGCAACGAATCACCGACGGCCGCTACCTGGGGGTCACCGAGCCCGGAATCATTGCGGCCGAGCCGCCCAATCCCATCGTGAGCCAATTGGTCATCATGCCGGACATCGAAAAGCGCTTGGAAGCATTCGTGCGCCTCGGCCATGGCATCGTCATCTTTCCAGGCGGCGCCGGCACGGCCGAGGAGATCCTCTACCTGCTCGGAATCTTGCTCGATCCGGCCAACCAGAAGCTGCCGTTTCCGGTGGTGTTCACCGGTCCCGCCGACAGTGCGGATTATTTCCAGCAGATCCATCACTTCATCGGAGCTACGCTGGGAGCCGCGGCGCAGGCGCGCTACAAAGTCATCATCGACGATCCTGCCGGAGTGGCACGCGCCATGGTGCAAGGATTGGCCGAGGTGCGCGACTACCGCCGCCAGGCGAGCGATTCCTACGGTTTCAATTGGCTGCTGAAAATTCCGCTGGAGTTCCAACGGCCATTCGAGGTCACGCATGCCTCGATGCGGTCATTGCGGCTGTCGCTCGATCAGCCGCTGCACGAACGCGCCGCGAATCTACGCCGCGCCTTCTCCGGCATCGTCGCCGGCAACATCAAGGAATACGGCGTCAACGCGATCGAGCGCTATGGACCCTATGAGCTGGCCGGGGAGGCCGCCATCATGGAACCGCTCGACAGGCTGCTGCGCTCGTTCGTCGCGCAGGGCCGCATGAAGTTCACCGGCGCGGAATACAAGCCCTGCTACCGACTCGTGGCATGAAGGAAAGCCTGCGCATTCGCTACGGCTTCGACCTGCCGGACGGCTCCAAGAAACAGGTCGAACTGTGCTTCGATCCCAAGAATTTCCGGCTGACCAACCAGGTGCCGGCCGAGCCGCCGTTCTGGACCGAATTGAAATTCAGTCAATGCGCGAACTGCCCGTTGAACGGCGAGCAGCACCGGCATTGTCCCTCGGCGCTGCACATGGCGCCGGCGGTCGAGTTGCTGAAGGAGCTGGTCTCCTTCGACACGGTGGGCGTCACGGTCACGCAGGCGGAGCGCACGGTGCACGCGGAAACCTCGGCGCAGCAGGCCTTGAGTTCCGTGCTCGGCTTGATCATGGCGACCTCGGGCTGCCCCTGGACGGATCGGCTGCGGCCGATGGCTAGATTCCATCTTCCGTTTGCGAGCGAAGCGGAAACCGTGTACCGGAGCGTCTGCATGTATCTGCTGGCGCGCTGCCTCAAGGTTGCGGACGATTCCGCGGGTTTTACCCAGCTCAAGGATTTGTACGAAAACCTGCACGTGGTGAATCGCGATATGTCACGCCGCCTGGGTGCGGCGACCAAAACCGATCCGGCGCGCAACGCCATGGCGCTGCTGGATTCATACACGACGCTGTTGCCCGCCGCGCTGGAGTCGTCGCTGCAGGACTTGAAGCCGCTGTTCGACGCCTGGCAGGGAGAGCCGATTTCACCCATTTAACTTACCGCGGCGCATCGTGAGATGCGCATCCCAATGCGCGTCGCCGCCGCGCGACAGCGCCGGCTCCCCGTGACACAGTTCCTGTCGAGGAACGGGCACGGCACTTACTGTCGTTCCCATCGACAGAGGCAAACGAGATGAGCGAACTCAAAAATCAGACTCGATACACCGGGGTGGACCGCAGGGCTCCGCGCGGTGATGCAGCCGTCGCAAAAACCGGCGGCCGCCACGCCGCGATCACCAACAGCCTGTACAACTGGCACAGCTACAAGAACTGGGCGGAGAAAGCCCGCGGCAATTTCGACGAGAAAAAATAAGGCGATTCACGCGCCGCGCGCGCAGTTCATGCCGTGACCGGCAGGATGCCTTGTTTCGAGTGCGCCGCCGCTTCTTTTGCCTTGTCTTCCTTGGCCTTGAGCCACGCCAGCATCGGCAGCCAGTCCTCCAGGTCCTGCTCCACCACATAGCGCTTCATTTCGTGAATACCCAAGCCTTGCTCCGCCGCGCGCACATAGTTTTGCGAGTCGCGCAAGGTGGCGATGACGGGTATGCGCAAGGTCTCGAGAAAGCGCATCAGCGACTGGTAAATCACGGTGTTGCGTTTGACGCGATTTGCGACCACGCCGATCCGATATTCGTCGCGCCTCACCTTGGCGATCAGCAGCAGGTCGGCAATGCACTTGGAGCAGGCGTGAATGTCGATATCGGACGGCAGCACCGGCACGATGATGGCGTCGGCGTTCTTGGTCATGTCGGGCATGTCCTGCGCAGGCACGGCGGCGGGCGTATCGACGATGACGTGCGCCGCGTCGGGCGGAATGCGCATTTGCCAGGCACGCGTCATGCGTGAATTGCGCTCGAATGCGGCGACCCCGTGAATGAAGGGCTGGTCGGGCTTGCGTTTTTTCAGCCAGCGGGTGCTGGAGGCCTGGGGGTCGTTGTCCTGCAACAGCGGACGGTCGCCAGAAATCGCAAAGTAGCTGGCGAGATTGGTGGCTATCGTCGTTTTACCCGAGCCCCCTTTGGGGTTCAGGACGAGAATGCGCTGCATGTCCGTAGAGCCTACGCAGCCCCACGCACCATAGCAAGCCGCTGCCTTCGCGCAGGTTGTGATCCCACTCACGGTTAGCTGTAAGCCATGCACCTAGACTTGCCCCATGGAATGGATGCTGCAAGTGGCGGATGAAGTCGACGATGCCGTGGGCGCATTGCGCCTGTTCGCGATGGGTTGGAGCGAGGAAATCGGCCTGACCATCGCCAGCAGCGCCGCGACCTGCGCGCTGTGCGCGGCGTTCCTGCGCGGCGCCGGCTGAGCGCTCCGCCTTCGGCAATTTTCCATTATGATGCCCTCCATGGCATCCATGAAGATCACCAAGTTCGCTCTGCTGGCCTGTGTTGCAGTGAGCGCGGCCTGCAGCGGCAAATCCGCGCAGCCGCCGGGCGCCGCGGCCGCCGCGAGTCCGGTCACGTCCCTGCAAATAGTCACGCTGAAACCGGGCAGCGGCGCGGCAATCGGCGGCGGACAAATTGCGGTGGTCCAGTACACCGGCTGGCTTTATGAAGCGGGCGCGGCGGATCACAAGGGCAAGCAGTTCGACAGCTCGCTCACGCGCCGCGAGCCCTTCAAATTTCCTCTGGATACGGGCTCGGTGATCAAGGGTTGGGATCAGGGAGTGACCGGCATGAAGATCGGCGAAAGCCGCCGGCTCATCATTCCGCCGGAGCTGGCTTACGGCGATGCGGGCGCAGGCGGCGTAATTCCGCCCGGCGCGACCCTGGTTTTCGATGTCGAGCTGGTCGGAATCGAATAAGCGCGCCGGCTGGGCAGTTGGAAGCGGCCGAGCTGCCTCAGCCGCTCCTAAAAGCCGAAATCGATCAGTTCACGTATTCCTTCAGCGTCTTGAGCGCGGCGATGCGCACTTTCTTGCTGGCCGGCTTGGCCTTGAACATCATTTTTTCGCCATTGAACGGATTCACGCCCTCGCGTGCCTTCGTGGCGGGCTTCTTGACGACTTTCATCTTCAAAAGCCCGGGCAGCGTGAACAAGCCGTGACTTCGCAGACTCTTCTTGATTGCACCCCCAAGCGAGTCAAACACGGCTCCGACCTGCTTCTTAGAGAGCTCTGTTTCCTTAGAAATCGTAGCGAGAATTTCAGACTTGGTCGGTGCTGCATTCTTTTTCGCCATATTTAATCTCCTGCTAATGTTTGCGCGAGCGGGCAGCGACTGCCCGCAAATTTCAACTCGGCGCCGAAAATAACATAGAAAAAAGCCGATGTTTAGCGCAATCGCGAAAAAAGATTTTTATCGTCGATGCAATTCGCCCTGGTTTTTCAGGCCTCCGCGCCTGCTCGAGGCGGTTTCCGTTCGCAACGAGTTGCTTCGTTCACTGTGATATCAGGCATGTACGAGCCGATGTTCAACGCAGTAGCACCAGCAGCGCGCCGATGGCGATCGAAACCCAGAGGAAGGAAAAATCTATTTGTCCGATGGGCGGGATAATGCGGCGCACGCGCTTTAAGATCGGTTCGCAGAGCTGCGCGAGCAAGCGGATTCCCGGAGCGTAGCCGCTCGGGCTGACGAAACTGGTCAACCAGTACAGCAGCATCGCGAAAAGATAGATACGCAGCACCAAGCCCACCAGATCCAGCAGGGCAATGCGCAGGAACACCAACCAATCGCCGACGCCGCCTGCGCCCAAGGCCATGATGACGAAGGTGCGGGCCCCGGCCACCAGCAGCACGGCGACAACGGTGGCCGTATCGATCTTGCCGACGGGAGGCAGCAGCTTGCGCAAGGGCAGAATCAACCAGTTGGTCACGCGCACGATGGCGTCGGCCATCGGATCCCGAAAATCGGCGCGCACCAATTGAAACAGCAGCCGCAGCACGAAAGCCAGCAGCAGCAGCCACAGCAGCATGTCGACGATGTATCTGATCGCTTCCATTTGTATTCAGGCGCTCGTCAGCCGAATTCGGCGGCGAGTTCGGCTGAACGGCGGTCGGCCGCCGCCACCGCGTGCGCGACGATAGCACGAAGGCCGGCGCCGTTAAGGACCTCGAGAGCGGCGGCGGTGGTACCGCCCTTCGATGTGACCTGTTCGCGCAAGGTGGCCAAGGAGTCGGCGGATTGGCGCGCCATTTGCGCGGCTCCGAACGCCGTTTCCAGCGTCAAGCGGTGCGCCACGTCGCGCGGCAGGCCGCGTTCATGGGCGGCCGCTTCGAGCGCCTCCATGAACAGAAAGAAGTAGGCGGGACCGCTGCCGGACACGGCCGTGACGGTATCCATCTGCGATTCGTGCTCGACCCACACGGTGGCGCTCACGGCGGCCATGAGGCTCTCGGCCAACGCGCGATAGGCCGCGCCCACGCTCGCCGGAGCATAGAGACCGGTTGCGCCGAAGCCGTTGAGCGCCGGGCGGTTCGGCATGGTGCGGATCACCGGCACCTGCGGCCCGAACCACCGAGCCAGGGACGCGTGGGGAATGCCCGCCGCGACCGATACCACCAGAGGACGGCTCGCGCCAAGCTGCGGCGCCAATCCAGCGGCCACGCCGCGCATCAGTTGCGGTTTCACGGCGAGCACCACAACCTCCGCTCCGCGCGCCGCGGCGGCGTTGTCGGTTGCCGTCTCCACCGCATAATCGCGCGCCAGGCGCAGCAGCTGATCCTGGCTCGGGTCGGCGACCACGATGCGGTTCGGCGCCAGTCCGCGCTTGATCAGGCCGCTGATCAGCGCGGCCGCCATGTTGCCGCCGCCGATAAATGCCAATCTTTTTATGTTGTTCATCCGAAAAACCCCCGTTTGACTCAGCGGGCGCCGAAAAGCGCCGTGCCGATGCGCACCAGCGTTGCGCCCTCGGCGATCGCGGACTCGAAATCTCCGCTCATACCCATGGACAGTGTATCCAGCTCGAGGCCGCGGGCGTTCAGATCCGAAAGCGCCGTTCGCAGCCGCGCGAACACCGCACGTTCGGCGGCGGCATCGGGCTGCGGCGGAGGCACGCACATCAGGCCCCGAAGCCGCAAGCGGGGCAGCGCGGCTGATGGCGCGTGCGAGTTGCGGAAGCTCATCCGGCGCCACGCCGCCCTTGGTGGGCTCCGGCACGAGCGCCACCTGGATGCAGACATCGAGCGGCTGGGCGTGAAAGGGCCTTTGCTCCGACAGCCGCCGCGCCACGCTGAGGCGGTCCACGCCGTGCACCCAGTCGAAGCGCTCGGCGATGGTTCGAGTCTTGTTGGATTGAATGCCGCCGATGAAGTGCCACTTAAGCGGCAGGTCGGCGAGTTGGTCCATTTTGGCCTGCGCCTCCTGCAGATAGTTTTCGCCGAAATCCGTGACGCCGGCGGTGGCGGCGAGACGCACCAATTCGGCAGGCTTAGCCTTGGTCACCGCGACCAAGGTGACCGATTCAGGGTCCCGCCCGGCGGCCATGGCTGCACCACGTATCCGAGACCGGACATGGGTCACATGAAGCATCAGATTCTGCGGACCAATTAACATATTGGGTGACAACACCCTCTTATATACTGCTGATGGCCAACGCCTTGTCTAATTAGGAGCCGTAAATGGCGGTTGATATCGCGCAGCTTCTCGCCTTTGCGGTGAAGAACAATGCGTCGGACTTGCATCTGTCGGCGGGCGTTCCGCCGATGATCCGCGTGGACGGCGACATGAAGCGGGTCAACATGCCTGCGCTGGTGCACAAAGAAGTGCACAGCATGGTGTACGACATCATGAACGACAAGCAGCGCAAGGCGTTCGAGGAGTTCTACGAAACCGACTTTTCGTTCGAAATCCCCAAGCTGGCCCGCTTTCGTGTCAACGCGTTCAATCAAAATCGCGGCGCCGGGGCGGTATTTCGCAACATTCCATCCACTATTCTGTCCTTGGACGAATTGAACGCGCCCAAGACCTTCAAAGATTTATGCATGCTCCCGCGCGGTCTGGTGCTGGTCACGGGGCCGACCGGATCGGGCAAGTCGACCACGCTCGCCGGCATGGTCAATCACTGCAACGACAACCGCCCGGATCACATTATAACCATTGAAGATCCGATCGAGTTCGTGCACGAAAGCAAGCGATGCCTGGTCAATCAGCGCGAAGTTCATCGCGATACGCTCGGGTTCAGCGAAGCGCTGCGCTCGGCGCTGCGCGAAGATCCGGACGTGGTGCTGGTGGGCGAAATGCGCGACCTGGAAACCATTCGCCTGGCGCTGACCGCGGCGGAAACCGGCCATCTGGTGTTCGGCACCCTGCATACCAGTTCGGCGGCGAAGACCATCGACCGCATCGTCGATGTGTTCCCGGCGGCCGAAAAAGACATGGTCCGTGCCATGATGTCGGAGAGCTTGCGGGCCGTGATCTCGCAGACCTTGATGAAGCGCGTCGGCGGCGGCCGTATTGCGGCGCACGAAATCATGATCGGCACGCCCGCCATCCGCAACTTGATCCGCGAGGGCAAAATCGCCCAAATGTATTCCGCCATCCAGACCGGCCAGGGTCAGGGGATGCAAACCCTGGATCAATGCTTGCAGGAATTGGTGCACCAAAGGTGTTGTCAGCCGCGAGGAAGCGAAGTACAAGGCGCAGAACAAGGACAGCATTTAAATGGAACGCGAACAAGCCATACGGTTGATGCAAGACCTGCTGCGGCGCATGGTCGAGAAAAAGGGCTCGGATCTGTTCATCACGGCCGGCTTCCCGCCCGCCATCAAAGTCGATGGCGAGATCAGGCCGCAGTCGGACCGCTCGTTGAGTCCCGAGCAAAGTGCCGGCATGGTGCGCGCGATCATGAACGACCGGCAGACCAAAGAATTCGACGGAACCAAGGAATGCAATTTCGCCATTGCGCCGCCCGGTATCGGGCGCTTTCGCGTCAGCGCCTTCATTCAGCAAGGGTTCACCGGCGCCGTGCTGCGTACCATCAACGCCAAGATACCCACGCTCGAGGAACTGGAACTGCCGCCCGTTCTCAAGGAGGTCGTGCTCTCCAAGCGCGGCTTCGTGATCCTGGTGGGCGGCACCGGCTCGGGTAAGTCAACGTCGCTCGCCGCCATGGTGGGCTACCGCAACGAGAAGACCCGCGGCCACATCGTCACCATCGAAGACCCGGTGGAATACGTGCACGCGCACAAGGGCTGCGTGGTGACGCACCGCGAAGTCGGCGTCGATTGCGAGAGTTGGCACCTGGCGCTGAAGAACACCCTGCGCCAGGCGCCGGACGTCATCCTGATCGGCGAAATTCGCGACCGCGAAACCATGGAATACGGCATCCAATTCGCCGAGACCGGCCATTTGGTGCTGGCGACCCTGCACGCCAACAGCTCGAACCAGGCGCTCGACCGCATCATCAATTTCTTTCCCGAGGAGCGGCGCGAGCAGCTGCTCATGGACTTGTCGCTGAATATCCGCGCTTTGATTTCGCAGCGGTTGATCCCGCGCGAAGCGGGCTCCGGGCGCATCGCGGCCATGGAAATCATGCTGGCCTCGCCGCTGATCTCGGATTTGATCTTCAAGGGCGAGGTCACCAAGATCAAGGACGTCATGTCGCGCTCCAATCGTCTCGGCATGAAGACCTTCGATCAGGCGTTGTTCGATCTGTACGAAGCGGGATTGATTTCCTACGAAGATGCGCTGCGCAACGCGGATTCGAAGAACGAATTGCGCCTGCGCGTGAAGCTCGAAAGCAAGCGCGAAATGAAGAATCCGGAAGCGGAAGGCCAGTCGCTGCAGATCGTCGAGGAAGAAGAAGGGCAGGTGTTCTAGTGCAGAAGCGCGGGTGTTCCAGATGAGCGTTCCTGCCGACCTTCCGGCTCAGGTGATGAACACCAAGCCGCTGTTCAAGCTGATGGTCGAGAAGAAGGCATCGGACCTGTTCTTTACCTGCAACGCACCGGTCAAGATCAAAATCGAAGGCAAGATTTTTCCCGTAAACAAGCAGATCTTGACGCCCGAAACGGTGCGCCAGGCGGCTTTGGGATTGATGACGCAGGATCAGATCGAGCACTTCAACGAAGAACTGGAAATCGATTTCGCGATTTCCGAAATCGGCTTGGGCAGATTTCGCGTGAACGTGTTCTATCAACGCGGCTACCCGGCCATGGTGCTGCGCTACATCACCGCGGAGATGCCGAAGCTGGAAGACTTGGGCATGCCCGATATCTACAAAGACCTGGTGATGCTGAAGCGCGGACTGATTCTGATGGTCGGCGCCGCCGGCGCCGGCAAGTCGACCACGCTGGCGGCGATGCTCAATTACCGCAACGAAACTTCATCCGATCACATTCTGACCATCGAAGATCCGATCGAATTCTTGCATAGCAACAAGAAATCCATCATCAATCAGCGCGAAGTGGGCCTGGATACCAAGAGCTTTGCGCGCGCCTTGCGCAGCGCGGTGCGCGCCGCGCCCGACGTGATCCTGGTCGGCGAGATCCGCGACCGCGAAACCATGGAGGCGGCGATTGCGCTGGCGGGCACCGGACACCTTTGCATCGCGACCCTGCATGCCAACAACTGCGCCGAAACCCTGGATCGCATCATCAACATGTTCCCGCGCGATCAGCACAATCAGATTTTCCTGGATCTTTCGCAGTACCTGCGCGCCATCCTCTCGCAACGTCTGGTATTCGCGAAGACCGGCACGCGGGTGGCCGCCTGCGAAGTGATGGTCAACACGCCGCACATTTCGGAGCTCATCAAGCAGGGCGATGTCATCGGCGTCAAGGAGGCCATTCGCACCGGCACGGAGCGCGGCATGCTGAGCTTCGACAGCGCGCTCTACAACCTGGTGCGCGAGGGGCGAATCGAGCTCGAAGAGGCGCTCGCAAGCGCGGATTCGCGCACCAATCTCGAAGCCAAGATCAACTTCGGCTAGACCTCGGCACTGCGAATTTCTTTGCTGCCTCGGGCTTTCTTACCCTCCCTGAGATCGCTCGGCACCAGGTTGCTTTCGAATTCGCGGCTGGAAATGTCCCACCCCGACTTGAGCGCGCGCGCGCGGCAGGCCTGCGGATCGAGCTCGAGCGCCCGCAGCGCGGCTCTGCCCAAGTCGTCGTCCAAGGCACCCGTCACGCCGTCGTCGATGACATCGATGGGACCCGTGACGGGATATGCGGCCACCGGCACGCCGCAGGCCATGGCCTCGAGATTGACCAGTCCAAAGGTGTCGGTGCGGCTCGGGAACACCATGATATCGGCGCCGGCCAGATGCGCGGCCAGCTCATCGCCGAATTTATAGCCCAAAAAAATCGCCTTGGAATATTGCTGCTGCAGCCGCGCGCGCTGCGGACCGTCGCCGATCACGATTTTGCTGCCCGACCACGGCATGCTGAGGAAGGCGTCGATATTCTTTTCGACCGCCACCCGTCCGACATAGGCGGCGATGGGACGCGGAAGAGAGAAAATATCCTTGGCGCGCGGCCGGAATTTTTCCGTGTCGACGCCGCGCTGCCAGGACGCCAGATTGCCAAAACCGCGCGCCGCCAACTCCTTGCGCATCGACGCGGTGCTCACCATGCAGCGCCGCGCCGCGCCATGAAAGCGGCGCAGCGCCGCGTAGGAAAATTTCAAGGGGATGGGAAATCGGGCGCGTAAATATTGCGGAAATTGCGTGTGATACGAGGTCGTGAAGCGAACGCCCCGGCGCACGCAAAAACGCCGCGCGCTCAACCCCAACGGGCCCTCGGTGGCGATGTGCAATGCCTGCGGCGCGAAGGCGAGAATGTCTCTTTCGACCTTCTGGTAGGGGAACAGCGACAGCCGTATTTCCGGGTAGGTAGGGCAGGCGATGCTGCGAAAATCCTTGGGCGTCAGCATCCTCACTTCGTGGCCGAAACGCCCCAGCCATGCCGCGGTTTGCGCCAGCGTGCCGACCACACCGTTGGTCTGCGGAAACCACGCATCGGTGACGATCATGATTCTCATGAAGCGCAACGATGGCAGGCGAGGATGACGATACGATGACGACTTGGATCACTATTTTGACGTAACCTCGCCGAAAACGGCCGTATGTCATAGCCGTGTAACGAAAATCTTATATTTGCTTCATGGACCGGTCATCGCAGCAATCCCAAGGAATCCCTATGCAAAGTTTTTTGGCGGAACTGAAGACGCAACGCTGGGACGATCATCGCTACTATCACCACAGCCGCATCAATCAGTCGCTGCACCTTTTGAGCGCGATCAGCTTCATCATTGCCTATGTCACGATGTTCTTCGATCCGGTGAAGTCGGCGCTGATCGGTTGGCTGGTCTCCATGGTCAGCCGCCAATCCGGTCATTTCTTTTTCGAGCCGAAAGGCTATGACCGCGTCAACCGCGCGACCCACGAGCACAAAGAAGAGATCAAAGTCGGCTACAACCTGCGCCGCAAGGTGATCTTGCATGCCGTCTGGGCGCTCGTGCCGCTGGTTCTATGGCTGGATCCGAGCTGCTTCGGCCTTTTCAAGGCGCATACCAGCGGCGTCGGCTTCGTGCGCCACGTGGGCGAGATCTGGCTGGCGGTCGGAGCCGGTGCACTGCTGTTTCGAATGATTCAGTTGTTCTTCAGCAAGGGCGTTCAGACCGGCCTGGTATGGGCCACCAAGATCCTGACCGATCCTTTCAACGATGCGATCATCTACGCCAAAGCGCCGCTTCATTTGCTGCGCGGCGAACTGATCGATCCGATGGGCGAAGTGGAACCGGAAGCCCATCGCGCCTGAAACATTTCCTTGAGCACGCGGCGTTTGATGGACTTGTTGGTCAGTTGCGGATCCGTCCACCACCAGCCGTCGCGCCGCATTTCCTGCGCCGCCGACACGATGCGGTCGGCGACGGCGGCAAAGTCCGCTTCGCTGTAGTTCAAGCTGAATATCAATCGTCCGGTGCCCACCCAGCTCAATGCCAGCCCGGCGGCCCGCAGATAATATTGAAACATCCAGTTATAGCCCGAAGGCTGCGCATAGCAGAGGGTCCAGATGGTGGACAGATTCGCGACCCGCACCGGCAGGGCGGCGGCTGCCAGCCGCTCGTTCAGCCGTTGCGCTCGTTCGTTCCAGCGCTCGTCCAGGCCGCGATAGATCGCGCGCAGCGGTTCGCTCTGCAGCCGGGTCAGGAACTCGTGCATCGCGCCCATGACGTATGGATGGGAGTTGAACGTGCCGCGGGCAAAACAGATGTCGGCAGGCCGGTCGTCGCGGAAACGGCGCATGAGTTCATGCCTGCCGCACAACACGCCGACCGGCAGTCCTCCGGCCACGGTTTTGCCGTAAGTCACCATGTCGGCGCGCACGCCGAAATATTCCTGGGCGCCGCCTTCCGCGATGCGAAATCCCACGAACACCTCGTCGAAGATCAACGCGATGCCCCGCTCGGTGCAGACCTCGCGCAAGGCCCTCAGCCAGTCCGTATAGGCGCCGCGGTCGAAATGCGCCCGGCGTGCGCTGTCGAGCAGGGTCGAGTCGCCCGGCGCCCCGCTGTTGGGATGCAAGGCCTGCAAGGGGTTCACCAGAACGCACGCGATATCGCGGCGGGTCCGCAAAACCTTGAGCGCCGCCGCATCCATGTCCTTGAGCGTGTAGGTTTCGCGCGCCGCGAGCGGATTGCCCACGCCCGGTTGCACGTCGCCCCACCAACCGTGATAAGCGCCGCAGAAACGCACCAGATGCGAGCGCCGGGTGTGATAGCGCGCGAGCCGCACGGCCTGCATGACCGCTTCCGTGCCGGACATATGGAACGAGACCTCATCGAGACCCGAGATCGCCAGCAAGCGCTCGACATTCAGCGAAGTCAGCGGGTGATAGGCGCCGAGCACCGGCCCCAACTCGCGCACCCGCGCCGCGCCGGCCTCGATGCACTCTTTGTAGAAATCGTAGCCGAACACATTGACGCCGTAGGAGCCGGTCAGGTCGTAGAAGCGGTTGCCGTCCAGGTCCGTGACCGTTACGCCCTCCGAGGACTGTACGAAGGAGGCGGTCTTCAAAAACTTGCGCACGAAACCGCTGAATTGGAAGGGCACGCGGTAACGGGAAGTAAATTCGAGATCCGAAACGCTGCCCGCAAGCTCGGCGGTGCGTTCGATGCCGCGGCGATAGCGGCCGGCGAACAGTGCCGCGAGCCGCATGAAGCCCGCACGGCGCGCCGCGACGATCGGCGCCGGCGCCGCATCGACGCCAAAGAAGTTGGAATCGCCGTACTCATAGAACGGCACCCAGGAGGCGAAGCGCCGCGCCATGCGCGAATGGCCGGCGAGGGAGCGGTGCTTGGCCAGCGAAAGCTGCAGCCTGAGGTAGATTTTTCGCAGCAAAAATGCCAGGACAAGACCGCCCAGGGCATAGCCGAAGGTCGTAATGGCAGATACCTCGCACAGCCTGTCAGGCGCGGACTGTATTGCAGGCCAATGACACTACGATGAATGCAAGAACCCTCATCGAACGGCTGACTCAGCAGGAGCATGTCAACTTCCTGTTGAGCAACCGGATTCCGCGGCGTTCGGTGACGCGCCTCATGGGGTGGTGGAGCCGGATCGAGCACCCCTGGGTCTGCAACGCCAGCATCGCGCTATGGCGCTTGTTTTCGGAGCTCGATTTGAGCGAAGCGCGAACCACCCGCTACAAGAGCCTGCATGACTGCTTTACGCGCGAATTGAAGCCGGGCGCCCGTCCGATCGACATGAGCCGCGAGCATCTGGTCAGCCCCTGCGATGGATTGGTCGGCGAGTGCGGCACGGTGGAAAAGGGCATGGCCCTGCAGGCCAAGGGCTTCGTCTATACGCTGGCGGAGCTGCTCGGCGACGCGCAATTGGCGCAGTACTACGAAGGGGGACGGTACGCCACGCTGCGCTTGACCTCGAGCATGTACCACCGCTTTCACGCCCCGGCCGATTGCCGGGTGGAGCAGGTCGATTACATCTCCGGGGACGCCTGGAACGTCAATCCCATCGCGCTCAAACGCGTCGACCGGCTGTTCTGCAGGAACGAGCGCGCCGTCCTTCGGTGCCGGCTGTCCTCGGGGGCGCTGCTGACGCTGGTGCCGGTGGCGGCCATATTGGTGGCGAGCATCCGCTTGAAATTCCTCGATGTGTTGCTGCATTTGCGCTACCGGGGGCCGCACGTGATTCCCTGCGACGCTGCGCTGCAGCGCGGCGAAGAAATGGGGTGGTTCGAGCACGGCTCCACTATCATAGTGCTGGCTCCGCCGGGGCTAGGGCTGGCGAATGGGATTTCCAAAGGCGACCGGGTGCGAATGGGGCAAGCCCTTCTCCGTACAGGCTAAAACCGCAACTATTGCCGGCCCGCGGTGTTTTGTATCTAAACGAACACACATTCCAGTGCAAACGCAACTTACGGCCGAGTTCACGACATTTATGCGTGCCTATCAGGACATGGTTTTTTCGACTGCCGCGCGGCTTACGGGCAACGATACCCAGGCCGAGGATATAGCCCAGGAGGTGTTCATCCGGGCATACGAGCATTTTTCGGATTTGCGAGGCAGCGTCACGGCGGGCGGCTGGCTCAAGACCGTCGCCACCAATCTGACGCTGAATTACCTGAGCCGCTACCGCAAGCGCTGGCGCTTGTTCTCGGAAATGCGCCCAAGCTCGCAAGACGGCGAGGACGATGGTGTGGAACTGGACTGGGAAGTGCCCGACACGGTGCTTGCCGACTTGAGCGCAGAACAACGAGGTGCCATCGTCGACGCCGCGCTTCGCCAGCTGCCCGACCATCAACGGCTGCCCCTGGTGCTGTATCACTTCGAGGACCTGTCCTACCAAGAGATAGCCGACAAGCTGAATGTCTCCCTGACCAAGATCAAAACCGACATACGCCGCGCGCGCGCGGCGCTTTTACCTCTGCTGCAAAACGCGGGCGGCGCGCGCGATACACTGGATGGCTGAGCCTATGAACAAACGAGCCGAAACGACGCTGAAACTCGAACAGGTATTGCATCAGGCCTTGGGCGGCTTGCCGCCGCGCCGCGCGCCCGGCACGCTGGAATCGCGCGTGGCCAACGAGTTGGCGCGCCGTGCCGCGCAGCCCTGGTGGCTTGCAAGTTTTGCGAACTGGCCGGTGGGTGCGCGGATTTTGTTCGTGCTGGTTTGCGCGGCACTGGTGGCCGTGACCATATTGGGCGGCGTCGCGGCCTACCTCGGCGACCGCTCCTTTGGCGAAGTTTCGGCGGTTCTGCTCTCTTGGACGCATCCCTTCTTGACGGTAGTCTCATCCGCGGGCGGCTTGGTCGCGCTGCTGGTGCGTGCGGTTCCCCCGGCGTGGCTGTACGCAATCGTGGGATTCGGGACTCTGCTTTACGTGGCGCTATTCGGGCTGGGTGCGGCAGCTTACCGGACGCTCTATCTGCAGCCCTCTTCGGCAGGTGACGGTTTATGAACACCATGGATTTGCGGCGTTTGGGTTTTCTGTTCGCGCTGCTTTGTCTGACAGCCCTCACCGCGCATCCGGGGGTTGCCGCCGCGGCCGCCGCTGCGCACTCTGCGACTGCCGGCGCAGCGGCGCCGGCCTCCGCAGCGGGCGCCGCCGCACAACCCAAGGACGATCACAGCGCTGCAACCCCGCCGGCCGCGACCAGCGATGAGCAATCCAACGACGATTCGAGCGACTCGAGCGATCGCGACGAGTGGCGCAACCGCATCGAATTGCGCCACCGGCGCAATCGGCATCAGGATGACAACGATCTGGTCAGCATTGGTCATTCCAGCCATTTGCAGAGCGGCCAAAAGGCCGATTCGGTGGTCTCGGTATTCGGCTCCTCCACCAGCGACGGCGAAGCGGTGGATGTCGTGTCGGTCTTCGGCAATACGCGCGTCACGGGACCGGTGAGCGACGGTGCGGTGGCGGTTCTCGGCAACGTCTACGTCGACAGCAAAGTGGGCGGCAATGTGGTCGCGGTGCTCGGCAATGTTCAGCTCGGGCCCAATGCCGAAGTCGACGGCGACGTGGTCGGGGTCATGGGCGTGGTGGACCAGGATCCGGCCGCGGTCGTTCACGGCTCGGTGCAAAGGATCATCGATTGGGACATCGGCGGATCCACGGGCTTTAATGGGCTGAACGCCTGGATCAAGCATTGCTTGCTGTTGGGCCGCCCCTTGGCTTTCGCCCCGGGGCTCGGCTGGGCGTGGACTCTGGCCCTGTGCCTGCTGGCTTTTTACGCCTGTCTGGCGCTGATGTTTCGCGACGGGATAGACCAATGCGTGCGCACGCTCGAGTCTCAGCCCGGACACACCGCGCTGGCGGCGCTGCTGGGCATTCTCCTGACCCCGGTGCTGCTCATCCTGTTGTGCGTCACCGTGATCGGCATCGCGGCCGTGCCATTCGTGGTGGGGGCGTTGTTCTGCATGTCGCTGTTCGGCAAGGCCGTCATGCTTGCATGGCTCGGCGGCCGCATTTCGGGCCGCAGGCCCGGCCTGGCCGGCCATCCCGCCGTCGCCGTGCTGATCGGCGGCGCCGTCGCATTGGTGCTGTACGTCGTGCCGATCGCGGGATTCTTGATTTACAAATTGCTGGGATTCTTTGGCTTCGGCGCCGTCCTCTACACTCTGGTACTGCGGGTGCGCGCACGCCGTTCCGGCGGCCCTTCACCGTCGGCATTCGCGGGCGCAAGTCCTGCGACGGCGGGCGCCGGCGCCGCGGCGGCAACCGCTGCGAACGCCGCCGCGGCAGCAACCGCTGCGTACGCGGCCGCGGAGCCGCTCGCCTCGGAACCGCCGCCCTTCACAGCGGCGCCTCCCGGTCCGCCCCCCGCAACCGCCCCGAGCGCGTCCCCGCCCATAACCGCCGCCATGCCGCGCGCCGGTTTTTGGGTGCGAATGGGCGCATTGCTTCTCGACATCATATTGGTGGGCTTCGCCACGAGCCTGTTGCACCCGTTCGGCGACGGCCACATGTGGGGCGACTTTCATCTGGTGCTGCTGGCGATTTACGGCGCGGTGATGTGGAAGCTGCGCGGTACGACCGTCGGCGGCATCGTGTTCGATTTGCACGTCGTGCGCGTGGACGGCCGGCCCATCGACTGGGAAACCGCCATCGTGCGGGCGCTGGGTTGTTTTCTGTCGCTTTGCGTGGTTTTCCTGGGCTTTATCTGGATCGCGTTCGACCACAATCGCCAGGCTTGGCACGACAAGATCGCGGGCACCGTGGTGGTGCGCGCCAAGCGCGGCCCGTGAGCGGCTCATAAGCGTTCGCGGATCGCCGGCGGCAGCAACGCCTTGTAGCGCCGGCTGAGCGCCAGGCGCTCTCCATCGCGCAGGATCAATTCATAGTCGCCGTGAAACATGGGCTGAAGCTCGGCGATCGAGGCGACACGCACCACGTGCGAGCGGTGCACCCGAATGAATTCGACGGCGTCCAATTGGGCCGCCAACTTGGCAAGCGGTTCACGCACCAAGTGCACTTTTCCGCCCGCGTGAATCTCGACGTAGTTGCCGGCCGCCGACAGGCGGTCGATGCTGTCGACGGGTATGAAATAAGCCTTGGCCCGGTCGCGTATCAAGAGTTGCTTGATGGGCGCCTGCCGCCCGGGCATGGCCGCCAGCACGCGGCGCACACGCTCCTCGAGATCGCCATGGTCCGGATCCGCCAAGGCGGTTTTGACGCGTTCGATGCTGCGCAAAAACCGCTCTCGATCGTATGGCTTCAGCAGATAGTCGAGCGCCTGAACGTCGAATGCCCGGACAGCGTATTCGGAGTAGGCGGTGGTGAAAACAATATGCGGGGATTCCCTGCCGCGGATGGCCTCGATAACATCGAAGCCGCTGTGCGCGCCCAATTGGATGTCCAGATACACGACATGCGGCTGGCGCGCGGCGATTTCCGCAACCGCGCCTGCCACGCTGTCCGCCTGTGCGACGACCGCGAATTCCGCCAGCGGCGCCAAAAAACGCAGCAGCTTGGCGCGCGCCGGCGGTTCGTCGTCGACGATGACAACCGTGTGGGTCATAGCGCCACCGGGAAGCTCAAAGTCACGACGGTTCCCGTGGGGCGGCCTGCCGCCAGGCGCAGGGTATGCGCGCCCGGAAACAGCAATTCCAAGCGGCGCGCCACATTCGAGATCCCGGTGCCGTGCTGCGCCGCGCCCTCATCGATGCCCACCCCATCGTCGCTGATGGTGTAGAGGAGCCGCGTTCCCTGGCGCGCGACAGCCACCGTCAGGTTGCCGCGTCCGTCGGGCAGTCCGTGCCGCAACGCGTTTTCGACCAGGGGCTGCAGCAGCAGGCGCGGCACCTCAGCGGCATCAAGCCCGGGCGCGACTTTCAATTCGAAGGTCAACTGTCCGCGAAAGCGTTCCGTCATCATGGCCGCATAATCCTGCAGCCACTGCAGCTCCCGCGCCAAGGGCACCAGCACTTGACTGTCCAAATCGTAGGCGGCGCGCATCAGCGCTCCCAAACTGCTGATCATGCGATCCGCGGCCTCGACATCTTCGTGCATGCGGTTGGAAATGGCGTTGAGCGTGTTGAACAGGAAATGCGGCTCAATCTGCGCGGTCAAGGCCTTCAGGCGGGCCTGATCGAGTTCCGCGGCGAGTCGCGCCGCGCGTAGATCGCCGCTGCGCCTGACTTGAAATTCGCGGTTCGCGAAAATCACGCCCAGAATCACCGCATAGCTGATCAGGTCTTTTTGAAATTCATAGAAAAAACGAATGCGCACGTCGCCAAAGTCGTAGGTTTGACCGGCCAGCGCGTAGGCCAACTTGCGCAGCGCGATGATGGCGGCGACGTGCCAGGCGGAAAACACAAGCGCCGCTCCCGCATGCGCCGCGATGATGCGCCATCGCGGCCTGGCATCGAGGCGGAAGCTGCGTTCGAAGCGCACGATCAGCGGCACGACGGCAAAGATGACGATGACGCTGCTGAGTTCCCAAACCAACGGCTTCCAGGGCTCAATGTCGCTGCGGCCGCGTAAATCGACGATCTGATTGACGGCCAGATAGACGCCAAACAGCATCGCCAATATTGAATACAGCAGCCACCCGGAGCGACCTATGGGGATGGCAGGATGCTCGTCGGCCACGGCGTTCAGAACTCCTTCGACGATGAAACTTTGGCGGAGAATATCTTATTGTCTCGCACGGGGTTACGGCGCCAGCGTGTGCGCCGAAGTTGAACACGGCAACGCTTTTGGGATCAGCGGGACTCGCGGCATGATGAACGGCTATTGTGCGATGATGGCGCGATGACGCAAGCTGAAGGCCACCCGCTCGAGGCGTACGTGCGCGCGGCGTTGGCGCTGCAAGGGTATGCATTCGACGATGCCGAGATCGCGGAAATCGTCTTGCAGTTCTCGCGCCTCGACGCCATCGCGCGCACGGTCCTCGATTGGCCGCTGCCGTTCGCTTCGGAACCCGCGCCGGCGTTTCGCCCATGATGGGATCGGCTGCCGACATCGTGCAGCAAATTGCCAATGGCTCGCGCAGCGCGGCCGCGGTACTGGCGCAATGCCAGGAGCTGATCGCCGCCAAAGATCCCGCTTTGAATTGCTTTACCGCAAAGACCTTGCAGCGGGCCGAGCGCGAGGCCGCCGCGATCGATGGGCTGTGCGCCGCAGGCAAGCGGCTGCCGCCGCTGGCCGGTGTCCCCTATGCCGTGAAGAACCTGTTCGATATCGGGGGGACGGTGACCCTCGCCGGCGCGAAAATAAACGCGGCCAACGCTCCGGCCGCCGCCGATGCAACCATCGTGGCGCGAATGAGCCGCGCCGGCGCGGTGCTGGTGGGCGCGCTCAACATGGAAGAACTGGCGTACGGGTTCCTCACCGAGAATCACCATTACGGCATCACGCGCAACCCCCACGACCGCACCCGCGGCGCCGGGGGCTCTTCCGGCGGCTCGGCTGCGGCGGTCGGCGCCGGAATGCTGCCGATCACGCTCGGGTCCGATACCAGCGGCTCGATTCGCGTGCCCGCGTCGCTCTGCGGTGTGTTTGGCCTGAAGCCAACTTATGGACGCTTGCCGCGCAGCGGTACGTATCCCTTCGTGAACAGCCTGGATCATGTGGGTCCTTTTGCAAACAGCGTCCTCGGATTGGCGCTTGCGTACGACGCGATGCAGGGACCGGATCGCACCGATCCTGCCTGCGCCCAGCGCGCAATTGAAGCGGCGGCGGGGTCGCTGTCGCTGCCGCGGGGAATGCGCATCGGCATCCTCGGAGGCTGGTTTCACGAGTGGGCGGATCCGGCCGCGCGGCGTTCGGTGCAACTCGCGGCGGCCGCGCTCGGCGCCACCGAGTGGGCGGAGCTCGAGTGCGCCGAAGTCGCGCGCTCGGCGGCCTACATCATTACCGGGGCGGAAGGCGGCGCGCTGCATCGGCCGCGTTTGATCGCACAGTACGCGGACTTCGGACCCGCTGCGCGCTCGCGCCTGGTGGCGGGCGGATTGATTCCGGCAAGCTGGGTGATCCAGGCGCAGCGCGTGCGCCGGCACGCCTACTCGCAGGCGATGCAGCTGTTCGAACGCTTCGACCTGTTGATCGCGGCAGCCGCACCGGCGGTCGCGCCGCGCGTCGGCCAGGAAACTCTGCTGATCAACGGCCGCAGCATCCCCACCAAGGCGGGACTCGGCGTGCTCACCCAGCCCATCTCCTGCATCGGCCTGCCGGTATGCACCGCGCCGGTCTGGCCGGCGGAGGGCGAATCACCCGCGGAACAGGCCTTACCCGTCGGCGTTCAGCTCATCGCCGCGCCCTGGCGCGAAGATTTGTGCCTGGCCGCCGCGCGTACGCTCGAACAGGCAGGTATCGCCGAAGTGCGGCCCCCGGCACTGTGAGGTCTAACGCTACAGCGGCCGCCGATGGCGCGTCAGCGTCGCCGCGATCGACGCCAGCACGGCCATTCGCACGGCTACGCCGTTGTTCACCTGTTCGCGAATGACCGAGCGCGGGCCGTCGGCGACTTCGGACGAGATCTCCACGCCGCGGTTCATGGGTCCCGGATGCATGACCAGCACGCTGGCTGCGGCCAACTTGAGCCGCTGCGCCGTCAGGCCAAATTCCTTGAAATACGCAGCGTCGTCGAGCGACGCGGCTTGCGCCATGCGCTCCTTTTGGATTCGCAGCATCATCACCACGTCCGCGCCGGCGATGCCGTCTTCGATGCGAGTAAAGCGCTGTGCGCCGCGAAATTCGGCCTCCTCCGGCAGCAGCGCAGCGGGCGCAACCAGGCGCAAATCCGTGGTTCCCAGCGTGTTCAGCGCGGTCGCCGTGGATCGGGCCACGCGCGAATGCCTGATGTCGCCGACGATGGCGACCTTGAGGCCGGTGAAGCGGCGCTTATGGGTGCGAATCGTCAGCACGTCGAGCAGGCCCTGCGTGGGATGCGAGAGGTGCGCCTCGCCGGCGCTGATCACCGACACGTGCGGCGCCACATGATCGATCAGGAATTCGGGCATGCCCGCTGCGGAGTCGCGGATGACGAATACGTCGGTATTCATCGCCTCGAGCGTGTAAATGGTATCCAGCATGCTCTCGCCCTTGGCGCGCGAGCTGGAATGCAGGTCCAAGTTGAGTACATGGGCCCCCAGGCGCCGGCTGGCCAGATCGAACGAAGCACGCGTTCGCGTGCTCGGTTCGAAAAACAGATTTGCCAGCGTGACGCCGGCCAATTCACGGCCTTCGTAGGCGGGCTGTCCGGGAAGTCGGCGGTAACGTTCCGCTCGGTCGAGAATGGCCGTCAAGGCGTCCCGGGCCAGCCCCTCGAGCGTGATGAGGTGGCGCAAGCCCCCGGCGCTGTCTTGTTGTGATCGCATTGGCGCCTAGGAGCTCCCTGTTGTTTCCGTGAACCAACGTTCCAAGATCACGCAGGCCGCCGCGGCATCGACGTCGGACTTCGCCACACGCCGCCGCCGCAACCCCGATTCGCGCGCACTTTGCAGCCGTGCCGCGGCTTCGAGCGACGAGTAGCGCTCATCCACCAGCACGACGTCCACGCCGAAGCGGCGCTGCAGTTCGGCGGCGAAGCCGCGGGTAGCCGAGCTCTGCTCGTTTTCGGAACCGTCGACATTATACGGCAGCCCGACCACCGCCAGGTCGGGCTGCCAATCGCGCAGGGTCGACGCAATCAACTCCCAGCGCGGACCGTTGCGTCCCGCGGGCAACGTCTTCAGGCCCACGGCATTGCGGCTCACGGTGTCGCCGCAGGCAACGCCGATCCGGCGCAGGCCGTAATCAAAAGCCACGACGATCTTCGGCCGGGAGGACTCAGGCATTTCCGCCGGTGGGGCTGATCCGGGACAGGTCCACGCCCAGCAGACGCCCTGCGGCGTGCCAGCGGGATTCAAACGGCAGTTCGAAAATCAATCCCAAATCCACCGGCGCACTGAGCCATGCGTTCGCCCGGATTTCCTGCTCCAATTGACCGCTGTCCCAGCCGGCGTAGCCCAAGGCGACGACGGCCTCATCCGGACCCTGCCCGCGGGCCATGGCCGCCAAGATGTCTTTCGAGGTGGTGACGTGCAGCGCATCGGAGACCTTGAGCGTCGAGTCCCATTGGCCGAAGGCGCGATGCACGACGAAGCCGCGGTCGGTTTGCATCGGTCCGCCGCGCAGCACTTGCCGCTGCCACAGGGGCCCATCGCCGAGCTCGATTTCCAGCTGTTCGAAGATTTCCCCCATGCGCATCGGCAGGGGCTTGTTGAGGATCAGGCCGAGCGCACTCTGCGAATTGTGATCGCACACCAGAACCACGGTTTGCGCGAAATTGGGGTCGCCCATGTAGGGCATGGCGATCAGCAACTGGTTGGTCAGGTAGCCGGAATCGCTCACAACCGTCACGGCTTATCCGGTTCTGAATAGTACACGGCGCCGCCCTGCGTGGAGCCTTCGAGGAATTGCCACTCATACGCGATGCGGATCTGATCGTGCTTCGCGGACAGTTCGCTCGGAAACGGATCGAATGGCGCGGCCAGCTTCAAGATCCGCATGGCGGCCTCGTCGATCTCGGCGTGGCCGCTGCTGCGTCTGATGACGGTTTGCAGCAGCTTGCCGTCCGCGCCGATGGTCACCTCGATGACCGGCGTGCCGGAGTGTTTCTCGCGGCGGGCGACATCGGGAAAATTCATGGTGCCGACGCGCTCGATTTTGCGGCGCCAGCTGTCCAGGTACACCGCAACGTCGGATTCGCGCGTGTCGGCGGCGATCCAGAGCTCCTGCTTCGCCTCGCCGCGCAAGCGCAGCTCGATGCCGTCATCGTTCGGCGTCATCGCGAGGTCCGGCCGTTTCTCCAGCAGCAGCGGCAGCTCGGATGCGTCCTTCGCGGCGCTGGATGCGGCGAAGTAGAAGATCTTCTGCGAGGGACTATGCGTCGCGACCAAATCCTCCGCGCCGGTGTCGGCGCCGGCGCGCTGCGCATCCAGACCTTCGCCGCTCGGAACCCCCAGACGATCGAGCGGCATCAACGAGGACTTGGGGATCAAACTTCGTTCGCGCTTCAGAGTATTGCCCGAACCCAATTGCGTGCGCTGCGACAGATAACGGGCGTCCGGGTTCTTGGCGGCGGCGGGTGCGCGCTCGTTGACCAGCACCACTTCAAGTCCCGGCGCACCCTCGTCTGCCGAGCTGCCGCCGCTGGAGCTGAAGGTGACGCCGAGAATGATGATTCCGTGCAACAGGGCCGCCAGAAAACACGTGGTCAGCATCCGATCGTTGGCGGGCGGCAGCCCGGACCCAAGCAGATCGCCGCCTTGCAGCGCGCCATCGGTATGAAGCGTTTCTGAAGTCACGCGGCTCCCAAATTCCTCTCGATCGCCTCCGCCAGCAGGGTACCGATATCGATACCATGCTTTTTGTTAAGTTCACGAATTCCGGTCGGACTTGTGACGTTGATCTCGGTGACGTAGCCGCCGATGACATCCAGGCCCACGAATATCATCCCCGCATCGCGCAGCTTGGGTCCGATTTGCGCGCAGAGCCATCGATCGCGATCATTGAGCGGACGGCTTTCGGCCCGCGCCCCCGCCGCGAGGTTGCCGCGGTGGTCGTCGGGCAACGGGATACGGCTCAAGGCGAAGGGCACCGGCTCGCCGTCCAGCAAAATGATGCGCGAATCGCCGCTCACGACGATTTCGGGCAGGTAGCGCTGCACGATCGCGTAGCGCGTGCCGTAATCGGTCAAGGTCTCGAAAACCACATTGCGGTTCTTATCGCCCTGCTCGAGAACGAAGATGGATTTGCCGCCCATGCCGTGCAGCGGCTTGCACACGGCCTTGCCGTGCTCCTTCAAGAATTCGGCCATGTCATGCATGTCGCGCGTGATGAGCGTGGGCGCGCAACATTGCGGGAACCAAGCCGTATAGACCTTCTCGTTGATATCGCGCAGACCTTGCGGGCGATTGTAGACACGCGCGCCCTGCAGCTGCGCGCGATCGAGGATGTAGGTGCTGTAGATGTATTCGGTGTCGAACGGCGGATCCTTGCGCATGAGGATGACGTCGAATTCACCCAGCTGGCTGGGAACGGCCGGCCCCAGCGAGAACCATTTCGACGAATCATCGAAGACCCGGAGCGGCGCCAAGCGGCCCCACGCAATGCCGTCGCGCAGCCAAAGGTCCTTCTGTTCGGCGTAGAACAGCTCCCAGCCCCGCGCCTGTGCGGCGAGCAGCAACCCCAGGGTGGTGTCCTTGGCAGGCTTAATCGCCGCGATCGGGTCCATGACCACGACGAGACGCACTGGAGACGACAGGCTCATTGCGGTAAGTCTAGCGCAAGCGGCTTTGGCGCCTACTCTCATGGGAAAACTGTGAACCAGGCCACCGTTGTTTGAGCGCGCATGCCTCGAAATGTCGACCCCGTACCGTGGCTTGCGCGGCCTGGATATGTTAAAAAGCCACAAGATTCCAGCACCTACGCAAGTCATGGAGAACATGATCACCAGCGGCAAGCCTAAACTCACGGGCCTCAAGGTCCTCGTGATCGATGACAGCAAGACCATTCGCCGAACCGCTGAAACCCTCCTCACCAAGGAGGGTTGCGAAGTGTTCACGGCCGTCGACGGCTTCGACGCCCTTTCCAAGATCGCCGATCATCAGCCGGACATCGTCTTCGTCGACATCATGATGCCTCGCCTCGACGGATACCAGACCTGTTCGCTGATCAAGCACAACAAGGTATTCAAACAAATTCCCGTGATCATGCTGTCGAGCAAGGATGGGCTGTTCGATCGGGCCCGCGGGCGCATCGTAGGATCGGAGCATTATTTGACCAAGCCGTTCACCAAAGACGAGTTGTTGGGAGCGATCGAAGCTCACGTCGGAAAATGACGGAGAATACGCGATGGCACTGATTCTAATCGTTGACGATTCACCCACCGAGGTATTCGTCATGCAAAAGGCGCTGGAGAAGCACGGTTTCAAGACCGCCGCCGCCGAAAACGGCGAAGAGGGCGTGCGCAAGGCGAAGGAAATGAAACCCGATCTCATTTTCATGGACATCGTGATGCCGGGCGTCAACGGCTATCAGGCTACGCGCATGCTGATCAACGATCCTGAAACCAGCCTGATCCCCATCATCATGGTGACCACCAAGGGCCAGGAGACCGATAGAGTATGGGGGTTGCGGCAGGGGGCGGTGGATTATCTGGTCAAGCCTGTGTCCGCTCAGGCGCTGGTCGAGAAGGCGCAGGCCGCACTGGCCACATGACGAGTACGACTAGCGGGTCGGAGACGAGCCTGCGCGGCTTGCGCGACCGGCCGTTCGAATTGCTCAAGGAGTTGGAGAAGCGCAGCCGCACGGTGGCGGCGAACAGCGTGGCCGAAGCGGACGCGGGAGAGGAGTGGGTGGGTGTCGCGTTCCGCATGGGCGGCGAGACGTTTTTGGTGGCACGCGAGGAGACGCGCGAGGTTCTCGGCTATCCCGCCGTGGTTACCCGCATCCCGGGTGCCAAGAGCTGGGTCAGGGGGTTGGCCAATGTGCGCGGGGCGCTGATGCCGATGCTGGATTTGCGGCAATTCCTGGGCAGCGGCGCGACCGCTGCCGGGCGCAACACCCGCATCATCGTGGTCAACCACCGGGATATTCCCGCGGGTTTGATGGTCGATGAGGTGCTCGGATTTCGGCGCTTTGCGGAAGCGGAATTCAGTGCGGAAGCGCCGCCTACCGTGATCCGCTGCGACAGCTATCTTGCCGGCGCCTTTCGCCGCGGAGGTGAAGTCTGGCCGGTTTTGAGCTTGAAGACTTTGGTGGAAAGCCAGGGCTTCCTGCAGGCGGCAAGTTAGGTGTGGAACGAAAGATGACGACCAGGCGAATCGAAAAATCACCCAGCCTCAATCCGCTGCCGGTACTCGCGGGCTTGCTGGTGCTGTGCCTGATCATCGCCGCGGTTCTGACGGCGCTGACGCGCAATTCCGCTCCGGTTGCAGCCCCCGCCGAGCAGCTGACGCTCGTGGTGCAGCGCATGCCCTTCGAGGCGCAAAACGCGTTGCGCGGCGAATCGAGCGCCTTCGATGCCCTCGCCAAGAGCGCCGCACGGCTCAAAGCGTTGCGCGCCAGCATGCCCGGCAGCGGCGACGCGGCCGCATGGAGCAAGTTGAACGACGGCGTCGCCGCCGTTGCCGAAGCGCGGCCGGCGGTCGAAGCGATCCAATCCTCCATTCAAGAGGTGCGCGAGCTGGCGCCCAAGTTGCTGTCCGAGCTCGGCGATCTGGGCAGCTCGGTGGGCGTGCAGAAGCTCGAGGGCATGAGCCGCTATCTGGAGCGCTTCGAACTGACGGTGCAGCGGATTCAGCAGGATTTGAACGGCTTGAGTTCAGGCGTGAGCGACGCGGGCCCGAGCGCGCAGCGCCTGGCGGACAGCCTGGAGTTCCTCAATCAGGTGATCCGCGGTTTGTCGGGCGAAGAATCCGGCATCGCCATTCAAAAAGTTACCGGCGCCGATCCCGAACAGCGCCTGAAAACGGTGGTGCAGCGCAATCAGCAGTATACCAACAGCGTGCGCAAGGCGATCGGCGCGGCCGAGCCCCTGGCGAAGGCGCAGGTCGCCGCTCGCGCGCTGCCGGCCCTCGCCAGCGCTCTCGCGACCCAGTTGGGAAGCGCGGTTCCGCGCGCGGAAGGCGGCGGCTACAAGATTTGGATACTGGGATTGCTCACGCTGGCGGCGCTGCTGCTCGCGGCGCTCGCCTGGGTCTATTCCAAGACCGCCGACAAGCGGCGCAGCAACGAGCTGCGGGTGCGCGAAAACGAACGCAATCAAGAAGCCATCATGCGCCTGCTCGATGAACTGTCGAGCCTGGCGGATGGCGATCTCACCGTGCAGGCGACCGTCACCGAAGACATCACCGGCGCGATCGCCGATTCGATCAACTACGCCATCGAAGCGCTGCGCGAGCTGGTCACCACCATCAACGACAGCGCCATTCAGCTCGATGGCGCCGCCAAGCAGACCCAGGGGGTGGCGGCGCACATGGCCAAGGCCAGCAGCGCGCAATCGCGGCAGATCTCCGCGGCCAGCGAATCGATGGCCGATATGGCCGCCTCGATCGAAGAAGTCTCCGGCAATTCGGAGCGCTGTTCGGACGTTGCGAGGCATTCGGTCGACGTCGCGCACAAGGGCGGTGATGCGGTACGGCGCACCATCGACGGCATGAATGCCATTCGCGAGACCATTCAAGAGACCAGCAAACGCATCAAGCGCCTGGGCGAAAGCTCTCAGGAGATCGGCAACATCGTCGAGCTGATCAATGACATTGCCGAGCAGACCAATATTCTCGCCTTGAATGCCTCGATCCAGGCATCCATGGCGGGCGAAGCGGGGCGCGGCTTCGCCGTGGTGGCGGATGAGGTGCAAAGGCTGGCGGAACGCGCCGCGAACGCCACCAAGCAGATCGAGGTGCTGGTGCGCACCATCCAAACCGATACCAACGAGGCCGTGGTCTCGATGGAACGCAGCACGACCGATGTGGTCGGCGGAGCGCTGCTGGCGGAGAACGCAGGCGCGGCGCTCGAAGAAATCGAGCAGGTCTCGAATCAGATCGCGAGCCTGGTGCAGAACATTTCGGCCAGTGCGCGCCAGCAGGCCGCGGTGTCGGGAAATATTTCGAAAAACATGCAAGTGGTGCGCGAGATCTCGTCGCAGACCGCGGAAGGTTCGACCGCGACATCCACCTCCATCGCCAAACTCGCGGCGCTCTCGGCGCAGTTGCGCAAGTCAGTGGCGGGATTCCGGCTTCCCGACTTCGGCACCGGCGCCACCTCGGCCAAGTTGCCGGCATTGAGCGAACCCGCCGCCCCCGCCAATGCCCGCAAAATTGCGCAAGGCGAGCGGCATCGGAGCTTAGGCTCCCGACGATTGCGGCATGACCGACATCAGCTCCCAAACCCTGCACATCGTCGCCAAGGAACTTAGCGCGACACTGAACGATGCGCGTGCCTCGCTCGAGGCGTATGCGGAACGGCCGGATCAGCGCGCTCTGCTGGAGAAATGCGCGGATCAGCTGCATTCCGCCCACGGCGTACTGCGGCTGGTCGAGGTGTACGGCGCCGCGCTGCTCGCCGAGGAAATGGAACACGTCACGCGCTACCTGCTGAGTTCCGGCAATGACCAGAAACGCCAGGTCGACGGCCTCGATGCCTTGATGCGCGCCATGGTGCAGCTGCCCACCTATCTGGAACGCGTTTTGTCCGGGGGCAGGGATCTGGCGCTGGTGCTGCTGCCGCTGCTCAACGACTTGCGCTCGGTGCGCGGCAGCCCCCTGCTTTCCGAAGGCACGCTGCTGCTGCTCAACCTGAAGTCCGATCAGAACGCCGCGCCGCAGTCGCTCACCCAGGGCGAGCAATCGATTTCGGTGGCGCAATGGGCGCGGCGGCTGCGGCCGCGGTTCCAAATCGGCTTGCTGGGCTACATCCGCGGCGAACGCACGGTACAGAATCTGGAAATTCTGGCCAAGGTCACCGAAAAGCTGGAGCAGGTCTCCACCACACAGCCGGTGTTCCAGCTGTGGTGGGTCACTGGCGCCATCCTCGAAGCGGTGCGCGCCAACGGTTTGGAGGGCAGCGCGACCCTGAAGCGCTTGCTCGGTCAAGCGGATCGGCAAATCAAGGCCTTATACGAACTCGGTGAAGCGCGCTACTGCGAAGATCCGCCCATCGATCTTCTCAACAACCTGCTCTACTACGTCGCGAGGGCGACCACCAGCGGCGGACGGATCTCCGCCGTGCGTGCCTCGTTCAAGCTCGCCGAGCTGCTGCCGGTGGATGACACCATCGAACAGGAGCGCGAGAGCTTATCGGCGCCCAGCGTCAAGTTGATGCGCACGGTGGCCGCGGCGATCAAAGAGGACCTGTCCAAGGTCAAGGATGTGCTCGACATCTTCGTGCGGCGGCGGGGGCGGCCAAAGCGCCGAGCTGGCACCGCAACTCGAGCTGTTGAAAAAGATCAGCGACACGCTCGGCGTGCTGGGCCTGGGGGAACTGCGCCAGCGCGTGCAGGATGAAATCCAGGCGCTGTCGCAAATCATTCAGGAGGGCAAGCCGCCGTCCGAGGACTCGCTGGTCAGAGTCGCCGGCGTTCTCCTGTCGGTGGAAGACAGCCTTGACGATCAGCTGGTGCGGCTGATTCTGCCTCAGTCGGCGGCGCCCCCCGCCGATGTGCCGCTCGATCAAGACCACGAATTCAAGCAAGTCAGCGAGGCGGTGCTGCGCGAGTGCATCGTCAACCTGGCGCGCATCAAGGAAGCGGTGTCGGCCGCGGTGCAGAAGCCCAACGAATTCTCGGCGCAGGGTCTCGACAACGTGCCGCAGTTGTTGCGCGGCATCACCGCCGGGCTGCTGATGCTCGGCAAGAGCCGCGCGGTCGAGTTGATGGATGCCATCGGCAAGCAAGTGCGCATGCTCATCGAACCGGGCGCGCCGCCCCCGGAGCCGATCCGCCTGGAAAGGGTGGCCGATGCGATCGTGAGCATCGAGTACTACATGGAGACGCTGCAGAACGGGCGCACCGATCCTTGGTACATGCTGGATAACGCCGAGACCTGCCTCAAGACGCTCGCGGACGAAGACGCGTTGGCGCGCGTGCCGAACTTGAATCTCACCAGCAGCGAAGCCGCCAAGACGCTGAAGCTGGATCCGGCGCAAACCATTGCCATGGAGCGCACCAAGCGCGCGCATGCCGCGACCAATCCTCTGATCGTGCTGCCGGAGCCCGAGGCGGTCGATCCGCAATTCGTCGAACTGTTCATCGAGGAAGCCAAGGAAGAAATCGCCTCGGTGCAAAAGACTTTCCCGCTTTGGGACCAGAATCCCATGGATCTGGATGCATTGGCTTCCATGCGCCGCAGCTTCCACACCTTGAAGGGCAGCGGCCGCATGGTCGGAGCCCGGGCGATTGCCGAGTTCGCCTGGTCGATCGAGAACCTGCTGAATCGGATCATCGATAAGACGCTGTCGCGCACCCCGGGCATGATGGCCCTGCTGCGCAACTCGGTCGCGGCCCTGCCGCAATTGGTGGAACAGCTGGAGACCGGGCGGCCCATCAATACGCCGACCGAGACGTTGATGACCCGCGCGTTCGCGTATGCCGACGGCCGGGATCCCGAGCAGGCCAAGGTCCATGTTGCGCCCGAGGACCGCGCCGGCTCCGACGCCAGCAGCGCAACGACGAGCTGGGCCGGCACGGCGGCGGCGCAAAAGCCGTCCATGGACGCCACGCTGCACGACATCTACGCCAAGGAAACTTCGAGTCATTTGACGGAAATCCGCGAGTACCTGCGCAAACGCAGCGGTCAACCGGCACCCCACGACCTCCCCGAATCGGTGTACCGGGCCATCCACACCTTGAGCGGCAGTTCGAAGATGGCAGAGGCACGCCATGGCATTCGAATCACCGAACCGCTGAACCATGTCATGCGCAAAGTCTTCGACAGCGGCCAGGGTCTGTCGGATGCGGGCCTGGCGACGCTCGAGCAATCGGTACGCGCCATCGAGAATGTGCTCTCGCATATCAACGAGTCGACCGGATTTTTCTCCGATCAGCCCGCGCTGCTGGCGCGACTCCAAGATCTCGAGGCCGAAGTGGACGCCATGATCGCCAGTGCCGCGCGCGATACCAGCGCCTCGGCCATGGTTCCAGCGCTGGCGATGCGGCGCCGCGCTCGCCGGCTCGCGGCTGCCGGCTCCGGCACCGGCACCGGCACCGGCCGAAGAATTCGATCACGAAATAGCCAACATCTACAGCGAAGAAGCGACCGAGCTGCTGGAGGCCGCTCAAGGCTCGCTGACCGTCTGGAACAAGGACCGCAAGGACAAGCAGCCGGTCGCGGAGCTGCAGCGTCAATTGCACACGCTCAAGGGCGGCGCGCGCATGGCCGGTGTTACCGCCATGGGCGACTTGAGTCACGAGCTCGAAACCTTGGTGATGCAGATCGACGGCGGTACGGCGGCGGGCGACGATCATGCTCATGCCGTCATGCAGGCCAGTCTGGATGAACTCTCGCGCATGCGCGATCTGGTGAGTGCCGGCACCCTGCCGGGCGAGGCGCGCGACTTGATCGCACAAATCCGCGCGCTCGCCCAGCAAGCGGCCGCCGCGCAACCTGCTGCCCCCGCAACCCGCAACCGCCTCAACCCGCGACCGCCCAGGCCGCGACCGCCCAGCCCGCAGCGGCGCAACCCGCCGCGGCGCCGGCCAGCGCAGCAGCCGCGCCCCCGGGGCCCGCTCGTACGACCGCGCCGGAGCCTTCGCGCGAACCGGCTGCGGCGAGCGAGGACGTTTCATCCAGCTTGGAATTGAGCAGCGCCCCGGTGCTGCCGGGCCGCGAAGCGCCGCCCGTGGAGCGGGTGGAAATGGCGCGCGTGGACGCCGATTTGCTCGACACCATGCTGAACAATGCCGGCGAGGTCAGCATTTTTCGCGCCCGCCTCGATCAGCAGGTCAATTCGATCGATTTCAACCTGGCGGAACTGGCGCGCACCGTAACGCGCCTGAAGGAGCAATTGCGCGGCCTGGAGATGGAGACCGAAGCGCAGGTGCTGAATCGGCACCAGGATATCGAGCCGCGGCGCGACGATTTCGATCCGCTCGAATTGGACCGCTACTCCGCCTTGCAGCAGTTCTCGCGCGCGCTGGCGGAAACCTCGGGCGACGTCGCCAGCATCCAGGGCCTGCTCGAGACTTTGACGCGCGAGGCGCAAAATCTCTTGACGCAGCAGGCGCGCGTCATCACCGAATTGCAGAACAGCCTGATGCGCACGCGCATGGTGCCGTTCCAGCGGCACGTGCAGCGCCTGACGCGGCTGGTGCGGCAGGCGGCGAACGATACCGGCAAGCGCGCCGAGCTCGCGGTGCAAGGGGCGGCCGCGGAACTCGATCGGCAGATGCTGGAGCGGATGGTGGCGCCGCTCGAGCACATGCTGCGCAACTCGGTCGTGCACGGCATCGAGGCGGCGGAGCGCCGTGCCCAGATCGGCAAACCGGACGTGGGCCGAATTTCAATCAGCCTGGAACGCGACGGAGCGGAGATCGTCATCGTCGTCGCGGATGACGGCGCCGGCATCAACGTCAAGCTGATCCGCGAAAAGGCGATTGCGCTCGGGCTGATCGACGCCCATGCAAAGCTCACCGACGAGGAGGCGGTGCAGCTCATTTTGGAGCCGGGCTTCAGCACCGCCGGCCACGTCACGCAGGCGGCAGGCCGCGGCGTCGGCATGGACGTCGTCGCGACCGAAGTCAAAAAGCTGGGCGGCGGCCTGTTCATCGACTCGACGCTCGGCAAGGGTTCGCGCTTCACGATCCGTCTGCCCTTCACCCTGGCGATCAGTCAGGCGTTGATCGTGCGGGTCGCGGAGGAGACCTATGCGCTGCCGCTGGCGACCGTCGAAGGCGTGGTGCGTCTGCCGAGGAACATCGTCGCCGGCATTTGGGCAAGGATGCGCCGCCGTTCGAATACGGCGGCCAGAAATACCGCTTTCAACAGCTGGGTTCGTTCGTCGGTTTGGGCGCCACGCGCCTGCCGGAGTCGGATGTGTCCATGTCGGTCGTGCTGATCCGCGCCGGCGAACACTCGACGGCACTCGTCACCGATGAACTGGTCGGCAGCCGCGAAATCGTCGTGAAGTCCCTGGGGCCGCAGATATCCGCGATCCGCGGCATCGCCGGCGCCACCATCCTGGGCGACGGCCGCATCGTCATCATTCTCGACATGGGTTCGCTGGTGCGGTCCGAATGGCGCGCGCGCCCGACCGAGACCGTCGTGCTCGATCAGCGCGATCGGCGCACCTTCGCGCTGGTCGTGGACGACTCGATCACCGTGCGGCGCGTGACGCAGCGCCTGCTGGAGCGCAATGGCATGCGAGTGCTGACCGCCAAGGACGGCGTCGATGCCGTGTCGCTGCTGCAGGAGAACCTGCCGGACATCATTTTGCTGGACATCGAGATGCCGCGCATGGACGGCTACGAGGTCGCCGCGCACGTGCGCAACGATCCGCGGCTGAAGCACATTCCGATCGTCATGATCACTTCACGGGTCAGCGAGAAACACCGTGCGCGGGCGATCGAACTCGGCGTCGACGATTATCTCGGCAAACCCTATCAGGAAAGCCAGCTGCTCGATGCGATCGAGCCGCTGGTCAATCGGCGCAGCGCCGTCGCTCGTTAGCAGCCCCGCAAGGCCTTATGTCCGAATTGCGCGACGAACTCTACAGCTTGCTGGTTCCCCTGGCGGGCGAGCGGCTGATCGTGCCGCGGGCCTGCGTCGCCGAGGTCATCGGCTATCAGGCGCCCGCGGAAATGACCAACGCGCCGCCCTGGTACGTAGGCCTGGTGAGCTGGAGCGGACGCAACGTGCCGGTGGTCTCCTTCGAGGGCGCATTCGGACAGCCGCTGCCGGGTATTTCGACGCGCACGCGCATCGTGATCTTCCATGCCGCCGGCGGCCAGGTGAAGGCCGGCTACTTCGGAATGCTCACTCAAGGATTCCCGCAGCTGGTGCGCGTCAACGCCGATGTAGTGCGGCCGGATCCGTCGCGCAGTTTTGCGGAACGTTCGCCGGTGATCTGCCAGGTCCGCATGGTCAACGAAACGCCGCTGATACCCGACCTCGAGCGCCTGGAGCAAATGATCGCCGAGGAAACCTCGGTGATGCAGTGAGATCATTTCAAAAGACCGAACACCGCCACCGCGTTGGCCGTGCCGACGAATACCTTGCCGTCGGCGACCGTCGGCGTGATGAACTTGTTGCCGCTGCCGAACTGATCGCGATTCGCGGCTGCCTGATCGCTGTTGTAGAGCTCATGCGCAAGGTTGGCTGCATCATAGGCGTGCAGCACCGCGGTACTTGCGTTCTCATGAGCCCATACGATGCCGTTGGCGGTGCCGTTCGCCGAAACGCTCGGCGCGGTGCCGGGATAGGCGAATTGCGTGGCGGTCTGCGATTGCGGCGTGCCGCCCAGCTTGGCGCTTGAAAGCGCAAAAGCCTTCAAAGTGCCGGATACATCGCCGTAGTACACCGTGCCGTTGAAGTAGGCCGGCGTCGACCAGACGCCGCCGGGTAGAACGCCGTTGAGCGTCTGATAATTGCCGTTGCCGCCCGCGTTGAATTTGCCCATGGCGTCCCTGTCGACCACGTAGATGTTCCCATCCTTGCCGGCACCGACCGCGAGATGGCGCACGGTTTTGGCGGAATCCATCATGTCTGGCAGCAGCAATTCGCCTCCGGAACCCAAATCCTGGTCGGCATTCGACTCGGCCACCTCGTTCGACATCGTGAAATAGTCCAGCACCTTCATGCCGGAAGCGGCACTCGAGATCTTGAGAAAGGAATTGCCGTAATCCTGAGCGCTCGGGAAGCCGTTGGCGTCCAGCGTCGTCTCGAATGCTCCATTGGCCGACAGCAAATAGATGTTCCCGGACGCATCCACGGCCGGTCCGCCGCCCGACATCCATATCGCGGGACCCGCGGAGCTGTTGGCCGCGATGTTGAGGACAGCGTTGCGCGCCAGCGAACTCTGCGCGTAAGCGATGACCCAGCCTCCGTACGGCGCGTCGTCGCAGTGCGAAGTCCAGCTGGTGTAGATCGTACCGTTAGCGAGCAGCAGCGCGGCGCGCTCTTCGTAGCTCTTCGGGTCGAACGAAGAAGTCGCGCTTGCGGAAGTTGCAAATGAGGCGCTGATTTCAACCGGTCCGTTCAGCAACTCGGCGCCGGTCGAGACGTCGAGGGCGTGCAGACGCTGATGATAGTTGGAGCTGCCGTCGATGGACATGGCGACGACATACATCGTCCCGTGAGTACCGGCGCTGCGATCGATGACCGGCGTCGAGGTGACGCCGATCTCAGGCGAGACCTGGATGCAGCCGCGATTGTCGCTCGGTATCTCGCCCGTGCCGAGCAGCGACACATGCCACAACAGCGCACCCGAATCCGCATCGAAGGCGTAAACCGAGTCGTGCTCGGTGGCGACGAACACCGTATTGAACGTATGTCCAGCCGCGCTCAAGGCGGACAAATAAAGGGGCTGCGCGTCGACCCGGCCATCCACCGGCAGAAGGCGCAGCAGGCCGAATGTCGACGGCGCCACGTTGGCGGGCGTCAGCGTCGATTCCGCCAGATTCTGGCCGCTGCGATTCAAGTCGTTCTTATAGGTGGTTACATCGGCGCCGCGCCCCATCGTGGTTCCCGCGGCCACCGTCAGCGTCGCGCTGTTGCTGGTGACGCTGCCGGCAGAATTGGCGACAACCACCTGAAAGGTGGAAGCATCATCCGTCAGGGCCGTGGCCGGCGTGGTGTAGCTCGACGCCGTGGCGCCGCTGATGGGTGTCGTGCCCTTCTGCCATTGGTAGCTGAGCGGCGCAGCGCCGCTTGCGGACACAGTAAAGGTCGCCGGCAGTCCGATTACCACGCGCTGGTCGGCCGGCTGCACCGTGATCGCCGGGGCGGTGGCGCCGTTGCCGCCGCCGGCACCGCCGCCGCCGCCGCAGCCGAGCAGCAGGGACGCTTGCGCCAGCACGAGCGAGAATCTCCACATCATTTGGCATCCCGGCGAAAGGCTGGTCGAGGTTTTATAGCCGCCGGACGCGGCGCCATCAAGAGTCTGCGGATCGCGACGAATCGTCGGAAACGGCCGACAGATCGCCAAACCGCGCCTGCAGAACGGCGATCGCCGCAATCGCCGCGGTTTCGGTGCGCAGCACGCGCGGGCCGAGCGCGACGCGGCGGAACGCCGATAAGTCGAATGCGTCGAGTTCTTCCGGGGTGAAACCGCCCTCCGGGCCGATCGCAATCTGCGCGCGCGCCGCCGGCGCGGCCGATGCCGCATCGACGGTGCCGACGTCGAGCCCCGAGCCGCGCGCGGTCCCGGGTTCCATGACGAGGCGCAGCGCCTCGCCGGCCGTTGCGCGCGGCAAAGCGCCAAGATAGCTGAGCAGAGGCAGAGGCGTTGCCACGTCCGGCAGCCGGTTGCGGCCGCATTGCTCGCAAGCGCTCAGCGCGACCGCGCGCCAATGCGCCTGTTTCGAGGCGGCTTGGCCGTCATCGAGCCGCACCACGCTGCGCTGACTCAAGACCGGCACGATGTTTGCGACGCCGAGTTCGGTCGCCTTCTGCACGATGAAATCCATGCGATCGCCGCGCGGTACGCATTGCACGAGGGTGAGCCGCAGAGGCGATTCTCTGTCTATGCTGCGCGCGGCGCCGATCGCGGCGCTGACGCGCGAACCGTGCACTTTCTCGATGGTGCCCGTGAATTCGCGGCCGTCGCCGTTGAAGAGAACCACTGCGTCGCCGCTGCGCGCGCGCAGCACCCGCGCCAGATGAGCGCCGGTTTCGCGCGGAAGCTCCACCACGCTCCCGGACTGCAGCTCGCCCTCGACGAACACGCGGGTCAGGCGCACGCAACCCGCTCGCGGATGAATGTGGCATGCATAGGCGGGCAATTGTCGCATATGCTATCCGGGGCCTGTCGCGGATGGGCCCGCGGGGATTTCGGATACGGTAAGGACAACGCTTGCAGGTCGATCTCGAAAGCGGACTGATGCGGGGCGCGCGGCAAGTCGCTTCGCCAAATTACGATGCACGCCCGGAGCGCGTCGAGGCCGATTTGATCGTCGTGCACGGCATCAGCCTGCCGCCGGGAGAATTCGGCGGCCCTTGGATAGAGCGGCTATTCACGAACAGCCTGCCGCGCGATATGCATCCTTATTTTGCCGAAATCGGCGAGCTGCGCGTCTCCTCCCACCTGCTCGTGGCACGCGACGGCGCCTTGACCCAATTCGTCAAATTCACCGATCGGGCGTGGCACGCGGGCCAGTCCAGCTACAACGGCCGTGCGGCGTGCAACGATTTTTCCATCGGCGTGGAACTCGAAGGTGCGGATACTTTGGAGTACGAAGCCGCCCAATACGAGACGCTCGGCGCGGCCGTGGCCGCCCTCTGTGATGCGTACCCTCGACTGTCGGCGGACCGGGTGGTAGGACACAGCGATATTTCACCGGGCCGCAAGACCGATCCGGGTCCCGCCTTCGATTGGCAACGGGCGCGCCGTTGTATCGGCGCCGCCTGCCGCGCCAACGCGCGCCGTCAGACGCCTTAGGGAAAACCCCGGCTCTGGGCGCAACGTGAACCTGATCACGTTCCAATTCAGCAGATTTCCGCCCCTGAGCCGACATTAAGGTGTGGTCGTAATCCACGCCATTTCGGTGCGGGGGAGGGCTATTGTTTCGTTGGTTCGCGGACCTCCCGATCGAACGCAAATTGCGCGTGGTGATAACGGTTCCCGCAATGGCTGCATTCGCGATAGCGATACTCATGCACGTTGCGACCAACCTGCTGCATCTGCGGGCAGAATTGCAGCAGCGTGCCGCGGGCATTGCGCGCAGCGCCGGAGTCAGCGTGATCGAGGCGCTCGGCCGCGGCGACAACGCGGCCGCCGACCAGGCCCTTGGCGCGCTGCGCGACGAGCCGATGGTGGACTTCGCGGAGATCTATTTGCCCGGGGGGCAAAAGATCGCCAGCTACGACCGCGCCGCCAACAGCGTGCATCTCGGCTCCGACGGCGCCCCATCGGCGCATGGCAGTCAATTCAAAATCACCGCGCCGGCCTCGCACGAAGGCGCCGTGCTCGGCTATGTGCAGATCCTCGTGCCGCTCGCCGCGCTGTACCCGGACTGGCCGAGTTTTGCCATGATCAGCGCGGCTGCAATCGCCGCCGCCGTGCTGATTTCCTACTGGCTCGCGGCGCGCCTGCAAAAGCAGATCTCCGGCCCGATCGTCAATTTGGCGAACACCATGCAACGCGTCTCCGCCGAGGAGGACTACAGCCTGCGGGTCGAGCGCAGCTCCGAGGACGAGATTGGATCGCTGATCGACGGCTTCAACCAGATGCTCGCGCAGATCCGGCATCGCGATTCGCGCCTGGAAAAATACCGCCAATTCCTCGAACAGCAGGTCGCCGAGCGGACCGAAAACCTGGGCAACGCAAATCGCGAGCTGCGGCTGGTCATCGACGAGGCCACGCGCGCCAAAGAGGCGGCGGAACGCGCCAGCAGCGCCAAGAGCGAATTTCTCGCGCGCATGAGCCACGAAATCCGCACGCCGATGAACGGCGTCATGGGCATGTCGGAATTGCTGCAGGCCACCGAACTGACTCCGCGGCAGCGGCACTTGTCGCAAACCATCTCGCATTCGGCGGGCGCGCTGCTGCAGATCATCAACGACATCCTGGATTTCTCCAAGGTCGAAGCCGGCAAGCTCGAGCTGGAATGCATCGAATTCGGCTTGCGTGAAACCGTGGAGCAGGCGATCGAAATTTGCGCGGCGCGCGCCCACGCCAAGGGGCTGGAGCTGGCATGCGATGTCGGGCTCGACGTGCCCGCGAAAGTGCGCAGCGATCCGATGCGGCTGCGCCAGATTCTGATCAACCTGGTGGGCAATGCCATCAAGTTCACGGACGCCGGCGAAGTGATCGTGCGGGTCAAGCTGCTCGGCGGCGATGACCTGCTGCGCTTCGAGGTGATCGACACCGGCATCGGCATCTCAACGGAAGCTCAGCACGACATATTCAACGCCTTCAGCCAGGCCGATTCTTTCACCACGCGTAAATACGGCGGCACCGGCCTGGGGTTGGCCATCTGCCGCGAACTTGCCACCCTCATGGGCGGACAGATCGGCGTCGACAGCGTGGTGGGGCGCGGATCGGTATTCTGGTTCGAGGTGCGCCTGTCGCCGGTGATCGAGGCCTCTCCGACATTCACCCGCCTGCCGCGCATGAGGCTGGTCGGATTGCACGCGCTGATCGTGGACGACAACACCAGCAACCGCGGCATCCTCGCGCAGCATTTGGCTTCGTGGGGCGTCGAGGTCGTTGCCAAGGAGTCGAGCGCTGACGCGCTCGCCGTGCTCAACACCGACGAAGGCGCGCAGTTCGATTTTGCGCTGCTGGACGACCAGATGCCGGGCATGGACGGCATCGAGCTGGCCAAGCGCATCCGCAACGATCCGCGGCTGGCCGCGATACGCCTGATCATGCTCACGACGCGCGATCACTACGCGGACGACTCCGAGACCGTGCAGTTGTTCGCGGCCATCCTCACCAAGCCGCTGCGCCGCTCGCAGCTGCTGAATTGCGTGACCCGCGCGATGACCGCCGCGCCGGAAGCGGGCCTGGAGGAAACGGCGATCCGCTCGGCGCTGCCGGCCGCGCCGGCGCGCGCTTTCGTGCCGAAGATTTTGCTGGTCGAGGACAATCCCGTGAACCGGGAAGTGGCGGTCGGAATGCTGGAGAGCCTGGGATGCGTCGCCCATACCGCGGAGAACGGCTGGCTGGCGCTCGAGGAGATGAACAATGACGCCTACGACGCGGTGTTGATGGATTGCCACATGCCGGTCATGGATGGGTTGACGGCGACGGCGGAGCTGCGCAGGCGCGAACAGAATGCGGGCGGCGCGCGGCTGCCCATCATCGCATTGACGGCCAACGCCATGGAGGGGGAACGCGAGCGCTGTCTCGCCGCGGGCATGGACGATTTTCTGAGCAAGCCGTTCTCGCAGCAGCAGCTGGCGGCGCTGCTCAAGCGCTGGCTGGCGTTGCATGTCAGCCCTCAGTCCGAGCGGCGCGAGGGCGCGCTGCTGCCGCTGATCGATCCGGGCGTGCTGCGCAACATTGCCGCGCTGGCGCGCCCGGCGCTGCTCGATTCCATGATCGAGCTGTACATGCGGCATTCGCCGCCCCTGATCACGGCGATCGAACGGGCGGCGTCCGGCGGCCAGGCAGAGGCGCTGCAGGTGGCCCTCCATACTTTCAAATCGAGCACGGCCAATCTTGGCGGCTTGCGCCTGGCCGCGCTCACCAAGGATTGCGAAGGCCTGCTGCGCGAGGGCGGCATCGCCAAGGCGGCGCCGGCGGTGCAAAGAATTCGCAGGGAATACCAGGACTTCTGCGGCGCGTTGCTGCAGGAGCGCTCCCCGAGCGCGGCGTAAGAGGCAAAGATGAAGCAATCCGACAATCAGACCCATCCCGCGGCAACCGTGCTCGTGGTCGACGACGATCCGGGCGCGCTCCTGCTGGTGGGCAGCGCTCTGGAGGTTGCAGGCTTCCGCGTCATCACGGCCGCCGACGGCAAAAGCGCGCTTGCCGAATTTCAGGCCCACCCGGCGGACTGCGTGGTGCTCGATGTGGTCATGCCCGGCATGAGCGGCTTCGATGTTTGCCGCGAGTTGCGCGCGCAACTCAGTTCGCGCCACGTGCCGATTTTGATGCAAACCAGCCTGGACGACATGCAGTCCGTGCAGCGCGCCTACAACGCGGGCGCCACCGACTTCACCTCCAAGGGAATCAATCCGATGCTGCTGGCGGAACGCGTCAAGTTCCTGGTACGCGCCAAGGAGACGCAGGACCAGTTGCGCGAGAGCGAAGCGCGGGTGCGCTATCTGGCATATTACGATCCGCTCACGGGACTGCCCAACCGGCAGCGCTTGCTGCAGATCCTGGAACAGCAGGTGGCGTGGGCCAATCCTCGGCAACGCGGGATCGCCGTGCTGATGATCGATGTCGACAACTTCTCGCGCATCAACGATACGCAGGGCCAGGCAATCGGCGACAGCCTGTTGAAGGAGATCGCCCATCGTTTGCAACTCTGTTTGCGGGACACGGAACGCACGCTGCAACACGACGGGACGCTGAATGACATCAACGATTGGGTGGCGCGTACCGGCGGCGACGAGTTCGCGCTGGCATTGCCCGGCGTGGCTACGGCCGACAATGTGCAGGTCGTGGCGCAGCGCGTGCAGGTTGCGCTGGCAAGGCCCTTCGTGTTTGCGCAGCAAGAGATTGCGCTGTCGGCGACCATCGGCGTCAGCATCTATCCCAGCGATGCGCCCAGCGCCGAAGCGTTGATCAAGAATGCCGACGCCGCAATGCACCACGGCAAGAAGGCCGGCCACGGCCGCCTGGAATTCTTCAAGAAATCGATCAGTGCGCGTGCCGCCAAGCACCTGTCAATGGAGGCGGATTTGCGCAAGGCTCTGGAGCGCAGCGAGTTCACGTTGAGCTATCAGCCGCGCCTGGCGGTCGAGGGGATGCGGGTGGAAGCCGTAGAGGCTTTGCTGCGTTGGCGGCATCCGCAACGCGGTTTCGTTCCGCCCGACGAGTTCATCCCGCTGGCGGAGCAAAACGGCCTGATCGTCGAGATCGGCGACTGGGTGCTGCGCGAGGCTTGCGCTCAGGCGCGGCGCTGGCGGGATGCCGGTGAATACCCCTGGCAGGTCGCCGTGAATGTCTCCGGCGTGCAGTTTCGCGACGGCAGCCTGCCGGAGCGCGTGTCGCGGGCGATCCATGCCGCCGGAATCGAGCCGCGCATGATCGAGCTGGAATTCACCGAGGGGGCGCTCATCGAATATTCCGCCGTCGTCAGCAAGGCGGTCAAAGCGCTGAAGGAACTCGGCGTCGCCACCGCGTTGGACGACTTCGGCACGGGCTACAGTTCGTTGTCCTACCTCAGGCACTTTCCGATCGATACATTGAAGATCGATCGAGTGTTCGTGCGCGATATCGCCTCCAAGAGCGGGGGGAACGCGCCGCTGGTCGATGCCATCATCGCAATGGCCAAGAGCCTGGGATTGGATACCGTTGCCGAGGGCGTCGAGACCGAAGAACAATGGCATTACTTGAAATCGCGCCACGCCGATCAAGTGCAGGGGTTTCTATTCTGCCGGCCGCTGGCTCTCGACGAGTTGGAACGTTGGCACGCCGAATGGCTGCATTCCCACCTGCCGTCCGCGAGCGTCGGCTGAACCGCCCTCCGCCGGGCCTCAGGGCGCGACGCCGCGGCGCCAGACCACTTCGCCGTCGGCGGCGCGCGCCAGCACGCGTGCCATCACGAACAACAGATCCGACAGCCGATTCAAATATTTGAGCGCATCCGGGGAGACGTTCTCCACGCGCGCCAACGCCCAACAGCGGCGTTCGGCGCGCCGGCAGATGGCGCGCGCCAGATGACAGGCGGCCGCCGCGGGGCCGCCGCCGGGCAGGATGAATTCCTTGAGCGGCGGCAATCCTTCATTCAGCCGGTCCAGTTCCGATTCAAGCCGGTCGACGTGCGCCGGTTTGATCATGAGGTGGCCGGGGATGCACAGTTCGCCGCCAAGATCGAACAGATCGTGTTGAATCTCCGTCAGAGCGCGGCGGATTTCCGGCGGCAGCGCGGCATTTCCCAGTACGACGCCCAAAGCGCTATTGGCCTCATCGATCGTGCCATAGGCCTCGACGCGCACGTTTTCCTTGGCGACGCGCGAGCCGTCGCCAAGGCCGGTGCTGCCATCGTCGCCGGTGCGCGTGTATATCTTGCTAAGCCGATTGCCCATGATTGAATGAAGCTTTGAAGAATGCGACCGTAGCACAAGGTTTGCTATCGTGGCGCTCCATGATCAACTCCCCGGAACTGCAGGCGGCGCTGGATGCCGCCGAGAAGGCGGCGCTCATCTCGCGCTCATTGTATCAGCGCAATATTGAAATCCGCATCAAGGCGGACAAATCGCCCGTCACGGAGGCCGATGTCCGCTGCGAAATGGCGATTCGCGAAATCATCGAGGCGCGTTTCCCGGCACACGGCTTTTATGGCGAGGAAACCGGAATGCAGCGCCGCGAGGCGGAGTACTTGTGGATAGTGGATCCCATCGATGGCACCAAGGCCTTCGTGCGCGAATATCCGATGTTCTCCACGCAAATCGCCCTGATGCACAGAGGCGAGATCGTTTTGGGCGTCTCGAGCGCGCCGCTCTACGGCGAGCTCGCGTACGCCGAGCGCGGCCGCGGCGCCTATCTCAACGGCAGGCCGATTGCGGTGAGCAGCGTGTCCAGCATCGAGTCCGCGCATCTGTCCTGCGGCAACATGAAAAGCCTCGCCACCGGCCCGCAGTGGACGCGCTATGGCGCGATGATTGCCCGCTTGAACCGCATCCGCGGCTACGGCGACTTTCTGCACTATCATTTGCTGGCGTCCGGGAAGATCGATGCGGTGATCGAGACCGACATCAACATTCTCGATATCGCCGCGTGCGCCGCGATCGTCAACGAAGCTGGAGGCCGGTTCACCGAATTGAGCGGCGCCCCCATCACGCTCGAGTCGACCACCGTGCTGGCCAGCAACGGACCCATGCACGGCGAGGTGCTCGCCGCGCTCTGCTGACGAAGCGGCGCCTTGAAACAGGCGCGGCGCGCGAGTCTATCGCCAGCGTATTTCGAGCGCCGTAGCGGGACCGATCAGCACCTGGTCCAGATTCGCCGCCTGCTGCCAGCGGCTGGCGGAAAGCATGCGCCGCCCCGCCATGATCTCCGCGAAACGCTGCGGATAGAGCGGCACCTGGTTGGGATCGCCGTAGCCGTCCGGGAACCGCGGCGCATCGCTGCCCGGCAGGTATTTATCGCTGGCACCCACGGTGTGCAGCAATTCGTGCGCAATCACCACGTTATTTGCGCCGTCCATTTCAGATGCCGCGAACGCATACACCACGCCGATGAGCCCTTTGGCCAGTCCCAGGGAATGGGGCACTTGCGGCGTCAGAGCGGGATCGTGATAGAGCACGAAAATCCGGATGTCCTCCGGCTCATTCACGCGGCCGCTCGCCCGCCACGCCCAAAGCCTGAGCCTCAGGCTCCACCAGGCTGTCGCGAGAAGGCCGGCATCTGGCGCGCGCTGCGGCGGCCGATCGTGCAATTCGCTCCTGAGCCGGGTCTTCACGGGCGCGGGCGCCGTCAGCCGATAGCGCCCGGCCTCACGCATGAAGAATCGGTCGATCGGTGTGAAGCGATCGGCGTCGAGCGCGGCCATATAGCTCAAGGTGACCGGACTCTGGTCCGCCGCGATGGGATAGATGGCAACGTACAACGGTTCCCGCCAGCGCGTGCTGCGATATCGGTCCTGCCAGGTAGAGAGCGCCACGGCCAGCAGCACCAGCAGCAGAATAAGAACGCGCAGCATCTTGAATCCGCCCCAGGAAGGCGAATCAAGTTGCGCTTTCAAGCGGAGACCTCGAAGCTGAATTCGGCGATTTCGTCGGCGTGATCCGCGCCACAACCTTGCGGACAGGTCCGGTCATGGCCTTGAACGAGAATCATCCTGCCGCGCACTCCGAAAAATTGATTGATTTCAATAGCTTATCAAAAACAAACAGCTATCGCTCGCTGCGGCCGCCGCCGCCGCCGGGGCCGCGCGGTGCGCGCGCTGCCGCAGGCGCCGATTCTGTCTGCGTCACACCCGAAGCGCGACCCGACCGTTATACTGCTGCATTGGCTTTTGGCGCTAGAATTACGAGGAAACATGGAGCCGACAGATACTTCCCAGCCTGATTACTTCCATCGGGTTGTAGATTGCCAGTGGGCCTGTCCGGCGCACACCGACGTTCCCGAGTACATCCGCCTGATCGCTCAAGGCGAGTTCACCGCAGCCTACATGGTGAATCGCGAATCGAACGTGTTTCCGGGCATTTTGGGCCGCGTTTGCGACCGGCCTTGCGAACCTGCCTGCCGCCGGGGCCGCATCGAAGAAAAGCCCGTCGCCATCTGCCGGCTGAAGCGCGTCGCCGCGGATAATCGCGACGACATCACCGCGCTCCTTCCCAAAGCGCCGCGCGAAAGGAACGGAAAACGCATCGCTTGCATCGGCGCGGGTCCGGCTTCGCTCACCGTGGCCAATGATCTGTTGCCTTTGGGCTACGAGGTCACCATTTTTGAGCAGTACGCCGTGCCCGGCGGATTGATGCGCACCAATATTCCGGCTTTCAGACTTCCCGCGAGCGTGCTCGACGAGGAAATCGGCTACATCGTGCGGATGGGTGCGGATCTGCGCCTGAATTCGCCCATCAAGAGCATGCGGCGGCTGCTGGAGGCCGAAGAATACGACGCCGTGTTCGTGGGTTCCGGCGCGCCGAAGGGCAAGGAACTTGAACTCCCCGGCCGCCGCGATACCGACCGCATTCATATCGGCATCACCTGGCTCGAATCCATCGCGTTCGGCCACATCGACAAGGTCGGCGAGAAGGTTTTGATCATCGGCGTCGGCAATACCGCCATGGATTGCTGCCGCAGTTCCCTGCGGCTCGGCGCAAAAAACGTGAAAGTCATGGCGCGCAAGCCGCGTCAGTTCTTCAAGGCTTCCGAGTGGGAGCTCGAAGACGCCGAAGCGGAAAAAGTCGAGATCGTCATCAACCACGCGCCAAAATCCTTCGTCATCGAGGGCGGCAAGCTCACCGGCATGATGTTCGAGAAATTGGAATACGACATCGAAAACGGCGACATCAAAGCCACCCGCTCGCTGGGCGATGTGTTCTTTCCCTGCGATGACGTCATTCTTGCCATCGGCCAAGAGAACGCCTTTCCGTGGATCGAGAAGGGCATCGGCATCGAACTCGACAAATGGAATGTTCCCAAGGTCGATGCGCGGACCTTTCAATCGACTCTTGCGCAGGTTTTTTTCGGCGGCGATGCGGCTTTCGGCCCGAAGAACATCATCTGGTCGGTTGAACACGGCCACCAGGCCGCGATTTCCATCCACAAGTTTTGCCATGATGAGCCGCTCGACGAGCGCCTGCCGCGGGGCGTGAGCCTGTCCAGCCGCAAGATGGGCATGCACGAGTGGGCCTACAAGAACGAATACAACGGAGTCGAGCGCCGCCTGGTGCCGCACGTGGGATTGGTCGATCGCTTCAAGAAGATCAACATCGAGGTCGAACTGGGCTTCACCGCCGAGGAGGCCGCGCTGGAAGTGCAGCGCTGTCTGAACTGCGACGTGCAGACGGTGTTCTCCGCGAAGCTTTGCATCGAGTGCGACGCCTGCATCGACATTTGTCCGGTGGATTGCCTCACCATTACGCACAACGGCGCGGAGGCCGAATTGCGCGCCCGCTTGACGGCGCCGGCCACGAATCCGACCCAGGCGTTGTACGTCTCGGCGGCGTTGCCGCAAACCGCGCGGGTCATGGTAAAGGACGAGGACGTTTGCGTGCATTGCGGATTGTGCGCGGAGCGCTGTCCCACGGCCGCATGGGACATGCAGAAATCGACCATTCGAATTCCGCTCGCCATCGACGAGGAGGTTCGTGCATGCCCAGCCTGATCGCAGAGGCGAGCCGTGTGAACGATTTCGTGGTGAAGTTCGCCAATGTCAACGGCACAGGATCGGCGAGCGCCAATTCGCTGATCATGAAGGCGATTTTCCGCATGGGGGTGCCGGTTACCGGCAAGAATTATTTTCCCTCGAACATTCAGGGACTGCCGACGTGGTATGAGATCCGGGTCACCCGCGATGGCTACGCCGCGCGCGCCAGCCACGTCGACATCATGGTCGCGATGAATGCCGAAACCTACTCCAAGGACATACGCGAACTGCGTTCCGGCGGATATTTGATTTATGACTCGACCTGGCCGCGCAGCGCGCTCCTGCAGCGCGGCGACATCACGGTGATTCCGGTGCCGCTCGCCAGGCTGGTGAACGAGAACTTCGAGGGAGTGCGCAACCGCATTCTCCTGAAGAACATCGCCTATGCGGGGGTGCTGGCGGCGCTGCTCGACGTCGACCTCACGGTGATCAGCGCATTGCTCAGCGAAAGCTACGGCAAGAAGCCGAAGCTGCTCGACTCGAACACCCGGGCGCTGCGCCTCGGCTATGCTTACGTCAAGGAGAATTTGACCTCGCCGCTGCCGCTGCGCGTCGAGCACATGGATAAAACCGCCGGCCATATCATGATCGACGGCAATACCGCCGCCGGTCTCGGCTGCGTCTATGCGGGCGCCACCGTGGGCGCGTGGTATCCGATCACCCCGTCAACCTCGTTGATGGACGCGTTCAAGGGATTTTGCGAGCGCTACCGCGTCGATGCGGTCACCGGCGAGAGAAATTTCGCGGTCCTGCAGGCGGAAGACGAATTGGCGGCCGTCGGCATGGTCCTCGGCGCCTCATGGAACGGCGCCCGGGCGTTTACGCCCACCAGCGGACCGGGAATTTCCCTGATGAACGAATTCATCGGCCTGGCGTATTACGCCGAAGTGCCGTGCGTCATTTTCGACGTGCAGCGGGTCGGGCCGTCGACCGGCATGCCGACGCGCACGCAACAAGGGGACGTGCTGCTGTGCGCCTACGCATCGCATGGCGACACCCGGCATGTGCTGTTGTTTCCGGCAAATCCCGAGGAGTGCTTCTACATGGCCGTGCAGGCATTCGATATTGCCGAACGCCTGCAGACCCCGGTTTTCGTGCTGTCCGATCTCGACATCGGGATGAACGACTGGATGTGCCCGGACCTGAAGTGGGACGACGCTTACCGGCCGGACCGCGGCAAGGTGCTATCCAAGCAGGAAGTCGAAGGCCTGGAGAAATTCTATCGATATCTGGACCGCGACGACGATGCGATTCCGTACCGCACGCTGCCCGGGACTTCTCCCAAGGGGGCGTATTTCACCCGGGGGTCCGGCCACAATCAATATGGCGGATACACCGAGGATTCCGCCGAGTACCAGGTCGTGCTGGACCGTCTGAAGCGAAAATTCGCCAACGCTCCGAAATATTTGCCGAGACCGGCGTTGATCGGCAAAGGCGGCAGCGCCGTCGGCATAGTGAGCATCGGCAGTTGCGACGGCGCGATCCGCGAAGCGCTCGACGTGCTCAATCATCAGAAGATCGACGTGGACTATCTACGGGTGAAGGCGTTCCCGTTCAACAGCGAAGTGGAGGCATTCCTGAAATCGCATGCGACCATCTTCGTGGTGGAACAAAATCGCGATGCGCAACTCAAGTCCTTGCTGACCCTGGAGACCGCCGTGGAGAAGACCAAGTTGTTCTCCATTTTGAGCTACAGCGGTCTGCCGATCTCGGCGCAGCCCATCGTCGATGAGATCCGCGCCAAGCTGGCGGAGGCGCCGCGATTGAGCGCGGTGCCGCGCTAGGCCACCCCACAACGAGTTCCCCATGTCATACATCAACAAGCCGAAAGTTTCCCATCCCTCGCTGCCCACCAACGAACTGGGGCTCACACGCCGCCAATACGAAGGCAGCATGTCGACCCTGTGCGCCGGCTGCGGTCACGATTCGGTCACGGCCGCCCTGGTCGAGGCCTGTTGGGGGCTGTCGTTGCAGCCGGAACAATTGGTCAAGCTGTCCGGAATCGGTTGCTCATCGAAAACCACGGCATATTTCGTCAGCGGCTCGCATGGGTTCAACTCCGTGCATGGCCGCATGCCGTCGATCGCCAGCGGCGCAAATGCGGCCAACCGCGGTCTCACCTATGTGGGCATTTCGGGCGACGGCGATTCGCTCTCCATCGGCATCGGGCAGCTGGTGCATGTCATCCGCCGCAACGTCAACATGCTGTACATCATCGAGAACAATGGGGTTTACGGGCTCACCAAGGGGCAGTTCTCGGCCTCCGCGGATATCGGCAGCAAGGCGAAGCGCGGCGAGACCAATGCCTCGCCGCCGATCGATCCGGTGCTGCTGGCGCTTTCGTTGGGCGCAACCTTCGTCGCGCGCAGCTTTTCGGGCGACAAGGCGCAGCTCGTGCCGCTGATCCAAGCGGGCATGCGCCACAATGGCTTCGCGCTGATCGACGTACTCTCGCCGTGCGTGACCTTCAACGATCACGAAGGTTCGACCAAAAGCTATGGCTTTACGCGCGAGCACTATCATGCGGCGGTCGAAGCCGACTTCGTGCCGCGGCTTGGGGAAATCGCGGTGGATTATCCCGCCGGCGAGGCGATACCGGTCAGTTTGCATGACGGCAGCCGCGTGGTGCTGCGCAAGCTGGACCCTTCCTACGATCCGACGGACCGCTCTGCCGCGTACAATTATATCGAGAGCAAACTCAAGCAAAATGAGTACGTGACCGGGCTCATCCACATCGATGAAGCCGACACCACCGAGTTTCACAACCTGAATCGCACGGCGAAGGCGCCGCTCAACAGCATCCCGTTCGACAAGCTTTCTCCGGGCAGCGCGGCGCTCGATAAATTGATGGGGCGTTACCGGTAGCGCCTCGGCCAGTGACATTGAGCGGCTGATGGCGCCAGCCCTGACGAGAACTGAGCATCCGTCGTGAAAGGCAAGCCGCTCAATTTCACAGTGCCGAGGTATTAATGCCGCCGCAAATGGCTGGCGGCCAGAAAAATCCGCACCGGCTCGCCGATCAGTTCGTAGATCGCCATGTGAGACCTGAGAAGAGCCTCGGGACCGGGCACGAATTGCATCAGACCAAAATCGCGCGCGGCGAGCATGCCGGCGGGCGCCGCTACCGTATCGAAGCCGACAGCCCTGAACTCCTGCACCGAACGTCTCATGTGGGTCGCGCGGGTCACCAGCACGATGCGGTGCACTTTCTCTGCGCCGAGTATCCGGGCCGAGTTGCGCGCGTTCTGAAATGTGTCATAGGCCTGATCATCGATCCAGCGCGTCTCAATCCCAAAATTCCGCTGCAGCGAATCGTGCATCGCGCGGGCCTCGAGCGAATATCCGGTCACGAGGATGGGGAGGCCGGTTCTTTTTGCGACATATGCGCCGTAGGCGAGCCGCTCAAGCATCAGGGGTTCCGCCGCGGGACCGCCATACTCTGGAGCCGCCGCGCGTTGCCCGCCGCCGCCGAGAATCACGATGGCCTGCGCACCGGCAGCCTGGCGAAAGTCCAGCGGCGGACACCGTTCCGCGAGACCCGTCAACGCATCCGACACGATCGGCGTCGACAGCAGCCACAGCGAAGCCAGGCCCGCCGCCAGAAATATCCGGGCGAGCCGCGGCCGGATCTTGAGCAGCGCCAGTCCCAGCAGCGCCAGCAACAGCGGCCCGGCGGGCGGGAGAACCAAATGCCTCAGCAGCGTCTTGAGTTTCAACAACCAAATCACGGGTGGCAATTCCTCTAAAGCAGCGGCCCGCCGCCGGCCGGCGGGCTGCGCAAGTCTAGCGCGTGCGTGAATCCGCCGCGGGAAACTGGCAATATCGGCAACCGCTCGAAATTTCGCGCAATAAGCTGGGCCGGCAATGCAAAAATCCACGCTCGTATCGGTTCTGATGGCCTGTCTCCTCAGCGGCGCAGCATTCGCGCAGGCGCCCAAGATGCAGACCTGCGAAGCCGCCCCGCAGCCCGCCTTTTGCAGCGCGGTGCGCGGCGTCCGCAGTGAAGGGTGGCCGGCGCAGAGCCGATCCGAAGTCATGGCGCAGCACGGGATGGTGGTAACCAGTCAGCCGCTCGCTGCGCAGGCGGGACTGCAAATCCTCAAGCAAGGCGGCAACGCCATCGATGCGGCCGTGGCGACGGCGGCGATGCTCAACGTGACCGAACCCATGATGGTCGGCATCGGCGGAGATCTATTCGTCATTGTCTACATCGCCAAGGAGCGCAAAATCTATGTGTTGAACGCCAGCGGCAAGGCGCCGACCGGCGCGACCACCGAGCGATTCAATAAATTGGGCTATGCCTGGAATCCCAACAACTGGGGTCCGGGCTCCGGCATGCCCAGCGGCGGGATATTGCCGGTGACGGTGCCCGGGGCCTTGTGGGGCTGGCAGGCGGTGCTCCAACGTTTCGGCAAGCTCACTTTTAAAGAAGTGCTCGAGCCGGCCGCCTGGTATGCGGGCGAAGGATTTCCGATTTCCGAGCGCATCGCGCATGACTGGCGCCTGCCCAACGCGCTGCCCTTGCGGTCGTGCTGCACCTCGCCGGATCCGGATTCGATCAAGACCTGGTACGTGAACGGCGCGCCGCCGGCGGCGGGATATATCTTCAAGAATCCGGATCTTGCGCGCACGTTCCGGCTATTGCAGTCAAAAGGGGCGGACGCGTTCTACCGGGGAGAGATAGCGCGCGCCATCGTTGCGAAATCGCGTGCACTCGGCGGCACGATGACGCTCGAGGATCTCGCCAACTACCAGGGCGAATGGGTCGAGCCCGCCCGCACGAATTACAACGGCTACGACGTCCTCGAATTGCCGCCGCCGGCGCAAGCCTGGGCGGCCGACGAGATTCTGAACATCCTGGGCGCCTGCGTGCCGCAATGGACGGCCGGGGGGAGCCTGGCAGCTCTCGGTCCAAAGAGCCCCGAGTACTGGCATTTTCTGATCGAGGCGAAGAAGCTCGCTTACGCCGACCTGTACCGGTACAACGCGGACCCGGATTTCGCGAGCGTGCCGCTGCGCAAATTGCTGTCGGAAAAGTACGCGGCATCGCTGTGCGGCAAAGTGGATCCGCGGCATGCTTCGACGCCCGGTCCGCGGGGCAATTTCTCCATGCCGGGCGATACGATCGTGCTGTCGACCGCCGATTCCGCAGGCAACATGGTGTCGTGGGTGAACAGCAACTTCTCCGCCTTCGGCTCGGGCTTGACGGTACCGGGCTACGGTTTCATTCTGCACAATCGCGGCGCGTTGTTTACGCTCGATCCCAAGAGCCCAAACGCGATCGAGCCCCATAAGAGGCCGTTCAACACGCTGTCCGCAGGCTTCGTGATGCACAACGAGCAGCCGCTGATGACCGTAACGTTGATGGGCGGCGACATGCAGGCGCAGGGACACGCGCAGTTGCTCGTGAATATTTTGGATCTGGGCGCCAATTTGCAGGCTGCCGCGGATATGGCGAGATTCCGCCATTCCCAAGTGCCGAATACACTGAGCTTGGAGACGCCTTTGTACGATCTGTTGGGCGCGAAGCTCGCGGCGATGGGCCACTCGGTGAAACCGGTCAGCGGCGAGGACCTCGGTGGAGTTCAGATCATCATGTTTGTGGCCGGCCCGTCCGCGCCGCAAGCGGCGCCGGACGGTGCGATGCATGTTGCCGGCTACTATCGCGCGGGATCGGATTTCCGCAAGGACGGCGAGGCGGTCGGTTGGTAGTGCGGCGGCGCGCGGCGCGGCGCGGCGCGAAAACGCCGCGTTCGCCGCTCAAGGCGCAACCAAGCGGCGCTTGCCGTCGGCGGACAGCATGACTCCGGGTTCATCGAGACCGGTCCGATCCCAAAGTTCGCAGGTCACTTCGCGATGCCGCTGGTCCAGCGCCTCGCAGTAGTTGGTGTACAGGCAGAGACGCACATCGGCGCCGCGGCCCTCGCGAACCTTCAAAAACCAATCCGGATCGGCCAGCGCCTGGCGGGCGAATCCGACGATGTCGGCGGCTCCGCTGCGCAGCGCCTGCTCGGCCTGATTGAAATGATGCATGCCGCCGGCGAGCACGACAGGGGTGCCGAATCCGGCTTGACGGATTTTCCTGCGGATGCGTGCACACGCATCGACATTGCGGCCAAAGGGTCCTTTCGCGTCCGAACAATACGACGGCATGCATTCATAACCGCTGCGCCCGGTGTAAGGATACGCGGCTTCGCCGATTTTCGGCTGCGAGGCATCCTCGAATTTCCCGCCGCGCGACAATGAAATAAAGTCCATGCCGGCAGCCGCGAGCCGTTCGGCAAAGTATTCCGTGTCCTCGAGCGTGCTGCCCGACTCGATGCAGTCTTCCGCGAGCATCCGGCAGCCCACCGGATAAGCCGTCCCGACGCAGGCGCGCACCGCCGCCAGCACTTCCAACGGCAGCCGAATGCGTTGCTCCCGCGGACCGCCGTAACCGTCGGTGCGGGTATTGCCGGCGCTGAGAAAGGAAGCGAGGGTGTAGGCATGCGCATAGTGCAGCTCGACGCCGTCGAAGCCGGCTTGGCGCGCGCGCAGCGCCGCGGACGCGAACACCGCCGGCAGCGTGGCCGGCAAATCCCGGACCGCGGCCACGTCGGTGTCCGTGACGCGCTCGCGAAAGCCCTGCCGCAGCGACTCGAGTTCCCGCGCGGTCAAGATCGTTTCCAGCTGCGACTCGCCGAGCGATGCCAGCCGCGCGCGCACGCTGGACTCGTCGCTATCGGGCATTTGCAGGAATTCCCGGTGGCGCGGCGTCACCTGCAGGAAGCGCTCGAAGTATTTCTGCGCCGCTGGACGGCGCCGAATGCTCAAGAAGTCGATGATCTGTATGAACAGTTTGGTTTCACCGCCGCTGGCGCGGCGCACGCATTCCGTCAGACGTTCGAGCCCGGGGAGATAGCGATCGTCGCTGATGCGCAGCAAGGGTCCGCTGGCGACATCGCGCACGCCGGTGGCTTCGACGACCAGCGCAGCAGGACGGCCGCGTGCAAAACGCTCGTACCAGGCGAGCACCGACGGCGTGACATCGCCCGCCGCGGAGGCGCGCCACGGTACCATGGCAGGAACCCAGGTGCGCGCCGCCAATCGCAGCGGACCCACGCTGATCGGCCGGAACAATTGCGACTGCTCAGCCTGAACACGGGAGGGCCAGGGCGCGTCGAGCGGCGCATGCTTGATCCGTTCAGGTGGACGCCACGTCGCCATGCAGTTATGGATCGGGGACCACGGCCGTCGCTTCGATTTCCACCAGCGCACGCGATTCGACCAACCCGCGCACTTCCACCACCGACATGGCGGGGAAATGTTTGCCCATGATTTCCCGGTACGCGGCGCCGATGTCGCGCACCTCGCGCAGATAGGCATCGCGGCTGATCAGGTACCAGGTCAATCGCACCACGTGCCGCGGCTCCGCATGGCCTGCTTCGAGAACGCGCACGATGTTGCGCAGCGCCTGCCCCACCTGCTCGGTCAAATTGTCGCTGTGGAATTGTCCGTTGGCGTCCCAGCCGATCTGGCCGGAAATGAACAGCATCCGTCCGCGCGCAGCCATGCCGTTGGAGTAGCCCTTGGGTCGCGCCCATTCCGCCGGTTGCAAAGTCTCGGCGCTCATCGCTGGTTGGGGTTCATGGTTAGTTACCTTTGAAAGCCGGGCGTTGTTTGGCCGAGAACGCCGCATAGGCGCGGCGAAAGTCCTCGGTCTGCATGCAGATCGCCTGCGCCTGCGCTTCGGCCTCGAGCGCCTGTTCCAGTCCCATGTTCCACTCCTGATTGAGCATGTTTTTGGTCATGCCATGCGCAAAGGTGGGACCGTCGGCAAGTTCCCGCGCAAGCTGCGTGGCCGCCGCAAGCAGTTCCTCGGCGGGCAGCAAGCGGCTGTAGAAGCCGCAGGCTAGCGCTTCATCGGCCCCCATGCTGCGTCCCGAGAGCAGCAGTTCCGCGGCGCGTCCATGGCCGATGATGCGCGGCAGAATCGCGCAGGCGCCCATGTCGCAGCCCGCGAGCCCGACGCGCGTGAACAAAAACGCGGTCTTGGAGCGAGGCGTGCCGAGGCGGATGTCGGAGGACATGGCCAAGATGGCGCCGGCGCCGGCGCATACCCCGTCGACCGCGGCAATGATCGGCTGCGGGCAGGCGCGCATGGCCCTCACCAGGTCGCCCGTCATGCGCGTGAAATCGAGCAGCTGGGGGATGCTCATGCGCGTCAATGGTCCGATGATCTCGTGCACGTCGCCGCCGGAACAAAAATTGCCGTCCGCGCCGCCCAACACGATCGCTTTCACATCGGCTGCATAGGGCATTTTGCGCATCAGGTCGCGCAGCTCCGCGTAGCCATCGAAAGTCAGGGGGTTCTTCTTTTCCGGCCGATTCAGCGTAATCCAGCCTATATCGTCGTGAACGGACCACAGGAAATGTCGGGCGCGGTATTCGCTCAAAGCGTTTTTCATGCTGTTTTCCGGGTCAGTTGCGTACGCAGATGCGACAAGGATTCGTTCAAAATCCGCTGCTCGCGCTTGGGGAGGCCCGAGAAGAGATTCACGATCCACGACTCGTGCTCGGCGGCCATCTGCCCGAACAGGCGCCGGCCTTCCTTGGTGAGCTTGACCAGGTAGGCGCGCCGATCGGCCGGATCCTCGGTTCTGACGATCGAGCCGGCGCCTTCCAGTTGATCGACGATGCCGGTCACGTTGCCGCCGGTCACCAACATGCGCCTCGACAACTCGCCCATCTGCAGGCCCTCCGGGAAGCGCTCGAGTTGCGCCATCAGGTCGAAGCGCGGCAGCGTCGTTTTGAAACGCGCGGCCAGCGACTTGCGCACATGGTTCTCGACGAGGTGCGAGCAGGCCAGCAGTCTCAGCCATAAACGCAGCGATTCATGAGTCTCGTCCGTCACCCTCGAGTCCAGGCCCACGGCCGCGCTCACAGCAATTCCCCGCCGGCAACCACGATGCTCTGCCCGGTGACCGATTCGCTGCCGGGCAGGCACAGCCATGCCACCGCATTGGCGACTTCATCGGGTTGGACCAGCCGGCCCTGCGGATTCGATTTGGTCATGGCCTGCAGTGCATCCTCGAGCTTGCGGCCGGTAACGGCGGATATTTTCGCGGCCGCCTCTCTCACCAGATCGGTATCCGTATAGCCCGGACACACGGCATTGACGGTGATGTTGCGCGCGGCAACTTCTCTGGCGACGGCGCGGGTCAGGCCGATAACGCCGTGTTTCGCCGCGCAGTAGGCGGCGACATAGGCATAGCCGGTGAGTCCGGCGGTGCTGGCGATATTGACGATTCGCCCGAAGCCGCCTTGCAGCATTTCGGGCAGCGCGGCTTGAATCCCAAAGTAGGTACCCGACAGATTGACGGCCAGCAGACGCTCCCACAGCGCATCGTCGCGCTTGGTGATCGGTGCGCTGATTGCCTGTCCGGCGTTGTTGATCAGAATCTCCACGGGTCCGAACATGGCGCGGGCGGCTGCAAATCCGGCGTCGACGGATTCCCGTTTGGCGACGTCCGCGGCGGCACAAAAGGTTTGAGCGCCGGAGGCTTTCAATTCGGCCGCCAGTGCCGCGAGAGTGGCGGCAGTGCGGCCGAGCATGCTTACCTTGGCGCCATGCGAGGTCAGCGCGCGGACGATGCTTGCGCCGATGCCGCGGCCTCCGCCGGTAACCAGCGCATGGCGTCCTTGCAGCAGTTTATTGCCGTTCACAGCGTGCCCGCCTCCGCGGCGCGAGATGCGGCGCGCTCGAGCTGGCTCTTCGCGGGCAGGTAGGGCTGCGGCCACCACTGCTCCGTATAGCCCTGCGCCGCCGCCGCCGCGAGAGTCCACGCAGGATTTGCCAGATGCGGGCGGGCGATCGCGCATAAGTCCGCGCGGCCCGCCGCGATGATCGAATTGACGTGATCGGCTTCGAAGATATTTCCGACGGCAATGGTGGGAACGCCGGCGAGGTTGCGCACCATGTCGGCCAGAGGCGTCTGCCACATTCGGCCATAGACCGGGCGCTGCGTCGCGACCGTCTGACCGCTCGAAATGTCGAGAATATCGGCGCCGGCCGCCGCCAGGGCCTTCGCGATGGCGATGACATCCGCTTCGCTCGAGCCGCCTTGCGCCCAATCGCAAGCGGATATACGCACGCTGACCGGCCGTGCCGCGGGCCACGCCGCGCGCACCGCGCGCAGCACCTGCAGCGGAAATCTCAAGCGGTTATCGACGCATCCGCCGTATTCGTCAGTTCTGATATTGGTCAGGGGCGAGAGGAAACTCGCCAGCAAATAGCCATGCGCCATGTGCAATTCGAGCATGTCGAATCCGGCCGCGGCGCCGAGCGTCGCCGCCCGGACAAAATCGGATTTCACCGCCTCCATTTGCGCCGGCGTCATTTCCCGCGGCACCTGACTGATGCCGGGCAAGTACGGCAGCGCCGAGGGCGCGAAGAGAGGCCAATTGCCGTGGCTCAAGGGGCGATCCGGCTCTTGCCATCCCAACTGCGTCGAACCTTTGCGGCCCGCGTGACCCAGCTGCAGGCAGATCCGCGCCGGCGATTCCGAGTGCACGAATTCGGCGATGCGCCGCCACGCAGCCGCCTGGGTGTCGTTCCACAGGCCGGTGCAGCCCGGTGAGATGCGCGCGTCCGCGGAGGTGCAGGTCATTTCAGTGAACACCAGAGCGGCGCCGCCGGTTGCGAGCGCTCCATAGTGAACCAAATGCCAATCGCCTGGCACCCCGTCCAGCGCGCGATATTGGGCCATGGGCGAGACCACCACGCGATTCGCCAGATCCATGCCGCGCAGCCGAAATGGCAGGAACATCGGCGGGCGCGGCCGCGCCGCGACCCCGCAGGAGGATGCCAGCTTGGCTTCGACTTCGCCGATGAATCGCGCGTCGCGCAGCTTCAGGTTCGCGTGGCCGATGCGCTGGCTTCCCGACAGCAGGCTGTAGGCGAACTGCAGCGGTTCCATGTTTTCGTATCGAACCACGTTTTCGAACCACTCCATCCGGTTGCGCGCCGCATTTTGCAGCTTTTGCGCCTCGACGCTGCGCTCGCTCTGATAGGACTCCAATCCCGACGCGACATCATCCGCATGCGCGACATGATGCACCAGCGCGATGGCATCCTCCATCGCCAGCTTGGTGCCCGAGCCGATCGAGAAGTGCGCGGTGTGCGCGGCATCGCCGATGAGCACGCGATTGCCGTCATGCCAATGCCGGCATTCGACGCGGTTGAAGTTGAGCCACGCGGAACCGCGCAAATGCCGCGCGTTGGACAACAGCGGCGCATTGTTCAAGTAGGCCGCGAACAACTTCTCGCAAAAGGCAATCGACTCGTCGACATTCGCCTTGTCCAGGCCGTGCGCCGCCCAGGTTTCCTCGCGTGTTTCCACGATGACGGTGGAAAGGTCCTTGCTGAACTGGTAGGCGTGAATTTGAAACCATCCGAACTCGGTCTTTTCGAATGCAAAGGTAAAGGCGGAGAACCTTTGCGTCGTGCCGAGCCATATGTAGCGGCACTTGCGCACTTCGATGTTCGGACCGAACTTCTCCGCCTGGCGCGAGCGCGCCTTGCTGTTCACGCCCTCGGCAATCACCACCAGATCGGCGCCGTCGAAGTCGCCGTCAGCGTCGAGTTCGTGCTCGAAAGTCTGCTGTACGCCGAGCGCGGCGGCGCGCTTCTGCAGAATGTTGAGCAGCATGCGGCGCGAGATGCCGGCGAAGCCGTGTCCGTGGGAACGGATGGTATGCCCCTTGAAGTGCACGTCGATGTCGTCCCAATGGTGGAACTCATCGACGATGCGCGCATGCGAAGGGGCGTCCGCTTCCAGGAAGTTGCCCATGGTCTTGTCTGAAAACACCACGCCCCAGCCGAAGGTGTCGTCCGGCCGATTGCGTTCGAAGATCTCGACCGCGGCGCCGGGCAGCGCCTTCTTGAACAGGATCGCGGAATACAGTCCGGCGGGTCCGCCGCCCATGCAGACAATTCGCTTCATACTTCATTATATCATATTTATATAATTTAGATATAAAATAAAAGCGCGGCGCCGCGCGGTGCCCTGTTGATCCAGCGTGAGATGCATGCGATCCCGGCGCGATTGTCGGCGGTTACGCCGCCGCCGCGGGATGGTTGCGCAGCGATGCGATGGCGCGTTCGAGCTGCGCGCCGCTGTCGTCGGCGAGAGCCGCTTCGCGCAAGGCGCGCAAACGGGCGGCGCCTTCAGGCTCGCCGGCCAAGCCCGCAACCAGGGCCGATAATTGACTGAATGACGACCAACCGCGCTCATGCGTCTCGCCGTAGCCTTTCACCAGCGTCTGACATTCCGCGAGTTCCACGGCAAGGGTCTGGTTTCGCGGAGCTATCTCCGCGATCTGCTTCAGCCACGCTTCGATGCGGGCATTTTCGATTTGGTAGCGCAGGCTGCCGCGCCTGAAACGCCTGAGCGCGGCGATGCTTCGCAGCAAAGCGAAGCCGCCGATGCGCGTGGTCGAAATGCGGCGTCCGGCCGTGAATCGAGCCAGGAAACGCTGCGCGCGCGCGGATGCCAGCAGACGCCGGCCCAATCCGGCGGGCAGCGTGCCGCAAATTTCCTCCGTCCGTGGTTTCACGAATTCGCGTACCTCGACCAGATCCCGAGGGCCGGCCCGCACTTCGCGCCGGATGCGCTCCGCGCGGCCGCGCCGCGTTTTGACCTGTGCCACGCGCATCACGTCCTCGAAGCTCATCCACAATGCCAAAGAGCGCGCCGTGGCGGCGGTCAATTTGGCGTCATCGGATAGCGATGGGTCGATCGCGGCAATGCGCTCGATCCGATCCAAAAACAAACCGGCATAGGCCTCGTCCTGGTAGTCGCACAGCCGTGCCGCCGCCATTCCAAGCAACTCAGAGAGCGCCGCGGGAAATTGATTTTCGATCCTGTGCCGCAACTGCGCCGATAGCGCTTGCAGGGTGTAACCCGAGGAGTCGATCGATGCGCGATGGTCGGGCCACTCTTGCGCCGTCAGCGGCCGGGCCCACGCCGCGATCGCCGCCAGGCGCCCTGCTTCGAACGCCGCCAGGCTGGCCTCGACGCCGACGCCGGATTCCTTGATGGCATGCTGATACTCCTCGATTCCCCACGGCAGCACGCCGGCACCGGCAATGCTGCCGAGTATCACGGCACTGATGCGGCCGCCCGCGCCGTCAGCCACCTTGACCATGTCGAACCCGATCAGTTTCGCCGCCGCCGCCGATGCGGTCTCGAACAATTCGCGCGAGCTCGCGCGTCCCTCGCCGAGCGCTATTTTTTCGCCGATGGTGTAATCCCGATGCGTGGAGGCAATGAGCGTGGTGCGCTCCTTGGTGACCAAGCCGCGATTGATGGCTCGGCCGGCTTCCATCCATTCCGAGGCGACCACAATGTCCACGTCGCCGGGGTTCGGCATCAGCGCCATGATGGGCTCGCGGCCCTCGGGCGCATCGCTTCGGGGAAAGAACTCCAAGTAGTAGATGGTCGCGCCGGTGCGCTGCGCAACACCGGGAACAGACGTTGCCTGCACGAAATAACCCGCGCGCCGCGCCGCCAAGACGAGCCAATCGGTCACGACGCCGCCGCCTTGGCCACCGAGCGCGGCGATCGTCAAAGTTATGGGCCGCGAGCGCTTCAAGCCAGCATGCGAATGACGGCGATGCGAAGCCGTGCTTTGAAGCGGTCCCACGCGGTCGGGTTCACGACCACATCGGCCCGATAGAATGACGGGCACAACACGGCGGCGTGCGCCACCTCGCCGCAAACGCCGCAGCCCACACAGCTGTTGTCGACGTAGGCAACCGGATCCCGCCGCAGGGGGTCGGGATTCGTCTTCACGGTGAGGGAAGGACAGCCGGATAACCGGATACAGGAATGATCGCCGGTGCAGACATCGGAATCGATGCCGAAGCGCTCTCGGACGACGCGCTCGCCATCGCCGATCAACTTCTTGATGGCCGGTGCGACGCGCCGTTGACGATTCAACTGACACTCGCCCTCCGCGATGACGATTTTCGGACCGGTGAATTTCGTGAGCAGCGCTTCGCGCAGTACCCCCATGGTCTGCTTCATGTCGTAGGTTCGGATGGTGCGAACCCATTCAACACCCACGCCGCGCACCGCGGTCTCGATGCGGTTTCTGGCGAGCCGGCCTTTGATCTCGGCCGACGAGGAGGGGATGTATTGCCCCCCGGTCGCTGCCGAGTAGCCGTTATCGACGATGATGGTCACGCCGTCATGACGGTTGAAGACGGCATTGCCGATGCCGCTGGTCAGGCCGTTGTGCCAGAAACCGCCGTCGCCCATCATGGATAGCGCCCGGCGCGGGTTGGGTACGTTGAACGATGCGCCGCCCGCCGCCCCCAAGCCGTAGCCCATGATGCTGCCGCCCAGATCGAACGGCGGTAAAGTGGAAAATGAATGGCAGCCGATGTCCGCGCTGACCTGCATCGGCCCCATTTCGCGCGCGAGCAGCTTCATGGATGCAAACAGCGGCCGCTCCGGGCATCCCGTGCACAGTCCCGATGGACGCAGCGGCACGTTGCGCGCCAGCATGGCGGCCGGCAGCAAGGGAATGTCCGCCGCGGGCAGGCGGCCGAATTCCGCCAAGAACTTGCGCAGGCCCGCGATGACCACGGCGCCGGTATATTCGCCCGCCAAGGGCAGCGGGCCTTTGCCGACGAGGCGCGTTTGCAGGTCCGCTTGACGCAGAAATAGGCTGGCCGCCTGCTCGATGAACTCCGGCTGGCCTTCCTCAACGATCAGAATTGCCTTCTTGCCCTGCGCGAAGCGGGTGAATTCATCCGGTACGAGCGGATAAGTCACGTTCAAGACGTAGAGCGGAATCTTGGATTCACCGAACACGTCGGCCAACCCTAAGCGCTCGAGCGCGCGCAGCACGGTATTGTACAAACCGCCCTGCAGCACGATGCCGACGTCGCAAGCCGCGTTATCTCCCAAGAACTCGTTGAGCTTGCGTTCCTTGATGAACTTGACCGCAGCGGGCCAGCGCTGTTCGATCTTTGCCCGCTCTTGCGCATAGGTCGATGGCGGCAGAATGATGCGGTCGAATGCGCGCACCGGATTGTTCATGGCTTGCTGCAGGGTGAACGGCGGCCGGCGATTGTCCTTGGCGCGAAATTGCCCGACCACGTGACACGCGCGGATCCGCAGCATCAGCATGACGGGCGTGCTGCTTGCTTCGGAGAGCTCGAAGCCCTGTTCCACCGCCTGCACGATGCACGGTAGATTGGGCCGCGGATCGAGCAGCCACATCTGTGACTTCATGGCGAAGGCATGCGTGCGTTCCTGCATGATGCTCGCGCCCTCGCCGTAATCTTCACCGAGCACGATCAGCGCACCGCCGATCACTCCAGCCGAGGCGAGATTTGAGAGTGCATCGGAGGCAACGTTGGTGCCGACAGTGGACTTCCATGTCACGGCGCCGCGGATCGGATAGTTGACCGACGCAGCAAGCATGGCCGCTGCGGTCGCTTCGCTCGCCGATGATTCGAACCGCACGCCGAGCTCGCCCAAGATCACGCTGGCGTCCGACAGCACATCCATGAGGTGCGAAATCGGCGCACCTTGGTAGCCGCCCACATATCCGACTCCGGATTGCAGCAGCGCCTTGGTCACCGCGAGAATGCCTTCCCCTTCGAACTCGGCGCCCGCACTCAGGCGCAGCGACTGCACTTCTTTGGCGAATGAACGCTCAGCCATGCCACCAGCTCAGAAAAAAACCAGTATACAGCGCGCGGCGGCTGCTTAAGTCTACGGCTGCAACCGGGTGGAAGCCCAATGCAAGCCGGGATTCTCGCCGGATGCCTGAAGCGGCCGCGTGAAGCGCGCGCGGTCGTGTATGCGGTATTCGCCCTCGACCCAGAGTTCAACCGCATCGGCATAGAGGCGGTACCCGCCCCAATAGGGCGGCCGCGGCACGGAAACGGCGATGCTTTCCGGTTCCTGGAAGCCGGGACCCTGATAAGGAATGCCGAAGCGGCGTGCCTCCTCGGCCACGGCTGCGACCAAGACTTTCCGCGACTCCACCGGCTGGCTTTGCCGGCTGGCCCAGGCGCCCAACTGCTTCTGCCAGACCCGCGTACTGAAGTAGGCATCGTTTTCCGCACTGGAGAGCGCCTCCACCCGGCCCTCCACGCGCACTTGCCGGCGCAAGTGGTCCCAATGAAATACCGCCGCCGCCCGCGGGTTGGCGGCAAGTTCGCTGCCCTTGCGCGAGCCGTAATTGGTGTAGAAGAGTATATAACCCTGTTGCGCCGCGATCTCTTTACAGAGCACCACCCGGGCGGACGGATGGCCGCGGCTGTCCACCGTTGCCAGGACCATGGAGTCCGGGTTGGGCTGCGCGGCCTCGCGCTGCGCTTCGGCCAGCCACTGGGCGGCCACCTCGAGGGGATTCGCCGGGAGGGGATCGGGGAGGGATTCAGTCCAAAATGTCTTTTTGCTGCTGCTCATTAGAGAATGGTAGCCGTGCCGATGGAATCTTAGGGGCTTTCTTTGATATGAATCTGGATGAATTACGAACGGCACTGACTGACCTCGACAGTCAATTGTTGGCATTGGTGGCCCGGCGCCAAGCTTTGAGCGAGCAGGTGGCGGCCGTCAAGCGGGCCACTGGACGCGCGACCCGGGACTTCGGCCGCGAGCGGGAGGTCATTTTGCGCGGCCGCAACACGGCCGAGCGCTTGCGGATCTCGCCCGATCTGGCCGAATCCTTGTTGAGGCAGCTCATTCAGTCCTCGCTCGCAACGCAGGAACAGGCCCGCGTAGCGGCTCAGGCCCATGGCAGCGGCAAACGCGCCCTGGTCATCGGCGGTCACGGCAAGATGGGAGGCTGGTTCGCGGAGTTTTTGGCCTCCCAAGGGTTTCGAGTCGCCATCGCCGACCCACGGGGTGCCTCGCCGGGGTTCGATAGGGTGGATGACTGGCAGACCGACCCCTTGGATTTCGATCTCATCGTGCTGGCCACCCCCTTGTCCGCCACCGCGGAATTGCTGCAGGTGCTCGCGCGGCGCCGGCCGCGCGCACTGGTGTTCGACTTAGGCTCGCTGAAAACGCCGCTGCGAACCGGACTTAGGGCGCTGGTCGACGCCGGCTGCCGCGTCACCTCGGTGCATCCGATGTTCGGACCGGATACCGAGCTGCTGTCGGGCCGGCACGTGATTTTCATCGATCTGGGCGACAAGGATGCCCTGGCGCAAGCTCAGGAATTGTTCGCCCCGACCATGGCTGAGCGGGTGGTCATGGATCTGGACGAGCACGATCGCTTGATCGCCTACGTGCTCGGCCTCTCGCATGCCCTCAATATCGCGTTTTTCACGGCCCTGGCCGACAGCGGCGAAGCGGCGCCGCGCTTGGCGCAGTTGTCGAGCACGACCTTCGATTCGCAACTGGAAGTGGCGAGCCGCGTCGCCGCCGAAAGCCCCGAACTCTATTTCGAGATTCAAAGCTCGAATGACTACGGCGGCGAGTCGCTGCTGGCGCTGCAAAAGGCGGTTGACCGCCTGGTCGCGGCGGTGAAAACCAAGAATGCGCAGGAGTTCACGGCAATCATGAGCCGCGGTAGAGCCTACTTGGATGTGCGCGCGGCCGCACGCGCGGTTTGAGGGATGGGCATGCCTGAGTTGACCGACACGGATAGGGAGATCGAGGACTTGCGCAAGCGTCTCGCGGAAATGACCGCCGAGGCTTCCGCCAACGAGACCATCTTGAAGCGCACTCAAGCGCGCGAGTTGACGCTGCTGCGCGCCGACAGCCTGTCGCAGTTGCTGCACGCCATGGTGGAGGGCTTGCGGGAGTCCTACGCGCTCGATGCGGTCAGCGTGGTGTTGCTCGATCCGCAGCACGAGGTGCGGCATCTGTTGGTCGCGGGCGGCGATCGACCGGAAGAATTCAAGCATATTTTCTTCGTCGATTCGCTGGTCGGCCTGGCGCCGCAGCTCGCCGTGCTGCACAAGCCGTGGCTGGGCCCTTATGTAGGCGCCGATCATCATCTGCTGTTTCCGGGAATGATCAATCTAAAAAGCGCCGCGCTGGTGCCGCTGCCGCGCAAAGACCGCGCGACCGGCGCATTGTGCTTCGGCAGCCGCGATGCCACGCGCTTCACGCGCCATCACGGCACGGATTTTCTCGCGCATTTGGGCGCGGTCGCGGCCGTTTGCATCGAAAATGCCGTGAACCGGGCGCGCTTGCTGCGCGCCGGCATCACCGATTTCCTGACCGGTTGGCACAATCGGCGCTACTTGCAGCAGCGCTTGAAAGAAGAGCTGGCGCGCGCGCAGCGGCGCGGCGGCACGATCGCCTGCCTGATGATCGACATCGATAAATTCAAAGGCATCAATGACGGCTATGGACACCTCGCGGGCGACAATGCCCTCAAGGAGGTTGCGCATCGCATCGAGGCGCAAATCCGCAATATGGACACGGCGGCGCGCTTCGGCGGCGATGAGCTGGCGATTCTCCTGCCCGAAGCCACCCCGGCCGATGCAGCGATACTGGCGGAACGCATCCGCGAGGTGATCGCCGCAGTGCCGTTTGCGCTGAACTCGCAGGTTTCGCGCGGCCTGACCGTGTCCGTGGGCGTTGCGGCGGTTTCGCCGGGGCGCGACGAAGCCGATCTCAAGGCGGTGGCCGACCGCTTGATCGCCGACGCCGACGCTGCGCTCTACCGCGCCAAGGCAATGGGCAGAAATCGAGTTCAAGTCGGAGCCGGATAAGCATGTCCCCGCAAACCGATACCATCGACAGGGATGGATTCCGCGCCAACGTGGGCATTGTCTTGACGCGCGGCGCGGGAGAACTGTTTTTGGGCGGCCGCGTCGGCGGGCGGGGCTGGCAATTTCCGCAAGGCGGCGTGAATCGCGGCGAACCGGTGGAAGAAGCGTTGTATCGCGAGCTGCGGGAGGAAATAGGCCTCGAGCGTCAGGATGTGGAGATCATGGGATCGACGCAGGGTTGGCTGCGGTACCGCCTGCCTCGCCAGTACGTACGCGATCGCTGCATCGGCCAAAAGCAGCGTTGGTATCTGCTGAAGCTCATCGGCGAGGAGTCGAAATTGCGCTTCGACCTCACCAACCAGCCGGAATTCGATCGCTGGCGGTGGACCGATTATTGGACGCCGGTGCGCGAGGTGGTGTATTTCAAGCGGCGCGTGTACGTGCGGGCCCTGCAGGCTCTCGGCAAGTACATGTTCGCCGACGGCCTGCCGCCGTATCCGGACTGGTGGCCGCAAATCCAGGCGGCCTCTTGAGACTCAAAACGGTTTGACCACCGCAAGAATGACGATGATTATCAAGAGCAGCGAAGGCAATTCGTTGAAGCCGCGCAGCCACTTGGCGCTACGGGTGTTGCGCCGCGCGGCAAAATCCCGCAGCAATTTGTAGCAGTACGCGTGGTAGGCAACCAGCAATGCCACGAACAGCAGCTTTACCTTGAGCCATGTCATCTGCAGATATCCAGGAGATTCGATCAGCATCAAGCCGCCGAAAACGAGGCTGGCCGACGCGCCGATGGTCATGATCGCGAACAAGCGCCGCTCCATGATGTCGAAGCGCTGCAGGCCGGTCGAATCCGTCGCTTGCGCATGATAGACATAGAGCCGCGGCAAATAGAAGAGGCCGGCGAACCAGGTAACGACCGAGATGACGTGAAATGCTTTGAGCCACAGCATGACGGTGAGAATAGATGATAACTGGGGCGCTGTCTTAGGGGTCGTGGCTTCGTATAATGAGATTCAGGCTTGCATCAGGGGCGGCGGCGTAGCGAAGAATGGCCGATTCATTCAGCAAATTGGTGGTCCGGCCGCACGCGCCAAAGCGCCTTGCGGCGCTGTGGACGGTCGGGCTGCTGCTCGCCGCGACCATCCTTTACGCGGCGTTCGAACTGGGACGCTACGATGCGGGTTTTCGCGTGGTCGATTCGGTGCGCGGAGCGCTTTCGGCCAGCCGGCGCATTCGCACGCTCGAGTCGGATAACGAAAATCAACGGCGGCAGCTCGAAGCGGCGGAAACCGCCAGACGCGTGGATCGGGAAGGCTACGCGCAGGTGGAACGCAGTCTCGGCGACATGCAGAGCCAGATCGCGCGGCTCAACCAAGATCTGTCCTTCTACCGCGGGCTGGTGCAGCCTGAATCGCTGATTCACGTCAAAGTGCAGCAGATGCAAATCGTGCCGGACGGACCTGCCGGCCAGTACCACTTGAAGTTCGTGCTGATCCAGACCGGAAAACCGGACAAAGAGGTCGTGGGCAACGCCGCCGTCACGCTCGACGGCCTGCTGGCCGGCAAGCCGCTCTCCTTGAGCTATGCGCAAGTCTCGCCTAACCATCGCGTCAGCCTGGCATACTCCTTCAAGTACTTTCAGGAGTACAACGAGCCGATAGATTTGCCGGCCGGATTCGAGCCGACGCGCGTGGGCGTCGAGATTCATAGCGGCAAGGACGCCAATCATAGTTTCCGGCAGGCCTTCGTGTGGAAGGCGCAGGGAATGTCGGTTGAAACGGAAGCGAACGGCGATATTCCGGGCAAAGGGGAAGCAGATGTTCAAACCGAAACCGAATAAGAAAGCGGAAATCGACACGCTGATCGGCGCGAAGACGCGGATCAACGGCGATGTCGAGTTCGTCGGCGGATTTCATCTCGACGGCCACATCAACGGCAACGTCAAAAGTGTGGTGGACAGCGGCGCCACGCTGTCGGTGAGCGAACAGGGATGCATCGAAGGTTCGGTCGTGGTCACCAATATCGTGCTGAACGGCCTGGTGAAAGGCGACATCGAGGCCGGCGATCGCGTCGAAATGGGTCCGAAAGCCCGCGTTCTTGGCAGCGTTCAGTACACCACCATTGAAACCGCCGTTGGCGCCCAAATCAATGGGAAGTTGATCCACCGCACCAAGGCGGGGCCCGGGGCGGGCGATTCGGCCGCTGCCGCGGACGCAAGTCGCAAAGAGGGCGCGTAGCTTTGATCGGCCGACGACCGGCCTGTAGAATGCACATATGAGCACAACCTCCGAATCGACCCTCTCCGCTGCCGGGCCGCAAATGCCTGATGTGCTGATCTTTACCGATGCGGCGGCCGGCAAGGTCGGCGAACTGATCCGCGAAGAGGCGAATCCCAACCTGAAATTGCGCGTGTTCGTCTCGGGCGGCGGCTGTTCCGGTTTTCAATACGGTTTCACTTTCGACGAGAAAATCGAGGACGGCGACTTTTGCGTCGAGAAGCATGGCGTCCAACTGCTGGTTGATCCGATGAGCGCGCAATATCTGATGGGCGCGGAGATCGACTACAAGGAGGATCTGCAGGGCGCGCAGTTCGTGATTCGCAATCCAAACGCGAAAACCACCTGCGGCTGCGGGTCTTCATTCGCGGCTTAGGGAGCCTCGCTCCTCAATGTTGAACGCCTAGATGAGCGGCGGTAGGGTCGTGCCCGATGTGCTCGCCGCCGTCGATCTGGGCTCCAACAGCTTCCACATGGTCGTCGCGCGTTATTCGCACGGCCAGCTCGTCATCCTCGACCGGTTGCGCGAAATGGTTCGATTGGCCGCCGGCATGGGCGATAGCGGCCGGCTCGACGACACCGCGACCGAGCGCGCCTTGCGCTGCCTCGAAAGATTCGGCCAGCGTTTGCGCGCCATGCGCGCGGACAGCGTGCGCGTGGTGGGCACGAATGCCTTGCGCCGCGCCAAGCGCAAGCGATGGTTCTTGGAGCGCGCCCGCGCGGCGCTGGGGCACCCCATCGAAATCATCTCCGGGTTGGAAGAGGCGCGCCTGATTTACTCCGGCGTCGCGCACACGAGTCCGATGAGCCCGGACAAGCGCTTGGTCATCGACATCGGCGGGGGCTCGACCGAAATCGTCATCGGCGAGGGTTTCGATCCGCTCTTGCTCGAGAGCTTGTCCGTGGGCTGCGTGGGCCTGAGCGCCAGTTTTTTCGACGACGGCAGAATCTCCGCGAAGCGCCTGGAACGAGCGCGCACGGCGGTAAGGCTGGAACTGGAGCCGGTGCAAGAAGCCTATCGGAAAATGGGATGGCTGCAGGTGTTCGGCAGTTCAGGCACGGTGCGCGTCATCAGCGACGTTCTGCACCGCCTGAATCCCGATTCGCCGCACGTCACGCTCGACAACTTGAACGCCCTTGCGGAGCGCGTGATTGCCGCGGGGCATGTGGATGAGCTCGATCTGGCCGATGTGGATGCGGAGCGCGCGCCGGTGTTTCCGGCGGGATTGGCGATTTTGTTGGAAGTGGTCGAGAACTTCGGCATCGACAGGGTCCGGGTGGCCGAAGGCGCGATGCGCGAAGGGCTGCTCTACGATCTCATGGGCCGCTTCACCAACGAAGATGCGCGCGTTCGCAGCGTGCGCGCGATGGAAAAGCGCTACCACATCGACGAGCTGCAGGCCGACCGCGTCGAGGCCGCCGCCGTGGGCCTGCTCGAGCAAGTCGAAAACGACTGGGGGCTGGAGGATCCGCTGGCGGAGTCGGTGCTGCGCTGGGCCGCGCGGCTGCACGAAACGGGACTCGACATCGCCCACTCCAAATATCAGCGCCACAGCGCCTACCTGCTCGAGCACGCCGACATGCCGGGATTTCCGCGCGAAGAACAGTTGCTGCTCGCGGCGCTGGTGGGCGGGCACCGCCGCCAGTTGTCGGTCCAGTCGCTCGAGGATCTGCTGCCCCCTGGGATCGACTGGCGGAGTATTTGATCGTGATCCTGCGCCTCGCGGTTCTCTTGCACCGGGGCCGCAGTCCGCAGCCGCTGCCGGAAGTGCGTTTGACCGTCAAGAGCCGCAACATCGCACTGGAATTGCCGCAGCGCTGGATCAAGGAACACCCGCTCACGCTCGAGGATCTCGAGCAGGAGCGCGCCTATTTGAAAGAGGCCGGCTTTCGCCTGAGCATCGTCTAGCCCTCGGTCAAGGCGACCCGCTCGTCGTACAGATTCATCAAGCGCGCCTGCGCCGAGATTTTCTTCTCGCCCGCGGCGCGCGAATACTGCCCATCCGCGGCCAGCGTCCAGGCCTGCATGTCGTCTTCCAAGTAAAGTTTCAAGTCATCGGCGACCCGCGTGCTCAACTCGGGGTCTTCGATCGGAAAGGCGATCTCGATCCGGCGGAACAGATTGCGGTCCATCCAGTCGGCGCTGCCGCAAAAAACTTCGCGTGCTCCCGCATTCTCAAAGTAATAAACCCGCGAATGCTCGAGAAAGCGGCCGACGATGGAGCGTACCTTGATGCGATCGGAAACGCCGCGGACACCCGGCTTGAGGCAGCACACGCCGCGGATAATGAGGTCGATGTCGACGCCGGCGCGCGAGGCGCGGTACAGCGCCTGAATGACGGTCTGCTCGGTCAATGCATTGAGCTTCGCGATGATGCGCGCCGGTTTGCCGGCCCGCGCATGCTCGGCCTCGCGCTCGATTTTCGCCAACAGGGCCTGGTGCAGGCTGAATGGCGCATGCAACAGCTTGCGCAGCTTCGGGACCTGCGTGAGGCCGGTGAGCTGCAGGAAAATCTCGTGAATATCTTCGCCAATGGCTTCATCGGCGGTCATGAGGCCGTAGTCGGTGTACAGCCGCGCGGTCTTGGTGTGGTAATTGCCGGTGCCCAGGTGGCAGTAGCGGCGCAGACCTTTCTCCTCGCGCCGCACGACCATGACCAGTTTGGCATGCGTCTTGAAGCCGAATACCCCGTACATGACGTGCGCACCGGCTTCCTGCAGCTTGGTGGCCAGCTCGATATTCGCCTCTTCGTCGAAGCGCGCCCGCAGTTCGATGATCACCGTGACGTCCTTGCCCGCCGCGGCGGCTTCGACCAGCGCCGCGACAATGGCCGAGTCGTTACCCACCCGATACAGGGTTTGCTTGATCGCCAGCACCTGAGGATCGTTCGCCGCCTGCCGGATGAAATCGGTGACCGGCCCGAATCCCTGGAACGGGTGATGCAGCAGCACATCGCCGGCGCGCAGGATGGAGAACGGGTCGCCGCCGCCTCGCAGCCGTTCCGGGATGCTGGGCGTGAAGGCTGAATATTTCAGTTCGGCGCGATCCACCAGATCGTAGAGCGCCATGAGCCGGTTCATGTTTACCGGTCCGGATACCTTGTAGAGATCGTCCGGCGTGAGCGCGAATTGCTCCAGCAAGTAGGCGAGAATTTCCTCCGGGCAATCGTAAGCGGTCTCCAAGCGCACGGCATCGCCGTAGCGGCGCGAAGCCAATTCGCCCTCGACCGCACGCAGCAAGTCATCGACTTCTTCCTGCTCGACGAACAAGTCGCTGTTGCGCGTGACGCGGAACTGGTAGCAGCCGCGCATTTGCATGCCCGCAAACAGCGTCGATACGAACGCCTCGACAATCGTTCCCAAAAAGACAAAGTTGCGGCTGCCGAGCTCATCGGGCAGCCGGATCAGCCGCGGCAGCGAGCGCGGCGCCTGTACCACGGCGAGGCCGCTGTTGCGTCCGAAGCCGTCTTCGCCCTCCACCACGACCGCGAAATTCAAGCTCTTGTTGAGAATTTTCGGAAAGGGCCGCGCCGGGTCGAGCGCCAGCGGGCTCAACACTGGCTCCACCTCGCGGGTGAAATAATCCTTGATCCAGGCCGCCTGCGCCGGGGTCCAGGTTTCCGGCTCGACGAAAATGATGCCGTGCTGCGCGAGCTCCGGCATGAGCACATCGTTCAACACTTCGTATTGTTCGTCGACCAGGCGCACGGCGTGCACGCGGATGGCCTTCAATTGCTCAGGCACGGACAACCCGTCGGGGCCCGCTTGAACCGCGCCGGCTTCCAGCAGCTCCTTGAGGCTGGCGACGCGAATCTCGAAGAATTCGTCGAGAATGGCGCAGGAGATGCACAAGAATCGGACCCGCTCGAGAATTGGAATGCTGGGGTCCTTGGCTTGATCCAGCACCCGCTGATTGAATTCCAGAAACGAGAGTTCGCGGTTGAAGTACAGCTGCGGAACTTGTAGGTCGATGTCGTTCATGTGCCCTTCAAGCGTAGCGGTACACGCCGCCCAAAATGCGTGCGCCCTTGGCGCCGGTGACGCTGCCCGCGCTCGAGGTCAGTCCCTCGAGGGTGCGCTTGGCAAACCAGGCAAAGGCGACCGCTTCGACATAGTCCGGATCCAGCCCAAGCGCTGCGGTGCTCGCTACGCGGTTAGGGGCGATCAACGCAGCGATGGCATTGAGCAACCCCAAGTTGTGCGCTCCCCCTCCGCAAACATACAGCGCCGCGCCCGGCGCATGTTGGCGCACTGCGGCGGCCAGGGTACATGCGGTGTACTGGCGCAGGGTGGCCTGAACATCGCGCGGCGCACGGGAGAACAAGCCGAGCCTGTTCTCGAGCCAGGGCAGGTTGAACAATTCGCGCCCGGTGCTCTTGGGCGGCGCCAGCCGCAGGAACGGCTCGTCCAGCAATTCGTGCAGCAGCGTCTCATCGACCTGGCCGGATGCGGCCCAAGCGCCGTCGGCATCGAAATCCTTGCCCAAGTGGCGCGCAATCCAGGCATCGAGCAGGCGATTCGCCGGGCCGGTGTCAAAGCCGGTGACGCTGCTGCCCTGAGTCAGATG
>CAWETY010000004.1:0-197113 GCA_963812125.1 uncultured Gammaproteobacteria bacterium
CTACGCCATCCTTCCAAGCGTCCGTCGCATCAATCTGTCAGGAACCAGACGCTCCGGATCGCGCACCATTTGGCGCTCATCAACCTTAATGAAAGGTGCAGTCTGGATTTCAATCTTCTCGATGGTCCAATCATAGATGAGGCCGGGCGCAGTGTGGTGACGCGAGAACCGCTCCATGTAGGCATAATGATCCACGCCAACATAAGCCTCCCCTTCGATCGAGCTACCTCCTCGGCACCAGGCGGCGGCCTTCCTGCCTGATACGTGAGAACGCCGACATCAATTGCCCACCACTCGCAATCGCGAACATGGACAATCTTCCCCACGATCCGATAAGTGCTATCGCGGAGGTGTGCCAAAGAGACGGCTTGACCGCTGCCCTCGACCAAGGACAACGCGCTTGGCGCACGAAACTCCAGTGCAAACGCCGTGTGGTCGCCGCGCTCGAAGTCACTATAGTTCCCGTCTTGAATGATCCATGACGAGAGACCGATGATTAAGGAGCTTTCCATACTCTATCGTTGGTAGTCCGCCGGAGTCTCTTCCTCGTAAACCAATATAAAATTGCGGCTCAATTCCACCGTTGCTTAGAGACAGATAAAACCCCGCGTATTTGTTGTTTTTGCGGTCGCTTTCGGGGACCATCCTTTCTTCCATCGCCGCATACTCCTTCGGCTTTGCGTACACGGATATGGGTCGAGGAAGCGGGCCATTTTCGACGACTACGCGTTCACCCTTCATGTCGTGTTCCCGTTCCACCACCAGTGCTAGGCGCTGCCCACGAAATGAGATAGTGCACCTCTACGTCGGCGACGGCCTCGTAGACGTCGCCTTTGCTTCGGGAACCTCGTACCCACTGGAATGAGACTTCTTTGGTAATCCCTCGCCCAGTCAATCTCCGGAGGACCAACCGAGCTGCGCTTGAGCGCGCCCAATTCTGAAAAGAGGTCGTCAACCGTCTTGTTCCAACCCGGCGGAGCGGGCTGCAGGGTGGTCTGGTCTGGTGTCTTTCGCGCTCGCATTGGCCTAGAAGGCGAGTTTACTGTAGACCTTGAACGGCCGCTTCGAGGGTTTCATTTTGGGAGTCCGACCTCCTGCTCTTGGCCGATTTGAGCCGCTCAGGGGACGGCTAGGGAGAGCCTTGCTCCCAGGACCTGAGGTTCGCCAGAAGCACCCGCTTCAAGACTATCGCGAAGCGTCCCACAGACGCGGAGCATTGCCGTAAGGTCGTCGCGCCCAGGACTGGTCACTAGCTGGCCTTGGTTGGCCGCACGGGCGATCTGGTTCAAGTTGCGGCCGATGCTCCCAAGCTCGCCGAGGGTGCGCTTGAGGGCAGCAGCTCCTCCGCCGGCAGCGGCGCAAGCGACCGTAAGTGAGCTCGCGTCAGCACGGAAACGTAAGTGGCCGGCGGCATGCCTCGTGCGGCCGCACGCTCCCGCAAAAGAATCTGGTCATCGGGCGCAGACGGATCATCAATCGAGCGCCCCTTCGCGACCGAGCACCGGTTGGTGTCTCCGCGAGTATCGGTGACAGGCCCGCCTTCAGCAGCACCAATTCAACCAGCCGCCTCAGCAAGGCTGACTCGCTGAGCGTTCCTTCTCAGCGAGCGCACGCAGTCGCGCTTTCGTTTCCGATGAAACTCGACCCACGATGAATTGGTCTGCATTCACGTGGGCCCAATTGTTCAACAAGAGCAACCGGTTGCCTATCCTGCATTCGCTCTAAATTCAGCGAAACTCTAACAACGTCTGCCTTTCCGCGAGTCTGGCGCCAATGCTCTGGAAGAGTTATCCAACGATTGTTCTCGTTGTGCAACCGTTCGAGGCTGCGAATCACTCGGCCATTACCTCGTAAGAGTTCCGCTGAAATTTCCGCGAAACTCTCACTCACTTTCTTGCAATCCTTTGAGATAATGTGTTTCACGTGACAACTTGGCCCTAAACGACCGGAACCACACAAGGTCGTTTATGAGTTTGGAAATTGCTCGACCCCGCGCCACTGAGGCACGTATCGTGGTTGGAACCGCGCGATATGTGTTGCTCCCATTGGCGAATCTGCTCACCGGATACTCCGTCAAGGCCATGGAGCGTAAGATCGAACGCGGCGATTGGCAGGAAGGGAAAGTCTGGAGACGCGCGCCCGACGGCCGCATCGTCATCGACGTCTTGGGTTATCAGCGATGGGTTGAAAGTCCAAGAGCGACTGTGGCATCGCATTCAAGGGGACTCGAGGGTCAGAAAGCGCCACTCCCCTTGCAGATGGACCTGACGCTAAAGCGCGAGAAGGAGATCAAGAGCAATGGAAAGACGAAGTCATAAAATTTCGCAGGGCTCACAGCCAAGATGATCTGGGGACCTTAGGGAACGCGCCGTGGGCCGTAAATCCATCCATCGTGGCGTGAGCGCCCTCGGTGGCGATCGTATCCAATTCGATTTCGAGTTCGACGGCGTTCGCTATCGTCCAACACTGAAGCGCAGCCCCACCGAAGCAAATCTTAAACGCGCTCGCAAGCAGCTCCAGAGATCAAGCAGCGCATCGACGCCGGCACCTTCGTATTCGCGGAGGAGTTTCCCGACTATCGCTTTATCAAGAATGTCGCGGCAGCACAGAAACGGCGCACGTGCGATCAGGTCTTTGATGAGTTCCTCATGGCTTGTGATTCCCGGGTAACAAAAAAAGACCTAGCCTTCGTGACGGCCCGGGGTTATCGCAAACTCCTCGCGCAAATCTGGCGACCTGAGATCGGTCCAAGGATATTCGAAGAGATCCGATACTCCGAACTCGCCAAGATCGCAAACGCCTACCAATGGTCGAAGAAAACCTACAACAACGCGATCAGCGTGGTTCGCTGCGCCTTCGACTACGGCTACAGGGATCACCCGGAGAAGCACAACCCTGCCTCCGGTCTCAATTGTCTGCGAATGACCAAGAAGGACCGGCCCCCTGTAGCCCCCTTCACCATTCAGGAGGCCGAGCCGCTCATTTCGAAGCTGCATGCCGACTGGGGCGAGGCCATCGGCAACTACGACGAATTCCGCTTCTTCACCGGCTTACGACCCGTCCGAGCAAATCGCATTGCTTGTGACGGATTACGACGCCCGTAGAGCCGTGCTGTCGGTCACCAAGGCACGCGTCCTGCGGCGAGATAAAGACCGCACCAAGACGCAGGAAGATCGCGACGTTGAGCTTTGCCCGCGCGCCCTCGAAGTTCTGAGGCGGCACTTGGCACTCCGCGCGAGAATACGTCGCGGCCGGCAAAATCCGCCATGAGCACCTGTTCTTTCTCGAAGACGGCCGCCCGATCAGCGACCCGGAAATCACCCGCTGGCGCTGGAGCGAGAGCATCAAGGCGCTCAATATTCGACGGCGCGGGCCCTACCACGCGCGGCATTCCTCCGTGACCTGGCAGCTCATGCTGGGAAAGAATCTGCTGTGGGTCGCGAAGCAGCACGGACATAGCGTCGAGGTAATGCTGCGCATGTACGCCGCGTGGCTCGAAGGCGCAACGGAAGCGGATATTCACGCGATCAAACAAGCGATGGAAAAAAGACCCGTTGCGCGCGCTGCATTTCTGGATTCTCGTGCTGCAATTTCCGCGGTAAATGCAGCGACAAATCGCGTCGACGCAGATCGTGATTCGTCCCCCAGAATCCCCGGAATTTGGCAGTAGTTTGGCAGTAGGGAAAGACCTGAGTGACTCAAGTCTCAGAAACGCTTCGAAAATTAAGTGGCGGAGAGGGTGGGATTCGAACCCACGTGCCGGAATTACCCGACCATCCGATTTCGAGTCGGCGCCGTTGTGACCACTTCGGTACCTCTCCAGTTAACTTAAAATTCTCGGTCGTTTACTTAAGTTTTCCCGCATTAACTTAAACAAAATTAAGTTCTGAGGCACTCGACAACCGGGCTAGAAACGCGTTTGTCAAGGGTTCGCGGAAAGAAATAATCGTTTATTCTAGCGCATCGGAAAAGGGCTCGCCTGTCGAACAGGAACTTGCCCTGCACCACGGCACTCAAAATGGACTATTAAACCGTGCGTAAATTGACCATACAAACAGACTGGCCGCGCTGGACCAAGCTGCACTATCGCGATTTCCGCGATGGCGCTGCTGAGCAGCTACGCGCCGGTGCCCGGCTTGATCCACCAGATCAAGTCGCTGGGAGAGCTGCGGGTGGTCACGCGCACGGGGCCGCTTGCCTATTATCGCGGTCCTGACGGCAGCGCAGAAGGGCCGGAATATGATCTCGCGCGCCGCTTCGCCGATGAACTGGGCGTGAAGCTCAAGATCACGCCGATGCGGACTTATGCCGAAATTTACGCCGCACTGACTTCCGGGCAGGCGCATCTGGCGGCGGCCGGTTTAAAGGTGCCCATGCAGGCCGTTCCCGGCGTGCAATTTGGTCCCGCCTATCAGCGTGTGCGCGAACATCTGATTTATCGTCGCGGCGCGCCGAGACCAGGCTCTCTCTACGAAATCGGCAATTCGGATCTTGAAATCGCGGCCGGCAGTTCGCATGCGAAAACCCTGGAAGACGCCCGCAACGCTTATCCGGATCTGGTCTGGGTCGAAAATGCCAGCACCAATTCGCAAGCATTGCTGGACGGCGTGGCCGACGGAACCATCGACTACACCATTGCCGACTCGACCGAGTTCGCTTTGGCGCACGATGTGCACCCCGACCTGCGCATCGCTTTCGACTTCCCGGGAGACCGGCCGCTCGCCTGGGCGAGCAGCGACCGCGATCCCGGATTTGCGCGCGACATGGCGGAATATTTCGCGCGACTGAAAGTCGATGGGGAACTCGCCACGATCGTGAATCGTTACTACGGGCGCTCCGAAGATGCGGAATTTGCCGGCGGTCCCGGTTTCATGCAGCATCTGCAAAGCCGTTTGCCGCTCTATAAGCAATGGTTCGTCGAAGCCGCGGAACAAAGCAGCCAGGACTGGCGCCTGCTGGCCGCCATCGGATATCAAGAGTCGAAGTGGAATCCCAGCGCCGCTTCATCCGCTGGAGCCCGGGGCCTCATGCAGTTGACGGTGGAGACCGCCAACGAGACGCAAGTCACCGACCTGTCGGATGCCCGGCAGAGCATTTTCGGCGGCGCCCGTTATTTCCGGCAGGTGTACGAGAAAATTCCCGCTCACGTTCCTGAACCGGATCGCACCTGGTTCGCGCTCGCCGCATACAACATCGGATACGGGCACGTCGAGGATGCGCGAGTGCTCGCGCAAAAGGCCGGCCGCGATCCGGACTCCTGGCAGGATGTGCGGTCCTTCCTGCCGTTGCTCGAACAAGAGCGCTGGTACACGCAAACCGAAAACGGTTATGCACGAGGACGGGAGCCGGTGCGCTACGTCGACAACGTCCGGGGTTATCGAGACCTGCTGGAATGGGCTTGGGGCGACGGTCCGCGCGCGCCCGTCTTGAATTAGCGGCGGCTTTCGAAGAACTGCCGCAGTAGATGCCGCGGCTTCTTCGCTGCACACCCCGCCGAATACGTCCAAGCCGTGCGCAAGCCGCGGCTCGCGCGGCAGATCGATGACGCTGCCGCAGGCGCCCGCCCTTGCGTCCCATGCGCCGAATACGAGCCGCGTCACGCGCGCATTGAGCAGCGCCCCCATGCACATCGCGCAGGGTTCCAATGTCGCATACAGCGTGGCGCCGCCGAGCCGATAATTGCCGCGTAGCGACGCGCCCGCACGCAACGCAATGATCTCCGCATGAGCCGTCGGATCATGGCTGGCGATCGGCCGATTCCAGCCCTCGCCGATGACCTCATCGTCCAGAACCAACAAGGCACCCACCGGAACTTCGCCCTCGTCCACCGCTCTCTGTGCGAGCAGCAGTGCGCGCCGCATGAATTCGCTGTCGCTGGTCGGCTTCATCGCGGCGCCATTGCGGGCCGTCGTTGCGCGGCGAAGCGAACCGCAAATATCACGATGTACAGCGAAAGCAGCGCGGCGGCGCTGTAGCTCAGGGAGTTGTGGATGCCGACGCTGGCACCCAGCAAACCGACGCACAGGCCGCTGAAGGTTCGCATTCCGTTAGCGAACATGGCGAACACGCCGATGACTCGTCCGCGAATCTCCGCCGGCGCGTTCAGCTGCACCAAGGATTGCGCCATTGAATTGAATCCAAGCTCGACGAAGCCGGCCATGAACAACAGGGTGATGGCGACGGCGTAGGTATGCGATCGCGCGAATCCGGCCAGCGCGCAGCACCAGAGGATCGCGAGAATGTAGGCGGTCTTGACCTTTGGCGGCAGCAAACCGCGGCTTTCCAGAATCAATCCGGCGAAAAGGCCGCCCGCGGCATCGGCCGCCAGCAGGATCATATACGACACGTCCGACGCCCGTGCGTGCCCCAAATCGAGGGCGAATCCCGGCATCTGCGCCTGGTAGGCATTGCCGATGAAAAAAGCGGATGCACCGACCAGCACGGTCATCGACAACAGCACCGGGTCGCGACGCACCACCTTCATGGTCGACCATATATCCTGGAATCCGCGGATTCCCTGCGGCCGCGGCGCACCCGCGCGGTCCGGACCGTAGGGCGCCTTGATCAGCCACACGAACATTGGAACATAGATCAGGGCATTGAGAAATATTCCGTACACGGGTCCAAAAACCAACAGCAATGCGCCGCCGGCCGCCGGACCCACCAGAAACGCCAAATAACGCCCGGTCGCGTTCAGTCGCACCGCGCTCGGCACCTGCTGCGCCCCGACGATACGATGAATGAGCACCTGAGCGGCCGGCATCCAAATGACGCCGGCCAAACCGTGGACGATCAGGAGGGCCCCGGCCTTCCATTGCTGCGTCGAGTCGGTCGCGAACATCACGCCCCAGCCGATGGACACGCCCATGAACAGCAGCATGCCGATCTGAATCAGCCGGCGCACATCGAAGCGGTCCGCCAGGCCGCCCGTATAGGCCGCAAACAAGAGATACGGCGCCCAATGCGAAACGACCGCGAAAGCACCGAGCGCCGGGGAGTGAAATTTCTGAAAAATCACCCAATAGGAAATCACATGCTCGATGTTGTCGGCCATCATCGCCGCGCTGCCGGCCAACACGTAGATCCGAAAATCCCGATTCGCAAGCGAGGTGAACGCGCCGCGCTGAGGCGCGAGCTGTGACGGGGCGTCGATTTGAGAATCCAATTGAGTAGAATACCGCGTTGGCTTCGGCGGACAACGATAACACGAGGAAATCCATGCGTGGACTTCTGTTGCTTGCGGCATGCGCGGTCGTCTCGCCGGCATTTGCCAATGAGGGCATGTGGACCTTCGAGAATTTTCCGGCGACCGCGCGTACGGCAGAATTTCGGAGCCGATATCACGCCTGCCTGGCTCGATCGCGTCAGGCTATCGACGCTCCGATTGACCAACTGCAGCGCATCCTTCGTCTCGCGGGAGGGCCTCATCCTCACCAATCATCATTGCATCGAATCGTGCCTTGCGGAATTGTCCTCCAAGGAGAAGAGCCTGCTGGAGCTCGGCTTTCACGCTGCCGCGCGCAAAGAGGAGCAGCGCTGTCCGGCGCAGTACGCGGACGTGCTCATCGCCACGGAAAACATCACGAACTCGGTATCGAAGGCCGCTTCCGGGCTGGACGACGCCGCGGCCAACACGGCCCGCAAGAAGGTATTGACCACGCTTGAACAGGCTTGCGAACAGGCAAGCGCCAGGTCGAAATCCGGCAAGCTCGTATGCCAATCCGTGCGGCTCTACCAAGGCGGCCAGTACTATCTCTACAAGTACAAGCGCTATTCGGACCTGCGCTTGGTGTTCGCGCCGGAAGCGGACATCGCCGCCTTTGGCGGCGACCCGGATAACTTCCAGTTTCCGCGCTGGTCGCTGGATTTCTCCTTCCTCCGTGCTTATGAGGACAATAAGCCGGCGCACACGCCTGATTATTTGCAGATCGATTTCGCCGGTCCGCGTGCCAACCAACTGGTTTTTGTCTCGGGCGATCCGGGCACGACGGCCCGGTTGCAAACGCGCTCGCAACTGGAGTTCGCCCGAGATGTCGCGTTGCCCCTCACCCTGCTGAGGGCTTCCGAGTTGCGCGGCCGCTATATCCAATTCGGCAAGAATAATGTCGGCGACCAGCGCATCGCTCTGGCGCCGCTCAACAGTCTGCAGAATGGCATCAAGGTGCGACGCAAGGAGCTCGATGCACTGCAATGACGATGCATTTTTGGAGCAAAAGTCCAAGGCGGAGCAAGCTTTGCGCGCCGTCGCCGCTATCAGCGGGCCCGATCCCTGGCAGGATATCGCGACGGCATCGAGCCGCGAACGGGTGCTCTACCTGCCCTACATTTTCATCGAAAATGCGGCAGGCTTCAGCAGCGCCTTATTTCGCGATGCGCGCCTCTTGCTCAGGGCGCCGACGAACGCCTCAAGCCCAATCAGGATCGGCTGCGAGAATTTACCGATGCCGAACTGCCCCGCATGCAGCGCGATCTTTTTGCGCAAGTTCCGGTTTATCCGCAATTTGAACAATTGACGCTGTCTTTCTCGCTGCGAGCGCATGCGCGAATGGCTGGGTCCGGATTACCCTCTGGTGCGCAAGTTGATGGGCAAGGAGTCGCCGGATGCCTTGGCGACCCGGCTCATTGCCGAAACGGAAATCAACGACGCCGATTTTCGCAAACGCCTGTGGCTGGGGGGTAAAGCCGCGGTTGACGCCTCTCGCGACCCCATGATCGCTTTGGCCCGTTCCATCGACGGCGAGGCTCGCGCCATACGCCGGCAATACGAAGACGAAGTAGAGGCGCCCATTGACGGGGCGGCAGAAAAAATCGCGGCTGCCCGCTTCAAAGCGTACGGCACCCATATATATCCGGATGCGACTTTTACTCCGCGCCTGAACTACGGCACGGTGCAAGGATGGGTGGAAAACGGAACGAGCGTCCAGCCCTTTAGCTATCTGGCGCGGGCATTCGAACGCGCCACCGGCGCCGCGCCGTTCAAGATACCCGACAGCTGGATGCGCGTGAAAGCGCGGCTGGACATGAACGCGCCATTTTGCATTTCCACCAGCAACGACATCGTCGGTGGGAATTCCGGAAGCCCCCTGATCGATGTCGACGGGAAAATCGTCGGTCTGATGTTCGACGGCAACATCCATTCGATCGCCGGCCGCTATTGGTTCAATCCAGACAACAACCGCGCAATCGCCCTGCACCCCGCCATCATCCGCGAGGCGCTCGAAAAGGTCTATGACGCGAAGCGAGCTGCTGCAGGAATTGCAGCCGCACCCGGAGGGAGCCCCGCCCTAGACGGTCATCCGCTCAAATATTCGCGACAAAAGCCCCCAGTAGGTGGCGGGCCGGAGGCGTTGAATGATGTCCAAAATTGTCGCGTCGCCGCCGATGAGGATGCGCGGTTCGTTGCGTTCAACCCCTCGAATTATGCGCTGCGCCGCCGCGGCTGGCGTGGTGCGCGCCATGCGCTCGAAGCGATCCCCGACATCCTGCATGCTCACGCTTTCGCGCAACTGATTGCCGGTGCGCGCTTTGCGCGCAATGTTGGTCTTCACGCCGCCGGGATGTACGACCGAGAGCCTCACGGGGCTCTTGTTCATTGCGAGTTCGTGCCGCAACGCCTCTGAGAATCCGCGCACCGCGAACTTCGACGCGCAATAGGCGGACTGGCCGGCGGGTGCGATTATCCCAAAGACGCTGGAAATATTGATGATGTGCGCTTGCGGACGGCTTTGAAGATGCCCAAGGAAGGCGCGCGTGCCGCGCACCACGCCCCAAAAATTGATATCCATCAGCCACGCCATCTGCGTCTGATCGAATTCGTCGAATTGGCCCAGCAACGCGACACCCGCATTGTTGAACAGCAAATTGAGCGACGGAAAGTCGGCGATCGCGGCGGCAGCGAAGTCTTGAATCTGCTCGGGGCGGCCGACATCGACAGTGCGAACCGTGACGCGACGCGAATGCGCCGCGGCAATTTCCCGTGCCACGGACTCAAGACCCGCCGAGTCCAAGTCGGCGAGCGCCAGATCGCACCCGCGGGCAGCTAACTCGAGCGCCAGAGCGCGCCCGATGCCGCTGGCGGCTCCCGTGATCGCGGCGGCCGAACCTTCGAATTGGAATGTTTTCACAAGTCACCTTATATTTGTTCTATGGCCGCGCGGCGGCGAAATTGCGCTTGCGCGATCTTACCCGGCAAATCAGCATGCGTGCTATGGCGATCGTGGGTCGGGGTCGGGTCGGGGTCGGGGTCGGGCAGCCCATCAAATAGCGCCAAATACGGTTCCGCCAAATCGGTCAAAATCGGACTCGATTGGGTAGAATGGCGATAACAAAAACTGGTTGGGTATAACGGAGGGGATGCAACATGGCTGGCGAAAAGGTCCACAAAGGCAGCTGTTTCTGCGGTGAGGTGCAATTTGAAGTTTCCGGCGAGCCTGCCGGAATGGGTTATTGCCATTGCGAGTCGTGCCGCCACTGGTCGGCCGGCCCGGTCAATGCCTTTACGCTGTGGAATCCGCAATCGTTGCAGGTGACCCATGGCGCGGGCAGCATCGGTACGTATAACAAGACTCCCATCAGCTTCCGCAAGTGGTGCAAGCAATGCGGCGGACATCTGTTCACCGACCACCCCACCATGGGGCTCGTGGACATCTATGCTGCGATGCTGCCAAAAATGAAGTTCGAGCCAGGAGTACATGTGCACTACCAGGAAACCGTGCTGCCGATTCGCGATGGCAAGCCGAAGTTCAAGGACATGCCCAAGGAAATGGGTGGTTCGGGCGTGAATCTGCCGGAGTAAACCGGGCCACACGGTCACGGAGATTCCGGAGAAAGCGCGAATTGGCATGGCAGTTTCGATAAAACGAATTTACGAACCCGCGGCGCCAGGGGATGGCAAGCGGATCCTGGTGGATCGGCTCTGGCCAAGGGGCGTCGCCAAGGCGCGGGCAAAACTCGCGCTTTGGCTCAAGGAGATCGCGCCAAGTCCGGAATTGCGGATTTGGTTCGACCACCGGCCGGAACGATTTCGTGAATTTGGCCGCCGCTACAAGAAGGAATTGAGGCGCAACCCGGCGCTCGGCGAGCTTCGCCGGCTCGCGCGGCACGGGCGTATCACGTTGCTCTATGCGGCTCGCGACCCGAAGGTCAATCATGCCGCCGTACTGCAATCGATCCTGCGCGGCAGATCGGCTCGTGCCGCGCCGAAGACGGTCAGTGCGGCTGTTTAACGATGCGCAAATACGGCTTGGGAGCCTTCCAGCCGGCCGGATAGATCTTCTTTGCATCCTCATCAGTCACGGATCCCGAGATGATCACATCCTCGCCCTGTTTCCAATTTGCCGGCGTCGCAACCTTGTGCTTCGAGGTCAATTGAATTGAATCAAGGGCCCGCAGTATCTCGTCGAAATTGCGCCCGGTGGTCATCGGATAGGTCAGCATCAATTTGATCTTTTTGTCGGGACCGATGATGAACACGGAACGCACGGTGGCATTGGTCGCGGCGGTGCGGCCCGCTGCGCCGCCCGGTTCTTCCGCGGGCAACATGTTGTAGAGCTTGGCGACGGCAAGATCGGTATCCGCGATCATCGGATACTTGACGGTGGCGCCCTGCGTCTCTTCGATGTCTTTAACCCAGCCCTTGTGGCTCTCGACCGGATCGATGGATAGGCCGATGAGCTTGGCATTGCGCTTGGTGAATTCCGGTTCGATCTTCGCCATATAGCCCAGTTCGGTCGTGCACACGGGCGTGAAGTCCTTGGGGTGTGAAAATAAAATCGCCCATTTATCGCCGATCCATTGGTGAAAATCGATGGGGCCCTGGGTTGTTTGCGCCTTGAAGTTCGGCGCCGTGTCATTGATTCGAAGCGACATACAGATCCTCGTTTCGTAAAGGGGCAATTTTGGTTTGCGGCCAAAGCGATTGTCTTGAAGCCGGCCGTGAATTATACGCCCACTTGCGGCCCACGGCTCGCACCGAATCGGCCCTGCTTTGCAGGCAAACGTCGGGTCAACTCGGGAGGTTTTGTAAAAAAAACATCGGGATTCTCGATTTCCGCAACTCTCTAGCGTTGCGCGGCCAAGTCCCAGACGAAGACCGAATGGGGCGCCAAGCGAAGATGGATGATGCGGTCGGCGTCCAGCGAGTCGGGCGGCGGGCGGCCATACACGCTTTTTGCCCTGAATTTGCGAGCGGCGCCGGGCGGCAGCTCCAGTGCCGCAGCGAGATCGAGCGCATACGATTGCGGCCGCGGCGCAGGATTGCGCATGGCAATCACCGAACGCTGCGGGCCCCACGATGCCCAACCGTAGATCTGACCCCGTGCCGGATCCCCGCCTTGCCAATGGCTGTCCTTGAGAACCGGCGCGCGCTTGCGCGCCCAGCGCGCGGCATGTGCGATCAGATCCCAGTCTTCGGTCTTCAATAGATCGGCGGACACGTACAGTTCTTGGAGGCCGGTGCCGCTCGCGAAATACGACCAGACTTCATCCGGCAAATCTCCGCCGGGATCGCTGCTCAGTCCGTGCGCATGGCGGGCGAAAATAATCCCGTGCAGCATCAGCGCGTTCAGTGGATAGAAAGGGCTCTGGCGCACGATGCCGCCGTAGGTGTCCGCGTCGCGATACGTGATCCAACGCTGCCGGTCGGAACCCTGCCCGGCAAATTCATGATCCTCGCCGCCGCGCCAGACCGAATCGACGGTCATCAGCCAGAAAGGCGACGGCCAGGTGCCCGTACTCAGATTGATGAAAAGCTCCGGGCGAACGACGCGCAGGTCCCGTATCAACGCCATGGCTGCCGCGAAATCGCTGTCGAAGGCACTGCCGGCGGTGACCTTGTCGGGGCTTCCGGTGCCGTCCAGCTTGAATTGATTGATGGCGTACGACTGCAGCAGCCCCACGGCCGCTGCGTGAAAGCGCGCATAGTATTTCGGTCCTGATAATGCGAGCCCTTGGCCATCGACTTCGTACCCTGCCGCCTTGGCCGCCGCGAGACGCGCCTGGCGCGGCGGACCGTAGCCGCCCCAGGGCGAAAGCCACACGCCAGGTTCGGCGCCGAATCTTTCGGCGGCGGTGCGAATCCGGCTGAAGCCCTCGGGAAATCCGTCGTTGAACTCCCAGAGGCGTGCGGGATCGTCCCATCCGTCGTCGAACAGAAAGGAATCCACCACGACATGCCGCTTCACTACGAGTTCCCTGCCGATGTTCTCGATGGCGCCGAGCGCATCCGCCTCGGTGTAGCGGCTGAAATAGCCGATGTCGTACCACGAGTTGTAGTGCAGGAAAGTCCGAAAAGGATGCGCCCGTTCGGCTTCGAGATAGGCCGCAAACGAACGCCGCAGCTGCCCGGGTGATGCGACGCCGGCGACGGCGGTGTAGGTGATGGGGATGCCTCGCAGCAGCGGCAGTTTGCGTTTCAGCGACGAGCTCGCCTCGCCGCTGATCACCAAGGCGCGTGCCATCGGATGTTCGAACGCGAAAAATGTATCGCCGCTCACAATCGGCGTGCCATCGGCAGTACCGGCGATCGCTGCGCCCGGCAAGTGCAGATTGATGAGCGAAACGCTCGCGATGTCCACGTCCTTTGCCGCCTTCAATGTGAAAGATTCGCGCAGGTAAGCGCCGTCGGCGGTCATCGATGCGCGCCACGCAATCGTGAGACCGCCGTCATTTTGGGTTAGCACGCCCTCAATGGCCTGCACGGACTTTCGGGCGGCTTCGCGCGCCGCCTCGCGGCTGCCCGGCACCACGACACAATGAATGGGAGCATCGAGGTGAAAATCGCCGGGCGCCAGGATGGCGCCGTCGCGCAGCTTCAGTTCAAACAGTTCGCCTTGCAGCTGCGCCTCGACGCCGCTCAGTCGATTTTCGAGGCGTACGGGCCGGACGTGTCCGCCGCTGATGTCGAAACTCACCGCGAGCGCGCGGTTCGACAAGGTGGCCACGGCGTCATCCGCTTCGCATCGAGCCAGGGCGGAAGTCTGCGCTCCGGCGGCCGATGTCAGCAATAAAGCAAACCAACCCGATGCCGCCCTGATCACCATTCTACGGTCCACGACCGATCCTAGCACTTCGCGAGCGGTTGCTTCTCCTTGCCGATCGTGCTATTGAAAGCGTGTTGGTTGAACTGCGTTGGGCGTTGGAGGTGTCGCATGAGGCTGATTGCACCGTTGATTCTCTGTCTCGCGCTGTCCGCGTGCGCAACCGATTATGTGTCGCAGATGTATGAGCCCAATCACGGTATCCGAAACTCGCATTACTACTCGGAAGAGACCTTGGACCCGACCATGATTACCGACGGTACTTATGCGTCAAAGCAGATGAACGGGCTTTATGTTTCGAAGCCCGCTTGCTTGACCGGCTATCGTTGTTCACCGGTACAGCAATGGTCGGGATGGGATCCATAGCGCGGCCGTCGGACGCCAAGTCCATTCTCTGTCCGCATTTCCATTCTCCGTCCGCTTTCGGCTCCGCACCCAGGTAGCGTAAAAAGGATCGCGTAAGCTCGTCTTTCAGGGCTTTGTCGCCTTTGGGCCATGAGCAACTCAGTTACCCGCCATCCGCTCTTCAACCGCGAGTTTCGCTATCTCTGGATCGGCAACACGCTTTCGGGGTGCGGCGACCAGGTCTTCCTGGTGGCGCTTCCCTGGCTCATCCTGCAACTCACCGGTTCCGGCGCGGTCCTCGGCGGAATCATGATGGTGGAGGCGATTCCTCGGGCGGCGCTCATGCTCATCGGAGGGGCGGTCACCGATCGCATTTCGCCGCGCAAGATCATGATCATGACCGCCGCGGTCCGCAGCCTCCTCGTGGCCCTGCTGACCGTTTTCGTTTGGACCCGTCAGGCGCAAATCTGGCAGCTGTACACGCTGAGCTTCCTGTTCGGCGTGGCCGATGCTTTCGCGGCGCCGGCTGCGCAGACCTTTTTACCTTCACTGGTCGCTCCTGAACAATTGCCCGCAGCAAACGCCCTGTCTCAAGGCACGCAACAGCTGACCGGGATGGTGGTACCGGCCCCGGCCGGAATCATGGTTGCAGCATTTGGCATCGCCACGGCATTTTCCGTTGATGCCGTCAGCTTCCTGTTCATCATCGCCGCGCTTCTCATGCTGCGTGATCCGCCTCGCATCGAATCGGCGGCGACCCGCGCCAGCATCGTCCAGTCAATTCTCGAAGGCCTGCGCTACGTCAAGAACGACGTCGCGCTGCGCTCCTTGTTGTTGGTCGCCGCGGTGCTGAATTTCTGTATCGCCGGTCCGATGAGCGTAGGCATCGCATTTCTGGCGAAGCACGAATTTGGCACGCCGACGGCGTTTGGACTTCTGGTATCGTCCGTCGCCGCCGGAAGTCTGACGGGGTTGGCGCTCGCCGCCGCGCGGCGGCAGCGCAAGCGCGGACGGTTGCTGCTGGCAATCAGCACAATCGTCGGAGTCTGCACCGTGTCGATAAGCGTGTTCCATCAATTGTGGAGCCTTTTGCTGATCCTCTTTGTCATGGGCGTCAGCGCCGGATTTCTCAACGTGCAGCTCATTGCCTGGTTTCAGCAACGCGTCGAGCGCGCCATGCTCGGCCGGGTCATGAGCGTGCTCATGTTTGCCTCGCTCGGCCTCATGCCGCTCTCGCTGGCGGCGGCCGGTGTCTTGGTGCAATGGAGCCTGCCGGGCATGTTTGCCGCGGCCGGTGCTTTGGTACTGGCGGTTACCTTCGTCGCTGGTTTGAATCGACCGGTTCGAGACATCGACTGACACGAAAGCCCAACAGCGCTTCACCCAAGCGGCGAAGCGCATATCGGACTGACTTGCGTCGCAGCGCCCGCGGTTGACCCGAAGCAGGCGCGAGTTGCTCGATCTACATGAAGAACCGTTCGGATACGATCTTCCCATCCTTCACTTCGTAGGCGCAGATTTCTTCCAGTTTTACCCGCCCGCGGCCTTTCATCGTCACATCCATAGTGAGCGCAAGGGCGATGGCATTGCCCGTGACGAGCGGCGCCGATGTGCTGCACCCATGGATCTTTTCCACCATCGACTCGAACTTGTGGCCCTTTTCAATGATGGCACGCAAGCCTTTCGTTTCTTTGGGGAAGTCCGGCATATCGCGAGGTTCGATGCTGACCGCGTCCTCGGCGAAGAGCTCCTTCTGCGCGGCTTCAAACTGTCCTTGCCGGCAAAGCTCCGTGAGACGCGTGGCGATTTGTTGCGTATTCATGACAAGCTCCTTTGGTTGCTGAAGTGAATGACTGATGAATCATGGGGCGTAGCACTCTTTACTACCCCATATTGAGATGCAAAACCAGTCGCCGTTTGTCCGACAGCAATGCGAGCTGGCCAATGCAGTCCGCATCGAATCGCCTCCGCGGGCCGTCGAAAATTCGGCTATACGCGTTTGCCGCACGGATCTGCACGGAGCTACGTATGTAGAAAAGCCGCTGAGGCTGATAGCTTGGGAGAAAGGAGAAATGATGTGAGCACCGCACAATTGCCCATTGAAGAGATGGACGCCGCTGAAGTCGCTACATTGATGCGGGCGCGCAAGCTGCTGCTCATCGATGTCAGGGAACCTGGCGAATACCAAACGGAGAGAATCGCCGGGGCGTTGCTTTATCCGCTGTCGACTTTCGAAGCGGCGGCGTTGCCCGAAGACGGTCTGCGCAAGGTCGTTTTTCAGTGCGGCAGCGGCAAGCGCTCGTTGACCGCGGCCGAGCGCCGTCTCGCCGCGGGGCAGCAACACGCAGCGCACTTGCGCGGCGGCATAGCGGCCTGGAAGGCGGCCGGCTTTCCAGTGGTCACACCCCCTGCTCGCGGCTGATGTCGCGTCCGCTCATTCGAAGAGAGCAATTGTGAAGCCCTACCCCCACTCGTATAGCGTTAGCGCCGCAGGCTCCCCGGCGGGAGCTGTATCGGTTCAGTCGGCCGGATTGCAGTCCATGGCGACCGCCCCGCCGCCAGAATTCGATGGCCCCGGGGACGTTTGGTCGCCTGAGACCTTGCTGGTCGCCGCCATCGCCGATTGTTTCATACTGACATTTCGAGGCGTGTCCCGCGCCGCCCGCTTCGACTGGGTTGAACTCGAGGCCCGCGTGGACGGCTCGCTGGAACGGCTTTCCGGTGTCACGCAATTCGTCCGCTACATCACTCACGCCACCCTGACCGTGCATTCGAATGCCGATCTCTCCAAGGCGCGCGAGCTTTTGGAGCGGGCAGAAAAGCTGTGCTTGGTGGCGAATTCTCTGCGGGGCGAACGCGTGCTCGAAATCCAGGTGCGCGAAATGGCGGCCGCTTAGCCTAAAACATCGACCCGCAGCATCTAGCGCTCAGCGTCCCGTCGGATACGGCTCCTGCAGAGCGGTGGTGCCGTTCTCGAGCAGGGATTTCAGGTTCGAAACGATTTTCGGCCAGCCCCCGGACACCGCCGTGATGAATTTCGAGGGCTCGCGTTCGATCGTATGGGTGATGCAGAGCTTGACCGCCGTACCGGTGGGCTCCAATTCCATCGTGCATAGCGACTCTCCTTCAGCCTTGAGTTCGGGCTTGTTCTGATTCTGCCAGCGGATCACCAACCGCCGCGGCGGTTCAGCCTCGACGATCTCGCCGGCGTCGGAGATGCTGCCGTCGGGGTAGAGCATTTTCCACGAAGATCCCGGCGTCCAGGTGCTTTGGCAGTGCGTGCCGAACCAGTACTGCTTCATGAACTCCCCGTCGGTCAGCGCCGCCCACAGCTTTTCCGCCGTGGTGCGGATATAGCTCACGTAGACGAAAGTCGATCTAGACATTGGCCTTCTCCAGTCGTCGTTTCAAGTCCGAGAGCGCCTTGAGGCGCGGTTTTTCGAATTTGGCAATCCAGCGCTCGTAGATCTCCTGAAGCGGAATTGGATTGAGGAAATGCAGCTTCTCCCGGCCGCGCCGCAGCGTCGCGAGCAAATTCGCCGCCTCCAGCACGTCCAGGTGCTGCGTCACGCCCTGCCGCGTCATGTCCAGGTGTTCGCACAGCTCGCCGAGCGTGCGGCCGTCGTGGGCGTGCAGCATGTCCAGCAGCTTGCGCCGGCTGGGATCGGCGAGGGCCCGGAAAAGCATGTCGGAGTCGTGGCGCTCTGCCATGGATCATACGCAAGTAATTACTTGCATAAAGTATAGGCAAGTATTTACTTGCGTGTCAAGAGCTGCTGCGAACTCGCGTGGAAGCCGCCGCTCAGGCAATTCGCCGGGGGCGCAGGCAGCCAAATCCGTCGCCGGCAAATTTGTCGCGCGCAGAAGCGCTACGCCAGCTCACGACCATCTCGCAGCATCTGGCCAAGCTCGTGCGTATCGTGCCTCCCATGAACAGTCTCGACGATCCGCGCTGTACCCATGGAAAAGGCCAACTCCACCTTCACGCCCCAACCCGCGCGTATCTCGGCTGCGTCGCGGTCCGCCTGCATCAGCAGGTAAACAGGGTCGTTGACCGACGCGTCCACCCGCAAGCGGAGCTCATGCAACGACGACACGCGGCTTACCTCTACGTCCGCCAACGCGACTTTCGTGAGCTGGCGCAGATCGGAGCCTTTGGAATTGCGGGATCCCGGCTGTGCCATGTGGCGGGTATTGTAGAAAACCATCAGCCGAGCCAAGTCTCCCAACAATGGCAGCGCGAAGGGCGGTTTCGCCGCGTGCGGCGTTCTGCCTGAGGCTCCTCGATCGGTGCGGGTGTTGCTTGCGGATTGGCAGACCAGCGAGCGCTCATCACCTTGATCGGCTGCACGGGCCCGGGGGCCGCTTCGGGCGCAAGGCCGGATCGGACCAGGCTTAACTCATGCGCGCCGAGCTCGATGCGCGCCATCTTCTTGGGAAAGCCATACATTTCGCGTCCAGCAGCCATCGCCGTGTCGTCATCGACATACAGACAGATCGGGTATAGTCCCATGCGACCGAACGGATTAAGACCTTTTTCCCGAACGAACGCCGCAAGCAACACTTCGTTATAGCCGTAGCGCGCGCCGCTCGGATCGCATTCGAGCGTGCACGTCCTCGTGACGCAAGACCGCGAAAAGAATCTTGTCGCTCAGGCCCGGGGAACAGTTTCAGATCGGGAGAGATCGCTTCGGCCAAACGCTCGGGATTCGCATCCAGAATGAAGAACGAGCCCGTGGAGCGCGGGAAGCGGTACGGCGGCGGCAGCACGAGTGGCGCGCTTCGGGGCATCGATGGCGAATCGGCCGCACCTGCCGCATTCTTTCGGAGCTGCCAGGACGCGCGCTGCGATCAGCCCGGCGACCTTGATTGCGCCCTCTGCCGCCGCATCCACGCAAGGAAGGGCGAACTCGTTGCGCACCCACGCGCCGGCGAGGCAGAGGTTCTCCAGCGGGCTTTGATGCGCGGGCCGCAAATGCAGCTCGCCCGGCCGGGTCAGGAGGTAGCGGTGGAACGACTCGCGATTGCGCCGCAGGACAACGTGCATGTGCGCGGGGTCGTCCGGGATCCTGAAGCCCGCGTCGCGGAGCCCTTTGATGAAGCCCGCCTTGATGACCTCGTCCGGGAATGTCCTCATATCCTCGCTCCGGTCCGGTCGCGATGACCTCGTGCCGGAGCGGCAGTTCCTCGCGGTGGTTGCGTCGCACGCACCCGCGTAATCGGGCAGAGGATTCCGAAAGGTTGAGGCATGCCGGTGACCATGCTGTCGATTCCCGGCGGGACAGGGTCATCTTTGAACCAGGCTTGGATGGAAAAGCTCGACACGGTCTGCAGCTTGTGCACGTTGCTGAAAATAGTCGTGCCGCGACGCAGTCGCTCCAAAGTCCACCCACTTGAAGTCCTCGAGCCCGAGCGCAAGAACGTATTCGTCCGCCTGGACCGAAAAGCGACCGCCTGTCGCTTGATTCTCGAAATCGAGCCCCACCACCCGGACGCCGGTCGTCGTCCGTGCGAACCTTCATGAGCTTTTGGTTGAACTCGATCCTGCCACGACAGCAGTCGAGTGAAATGGCGTTGCAGCGGGGCGATGATGCTCTCCCTGGTCGGCGAGTTGAAGTAGTAGTGCCACGCTTGGAGAAGATCTTGTAGATCGACTCGAGCGCGACCGCCGCCGAGAGCTCGGACGGCGCATTGAAGGCTGCTTCGTAGAACTGCCGGAAGAACCCGCTTTGCAACACCGACTCAGGCAACCCGCGCGATGCGCGCGAGCGCCCGCAGATCGTACTGATCATAAGCATCGAAAACGCCGAAGCCCTTTCGCTTGACATCGAGCACAAACTTGGCGATCGCGGGAGCCGCGGCGAGGAAGCGCAGCTTCTCGGCGGCGGTGAATCCTCGGTAGGTCGCCGGCCAGGTACGCAGGTCGAAGCGATGAATCGCGCCCCGCTCGCGAATGAAGATATGCTCCTTGCTGCGGGTCAAATTCTCGTAAGCCCCGATTTTTTTCAGAATGGGAAGAATGTGATCATAGAAGCCGAACAGCGCATGCAACCCATGCTCGACCGGATAGCCCTGCTCATTCCAACTCGCCAATTGGCCGCCGATCATCGTCTCGCCTGCGGCGGAGTACAGCGTGATCGCGGCATTCGGCAGTCGTTCCCGGAGCGTTATCCCGGCCACGAACGAGGCTATGCCGCCGCCGACGATTGCAATGCGGGTCATGAGCAGGTCCTTGCGGAGGGGCTTTCCCTCTATTAACCGGTAACCGAGCGCAAACCCGCCACAGATGGCCGTGCGACAAGAGTTCGTACATAATGGGTCGGTGAGAGGCCAGTCTCACGCTTGAATGCCGTGCTGAATGCGCTCACCGACTGGTAGCCATCGACCCGGTATTCGAGCTCACGAATATGGGCGTCCTTGCCAAACCATCGCTGCTCAAGGCAGGTGTCCCAACCTCATCCAGCCCGCCGGATTGCTTCAAGCTGGCGATTGGTGCGCGCATGCAGGGCGAGCGGGGGGAAGGCATTGTTGTCGGTGGGCTATGTTCGCCTGCAAATCAGTTCACGCAGTACTGGATAAAGAAGGCGAGTGGCGAGAGATTTTGGGCAACCCTCAAGGACTTGAAGCCCCTGCACTAATTCGCTGACTGTGGATTGGCGAATCGACCCGTGGAGTTATCGTGCCCCGGCAAGCACATGCCTGTCTATGGAACAATCAACCAGAGCTCGCGACTCATCGATTTTGCCCAATGATATTCCCTTGACCGTGAGGCGCGTCGACTCGGGGTGACGCGGCAGTCGCCGATCAAACTGTGGCTTGCAGACAGGCTTGACCAGCCGGTCGTTAGCGCAAAGAGATGAACACGAAAATGTTGGGAAAGGGCTTGTTCGACCAGTCTTTGAAGTGTCTTCAAGGATGATAAGCCTCGCGGCGCCGGGGCATCAGGTGCCCGACGCTCGAATCTTAAAGCGTGCCAGGCACTCTGGTCTGTCAGCGAGAAAATAGGCCAGCACCGCCATGGTTGCGACATGACTGTGCAGGTCCAAGGGACTGACTTTGTCGAGTGTATCGGCGGCGGTGTGATGGTAATCAAAACTGTGTCGGCGGTCGGCGAGCGGAGCAAATCCCGGAACGCCGGCGATCTGCAGAGGTTCGATGTCGTCGCCCACGTTGCCGTCGGAGCGCTCGATCACCGTCGAGCCGATTGGCTGGAGCGCGATCGACACAGGCCGAAGCAATAAAACATCAGAACCGGATACTGCAGCAATTATACCTAGCGCACGACCTTCCCCGACGTCGTCTTCGATCGCGGCGCAGTGCTTCGTGACGGCTGACTCGTGCGAGTCGAAATATGTCTGTGCACCTCGCAATCCCGCTTCGTTGTCCGTCCATGCAACAAAACGCATCGTCCGCCGGGCATGGAGATTCAATTGGTGCAGCACTTGGATCACACCGGCCGCGGCCGTCACGCCGACGCCATCATCCGTCGCACCGGTTCCGAGATCCCATGAATCCAGATGTCCCGAGACCACTACAACTTCGTCTGGCAGTGTGGTTCCAGGCCAATCCGCAATCACGTTGAAACTGTCGGCGTCCTGAAGTTGATGCGAGCCAATGGCAAGCCTCATCTTCACCTGCCCACGTTGGGCAAGTCGCGATATCAAATCCGCGTCTTCTGCCGATAGAGCCGCAGCTGGGATCGGTGCCTGCCTGGGTTTCCAGTCGGTCCATCCGGTGTGGGGCAGTCGGTACTCGCCTCCCCCCACAGACCGAACCAGCGCGGCGCTTGCGCCGAGGGCAGCGGCTTCCGCAGGCCCTGAATTGCGGTACTTCGCGGCCTGTTGGTAAGCCTCCCGAGCCAATCCATTATCAGCAAGCCGCTGGTCAAACCGGGCATTGAACAGCACGATGGCGCCGGGCACTTCCGAAGCTCGAGATTTCAACTCGTCGAGGTCCCGCACAACGATTACCCTGGTTTCGAGTCCTGCCGGCGGGGTTGATGACGAACCGCCGAGCGACGTAAGGAGAATATTCTGGACCAATGCGGCAGGGCGACCGGCGTAGTCCGTCAATTGAGCATGTTCTTCCCCGCGAATCCAATGGGGAACCTTGGTGGGCTGCAATGTCACACGTGCGCCCAAAGACCGCATCTGATCTGCGAGTTGGTGTATGGCAGCATCTAGCTGCAAAGAGCCTGACAGGCGCGGCCCAATTGAATCGGTGAGTGTCTCCAATTGATTCCATGCCCAATTGCTCTCCATCGCGGTCGCGCGAATCTTATCGAGCAATGGTAACGATGGATCTGGAATTTCGCCCCCGACAGCAGTCGACGCACTCAACATGACTAATGGCAAGCTGCATGCCGCCGAGACCATTCGAAACCATGGCTTACTTATCGGCAATTGATTTGTTCCTCGTCCACCTCGACTCCTGGACTCGTAACTGGCTGATTCAATTTGAACATCACAAGAACACCGCTCATAGATCCGTCCGAAATACCGTCAGCAAGTTTCGCTTGGTCGCGATCAACGTAGCCGTTGCTGATCGGTCGACTATCCCTAAAGCGATCTCAAGAAGTCCAGAATGCCCTGCTGGTCACCGGGTGGCAGCGCCTTGAACGCAGCGATCACCGCATTGGCCTCCGACTGCCCGTAGCAGGGCGATCTTGCCTGGGAGCCGCCGTTATCACAGTCTGCTGCTGCCGAGGAGTGGGCGTCGATCGCTGTCAGCAAGTCGTCCGTGCGCCCATCATGCAGAAAAAACCGGCGTTGACCTACTCCCCACAAGGGAGTCGTGCGGAACATATCACCCGTCGCGAGACCCTGGGTAATGTCATCCGCCAGACGCTTGCCCATGTGATGGATCAACAAGTCCGAAAAGGGGTGCACAGTCAAATTTTGCAGTGCAGCAGTCTCGCTCTTTGGCGGCGTCACCATCGTGGGTGTGTGGCAAGCCGCGCAGCCGATTCCAGGACGATCTGGCCCGGTGCCAAAAAGCTCCTGTCCGCGCGCTGCGCTCGCGGATAACACAGCAGGTTTTGGGGCGTCGAGGAAGCGCATGAACATTGCAAACATCAGCCAATCCGGTGGCTCGTGCAGGGGGTTCGCAAAAGCCTGGTTGCGCGAGTCGTCCACATCCAGTCGCGAGATGTCATTCGGCTCGCTCTTGTCCGCGGTGCAGGCCGGAACCTCATCCGTGGCCTGAGTGAACAGATCGTTGGTGACTCCCATCTCAACGTTGTAGGCCTCGGCGGCGAAGATCGCGATCGACTTGTTCTGCGCTTTCCATCCAAAGCGGGTCATGGTGCCGTCATTTGCGCTGCGGTTGGGCGTGCCGGTAATACCGAGCTGTGCGCGGAGGGCAGCCGTCGCGCGGTGACGCGCGAGGATCTCTCGATCCTGGATGCCGTCGAGAATTCCCAGGCCGAACAGCTGCAAGGGAAGGCGAAAGCGCAGATTGCCGCGACGATATTCAGATTCGAAGTCCGGTTGCGCCAAGTCCGCGGTGGTGCAGTACCCGATTGCCACGGCGGGAAAACGTCGGAACGGCCGACGACGGTGAATAGCTGGTGTACCCCGCCGTCCGGAGTACCGTCGGGCTTTCTGGCAAAGCGCACCTCACGAATCGGTCCGTATCGGGTGATGAACGAGGGGATAAAATTGCTCGCCCCCTTGCGATGCGGGATCAGATCGAACATCGGGTTCTCCGGTGCCCGTTGGCTCGCGACCGGGTCTTGCGGGTTCGGAACCATAAACCCGCCCGAACCTCCGAGGGCTGGATGATTGTGGCACACGGTGCACTGATCGCCATTGAAACGAGTTCCCAGCCCCGACGAGTTGGTTTGTGTCAGGACATTCGCCTTGGCCGGGTCAACGGGCTCACCGATAGTGAGATCGCTGCACGAATCGCATACCGATTCCAGCTGGATGGCGCGCTGCAAACCCTCCTTGAACACGGCCAATTCGATGGGAGTTAGGCCATCGAGCGGTTTGCCGGCCCCTGGCGGACCAGCACGGAGGCCCGGATCGTGCTGCGCGATGCACAGCGAAGATGAAAGAAGCAGCAAAGCGGCGATGGCGCCTCGCGCCGGCGGTCGGATGATGTGCGAATTCACGTTGTGCTCTCCCAGTTCGTGTCGTCCCCGGTAAGTAATACGGATTCGGACGGGAAAAACGGCCAATGCCGGCTATTGCATGCCGCCTCGGACGCCTGCAAGCTCATTGGATGGGAGAATTCACTCAACTATTGCGGGCCGCGCGCAACGGCCAATCCGATGCCGTCGATCAGATTGTCGCCCTCACCTATCGGGAGCTAAGTGATCTTGCGCGCCAGCGCCTACGGCGGGCGCCCAAAATCACACTCCTCGATACCGGGGTGCTCGTGAACGAGTGCTATCTGCGGCTAGTGAAGGTGGGTGGTCTCCACGTCGACGACCGGGCGCATTTTCTCGGCTACGCGGGTCGTGTGATGCGTTCGATCGTGGTGGATTTTGCGCGCGAGCGGCTCGCGCAACGTCGTGGCGCCAATGCCCCGCATATTGCCGTAGCAACCGATATTCCGGATCCTGCAGCTGCCGCGGAAGAGGAGGTCGTTCGAGTAGATGAGGCCCTGCAAGAGCTTGCGAAGCTGGATCCGAGGTTGGTGCAAGTTGTCGAATTGAAATATTTCGGCGGACTGAATAGCGAGGAGATTGCTGCTGCGCTCGGCATTGCTGAGCGCAGTGTGCGCCGAGATTGGCAGAAGGCCCGGGTGCTATTGCACGAGTCACTCAAGCCCTAAGACCGGCCAACAAGTGTCGTGCGGCGCCGCAATGGCCGCCTGACTCAACAAAATACGTAGTTCATATTGGCAGCAAACACCCATATGAGAATCAGCGCAGAGCAATGGTCAATCCTGTCGCGACTCTTAGATGAGGCAATGGAATTGCCACCGGAGAGCCGTGAATCCTGGCTGGAATTGCTCGGACTGCAGGACGCTGACCTGACGGTCGAGTTGCGTGCGCTCCTCGAGCGCCACTCGCGAATTGAGACCAGCGATTTTCTCGAGACGCTGCCCAAGTTCCGCCCGGCGGACACATCGGAGTCGGCCGCGCTGTTGGCCGGGACTATTGTCGGGCCCTACATCATAGAACAGGAGATCGGGCGCGGCGGAATGGGCGTCGTGTGGCGGGCGCGGCGTGCCGATGGACTCATGAAGCGACCCGTCGCACTCAAACTATTGCGCGCTGAATACTACAGCAGCGAAGCTCTTGGCGCGGTTTGCTCGTGAGCGCGACATATTGGGCGCACTGGAACACCCCCATATCGCACGCCTGTACGATGCCGGCGTTGCCGCCAACGGACAGCCGTTCTTGGCCCTGCAATATGTTGAGGGCACGCCGCTCAGCGATTACTGCGAGGCTAAGCGCCTCTCAGTTGAAGAGCGCCTCGCGCTTTTCCGCCAAGTTCTTGGGGCGGTTCAATACGCCCATAGCCACCTTGTGATACATCGCGACCTCAAACCGTCCAATATGCTGGTGACCAGCGTCGGGGAAGTCCAGCTGCTCGACTTCGGCATCGCCAAACTGCTGGCATCGGAGGGTGCAAACTCGCAGGCTCTCACCGAAATTGGCGGCCGCGCGCTGACCCTCGATTACGCCGCCCCGGAACAGCTTTCGGTGCCGCAATCACCACGGCCACCGATGTCTACTCCCTTGGTGTGGTTCTCTATGAATTGCTTACGGGATGTCGCCCCTATCGATTGACCCGCGATTCCCGCGGTGCGCTCGAGGACGCGATTCTGGGCGCAGACCCATGCAGACCCAGCGAGGCGGCGTTCGAGAAAAATCCGGCGCCCGGACCGGCGCTGGCGCGATCCCCAGGGCCAAGTTGCGAATGCTTCGCGGTGACCTGGACACCATCGTCCTCAAGGCGCTTAGAAAAGCGCCCTCCGACCGCTATCGCACTGTCGACGCCTTCGCCGCAGATATCGACAACCACTTGGCGGGCCGACCCGTCATGGCGCGCCCCGACACCGTGTGGTACCGGACCCGGAAATTTCTCGTACGGAATGCAGCGCTGGCGGCATCGATCGGGGCGGTGTTCATCGCGCTCGCGGCAGGCTTAACCGCCGCTCTGTGGCAAGCCGACCGGGCTCGCGAGCATGCGCATCGCGCGGAGACGCAGGCACGAATCGCGACTGCGGTTGAGAACTTCATGGTGAATATCTTCCACGCAAATTCGATCCAGCAGGGGGATCCGATCAAGGCCCAGCAAACGACCGCCCGAGACCTGCTCGATCTTGGGGCAACGCAAATCGAGCGCGACCTCGCGGATGCTCCTGAGGCGCGGCTGCGCGCACTCAAGTTGCTATCCGACACATATACCGAATTGCGCATGACGGAAAAGGCGGTAGCGCTCAACGAGGAGCGCGTCAGTCTGGCTAGGACGCTGTACGGGGCCGACGGTGTCGAGGTTGCCTATGCCCTTATTGACTTGTCGGATAACTTGCAGACATCGAAATCCGTCTCAGAACGGGCTTCCGTGCTCCGCGAGGCCACCCGGATTCTCAACCTGCATCATGAGACCTCGTCGAACGCGCGGGGTCGATTGCTCCGCCAACTCGCTCAGATGAATGTGGATCGTGAACCGGCCCGTTCGCTCGAGTACATCGATCAGGCAATTGAATTGTATCGTGCGCGCAGGGAGCCGATGGAAGTTGTGCGTTCGCTCATGGCGAAAGGTTCCATACAGGATCGCATCGAGAATCTGCGCGGCGCTCTCGCTTCACTAGCGGAGGCGGCTGAATTGTGCGATAGCTTGCAGTCCCTGTGCGAAAGCGAAGTGCCGCAGTTATTCAGCTATCTGGGCGACGTGCGCCAGGAAGCGGGTGAGATTCGCTCCGCGGAAGCGGCCTACCGGCGTGCCTTTAGCAGCGCGCTCGCGCATGAGGGACCCGATCACTCAGATACTATCCAGAGCGAGTACAGGCTGGGTAAGATGCTATTCGATACGTCGCGCACTGCCGAGGGCATTCAAACACTGCGAAGTGCGTTCGAGCGCGCGATTCGCGCCAAAGGAGCTGACGATAGCTTCCATGTACCGAACGTGCGAATAGCGTTTGGCTATCGACTGGTGCAGATGGGAATGCTGGAAGAGGGACTCGCGGTGACCCATGATGCGGTGTCTGTTTATCGGAAGTACCGCCCAAATAACGCATCCCTGGCCGCATGGCTCGACATCGAGATGTATGGGCTCGACATCCTGGCTCGACGTACGGAGGCCGACGAGCACCTGACAGAGGCCGCCTCGCTCCTGGCGCCGCTAGCGCGCACTGACCCAATGCGGAAGGATAATGCCCGTTTTGGCGTCGAGCATTTACTGGCCCAGGGTCGCGCAGTCGAGGCTGCTGATCTCGTGACGGAAGCGGGCTTAACTTCGGACCTGAATTCCGGGCTGCTGACTCGGATCGAGCTGCGCGAGGTCCTGCTCGTCGCGGAATGCGCGCAGGCCAACGGCCATCCAGAGAAGGCCGCGACGATCGCGCGTAGGGCCCGCGAAGCGATCGAGTCGGACTCTGCACGTCAGTATTTTTCAGTGTATGAGGCGAAAGCGGGCCTCATCGAAGCAAAGGCGCTCTTGGCATTGCGCCGCGCGTCAGAAGCGCTGCCACTCCTACAGGCCGCGGTGACCGGGTTTTCGTCGCTTTACGATCGGAAACTCAGCCCCGTATTGTCTGACGCGCAAATCGCACTCGCGAATTGCTACCTCGCAATGAGTCAGCCCGAACAAGCTCAATCATTGCTGGCCAGCGCCGAGGCAATTCAGGCGGCCCATCGTGATCTCGGGGAGCAATACACGGGCCCACTGCGCAAGTTGCGAGCGCAAATGAACCAAGGAAGAAAATTGAGCGGGAGTAACATCGATTAGCCTTGTCACGCGATCGGCTTTGGATCCAGGCGGCAGTGGCGTGTCCGGCTGCAGCCGGTAGTTCGTCTATGATATTTCAATCAGGAAGGACAGAAGTAGCAGCCGTCAACGAGGCACCCAAAATGCGGATCCGTAATCCAACCCTTCTGATGGTCGTCATTGCGACCTTGACACTGCAGCCACTCATGACCGCCGCGAACGCCGAAGCAGCTATGCTGTTAAGCGTCACCGAACAGCTAGTCGGCGGCTGGAGCCTCGTTTCCAGGGTTACGACCACCGAGGACGGGAAGCCGCTGTCCGATCCAGGCCTGTCCTCGACGCCAAAAGGCGTCCTGATCTACGATCGCTTTGGACACGTAGCCGCACAGCTATCCCGCCCGGGCCGAATGGTGGATATGCTTGGCGATGAGTGCCGCGAGGCCGAGAAGGTGAAGGGCACCAATGATACGGCGCAGACGATCCTCGGCTACGACGCGTATTTCGGCACCTATACGGTCGACGTGAAAGCCGGCATTGTCACCCACCATTTGGAAAGCGCTCTGTTTCCCGCGGATGTCGGCAAGGACATCAAGCGGGAATTCGTGCTTGCCGGGGACACGCTGACGATCAGATTCCATACGACGCTGCGAGATGGGACGCCCGTCGTCCGCACCCTGGTTTGGAACCGGTTTAAATAGCGCGGATGCGATCGGTACTCGGCCCTTGATTCATCGCCCGCCGCAAAAGACGGGCGCATGAGCGCGACGCCTTCCGACGCAGGACTGCGCCGGGGGCTGAGCCTCGCCGGTGCTTTGACCTATGCCGAACTTGCGTCGAGGGTTCGGCAATTCGTTCATTGGGTGGCCGCCGAAGCTATTGGATACGGGCACCGATCAACCGATCATCGGCCGACGATCACGTCAATTCCTGCCAAGACGAGTTCCAATTGACGCCTCGGGATTTTCCCCACCCGCTCAACAAGCTGGCGTTTATCCAAGGCCACGATCAGCGACACGTTCGCAACAGATTCTTTCGGCAACATGGTCGCCGCTGCGGACAACAGCACATTCCCGGGCGCTCGCTCCCATTTGAGATTACTGGTCAGTGGTACGCAGACGACCGTGCCGATCCGACTCGTATTCAGTGCGTCGCATTGCACGACCACCACGGGGCGTCGATAGCCCGGCGCGGAGCCGACTGGCTCGCCAAGATCAGCCCACCAGGTTTCACCTTGCCCGATTACCACTCGGTCTTCTTCAAGACCTGCCTACCGGCTGCAACGCTAAACACGTCCCGCTCAGGCCCCACGTCCCTCACCACGTCGTTCATCAGCTCGGTGACACGGTCAGGTGCGTGAGTTCCGATAAATTCTCCGAGTGCCCGGCTGTATATCTCGCTTCTCGACGCTTTTAAGCGCTTGGCGAGCGCTTCAGCCTCGGCGAAGACGTCATCAGGAATCGAGACAGCTACCTTCATACCATTAGTATGACCACTACGCAGGATTGCTGTCAATCTTCTGGCGACGTAACACGTTGATGCAATTTCACTTTCAGAAGGGCACTGCTCACAATACCGTCCGAAATACCGTCAGGACGACCATGGCTGCATGTTCATACGCGACGCTAGTTGTGGAGGTGCTGGTCACACGTGGCCGTGTTTGAACTGATCGAACTGATCGCCGCCGGTCTTGAATACCGAGCCGAAGGTGGAGGCGTAAAGGGTCTTGGGTGACGAGAGGTCCATCGTGATGCCCTGGACATTGGTATTCATGAGGCAAGTATTCGCAGCGACCCACGTCGCGCCCGCATCGCTTGAGGTATAGACGCCGTCGCCTTCAAAGCCTACGAAGAGCTGGTTCGGATCTCTCGGGTTGACCTGCACCGCACCGGTACGCGCGGTCTGGCTGGTGCCCGGGAAGCCGTTGCCCGACGGAAAGAAAGTGTTGCCACCATCGACGCTCTTGATGACACCCGGGTCCCCGGTGGACGGATCGCCCGCAGCGTAGACCACGTTCGAATTGCTCGGATCGATCGTCACGGATAATGCAAATGTCGGGTCTACCTTGACCCATGACACTCCACCATCGACGGTCTTCCACGCTCCCTTGCCACGGGCTGCCAGGAAGAGCGTGTGGCGGTTGTTCGGATCCATCGCGAGGCCGCGACCGCCGATGTTGAGGAAAACGCCCGGCGCCGCGCCTGGCGCCTGATCGATGCGCGTGAAGGTCGCGCCGTAGTCGGTGCTCTTGTAGACGCCCATGCTGAGTGTCGCGACGTATACAGTCCCATCGATCGGATCGACGACCGGCTGGGTCGGGTAAACGTTGGGCGGACCGAAAAAACTCCGCGTCCAGGTCTTGCCACCATCTGACGTGCGCCAGAAGCCGTTGCCAGTGTAGCCGCCGACGTAGATTCGCTTTGGGTTGGTCGGGTCGAAGCCGACGCTGCGCGGAGCGCGCGCGCCGAGGCCGTTGGCAGAGAGATCCGACCAGCTGCCGCCGCCGTCTTTGCTCACGAGCAGGCCGCCGTCGTTCGTTGTAAAGAAGATGTGCTCGTCGTCGTTCGGGTCGATCGCGATCGCATGACCCTCTTGGCAATTGCAGTTACGGATATGGTCCCACGCGATCGCGCGCCAGTGCGAGGGCCGCGAGGAGCTGGTCTGGATCGGCCGCATGAACGCGCCTTCAAAGCTGGTGCCCGCGTACACGTTGCCGGCGGAGTCGGTGTTGAGCGACAGGCCGATGCCCTTCGCGATGCCCGTGTTCGTCCATGTTGCACCATTGTCAGTGCTGACCCAAAAGCCACCGCCGCCGGTACCGGCATAAAGGTTGAGTCCGCTCTTCGCGAGAGCATAGACGATGCCGTTGCCCGGCGAGCCCGCGAGCAAAAGCTATGGCCGCCGTCGGTGCTCTTGAAGACGCCGTGGTTCGAGCCGGCGTAGACCGTCCCGTCGACCGAGTCGATCGCCCATGACCACACCGTGTCGTCGATCGACAGCGCAGTCCAGCTCGAGCCGCCATCGGTCGAGTGATACCCGCCTCCGCCCGTCGTGCCGACGAAGAGCTCGAGCGGGTTGTTGGGGTTGAGGATCATGCCGAGTGACACACCGAAGATCGGGCCTGTGATATCGGTGAACGTCACGCCGCCGTCGTGCGACACCTGGATGGCGCTCGCAGCCGTATAAACCGTATTCGCGTCATTCGGGTCGACCGCGATCGCAAACGCCGAGAGGAAGTTCGGAGTGACCGTCCAGCTCGTACCCGCATCGTGCGAGACGTAGAGTGCATCGACTGCGCCGGCGTATAGTGTGTTCGGATCGTTCACGCCGATCGCGAGCTGCTGAATCTGAGTCGCGGCCAGACCGGTGTTCGACGGCGAGAAGTGAAGGCCGCCGTCCGTACTCTTCAGTACACCGCCACCATTGGTGGATACGTAGACCGTATGAGTCGCCGGGTTGGCGACCACCTGGGCTTCGACGGCGCCGGGCCCAGGACCGACCGGCTGCCAAACATCCTTGGACGGATTTGAGCCCGTCACCCAAGTGGAGGAAGCTCTGCTCGCCGGGCTGCCAAGGGCCGAAAACATACCGACTAAAATCGCGAGGGTACTGCTGGCGAGCTTCATTTTGTTCTCCGATTTGTTCAAGCAATCGACTTCAGGGTTGGGTGCGAGCGGCAGTTATCTCCCGGACGCCGACCACTTGCATGAACTGCGGGGGAAGATTGGCTTCCGAATCCGGGAAGATTCAGCGAATGCGCACCCGCACCGACACAGCCTGGCTCACTCGTCAATTCAGCTGACAGCCGTAAGTCACGATGAAGAAGAGGCCGTCGTAGGGATCGCCGAGTGTCAAGGGGTTCTGACCCGGAATGTAGTCACCCGTGGTGGTGCTGGAGTCGACGGTGACGGTGAACTTGCCGTTGCCAATCGTCGATCCAAAGGACAATTGCCGATTGATCAAGACGTAGTCCTGACCAGCGTCGCCCATCTGATATCCCGCGCCCGTGAGCGCGGATCCAGTCACATCAACCGTACCGAAGTCGACGCGGTAGCCATTGTCGGATCCGAATCCTCCGGTGTAGCGATAGGTCGCGGAGGACGACCCGCCCAGCCGCGACGCCGAAAAGGATTTCGATACCGACCCTTTTTGATATGTGCCAGATATCAAATCCGGCCCGGTGAACTTGCCACGCAGAGACAGATTGGATGGGTCCGAAAAAATAGATCAAGAAGCTACCATCCATCGCCGCGCTCAACCCTTCCAAGCCGTCGCTGTTGTGAGCGACACCTGTGGTCAGATCACGCACGCGCGCGTGAGCATTCCCATCCGGCGTGAAGGCAATGGCGATCAAGCCGTAACTGCTGTCCGTTGAGTCCGCGGCAAACGTACCAACGAAGCCTCCGGAATTGACACAGTTATACGGCGCCGCGGAAGTTTGAGCAGCGGCCACCGATGGATCGGCCACGCCCAGGGTGAGCCCGTACTCGCGGTTGAAACCCACGTCGGCGCCGATGACCTTGTAGTAAGCGGGTGGCGACGCCTCGGTCGGTGTACCCGAGATCACACCCGTCGCTGTATCGAGCGACAGTCCGATCGGTAGTCCCGGGGAAACAGAATATTCCGACAGGTATGTCGTTCCGCTGGGAGTAAGCGGGGTCATCGCGGTTCCCACGGAGAGAATCGCGGGACTTGGGTAAAACAACGGTCCGTCGTCGACTTCCAGATTCATCTTGGCGGTGGCTGTGCCCTGCGCGTTGACCGCCGAGAGGGTGTACGACTCGCCGGGGCTCAGGGCGGTCGGCGTGCCCGAGATCGTACCCGTGCCCGCGTCCAGCGTGAGACCGGCCGGTAGCGCGGGACTGACGGTGATCCTGGTATCCGAACTGACGGCGTCTGCTCCCAGGCTCTCAGACACCCCCAATGTGAAGACCAATGGTCGGTCGTATTCCAGGAATGGTCCACCTGCCGCTGGCGCCGGCGGACTCGGATCATTTGGCTTGCCGACGAGATTGGTCGTCTGATGGCCACCCGTCCCGCCGCAATTCGCCAGAAGCGTTGAGGCAAGCACGGCAAAAGGACGGTACCCGGCACGCATGACTGTTTCCCCGATAGGCGACTTGCCCTGGAGGGCAGTAAACCCCATGGCGTCGGGCGCTTGCGTGAACATCGCGAGAATGTCGGCTTCCGAATCCGCGAAGATTCGCTGAATGCGCGGTCAGACGGCCAAGAGAATCGTCGCGGCCGGCTGCACTCAAAGCTTCAAATTCAGTCCTAGACCGAAGCGCCGCCCGTCGCCGAAAATCAAGTCCTGCGGACGCCGGGTGGTGGGAAAATAGGCGGCCGTGCGGGAAGCGACCGCACGAATGTAGTTGGCGTCGGTGAGATTGCTGCCCCAGAGTTCCAAAGACCAGTCACCGCGCGACACTCCGATCCGGGCGTTGACCAGGATCCGCTCACCGTCATAGGCTCCGTCGATAGGCCGCACAAACACTGCCCCCTGATAATTCGCGCCGATGCGCGCAAACCATTTGTAGTCCGACGCCATGGGAGGGGGCTCGAAGGTGAGCGCTGCCGTCCACTGATTCCGGGGAGCCCGTTGCAACACATTGCCGTCGACATAAGGCACGAGAGGCAACTGGCCCTGCGTCAGTACCCGAGACGGGCCGACCGTACAGAAGTTCGACGTGGTGTTCGCAGCCGAAAGTCCACAAAATGAGATGCCGCCGATGTCCTCACTGCCCGATTTGAAGCGCGGGTTGTCATAAACGTAGCCCAGCGCTGCGGACCAGCGAGCGGCGATCTTGAGATCGGCGCTCCATTCGAACCCCGGCGTCGTGATTCCCTTGATATTGCGGATGATGTAGTCCGTACTCCCGGGCGTATTCGCAGGGCCGCCAATCTGCGCGTTACGCCAGTCGTTGTAGAACGCCGCGACAAAAACCATTGCGCGTTCAGACCAGAGTGAGCCGCGATAACCCAATTCGTAGGTCAACTCCGACTCCGCCCCATAGTTCTGCTCGGAGGCCATCAGTTTTGGGTCGTTATTGCTGCCGCCGGCGGCCCCTCCCCGGGCGACCGACAACCACAACAACGCAGCGTGGCCCGCTTTCCAATCCACCGACAGCCTGGGTGTGCGCACGCCAAAAAAGCCCAGCCCCTGACGCAGTTCGGCGTGCAGGTCGACTCGCGGGGCGAGGCGGTAGTCCAGCGCGCCAAACAGCTCGGTCAGATTGATGTTGTTATCGATGAACTCTGAATCCTGAATGCGATTCGCGTCGGCAACGATTGCGGGATTCAGCGCCGATATTGGACCCACCAGTCCGGGTGTTGCCGGTAGTAGGGCCGTGAGGCGTTCATTCGCCCGAAGTTCGACGGGTCCCGCGCCCAATCCGTCGCCATCATGCTCGCGCGCGAGCACTTCCTGAGCCCCGACCATCCAGTCGAGGCGGTCCGTGTGTCGCCGAACACGTAACTCCTCGGTCAAATGTTCGATCGTCGCCGAAGTGCGCAGCACTTCATTTACGGATACGAGCCGTGTGACGGGCTGAGAGACGCCGCCAATGGGGTCACAATTGAGTCCGACCGTACAGACGCCGAGCAGCTCGCCTGCCGAAGTCCCGTCCCAGTCCCGATAGGCCACGGAGGCGCTGCGATAATACGTTGCCACATCATCCACGCTCCACGAATTGGCATGCCACTCCAAGTGCAGCGATCCCTGAAGCGTCCGAGTCGTGCTATCGGGAATATCCGGACTGATGTCGAAGCGGCGGGTGCGCGGAATGTCACCACAATAGAAACTCCAGTATCCGGTCGTGGGATCCCGCGCCCCACAGTTATAGCCCGGTCCAGTGAGCGTCGATTGCGCAGGATGTTCGAGCTGGTCTTGGCTCAGCCGGATGTTGGCCGTGATGCGCCAGGCGGCCGCGGGTGTGTATTCCAGGCTCAGCGCCGATCCCCATTTGCGGTAACCGCCAAGGTTATCGCGCGGATTGGCGGCGTTGACACCAGTGCCGCCGAATTCCCGCCACGTGACCGACATCCTGCCGAGCAGACCGGGCGGCCCCAAGGGTCCTGAGAGTGTGCCGAGCAGCGAATGATAGGCGTCGCTGCCGCTTTCCGCCTTGACTTCCCGCTCCCAGTTCTCCGTGGGACGCCGGGACACCAGATTGATGGCGCCGGCGAACGTGCTGTCGCCGTACAGGGCACTTTGCGGCCCCTTGATGACCTCGATGCGTTCGAGATCAAACATGGCCGCGTCGTCACCGGCATCGTTGGCCTGCAGCACCCCGTCGATGAAGATGCCCACCGTCTCCGCCCCGACGTCTCCGGCGTGAGCCTGCCCGCGCATGGTCGGTGAGGCATTGCCGCCACCCCACATCGGCTCGACGTATAGGCCGGGTACCTGTCCCGCCAATGACAGCAGCCCATCGATACCAGAGCGCTCGATCTCCTGGCGTGAAATGACCAGAATGGCCAGCGGCACCGACGAAAGAGGTTCGACGGCCTTGCGCGCCGTGATGACAATCTCGTCGAGCACATCGTCGCTCGCCCTGGCGGCAGTTGAGGCAACCAGCAGTAATAACCACGTGAATGCTTCAGCCCGCACTCTCCGGGTTATCGACATCGCTTCAGCCTAGTCTGTGATGCGCAGGCTTGTTCAATGCACGCCGCCCTGTGCTGCCGTGGTTGCCGCAGTCGGCCCGCGCGGCGGTACAAGTCCCTTGCGCCGTAACGTCTCGAGTTCAGTGCGCTGCTCCTCGACATAATGACCCACATCCGCTGCGATGGCCTTGAATCGCGGATCATCATGCAGTGGCGCCCAAACAGGATCGTATCGCAGCGTATACCACCAGGTCTCATAGTCACCGGATCGGAACGAGGCTGCCAATTCCGACAGTGCGGCGCTCCGGTCACCGTCGGCCAGCAACATGGCGGCACGCAGGCGGCGCGCATACACGGAACCGAGTGTCGCCTCGTGGGCATCGTTCCAGGCCGCCACGGCATGCCGCAATTCGAGCGCTTGCGCTCCCTGACCGCTGGCCGCGAGCAGCTGCGAGAGGTAAAAGGCCTGGCGAAAATTCTCGAGCGCCAGACTTGCCTGCGGATTTTTTGACAAATCGAACTTCGCTTCAAGAACCTCAATGGATCTCGCCCATTCGCCGGTTCTGATTGCGTAGTCGCGTAGCGCCTCGCCGGCCTGCCAGCCGTCAAAGACATTGTGGGCATTCCATGGTGATTCACCGATTGCGGCCAACCCGGCCGCGCGCCAATCACCGCGATACATGGCCAGAAGCAATGACGCCCTGTCCGTGCCGCCGGGAATGCCTGCTGCTACATCGCGGGCGGCGACATCGTCCCCGAGGTCCAGATAGATAGCCATCGCCTTCTGCCGAATCCAGGGATCGTCCGGATTAAGTGCAATGGCGTGCTCCTCAAGCGCGACTGCTTCGGCGAATTTGCCGTCGAAAAGCCAACGATATTTCCCATAGCGCTCGAGTGCCGGTACAAAGTTGGGGTCGAGTTCGAGTACGTCGAGCACATTTCGCTCAGCCACTTCGGTCTTGGAAACTCCCGCTTCCGTGGCCCATACCGCCGCCTTGAAGTGCGCCCAGGGCGACATCGGATCGATCTGCAAGGCTCTGTGGAGCATGCGCTGACATTCTTCCCATTTCTCCGTTGGCGTATCGTTCTTCAGAAAATCGGCATAGGCGGTGAGTCCACGTCCATTGCTGGGATCGAGTGCAGCGCCGCGGCGAAAATCAGCATCACGGATATTGACGTCGCTGCTACCCCACATCGCTCGGGCAAAATAGGCGGAGCCCGATTGCGGATCGATAGCCAGAGCTTGCTCGATCAGCGGTCGGTAGCGCTCGCGCAGTGGCGCAAGATCCTGGCTGCGGCCTTCGGCGGCCTGCATATGGGCGTCGTACAGGGATGCATAGGCTGCCGCAAACTGGGGGTCCAGGCGGATCGCCTTGTCAAAATAGGGTACCGCCGCTTCCGACTCCGGAACGGTGAAGCGACCGAGCAGCGTCCGACCCTTGAGAAACGCTAAGTAGGCTTCCACGTCGTGGCTGCGTTCCTTGACGACCGGGCTGGGCTTGCCGCTGCCGGTTTGCAGCGCGATCACATCGGCAAGTTGATCAGAGATCTCATCTTCAAGATCAAAGATGTCGTGCAACGTGCGATCGAAGCGTGAGGACCAGACCATGAGCCCCGTCGAGGCATTGACGAGCTGTACATTTACCCGCAATCGTTCGCCCTCGCGCTGAACGCTGCCCCCGACGAGGTAGCCCGAGTTGAGACGTCGACCGATTTCCCGAGAGTCCATGGTTCTGGTGGGGAGCGCAAAGGAGGAAGTCCGTGCAATTACCGCGAGACCTTCCACGTGTGACAGCCGGTTCAGAATCATCTCCGGGACGCCCTGCGCCAGATAGCCGTCGGAAGCCTCTGCGCTGATGCTGTCGAATGGCAACACCGCTACGTTGCGGGCGCTCGATGCGCTGGAAGTCACCGGTGTCCCAATCGCGAACGGTCGGTATCGCAAGCCCACGCCGATCGCGAGCGCCAGAATAAATCCGAGCGCGAGCCCCCATGCAAGGGACCATCTATTTCGCCTGCTGGCAGAAGCGATGGCGTCGGCATCGGTCGGAGCCGGTGCAAGCAGCTTCACGGAGGGCGGCGCCTGATCCGCAATGGCGACCGAAAGCATCGCCTCAGAGACAGGACGATTCTCCGCAAGCGAAACCAAAGCCACCAGCCGATAACCTCGACTACGCACCCCGGCAATGTAACGCGGCTCCTGCGCCTCATCGCCGAGTGCATCGCGCAGGAGTTTGACCCGCTTGTTGATTGTTTCGGGACTGACGATGAGCCCAGGCCAGACGCGTGCCATGAGCAATTCGTTGCTGAGAACATTGGGCGCCGCTTGAATCAGTGCCACCAGCAATCGAAACGACAGATTGGGTAATTCGATATCACAATCGGCGCGCAAGACCCTCTGTTGCCCGACGTCAACGCGCAAATCGCCCACGATATAGACTTCGCTGCGGGGTCCGGGTTGGTCGGTCGGCATCATGTGACCTGCTGGCATCCTTCGGCCCACTGAGGACTTAGGAAATGGCCGCTTCCGAGTTGGTTGTTCTCAATGACGATCTTCGCATCGATTCTGTTTCTGAACCACTCCATGCTCAGATATTCATCTCAGAACTTGTTGAACGACCGTTTGACCCCTTCTGCCAAGGCTAGCCTGGATCGATATACGCCGCGTCGAGGTTCGCCCGCCGGAGACAGCGCAGAATTGCCCTAGGAAAGAACTCTGCTCACTCCCACTCAATAATCTCCTGGCGATGCCATGTGCTCACGAAGTTCGCATCATTGAAGGCATGCGCCTCGGTCTCGAGGAGCGCTGCTTTCGAGCCTAGATCCGCGTACGCGAGATACCGACTGAGGTATCGCCGAAAGAACTCGGGTGTGCGATTCAAGGACCCGAAGCACAGCGCTGCGATGTTCGGCAAATGCCTTCTGAGGACCTGCAACTGGCGATGACGACTGATCGGCATAGGGCAGACTGCCGTGAGGGCGAGTCAGGCCACCTCAGTCAGCAGACTCTCATAGGGAATCTTCAGCCCGTCATGCAGTCGCTTGACCATTCGCAGGCTGAGCGGCCGCTTGCGGTTCAGCACCTCGGACACCCTCCCGCTCGGACCGATGAAAGGCTCCAGGTCACGAGGCGTCAGCCCGTCTTGCTCCATGCGGAATTTGATGGCTTCCACCGGGTCCGCGGGCCCGAAGTCGTAGTGCTTGTTCTCGTAGGCCTCGATGAGCGTCACCAGGACATCGCGCTCGTCAGCCTGCGCAGTGCCCTCCCCTGCCTGGAAGATCTTCTCCAGGCGGCGGAATACCCGCTTCAGGTCGTCTTCGTTTCGGATCGGCTTAATAGTCATTCACGGTCTCCACCTCGATGCGGTCGTATTGCACATGTGTTCCGATGAACTTCACCCAGACGATTCCCGCCTGGTACTGCACTTCGACCACGAGCCGGTACTTGTTGCCGCCCACGTTGAACACGACGCGGTTGTTGCCGCAGATGCTCGCGCTCGCGAACTGATCCTTGATGTCCTGCGGCCTGCGCCACTTTGCCTTCAGGGCCTCCTCGTACCAGCTATGCAGCGGGCCTCGCGCATCAGCGCAAGCGGGTCGCTCCCAGAACTTCTTCAGGCTGCTCTTGGCGATCACCCTCATCGACAAGCAGTATCTCCCATTTTGGGAGATTTATCAAGAGCCGCAATTCCCCGGGGTTTTTGCCAGTTTTGCCCAGAAACTCAGGGTTCACTGTCGCGGCGACCGTGCCAAAATAGGGAAGCGCCTTGGTCTGGTCACTCCCACTCAATTGTCTCCGGCACTTATAAGCGATTGAAACTAAAGACGATTTCCTGTCGGGGCGCACACAACTTACCGTCAGATTTGCCGTCAAAAAATGTCGCTTGGTGCCGATAGATGGCGATAGGTGGCGAACGATTGCCGTCGATCACATCGCCGGCTTCACCACCATCAAATAAAAAACGGTAAGCACTCCGGTGAATGCAGGCCAACCAAGGTAAAACCACCATCGATAGTATCTGAAGTACGCACTGGGCAGCGCCATGCCATCCTGCGCCGCGCGCGCCGCCAGATTTCGCATCAGCACCTGTAACCAGACAACTGGCAGCCAGCAACACCCGATCAATACATACAAAGCGATGGACCAGCGCAACCACGGCATGGAAAGCGGATATCCGGCGAGTCGCACCATTGCTAAGCCCGTGGCCGGCTGCAATACGACTGCGCTCGCTGTGAAGATTGCATCCGCGATGACGACCTCTCGCGCAACCACTGCAATCACCCGAACGTCGCCCGTCCTCTGCGCCCGGACGAAAAAGAAGGCGATACCGGCGCCCATTCCGAACAATACGGTGGAGGACACGACATGTGCCCATTTCAGCCAAAGGTAGATTTCCGTCACGCCACCTCCTCTGCCATGCGCGTGGAGATTTTCCACCGCGCAAATTCGGGTGCGAATTCCGATAGGGTCAAGAATCCCATGCAGGGAAACGCCCCGGATTGGAGGACCTCGCCTCGCGCCAGGCGACGCGCGAGCAGGATCGCTGCCATGCAGGGAATTTCGGGACCGTCCATTGCCGGTGCGGTCAGCTGCCACGTGCGCCGCACGCGACCACCGCCATCGCTTCGATCCCCCACGACGCTGACTCGCATTCCGCCCTTCTCACCCGCAGCCGCATCGAACATCCCCGCAAGTCGGTTCAGACTCACGGCCCAGCGAGCCACGGGAAACGGCAGGCCGATCCGCCGCAATGCGGCAAGGCTCCAGAGCGTCAGATGTTGCACTCCAAACTCCAGTGCGGCGGAGAAGCGCACGGTCTGAACGCCCGCATAATGCGCGGGGAACAATTCGAGATCAGGAACGTCGCATGCGGCAGCCAGGCGACTACCGACATCGAGTCGTATCTCTTCCAACTCCATCCATCCCCACGCACGTCTCCAGCGGCCCTTCCGCCAGACCTGGAATGGGCGGCCCAGATAGCTAAATACTGCCTCCAGGGTTGCTCTCCCGCGAGGTGCGCGCTGCCCGGGTGCAATGGTGACCTCAATGGATTCGAGCGAAGACATCCCTTCTCGCAATTCCTCGACAACCGCCGACGACAGCGCGGGTAACGTACTCGCTCCCGAGATCGCCACTCGGCCTGCGCTGACCGCCGGATCGTGCATAGCCCGGGAGAAGTCGGCGATGAACTGGCGCCCATCCGCGAGATCCAGATAGTGCGCCCCCGCGGCCAGCGCCGCGCTCGCCACACGATAATCCTGCCCTTGGAACGGCCCCACGCAATGAATTATGAGTCCCGGGGATAAGTCTTTAACAGCTTGCGCAAACCCCGCGCCATCAATATCGATCAAGACGCCCGGTATGTCATCCGCCCCAGGTACGGATACGAACCGGCGTCCCGCCACCATCAGTTCGATATTCGGGTCACCGCGCAACGCGCGCACAATGCGGGCGCCAAAGTTCCCGGCACCACCGACCACGACTACGCGCATCCTAGAGGCCGCGTTCATCGATTCAGGAGCAATGCAGGGAACTTCTTCAGGCGCAGTTCCGCGATGGCCTCAGCGCTCGATTTCCATGGCTCACCCTTGAGTCTCATTATGAGCCGCGTCCAGATGGCATTGAATGCCTCAACGGCATCTGAGTCGCCATAGCGCACTCCCGTTGGCAGTAATGGCGCGATGTCTTCTATGAGACTAGCGGTCAGCTTCTGCAGCATGCGCTGTTCAGCCATCGCGCGGGTGATCTGTTGGCCTTCCAATTTCAGGTAATGATGGAAGCACGCGATGAGCTTGTCGTCATCAATTGCGAGGTGTTCGAGGCCGAAGTGCAGGTCGAACATGTCGCGATTCTTCCTTCGTTGCAGAAGCGCGCGCAGTTTGGTTCCGAATATCTCTTCGGGGGTGAAGGAAGCAATCTCCGCCGTCGCCTGATGCCAATCATTGTGCACGGCAAACGGGTACGATTTGAGGCCGTGCAGGCTGGCGTGTTCGCGAGTATTGACCTCCACCTTGAGTTTCAGAGTTGTCTGCGGAGCGATTTCTGGCGCGAACTTGAACACAAGGTGCATCGAGTGACCCGCCTGCGCGCGGCTGCATTTCCCGAGCCAAGATAGGGCGTCGCGTATCGCATCGACGGTCGCGCCGATGGGTTCGGCGCGCGTTTGCACAAGGTCAATGTCTTCGGAATATCGCAGCGGTCGATCGAACAGCAGTTTGTGAATCGCCGTACCCCCGCGAAATGCGATGCTCCCCTTCAACGCTGGTGCGTTGAACAAATCACAGAGCGCACGGGAGATGATGAGATCCTGCTCCACCTGCCGCAAATCGGGCCACGGCGCCCTCGTACTCCACGCCTGAATAAAGGCCCGTGGGATCAAGAGTCGAGCTCGACTGGCTCGTTGATCAAGAGTTTCCACTCGGAAATTCGCTCACCATGTGCGGCGAGAGACGAAACTAGCGGCTTCGCGGCTGGATTCAACGGTGCAAAGGTCTTCGCCTTCTTGACGAATGGCTCCAGCGACTTGGCCTGACGCGAGTGGTTTGCCAGATCGAGCACATAGCCAAGGCGGCGCACAGCTGAGTTCTCATAGTCTTCGGCCGCGTCCGCGAGTGCGCGCGCATTCGCTTTGCCACCGATGTCCTTGGCGATCTGCGCGACGCCATTGATACCACCGGCCTTGTGAAAGTAACGCGCACAGTCGAGCAGCGTCAGCTCGACACCCGCCACTTGCGCAAAACCTTCGTCGCTCTTCATCTGACCGAGTCGAGCTGGCAGGTTGACGTGTGCAAAGGCTCGGGGCGCCTGATAAAGGAATTGGAGGCGGTGCCTGCCGATCTCAAAGTCGCGCAACTGTTTGGGGACGATGACTTGGAAGACCATCGCCGCCTGATGCGATGAGCCATGGAACGCTGCGGCTCGTAACAGCGAGACGCGGTAGGCGAGCCCCTGGTGTTTCATCAAAGGATCGATCCATCGCACCGGATCGGGAGCACCGGCAATCCGGTCTTCAGGACGCAAGATGAGAAAGAAGCCGTGGCGAGGATTCGCCAACCGTCCTTTGTTAATCAGCCTCGTGACGGCGGCGGCAAAATTGCGCTGCGAAACGCCGAGCGCGGAGCGAGCCTCATCACCCGCAAAGTAGCTTCGCCCGTGGGCAAGGCGTTCATCGAGATACTGTTCCAGCGAGGCCATGCCGAATCATACGCAAAACTCTACATAAAAACAAGAGTTTTGCATATGATTTGGCTCACTCCCACTCAATTGTCTCCGGTACCTGTAAATGCCTGAAATCACGAGGTTTTTTATCAGGCGATCCCGGACTTACCGTCAGAAACACCGTCGAAAAATCTCGCTTGAAGGCGATAGACGGCGATAGATGCCGAAAGCAATTGCCTCAAGTCGAAGAATCTCACCGGATCGCGCAGGAAATCTTCCGATATATGTTCCATAAAATGGAATCCGCAGTTCCATTTTTGGGAATTCGGAGTTATGCTTTGGCCCCGTGATCGTCATCGGCACAGATATCGTAGAAGCTTATTTCCGGTCACGGGCAGGCCATAGGGGAATCAAGGCCGCGCGATCCCAATATGAAGCCTGGCTGGCGATCGCGGGCGCAGCGGACTGGAAGACGCCGGAGGATGTAAAGAAGGCACATCCGAAGGCGAGCATCTTGAAGGGCGGTCGTGTGGTTTTTAATATCAAAGCCAACGATTATCGCTTGATTGCGTTGGTTCAGTACGTGGATAGCGTTTTGATGATCCGATTTTTCGGATCGCATGAGGAATATGACGGCATCGATGCGGAGACAGTGTGATGAAAACCACCTTGATTGTGATTCAAGATGAAGCGGACCACGCTGACGCCAAGAAGCTTATCGAGAAGCTAATGGGATCGAGCGAGCCGAACGACCGGGCACGGATGGTAGCCCAGGCCCGCTTGGTAGAGGCTTACGAGCGCTCGGAGTGGCCGCGTACAGCGCCGACACTTCCGGTGCTTCTCGCCTACATCATGGATCAGCATGGCCTTTCGCGCGCCGATCTCGTGCCGTTACTTGGTACGGCCAGCCGCGTGAGCGAGGTCCTCAGCGGAAAGCGGGACTTGAGCATGACGATGGTGCGCCGGCTCCGCGAGCGCTTTCATATCTCAGCAGATTTGCTCGTTTCGCGGGGTCGATCGCGAAGCAGAATTGCTGCGTAGCCTGGACAGCACACTAGGCCTGCCACGATGACGCTGCGCACGCCGCCCCCGCCAGTGCTTGCCAGCGCCCGCGTTGTCGCCTACGCATACGTCGATGACGTGCCGTACAAGAAATGGGGCGCACTTTACGCCGGCGACACGCTCGTTGAGGCAGTGCCCCACCTTGCGATCGCACTTAACCTTGGAAAGGACGTCGACGCGCTGCTGTTCCATTGTGACTCGGAGTGGGAAGTACTCGGGACTTCTGGCGGGCCGACAATCGACGAAGCGAAGCTGCGGGCGGAACGTAACTATCCCGGAGCGGCAAAGCGCTGGATTGATCTCAATACCACGATTGACGAAGCGCTTCGGTACTACGACGAGACGTCGGGCGCACTTCGGTGCTCATTTTGCGGTAAGCGTTCGTTCGAGATCACCGACCTCGTCGAAGGAAAAGGTGTGGCGATTTGCCGCGGCTGTGTGGAGGATTTTTACCAGGACTTCCATGACCCTGGCGGTCCCTAAACACAACGATACGTTGGGGCGAGCCGAACCGCACCTTAGATCGCCACACTGCAGGAGGATGCCGGGTGTGCCGGGAATCCCGGGGTTTTTGCCAGTTTTGCCCCCATTTACGGGCTTACGGACTGACCGCGAACCGTGGCAAGATCAAACGGGACGCCCTCGTCACTCCCACTCAATTGTCTCCGGCACCTATAAGTCACCTGAAACTAAGAGACTTCTTCTCAGGCTACGCCGAACTTACCGTCAAATCTACCGCCAAAAAATTCCGCTTGAGGGCGATAGACGGCGATAGATGCCGAAAGGGTCTCCGCGCTTTAACCGCCTGCCGGACGCGCCCGCGGAGGGTCAGCCGCTCACCGGCCTACGAACGCCACATCATTGCATCCTGTATCCTATCAGGATACAATCTTGCGTGATCAAGACATTCCGTCACGGCGGGCTTGAGCGCTTTTATCGCACCGGCTCGAAAGCTGGCATCCAGCCCAAGCATGACAAGAAGCTGCGCACGCAGCTGACCGCTCTGGATGCCGCAACACAACCACAGGACCTTGCGGCGATCCCGGGCTGGCGCCTTCATGAGCTAAAGGGCGATCAGGCGGGTCGCTGGTCGATCACCGTCAACGGGAACTGGCGACTGACATTTGGATTTGAGGGCACGGATGTGGTGCTGCTCGACTATGAGGACTACCACTAGGAGAGGCGACATGAGTCAGATGCACAACCCTTGCCACCCCGGGGAAGTGCTCAAGGAAGCCTTGAGCGAAATCAGCGTCACGGATGCGGCCAAACGCTTGGGAGTCGGCCGCGTGGCGCTCTCGCGCCTGCTGAATGGGGCCACCGGCATCAGCCCAGAGATGGCGCTGCGCCTGTCCAAGGCCCTCGGCACTTCGCCGGAATTCTGGTACGGCATGCAGGTCAACTTCGACCTATGGCAGGCCAAGAAGAAGTTCCGCGGCAAGGTGCGCCCCATCATCCAGCGTCCGATCTCGGCCGCCTGAACTGCCATGGGGTATGTATGGGAGAGCCCTGCGCTTGGATCACATCACGCACGGAGCGCGCCAAGTTTACCGACGGAAGGTTCCGAATTGAGGAGATCGAAGAGCATAGAATCCGAAAGTGTTGACTTGCCGTTACCGAGACTTTACGCACGTACGGCATTCCTATTAGCGACGGCTTTCAGGAATACAGATAACCAATTCCAGGGCAGCTGACTACGTTCTCCACTGGTTCGCCCGAATGCCGAGCTGCCCACTCGCGCACTGTTTGAGCAAATAGGCGGAGCGCGGTCGGCGGATGCCGATTTGCCGGGTAATAAAGGCACAAACCCGGAAGTGAGGGGCTCCACTTGGCTAGAACATGAATGAGTTGGCCTGATTTCAAGTGCTGCACCACCCTGTCTTCCGGCACCCACGCGATTCCGATTCCGGATAGAGCGGCCTCAACCGCGAGCTGCAGGTGCCCGACGGTAAGTGGCCCAGCGGCATCGATGCTCGCGCTCCTGCCTCGCAGCTCAAGGTGCCAGCGATAAAGAGCGCCGCTCTCGAATCTGAACCTAATACAGCGGTGTTGCAGAAGATCTCGCGGTGCCTTCGGCATTTCGTGACGAGCCAAATATTCCGGCGACGCTACCGCCACGAAGCGCACGTCTGGACCAAATCTCACGGCAATCATGTCGCGCGGTACGTCGTCATGCACGCGGATCCCGGCGTCGAATCCGCCGGCGACGATGTCGACAAGTCGCGTGTCCACCACGAACTCGACCTGAATCTCGGGATACTTGTCCAGAAACGCTGGCAGGACGTGTCGGATGAGCGGGGATGCACCCGACTCCGACGAGGTGATCCGAATTGAGCCCGACGGTCGGTCGCGAACGGACGCGGCCTGATTTACCGCGTCTTCGATGTCAGCGATGGCAGGTCTCACTCGAACAATAAGCTGCTCCCCGGCCTGCGTCAGTGCGACGGACCGGGTCGTGCGGTTAAACAAGCGGACGTCCAAGCGGGCTTCCAGCGAACGCATTGCGTGACTCAAAGCCGACGGGGATACGTCGAGCGCACGTGCGGCCGCGCGGAAACTACGCTGGTCCGCGATTGCAATGAAGGCCGTCAATTCTGATAGCGCCGCTCGTGGCATACATGCGAATCCTTCATCAGCGTGTGCAATATTCACTGGATTGTTGAATTCTAGTCAACGCCATAAACTTGTGCCACTGAATCAATTCTGGGCTCTGGAGGCCGCTTCCGCGGCACGAGCTCCAGGGGGAGCCGGGGCTCAGGATGGATGGGCCGCAGGGCGCCATCCGAAGACGCAACCGGGTCGACAAACGGGAGTCTCAACGCTCGACGCCGATCAACTGGCTTCAGACCAAGCCGTCCTCGGAGCGAAGGGCCTACGACATGGGCGAATGGAGAAACCAATGAAGGAAGTGATCCTGAACAACGGTGTACGCATGCCGATCCTTGGCTACGGCGTTTTCCAGATTCCGGACCCCCAGGAGTGCGAGCGCTGCGTCATCGACGCCATTGAGGCCGGTTATCGCCTCATCGACACCGCGGCGTCCTACCTCAACGAAGAAGCCGTGGGGCGCGGCATTAAGACCAGCAAGGTGCCGCGCGAGCAGCTCTTTGTCACCACGAAGCTTTGGGTGCAGGACGCCGGCTTCGAGCGCACGAAGCAGGCCATCGACAAGTCGCTACGCCGGCTTCAGCTCGACTATCTGGATCTATACCTGATCCATCAGCCGTTCGGTGACGTCCACGGTTCCTGGCGCGCCATGCAGGACGCGTATCACGCCGGAAAACTGCGCGCCATCGGAGTCAGTAACTTCCATCCGGACCGGTTGATGGACATCAAGGCCTTCAACGAGGTCGCCCCCGCAATAAACCAGGTGGAGGTCAATCCGTACCTGCAGCAGACCGAGAGCGCTGCGTTTATGCGCGAGATTGGCGTGCAGCCCGAAGCCTGGGCGCCGTTTGCCGAGGGGCGCAATAACCTGTTCAAGAACGACGTCCTGGTCGAACTGGCCCGTGATCACGGCAAGTCGGTAGGCCAAGTCGTTCTGCGCTGGCTCGTGCAGCGAGACATCGTTGCTCTGGCCAAGTCGGCACGCAAGGAGCGGATGCTGGAGAACCTCGACCTCTTCGACTTCGAATTGTCTGAAGCGGACGTGGCGAGAATCGCAGGGCTCGAAACTGGAGCCAGTTCCTTCTTCTCGCATCGGGATCCCGCAATGGTCAAATGGATGAGCGAGCGCCGGCTGGACGTCTGAGCGGTGTTGCTGGCGTTCGCCGAAAGTGGGAGGTGAACCGCACCAGGTATTCCGGAGGATCCCATTGCACGCGACCCACTGAGTTATTGCCAGTTTTGCCCCCAATTCCGCACTTACGCGTTCATGCGCACCGTGGCAAACTCAGAAGGGACGCTTTTCACTCCCACTCAATAATCTCCTGGCGTGATAACTCGTTGATGCAATGGCAATTTGAGAAAGGCACTGCTTACAATACCGTCCGAAATACCGTCAAGCGATTTCGGTTTGACGGCGACTAATTCAAATCGTCGTCCAGCCCTTTGTCCGGAGTCCCGGATAAATCCTTGGGCTTTGCTTCTTGATCCTTCTCGGCAGAGCGATCGTTGGGATCCCGAGAACTCTGCTGGGTACGCTGCTGCCGCAACTTTAACCAGTCTTCGCGGCCCGTCGCTCGAATCTCCTCAAGGGTCGAAGATGAACCTTTTTGCTCTCGCTGCCTCAACCATTCCTCGCGCGCTTCTTTCTGGATTTGATCAAGCTCGCTTTGAGCGCCGGTGACGGGAGAAACGGGACGTTGCTGCTGTTCGAATTCCTGGCTCTGGTCGCTTTCGCGCAAAGCATCGACATCAATCAAATCCTGTGCTCGACCCGCCGAGAGCTTTGCAACCAGCAGGTCCTCTCGCGAAATGAATGGCACAGACAAATCATCATCTATTCGAACATCTACTCGTCGTCTCCATGCTTCCTCAAATTCAACACCGCTGATCTTCGGCATGATGTCTACCATTACCGGCGGCGTACCCATGCGAAAGAAGTTGTCGGGCTCGGCAAAATCCTTGGCGCTCAATCCCTCAACTGGTGCTCCGAACTTGGCGAGCGCGGCATACACGGCCTTGCTGTTTTCAGCATCCGCGCCGATTAGAATATCCAGATCTTTGGTAGCGCGTGGCTGCGCATGAAACGAAACCGCGTATCCGCCGACTATGAGGTATTTAACCCGGCCGGCGTTGAATGCGGATAACAGTTCTTTGAAGTCTTGGTGCATTCGCGGCTTGTCCTTTCATCGCATAAAGGTCAAGGTTGAGGTCCATTACAGCGCGAATCCGCTCGCTTCCCGGCAGTCGTTGCCAGGACCGATATTCGTCAGACTTCATCGCCTTCAGGCTGTTGTAGCGAGTGATCCTTTTGTCCATTTTGCGAAACTAGCACAAACTGCAATGGGGCACACTCCGACTCCTTGGAACCAGGCTGGATTCTTCGGGTCGGCTGATCTGACATCCAGCCCGGGATCAGGGAGAGACGTCTGACATGTTGATCGCCAAGTTACTTAAAACTGGCGTTATTTCAGCCGCAGCCTGTCTTTGGGTGCTGGGCACAGGTCGAGTTCTGGCAACCACCACAATCTGCTCAAAGGAGGCGTGGCGCCTGCACCACTACGGAAACAAGGAAGCAATTAGATTTACGACACCGTCGGCCGACCCGAACGGCAGCACCGACGCAGTGAAGGCATTTGCTGACGAGAACGGCTTTTCTTACAGTACAGTCGGCGGATTTGATCCGTACAAGAAGCCGGCCTTCAGGAGTTTAGATCAGATCTTACAGAGTCGAACACTTGACGTATCGATAATGATCAAAACTACTAACCGCGACAACATCGCGAAGGCCACCGTCTCGACATTTTCCTTCAACTGCGCGGCGACGGAGGAATGGCGGCCCTACTGGCAGACATTCAAGTCATTCATCACAACTCAGAAATATTCGTTGGTGGCCACTCAATGACCATCCGAGTAACGATCACCGCGATAGCAGGCGATAATCTCCGATAGACCCCGTCACTCCCACTCGATCGTCGCCGGCGGCTTCCCGGAAATGTCGTAAACCACGCGTGAAATTCCGGCCACCTCGTTGATGATGCGGTGTGCGACCCGATCGAGGAAATCATATGGCAAGCGTGCCCAGCGGGCAGTCATGAAATCGATGGTTTCGACGGCGCGCAAGGCGATCACATAGTCATAGCGCCGCCCATCGCCCATCACGCCGACCGATCTCACCGGCAAGAACACCGCGAAGGCTTGGCTCACCTTGTCGTACAGATCGTGGGTACGCAGCTCTTCGATGAAGATCGCATCCGCGCGGCGCAATAAATCGGCGTGCGATTTGTCGATCTCGCCGAGGATGCGCACGCCGAGTCCGGGACCCGGGAACGGATGACGATGCACCATCTCGCGCGGCAATCCCAATTCGACGCCGAGCTTTCTGACCTCGTCCTTGAACAGCTCGCGCAACGGCTCCAGCAACTTCAATTTCATGTGTTCCGGCAGTCCGCCGACGTTGTGGTGCGACTTGATGACGTGTGCCTTACCGGTCTTCGCGCCCGCCGATTCGATCACGTCCGGATAAATCGTGCCCTGCGCCAGCCACTTGACGTCTTCGAGTTTCGCCGCCTCTTCGTCGAAGACCTCGACAAAGACGCGGCCAATGATTTTGCGCTTCTTTTCTGGATCCGCTTCGCCGGCCAGCGCCCGCAAAAATCGCTGTTCGGCATCGACCCGAATCACATGGACACCCATGTGCTCGGCGAATGTCGCCATGACCTGGTCGCCCTCTCCCAGGCGCAGCAAGCCATGATCGACGAAGACACAGGTCAGCTGAGCGCCGATGGCCTGATGCAGCAGCGCCGCCAGCACCGAAGAATCGACGCCTCCCGACAAGCCGAGCAATACGCGGTCCTTGCCCACCTGAGCGCGGATGCGGGCCACGCTGTCCTCGATGATATTGCGCGTGGCCCAGCCGGCGCTGCAACCGGCGATCTCGCGCACGAAGCGCCTCAGGATTTCGCCGCCCTGCAAGCTATGGGTTACTTCCGGATGAAATTGCAGCCCGTACAGGCGCCGCGATTCGTCGGCCATTGCGGCGAACGGTGCGTTATCGCTGGCGGCGATGGCCTTGAATCCCGGCGGCACCGCGGTCACGCGATCGCCATGGCTCATCCAAACATCGAGCAAACGCCGCCCTTGCGCATCGCGATTGTCCTCGAGTCCATCGAGCAGCGGCGAGGCATTCGTGGGCCTCACCTGGGCTGCGCCGAATTCCCGGTGCGAAGATCCCTCGACTTGGCCGCCGAGCTGCGCGGCCATGGTTTGCATGCCGTAGCAAATTCCCAGCACCGGCACCCCGAGCGAATACACTTCGCGCGGCGCTTCGAGGCCTTTGGCGTCGTACACGGATTCAGGACCGCCCGACAGCACAATGGCGTGCGGCGCGAATTTCTTGATATCGGCGAGCGGCGCATCGCAGGCGTAGATTTCGGAATAGACGCCGATTTCGCGGATGCGGCGGGCGATCAACTGCGTGTACTGAGCGCCGAAATCGAGAATCAGGACTCGGTCCGCATGAATGTCGGGCATCAACCAATCCGGTAGTTGGGTGCTTCTTTGGTGATGGTCACGTCGTGAACGTGACTCTCGCGCACGCCGGCACTGGTGATGCGAACGAACTGCGGCCGCGTGCGCATCTCCTCGATGCTGCCGCTGCCGGTATAACCCATGGCCGCGCGCAATCCGCCGGAGAGCTGGTGCAAGATCGCGACCAGGCTGCCCTTGTACGGCACCCGCCCTTCGATGCCTTCGGGCACGAGCTTTTCGAGCTCCGAGGTGGTGTCCTGGAAGTAGCGGTCGCTCGAGCCGTGCGTCTGCGCCATCGCACCCAGGGAACCCATGCCTCGATACGCCTTGTATGAGCCGCCCTGATAGAGCTCGACCTCGCCCGGAGATTCCTCGGTTCCCGCGAACATGCCGCCGATCATCACGCAGTGTGCGCCGGCGGCGAGCGCCTTGGCGATGTCGCCGGAATAGCGAATTCCGCCATCGCCGATGACCGGAACGCCGGTTCCCTCCAGCGCCTTCGCCACGCGGGCAATGGCGCTGATTTGCGGTACGCCGACACCCGCGATGACCCGCGTCGTGCAGATCGAGCCCGGACCGATGCCCACCTTGACGGCATCGGCACCGTGCTTGACCAGATCGAGCGCAGCCTCGGCGGTGACGATATTGCCGCCGATCACCTGGATGTCCGGATATTTCGCCTTTATCCTCGATACCGTTTCCAGCACGCCGCGCGAATGACCGTGCGAGGTGTCCACCACCACGACATCGACTCCGGCTTCGCGCAGTGCGCCCACCCGATCGAGGGTGTCGGGCGAGGTGCCGACCGCGGCCCCGACCCGCAAACTTCCGACGCTGTCCTTGCAGGCGTTGGGAAATTCCGTCGCCTTCTGGAAATCCTTGACGGTAATCATGCCCTTCAATTCGTGATCGCCCGCGACCACCAGCACCTTCTCGATGCGATGCTTGTGCAGCAGCGCCAGGACTTGATCCTTGGGGGCATTTTCGCGCACGGTGATCAGCCGATCCTTCGGCGTCATCACCGAAGAGACCGGCGCGTCGAGTTTGGTCTCGAAGCGCAGATCGCGATGCGTGACGATGCCGACCACCTTGGTGCCGAGCACCACCGGCACGCCGGAGATGTTTTTCGCGCGCGTGAGTTCCAAGACCTGGCGAATGGTCATGTCCGGATTCACGGTGATCGGATCGCTGATCACGCCGCTTTCGAACTTCTTCACCCGATCGACCTGGCGCGCTTGCGCATCGATCGACATGTTCTTGTGAATGATGCCGATGCCGCCCTCTTGGGCGATGGTGATGGCGAGCCGCGCCTCGGTCACCGTGTCCATGGCGGCGGACACGACCGGAAGATTGACCTGGATTTCGCGGGTCAGCTTGCTGGCAAGGGATACATCGCGGGGCAGAACCTCGGAATATGCCGGCACCAGCAACACGTCATCGAATGTGAGTGCCTCTTCAAGAATGCGCATAGTAAGTTCGCGTTCCAGGTTCGTCTAAGAGGCGGCGCATTGTACCTTGCAGGTGCGGCGCGGTAAACCGCAGTATCATGCCCCCATGCAAATCGCCGCAAATCGCGACATTTACAGCGTTTCGCGCCTCAATCGCGAGGTGCGCGTGCTGCTCGAGCGCGGTTTCGGCAGCGTTTGGCTCGAGGCGGAAATCTCCAATCTCGCCAAGCCCAGCTCCGGGCATTGGTATTTTTCGCTGAAAGACGCGGCTGCGCAGGTGCGCTGCTGCATGTTCCGGCAACGAAATATGTTGTGTGCCTTCGCGGTCAGGGACGGCCAAAAGGTGCTGGTGCGGGCGCGGATCGGCCTCTATGAGCCGCGCGGCGAATACCAACTGGTCATCGATCACATGGAGGATTCCGGGCTCGGCGCCCTGAAGCGTCAGTTCGAGGAATTGTCGGCGAAACTCGCGGCGGAAGGCCTGTTTGCGCCGGAGCGCAAGCGCGCGCTGCCCATGATCCCGAAGCGAATCGGGGTGATCACCTCGCCCACCGGCGCCGCGATTCGCGACATCCTGCATGTGCTGGCGCGGCGTTTTTCCGCCGTACCTGTGCTGATTTATCCCGTGGCGGTGCAAGGCGCGGCCGCCGCGGCGGAAATCGCGGCCGCCGTGCGTTTGGCCGGCCGCCGGGGCGAATGCGACGTGCTGATTTTGGCGCGCGGCGGCGGCTCGCTCGAGGATCTGTGGGCCTTCAACGATGAAGCGCTGGCTCGGGCCATCGTCGCCTCGCCGATACCCATCGTCAGCGGAATCGGCCATGAAATCGACTTCACCATTGCCGATTTCGCCGCGGATGTACGCGCACCGACCCCATCCGCAGCGGCCGAAATTGCAGTGCCCGACGGCGAGGAATGGCTCGCCTCCCTGGCACGCCTCGCGCAGCGCCTGCAGCGGGGCCTCTCGCGCCGGGTCGAGGCGCAGCGCGAGCGATTAAGCTGGCTGATCGGCCGCGCGGCGCTGGTGAGTCCCAGCGCGCGCCTGGCGGAGCGGTCGCAGCGCCTGGACGACCTGGAGCAGCGCATGTTTCGGTCGCTGCGCCAAATCCTCGCGGATCGGCGCTCGGCGTTGGCTGAACAGCGCAGCCGGCTGTGGCAATTGAGTCCGGCGGCGCGGCTGCGGAGCGCGGTGGCCCGGCAGGCGGCGCTGTACGCAAGATTGCGCGCCGCCGCCCTCGCCCGCTTGCATCTCGCGCGCGAGCGGCTCTCGCCCCTGGTGCGCACATTGAATGCCGTGAGCCCGCTCGCCACCTTGGATCGAGGCTACGCCATCGTCAGCCGCGCCGGCGGCGGCATCGTGCGCAGCGCCGCGGACGTGGCGTCCGGCACGTTGATCGAAGCCCGCCTCGCGGTGGGAAAAATTCGCGCCAAAGTGGAGTGGCCTTGATTCGCCGTACTTTGATTCCCCCCACGTTGATCCGCCATGAGCTGATTCGCGCAGCCTCGATTCGCTGCGCCGCGTTGCTGCTCGGTGCGGCTCCGATGCTCGCTTTTTCGTACAGCCTGCCGCGGGAGAGCGCGGTACCCGGCGGCGTCAAAATCCTCAAACTCGACGTGCACGGCAATTCCATGCCCTATGTCGACGCCGATGGTCACCGCGCCCTGGTCGTTCAGGACGATGCGGGTTGGTTCGCCATTATCGGCATTCCTTTGTCGGCGCCGCTCGCGCCGCGGACGGTCATCGTCCACAGCGGCGCTACCCGGCAAGAGATCCAATTCACGATCGCGGACAAGCAGTATGCGAGCCAGTCGCTCAAGGTGGCTCCGGGCCAGGTCAATCTGTCGAAGGCCGATCTGCGACGCGTGAGCCGGGAGAGGGAAATCATCGAGCATGCGATGAGCCACTGGAGCGAGGCGGCGCCGACGACTCTGCGCATGCCGCAGCCGGTTCCCGGGGTGCGCAGCAGTTCATTCGGCATGCGCCGAATTTTCAACGGCGAATCGCGCAATCCGCACAGCGGCATGGATATCGCCGCGCCGCTCGGCACGCCGGTGCGTGCGCCGCTCGCCGGCACCGTCATCGACACCGGCAAGTATTTTTTCAACGGCAACACGGTTTTCGTGGATCACGGCCGCGGCATGATCAGCATGTATTGCCACTTGAGCGCCATCGACGTGAAGCCCGGAGAGCACGTGGCTGCGGGTGCCACGCTGGGCAAAGTGGGCATGACCGGCCGGGTGACCGGGCCGCATTTGCATTGGGGCTTGAGCCTCAATCGCGCCTGGGTCGATCCCGAGTTATTCGTCGCGAACTAGTCAGGGACGCAAGTCCGCAGCGATAGTCCGCGGCGCCGGTCCGTAGCGCTGGTCCGCGGCGCCATCCCGCTGCCCTCAGCCCTTCGCCCCGCTCAGCATCTGATCGACCGCGGCAGCTTCGATCGGCGGCGACAGTGCGGCCTGACGCAGGCGCGCGCTATGTTCCTGGACCGCCGCACCCGAAGGCTGCATTTCGATTTGTCCTTGGAAAAAGGCGCCCTCGCTGATGCCGACCCGCGGCGCAAAGACATTGCCTTTGACCTTGGCGGTGGCACGGATATTCACCGATTCGGTGGCGTAGAGATCGCCTTCCACCTTGCCGTCGATGACGATGACACGGGCGCGAATATCGCCCTTCATGGTGCCGTCGGTGCCGATGGTGAGGCTCTGAGTGTGGGTGATCGACCCCTCGACGCTGCCCTGGACGATCAGGTCTTCCTGCGCCGAGAGTTCGCCGCGAAATCGCAGCGTGGCGCCGAGCACGGAGGCCCGCGAGGCCGCCTCCGCCGGCTTAGGATCGGCGCTTCGCGCCGGCTCAGGCGTGCGCGCGTTCGATCGCAGCTCGCCGCCGGGTACGCGCGGTTCAGGGCGCGTCAATGAAGGTTCGGCGCCGGGGCGGCTGGGGTTGGAATGCATCATTTGATCATCTCCATCGAGAGGTTTTTATGAACCACGACATTGTCAGGCGGCGCCACCGGCGGATTTGTGGGGACGAACCGGATCGAATTTCGATTGTTGGCCGGCCTTCTTGCCGTCCATGTCGATGCTGCCGCTGAAATTCGCGCCCTCGGTGATGCTCACGGTCGGCGAGAAAATGTTGCCGCAAACTTTCGCCGTTTCCTTCACGAACACGGATTTCTCGGCCTGCAAATCGCCGTCCACCGTCCCTTCCACAATGATCAGTTGCGCCTTGATATTGGCCTTGACGGTGCCCTGGGGACCGACGGTCAAGCGCTGCGTATGAGTGATCGAACCTTCCACGCGGCCCTGGATCAACAGATCCTCCTCGGCGGTCAGATCGCCTTTGAAATACAGCGTCGGACCCAGGATCGAAGCTCGCTCGGTCGCGCTGTTATAGGGATTGCTCATACGGTGGTCTCCCGAGGTCTTGATAGGTCTTACAAGGCAAGCAGAGAGTACCTGGCATAATCGATTGGAAAATGAGACCCCGATCACGAAACGTTTCGCTGCAAACGGGGCGTAACAAAAATTGTCGCAAAAAGCGGACGGCCGGCGGCGCGCTCTTCAGCTGAACTCTCAGGAGTGTGCGGCGCCGCTGCGGCGCGGGGCCGCCGAGCTCAGCCCTTTGCCTGGTCTTCCGGGGATTTCAGCGGTCTTTGCCGCGACAGATAATCACTCAAACTATGCGCAAGAGATACGAAGTCGGATGGAATCATGATCACCGTGGTGCTGTTGTTCTCCGCGCCCACTTCGGAAATCATCTGCATGCGCCGCAGCTCCAGCGCGGCGGGATTCTGGGTGATCTGCGCGGCCGCGGCCGATAATTTCACCGACGCCTCGAGCTCGGCCTCGGCCTTGATGATGCGCGCGCGCTTTTCGCGGATGGCTTCGGCCTGCATCGCCATCACTTGCTGCATGGCCTTGGGCAATTCCACATCCTTCATTTCGAAGCGTTGAACCTCGAGTCCCCAGGCCTCTGTCGAGCCGGAAATGTTGTCGCCCAACAACGTGTTGATCTTGTTGCGCTCCTGCAGGATCTCATCCAGATCGTGCTGGCCGATGATATTTCGCAAGCCCGTCAGGGCCAGCTGGTATACGGCGGCGGGCGCATCGGCCACTTCGATGACGGCCTTTGCCGCATCGACGACGCGGTACCAGAGCACGGCATTGACCTTGATGGTGACGCTGTCGCGGGTGATGGTTTCCTGCTGTTCCGCCGACACGGTACGCGTGCGGATGTCGACGCGCACCGAGCGCTCGATTCCGAGCGGGATGATCCAATACAGACCCGGGCCCTTCAGGCCGATGTAGCGTCCCAATCTGAATACCACGCCGCGTTCGTATTGTTGGGCGACACGAAAGCCGGACAAGACAATCACAACCAGCGCGATCAACAGGATGTCGAGGGCGGGCATCGGCGCTCCTAAAGGGTGTCGTCATCCCCGAGTTTACGCCGATTACTCGATGCTTTCCCCATGCAGCGTGATATCCAACCCTTCGCGTTCCTGCTCTTCGGTCACGCGCAAACCAATGCTCATGTCGATGACTTTCAAGATGATGTAGCTGGCTGCGAAGCCATAAATGACGGTCACGGCCACTCCCTGCAGCTGAATCAGAAATTGCCGCATGACGCTGTTGTCCACACCGCTGATTTCTTTACTAAAGAAGACCCCCGTCAACAGCGCGCCGACGATCCCGCCAATGCCGTGCACGCCGAATGCATCCAGGGAATCGTCATATCCCAGCGCATGCTTGAGCGAGGTCGCGGCGGCGAAGCAGATCACGCCGGCCGCCAGGCCGATCACCACCGCGGCCGAGGGGCCGACGAACCCGGAAGCCGGCGTGATGGCAACCAATCCGGCCACCGCCCCGGAGGCGATGCCGAGAACGCTCGGTTTACCCTTGCTGGCCCATTCCGCGAACATCCAGCTCAGGGCGGCCGCCGCCGTGGCCATTTGCGTGACCAGCATCGCCATGCCGGCGCGCCCGTCGGCGGCGCCTGCGGAGCCGGCATTGAAGCCGAACCAGCCCACCCAGAGCAGCGAGGCGCCGATCAAAGTCAACGTCAAATTGTGGGGCGGCATGCGTTCCCGCCCGTATCCCAGGCGCTTGCCGAGTACCAGGCAGCTGGCCAGTCCCGCCATGCCCGCGTTGATATGCACGACCGTGCCGCCGGCGTAGTCGAGAATCCCGGCGGCATTCAGCCATCCGCTCGGCTCCCAAACCATATGCGCGATCGGCGCGTAGACGAGCAGCGACCATGCCGCCATGAATACCAGCATCGCCGAAAACTTCATGCGATCGGCAAACGCACCGGCGATCAGCGCGGGCGTGATGATCGCGAAGGTGAGTTGAAACATGGCATAAACGGTTTCGGGAATCGTCAGCGCCAAATGCGACACCGACAGCCGATTGACGGGGTCGTGCATGAAGGTCATGCCGCCGAACAATGCGCGGCTGAAGCCGCCCAGGAATTTGCTGCCGGGCGTAAATGCCCAGGAGTAGCCCACCAGCCACCACAGAATGGTCACGACGCAGACGATCGCAAAGGTCTGCATCAGCGTGGCCAACACGTTCTTCTTGCGCACCATGCCGCCATAGAAGAGCGCCAGTCCTGGAATCGACATCATCAGCACCAGGGCGGTCGAGGTCAGCATCCAGGCGGTGTCGCCGGCGCTGATCTTGTCGGCGCTGACGAGCATGGGCGCGGTCGGGGCGCTGTCGCCCCAGGCGGCCGGCATTGCAAAGGTCAATACGGCGAGAAACGCCAACATCGGCAGTTTTTTCATATTTCCCCTGTACTTCAGATGGCGCTCGAGTCGCGCTCGCCGGTTCGGATGCGCACGACTTGTTCGAGATCAAAAACAAAGATTTTTCCGTCCCCGACCTTGCCGGTTTTGGCCGTTCTCATGATCGCTTCGATCACGATATCCACGAGTCCATCGTCAACCGCGATCTCGATTTTTGTCTTCGGCACGAACTCGACGACATACTCGGCGCCGCGATAAATCTCAGTGTGGCCGCGCTGCCTGCCGAAGCCCCGAACCTCCGTGACGGTGAGTCCTCGAACCCCGACATCGCTGAGCGCCGCCTCGAACCTCGTCGAGCTTGAACGGTTTGATGATCGCGGTAATGAGCTTCATTCCAATGGAGGTCCTTGGACAACCGACTGCTGCGTGGCGGAAAGCACCCCTTGTGCCAGCAAACAAGTATTGAGCGCGATCAGCAACTTAAGGACATGGTGAGCCAGAAGCGCGCGACTTCATGCACCAATTGAGGGCGTCGATCGGGGGGCTGCGTCTCATGGCGGTGCATGGCGCGCCGCAGCGCCGCTCAGCGCAGCGACAATTCCAAGCGAACCCGGCCGTCCTGATTCTTTGCCTTATCGTTGGCAACCAAGAAAACACGCTCGGGTGCGATCTGCGTTCCGGTCAGCAAGGCCTGCTGCAAGTTCATCGCGCGTTGCTGGCCCAGGCGGTGAGATCGGCGTCGCCTACCGCGATGCGTGGTGAAGCTCGTGCACGAGAAAATCAATGCGCGCCGCCGTCTTTTCCGGTTTGGTCTTGATGGCCTCGACCGATTCGGGGAACTTCGGCTGCGCGCCGACATTACTGACATACAGCTTGGTCAGCAGCTCGAGCTGTGCCGCGGGATCCAATTGGTCAAAGCTGCCCGCGGCAGCGGCGGATTTTTTCCGGGCGGCCGCGGCCGCCAGCGCCTCCTGGAGCTGCGCCTGATATTTCGCCTCGATGAGACCGGGCGGTCCAAGTCGCCGACCACGGCAATCGGAATCTCGATTTTCAGCTGCGGCCGCGCGCTCCAACGCCTTGACGAGGCTTTGGGCTTTCGCGGCCCCGACCGGATCCAACTCGGCGGCGCCGGGTTGAAAGTCGACGAACTGCAGATCGGGTCCGCCGCCGAACAAGGATCCCAGGAGTGCGAACGGCGCCGTGACCGCCTTCTCCAGGATATTCACGAAAACCTTCCAGATGATCGGACCCAGCTTGAATTTCGGATCGTCGAGCGAGCCGGTAACCGGAAGATTGAGGTCGATGACGCCATTGCGATCTTTGAGCAACGCCACCGCCAGCTTGACCGGCAGCGAGACCGCATCCTTGCTCTCGGTTTTGTCGCCGAATTCGAGTTGCTCAACGATGATGTGGTGCTGCGCATCGAGCTTGCGGCCGTCGACCTTGTAGTGCAGCTCGGTGGTCAACTTACCCTTGCTGATGTTGTAGCCGGCAAATTTTCCCGAATAGGGATTGAAGGTGCTAAGTTCGATATTGCGAAAACTCATGGCCAAATCGGTGTACAGCGCCGCACTCAATACATTGACCTCGCCGGTGATGCTCACCGGCGCGAACTCATCCACCGATCCATGAATATCGATCTTGGCGCGGGAATTTTCTTTCGAGGAAAGCCCCAGCACGGTTCCTTCGAGCTTTTGGATGCCGGTGGCGAAGTTGGGCATGACCGACAAGTCGGCGAAATTGGCCTGGCTGGCCTGCAACACGATTTTCTTGATCGACATCGGCATCGCAGGGCCGGCCGCGGTGCGCGGCGCTCGCAGGCGCGCGCGGCGCGGACGTCGCCGGGTGTTTACGGCCCTTGTGCGGCAGGGGCGGTGCGGGCGCGGGCGCCGCCGTGGCGGCGAGCGGCGGTCTCGCATCGCCGCTCGGAGCCACGATCGTGGCGCCCGGCGCCGCCAAGATGCGCTTCACATTCATGCGACTCGTCCGGCTCGATGATGACGCGCGCGTACAGTTTGCGCGCGATGATCTGATCGATGTCGAGCCGATCGGGATCATGCTGGAAATTCAGGCCCTGAATGTCCAGGCGGTCCCAGTTGATGAAATCCTGATGCAACGCGTTGTCGACCGTGTGCAGACCGGCGACGCTCAAATTTCCGCTGAACTGCAGCGCGGGTTGCTGCGCGCCGTAGCGTACCTTGGCATCGCCGCCCAGCCTCCCGCGAGCAACGTCATCGAGGTGTATTGCGCGATGTAGGGCTGAACGGCGGCAAGCTCGATGCCGTCGAGCTTCAGCTTCAGATTCGCGGCCACGGGTTGCGGAGTAATTTCTCCCGTCACATTCAAGGTGCCGGTGTCGTTGATTTTGGTATCGAGCGCCACGTTCACAGGCTTGGCGAGATCGAGGCTGGCGCCGGTCACCTTCAGCGACAGCGGCGCGATAAGCACTTTCGCCGCCGGCTTGGTGCGCCGATCCTCGGCGGAAATACTGGCATCGCGCAGCGCAAATTCGCCGAGATCAAACTGCCACGCGGGCCGCGCCGTGGGCGGCGAGCAGCGGCCGCCGGCGCGAGCGGCGGCGCGGCCGGCGGACGAGCTCGGCATGGCGGGCGGGCTCACCGCCGAGCGCGACGCGGCGCCGGCATCGCAGCGAGTTTCAGCAAATTCACCGATCCGTCCGGCTCCAGCCAGGCCAGAAGTTTTGCGCCGGCGATGGTCAGAGAATCGCTGTGCGCCCGCCGCGGCTTGAGATCCAACGTCGTGCCGCTCAACGTCAGCTCGCGGCACGCTTGATCCAATCGACATCCGAATCCTTCGGCCGCACGGCAAGGTCGGTCAAAGCGACTTTGGAGACGTCGACCTTCAGATCGACGTCGTCCTTCAGCGAGAACTGATAGGTCGCATTCACATCGATTTTTCCGGAATTGACCTGGAAGTTCAGCTGATCTTCCAGGTATTCCCAAATGGTGTGCGCCTGCAGCCCCGCGATCTGGAATTCGCCGTCGGATTCGATCGGCTGTACCGCGAGGTGTCCATGCCACTCGATGCGCTCGCCGAGCTTTGACATGCCGGTGAAGGTGAAGCGGCCGCCGTCAATTCCGGTGGTGAAATTCTGCAGCTCAAAATTGATCGGCTGCAATCGTGTGGCGAAATCGGAGGGCCGCCGCCGATCATCGAAGTCGAGAAATCCTTCGGTCACCTTGAACGAACCGATGCGCAGCGCCGGGATGGGTTCATTGCTCTTGGGTTGAGGCTTGCCGCTTGGGCGAGGGCTCAGCTGCGCGAGATTCAAGCGGCCGTCCTTGAAGATCACGGCGTTTGCGAAAGGCGAGTCGATGTCGATATTGCCGAAGGTATAGGCGCGGTGCCAGAGCGAAGAAACTTCGAAGTCGACGAACAAGCGCGCGAAGCCGACCAGCTTCGTGCCTTGCGGCCCGGTCAGATCGAAATCTTTGACCTCCACCTGCAGCAGGAATGGGTTGATGTGAATTTCGCCGACGCTGGGCGTGACGCCCGCCAGCGTCTTCGGAATTTCGGTCATCAGGGCGTTGCGCACCAGCCTCGGCGCCAACCAAAATCCGGCTATCGCGTACAGGCCGAGCAGAAGCGCGACGACCGCTGCGATTCGGAAAGTCTTGGTCTTGATGAACTGCAAAGAACCATCCCCTGAGGTACCGCAGTCCGATCTTACCGCTTATTGCGTTGAATCAACCGTTTGCGTTTGCGAACCTGCCGGGGCGTCAAGGGATTGCGTTTTCCGGCGTAGGGATTCTCATCGCCGCGAAACGCCACCCTTACCGGCGTGCCCATCAAGTCGAACGCCTTGCGGTAGACATTGACCAGATAGCGGCGGTAGGCATCGGGAACATGGTCGGTCTGGTTGCCGTGGATGACGATGACCGGCGGATTGCGGCCGCCTTGATGCGCATAGCGCAGCTTGATGCGGCGCCCGCTGACCAGCGGCGGCTGATGGCTCTCAATCGCCGCCTCCAGCACCCGCGTCAACTCCGGCGTGCTCATGTCGCGCATCGCGGCGGCATAGACCTTGCGCACCGAGGCGAACAATTCGCCAACGCCGCTGCCATGGCGCGCCGAGATGAAATGCAGCGGTGCGAAATCGGCGAATTGCAGGCGTTGCTCGAGTTGCTGGCGAATCAGGTCGCGCTGCTCCGTCGGGATGTTGTCCCATTTGTTGACGGCAAGAACCAGAGCACGGCCCTGCTCGATCACCGTGCCCAGCAGGCTCGCGTCTTGCTCCGCGACGGTGTCGTGCGCATCCATGACGACGACCACCACATGCGCGCTTTCGATCGCCTGCAGCGTTTTGATGACGCTGAATTTTTCGACCGCTTCCTCGACCCGCGAGCGGCGCCGCACGCCGGCGGTGTCGATCAAGGTATAGCGCTCGCCGTCGCGCTCGAAGGGCACCAGCACGGCATCGCGCGTGGTGCCGGGCTGATCGAAGGCCACCATGCGATCCTCGCCGAGCAGCCGATTGATCAGCGTGCTCTTGCCCACATTCGGCCGGCCGATCACCGCGACTTTGATGCCCTGAATTTCAGGGCCATCCTGCGGATCCGGCGTCAGCCCGGCGAGCGCGGTCTCCAACAGCGAAATCACGCCCTGATCGTGCGCGGCGGAAATGGGCAGCGGCTCGCCCAAGCCCAATTGAAAAAAATCGGCGACCGCCATGTCGCTGTCGAAGCCTTCGGTTTTGTTCACCGCCAGGAACACCGGCTTGCCGCTGCGGCGCGCCAGCTGCGCGACGAACTGATCCTGAGGGGTGACGCCGGCGCGGCCGTCCACCAGCACGATCAGGCGATCCGCTTCGCCGATTGCCCGCTCGGTCTGCGCAATCATCAGGCTCTCGATCACGGTCCGCCTGTTCAACCAGGCCGCCGGTATCGACCACGATGCACGGCACCTCGGTGCGCCGGGCGAAGCCGTATTGCCGATCGCGCGTCAGCCCGGGCAGATCGGCAACCAGCGCATCGCGAGTGCCGGTCATGGCGTTGAACAGCGTCGACTTGCCCACATTTGGGCGGCCGATCAATGCGACTACCGGCAACATTGCCTGGGGTCTTTAAGGCGGCGGTACGGCGGGCGGCGGCGGTGGCAGGCGGGCGCAGGCGGCGCTCCGGTGGCAGGCGGCGTCGTGGCGGCAGCGGGTTTTTCGCCCGGCGGGGTTTGCGTCGCCGCGGGCGTGGCGCTCGCCGCTCTTGGAGTCGCTCGATATGCCGCCAGGGTGCCGGCGTCGGTCAGGACCACGACGGTGTCGCCCACTCCAGCGGGTGGATTGGAAACTCGCTGCTTCTTGGCGATTCGCTGGCGGGCCACGAGCTCGCCGGTGTTCTTGTCCAACCAGTGCAAATAGCCCTGAAAGTCGGCGACGGCGATCGCCGTGCTGGTCACCACGGGCGTGCTCAAGCCGCGGCGCTTGAGTTTCTCGTTGCGCCAAATTTCCGCGCCGTCACGCTGCCGCATCGCCACCACGGTACCGTCCGATTCGGTCACGTATAAATTGTCCGCATCGACCGACAAGCCACGATAGCTCGACATATCGTGCGACCACCACAGCTGGCCCGAGTCGAGCGCGAGCATCGCGGTGCGTCCCTGGAAACCCGCGGCGAACACATTGTCCCCAACCACGCGAACAGCGGAGTCGATGTCGACCAAGCGATCCAGCTCCGTGCGGCCGTGAGGCGAGGCAAGGGCCGTATCCCAAATCGTGTCGCCGGTGGTCAGCGACACCGCCATCACTTTGCCGTTGTCAAAACCGCTGATCGCGATCTCCTTGGCTACTGTGGGAGTGGCCGTGCCGCGCAAGCTCAGACGCGGCACCTGCTGCTCGACCGACCACAGCACCTTGCCGGTGTGCGTATCGAGGCCGTTCAGGCGGCCGTCGACCGAGCGCATCACGATGACGTTCGCGCTGATCGCCGGCGAAGACAGCAGCTCGGAATTTACTTGCGAGCGCCACAACTGGCGCCCGGTTGCGCCGTCGAGCGCGATCACCGAACCCTTGCTGGTACCGGCCACGACCATGCCAAATCCCGCCGCGGGTCCCGCGGAAATCGGTACCTTGAGCTTCTTGACCCAAACATCGCGGCCGGTTTCGAGCGATACCGCCAGCATCTCGCCTTTGTGATTGGCGGCGAATACCACCCCATTGTCGATCGCAGGCCCCAGTCCCAAACGCAGCTTGGTTTGCCGCTTGCCGCCGCCGACGCCCTCGTCCCACAGCCGTTTGACCGGCAAAGTCTCCGGAAAATTCACCAGCGCGGCGGGCGGCTCGACATCTTTGTCCTTGCTGCAACCGGCCGCGATCAGCAAGGCCATGAAACTCAATGGAAGCAACAAGCGCATCAGGGTTTGGCCTTTTCGTGCGAGGCGAGGTCGGCAAGTTTCAACTGCAACAGCGCGGAATCCGCGCCGCCGTCGCTGCTGGCCAATGCCTGGTTGTATTCGGCAATGGCGCCGGCAATGTCCTTCTTGGCATACAGCGCATCGCCGTGCACTTCGTGGTAACGGCCCGCGAAGCTTCCGGGCGTGCCTTGCGCCAGAGTCTTGATGGCATCGTCGGGTTTGCCTTGATCGATCAAGACCCGGGCAAGGCGCAGGCGCGCGATTTGCTTCAGCTCCGAATCCTTGGAGTTGTTCATGACTTCAGTCAGCGGGGCGATGGCATCGGCGGACTTGCCGCTGTCGACGTCGATACGCGCAATCGTCAGCTGCGCCTGGTCGGCATACGGCGAACTGGGATAATTCTTGATGAGCCCGTTCGCGATCTGCAGGGATTTCTGCCCATCGTTCATTTGCAGCGCCGTGGTCATTTGGGTGAATTGCTCCGCCGCCTGCATGGCCAGCGCATTTTGATGCGAGCGGTAGTACTGGATCCCGAACCAACCGCCCACGCCGATCACGACACCGCCCAATATCCAGGGGGCGTATTCGCTGAAGGCGCGCTTTACCGCCTCCAGTTGTTCGTCGTCGGTTAGATACTCTTCAGCCATGGCTACTTGCACTCCCGCCTGTAAGACCCAGTAAGATGCCGATCCGTTCACTGATTCGCTCGAAGGGGCAGTCTTCCTGCGGCAGGTCGCGGCGCAGCGCCTTGACGGCAACGACCCCGCGGGCAAGCTCATCATCCCCCAACACCAAGGCGAACTCCGCGCCGCTTTTGTCCGCGCGCTTGAATTGCGTTTTAAAGCTCCCCCCGCCCAAGTTGACCTGGACAGCCAGACCGGGCCATGCGTCGCGCAATTGCTCCGCCACTTTGAATCCAGGGATTTCGGCTTGTTCCCCGGCCAGCACCAGATAGATCCGCGGGCGGTCTTGGGCGAGTCCCAAGCTCTGCTTCTGCAGAAGCATGACGATGCGCTCCTGCCCCATGGCCCAACCGATGCCCGGGGTATCCGCGCCGCCTAATTGGGCCACCAATCCATCGTAGCGGCCGCCGGCGCAGACCGTACTTTGCGAGCCCAGCGCGTCGGTGGTCCATTCGAACACCGTGCGGGTGTAGTAGTCCAGCCCGCGCACCAAATGCGGCTCGACATGATACTCGATGCCGGCGCTGCGTAAGCGCGCGCAGAGCGATTCGAAGTGGCGCCGGGACTCCGAATCGAGCGATTCCAGCAACAGCGGCGCACCGGCAATGATTGCGCCGCATCTGCGGATTCTTGCTGTCGAGTATTCGCAGCGGATTGCCGCTCAAGCGGCGGCGACTGTCCTCATCCAAGGACGCCGCGTGACCGCTGAAATAGGCCGTGAGTTCGTCGCGATAAGCCGCACGCGATGCCGGCGTCCCCAATGAGTTGAGCTGCAGCGTCACGCCGCCCAGACCCAAAAGCCGCAGCAGCCGGGCGGACAGCAGGATGATCTCCGCATCGACATCCGGTCCTTCGAATCCGAACGCTTCGGCATCGATTTGATGGAATTGCCGAAAGCGGCCCGCCTGCGGACGCTCGCGCCGGAACATCGGCCCCATGCACCACACCCGCAGGCGTCCTTCGCGCAGCAGTCCGTTGGAGATGACCGCGCGCACGATGCCGGCGGTCGCCTCGGGCCGCAGCGTAATCTGATCCTCGCCCTGATCGACGAAGCTGAACATTTCCTTTTCGACGATGTCGGTAAAATCGCCTATCGAGCGCTTGAAAAGTTGCGTCTGTTCGATCACCGGAACACGGAATTCCTCGTAGCCGTAGCCTGCGAAAACTTGGCGCGTGATCGCTCTCGAGGTGCTGCCAGGCTGCAATTTGCGCGGGCAATACGTCATGCACACCGCGTAAGGGCTCGATGATCTTGCTCAAGAGTCCTCTCAGCCGGGCGGGCGCGGGCGTTGCGCGTGCGGCGCGCCGCGCGATTGATCGGGGCGCGAATCGCGCCGCAGGACGCCGTCGGCGCCGGCCTCGAATCGCGCCACGTCACCGGCAAAAAACTGCGGTCCGATGGCCACGGCCCGATCGTTGATTTCCAGCTGCACGCCGCTGCCGAAACCCAAGTACACGCGCAGCGGCGCAACGCCGGCTATGGTTTTCACGCTGTTGGCAAGCCCGTTGCCCGCGAAGGTGCGCTTCCCGGTCGCGTCATGCACATCCACCCAGGAATCGGCCGAAAAGCTCAAGCGCAATCGCGCATGGCCGGCGCCCGGCACCGCGGCATCGACGGCGCGCCGTGGCCGCGGCGGCTGCGGCGCCCGCCGCTGCACTCGACTCGGCCGCGCTCGGCGGCGGGGACTGGTGCGGGCGACGGCGCGAACGGCGCGGCGAGCGGCGTTCGCGACGATGCCGGCATTGCGGCGGCTTTCTCCGCCGACGCAGGAGCGATGAGCTGATCGCCGCGGCCCCAATGCCGCAGTCGGCGCAGTGCCGGCTGCCTTGGCGTGCGGATGCCAGGGCCGCCACCACAGAACCTCGACCAGCAGCACCGCGCCGGCAACAATGCGCGCCGACCTGGAGAACGAGCGTCGAGCCGGGCGAGCGGCGAATCGGTCGCGCGTGCTCAATAGCATGCTGGGACCGGCCGCCGGAGTGAATCGGCCTCGCGCCGCGTGGCTGCGCGATTCGAATCCGGCCAGGATTTCGGATGCCGGCAGGCCCAGCAATGGCGGCGTACTTTTTCAAGTGGCCCTTGGCGTAAACCGTGGGGCCGATGCGCTGGTAATCGTCCGCCTCGAGCGCATCGATCACCCATCGATCCAAGTGCATTTCATCGGCCGCTTTTTGCGCGCTCAAACCGCGGCGTTCGCGCTCCGCCTTGAGCTGGATCCCGGTAGGGCCGCGGGCTGGGTCATCGATCAATGCCATTGCGCATGTTCTGCGCTTGCACCGAGTCCGGAAATTCGGTCTGCACGCGCCGCGCGAAGACAGCGGCCTCTACCGCATGGCCCAGCTTGCGCTGCGCACGGAATCCCAGCCACAGCACTTCCGGCGTCGGTGCGTTGACGGCCAGATAGCGCTGCACGATATCCAGCGCCTTCGCCGCGTCGCCGCGGTCGAAAGCGTTATTTCCCAATTGCAACAGCGCCTCGCGGCATATTCGGGCGAATCGCCAGCGCGCGGTTGAAATACTGGTCGGCGTTCAGGGCGACATCTCCTGCGCTGCGCGCGCATACGCCGGCATTGCCCAGCGCCACTTCCGGCGTCTGGTACAAGGGGTTGGTCGCCACGGCGTTGAACATTTTCTCCCCGGCCGCGGTCTTCCCGTGCGGCAGAGAAATCCGGCAAAAGCATTCGAAATATTCGGATCGTTTTTGCCCAGGCGAATTGCGTTTCGTAGGCGCGCTCCGCCTTGCCATCTCATTGACGCGCTCATACACCAGACCCGCGGTTATCTGCACGGAGGGGTTGACGGAATCTTCCTTCAGCGCCTTCTCGATGCATTCGCGGGCGAGTTGCCAGCTTGCCGAGCCGCATGTATTCGAGCGCCAGCTGCATGTTCGCCACCGCCGCTTGCGCGGGCTGCTTTTTATAGGTCCGAACCGGCGGGCTGGTATGCGGGCGGATTGTGGTTGCAGGCCGTCAAAGCCCAGAGGCCGTCAGGGCCAGCGAGCAACGATGCAAGCTGTTTTGGTTTCAGCATCATTGAATCTCCGCCGCGAGCGCGCGCGGGCGCTCCTAGTTTGGTACCGAGGCGCACCAGGGTTCGATCCTTACCTTGCCCGCCAATTGCCCGCATGCCGCGTCGATGTCGTCGCCGCGTGTTCTGCGCACCGTCGCAATCACGCCGTGCTCATTCAAGATGTCGCGAAACCTGAGCAATCGCGGCACTCGCCGAGCGGCGGTAGCGCGTGCCCGGAAACACGTTGAACGGAATCAGATTGAGCTTTGCGGGCCGGCCGTGCAGCAATCGCGCAAGCTGCCGCGCATGTTCAGGCTTGTCGTTGACGCCGTCCAGCATGACGTATTCGAAGGTGATGCTGCGCCCGTTTTGCTGATCAATGTAATGCCAGCAGGCGGCCGAGCAATTCGGCGATCTGGTGCTTGCGGTTGATCGGCACCAGCTCATCGCGCAATTCATCGTTCGGCGCATGCAGGGAGACCGCCAGCGCCACATTGCATTCTTCGCGCTAATTTGTAGATCTGCGGCACCAACCCCGAGGTGCTCAAGGTTACCCGGCGGCGCGACAAATCGTAGCCCAAATCGTCCAGGAAGATCCGCATGGCCGGCAGCACATTGCGGTAATTGGCGAGCGGCTCGCCCATGCCCATGAACACGATGTTGGTGATCTTGCGGTTGCGCGCGCCGACCGCTGTGCCGGCTTGCGAGCGCCAGTTCGCGCTGCGCCAGCCAAACCTGGCCGACGATTTCCGCCGCGCTCAAGTTGCGGTTGAAGCCCTGCTGCGCGGTGGCGCAGAAAGTGCAGTCCATCGCGCAACCCACCTGGCTGGAAATGCACAGCGTGCCCCGATCGGGTTCCGGGATATAGACGGTCTCGATTCCTTGCACCTGGTCCATGCGCAGCATCCACTTGCGGGTGCCGTCCTTGGAGCGTTGCTCGGTCACGATTTGCGGAACGGCAATCTCGGCGATCTCGCCAGCTGCGCTCGAAAATCCTGCGCCAAATCGGTCATGCTGGAAAATCCGCCGCGCCGCGCCGATAGATCCATTTCATGAGCTGCCGGGCGCGAAACGGCTTGGCGCCGAGACGCGCCGCAACGAACGCTTCGAGTTGCGCGCGGGGCAGACCCAGCAGATTCACGCGTTCGCCGGCACTACGAGCCTCCTTCCTTGCCGCCGCTACGCTAGCGCGTACGCGGACAGATCTCAATTTCGCGAAAGAAGTAGCTGATCTCGCGCGCCGCGGTATCCGCCGCATCGGAGCCATGAACGATATTCTCATCGATGCTGGTGGCAAGATCCGCGCGAATGGTTCCCTTGTCGGCCTTCTTCGGATCGGTGGCGCCCATCACCGCGCGATTTTTTGCGATCGCGCTCTCGCCCTCGAGCACTTGCACCATCACGGGACCGGAACTCATGAAGCGCACCAGGTCTTTGAAGAATGGCCGCTCGCGATGCACGGCGTAAAAACCCTCGGCCTCCGATTGCGACAGCCGCATCATGCGCGCCGCGATGACTTTCAATCCCGCTGATTCAAAACGGCGATAGACCTCGCCGATCAGGTTACGGCCGACGCCGTCCGGCTTGACGATTGAAAGGGTTCGCTCGATGGACATTTAAACCTCGCTGATGGCGAAAAATCAGCCCTAGGATGCGGCTGACAAAGACCGCGAAGTGTACTGGAGCAGGGGCCGCCCAAGCAATCGCGATCGTGGACCGAAGTCACTGTATTGCTTGGAAAAACCGGCCCGGGCTTCGGGTGCTCGCGCAGCGCCTAGGATCAGACGTTGAAACTCTCGCCGCACCCGCATTCGCCCTTGGCTTTGGGGTTTTGGAACTTAAACGCCTCATTCAGACCCTGCTTGACGAAATCGACCAAGGTGCCATCGATCAGCGGCAGGCTTGAGGGTCAACCACCACCTTGACGCCCCGCGCCTCGAAAACGGCATCTTCCGGGTTGATTTGATCGGCGTAATTCACCACATAGGCGAAGCCCGAACACCCTGTTTTCTTGATTCCAACTCGCAAACCGACGCCAATTCCGCGTTGCGCCAAGTGAGTCTTCACCCGGTTGGCCGCCGATTCCGTCAGTAGTATCGCCATGCTGCGCTGTACCTCACAAAGTTCAGCTGGAAGGCACCATACATAACACGCCACCGCGCCGTTCGCACGGAACCAAAGCGCGTTTTTTATTAATCCTCCTTCACAGATGTGGGTGGGCATTGGCGATAGTCAATGGCCCGGCGAACCGCGCTGTGCCAGGCATCTTCGACGATCAGCAGGCGGCCCAGTTTTCTCGACCGGCACCGCAAATCGCTCGCGCAGTGCCTGCACGTTCTCGGGAAGCCGCGGGCGCAGCGGCTGTTCCGCGCGCCTGGTCCGCCAGCCACGCCGCTACCGCGATGGTATGCGGGCAGGCAAACGCCAAAAATTTCGCCGCCGCGATCACTCCCGCTTCGACTTGCAGATCGAATTGCACCCAGGTGCCTTGCTCGCGTTCCCGGCGGCGCCCCGAAAAACCCAGGGCCTTGCAGCTCACCCACGCCCTCGGCCGACTCGAAATAGCGGCGCGTCAATTCGTTGTAGTTCATGAGACCGGCAGCGCGCCGGACATCCTCCGAAGCCGGCCAACCTCTCGCGTCAATGCGGCCACCGCGGTATCGATGTCCTCCTCCGTGGTGCTGCTTCCCAAGCCAAATCGCAGGCTGCTTTCGCTCAAGCGATCGCTGCGCCCCAAGGCGCGCAGCACGTACGAGGGCTCGGCCAGCGCCGAGGTGCACGCCGATCCGGTCGACACGGCCACATGCGGGCGAATCGCCGCCAGCAGGCTCTCGCCTTCGACGCCTTCGAACGACACATTGAGCAAATGCGGCACCGAGCGCAAGGCGCTGCCGTTGCGCAACACGCCGCCGATCGAGGCCAGCCCGCTGCCACAGGCGCTGCTGCAGCCGCGCGATTCGCGCGGTTTCGACCGAAGAGAACTTCGCGGCCAACTCGAATGCCAGGCCCATACCCGCCAGCTTGGTGGGTCGCCAAGGTCCCCGCCCGCAAGGACCGCTCCTGACCGCCGCCGAATTGCAGGGCGGTGAGTTGCACCCGGCCCCGGCCGCCCGACTCGCCACGCTGCGAAACCACCAGAGCGCCCACCCCTTTCGGTCCGTAGGCCTTGTGCGCCGAGAGCGACATGAGATCCGCACCGAGGCCGGCAAAATGCACCGGGCATTTTCCAACGCTTTGCGCCGCATCGACATGCAGCCACGCGCCGCCATGCCGCGCACAGAGCGCGCCGATTGCGGCGATGTTTTGCACCACGCCGATCTCATTGTTGACGTGCATGAGCGACACCAGCACCGTGTCCGGCCGCAGCGCGGCGGCGACTTGATCGGGATCCAGCAGACCTTCTTGATCCGGAACCAGGTAGGAAATCTGCCAGCCGCGCCGCTCCAGTTCACGGCAGGGATCGAGCACCGCCTTGTGCTCGGTCCGCGAGGTGACGATGTGGCGGCCGCGCTCGCGGTAGTAGTGCGCGACCCCGAAAATCGCCAGATTGTTGGCCTCGGTGGCGCCCGAGGTGAAGATGATTTCGCGTGAAGCCGGCGCCCACCGCCGCGGCCACCTGTGCCCGGGCCGCTTCGACCAGCGCGGCGGCGGCATCGCCGTAATCGTGGCTCGTCGACGCGGGATTGCCGTATTCGCGTCGCGGAACTCAAGATTTCGGCCATGCGCGCACGCGACCCTGGGGTCGACCGGAGTGGTCGCGGCATGATCCAAGTATACCGGCATGCGCGACGCGTTCATTTGCGCGAGCGCTGCGCGGATTGGCCGCGCCGGCCTTGCACGGCGCTCAAGATTCCGCGCAGGATATTGAGTTCATTGCGGTCGAGTTGCGCGCGGTTGAACAGGCGCCGCAGCCGCTCCATCAAGTGCCCGGTCCGATCCTCGAAATCGATCTCGTTGAGCACCTCGTGCAGGTGCGCATAAAAGTGCTCCACGTCGGCCGAGGGCGCCAGCGCCATCTCCAATTGCGTATGCGTTTGCGGCCGTTCACGCGCCATGAAGATCTCGTATGCCGCCAATTGCACCGACATCGCGAGATTCAACGAGCAATATTGCGGATTGGCGGGAATGCGCACCAGCACGTTGCACAGGTTCAAATCCTCGGTCGCCAGTCCGTAGCGCTCCGAGCCGAACAGCAGCGCGGCGCGATTCTCTTGCCCCAGGGCGACGATGCGTCCGGCGACGTCGCGCGGCGTCGTGAACTCCCAATAATACGAGCGCGGCCGCGATGTCGTGCCGGCGATGAAGGCACAATCGGCGACCGCCTGCTCGACGCTCTCGACGACGCGCGCGCCGGCCAAAATGTCATCGGCGCCCGCCGCCAACGCCGTGGATTCCGCATGCGGAAACGAGCGCGGCCGGACCAGAACCAGGTCCGAAAGCGCCATGTTCTTCATGGCGCGCGCCACCGAGCCAATGTTGCCCGGATGGCTGGGGTCGATGAGTACTATGCGAACCAGGGTGGTCATCGATGATATTCTAGCGCCACCGTATGCAACCCCTCCTCAATATCGCCATGCGCGCCGCGCGGCGTGCCGGCGATCTAATCGTAAAAAGCCTGTCGCGCCTCGATTCGCTGAAGATCGACACCAAAGGCCGCAATGATTTCGTCACCGATATCGACCGCAAAGCCGAAGCGGACATCATCGCGACGATCCGCCGCAGCTACCCGCAGCACGCCGTGCTGGCCGAAGAGTCGGGCCGCAGCGGCGAGAATGAATTCGTGTGGATCATCGATCCGCTCGACGGCACCACCAATTTTTTGCACGGTTTCCCCACCTTCGCGGTCTCGATAGCGCTGCAGCAAAAGGGCCGTCTGCAGCACGCCGTGGTCTACGACCCGATGCGCCAGGAGTTCTTTACGGCCTCGCGCGGCGACGGCGCGCAACTCGAAGGCAAAAAAATCCGCGTGAGCGGGCAGCGCACCTTGGAAGGCGCGCTCATCGGCACCGGCTTCCCGTTTCGCGCGGGCGCGACCTATGTCGATGAGTACTTGGCCATGCTCAAAGTGGTGATGTCAAGCGCTGCGGGCATTCGCCGCCCGGGCGCGGCGGCCTTGGATCTGGCCTACGTGGCGGCCGGCAGAATCGACGGCTTCTGGGAATTCGGGCTGTCGCCCTGGGATACGGCCGCCGGCACCTTGCTCATCCAGGAAGCGGGCGGACGCGTCGGCACCGCCGCCGGCGCCGAGTATTCGCTGGGCGCGAATATCGTCGCCGGCAACCCGAAGGTCTATCAGGCGCTGCTCGAGGTCATCGGACCCCTGACGCCGCCCTCACTTCGCGTTTAAAGGCTCGACCTTCGGTTCGATCGGTTCGACGTAGTCCGGGTGCAAGGTGCTGCGTTTGCGGCCGTAGGAGGCATAGAACACCAAACCCAGCGCCGCCCAGCCGAAAAACACCATCTTGGCGAAGAACGACAGCAGCAAGAAAAGCGCCAGACACCCGACCAGCGCCAGTGGGCCCACGAGCCAGATGGCCGGGGTTCGAAACGGCCGTTTCCGGTCACGCTGCGTGCGCCGCAAGATCATCACGCCCATGGCCACCGAGAAAAATGCGGCCAGCGTGCCGCCGTTGGAGGTGTCGGCGAGATTGCCGACCGGGAAAAACGCCGCGGCGCACATCACCACCGTGCCGGTGATCAGCGTCACAACATGGGGCGTGTGGAATCGAGGATGAATTTTCGTCAGCACGTCGGGCAAAAGACGATCGCGCGCCATGCTGAAGAAGACGCGAGTCTGCCCGAACATCATCATGAGGATCACCGACGGCAAGGCGAGGAAGGCCGCCAAACCGATGAGCCGCGCCACTTTGGGCCAGCCGATCTGGCGCAGCACATGAGCCAGCGGCTCATCGCTGCAGACCAAGGTCGAGAGTTTGGCCGGATCCATGCAGGCATGCAGCATCTCCGGACCGCCGGGATTGATGCCATGTCCGGCCGCATCCATGACCGGCTGCGCGCCGATGGAACCGATCGCGCCGGCCGCGACCAAAAGATAGAAAATCGTGCAAATTATCAGGCTGCCGATCAGGCCGATCGGCATGTTGCGTTGGGGATTTCTGGTCTCTTCCGCGGCGGTCGACACGGCGTCGAAGCCGACGTACGCAAAGAAGATCGAAGCGGCCGCGCCGCCGATGCCGAGCCAACCCAAGGGTGCGAACGGTTCGAAATTTTCCGTCTTGATGACCGGCAGCGCCAGCGCGCAGAACAGCACCAAAGCCGCAACCTTGATGCAAACCAATACCGCATTCACGGTCGCGCTCTCGCGCGTTCCGAGCGCCAGCAGGGTGGTGACGAGCGCCGCGATGCACATGGCGGGCACATTGATCAAGCCGCCCGCGAAGTAGCCCTTGGACAAATACAATGGAATATGAACATCGAAGCTATGCGATATCAGCGGTACGAAGTAATTCGACCATCCCACCGAGACGGCGCTGGCGGCGATGGTGTATTCCAGGATCAGCGCCCAACCGACGATCCAGGCGATCAGTTCACCCAAGACGGCATAGGAATAGGTGTAGGCGGAACCGGATACCGGCACCATCGCCGCCAGTTCGGCATAACACAATGCGGTCACCGCGCACACGAAGCCGGCAATGACGAAGGAGGCCATCATTCCAGGACCGGCCTTTTGCGCCGCCTCGGCCGTCAACACGAAAATGCCGGTGCCGATGATGGCGCCCACCCCCAGCATCGTGAGCTGGAAAGCCCCCAGCGAGCGGGTCAGGGATCGCTTCTCGGCACTCGCCAAAATTGCGTCAAGCGGTTTGATGCGCCAATTCATGTCATCTCCCGTTTTGGAATACTGCGGCGGACTTTAGCGGCTTTCCCTCGCTGCAAGCAAACTATTACTTAATGCGCCGGCGCATTCTTATATTTATCCATTCCACGGCCGCCGCGAACGCCATCGCGAAATACAGGTACCCCGGCGGGATTTCCAGCTCCAACGACTCGGCGATCAGCGCGGCCCCGACCAACACCAAGAATGCCAGCGCCAATACCTTGATGGTCGGATAGCGGTCGATGAAGCGGCTGACCGTCGCGGAAACCGCCATCATCACCAGCACCGAGATGACGATCGCGGCCACCATGACCTCGATGTGCTTCGCCAATCCCACCGCGGTGAATACCGAGTCGAGCGAGAATACGATGTCGATGACGCCGATCTGGACGATGATCATCAGAAAGCTGTTCATCACCCCGGACTTGCGGCTTCGCACCCTGCCCTTGAGCAGATCGCGCAGCTCCATGACGGCCTTCACGATCAGGAACAGACCGCCGGCGAAAAGAATCAGGTCGCGCCCGGAGACGCCGCTGCCGAACGCGCGAAACAGCGGCTTGCGCAGCGTCGCCAGCCAGGTGATCGAGAACAGCAGCGCGATGCGCGTGAGCATCGCGAAGCCGAGGCCGAGGATGCGCGCGCTGCCGCGCTGAAGCTTCGGCAGCCGTTCAACCAACAGCGACAGGAAAATGATGTTGTCGATGCCGAGGACGATCTCGAGCACCACCAGCGTCAGGAATGACACCCAAACTTGCGGCTCGGCGAGCAATTCCATCAGGCTGGAGAGCCCATCCTAGGGCAGGCCGTCGATCTCTTCCGGCCTGGTCGCCTTGCGTTCGAGCAGATCGTCCACCCGCAGCCCCAAGTCGAGCGACAAGGCGGAGGATATGTAGATCGAAGAATAGGTGCCGGCGATGATGCCGATGACCAAGGCGGCCGAAAATCCCCGCAAGGTCTCGCCGCCGAAAATCAGCAGCGCCACGACCACCAGCAAGGTCACCAGCTTGGTCATCAAGGTTCGCGACAAGGTTTGATTGATCGATTCGTCGATGACCTGCGCGATCGAGAGCTTGCGCGAGGTCCGGGCGCGCTCGCGGATTCGATCGAACACGATGACGGTGTCGTTGAGCGAATAGCCGATCACCGCCAGGATCGCCGAAATGGCGGTCAAATCGAAGGTCATCTGACTCAGCGCGAAAAAGCCCACGACGCAGATCGGATCGTGCAAAACGGCGAATATCGCGCCCAACGCGAGCTTCGGCGTGAAGCGAAACAAGACGTAGATCAAGATCAGCACCAAGGTCGCGGCCAGCGCCACGCCGCCCTTGACGAATAGTTCCTGACCGACTTGCGGACCGACGACTTCGGTGCGCTGCAGCTTCACGCCGGCGTCGATTTTGCCGAAAATCTGCGATATATGGGCGCCGATCTGGTCGCCTTTTGCGTTCGGGTCGGGCGGCAGACGCACCAGGATGTCGCGCGAGCTGCCGAAGGCCTGCACTTGGGCGTCCGCGACCCCGGCCGTGGCGAGCGCCGAGCGCAGCGTTTCGATATTCGGCGCCTGCGGAAAGTTGGTCTCGATCACCACGCCGCCGGTGAAATCCACGCCCAGATTCAAGCCCCGGATCAGCACCAAGGCAAGCGAGGCGAGGATCAAAAAGGCCGACAACCCGTACCACACCTTGCGGGTGTGCATGAACGGAAAGCGCGTGACCTTGTGAAAAAATTCCATGGTTGATCCTCTAGATCGACAAGCGTTCGAGCTTGCGCTTGCCGCCGTAAATGATCTGCACCAGGGCGTGGCTGCCCATCACCGCCGTGAACACCGAGGTGAAAATTCCGAGCACCAGCACCACCGCGAAGCCGCGGATCGCGCCGGCGCCGAAAGACCACAACACCACCCCGGCGATCAACGCCGTCACGTTCGAGTCGCCAATGGCCGACCAGGCGCGCTCGAAGCCGGCGGCGATTGCGGCGCGCGGCGTGACGCCGTTGCGCAGTTCTTCGCGGATGCGCTCGTAAATCAGGATATTGGCGTCCACCGCCATGCCCACGGTCAGCACCACCGCGGCGATACCGGGCAGGGTGAGCGCCGCGCCGAACCACGACAGCAGCGCGGTCAAGCAAAATCACGTTGGCGGCGAGAGTCGCATCGGCGATCAGGCCGAATATCTTGTAGTAAACCGCCATGAACACGAAGGCGGCCAGCATGCCGAACACCATCGCCTTGACGCCCTTGTCGATGTTGTCCTGGCCCAGGCTCGGTCCGATCGCCCGCTCTTCCACCGGCGTCAGCGGCGCCGCCAGTCCGCCGGCGCGCAGCAGCAAGGCGAGCTCGCGGCCTTCGATGGGATTGACGCCGGTAATCGAAAAATTGTTGCTGAACACGCCGCGGATGGTCGCGCGGTTGATGACTTCCTCGGTGGTGCGGTCGACTTCCACGCCCTGCGAATTCTTTTCGCGCGAACGGTCGATGAATACCACCGCCATCAAGTGGCCGATGTTCTCCTGGGTGTTCTTCAGCATCTTCGCCGCGCCGCGCGCATCCAAGCCGACCGACACCGCCGGTCCGTCCTGGGAATTCGGCTGGAAGGTCGCGTCGGTGAGCTCATCGCCCGTCACCACCACATCGCGCTTCGAGCAGCACCGGCTGCTTGTCCCGCGTGTAATAAAGCTTCGCGCCCAAGGGCACGCGACCGGTGGCCGCCGCTTCGAGCGGATTGTCGGTCTCATCGACCATGCGAAATTCCAAGGTCGCCGTTTTGCCGAGAATCTTTTTCACCTCGGCGGAATTTTGCAGCCCCGGCAGCTGGATGGCGATGCGATCGACGCCCTCCTGCGCGACCTGCGGTTCGGAGACGGCGAGTTCCGGACTGTTGAGGCGATTGCGCAGGATGACGATGTTTTGCTGAATGGCGTAGGTCTGGCGTTCCTTGATCTCCTGCGGCGTGAGCTGCAATTCCAGCGCCGGCTCGCCGCCCACCGTCACGTCGGTGAAGTTCAAGTTGCGGCTGTCGGCGAGAATCGCCGCCTTGCCCTTGGCGAAGCTGTCCGCGTCGCGAAACAGCACGCGAACCTTGTTGCCGGGGTAGTCCACGACCACGTCTTGGTAGGCCACCTTGGCGTTGCGCAACGCGGCGCGAAAGTCCTGCTCGTGCCGATCGAGCAGCTGCTTCACGGCGCCCTGGATGTCGACCTGATAGACCAGGTACACGCCGCCGCGCAGATCCAACCCCAGCTTCACGGGACCCAGGCCCATGGCGCGCATCCACGCAGGAACGCGCGAAGCCTGCGAGAGTGCAATGGTGTATTGATTGGGGCGCGCCTCGGCGATGATGTCGCGCGCCTTCAATTGATCCGTGGTGCTGGCAAAGCGCAGCGTGAATCGCCCCTGCTCCAAGAACTCGCCCGCGGGTTCGACGCCTTTGTCCTTGAGCAACTGCACCAGCGCCTTGGTGTCGGCCTCGGTGACCGCCGCGCGATCGGCCGCCAGCTGCAGCGCGCTTTGCTCGCCGAACACATTGGGCAGCGCCAGGAAGATCCCGATGATCATCACGACCGCGACCAGCACGATCTTCCAGCGCGGATAGCCGATCATGCGCTCTTGACCGTGCCCTTCGGCAGCACCTTGGCGACCTGAAATTTCTGCAGCTTGACGTTCACGCCATCGGCGATATCCACGCTCAGGAATTGATCGCCCACCTCGGTCACTTTGCCGAGAATGCCGCCGGCGGTCGCGATTTCATCGCCCACCGCCACTTTGGAGAGCATTTCCTGCTGCTCCTTGGCGCGCTTGCTCTGCGGACGGATGAGCAGGAAATAGAACACCACCAAAAGCAGCGCCGGCAGCGCCAGGGTGCTTATCAGGCTGGGACTGCCGGGAGCGCCGCCGGCGGCCTGCGCGTATGCTGAATTAATGAGGAAATCCATAGTGTTACACTCTTTTCAAGCGACGGACGCCGCTGCACAAAGCCGCGTAGTATACAGCAGCCAAGCGCAAACTTAACCCAAAGGCTCAGGCACGCAGGGCATGGAATTCGCGCCGGTAACTCTCGAAGGTACCCGCGGCGATCGCGCTTCGAAGTTCCCGCATCAAGCGTTGATAGAAAAACAGGTTGTGGACGGTGTTGAGGTGCGAGCCGAGAATCTCGCCGCACTTGTCCAAGTGCCGCAAATAACTGCGGCTGTAATTGAGGCAGGTATAGCAGCCGCATCCCTCCTCGATCGGCGCGGTGTCCCGCTGGTAGGCCGCGTTTCGAATGTTGATGACCCCCCGGCGGGTGAACAAATGCGCATTGCGCGCGTGCCGGGTCGGCATCACACAATCGAACATGTCGATGCCGCGCTGCACCGCTTCGACGATGTCTTCGGGCCGCCCCACTCCCATGAGGTAGCGCGGCTTGAGCAAAGGCATCTGCGGCAGGAGCGCCTCGAGCACATGCTCACGTTCCGCCTGCGTTTCGCCGACGGCGAGGCCGCCGATGGCGAGTCCGGCGAAACCGATCTGCTCCAGCGCCGCCAAGGATTCGCTGCGCAAGCCGGCATGCACGCCGCCCTGAACGATGCCGAACAAGGTTCCGGGAGGCTCGCTGGCGTAGTAGGCGCGAAAGCCGCGCAGTGCCCAGCGCATGGACAGTTGCATGGAGACCCGCGCCTCGTCTTGCGTCGCGGGATACGGCGTGCACTCATCGAAACTCATGGCCACATCGGAGCCCAGGGCGCGCTGAATGCGCATGGACTCTTCGGGGGACAAAAAAACGGCTGCGCCATCGACCGGGGATCTAAAGTGCGCACCCTCCTCCGTGATCTTGCGCATCTGCGCCAAGCTCCACACTTGAAAACCGCCGGAGTCGGTCAGGATGGGCCGGTGCCAATGCATGAAGCGGTGCAGCCCGGCGTGGGCCTCGATCACCTCGAGCCCTGGCCTCAAGAACAAGTGAAAGGTATTGCCGAGCACGATCTCCGCGCCAATGGCTTCGAGGTCTTCAGGCGTCATCGCCTTGACGGTTCCATAGGTCCCGACCGGCATGAAGGCCGGTGTCTCCACCGTGCCGCGCGCGAAAGTCAGGCGGCCGCGCCGCGCCGCGCCGTCCTGCGCGAGCACATGGAACTGCATCGAACTCATGCGGCGGCGCTCGCGCTGCGCGCGCGGGTGAGAAACATCGCGTCACCGTAGCTGAAAAACCGGTAACGCGCGCGCACCGCGTGCGCATACGCGGCCAGCAATGCCTCGCGCCCGACAAAAGCCGAGCACAGCATCAACAGCGTCGACTCCGGCAGGTGGAAATTGGTGATCATGGCGTCGACCGCGCGAAAGCGATAACCGGGCTTGATGAATATGCGGGTGTCGCCGCGGAAGGGCGCGATTTCGCGGCGATCCGCGGCGGCGGCCGCGGTCTCCAAGCTTCTGACCACGGTGGTGCCCACCGCGATCACCCGGCCGCCCGCCGCCCGCGCAGCGTCGATCGCCTCGCAGGTGCAGAGCGGCACCTCCAGGTATTCCGTATGCATCTGGTGCCGATCGAGCTCCTCGGTGCGCATCGGCGCGAAGGTGCCCGCGCCTACGTGCAGCGTCACGAACGCGTGCCCGACTCCACGGCTCTTCAGGTCCGCAAATATCGCTGCATCGAAGTGCAGTCCCGCGGTGGGCGCCGCCACGGCGCCGGGCAAGCGCGCATAAACGGTCTGATAGCGTTCGCGGTCCTCGCTTTGCGCGCTGCGGTCGATATAAGGCGGCAGCGGGATTTCTCCATGCGCCTGGAAAAACTCGAGCACATCGCAGGAGAAGCGCAGCACGAACAACTCGTCCTGCCGCCCGATCATGAGCGCGCTCTGCGCCGCCGCGAGCCGCACCGCGGCGCCCTCTCGCAAGCCCTTGCTGGCGCGAACGTGCACGAGCGCGGTGTCGGCCGTGAGCGCGCGCTCGAGCAGCAATTCGACCCTGCCGCCGCTGTCCTTCACGCCGAAGGCGCGTGCCGGAATGACCCGGGTGTCGTTGAACACCAGCAGATCCCGGGAATCGAGCAAGGCGGGAAGGTCGCGAAACTGGCGGTCCGCGAACGCGCCGCTCGCGCCATCGAGGCTCAACAAGCGGCTGCCGGAGCGGATTTCGGTGGGCCTCTGCGCAATGAGTTCCTGGGGCAGTTCGAAGTGAAAGTCCGTACGCAGCATGGTCTTAAGGATTCTACCAAGAGCGGCAATCGCATATACTGCGCGGTCTGGCATGCCCGAATGGCGGAACTGGTAGACGCGCCGGACTCAAAATCCGGTGGTGGTGACACCGTGTGGGTTCGATTCCCTCTTCGGGCACCAGATTTTTTTAGAGTGTAAATCTTGAATTTCTGCAGCAATTGCGGCTCACCGGTCGAATCCAAGATCCCCGCCGGGGATCACCTGCCGCGCTTCGTATGCACCGGTTGCGGCATGGTGCACTACAAGAACCCGCTGCTGGTACTGGGCTGCGTACCCGAGTGGCAGAACAAAATTCTGTTGTGCCGCCGGGCCATCGAGCCGCGTCGCGGGTTTTGGACCGTGCCGGCCGGATTCATGGAGAACGGCGAAACCATGCAGCAGGCGGCGGCGCGCGAGTGCCGCGAGGAAGCGCTCGCCGAGGTCGAGGTGGGCTCGCTGCTGGCCATCGTCAATGTGACGCGCGCCCATCAAGTGCACGTGATGTTTCGCGCGAAACTGCGCGAACCGAAATTCGCGGCGGGGTTGGAGAGCCTGGAAGTCGGTCTGTACGAAGAAGCGCACGTCCCCTGGAGCGAATTGGCCTTTGCGAGCGGTGAATATGCATTGCGGCAGTACTTCGCCGACCGCAGCACGGGCCGCGAAGATCATCATTTCACCGAACTGAACAGCCGCTCCACCCCGTGAATCGGGCAGAATAGGACTGTAATCAACCGCGTAGGAGAAGGGTAAGTCATGGCGTTCGTGGTCACCGAAAGCTGCATCAAGTGCAAGTACATGGACTGTGTCGAGGTTTGTCCCGTCGACTGTTTCCACGAGGGTCCGAACTTTCTGGTCATCGATCCGGACGAGTGCATCGATTGCACGCTGTGCGAGCCCGAATGTCCGGTCGAGGCCATCTACTCCGAGGAAGAAATTCCCACCGGTCAGGAGAACTTCAAGGAACTCAATGCGGAACTCGCCAAGAAATGGCCGGTCATCAGCGAAAAGAAGGATGCGCCGGCGGATGCCAAGCAGTGGGAAGGCGTGAAGGACAAGGTCAAGCTGCTGGAGCGCTGAAACCGGCGAGCGGCGGCTAGAACCGGTGGATCGGCGTGATCACGTGCCAGTGGATGGCGAACCACGAAAAGTAGGCGCACGCGAGGGCGACCAGCGTGAATTTGATTTGGCTGATTCTGCTGGTTCTGGGCCGCCGCCAAATGCGCGCCGCCGACAGCGCGGCGAACACGCTCAATATCACCGCGATCACGCATAGCACATCGCCGATGAGGAACACCGTGTCCCACGATGAACTGGGCGGCAGGGAATCCTGATCGAAGCGGCTGAACAGCGCCGCGAGCGCAATCAGCAGCGCCAGCCAATAAATGATCGACGCCTTGAGCGGTGCGCTCAAGGCGATCCGCGCCGCCAGCGGCGCGGGGGCGGCAACCGGCTCGGTGCTGCGCCAGACATAACGCCGCGCCAGCCTCAATCCGAGGTTGAACAAAACGCAGATGCCGCAAAATGCGCTGAGGCCAAGCGCCAAGTAGACCAAGCGGTCGCGCTCATACCAGGGGACCCGCTGCAATTGCGCGGCGGCAAACGAGCCGGCGAGCCGCTCGATGCGGCCATCCGCGGCGCGGATGGCGAACATTTTTCCCTGCTCGTCGATCTGCTGCCAAAGGTCCGGGCCGATCGGCCTCCAGCCGAAAGGATGGCCACGCAGGTCCTTCGACTTGTCGACATGCAGCACGCCTTCCTTGTCGAGCTTCGCATGCGCCTGCCCCACGAGCGCGAACAGCTTGAGTATGGTTGAATCCGCGCGGCGCGTGGCCTGATAGGTGCCCTCGATATCCTTCAAGCGGGCCGCCGGGAGCGCGACAAACGGCTGGCGCAGTTCCGCGGGAAAATACCGGTCGGAAAACGCGTTCAGCAACTCGGGCCGGGTCTTCGCCGCCGACCCGGCGGAGTTATAGGAAACGAACAAGACCAGCTGCTGCTGCGGTTCGACGAAAAACAAGCTGTGAAACGCCACCAGATCGCCCTGATGGCCGATCCACTTGAGGCCGTTTCTCCACACTTGGTAGAACCCCAAGCCAATCGGCGGCAACTGCTCGTTGGCGCGAAATTGCGGCTTCCACATTTCCGTCAAACTTTGCTGCTGCAGGATGCGCCGCCCGTCGAGTTCGCCGCCATTGAGCAGCATCTGCCCGAAGCGTCCCATGTCCGCCGCGCTCGAGGAGATCCCGCCCGCACCCGCGGGGCTGAAGATTTCGAAGCCGATCGCCGCATCGCGGGTGCTGCTCGGATAGCCCTGCGACGGCAGCTCGCGCAACGCCTGCTGCGCAGGCTGATAAAAAGTGGAATGCGTCATGCCGAGCGGCGCAAAGATATGCGCCGCCACATAATCCTCGAAGCGCTCGCCGCTCACGCGCTGCACGATGTAGCTGCCGAGTCCGACCGCATAGTTCGAATATTCCGGAACGGTGCCGGGCGCGAACAACCGCTTCGGCTGGTTTTGGAGCAGAAATTCGCGCAAGGCCAGGTATTTTTTCGGGTCGGTGACGATGATGTCGCGCACGGTTTCTTCGAAACCGGTGGTGTGCGTCATCAAGTTGCGCAGCGTAATGGACCCGCCGCCGCGCAGGGCGAAATCAAGGTAGCGGCCCACGTCGGCGTCGAGATCGAGTTTGCCCTGCTCGACCAATTGCATCGCCGCTGTCCAGGTAAATAGTTTTGAAATGGAGGCGAGCCGGAACATCGTGGATTCAGGATCGACGGGCCGCAGCGACTTCAGATCGCTGAAGCCATAGCCTTTCTGCAGCAAGGTCTCGGCGCCGTGCATGACGAGCACGGTTGCGCCGGCGACATCGCTGCGCTCGAGCTGCAGAGGAATGATTCCGTCAAAGAATGCCTCGAGGTCTTCCTTGACCAGAGCGTGCGGCGCGGGCGCGGGCCGAACCTCGGGCGCGTCCGCCGCGGCGCGATCCGCGAATACCAGGACCAGGCCTAAAAAAACGGCGCCGAGCGCCAGCGTTTGGCCGAATTTGGCGGCATGAAGCATTCCCACTCCCTCTCCCACGAACTTTGCGCATTCAACCGCCTGCGCCATACTGCCGTCAATGCGGAGTTCGTTGTGAAATCGCCATTCCTGACTCTTGCCGTGGCGGCGCTTTCGATCGGCGGATCGGTGCTTCGAGCGCAGACGGAGCCGCTCTCGGGGATTCAGAGCGCCGACATGGACAAGACCGTGCGGCCGCAGGACGATCTTTTCCAGTACGCCAACGGCACCTGGCTCAAAAGTGTCGCGATCCCGGCGGACCGCGCTTCCTACGGCGTCGATTCCATGATGGCCGAGCGCTCGCTGCTTCAGCAGCGCGATCTGATCGAGGCGGCGCAAATCTCCCAGGATGCCGAAGAACGCAAAGTCAGCGACCTCTACTCGAGCTACATGAACGAGGCGCGGGTCGAGCGGCTCGGAATCAAGCCGCTGAACGCGGAACTTAGGCTGGCCGCGGGCCTCAAGCATGCGCGCGACATCGGTCCTCTCATGGGGCACCTTGACCGCATCGGCATCGCCTCGCCCCTCGCCGGGTCGGTGCGCCCGGATTCCACCCATTCCGCGCAATACGCCTTTTGGATCACGCAAAGCGGCTTGGGCTTGCCGGACCGCGACTATTATTTGAGCGACGATGCTCGTCTCGCGGAATTTCGCGCCAAGTACCGCGAGCACGTCGAGAAGATGCTGCACTTGCTGGGCGGCGCCTCAGCTTCTGGGAAAGAAGCCGGCAACATCCTCGCCCTCGAGACGGCGCTGGCCAAGCTGCAGTGGACACGCGTGGCGAATCGCGACGCGCAAAAAACCTACAACCCGAAAACCCTGGCACAGCTCTCAATAGATGCGCCGGCGATCGACTGGGACGGCTATTTCAACGCGGCCGGCCTGACCGGCGTCATGCCGACCCTGGTGGTCCGTCAGCCCGATTACGTGCAAGGATTGTCGGGTCTGATCGCCTCCATCCCAATAGCAACGTGGAGCGCATACTTCCGCTTCCGCATCCTCTCGAGCCGCGCGCCCTATCTGCCGCGCGCCTTTGTCGAGGAAGACTTCGCATTCAACCAGGGGGTGCTGCATGGCACGCAACAGGCTCCCGACCGCTGGAAGCGCGGGACGCGGCTGGTCGACCGGTTGATGGGCGAGGCCTCCGGAAAAATGTACGTGGCGAAGTACTTCCCTCCGGCGACCAAAGCCCGCATCGATGAACTGGTGCGCAACCTGCTCCAGGCCTATGCGGCAAGTATCGATCAATTGCCGTGGATGAGCGCCGCCTCCAAGGTGGAGGCGCAGGCGAAGCTGCGCAAGCTCAACGTGAAAATCGGCTATCCGGATCATTGGCGCGATTACGGCGCGCTGAATATCCTGCCGGATGACCTGCTCGGCAATATCAGACGCGCGCAAGAGTTCGAACGCAACCGCAAGCTGGGGCAATTGAGCGGCCCGGTCGATCGCAGCGAGTGGCGCATGAGCGCGCCTACCGTCAATGCCTATTACAACCCGTCCGTGAATGAGATCGTCTTTCCGGCCGGCATCTTGCAGCCGCCGGCGTTCGATCCCGCCGCGGACGACGCCTTCAACTACGGGTCGGCCGGCGCCACCATCGGGCACGAAATCAGCCATGGCTTCGACGACCAGGGCAGCCAATACGACAGCGACGGCAATCTACGCGACTGGTGGACGAGCGGGGATCACGCCAAGTTCAAGGCTCAGACGCTGCTGCTGATCAAGGAGTACGACGCCTTCGAGCCGGTGCCCGGCTTCCATGTCAACGGCGCGCTGACTCTCGGCGAAAACATCGCGGACATCGCCGGCATCGAAATCGCCCACAAGGCTTATCGCGCATCGCTCAACGGCCGCGCGCCGCCGGTCATCGACGGCATGACGGCGGAGCAGCGCTTCTACATCGGTTACGCGCAGAGCTGGCTGGGCAAGCGCCGCGACGAAGCGACGATCGCGGATCTTAAATCCGATCCGCATTCACCCGAGAAATACCGCACCAACGGGGTGGTGGTGCACATGCCGAGTTTCTACAGCGCATTCTCGGTGCAACCGGGGGATAAAATGTATCTGGCTCCGGAGCAGCGCGTCACGCTGTGGTAGCGCGCTTCAGCGCTTCGCGACTTGCGACTCTTTGAGTTGATCGAGCAATTCGCGCGGCTCCATGTAGCCGGAAATATACTCGCCGCTTTCCGTGATGATCGCCGGGGTGCCGCGAACTCCGATGCTTTCGCCGAGCTCATATTCGCGCTTCACCGGCGTCGGCGCGCAGATCTTGTTCATGTCCAGCGTGGCTCCGGCCTTGGCGCGGGTCAGCGCCTCGTTGCGGTTGGCCGAGCACCAGACCACTTCGGCTTTCTTCCAGCTTTCGGTGCCCGGCCCGGTTCGCGGAAAGAACATGTAGCGGACGCGGATCCCCAAGCGATTGAGCTCGGCCATTTGGCTGTGCAGTTTGCGGCAGTAGGCGCAATCGACGTCGGTAAATACCGTGATGGTGTACTTCGGATTCGGCGGCGAGAAGATCAGCATCTCGGATTCCGGAACGGCACCGATCAGCGCAAGTCGCGCATGCGTGCGCAGCTCCTCGGTCAGGTTGTCGCGCGACTTCATGTCGTAGAGATTGCCGTCGATGAAATACCTGCCGTCCGCGGTCAGATAGCTGACCTCGGCGCCTTGCGTGAATTCGTAAATGCCCGCGATCGGCGAAGGGCGCAGGTCCTCGAGCTTGGATCCGGCCGGCAGCAGCTTGAGCAACGCCACACGCGGGTCGGGCGCCGCCGGCTGTTCGACGGGAGCGGGAGCCGCGTGCACGCTCGCGGCTGCGGCGCAAAACAGCAAGGTCAAAACAGCGGCGTATCGCAGCATGCTAAAGCTCCACGGACTCAAACTGGTAGGACCCCTCGCGGGCAAGGAGGTTCAGGTAAATTCTACCAGACCAATCCCCGAGGATTTCAGAATCAGCCGCGCGGATGATGCTGGGTATGCAGGTCCTTGAGGCGTTCGCGGGCGACGTGCGTATAGATCTGGGTCGTCGACAAGTCGCTATGGCCCAGCAGCATCTGCACGACGCGCAGATCCGCGCCGTGATTCAGCAGATGCGTGGCGAAGGCATGGCGCAGGGTGTGCGGCGACAGTTCCTTCTCGACGCCGGCCTTCTTGGAATAGCGTTTGATGATGTGCCAAAACGCCTGGCGCGTCATGCGGTCGCCGCGGCGCGTGGGAAACAGATAGTCGGTCTGGCGTTCCAACAGAATTTCGACACGCGGGCCCTGCATGAACTGCTGCAGCCATTTCACGGCTTCCTCGCCGAGCGGTATCAAGCGCTCGCGGTTGCCCTTGCCGACAACCCGCATCACGCCTTGATTCAAGTTCACTTGATTGTGCTTGAGGCTGACGAGCTCCGAGACCCGCAATCCGGTGGCGTACAACACTTCGAGCATGGTTCGGTCGCGGTGCCCCAGAGGCTCCGATACCGTGGGCGCTTCGAGCAGCGAATCCACCTCGGCCTCGGTCAGGGACTTGGGCAGCGAGCGGCCGATTTTCGGCATCGCAATCTGCGCCGTGGGATCTTGCGAAATCAATCCCTCGCGCATCATGAAGCGAAAGAAGCGGCGGAAACTCGACAACTGCCGGGCGGTCGAACGCGGCCGCGAGCCGCCCTCGACTCTGGCGGCGATGAAGCCCAATAATTCGATGCGTGTGGCTTTGAGCAGCGCGCTATCGCGCTCCTCGAGCCAGCGCGCCAAGGCGGTGAGGTCGGCGCGGTACGCCGCCAACGTGTTGGCTGAGAGGCCGCGTTCCATCCACACGGCATCGAGGAAGCGTTGCAGGGCGGGATCCGCCGCCTCGCGCACAGCGGGTACCGCTGCGCCCGAGGTGCGTGTATAAACCGTCCGTTTAAGAGCCGTCGCCATAGTTGCTCGCGAAGGTTACGCACGAAATAGTGCTGTCCGCGCTATCAGTCATCAGTATGCGAGGGGTGCTTGGGTGTCGGCGTGACCAGAATCACAGTACGGTTAAGTATTAACATAAGGAGAACCAGATCACAGAAGTCCAGCAATCCAGGGCGTCCGCAGTGGTGAATCTGCCCTATCTTGCCTACTCCCTGGTGTCTTTCACGGTCCTGGGGCTGGCCGTCCTTTCGGTCAACTTGTTTCTCCCGAGCCTGCGCCGCCGCCGCTTGGTCGCCGGCACGGTTGCGCGCACCTTTCTGCGTCTGACCGGCATTCCCTTTACCGTGGAAGGCTTGGAACGGCTGCCAAAGACGCCCTGCGTGGTCGTGGCGAATCATGCCAGCTACATCGATGCCATCGCCATCGTCGCGGCATTGCCGCCGGATTTTGCCTTCGTCATCAAGAAGGAGATGGTGCGGGTACCCCTGGCCGGCCTGTTGTTGCGGCGCCTCGGCTCGCAGTTCGTCGAGCGCTTCGACCGCCACAAGGGCGCGACCGATGCGCGGCGCGTGTTGAAACTGGCGGCCACCGGTCAATCCCTGATGTTCTTCCCCGAGGGCACCTTCGATGAAACCCGCCAAATCGGCAAATTCCTCGGCGGAGCCTTCACCACCGCTGCCCGCGCTGCGATGCCGGTGGTGGCCGTGGCCATTCACGGCACCCGCGCCGTCATGCCTCCCGGCGGTCTGTCCGTATACCGGCTGCCCATAAAGGTGGAGGTTCTCGCCGTGTTGGCCGCCGACCAGGCGCGGCTCAAGAGCCGCGAACTCATCGCGCAGGCCGTCGGGGACCCGCTGGCGCCTTGAAGAAGCCCTGGCCGGCTATAATATTTAACTCACATCCCAACGGACCCCTACCATGAAATCCGATCCTGTCGTCATTTTGAGCGCCCGGCGCACGCCGGTGGGCGCTTTTCAAGGCGCTTTCGCCTCCGTCAGCGCGCCGCAGCTCGGCGCCGCCGCGATCAAAGCGGCCGTCGCGGACGCGGGCGTGAAGCCGGCGGAAATCGATGAGGTGGTCATGGGCTGCGTCCTATCGGCCGGCCTTGGCCAGGCCCCTGCCCGCCAAGCGGCATTGGCGGCCGGACTGCCCACCAGCACGCCGAGCACCACCGTAAACAAAATGTGCGGCTCGGCCATGCGCGCCATCATGCAGGGAGCTGATCAGATTCTTGCCGGGAATGCCCAGGTCGTCGTCGCCGGCGGCATCGAATCCATGACCAATGCACCGTACCTGCTCCCCAAGGCGCGCGCGGGCTATCGCATGGGTCACCAAGAGGTGCTCGATCACATGTTCTTCGATGGCCTGCAGAGTCCCTGGGACGGGCAGCTCATGGGGTGCTTCGCCGATGCGACCTCCGAGAAGTATGCATTTACGCGGCAAGCGCAGGATGCGTTCGCGGCCGAATCGGTACGCCGCGCGCTCGCCGCCGTCAGTCAGGGCGATTTCAAAGCCGAGATTGCCCCGGTGACAAGCAAGACGCGCAAGGGCGAGGTGGTCGTGGACAAGGACGAAACGCCCTTCACGCTCGATGTGGCGAAAATTCCCACCCTCAAGCCCGCCTTCAAAAAGGACGGCACCGTGACCGCGGCGAGTTCCTCATCGATCTCCGACGGCGCCGCAGCCGTGGTGTTGGTGCGCGAATCGTACGCCGCCGCCAGGAACCTGAAGCCCCTGGCGCGCATTCTGGGGTACGCCAGTTTTGCGCGCGAGCCGGAATGGTTCACCTTGGCGCCGGTCGGCGCGATTCAAAAATTGCTCGAGCAGTTGAATTGGCAGCCGAACGACGTCGACTTGTACGAAATCAACGAAGCCTTTGCCGCCGTGACCATGGCGGCAATGAAAGATCTGTCTTTGGAGCACGCCAAGGTGAACGTGAACGGCGGCGCATGCGCGCTCGGTCACCCGATCGGCGCGACCGGAGCACGCATTCTGACCACGCTGATCCATGCCTTGAAAGCCCGCGGCAAAAAGCGCGGCATCGCCAGCCTGTGCATCGGCGGTGGCGAAGCGACCGCCATCGCCGTTGAACTCATGTGAACAGCGGCCTGCCGAACGTTTCGCCGGTCACGACCGCGGTTTCCGGCGGCGTCGCCCATGTGGCGCTCAATCGTCCGGACAAACGCAACGCCCTCGACCGGGCGACGATCGGCGCGTTGAGTGCGGCGCTCGCGCAGTGCGCCGCCGATGCCGGCGTGCGGATGGTGCAGCTGACGGGCGCCGGGAACGTGTTCTGCGCGGGCGCGGACCTCGCCGAGATGCAGGCGCAGGCGCAGGCCTCCGAGGCTGAGAACCTGGCGAATGCACAGAATTTGGCGCAAGTTTTGGGTGCTTTGAATTCGTTCCCGAAGCCCACGCTGGCGCGGGTGAACGGCGATGGCTACGGCGGCGCACTCGGATTGATCGCGGCTTGCGACATCGTGGTCGCGGTGCAAAGCGCGAAATTCGCCTTCACCGAAGTGCGCTTAGGCATCATCCCCGCCGTCGTTTCACCCTTTGTGCTGGGCAAGATCGGAGAAAGCGCGGCGCGGCGCTATTTCCTCAGCGCGGAAACGATGAGCGCGGCGACCTTGAAGGACATCGGCTTGGTGCACGAGACGGTTCCGGCCGAGGGACTCGATGCCGCGTGCGGCGCCATCATCGAGTCTGTTTTGAAAGGCGCCCCGGGCGCGCAGGCGGCGGCCAAAGCCCTGATCCGGGACGCCAAAGCGCCGGCAGGCGCGCGCAGCGCTGCCTCTTTGGAGATGGCAGCCCGACTCGCCCGCTTGCGAGTGCAAGCGGAAGCTCAAGAAGGATTTGCGGCATTCTTTGCCAAGCGCAAAGCGAACTGGCGGCAGGACTAGGCCGCCGTACAAAACAAAGGGGTGGGCGTCCTTGCCCGTGCCATGCCCAAATCCCTTGGCCATCCTGGAAGACGGCGTCCGTGGCCTGTCAACATGGTAGTCCCCACTGAGTAATGCGACAGCGCGAAGGAAATACCCTCATCGTCTGTCCACCTGATGGACGGCTCCCCGCCTTCGGGGAGTTTGTGATCTACTAAGCCGCCGATTTTCAGGCGGTTTTCCCTTGGCGGTTTTGGGTGTCAGTTCGATGAGCGAAGTCCGTGACGTTATGGAATATGAGGTCGCCATCGTGGGGGCGGGTCCCGCGGGTTTGGCCTGCGCGATCCGCCTCAAACAACTCAAGCCCGACCTCAGCGTCTGTGTGCTGGAAAAAGCCGCGAGCCTGGGCGCGCATTCGCTGTCCGGGGCGGTCATGGAACCCGGACCGCTGGATGAATTGCTGCCGCGGTGGCGCGAAAACCCGCCCGATATCTGTGTTCCGGCGAGCCGCGATGAATTCCTGTTCATGACCCGCCGCAAGCGCTATCGCTCGCCGATTACACCGCCGCAGATGAACAATCACGGCAATTTGATCATCTCACTGGGTCAACTGGTGCCGATTCTGGGGGCCGAAGCGGAGAAGCTCGGCGTCGATGTGTTTCCCGGATTTGCGGGCGCCGAGGCGCTGTTCGATGCGACCGGTGCCGTTTCCGGGGTGCGTATCGGCGACATGGGAATCGAGAAGAACGGCGAGCGCGGTCCGAATTTTGCGTTGGGACCGGAAATCCACGCCAAGATCACCATGTTCTGCGAGGGCTGCCGCGGCAACATCTCCAAGCAGCTGATCGCTCGATACCAGCTGGATGCCGGCAAGTCGCCGCAAACCTATGGGTTGGGAATCAAGGAAATGTGGCAACTGCCGCCCGGCCGGGTGCAGCCCGGCCTCATCCAACACACCGCCGGCTGGCCGCTCGACAGCAGCATTTACGGCGGCAGTTTTCTGTATCACTTGAACAAGGATCGGGTGTATGTCGGCTTCGTGGTCGGTCTGGACTATGCGGATCCGCGTTTCAAGCCGTTCGAAGCGTTCCAGCAATGGAAGAATCATCCGGATATCAAGCGGCTGCTGAGCGGCGGCGAGATCATCGCCGGCGGGGCGCGCACCGTGATTGAAGGCGGCTATCAATCGATGCCGACGCTCGAAATGCCCGGCGCCATGCTCGTCGGCGACGCCGGCGGTACGCTCAACATGCCGAAGATCAAGGGGATTCACCAGGCGATTCGCTCCGGCACGACCGCCGCGGCCCACTATGTCGAAACCGGCGCGAGCCGCGGCTTCGATCAGCGCTGGCGCGCATCGCCGGGCGGCCGCGAACTCTACAAGGTGCGCAACATCCGGCCCGGCTTTCGGCGCGGCCTGTGGCTCGGCACCGCGAACTTCGGCCTGGAAACCATCACCATGGGCAAACTGCCGTGGACCCTGGCGAATCATGCCGACGACACTTCGCTCAAGCGTCTCGATGAATACGTTTCGCCGGACCGCGGCTGGAGCGATCGCGAGCTGCCGCCGCGCGACCGGGTGGCATTCGTATTCTTTGCCGCAACCACGCACGATGAAAATCAACCCGTGCACCTGCATGTGGCCGACACCGCATTGTGCGCAACGCGCTGCATCACGGACTACGGCAATCCCTGCACCAATTTCTGTCCCGCCAATGTGTACGAAATGATCGCGGACGGCAAAGGCGGCCAAAAACTGCAGATCAATGCCTCGAATTGCGTGCATTGCAAGGCCTGCGACATCAAAGAGCCCTACCCAGGGCAAATTACCTGGGTCACGCCGGAAGGCGGCTCCGGCCCGAACTATCAGAGCCTCTAAAAAAAGCTTCGATTGTCCAAAGAGCGTCACTCGATCGCATCGCGTCTGCGGCAAGAGACCGCCGCCCTACGGCTCGAGGTCGATCCGTGTCAGCAAGACCGCCGCCGCCCGCCTCGATGATTTGAGCGCGCGCCTTCTGCGGGAATCGCGATCCTTGAGCCACAAGCTGCGCACGCAGCTGCGGCGCCTGTCGGTGCAGCCGCTCGAGACGCCGCTGCGGGGACTGTACCTGTGGGGCGGCGTCGGCCGGGGCAAGACGATGCTGATGGACTGGTTCTACGATTCGCTGCCGCCGCAGCTCGGCGAACGCACGCATTTCTATCGCTTCATGCGGCAAATTCATGCGGAATTGCGCAAGATCAAGAGCCGCGCCGAACCGCTCGACACCGTGGCAGAGCGCCTGGCGGCGCGCGTGCGCGTGCTGTGCCTGGATGAATTCTTCGTCGCGGATATCGCGGATGCAATGATCCTGGCAGGACTGTTCGACGGCTTGTTCCGGCGCGGCGTGACGCTGGTCGCAACCTCGAACCTCGCGCCGCAGGACCTGTACCAGGACGGACTGCAACGGCAGCGCTTTTTGCCGGCGATCGAATTGATCGAGAGCCATGTCGATGTCATGCACCTGGCCGGGGGCATCGATTATCGCTTGCGGCAACTGGAACAGGCGCCAACCTACCTGGATTCGAAATCGCCCGGCACCGCGGCGCAGCTCAAGCAGCGCTTTGCGGCGTTGGCGGGCGGCGCGGTCGGCGGAGCCACCACCCTTGCGGTGGAGAATCGGCACATTAAAGCGCTGGCGACGGCTCCGGGGATGGTTTGGTTCGAGTTCAAGGACATTTGCGAGGGGCCGCGCAGTCAAAACGACTACATCGAGCTGGCGCGGCTCTATCACACCGTATTCATTTCGAATATTCCCGAATTTGCACGCGGCAACGACAACGCTGCACGGCGCTTCATCATGCTGGTCGACGAGTTCTATGACCGCAATGTCAATGTCGTGGTATCGGCCGCCGCCCCTCCCGGATCGCTGTATCACGGCGAGCGCTTGCAGCTGGAATTTTCGCGCGCGGCGAGCCGGCTCGTCGAAATGCAGACGCAACAGTATCTTGCGGGCCAACACCGTCCCTGAAAGCAGCGCGGACTGGCATAATTCGCGCCTGCGCGGCGCGGCTCAAGGATCAGGACATGTACCAGGTTTCCTCGGAACAACATCGCAGCATCGTTTCCGCGATTTTACGCAGCCCGGTGCGTCCGCCAAAATCCATGCGCGGCTTGGACTGGCGCGGCTTTCTGCAGACTTACTTCGCCAATGTGGACGCCAAGGATCTCGCCGATCGCGATCCGAAGGATCTGGCCGGCCGCGGCGCTCTCGCATCTCACCTTCGCGCGGCAACGCGGCCGCGCGGCGCTGGTGCGGGTATTCAATCCCACGTTGCGCGAGCATGGCTTCGTCTCGCCGCACACCATCATCGACGTGGTCAACGACGACATGCCATTCCTGGTGGATTCCATCAGTCTCGCGTTGACCGAACGTGCGCTCACGCTGCATTTGCTCGCGCATCCGATTTTCGCGGTGACCCGCGACCGTGCCGGAACCTTGGACGCGCTGCAAAAACGCACCGAAGCGTCCTCGCGCGCGAAGCAGCACCTGGAGTCATTTCAGCATCTCGAGGTCGATCGAATCGTCGATCCGGCGGCTTTGAAATCCCTGGCAAGCCAGATCGAGCGCAGCCTGCGCGATGTGCGCGTGGCATGCGCGGATTGGAGCCGCATGCGCGCCGCGGCGCGAACGGCGGTGCAGGATTTGGCCGCGATGAGCGCGCGCGTCGATGCGACCGAACTCAGCGAGACCTGCGCGCTGCTCGATTGGATGGAGAATCGGCATTTCACCTTTCTCGGCTATCGCGAATATCGGCTCAAGGGCGGCAAGGGACGCGAGCGGCTGCAGGCGGTCAAATCCAGCGGACTCGGCATCCTGCGGCCAGGGCACAGGAAACCGGACAGCAGCACGCGGGTGCTGCACAGCGATATCCGGCGGCAAAGCCGCTCGCGCAATTTGAGCTTGGTGACCAAGGCCAATTCCTTGTCCACCGTGCACCGCGCCGGCTATTTGGACTACGTCGGCATCAAGCAATTCGACGGCCGCGGGCGCCTGATCGGCGAGCGGCGTTTCCTCGGCCTTTGGACCTCCGCCGCGTACAACGCCAATCCGCGCGAGATCCCGGTGTTGCGCCAGAAAATCGCGCAAGTATCCGAACACTTTGCCCTGGCGCCCGACAGCCACGACGGCAAGGCGCTGCAGCACGTCCTGGAATCGTTTCCGCGCGATGAGTTGTTTCAAGCGAGCGTCCCCGAACTCATTCGCATCGTCACCGGGATATTCGGATTGCAGGAGCGGCCGCGCGTGCGCGTGTTGTTGCGCCGCGATCTATTCCGCCGCTTCTATTCGTGCCTGGTGTTCGTGCCGCGCGAGAAATACAACACCCAAGTCCGCCAGCGGATCGAACGGGTGATACGCGACGCATTTTGCGCATTCAGCATGGAATCCCAGGTGCAGATCGCGGAGTCGAATCTCGCCCGTATCCATATCGTCGCACGCACCGCGCCGGCCGAGGGCGCGCACGTCGATGCGGACGCGTTGGAGCGCCGCGTCGCCGCGGCGGTGCGCTCCTGGCAGGATTCCTTCAAGGCCGCGTTGCTCGCGCGCTTCGATGAGGCATACGCCCTGCAGCTGTTCGACAAATATGCGCAAGGCTTCCCGGCGGCTTATACCGAGGATTTCAGCGGCGAGGCCGCGGCCCTGGACGTGTCCTTTCTCGAAGCGATGGACAAGGAACCGGCGCGCCTGCACCTGGACATCTACCGGCCGGATCCGAAGCGCAAGGAAAAATTCTTCCTGAAGATTTTCCGCGGCCAGGATGCCATTCCGATTTCGGATCTGCTGCCCATGCTCGAAAACATGGGTCTCAAGGTCATCGCCGAGCGGCCTTATCCGCTGGAATTCTCCGCAGGGCGCCGCGGCTGGATTCAGGATTTGGAGCTGGTCATGCAGACCTCTCCCGCGATCGCCTTCGATGCGCTCGACCGCGAGATCAAGAGCGCGTTCACTCGCCGTGTGGACCGGCCGCATGGACAACGACAGCTTCAATCAACTGACGCTTGCGGCCGGTATTCCGTGGCGCATGGTCACGGTACTGCGCGCCTATTGCCGCTATTTGCTGCAAACCGGCCTGCCCTTCAGCCAGGGCTACATCGCGCAGGTGCTGGGAAACAATGCGTCGATTTCCAGGCTGCTCGCCGAGCTGTTCACGGCGCGGCTCGATCCGCAACTGCCGGCGGCGGTGCGCACCCGCTCCCTGGCGCGCCTGGGCCGGGACATTCTGTCCGCGCTGGAGGAAGTCACGCGTTCGGACGAGGATCGAATCCTGCGCGCCCTGTGGAATGCGCTCTCCGCCACGGTGCGAACCAACGCCTATCAGCCCTATGCCTCCGGGCAGCTCAAGGAATACTTGTCCTTCAAGATCGAGAGCCAGCAGCTGCGCGAATTGCCGCTGCCGAAGCCGCTGTTCGAGATATTCGTGTTCTCGCCGCGCATGGAAGGCGTGCATCTGCGCATGGGGTACGTGGCCCGCGGCGGCATTCGCTGGTCGGATCGGCGCGAGGATTTCCGCACCGAAATATTGGGGTTGATGAAGGCGCAGCAGGTCAAGAACACGGTCATCGTCCCGGTCGGCGCCAAGGGCGGCTTCGTCGTGAAGCGCTTGCCGGCCGAGCGCGAGGCGCAGCAGGCCGAGGTGATCGCTTGCTATCAAACGCTGATCCGCGGACTGCTGGATGTCACCGACAATATCGTCGATGAAAAAATCATCCCCCCGCGGATGGTGGTGCGGCACGACAAGGATGATGCCTATCTGGTGGTGGCGGCCGACAAGGGCACCGCCACTTTTTCCGACATCGCCAATGCAATTTCGCAGGAATATTCGTTCTGGCTCGGCGATGCGTTTGCCTCCGGCGGTTCGGCCGGCTACGACCACAAGAAGATGGCGATCACGGCGCGCGGCGCGTGGGAATGCGTCAAGCGCCACTTTCGCGAGATGGGCATGGACATCGCAGGCGCAGAATTTCTCGGTCTGCGGCATCGGCGACATGGCCGGCGACGTATTCGGCAACGGCATGCTGCAATCGCCGCACATCCGGCTGATCGCCGCGTTCAATCACCAGCATATTTTCATCGACCCCGCGCCGGATGCGGCAAGTTCCTTTGCCGAGCGCGTGCGCATGTTCAATTTGCCGCGCTCTTCCTGGGACGACTATTCGCGCAAGGCCATCTCCAAGGGCGGCGGCGTGTACTTGAGATCCGCCAAGACTCTCGCGCTGTCGCGCGAGGCGCAAACGCTTGCTGGAGCTGCCGGCGCAGGTGACGCCGAACGAAGTGATCAAAGCGATATTGAAAGCGCATGTCGATCTGCTCTGGAACGGCGGCATCGGCACATACGTCAAGGCGAGCAGCGAAAGCCACAGCGATGTCGGCGACCGCAGCAACGATGCCGTGCGCATCGATGCGCGGGAATTGAATTGCAAGGTGATCGGCGAGGGCGGCAACCTCGGCGTATCGCAGCTCGGGCGCATCGAGTATGCGCGCCGCGGCGGCCGTCTCAATACCGATTTCATCGACAATTCCGCCGGCGTGAACACCTCGGACGTCGAAGTCAATTTGAAGATTCTCCTCAATGGCGCGGTGCGCGCCCGCGAAATCACGCAGGCCGCGCGCAACCGGTTGCTGGCGCAGATGACGGACGAAGTGGCCGGCACTGGTGTTGCGCAACAACTATCTGCAGGGCCAGGCCATCAGCATCGGTGAATTTCAGACCCGGCAGCTTCTGGCGAAAACGCCTACGTGATTCGCGCGCTGGAGCGTTCCGGCGATCTGAACCGCAGCCTGGAGTATTCTGCCGAGCGAAGAAGAGATCGCCGAGCGGCGCCAGGCCGGCGAAGGGCTGACGCGTCCGGAGCTCGCCATCATCTTGAGTTACGGCAAAATCTGGCTGTACCGGGCGCTGATTCATTCCAACGTGCCCGAGGATCCGTATCTGTCCGCGGAACTCAGACGCTACTTTCCGGCGCCGGTGCAGAAGCGCTTCGCGGCAGCGCACTGAAGCGCCATCGGCTGCGGCGCGAGATCATCGCGACCGCGATCACCAATAGCATGATCAATCGCATGGGGCCGGTGTTTCCGGTGCGCGCTCAGGATGACACCGGAGCCGATCCGGCGGCCATTGCACGCGCCTACAGTATTGCGCGCGAGGTGTTTGCGCTGCGCTATATTTGGTCGCAGATCGAAGCGCTCGACAACAAAATTCCCGCTGCCGTACAGTATACGGCGATGATTCAAACCACCCGGCTGCTGCGGCACATGAGCTACTGGCTGCTCGAGAATCGGCGCAATGATCTGGACATCAAGCGCGCTGTATCGCGCTACGCCGGCAAGGTGAGCGAGCTGTTTCACGAATTGACCGGGGTACTCGGCGTCACGCGCAGGCGCGCATGAGCGCGCTGCGTTCGCAGCTGGTTGAGCAGCATGTGCCGGATGAGCTGGCGGTGCGCATTGCCTCGCTGGAGGAGTTGCATTCCGCGTTGGACCTGGTCGAGGTCGCGATGAGTGGCGCGCGTGCGGATTGTCTACGCGGCGCGGGCATATTTCGATCTCGGCGAGCGCATCGGGCTCACTTGGATCAAGGAGCAAATCGAAAGTCGTTGCCCGCCGACGGACATTGGCAAGCGGTGGCGCGCGGCACGTTGCGCGAGAATCTGTACGCTTTGCAGGCCAGGATCACGTTGGCGGTCCTGAAGTACAAGGGCCGGGAGCCGGCGGCGCGGGTCGGATCAATGGCTGTCGCGTCATTCCGCGCCGGTCGATTCGCTGAAGCGGGTGGTGGTCGATCTGCGCACGGGTTCGCCGCCGGATTTCGCGACGATGTCAGTGGCACTGCAAGCGGTCAGACGCCTTGCCCAGCATTGACTCAGGATGCCGCAAGACCGGTGCGTTCGGTGCGGACTATTTGCAGCAGCGCATCGATCGGGAAATCATGCTGGCAAAGCCCATGGGGATAATCGTGGAATCCGCGAATGGCGGGGGCGTCGTGCTGCGCGCGCCGCTTGCCCCCAACGCGAATCACAAGGGAACCGCATTCGGCGGAAGTCTGTATGCGCTCGCGGTTTTGACCGGCTGGGCCTGGGCGAGCCGCTTTCTCGCGGCACGTGAACTCGACGCCGACGCGGTCATCCAGGAATCGAATATGCGGTTTTTAACGCCGGTGCACGGCGAATTGCGTGCCAGCGTCGAAATTCCCGCCGCCGACGAGGTCGAAAAATTTCACAAGCATGCTGGCACGTGCCGGTCGCGGACGAATCCGCTGCAGCGTGGATATGTACCACGGCAAGATCCTCGCCGACGGTTTTTGACGGCTTGTTCGCGGCGGCGATGCGCCGCTAGGAGGAGTGACTAAATGCCCGGAAAATTGATCTTGGTTCGCCACGGCCAAAGCATCTGGAATCTCGAGAATCTTTTCACCGGCTGGCGCGACGTCGACTTGAGCGATCAGGGACGGGTGGAGGCGGCGCAAGCCGGGCGCGAGCTGCTGGACGAAAAGCTCGAGCCTCACATTGCCTTCACCTCGGTGTTGACACGCGCGATCCGGACACTTTGGATCATCCTCGATACCACTGAACGCATGTGGATTCCGGTCGAGGGCAGCTGGCGCCTGAACGAACGCCACTATGGCGCGCTGCAGGGACTCAACAAGGCGCAAACCGTCGAGCAGCACGGCGATGCGCAAGTGAAGATATGGCGCCGCAGCTACGATGTACCGCCGCCGCCCCTCGCGCTCGGACGATCCGCGGCATCCGCGCTTCGATCCGCGCTACGCCGGACGTCGATCCGAGCCTGGCTACCCGGCGGCCGAATCGCTGAAGGATACCCTGTCGCGCGTGCTGCCCTATTGGGAATCGCGCATCGTTCCGGAGCTGCGCGCCAAGAAGAACGTGCTCATTGTCGCGCATGGCAATTCGCTGCGCGCGCTGGTCAAAATGCTCGACATGATGTCCGAGGCCGACATCGTGGAATTCAATATCCCGACCGGCATTCCGATCCTCTACGAACTCGATGAGCAGATGCAGCCGGTCAGCCGGCGCTTTCTCGGCGATCCCGCTGCGATCGCCGCGGCGCAGGAGGCCGTGAAGCGACAGACGGACAAGAAATGACTGCGGCCCGGCGATGGCCTGCGCTGGCGCGCGTCACCTCAGGAATCCGCGGCGACCGTCACTTTGATGCCGGACAGGGCTTCGGTGAAATCGACCTGGCAGGAAAGCCGCGAGGTGGCTTCGCGAAAGTCCGGCAACTCATTCAGCAGTTCGAGCTCGTCGCTTTGCCGTTTCGGCAGCAGCGGGACCCATTGTTCATCGACGTAGATGTGGCAGGTGGCGCAGGAGCAAAGACCGCCGCAGATCGCCGCGACTCCATAGTCGAGCTCTCGCAGGATCTCCATGATCTTCAATCCGGTTTTTGCCTCGATCTCATGTTCCTTGCCATCACGATCGACCACAACCATCCGCGCCATCAAAAACCTCCGATTGCTGCCCAAGCGTGGCATCACTCAAGCGGAGTAGTGTGCCGGAACGCGCAGGCGCGCGTCGAGCAATTTCGCGCCGCTAACCGCGGATCGGCTGAACCGCGGCTTTGGCGCGCCGCAGACTCAAGTAAAGCTCGACTCCATAGCAGGCAGACGTAATCGTACAGCCGAGCAACAGTCTAAAGCGCGTGCCATGGCAGGGATGCGGCGCGCTGCTCCAGATAGCGCGCCAGCAGGATCCGCTGTGCATCCGCATCGAAATCGTTGTTGGCGCACCACCCGGCCAAATCCCACAGCGGATCCGAAACATGCGCGTACTCCCAGTCGAGCAAGATCAGTGAATGATCGCTGCTCGATCAGATTCATGCGCGTGCAGATCGCTGTGGCACACGACGCCGGCGCGCGCGCGGCAGCTTGGCAGAGATCGTGCGCGCGCACGGCGCCGCCGTGCGCAACCGGATCGCTCGAAGCGGGCACCCCGCGCGCGACAAGGCCGCGCTCGTAGCAATCCGATCCATGCGCAGCGGCGTTACCTGCGCGCGCGCGGCAGTGGCACCGCGAGTGCGTGAACGCGGCGCAGGAGCCGGCGATGCTGTCGAAGTTGGCCGGCAACCGCCGCTTCCTGCGAGACCCAGGAGCGCCCCGTTGACCCAGCGCGAAAGCAGAACACGCCGCGCGTCGGGATCGCGAATCACCAAGCGGCGGCGCAAGACCGGCGCCGCCGGCGCGCTCGAGAACCCGCACTTCCCACGCCGAATCCGCGCGCAGATCGGGACGGCTGTTCCGACCGCAACTTTCAAGGTGTAGCGGCGCCGTCGCGCGTGATGCGATACGTCTCGTTGATCAGCCCGCAGCCCAGCGCCTGAATATCGATGGTTCCCGAGCCGGGCACCACTGCGCGGCACAGGCGCTCGATTTCAGGCGACTGCATTGGCCGGCAACGCAGACTGCGGCGCCATTCGCGCATGCCGATCACGATCAAAATCAGGTACAGCCCAAACAGCAGCATCGTCAGCGTACAAATGCCGCGTGTAAGTACAGGTACACGCTGACCGAATCGATCAGCAGCCACCAATGCCAGTTCTCATATACCTTGCGCGCCACCAGGAATGTGGTGAAGACACTGGACCAGGTCACCATCGAGTCGGTGAACGGATTGGCGGCCGGCGTGTAGCGCCGCAGGAAAGAAGCGGTTGACGAGCGACAATGCCGACGATGATCCCGAACGCGGCCAGCGCGTGGCGCGCGAACGGCCACCGAGTCACGTGTCAGCGCACCGCCGCCCTTGCCTTGCCGCCACTGCCAAAAGCCATACACGCGCCATGGCGGCATAGAACGCATTCAGCACCGACTCCATGTACAGGCGAGCCAGAACAACACCCAAACATAGAGAACCGAACTCAAGAAGGCCGCCAGCCAGCAGCTCAGGCGCTGGCCGATCGCGAGCAGCAGATAAGCCACCGCAAGCGCGGCGGCCAGCAGCTCGATCCAGCTCGTATCGTGCCAGGCACTCACGAGCTGCATCGACAGGTCGTGAATCACGTTTCGCCTGAGTCCGGCGGTGCCAGGCCCGGAAGCACCTTCATCACAAAAACCAATTGCACCGGATCTGCCGGCGGAGCGGGTCATTTCCTCGGTCAGAATGCTCATGATCCGATCCAGCGGGCCCCAGATCTGGGTGGCCAGGTCATTGGTCTTCACGATCAAGCCGGCATGCGTATTGAGGCGATCGATGAAAGGCTTGAATCGGCGGGCGATACTCGCCGGTCAAGGGATACATGCTGATTTCGACGGCTGCGCGCATATGATTACCTGCTCCCTACGCCGGTACTAACCGGGTCAGGTTCAACGGGTTCGCGGGCTGCATCGAGAATTCGATGTTCCGCGTCTCAGGCCTTTTTCAAGCCACCCCAAGGTTCACGGAAGTGTAGCCTGGCGGCGCCGATGCGTGCAAAACTCCGCAATCGATTTTGGAGACGGCAATTGCGCATTTTTCAGGTAGACGCCTTCACCGCGACCCGTTTCACGGGCAATCCAGCGATCGTGATCCTCGACGCGGACGGACAAAATGAAGCCACCCTGTTTGCCGTCGCGCGTGAGTTTTCGCACGCCGAGGTGGCGTTCGTGTTCGCCGCGAACGCCGCGGATCACGACGTGCGGCTGCGGTTCTTCAATTCGCGCAAGGAAGCGCCCTTCGTGGGGCACGCCACGGTGGCAGCCCACGCGGTGCTGTTGGCCTTGGGAAGGCGCGCGCTCGGCGTTTGCCGGCAACAGTGCGGCATCGGCATCGTCGAGGTCAGCGCGCAAATCGAACAGCGGGCCTCCGGCGCCGACACGGTGATCGAATTCCGGCAGACGGCGCCCGAACTCGACGCGCCGCTGCCATTCAAGACCACGCTGCGCGTTGCCGAGGCACTCAAGCTGCCGGCAACACAATTGCATGACGTCATGCCGGCGCGCATCGCCCGCAAGGGCAGCAGCCGCCTGCTGGTGCCGATAGCGGATCCCGGCCCTCTGGAGCAACTCGCGCCGAATTTCGAGACGCTGATGGCCTTGGCAGCGAACTTGGCACCGACGGGTTTTTCTTGTTCGCGGTGAATCGCGATTCCGACGAGATATGGACCGAATCGCGCATGTTCTGCCCTGCGCTGGGGATCCCGGAGGACCCGGTCAGCGGCAATGCGCACGCCATGCTGGCGGCATACCTGTGGGACTCGGCCAGTTTGGCAAAAAATCCACCACCTTCATCGGCCGCCAGGGCTACCAGATGAAGCGGCCGGGCCAGGTCAGAGTGCGCCTGGAAATCGACAAGGGCGACATGGTTGCCGCGCACATCGCAGGCACCGCGATCATCGTCAGCGAGGGTACTTTGGCCCTGTAAGCCTTAAGACTTGGCGGGCGGCGCGGCAAGGTCGAGCTTCAGATCGCGGCCGCCAGCGCCTGCAGCCTTCGACTTCACGTCCTGCGCAGTGTTCACCGCCTCCTCCAGGTTGCCGGCGGCAAACGCCGCCTGTGCCTTGGACCACAGCGAGGACATCGCATCGCCCAGGGCGGATTTCCGCCATCCAGATCAATCCGGCGGCGGCCTTTTTGTTGGCTTTCTTGCCAAGAAAATCCACGCGGTTCTGGATCGCGGTCAGGTCCGCCGGGACACTGTCGGCGAGCGCCGTCCATTGTCATTGAGCGCCTTCAGTGCATCATCCTTTTTTTCGGCGGCGGCGGTGGCCAGCGACCGGGCGGCCGCGAGCACGGCCGGCGCGCCGCTGACGACCGCGGCGTAATCCTGCTTGGCGAAGGAGGCCTTGAGTGCGTCCAATTGGGTTTGCACACTCATCAGTTGCTCCGGAATATATTTCCCGGCCTCTGTGGAGGCGGCCGTGACGGTCGCCTGGATCTCGCCGATGAGTTTCTCCGCCGGCTGCTTTTGCCCGGCGCACGCCGCGAGGATGAGGGCCATCAGCGACAGAACGCTCAAGACGGCCGATGCGATTGCTTGGTTGCATGGAAACTCCGGCTCGAGGAATCGGCGGATTCTAGCTCAATTCCCGCCGTGCGCGATCCAGCCATTCGGCTTGCGCCCTGCGATAATGCGCCGGACCCAATTTGGCGCCGTCCAACAGATCCTTCAGAACCCGCTGCGCGTCCTGCAGCTTGCCGCGTTTCTTGAGCAGCAACCCGTAGCGCAGGCGCGCCTCCGCGCCAGGATACCCCGGGGCAATGCGCGCGTATTCGCGCTCAGCCTCCTCGAGCGCATTTCGGGCCTCGAGCGTCCGGGCATACAGGAGCTGGCGCGTCGGCCGATTTGAAATCCGGATTCTGCTGCGCGAGAAGTTCCAGCGTGGTAGCGCGCGCGCCGCAAAATCCTCCTTGCGAATTGCGCCTTCGCCAAGCCCAACAGCAGCGTCGGATCGTATTCGAAAATGCCCTTCAAACCGGCGCGGTACACCTCGATGGCTTCGTCGAACTGGTCGCGTTCGAACAGTTCTTCCCCCAGCCGCCGGCGCGCATCGACATTGCCGGAAATTTGCACTTCGGCCGCGGCGCGGCGCAGGTCGCGGTTCGGATCGATCATGCGGCCGATGCCGGTTTTTGCCCTGCGCGCGGCGCGGCCGCGGAACAGCTCCGGTAAAACCTCGGCGACGAGATACGCGAGCGAGCCGATTCCCGGCAATAGCCCGATGGCCAGGATCCAGAGGGTATTTCGTCCGGTCCTGATCACATGGATGATGAGGGCGGCTTGAATCAGCAGCGAGAGGATGGAAACGGACAACAAAGGCGACGAACCTTGCGATAGCGAAACGCCGACAGGCTTGAGCCCCCTATTGTAGCGAGAAACCGCTCCGGCTGTTAGCGCTGCGCTATCCGGATGCGCCGCTGCACGTCGCCGCAGGTCGAGAATCCGATATTCGACAACGAATAGCCCAGGATGCGCTGCGAGCGTGCATCGACGGTGACTTCCATCTCGCATCCCTGAAACCCGGACGGCGCGCCTTCCTTGGGCTTTTGCGGGAGATACCACACATACACCATCTTGGTGGAAGTTTTGTCGACCTTGCGCGGCTCACCCAAGGCCTCTTGCAATACGCTGACGGGTTTACCCACCGTATCGGCCGCGATTCGCGGCACGGGACGCACCGCGTAACCCGATCCGCTGCAAGCGGCGAGTGCGACGGCGCCAGCAAAGCCAAGCTGCCGTGGTGAGACGCAACATAATCTTTTCCCGTGCCGAGCGATAAGGGCATGCAGTCTCGCCCGCGCGCGCCGTGCTCGCCCGCGCTCACGTCGCAAAATACGAATCTTCCACCCGTAGCGTGCCGCTTATGTAAATGCAAGCTCGCGCATCATGCCGCGCGGCAGGTCTTCGGCATGGTGCACGGCGGCGACCATCGTCACGCGGCGCTGCATCAGACGTTCGAGCACGCGCTTCATCGCCGCTCGCTGGACGGGATCGAGACCGGTGAACGGTTCGTCCAGCAACAGAATCTCCGGCTCCGCCGCCATGGCTCGCGCGATGAGCGCGCGGCGCAATTGCCCGTAGGACAGTTCACGCGGCCGGCGCCGCGCAACATTGCGCAATTTGAAGAACGCCAGCCACTCGCGCGCGCTCTTCAAGTCGGCGGCAGTCATCGGCGCCGCAAGACCGATGCTCGAATGACGCCCGCTCGCGACCAATTCCGTCAGCCCGACATCCACGGCATATTGGCTTTGCAATTCGGGCGAGACGTAGCCCGCGCGCCGCTTCCACTCGAAGATGGAGCGTGCCGGTGGGACAGCCCGCCCGCTCGATTTTTCCGCCCAGCGCGGGGGACAAATCGCCGTACAGCAGTTTCAGAAAACTGGATTTTCCGGCGCCGTTCGCGCCGAAAATTGCCCAATGCTCGCCTTGCCGCAACTGCCAATTCAGCGCGCGCAGCACCGCCCGGTGTCCGACATAAAGATCGGCATCGATCAGCCGCAGCAGCACCCGTCCCCGCGCCGCCCGCGCCTTGACGGGTGCCTGCCGCCGCCGCGATGCGCGGGGCGAAGATTCCCGCGCGCCTGCCCGCAGGCGCTCGAAGTCCGCGCGCAGACAGCCGTGTCATCCGCCGGATCCGGCCTTCGGACAGCTCGATCAGCGAGCGTGTTCCCGGCGGCACATCCATGGCGCGATGCGCCGTTGCAATCCATGACTGGCCCTGCGCGCGCGCCGCCGCGAGCACCGAGTCGATGCGACCCCGGTATTCGCGGTCCAAGCCGTTGTACACTTCGTCGAGCAACAGCCAGTCCGGCCGTTGCACCAACGCGCGCGCCAGCAAAGCCAGGCGTTTCTCTCCGTACGACAGGGACAGAAATTCACGGGCAGCCAGCCGTTTGATGCCGCAGGCGCGCAGCATGGCCGAGACTTGTCCGGCTTGGGCACGCGTCACGGGCGCGAGCAGCAAATCGGTCCGGTGCAGGCCGGTGGCCACCACATCGCGCACGCGCAGATTCCACCCGTAGCGCGCGTACTTGTCCTGAAGCTCGCCGCCGAGATAAGCCATGCGCCGTTTCGCATCGATCAATTCGAGCAGGTGCCCGCCGGCGCGATAGCAACGCGGCGCCGCGCCTGCGCGAGTCGGCGTGGGCCAAATGTCGCCGCTCAACAGTTTGAGCAACTGGGTCTTGCCGGCGCCATTCTCGCCCAGCAGTGCCCAGCGTTCGCCGGGCTCGAGCTGCCAGTTGATGCCGCGCAATACCCAGGTATCGCCGCGCCGCACGCCGGCGGCGCGCAGCGTGACGGCCAGGCGCGGATTCATGGATGCGGACGCCAGATTCCGTTCAGCTCGCTGACGCGGCCTTGCCGCGCCAACTTGATCAAGTGGGCCTGCAACGTCAGCCGCGCCCACGAATGGCGGTCTGCCGGCACATCGTCGTAAACCTCCGGAATCAGCGCATCGAGGCTCGCCGCTTGCAGCCTCTCCAGGTTGCGCAGGACCTTGGCCTCGCGTGCCAGGCGATGTGCGCGCAACGCCTCGAGTACTTTCTTGCCCTGATCCATGAGATCGCCGTGACCGGGGGCGATTCTCTCGAAGTCGTACGCGAACAGCTTGTCGATCGAGTCGAGGTAATCGGCCATGTTGCCGTCGGGCGGTAAAATCACCGGGGAGACCCCTTCGAGCACGTGATCCCCGGTGATCAAGAGACGCTCACGCGCCAGAAAGTAACAGACGCAATTCGATGCATGGCCCGGCGTATGGATGGCGGTCAATTCCAAATCGCCCAAGGCCAGAGGTTCGCCATCCACAGGCCGTCGCTGCGGCACGAAGCTCTCGTCCTGCCGCCCATCGAAGGGCGGCGGCAATCCGATGAGGGTGGCGCCGGTGCGCCGGGCAAGCTCCTTGGCCAGCGGCGAATGATCGCGATGGGTATGGGTGACGATGACCCAGCGGATCGGAGCGCCCGCCGCCTCGATGATGGCTTGAAGGTGCGCCGCCTCTTCGGGTCCCGGATCGAGAACCGCGATCTCCTTCTCGCCGAGCAGATAGGTGTTGGTTCCCGGACCCGTCATCATGCCGGCATTGCCGGCCACGATGCGGCGGACTCCTCGCGCCAGGGAGTGGACTTTACCGGGAGCAAGTTGAGATCTGGCGTGCAATCACGCTCATCATACATCCGCAATCATTAAATTTTTGCCGCACCTCGCGCGAGGAAGGCGCAGCGGAGGCATTTTGCGCAGGTATTCGCAAGTCAGTGATGTTCGTCGCACTTTGAGATAGTTGCGATGGGCAATAGAGCCGCTACACTGGGAGTCATGTCTAAGTCGCCGAATGCCCGACGAATAGGCGGACCGCTTTCCTGGGATCAGCTTTCGCGTCCGGATGCAGAACAGTGCCAGCGATTTCTGGCCGAGTCGCTTTCCTTGCTGCTGGGCGATGTGCTGCGTGCCATTCTCTCCGACGCCAGCCCCTCGGTGGCCGCGGAGGAGTCGGCCGTCGAGCGTTATCGCAACCTGGCCGATTCGCTGGCGGACGGCGAATCGCGGCGCCGCACGGGGCTCGGTCTGACACGCGCCGGCCTCGCCAAGCGCTGCGTGACTTGGCTGAAATTGCTGCTCACGCCCGCGCCAAATGCCCCATCCACGGCGGCAATGCGCGAATTTGTCGATGCACTGGGCCTGTTTCCGGCACTCTTCGACAGCGAACCCTCGGCTCGCTCGCGCCGCGCGAGGCTGACTTGGCTGCTGACCCACGATAGGCGGCTGGATGCCAGCACCCGCGAAGCGGCGACCGCCCTGATCGAGGCCTGCGAGCACTTAGGGGTTTTACTGTGGCCGGATGCGGAAACCGCCTAACGCATGATCGTGCGCAGTGGTTTTCTCGGCGTATAATAACAAGTTGACCTTTCCACGTGCAGACGGAATTTCGAGTGCAAACATCTCCGCTTCCTGAATCAGACGAATCCGCCCCCGAGGTGCAGTCCGCGGCGCCGCTGCCCCCCGACAAATCGCGGTTCCGCTTTCAGAAACTGCTGCAGCCCTTCGCGGTCAAGCCGAGCGTCGCCACGCCGATCATTTGGTTTTTTCTCGACTGGCTGGTGCTGGGCGTTGCGATCGCCAGCTTGTTGGTGGTCGAGTCTTTTTGGATCAAGGTTTTTGCCTCGCTTGGTGGCGGCCCTGTGGATCGCGCGTCTGTTCGTCATCGGTCACGATGCCTGCCACGGCTCCTACACGCCGAACAAAACGCTGAACAAGTGGATTGGGCGAATCGCTTTCCTGCCCTCGCTGACGCCGTTCAGCCTTTGGGAAATCGGCCACAACCTTGCCCACCATGGCTTCACCAATTTGAAGGGGCGCGACTACGTTTGGACCCCCTACTCGCCGGCCGAATTCGCCAAATTGCCGTGGATCCGCCGCTGGTTGGAACGCATCTATCGCAGCGGCTTCGGCCAAGGCGTCTACTACATGATCGAAATGTGGTGGAAGAAGCTGTTTTTTCCGGGGCGCAAGCACGTTGCCACCCGCCGCCTCAGCTACACCTGGGACAGCCTGTTGGTGGCCGGCTTCGGCGCTCTGTGGGTCGGCGGCTTGGTGTTGTGGGGCGTCTATAGCGGGAAGTCGATTTGGTCGCTGCTGATATTCGGCTTCGTCATCCCGTTCTTCATTTGGAACTGCCTGATGGGGTTCGTGATCTACGTGCAGCACACCCATCCGCGGGTGGCCTGGTATGAACGGCGCGACCAATGGACCGCCAATGCCGGGTACGCGACGACCACCGTTCACATCAAGCTCATGCGCCCCCTCGACGGCCTGATCCATTACATTCTCGAGCACGGCGCGCACCACGTGAACATGGGAATCCCGCTTTATCGTCTCAAGGAAGCCCAGGCGAAACTCGCCGCGACCCTGGATGAAAGGCTCAACTCCGAAGTTTTCACCTGGCGCTACTATTGGAACACCGTGCGCCGCTGCAAGCTGTACGACTTCGCGCAGCACGTGTGGATGGATTTCGACGGCCGCATCACCTCTGAACCGCGAGTCTTGGTCCGCTAGCAACGCTCGGCGTGTCCCCGTCAGCGCGCTCTCGCAAGCTGCTGCGCGTGGTGCTGCAAATGATCCGCCATGAAGGTTTGGATGAAATAGTAGCCGTGATCGTAGCCCGGCTGCATGCGCAACGTTAAGCGCTGTCCGGACTTGTGCGCCGCCGCCGCGAATTTCTCCGGCTTGAGTTCTGCTTCGCAGATATTGATCCGCGCTTCCTTGATCGATGAGGATGGGACCGGGATACGGCTGTCGTCCCACCAATTCCGTGGCGTCGTGCGCGCGCCAGGCCTCGATGTCCGATCCCAGGTAATTGGTGAACGCTTTCTTGCCCCAGGGTGATTGCATGGGTGCGGCGATCGGAGAAAACGCCGATACCGACCGGTACAGCGAAGGATTGCGCAGGGCCAGCGTCAAAGCGCCATGGCCGCCCATGGAATGCCCAAATATACCCGTTGCGTCTGGGTGCCGCGGGCAGGTGGGCCGCCACGATCTGCGGCAATTCCCGCACCACGTAGCTATACATGCGATAGTTTTGCGACCACGGCGCCTGGGTCGCGTCCAGATAAAACCCGGCCGAGTAGCCGAAGTCCCAGTGATCGGCGTCCCCCGCAATACGCGGCTCGCGCGGACTGGTATCCGGGGATATCAGCATGAGCCCCAGTTCCGCGGCGTACTTTTGCGCATGCGATTTGATGCAGAACGTCTCTTCCGTGCAGGTCAGGCCCGACAGAAAATACAGCACCGGCACCGGGCCCGATCGCGCCTGCGGCGGCAGATAGACCGAAAATTTCATGGGGCCGCGGGTCTCGCGCGACTCATGGCGATAGAAGCGCTGCACACCGCCGTAGCAGGCGTGCTCCGATATCAGCGTCAACTCGCTCACGAGAACAGCACGACGCTGCGGATCGATTCGCCCGAATGCATCAGGTCGAACGCCCGGTTGATGTCGTTCAGGGGCATCTTGTGCGTGATCAGATCGTCGATGTTGATCTTGCCGTCCATGTACCAATCGACGATCCTGGGCACGTCGGTGCGCCCGCGCGCGCCGCCAAACGCAGTGCCTTTCCACACCCTTCCCGTCACCAATTGAAACGGCCGCGTCGCAATCTCCTTGCCCGCGCCGGCGACGCCGATGATGACCGATACACCCCAACCTCGATGGCAGCATTCCAGCGCCTGGCGCATCAGATCGACATTGCCGACGCATTCGAAACTGTAATCCGCGCCGCCGTCGGTGAGCGCGACCAAATGCGCCACCAGATCGCCGCCGACCTCGGCGGGATTGACGAAGTGCGTCAGTCCGAACTTCTCGGCCAGCGCCTTGCGCTTGGGATTCAAGTCGACCCCGATAATTTTATTCGCGCCGACCATGCGCGCACCCTGCACCACATTCAAGCCGATGCCGCCCAGGCCGAACACCACCACATTGGCGCCCGCCTCCACCTTCGCGGTGTTGATCACCGCGCCTATGCCCGTCGTCACACCGCAGCCGATGTAGCACACCTTGTCGAAGGGCGCGTCCTCGCGGATTTTCGCGACCGCAATTTCGGGCAGCACGGTGAAATTCGCGAAGGTCGAACAGCCCATGTAGTGATGCACCAGGTCCTTGCCGATCGAAAACCGGCTGGTACCGTCCGGCATCAGGCCTTTGCCCTGGGTCGCGCGGATCGCGGTGCACAGATTGGTTTTGCGCGAGGTGCAGGACTTGCACTGCCGGCATTCGGGCGTGTACAGCGGTATCACATGATCGCCCTTGCGAACCGAGGATACGCCGGGGCCGACATCCACCACGATGCCGGCGCCTTCATGGCCCAGAATCGCCGGAAATAACCCCTCGGGATCCGCCCCCGAACGGGTAAACTCATCCGTGTGACAGACGCCGCTGGCCTTGATTTCCACCAACACTTCGCCGGCCTTCGGCCCGTCCAAGTCCACGGTGATGATTTCGAGCGGCTTGCGGGCGGCGGTGGCAACTGCGGCTTTGGTTTTCATTTGCGGATATCCTGTCGTTCCTTTGGAGACCAGGGCGCTACGGTAGAGCAACCGGCGCCGAGTTGGAAGCTGTCATGAACATCGTATTTACACCGACCGAAGCGCGCGTCATCGGCTGCCTGATCGAGAAGGAAATCACCACTCCCGACCAGTATCCGCTCTCCTTGAACGCACTGACCAATGCCTGCAATCAAAAAACCAACCGCGAGCCGGTGCTCGAATTGAGCGAGTCTGAAGTGCAGCAAGCGGTCGACTCGCTCATGAAAAAATACATGGTCAGCGACAAATCCGCCGGCTACGGCGGCCGGGTCACGAAATACAAGCACCGCTTCTGCAATACCGAATTCGGCTCCTTGAAGTTCAACAAGCAGGAACTCGGCATCATTTGCGTCATGCTGCTGCGCGGCCCGCAGACCCCGGGCGAGCTGCGCTCGCGCACCAATCGATTGTGCGAATTCGCGGATGCCGAAGAGGTGGAAGCCGCCTTAAGGGGCCTGATGTCGCGCGAGGACGGACCGTTCATTGCGCGGCTGGCGCGCGCGCCGGGCGCCCGCGAATCGCGCTATGCGCATTTATTCTCCGGCGCGATGCCATCCGCCGCCGAGCCCGAGACCCTTGAACCTGCGGGCGCGCCGGGCGATCCGGCGGCTCCCAGCTTGAGTCAGCGGGTCAGCGCGCTGGAGCAAGCGGTGGCGGAATTGCGCGCCAGAATCGATGCGCTGACCCGCGGCGCATAGGCACGCGCCGGCTGTGTCTGCGGCAGGCCGCTAGTTCGCGGCCGTGGTTTTCGCGATCGTCTCGCGTTCCTGCAGCCATTTGCCGAACGCGTCGATGTCCTCCGCGCGCATGCCGTTCGCGGCCGCGCGGTGACTTTGCAGCCAGGACTGCATGGTGGCCATCATTTGATCCGCGAGCGGGCGCGCGTGGAAAAACAGATCCATATAAGCGGCCTTGGCTTCGTCCAAATGGTCCGTGCCCATATACGCCTCGCCGCGATGCTCGATCGCCTCCTGCAAATCGGGCTTCAGCGCGAGCGCGTGATTGTAGTCATCGACCGCTTCGCGGTAGGCGCCGAAGTGCAGATGTATGAATCCGATCTTGTTCCAGGCATCGTACATGTCGTTCTTGTTGCGCAGGACTTCGGTGAATTGCTCCAAGGCATTGCCATACCTGTCCTCTAATTTCGACTGGGCTTTGGCTTTCTTGTCCGGGTCGGTTGCCCGGGCGATGGTTTCCTCCAGCTCATGCGCTTTTTGCATGCTCTTCATGCCGGCCGCATAGGCCTTGGCCGCCGCCTTATCCGGCTTGATTTCCGCCGGTGCGGAAGGAATCTCTTCCTGCTGCGGCGTTCTGCCGCCGCTGCCCGTGATGGGCGGGATGCCGCCGCCGGGGTAGCCTTGCGCGTGAACCGGCGTGAAAGGCAGTTCGGCCATGAGCAACACGAGGCAAAGCAATAGAATGCGGCGCATTTCGCCCCCCAAGGCAGCCGGTGAGAGTTTTATGCAATACTGATGCATGAACCGCAATTTTAGATTCTTAATCCCCGGCGCGCTGATAATTTTGTCGTACCCGGCGCTGGCGGCCAAACAGCCGAGCATGCCGGAGGTTTTGGCGGCTTCCAGCCCGTCGGACTGGCGCCCGCTGGATCCTGAAAACACCTTGTACGTCGAACTGCCCACCGGACGGGTGGTCATCGAATTGGCCCCGGCATTCGCCCCGCTGCATGTCGCCAATATCAAAACCTTGGCCCGCGCAGGCTACTTCAACGGCCTATCCGTGATCCGCGAGCAGGACAACTACGTCGCTCAATGGGGCGACCCCGAAAACCGCCATCCACTGCCCGCCGGCATCGGCAAGGTGGCGCCGGAATTCGATTCGGCATTTCCGGCGCACATGGCTTTCACCCGCCTGCCGGACGGCGATGTGTATGCGCCCGAAGTGGGTTTTTCCAACGGTCTGCCGGTAGCGCGCTCCGCCGCATTGCATAAGGTGTGGCTGGCGCACTGCTACGGCATGGTGGGCGTGGGACGCGATTTGGACGCCGAAAGCGGCAGCGGCGCGGAAATGTACGTGGTGATCGGGCACGCGCCGCGGCATTTGGACCGCAACGTCGCGCTGGTGGGAAGAGTGGTCAAGGGCGTCGAGTTGCTGTCCGGACTACCGCGCGGCAGCGCCGACATGGGCTTCTACACCAAGACCGAAAAGCCCCTGCCGATAAAGTCGATACGCGTCGCGGCGGACGTGCCCGCCGCCGAACGCTCGAACCTGGAAGTGATCCGCACCGATACGCCCACATTCACGGCTCTCATCGAATCGCGCCGCAACCGTCCCGAAGAGTTTTTCAAAGTGCCGGCCGGCCGCATCGATCTGTGCAACGTGCCGATTCCGGTGCGCGAGCGCCCCGCTCACTAGGAGCCCGTATCTTCGCTAACTATTGCGCGAGGCGGCTTCGATGCCGATGCGCAGCGTGGTCGTGGCGATGCGCACCTCGATCAGAAACGAGCTCAGTGCCGCCGCGAACGACAGCATCGACAATATGAACATAATGGCGATGAACGCCGACAGTTCCCAATGCGCGAAGGCGTTGACGAACAGCATCACCACCACCAGGGCGATGAACAGCGCCGACAGCGTGATCAAGGTAATGGCCGCATTGATGTAGTGCGCGCGGCGCGCCAGCACGCCCAACGCGGCATGCAAGTCTCGTCCCCCGCCTGATAATCGGGGCTGCACAACTCGTTCTCCATGGCCCGCGCCCGATCGACGATGCGCGCCAGCCGGCTGGTCAGCACGTTGAGAGTCACCCCAATCGCCGAAATCAAAAAGATCGGCGTCAATGCGACCTGAATGAGATGCGCGACGTCGCCTGCCTGCGGGAAAAACGTGTTCACCACTTCACCGCGCCGAAATACCACGTGCCCAGGATGACGAATCCAAAGGCGATTCGATACCAGGCGAAGACTTTGAAGTTATGCCCGCTGACATAGCGGACCAAGGCACGCACCGCAATCATCGCGCTGACGAACGAGGCAACCGAGCCGACGCCGATCACCGCCAGATCATCGAAATTCAGCAAGTGACGCGCCTTGTAGAGCTCCAGCACGGTCGCGCCGAAAATCGTGGGAATGGCCAGAAAGAACGAGAATTCGGTGGCGGCCGGACGCGACAGGCCGCGCAGCAAACCCCCCATGATGGTGGCTCCCGAGCGGGAAGTGCCCGGAATCATGGACAGGGTCTGGGCAACGCCGATCCAGAGCGCATCCGGCGGCTTGATGGCGTCGACAGTTTCGATGCGTGCCGTGCGTTTGCGGCTCTCGATCCAGCAAAATGAGGATGCCGCCGACGATGAACGCCGTGGCGACCGGCACCGGCGCGAACAAATATTTTTTGATCGTGCCGATGAATATGACGCCGAAGACGGCGGCCGGCAAAAATGCCAGCAGCAGATTCCAGGTGAAAAGCTGTGATCCGGCGCTCGCGCGGCAGCGTCGCGATCACCGTCCAAAGGCGCCGACGGTACAGCCAGCAAATCGCCAAAATGGCGGCAAATTGAATCACGATCTCGAAAAGCTCGCCCTTCTCGTCGTTCCAGTTGAGCAGGCTGCCGACCACGATCAAGTGCCCGGTGCTCGAGACGGGCAGGAATTCCGTCAATCCCTCCACGACACCCGAGATATCAAGGCCTTGACAGCAACTACAAAATCCATGTGCCCGCCCTAATTATTGTCGTCGTAAACCAAAAAAAAGCCCCGGCCGCCGTGAAGCGGTCGGGGCGTTATACCAATAATATTACTTGGTTGCCGAAGAAGCGGTGGTCTCGATTTCTTGTGCTTTCTTGCTGCTGGTCTTATGGGACTTGGCCTTCGGCGCAGGCGCGGTGCTGGCGGCAGCCGCCGGCGTACCGCTCTTCGGCGCATCGGCGGCCATCGAGGCGGCGGCAAGGCCAAAGGTCAACAAGGCGGTGATAATCAGGGTCGCAGACTTCTTCATGAGATCTCCAAACGTGATGGGGGGCTAAAGCGCTGCGAAGAATACGACGGAATCGGGCAATTGAACCGAGATGAAGATCATTTCACAATGGCGAGATCCCGGGAGGCCTGCGTTTTACGCACATGCCATACCAGGTAGCCGACCACGGCCACATTCGCCAGCAGGATCAGGGTCTTACCGATCGTCGGCCGGAAGGCTATCTCCCAGGCCTCGAGCGGTATCAGCGAGGCCGTGATGATGGTCGTCAGCCACTCAGCCCAGCGCTTCTCCATCCACAAGCCGATGCCCTCGACGGCGAAAATCGCCGCATACACCAGGGTGACGATGCGAAACAGGTAAATGCGCGACAGACTGAGGCCGCTGAACCACTCGAGCAATTGAGCGACGACGCGGTGCTCCAATCCATAGGGCCGCGCCTGCGCCCAGGAGAGCAGCTTCGCCGCAAGCGACGCATCGCGCAGGCGCAGTTCACCATAAGCGACCAGAAGCAGCAGAATCACTTTCACCAGCTTGTAGAGCGCGATGGTGCGCAGTACGCCAAAGCGCTGCCTGGGCGCTTGCTCGACGGGGACTGTCATGTAACGCTTAAAGCCTTAAGCCTGACCCGCTGGGGGTTGGAAATCCAGCGTGGCATCCAGAAGCGCGGGAATGTCGAAAACCGCCCGCTCGTTGTCCAGCACCAAGGGGGCGATACCCGCCGCCGCCACCAATGCGGCGGGTACTTGGATGCGATCGCGTTCTCGCGCGACGGTCCAGGTATCCAGGCGCTTGTCCTTGAAACGCGAGATTGAGCGCGCCCCATCGCAACAGCGCGGCGCGCGCCAGGGGGGTGTCGCCGCCCCAATGCCGCTGCGCCAGCGCCATGGCCGAACTGGCCGCGATTTCCCCGTGCGGCAAGGTCATCAAATCCTGAATGTACTTCACCATTTCGTCCGGCGGAACATTCAGCGTCAAATACAGCGCCATCTCGGTCATACGCTCATTTTAAGTCGGATTCTCCAGGCTGAACATGGCATTCTCGTCATCATACGCGAAGGCTTCCGCATATCTGCCCCAGCTCACTGCCGCACGCAGGCTTTGTTCCGCCGCCTCCTCATCCATAAAGTCCTCCAATTCGTCGATAAAGCGGCTTTTGCGCGCGGAATGCGAGGCCCGTTCATCCAATACCCGCCGAATATGGGCCGCGAGCGGCACGTAGGTCAGCAAATGGCGCAGGAATATGCGCTTGCGCTCATCGAGCGCGCCGTGGGCAAACGCCAGGCCATCTTCGGTGAGCTTCAAATCGCCGCCCTCCAACTCCGCAAAACGCAGCATCTGCAGGGTTTCCGCGACTGGAAACAGCTCATCGATCTCCATGGTCAGGTCCGAAGCGATTTCCGGCAGGTCCGCCTTGCCGTTGAAGGGCGCTGCGGCCACCGCTTCCATCAGGCCCGCGAGCAGGTTGGAGGAAACGTGCGGCAGGACGCTGCCGATCCCCAACCCCGGGAAATTCTCCTTGCGCCCGGGCGCCGCGCTCTTCGGGCGCGCGGTCATTTCCACATAGATGCGTTCCACCAATTCGCGAAAACTCGGATCCAAGCGGTTGCGTGGCTGCGGCAGCGACACCTTGATTTCACTTAAGATCCGGCCGGGATTGCTGCCGAATACCAGCACCCGGTCGCACATCAGTACGGCCTCTTCAATGTTGTGCGTGACCAAGATGACGCCCTTGATCGGCATGCGGCCTTCGGCCCATAAATCGAGGAAGTCGGTTCGCAGCGTCTCCGCCGTCAGCACGTCCAAGGCGGAAAACGGTTCGTCCATCAAGCAGGATGTTCGGATGTACCACCAAGGCTCTGGCGAATCCCACGCGCTGACGCATGCCGCCGGACAATTCGCGCGGATACGCCGACTCGAAACCGTCCAAGCCGATAAGATCGATCGCCGCCAACGAGCGCTTGCGGATTTCCGTCCGCGACATGCGCTGTGCCTCGAGGCCCAGCGCCACGTTCTCAAAGACCGTGAGCCAGGGAAACAGGGCAAAACTCTGGAACACCATGGCGATGCCGGGAGCAGGACCGGCAATCGGCTTTCCGAGGTATTGCAGGTCGCCGGCGCTGGGTTCGGAAAGTCCCGCGATCAAGCGCAATAAGGTGGACTTGCCCGACCCGGATCTGCCTAAGAGGCCGACGATCTGTCCCTCTCGCAATTCGAGATTCATGCCCTCCAATACCAACAGTTCCGCGCCATCCGGTTTCGGAAACGCCTTGCGCACATCCGTGCATTGCAGCAGCGGAGAGTTAGCCATTGCGGACAATCCCGTTAAGTAAGGCGATATTTGCGCTCAGCGTAGTAATACAAGGGACGCCAGAACAGCCTATTGATGATGACGACGAACAGGCTCATGGTGCCTATCCCCAACACGATCCGGTGGAAGTCCCCGGCCGTGGTCGCCTCGGCAATGTAAGAACCCAATCCCCGCGCCTGGATTTGCGTGTTTCCCCAGGTGGCCAATTCGGCGACGATGGCGGCATTCCAGGAGCCGCCCGAGGCGGTAATGGCGCCGGTCACATAGAACGGCAGAATCGCCGGCAACGCGACTTTGCGCCACCACAGCCAACCCTTGATCCGAAAATTGTCGCCGACATAGCGCATTTCCGCGGGTATGGAGGATGCGCCGGCAATCACGTTGAAGAGAATGTACCACTGCGTTCCCAAAATCATCAGCGGACTCAGCTAAATATCCGGATTCAGTTTCCAGCTGCACGATTCCGAACACCGCGATGGGAAACAATAAATTCGCCGGAAACGCCGCCATGAACTGCGCGATCGGCTGCACGATTTGCGTGGCGCGCGGCCGCATTCCCACCCACACGCCGATCGGCACCCAGATCAGGCTTGCAAGCGCGATCAGAACGAACACCCGCAGCATCGTGAGCGTCGCGAGAGCCGCAGACCTGCAGGGCTTCGCGCAGCGGCGTGTTCTTGATGAGCACCAGGACGATATGCCAGAGCCCGAGCACGACAGCCGCGATGATCAGCGAGACCCACAGCATATCGAGCGATCGTTCGGCTCGGCCGATGTCGGCGCCGGAGGTTCGTCATCGCTGCGCTTGACGGCGCGGCTGGTCAACATGACTGCGGAATGGAAAAACACGGTGGCCGCCTGAATGAGGCGCGAACGTCGCATCATGGTCAGCGCCCAGGAGTCGGGCACCCGCGCCCCGGGGTCCTGCTCCACGCGGAAGCGGTCCACCCAGGCGACCAGCGGCCGAAACATCAGCTGGTCGTACAAGAGAATCACGATCAGCATGGTGGCGATCGCCCAACCGATCGCGGCCAGATTCTTCTGTTCGATGGCGAGTGCAATGTACGATCCGATGCCCGGCAGCGTCACAGTCGTATGCCCGACACTGATCGATTCGGAGGCAACCACAAAGAACCAGCCGCCCGACATCGACATCATCATGTTCCAGACGAGCGCCGGCATGCGCGAAAGGAACCTCGAGCTGCCAGAAGCGCATCCAGGGCGAGAGCCGGAACGATTCCGCGGCTTCGGCCAGTTCGATCGGAATCGTGCGCAGGGATTGATAAAAGCTGAATGCCATATTCCAGGCTTGACTGGTGAAGATGGCGAAAATTGCCGCGAACTCCGCGCCCAGCACCCGTCCCGGGCGCGAGCGACATGAAGAACACGACTGTAATGGAAATGAAACCTAGAATCGGCACCGATTGCAGGATATCCAGAATGGGTACCAGCAACTTGCCGGCGCGTTCGCTCTTCGCCGCCCAGGTGGCGTAGGTCAGGGTGAAGAGCAGCGACAGCGCCAGGGCCGCGAACATGCGAAAGGTCGTGCGCGCGGCATATTCCGGCAAATGCCAGGGATCCAGCGAAATCGGCGACAACTCCAGCTGGGTCAGCGGCGCAAACAGGCCGCGCGAGGTCTCGCCCAGAAACACGACCAGCCCGATCACGACGATGAATGCCAGCACGTCCCAGCGGTGAAGACATCGCGCAGAAAGGCGGGCAGCTCGAATCGGTTCATCGCGCGCATTCTCTCAGGACAGGCAACGAAGTAGCTAGTAGGGTAGGCGTACGGCGTGCAGATAGTTGCACATTGGACGAGCTCAAGCATGGCAAAAAGTTTCGCGGCGGATCCGACCGATCGATCGCAGCGGCGGCGACCGCGCTTCAATGTGCTCGGGCGCCATGAGCTTCTCGCATTTTCTCAACGACATGATGCAGTCGTTGATCATCGCCATTTATCCCCTGCTCAAGGGGGAATTTCACCTGAGTTTCGTCCAGATCGGCGTGATCACGTTGACCTATCAGGTTTGCGCCTCGCTGCTGCAGCCGCTCATCGGGGTTTATACCGACAAGCATCCGCAGCCCTACTCGCTGAGCCTGGGCATGTGCTTCACGTTGGTCGGCATCGTCACTCTTGGCTTTGCGCCCGAATTACACCAGCGTGTTGGCGGCGGCGGCATTGATCGGCGCAGGTTCCGCGATCTTTCATCCGGAATCTTCGCGCATTGCGCGCCTGGCGTCGGGCGGCCGCCACGGGCTGGCGCAATCGATTTTTCAGGTCGGCGGCAATGCCGGCTCGCGCCATGGGCCCGCTGCTCGCCGCGTGGATCATCCTTCCGCAGGGGCAACCCAGTCTCGCCTGGTTCGCCATCGCGGCGCTGATCGCCATCGTGGTGCTGGCCCGCGTCGGCGGCTGGTACAAGCGGCAGCACATCGACCGGCCCAGGGCCGCGCCAGCGGCCGCGGCCGGCCCGGTGTCGCCGGCGCAGAGTCGCTGGTCCATTGCGGTGCTGGTGCTGCTGATCTTCTCCAAATATTTCTACGTCGCCAGCATCACCAGTTACTTCAGTTTCTATCTGATCGACGAAATTTCATATCTCGCGTGCGCTCGGCGCAGATCCACCTGTCCGTGTTTTTGCTGGCGATGGCGCTCGGCACGCTGCTCGGCGGCCCGTTGGGCGATCGCATCGGGCGCAAACGCGTGATCTGGGTATCGATTCTGGGGATCGCACCCTTTACCCTGATCCTGCCCTACGTCGATTTGATGTGGGTGGGAATCTTGACGTTCATCATCGGCTTCATCCTTTCCTCCGCCTTCTCCGCCATCGTGGTATTCGCGCAGGAGTTGATGCCGGGCAACGTCGGGGCCGTGTCGGGACTGTTCTTTGGTTTCGCGTTCGGCATCGGCGGCATCGGCGCCGCCGTCTTGGGCGGCCTTGCGGACCGGCATGGCATCGAATTCGTGTATCGAATCTGCGCCTATCTTCCGCTGCTCGGGATGGTGGCGGCATTCTTGCCCAACATCGAGCACAAAAGAGCCTAGCGGTCCGAATTCCGGCGCGCGGTTTGCGATGAAATTGTCGATCGATCGGGCGGCCGGCGCCGAGGCTCCGTCCCTTCAGGAAAACGCCTGAATCCCCGTCTGTGCCCGGCCCAAGATCAGGGCATGAATGTCGTGGGTGCCTTCATAGGTGTTGACGACCTCCAGATTCACGACATGACGAATCACGCCGTATTCGTCGGAGATGCCGTTGCCGCCCAACATGTCGCGCGCGGTGCGTGCGACATCCAGCGACTTGCCGCAGGAGTTGCGCTTCATGATCGAAGTGATCTCCACCGAAGCGGTTCCATCATCCTTCATGCGGCCGAGACGCAGGCAGCCTTGCAGGCCAAGCGTAATCTCGGTTTGCATGTCGACCAGTTTTTTCTGAATGAGCTGATTCGCGGCGAGCGGCCGGCCGAACTGCTTGCGATCGAGCACGTACTGCCGTGCCGTGTGCCAACAGCTTTCCGCCGCGCCGAGCGCGCCCCACGCAATGCCATAGCGCGCGGAATCGAGGCAAGTGAACGGACCTTTCAGACCCGTGACGCCGGGGAGCAAGTTCTCCTCCGGGACGAACACGTCCTCCATGAGGATCTGCCCCGTGGTCGACGTGCGCAAGCCGACCTTGCCGTGGAGCATCGGCGTGCGTGAGTCCCTTCCATCCTTTCTCGAGAATGAAGCCGCGAATGATCCCATCATCGGTCTTTGCCCAGACCACGAAAACATCGGCGATCGGGCTGTTGGTGATCCAAGTCTTGGCGCCCGACAGAGCGATAGCCGCCGGCGGCCTTGCGCGCGCGCGTAATCATGCTGCCGGGATCGGAGCCGTGATCCGGCTCGGTCAACCCGAAGCAGCCGATGGTCTCGCCTCGCGCCAGTGGCGGAAGATACTTTTGCTTCTGCTCTTCGGTGCCGAACTTGAATATCGGCAGCATGACCAGCGAGGACTGGACGCTCATCATCGAGCGGAATCCCGAGTCGATTCGCTCCACCTCGCGCGCGATCAGGCCGTAGCTGACGTAATTCATGCCGCCGCCGCCGTAAGCCTCCGGAATGGTGGCGCCCAACAGGCCGACGCGCGCCCATTTCCTTGAATATGCCGGGGTCGGTGTGCTCGCGGCGGAAGGCTTCGAGCACGCGCGGCGCCAGCTGGCCGTGCGCATAGTCGCGCGCCGCGTCGCGAATCATTTTTTCCTCGTGCCGTCAGCTGCGCATCGAGCAACAGCGGATCATCCCAATGAAATTGTTCGCGTGACATGCCTTTGAAATCCTGGTTTTTTTGTCCCCGCGAAGGATCGCACACAATCCGCGGCTCGGCACGCCCAACACCGGTCAAACGACGAATCAGGCGCCCGGAAGGTCGCCCCGCCCCCCGGTCCGGGCTGTCGGCGGCATCCTACACACGCCAGTTCTGCGCTCGCTGGGGCTTGGCCGATTTAGACCTACATTGCTGCGGCGCCGCCGGTTTTAACCTTGTTCGGTGATATCCACCTAAGGAGTTTTTCAAATGTCCAACATGAATCAGGGTTCCGATAAGAACCAAGGCCAGCCCGGCAAGAATCCCGGTCAAGGCGGCCAGCAGAACCAGGGCAGCAAACCGGGACAAGGCGGTCAACAAAACCAAGGGCAACGCGACCACAGCGGCGGCGGCGGCCAGCAAAGCGGGGGCGACAAGTCGAACCCGAACCGCAAAGACATCTAAAAAAAGTTTCTTCAGGCGGGCTGACGCTGGTCAGCCCGCACTGACCGGAACGCCGCCGCCCGCTGTCCAAGCTCGGCTCGGCCTTTGGCGTGAAACTTGCGCCCGCTGTGTCATAGAATGACACGGTGAGCACACCACCCGAGCATCGATGGATACATGAGCGGCTTCGGCAACGAATTCGCCAGCGAAGCGCTGGCCGGAGCGCTGCCGCAGGCCGCAATTCCCCGCAGCGCTGTCCTTTCGGATTGTACGCGGAACAATTTTCGGGCACGGCCTTCACCGCGCCGCGGGCCGCCAATCGCCGCTCTTGGCTGTATCGCATCCGTCCCGCCGTCACGCACCACGCCATTCGCGCGACTCGGTGCATTCGCTGATTGATGACAGCGCGGACAATGATCCGACGCCGAATCAACTGCGCTGGGATCCTCTGCCGATGCCCGCCGCAGCCACCGATTTCATCGACGGTCTGGTGCCGATGGCGGGCAATGGATCGCCGGACGCGCAGACCGGTTGCGGCATCTATTTGTATGCCGCAAACCGCTCGATGCGGCGGCCGATTCTTTTACGACGCCGACGGCGAAATGCTGATCGTGCCGCAGCAGGGCGCGACTGGTGCTCGACACCGAGTTCGGGCGCATAGAAGTCGAGCCCCAGGAAATCGCCGTCATTCCGCGCGGCCTGCGCTTTCGCGTCGAGCCTGGCGGACGGCGGCCGCGCGCGGCTACATCTGCGAAAATTTCGGCGCGCCCTTCAAATTGCCGGATCTTGGACCGATCGGTTCCAATGGGCTCGCCAACGCGCGCGATTTCCTCACCCCGGTCGCCCGCTACGAGGATATCGAGCACCGGCTGCGATCTGATCGGAAAATTCGTCGGGCAGCCTGTGGACTGCAAAAATGGATCACTCGCCGCTCGATGTCGTGGCATGGCATGGCAACTACGTGCCTTACAAATATGATCTGCGCCGCTTCAACACCATGGGCTCGACTTCGTACGATCATCCCGATCCGTCGATATTTCTGGTGCTGCATTCGCCGAGCGACACGGCGGGCACCAGCAACATCGACTTCGTGATTTTTCCACCGCGCTGGCTGGCGATGCAAAACACGTTTCGGCCGCCGTGGTTTCATCGCAATGTGGCCAATGAATTCATGGGCCTGATTTGCGGGGTATACGACGCGAAAAGCGCCGGTTTCGTGCCCGGCGGCTCTTCGCTTGCACAATTGCATGAGCGGACATGGTCCCGACGCAGCAACATTCGAGAAGGCCACGGCGGCGGACACCTCGGTTCCCGTGCATATCGGGGATACCATGGCGTTCATGTTCGAAACCCGCCGCGTGATCAAGCCGACCGCTCCGCGTTGCAGGGATTGCCGCCGCTGCAGGCGCGACTATATGAGCCATTGGTTGGGGCTCGAAGAAACATTTCGACCCGGCGCAAGTCCGTGACAACTGCCGAGCGATTGGACAGCAACACACGATCCTGCGGCTCGCAGCTGGCTGGCGTCCGCGAATCGCCGAGGCTGCGCATTTCCGCATCCAGAATCTTCCCTTCGGCGTGTTCCGGCGCGCCGGCTCCGCCGGAAGTCATTTCGCGGCGGCGTGGCGATTGGGGATCAGATCGTCGATCTGGCCGCGCTCGCAAGATCGCGACTGCTCGAATCGTGATGCCGCGGATGCCATCTGCGCCGGCGCGCTCGCATGCTTGAATGGCCTGATGCAGACTTGGGCCCGGCGGCCTCGAGTGCCCTGCGCCGCGCGCTGTTTCACGCCTGGCGCAAGGCTCGGCGCATGAAGCCGCGCATGAAGAATTGCCTGGTGCCGCAGAGCCGAGGCGGAATATTCGCTGCCCGCGCACATCGGCGATTACACCGACTTCTACACTTCCATTCATCATGCAACCGCGATCGGCCGCCTGTTCCGGCCGGACAATCCACTGCTGCCGAACTATAAGTGGATCCCCATCGGCTATCACGGCCGCAGTTCATCCATCGGCGTGTCGGGGCAGAGGTTTCCGGCGGCCGCAGGGACAGCGACTGGCGGCCGGCGGCGGCGTTCCCAGCGTCGGTCCGAGCGCGCGCCTGGACTACGAACTCGAATTGGGAGTTTTCATCGGCGCGGGCAACGCGCTCGGCTCGCCCATTCCAATGGCGGATGCCGAGGATCACATCTTTGGCATGTGCCTGCTCAATGATTGGTCGGCACGGGATATCCAGGCTTGGGAGTACCAGCCTTTGGGGCCGTTTCTATCGAAGAGTTTTGCCACCACGATTTCACCCTGGGTGGTGACTCTGCCGGCGCTCGCACCCTTTCGCCTGCCCTTCAATCGTCCTGCAGGGATCCTCAGCCCTTGCCATACTTGGACTCCGCGGCAACCGAGAGGCGGGTGCCATCGACATAAGGCTCGAAGCCTGCTTCAATCGGCGAAAATGCGTGAACGCGGCGAGCCGCCGCAACGGTTCTCGGCGACCAGTTTCCGCCATTCCTATTGGACCATCTCGCAACTGGTGGCGCACCACACGGTCAATGGCTGCAACCTGCGGCCCGGGGATTTTTTCGGCAGCGGCACGCAATCCGGTCCGACACCGGGGGAAGCAGGCTCCCTGGTGGAACTCAGCAAAGGCGGCACGCAGCCGCTGGCCATCGGCAAGGATGAACATCGGACCTTTCTCGAAGACGGCGATAGCCGTGATTTTCCGCGGCTGGTGCGAGCGTCCCGGCGCAGTAAGCATCGGATTCGGCGAGGTTTCGGGCAGGTGCTGCCCGCGCGGTTGCGTAAAGATAGCGGCTCGCAAGCCCTTCGGCTCGATGCCGCGCCGACACTTTTATCAGCGTTGTTCCTACAGCCCTGAAATACCTCGCATTTTATAATCGGGTCTAGAAAAATCGGCTGCTTCGGTGAATGCCATGACTATTGCTCTAGCTGTGCTGTTGGTGACGTGCCTATGCCTGATGTTGGCATGGGGTTTGATCAGCGTGATGCAGAGCCTCGGCGACAAATCCGCCCATGACGAGCCGACATTTCGCGAACCGGGGCCGATTTTTCACGACCACAGCGCTGCGCAGCTAGGGGCTAGATCTCAATTTGCCTGGCGATCTCGATCGCATTCGAAGGCTCCAGATTGAATCGATCGACGATTTTGACCGAATTGCGATAGAGAAACGCAAACAGCGCCATACGCCAGCCTCGCAGGCTCGCGCCCTCCCCTCTGGAGACCACCAGATCGCGGGTGCCGACGAACATCGCATGGTCGAAATCGATATCGGCGGGCAGACCGCGGGTCTTGAGCAGCGCCTGACGCAGATCCGGAATTTCGAGGAATCCGAAACGCGCGACCAGGTGCCATAAGCCTTCGCCGACATTCTCGACGACCGTGCAGGTGGGGCCGGCGATGCGCGGGGTGCTCTCGAATACCACGCTCAAGGCGATGGCATTGCGCGGCAAGACACCGACGAAATGCGCATGATCCATGATCAGCCGCGAAACTTTCTGCGTGCTGCTAGTCAAAAATACCGTCGTTCCCGGCATGCGCGGAATCGCTCCGCTGCTCAAATCCGCCAGAAATTTCTCCGCCGTTTGCGGCGCTTCTATCAGGGTCTTGCGGATGGCCTCGATGCCCCGCCGCCAAGTGGTCATGATGAGGAACAATATGGCCGCAAACGTCAGCGGCAGCCAGCCGCCCTCGGCGATTTTCAAGAGATTTGCCGTGAAGAACGCGGTATCAACCACGATAAAGACAGCGACAACCGAGGCCGCCACGGCCATCGGCCACTTCCACAGATCGCGCATCGCGCGGAACAGCAGAAAGGTGGTGAGCAGCATGGTGGTCGACACGGCGGTACCGTAAGCGCCGGCCAGCCGATCCGAGGCGCCGAAGGCGATGGTGGTGGCAATGGTTGCCGCCATCAACAGCCAGTTGACCACCGGGATATAGATCTGACCGTACACCCGATCCGAGGTTTGCCGAATCGCGACTCCGGGGAGCCACCCAAGCTGCATGGCCTGCCGCGTCATCGAGAACGAGCCGGTGATGATGGCCTGGCTCGCGATGATAGTGGCGGCCGTCGCCAAGACCACCAGAGGATAGACGGACCAGGCGGGTGCAATTTGAAAAAAAGGATTGCCCGTCACCGTTCCCTTGTCGATCAAAAAGGCCGTTTGTCCGGCGTAGCTCAAGAGCAGCGCGGGCAAAACGACGAAGTACCACGAACGCCGAATCGGGCTCTTGCCAAAATGCCCCATGTCCGCATAGAGCGCTTCGCCGCCCGTGATGCACGAGAAAACCCCGCCGAGAACCAGAAAACCTACGCGCCCCGAAGCCGACATGAAGCGGATGGCATACCGTGGGTCCACCGCTGCGACGACGCCGGGGTGCTTCATGATCGACGCAATGCCGAGCAGCGCTATCACGATGAACCACAGCAGCATGATCGGCCCGAACGCGCGGCCGATCTTTTCGGTGCCAAAGCGCTGCGCCGCGAACAACACCAACAGAATGACCACCGCCATCGGCATCACGTAAGGCTTGAATATTTCGGTGACGACATTGACGCCTTCGAGCGCGCTCAGCACCGAGATCGCCGGCGTGATTACGCCGTCCCCATAAATCAGAGCCGCCCCGAGCAAACCCATGCCGGTCAGCAAGCGCACTCCCGGCGTGAAGCCGTTGGCGCCGATCAAGGACATGAGCGCCAAGATGCCGCCTTCGCCGCGATTGTCGGCGCGCATGACGAACAGGCAGTACTTGATCGAAATGGTTACGACCAAGGTCCAAAAGATCAACGAGAGCACACCGAGAGCGGTTTGCGCGGTGAACTGGCCACCCATGGCCTGCACCACGGTCTGCAAGGTGTACAAGGGGCTCGTGCCCAAATCGCCGAATACAACACCGAGTGCCCCGAAGGCAGCCCATGACTTTGCCTGAGCCGGAACCTGCGGCTGCGCATGCGGCGCTTCATCGATCCGATTTATTGCCATGACGCCGCCGTTTATCCCATTTGCAACATTAACTTCGTAGGGCCTCTCCCACATCCATAGTGGAGCGCTGCCGCTGCCTTTCTCAGAGTTCGTTGGCTAGGCTGAGCGTAGGCAATTTCCTATCTCATATGACCGGGAGGGTCCAACATGAGTGGTAAAATCAAGGCGGCGATGCTTTCGCTGCCGCTGCTGATGGCGTCGTTGCCGCTGCTGATGACCGGCACGGCTCTCGCCGGCGAGGGTGTCCAGGTCAAGATTACCAACGACGGCACGCAGGACATTATCGTCACAGTGTACGACATGAACGCCCGGCCTCGCGCGATCTTGCTGCAAAACGCACGGATCAACGGCTTTACGTCGCTGCCCTTGTCCGCCACCGCGGATGCCAAGGGCCGGGCGAATCTCGCGTGGACTGCGACCACCGTCGACCCGAATTCGGCCAGGTGCGGACACGCCGACAATTTGGGCTTACGCAATGATTCCGCCGTGCATGTGCACGCCGATTCGAGCTGCAACGCCTAAGTAAACTAGCCTAAGTAAACAGGCGCGCAACAGTTGGCGCCCGCGCGCCCCGCTCAGCCCGAGCAGTGCGAGCAGCGCCGAAAGGCCGAGCGCTCCGCCGCCTCCCGAACTCGGCGGCGGCTGGGTCGCCACCGCAGTGACCGAGAGCGTCGCCGAAGTTGCAGGCGAAGTTCCGGCGGCATTCGTACACACCAAAGTGTAAGTGTCCGATCCGACAGCAGTCGGATTGACCGTCTGCGTGCCATTGCTCGTCATCGGACCCGACCAACTGCCCGATGCGGTGCAGCCGGTGGTATTGACCGATGACCATGTGAGCGTCGTCGAGCTTCCCGTCACAATCGAGGAAGAGGCCAGGGTGAGCGCGGGGGCGGCCGGCATGATCGCGGGAACCAATTTCGCAGCCAAATTCGCCTGGACAAAGCCGTAGCCGGCGGCGAAATTGAACGTGCCTGAGGCGGGTATCGGCGTGGCACCCATCGGCGCGGCGCTCTGTTGCATGAATGTATAAAGCTGCGCGGGTGTCAGCGCTGGATCTGCCTGCAACAGCAGCGCGGCGATGCTGGCCACGTGCGGCGCCGCCGCCGAGGTGCCAAAGAAATTGGGAAAGTTGGCATCGTTCGCGCACGCGGTGACCGTGCTGTGGATCAGTGATCCCCGTGGTGCCACCTATCGTGAAACCCCAGAAAGGTATCGTTGCCGCCATCGGGGCCGACGAAATCGGGTTTTTGCCGCATCACGGGGGTTGCGAGGCGCTTGCCGGTATCATCGAACAGAATCGGATCGCCGCCTGCGGATGAGAAAAGTTCCAGCGTCGGCGTCGTCGCTCCGCATGAAATCGTGTTCGGGAAAAATACTGCGCCGACCGCGGCGGCGCCCGCGGCGCTCGGGTGGCCCTGCAGTGTTCCGCCGTTGTTGGCGTAGTTCGTGATTTTGCTCCCCGCGCCATCGTCTTCAATCACGACTTTGATGCGTCCCGGGGTCGTGCCGCTGACCAAGCCGACCTCAATATTCAAGGTTTCTTGCGAACTGTTGGCCTTCGCATTGGCAGGATTGTCGATGATCATGATCTGCACGGGATCCTGGCCCACCGTGCTGGCACCGCTGCAGGTCGCGGCTTGAAGGTTGCCATTGTCGATGATGTCATTGCCGCTGGCGCCGCTGATGCACAGGTCGATCGCACTGGTGGAACCGCCGCTGTTCGGCGCGCCGGTCACGTAAGGCTGATCCCATTCCACGACGATCACGACGAACTCGCCCGGAACCATCGGCGGGATGGTCACGGGCAGCATTGTCGTCGTTGCCGTCGGGGACCCGGACGGGGCAAAGTTCAGCAAGCGCTCATTCAAGTTGGGAGCCGAACTCGAAACGAAAGAGAAATCCGGACTATTGTTGTCGTACGCCAGCGTGCCGTTGTTGCCGGCCGATGAAAAATACGCCACACCGTTGGCTACTACGCTATTGATGGCCTGCGCCACCAGTCCGTCCTGATAGAACGGCTCATCGAAATATCCGACGTCATCGACAATCACCTTGGCGCCGGCGCCGCCGCTGGCAACGGGCGCTGCCAGCTTGGCGATGCCGTTGGCAAAATCCGCCTCGCTATTTTCGGCGGTGTAAAAAGCCAGAGCCGCACCGGGCGCCACATCGTGAACGATCTGCATCATCGCGCGGCCTTCATCGCCGAAGGGCAACTGAACGGGCGCGCCGTAGTTCATGCAGCTCGCCTCTGCGATCACATTGACCGAAGCAGGCAAATCTCCGCTCGCCGTATCATTCGCGGCGGTGGTATTGAATCCGTTGTTGGCATACCCATTGAGGCCGTTGGCGTTCAGACCGTTGGCGGCATACACCTGATAGCAGTCGTAGCTGTCGGAAAGCACTCCGACGGTGATTCCCGCGCCGCTGAGCGAGTTGTCCGAGCGCACGATGTCGCTGTTCTGCGCATAGTCGCCCTGCGAGGTGACCGCGCCGCTGCGTGTGCGCATCATTGCTGCGCGCATCGCATGCACTTCGGTCAAGGCGGAGGCGGCGTCCAATTGATCGACCGGCAGCCAGCCCCCGACATCATTGGAATACTGCGCGGCGCGCTGCAGACCCAAGCCCACGAGCGCCGCTTTCAATTTCTGCGGATCGCCCTTGGTGATGGCATCGATCAGCACCAGAGGAGTCGAACTGTCGGCCGGACGGCTGAACCTCGCGGCGGGGTTCAAGGCGTGCAAATCCTGAAGCGCAGACCCGGGCCTGAGGCCCCCCACATGGCGCGCGATTTCCGCGAGCGAGGCGTCGAATTTCGAGCCGCTCGTGCTGTTCATTTGCTGAGCGCTGCGGCTGCCGGCAACGTGCAGCAGCGCGGTGCCGGGTGCATTCGGCCGCAAGTGCATGGGTTGCGTAGGACCGACAGCCGAGACTGCCGAGAGGGCCGTGAGTGCGCCCACGGTCACGATTGCAAAGATACGTAAAGACATCCGTGGTCTCCCTAAACTTGCCACGATTATTTGTCGATTCTAAATTCAGGTCCGCCCGTCAAAAGCTGCGCTCAATGGTATCAGCAGAATGCGAATTAGGCTGAAGCGTCGTGTTATCGCGACGCCCGACGGCTAACCCGCCTATTTTTTGCCATCCAACCAGGTTTTGATGATGGCAGCCGTCTGCAACTCTGCAAGGATTGCGAAGGAAAGCTATATTTCCATGGCAGCCTTTAGCCACGGAGTAAAAACCATGTCCCCACGAACAATGTTTTTTTGCGCCGCGACCGCTTGGGTTTTGAGCGCTGCGCCCGCGCTCGCGGCCGATACCAACGCCGGCAAATTCCTCTTCAAGGAGCGCTGCAGCGTCTGTCACACGGCTGAGCCTGGCGACAGCGGCGGCGCGCAGGGGCCCTCATTGGTCGGAGTCCTGGGACGCGCCGCGGCGAGCGCACCTCAGTTTTCATACACATCGGCGCTGCGCGATTCGAAACTGACCTGGGACGGCGCGACTTTGCAGCGCTTCCTCGCCGCGCCCAGCACCGTGGTGCCGGGCACCTCGATGGTGCTCGCGGTGCCTGACGCATCCGATCGTGACAACCTCATCGCCTATTTCCAGAGTGTTGCCCAGCAAGCGGCGCCCGCGGCATCGTCCATCGCGATACCCGAGAGCAGCGTGCAATCCGCCAATTGGCGCCTGGACGCCCCCGGCCGGGTGCATCGGATCAGCGCGAACTCGCTGGCCCCGCCCTTTGCCACCCCTTCGTCCCGCAACAACTCATCGGTCGTGCCGAAGCCCGCCGGCGCAACCTTGTCGGTGCCGGCGGGATTTCACGTCGATCCCTTCATCTCGACTCTGACCGGCCCCCGCAAAATGCTGGTCGCGCCCAATGGCGACATCCTGGTCAGCGAGATGCGGGCGGGACGGGTGACGGTGCTGCATCCCTCGTCGGACGACAGCCGCGTCGCCGGCACCGATGTGTATTTGCAAGGGCTGAAGCTGCCCTTCGGCCTCGCGTTTTATCCGAACGCGCAGCATCCGCAATGGCTGTATGTCGCTGAGACCAACCGCGTGACGCGCTACCCCTACCAAGTGGGCGACGTTAAGCCGCGCGGCGCGGCGCAAATCGTGGTGGCGACATTGCCCAGTGGCGTCGGCCACTCCACCCGCGATATCGCGTTCTCGCCGGATGGCAAGCGTCTGTTCGTCTCGGTGGGTTCAGGTTCAAACGTCGCCGAGACGATGTCGAAAAAGACAGCCGCGGAAATCCAGTCGTGGGAAGCGGCTCACGGACTCGGTGCCGCCTGGGATGCAGAGACCGACCGCGCGGCGGTCCTGGAATTCGACGCCGCGGCCCCTGGGGCGCCGAGCATCTACGCCAGCGGCATTCGCAACTGCGTGAGCCTCACGGTGCAGCCGGCCAGCGGTGCCCTATGGTGCACGACCAATGAGCGCGACGCGCTGGGAGATGATCTCGTACCCGATTATTCGACGCGGGTGGAGCGCGGCAGCTTTTTCGGCTGGCCGTGGTACTACATCGGCTCGAACGAGGACCCGCGCCTGAAGGGCGAGCGGCCCGATTTGGCGGGCAAGGTATCGGTCCCCGACGTGCTCTACCAGTCCCACTCGGCGGCGCTCAGCATGACTTTTTATACGGCCAACCATGGAAAATCCGCATTCCCCGAGCAGTTCGTCGGCGATGCCATCGTCGGATTTCACGGCTCCTGGAACCGCAGCTTGCGTACCGGATACAAGCTGGTGCGCGTTCACATGAAGAACGGCGAGCCGACCGGCGGCTACGAGGACTTTTTAACGGGCTTCGTGGTGGACGACGCGCATGTGTGGGGCCGCCCGGTCGCAACCGCGCAACTCGCCGATGGCTCGCTATTGATGAGCGAGGACGGCAACAACATGATCTATCGCATTTCGTATGCGCGCTGATGCGCAGTCGCGCTGCTGCGTGCGCGAGCTGAAATAAACGCGCGCGCCGGAATAAACGCTAGAGAAAGTCCGCGTCGTCGTACAGCAGTTCCAGTTCGTCGACTTTGAGCGCGGCGCTATGCGCGCCGGCCAGAATATGCCGTGCGACAAGCAGGCTGATCCGCGCGAGGTCGCGCGCCGCGGCGCGCGCCCTCTCCTTGTCCGCGTTCTGCAGCAGCAGATCGGAACCTCGCGCGAGCCCCGCGGCCACGGTCGCTGCGAGCTGCGCCAATTGGTGTTCGTTGTACTGCATGTTGAAATGCGTTTTGGCTTTTCTTGCGGCGAAGCTTATGCGATCGAATGCCCGGGCGCGCTAACATAAAGCAGTTTTATGCGCCTTCGCGCTCATCGCCGCGAGGACTTTGATCGCTGTAATCCAAGTGCAGGTAGTCCGGATTGAAGAACGAGACCTCTTTCAGCGCTTCGAGGTCTTGAATCGTCAGCGTCCCGGCCTCGAGAGTGATCAGCTTCTGGCGCCGCAATTCCTGCAGCGTCCGATTGACGTGAACCGAAGACAATCCCAGCGTCTCCGCCAGTTCCACTTGCGTGAGGGGCAGAGTACAGGAGTTGCCCTCGTTCAAGCCCACGGCGCGGAAGCGGTACAGCAGCTCGCAAAAAAGGTGCGCCATCCGCTCCAGCGCATTGCGCTGCCCCACATTGACGATCCATTCGCGCGCGATCGCTTCCTCCACCAGCGTCGACCACCACAATGCCCGCGTCAAAGCCGGATAATTGTGGGTCATTTTCAAGATGTTCTCTGGAGATATCGTCGCGACCTTAGAGGCAACCACCGCGCCGATGGAGTGGTCCATGCGCTTCAAAATGAACACCCGCAAATCGCACAGATCGCCGGGCACGAAATAGGCCACGATCTGGCGGCGTCCGTCTTCCAGCACCTTGTAGCGGCAGGCAAAGCCTTCCAGCAGCAATTTGACGCCGCCGGTGCGATCGCCCTGCGAGATGACATCTTCGCGGGCCGCGAATTCGCGCGCGTCGAGCGTGCTCGCCTCAACCAGGTTGGATTCTTCCTCGGACAAATGCGTGAAGTTCGCAAGTTTGCGCAGCAATGGATTATTCATGTTGAAGCAGCACCTCGTCGATGGGCAACTCTACTGCGCAAAGTATCCCGTGGCTCAAATATAGCAAGTCGCCCTCCCCGTGCAACTCGCTCGCGATCAAGCGCTTCAGGATCTGCGAACCGAAGCCCGGCTTGCGCTGCTCCGGGGACGGCATCCGCACCCCGCTCTCCCGCCACTCGAGATGCAAGCGCGAATCCTTCGGACCGGTGAACCACCATGTCACGCGCAGCCGTGTTTGCAACTGCAACAGCGCGCCGAACTTGACCGAGTTGACGACGAGTTCGTGGATCAGCAAACCCAAGAGCTCCGCCGACTTCGCGTTCAGGCGGAGTGCCGGACCGTCGACGCTGATTCCGGAACGGTGGATGCGATGGACCAACAACTCATCGAGCACCAGAGATTCCAAGTCGGTGCCGGCGCCGATCGGAGTGAGTGCCGCCCGCCCGATGGCGCCGACGCGGCCGGCGAAGTGCAACGCCAACTCCTCCGCATCGCGCTCTTGGACTTGCATTTGCACGGCGATCGAGCGGATCAAGGCCAGCAGCCTCAAGATGCGCTGATGGCGCGCCCTACTCTCGGCACTTTCCTGTACGGTCATGACGGCACTCTCCCGGAGTCTCGCCGGTTGGCCGCTTGACTATCCGCGCATTGCATGCGCCCTTCACCAACCTGTGTTAGCCGCTCCAACAAGTGTGCCGCCCGCGGCTCATTGCGCTACTCTTGCATCATGTTCAAGCGAATACCGCCGGCTTTCCTGCTTGCGCCCTGCCTGATGGCGCATGCGGCCGCGCCCCCTGCACTCGAATCCGACCATGGCATGGTGGTGACTTCCGAGCACCTTGCGTCGGATATCGGCGCGGCAATCTTGCGCCAGGGAGGCAACGCAGTCGACGCCGCGGTGGCGGTCGGCTATGCGCTCGCGGTCGCGCATCCTTGTTGCGGCAATCTCGGCGGCGGCGGATTCATGCTCATACATTTCGCCGACGGCAAAAACACCTTCATCAATTTTCGTGAACGCGCGCCGCTGGCCGCGCGCGCCGACATGTTCCTCGACGCACACGGCAAAATTGTCGGCAACCGCAGTCTGAACGGCTATTTGGCGGCGGGCGTTCCCGGAACGGTCATGGGCCTGGAGACGGCCCGACGGAAATACGGGACGCTCGCGCGGGAAGTCTTGATCGCACCGGCCATCAAGCTCGCGGCGGAAGGGTTCGTGCTGACCCGGGGCGATGTCGACGTGCTGGCCGAAGGAACCAAGGACTTTCGCGATCAGCCCAACGTGGCGGCGATATTCTTGAACCACGGCGCACCCTACGCGCCCGGGGATCGGCTGACGCAAAAGGACCTCGCGGCCACGCTGCGCGCAATCAGCGGCGGCGGGGCCGAAGCTTTCTACCACGGCGCCATACCCGCGGCAGTCGCCGCGGCGTCGCGCGCGCACGGCGGGTTATTGACGGCCGAGGATTTTGCAGCCTACAGCGTGACCGAATCGGCGCCCATCGATTGCTCATACCGCGGTTACGCGATCGTTTCCGCGCCGCCGCCGAGTTCCGGCGGCATCACCTTGTGCGAGATGCTGCAGGTGCTGGAAGGCTATCCGCTCAAGGCGATGGGTTTTCACTCCAGCAGCGCCGTTCACGTCATGACCGAGGCGATGCGCCATGCCTATCGCGACCGGAATACCTACCTGGGCGATCCGGCGTTCGTCGACAATCCAACCGCGCGCCTGTTGTCGGCGCGCTATGCGCAATCGATCCGCGCGCAGATTCAACCGAAGCGCGCCACGCCCTCCGCCGCCCTGCAGGGACCCGCGGCCGGCGACGAACACGCCACCACGACGCACTACTCGGTCGTCGACCGCCTGGGCAACGCGGTCGCGGTCACCTATACCATCAATGACTCCTTCGGGGCCAAGGTGATCGCGGGCGATACGGGATTCTTTTTGAACGACGAGATGGACGACTTCACCGCCAAGCCCGGCGTGCCGAATGTGTTCGGACTGGTTCAGGGCAAGGCCAATGCAGTCGCGCCGGGAAAGCGTCCGTTGAGTTCCATGACGCCGACGCTGGTGTTCAAGGATGGCAAACCGGTTCTTGTGCTCGGAACGCCGGGCGGCTCGAGAATCATCACCACGGTGCTCGAAGTGATCGTCAACGTGATCGATCACGGCATGACGCTGCAAGAAGCGATCGATGCTCCCCGCATCCATCATCAATGGCTGCCGGACACGCTCGGGGCGGAGCCCTTTGCTCTTTCCGCCGATACGGTCGAGGCGCTCGTCGCCATGGGTTATAAGATCGTGCCGCTGGAAAATTGGGGGTCGGGCAACGCGGTTGAGGCCATCGGCATTGCGCCCGCGGATGCCGCGGCCGCCAAGGCGCTGCAGTTTCCGCGCCCCGCGCTCTTTTACGGCGCCAACGACTCGCGCGCGCCGGCAGGCTCCGCCGCCGCTCCCTGAATTCGCCGTGAGCATCGACGCCTTATTTCCGACCCTGGTCTATTCGTCCCGCTTGCAGCGCGGCGATTCGGCCGGCTTCAACCGTCAGCTGTTGAAGGAATGCCGGCAGCTGCGCCTGGACGATGCGGCGGGACGGCTCTGGTCCCGGCAAAATTATCCGGGCGGCTACACTTCTTACGGATCGGCGCACCGTCTGCAGACGGTGTCCCCGACCTTCGAGGCGCTGCGCAGAAAACTGGCGCGCCACGTCGAGGCCTTCGCCCGGGCGGTCGAGTGGGATTTGCGCGGCCGCAAGCTGGAGATGACCGACTGCTGGGTCAACATCATGCCGCACGGCACGGTGCACACCCTGCACCTGCATCCGCACTCGACCTTGAGCGGCACCTACTACGTACAAGTGCCGAAGGGATCTCCCGGCATCAAGTTCGAGGATCCGCGCCTGGATCGATTCATGGCGGCGCCGCGGCGCGCGGTGCGTGCGCGGCGCGCATCGCGTCCCTGGGTCACGTATCAAGCGGCTGCGGCGAGCCTGCTGTTGTTCGAGAGCTGGCTGCGGCACGAAGTGCCGCCCAACGCCGTCAAGGCTGAGCGAATCAGCGTAAGCTTCAATTACAACTGGTTCTGAACGCGAAGGATTATTGAATGTCGGCAAAAGCTTCGGATGCCACCATGGCGGTTTTTCTGGACCTCGAGAACATCGCGCTCGGCGCGCGCGACGCCAAATATCCGAGTTTCGACATCGAAAAAGTGCTCGAGCGTCTCCTGCTCAAAGGGCACATCGTGGTAAAAAAGGCCTATTGCGATTTCGAGCGCTACAAGGACTTCAAGCGCGGTTTGCACGAAGCGGCTTTCGAACTCATCGAGATTCCGCATGTAAGGCAGTCGGGCAAGAATTCCGCGGACATCCGCATGGTCGTCGACGCCTTGGATCTGTGCTACACCAAGGGCCATGTCGATACCTTCGTCATCTTGAGCGGCGACTCGGATTTCTCCCCCCTGGTCAGCAAGCTGCGCGAGAACGCCAAAACCGTCATCGGCGTCGGCGTCAAAAATTCCACCTCGGACCTGTTCATCAACAATTGCGATGAATTCATCTATTACGATGACCTGGTGCGCAAGGAGCCCAAAGCGCGCCGGCGCGGCGCGGCTGCGGCACCCGCCCACTCCGCCGCCGATAGCGCGCCGCCCGAAAAGAAGGGACCTGCCCTGGGCGAGGCCATGGAGTTGATCGTCGACACGCTGGAGGCTTTGACGGAAGAACGCGGCGGCAGCGAACCTATCTGGGGTTCGATGATCAAACAGGCGATCAAGCGGCGGCAGCCCGGTTTCAACGAACGCTTCTATGGCTTCCGATCGTTCAACGACATGCTGAGCGATGCGGAAAAGCGCGGATTGCTGCACTTGAGGCCGGATGAGAAGTCCGGCGGCTACACGGTGCAGACCGTCGACCGGCCCGGGCCGCGCCAGGCTCTGGATTAAAAGCCGCGGGCGCCGAGCCGCCCTTGAAGTTGGTGCGGCCGCCCGCATTAGACTTGAATGAATATTACCCGTCGAAACTCCTGGATGTGGGCGGAGGCCTGCGCGCTGCTCGAACAGGCCGAGCGCAAGCATCGGCATTTCTTCGACCTGAGCGGCGCTCCTACACGGCCTGTCTGGGAACCCCCGGCCGATATCTTCATGGACGGCGCGCACGTGCATATCGTGGTGGCGTTGCCTGGAGCGCGGATCGATGAGGTAACCGTGCAGCTGAACCTGGCCGGCTTGCAAATCGACGCGACCGTATCGTCTCCGGCTTTGAGCGCTGCCGTGAACATCGTGCGGCTGGAAATACCTTATGGCCGCATGCACCGGCGCATTGAGTTGCCGCCGGGCCGCTACACGCTGACCGAGCGCAGTTTGAATCACGGCTATTTGCAGTTGCACCTGACGAGGCAAACCGTATGAGCAGCGGCGAAGACGTCTTGATTATCCTGCCGGTGCGCGAGGCCGTGTTGTTTCCCGGCGTGGTGCTGCCGATTGCCATTTCGGGCAAGGCCTCCCTCGCTGCGGCGCAAGAAGCAGTCCGCACCCAGCGCCGTGTCGGTCTGCTGCTGCAAACGGGCGCGAAAGAAGAGGATGCAACGCCGGAATTGTTGCATCGCGTCGGTACCGCGGCCTCGATCGTGCGATTCATCACCGCGGCTGACGGCTCGCATCACCTGATAGCCCAGGGCGAGGAGCGCTTCACGGTGCTCGACTATGTGAGCCGCGAACCTTTTCTGGTCGCGCGCATCGACCGGCACAAAGAAACCACCACCTTCGATCAGGAAATTGAAGCTCGCGGCGTCAATCTGCGCGAGATGGCGATCGAAGCCGTGCAGCTGCTGCCGCAGGCGCCGGGCGAATTGATCAACGCGATTCGCAACATCGAATCCATCCCCGCGCTCGCCGACATGATCGCCAGCTTCATGGACCTGAAGGCCGCCGACAAACAGGAAATTCTCGCGACCTTTGATCTGAAGGCCCGGCTCGATCGGGTTCTGACGCTGCTCGGGCGGCGCATCGAGGTGTTGAAGGTCTCGCGTCAAATCGACGAAAAGACCCGCGAGGCTTTCGATGACCGGCAGAAGGAGGCCGTATTGCGCGAGCGGCTGCACCAGATCCAGAAGGAACTGGGCGAAACCGAAGGGTCAAAGTCCGAGTTGGCGGACCTCAAGCAAGCGATCAAAGATGCGGGCATGCCGCCGGATGTCGAAGAGCAAGCGCAGCGCGAACTCAATCGGCTGGAGCGGATGCCGGAACAGGCGGCCGAATACTCGATGACCCGCACCTACCTGGAATGGCTGCTCGCCATGCCCTGGGCCAAGCTCGATCCCGAGCAGGTCGATATCGAGCAGGCGCGAAAAATACTCGACGACGATCATTATGGCCTGGCCAAAATCAAGCGCAGGATTCTCGAATTTCTCGCCGTGCGCAAGCTCAATCCCGAGGGCCGCAGCCCCATTCTGTGTTTCGTGGGACCGCCGGGCGTGGGCAAGACCTCGCTGGGCCAGAGCATTGCCAAAGCCATCGGCCTTAAATTTGGCCGGGTAAGTTTGGGCGGCGTGCACGATGAAGCGGAAATTCGCGGCCATCGGCGCACCTACATCGGCTCGCTGCCCGGCAACATCGTGCAAGCCGTGCGCAAAGCCGGTCGACGCAATCCGGTTCTGATGCTCGATGAGGTCGATAAGCTCTCGGCGAGCTACCAGGGGGATCCGTTCTCGGCGCTGCTCGAAGTGCTGGACCCCGAGCAGAACAATACTTTCCGCGACAATTACCTGGGCGTGCCCTTCGATTTGTCGAAGGTATTGTTCATCGCCACCGCAAATGTGCTCGATTCGATTCCGGCGCCGTTGCGCGATCGCATGGAAATCATCGAGCTCACCGGCTACACGGAGGAGGAGAAGCTGCAGATCGCACGCCGCTACCTGCTCACGCGTCAGCTGAAGGCCAATGGATTGTCGGAAGGTCAGTTGCAGCTGTCCGACGATGCCCTGCGGCGTGTCATTGCCGAATACACCCGGGAGGCCGGTGTCCGCAATTTGGAACGGCAGATCGGCGCGCTTTTGCGCAATGCCGCGGTCACCATCGCATCGGGGGACGCAGCCAGTGTCTCGATCGACGTGGCGGCGGTGCAGCGCATCCTGGGCGCGGCGCGCTTCGAAAGCGACGTGGCTCTGCGCACCAGCGTGCCCGGCGTCGCGACCGGCCTCGCCTGGACGCCAGCGGGCGGCGACATACTGTTTATCGAAACCAGCCGCGTGCGCGGCAGCGGCAAGCTGATCTTGACGGGGCAGCTCGGCGAGGTCATGAAAGAGAGCGCCCAAGCCGCGGTCACCTTGATCAAGTCGCAAGCCGACCGGTTAGGAGTGGATCCAGCCGTGCTCGACAACAGCGATTTGCACATTCACGTGCCGGCGGGCGCGATTCCGAAGGATGGGCCCAGCGCCGGGGTCGCCATCGCCACCTCCCTGGCCTCGCTGCTGACTCAGCGCACGGTCCGCGCCGACGTCGCCATGACGGGCGAAATCAGCCTGCGCGGCGTGGTGATGCCGGTGGGCGGCATCAAGGAAAAATGCGTGGCTGCGGCGCGCGCCGGCATTCGTACCGTGATACTGCCGGCGCGAAATCGCCGCGATCTTGAAGATATTCCGGACAGTGTGCGCACCGGTCTTGAATTCGTTTGGGCAGAAAGGATCGAGGACGTACTCGCCCGGGCGCTCGAGGGCGCGAGCGCCCAGCGGGCCGCCGCCTAAGTCAGAATCGCGATCACCGCCCCCGGCTCCAAACGGGCCTGCGGTGCCGCGGCGGCTTCGCACCTCAAGGAAAACACGCGGGTTCCGGTTTGCGGGAGCGCGGCGTACACCGCGTGGCCGCCGAAATGCGCCATGAGGCACCAAGTCCTGCCGTTCGCAAGCGGCCATTCCACGCGTAGTACCTCGTCCGCGATCGCGAATCGCCCAGATTGCATGCGCTCGGCGAGGTGCGGCGCCAAGTAATGCCGGCGCAGCGCCAACAACTCGCGGATGAAATCCAGCCGCTCGCGATGCGCCGATGCGAGCCGCTCTTCCCAGCGCAATTTGCTGGCGGCGAAGGAGGATTCCGCGTTGGGATCCGGGATATGCTCCACGGCAGCGTCGCTGGCAAAGGCCGCAAAGCGCTTGAATTCACGCCGCCGCCCGCTCGATACCGACTGCGCCAGTTCGGGGCCGAAGTCGCAGAAATAAAGGAACGGCGTCGAGGCGGCAAATTCTTCTCCCATGAACAGCATCGGAATCTGCGGCGCGAGCAGCAAACACGCGTAAGCGGCGGAAATCAGCCGTGCATCGGCAAAGGCTTGGATGCGGGTGCCGAAAGCGCGGTTGCCGACCATATCGTGATTTTGCAAATATCCCACGAACGCGGCGGGCGGCAGCCGGGCGCTCGGCTCGCCGCGCGCCCGTTCGCGGAAACTCGAATACTCGCCCTGATAAGCGAAACCTTCCGCCAGCGCGCGTCCCAACTTCGCGAGCGGCTGCGCCTCGTAGTCGGCGTAGTAACCATCCGTCTCGCCGCTCAGCAACACATGCAGTGCGTGATGAACATCGTCGTCCCATTGCGCGGTTGCGATGCACGGCACGCCTCGCGCGTCGCGCTCCAGAAAGCGCGCTTGATTGGCGTTGTTTTCGAGGATCAAGTGCACCTGGCGCGTCAGTGCCGGCCCCGCGCGAATGGCGGCGGAAATCTCCGCCACGATGTGCCGGCTAGATTGGTCTCGCATGGCGTGGATGGCGTCGAGGCGCAGGCCGTCGAAGCGGAACTCTTCGATCCAATACAGCGCGTTGTGCACGAAGAAGTCGCGCACCGTGCGGTTGTCGTCGCCGTCGAAGTTGATCGCGCCGCCCCAGGGCGTGCGGTGCGCGGAGTTGAAGAACTCGGGGCAATAGGCGTGAAGATAGTTTCCTTCCGGCCCAAAATGGTTGTAAACGACGTCGAGCAATACCATCATTCCCAGCTCATGCGCGCGATCTATGAGGGCCTTCAGGTCCGCAGGCGAGCCGTAGCATGGCGCCGGGGCGAAGGGCAAAACTCCGTCATAGCCCCAGTTGCGGGCACCGGCGAACGCCGCCAGCGGCATGATCTGCAGCCCGCTGACGCCGAGTAATTTCAAATCCGGCAGATGCGCGCGCGCCGCGGCAAAAGTGCCTTCCGCTGTGAAAGTACCGATGTGCAGCTCATAGAGCACCGCATCCGGCCACGCACGCCCGCGCCACTCGCAGGACTGCCAGACATAAGACTCCGGATCGACGATGGTGCTGGCCCCGTGAACCCCTTCGGGGTTGCTGCGCGAGGCGGGATCCGGCACGGCGAGCGCAGCGCCTTCGCGGGTTTGCACCACATATCGATAGCTCGCGCCCGCGCAGGCATCGGCGACCTCGATCTCATGCCAGCCGTGAAGTTTTCGCATGACATGCCGGCTCGGCGCAGCACCATCCGGTCGCGTCAGCTCGAGCGTCGCCGTTGCGCTCGATGGCGCCCACAAACGGAAGCGGGCACCGGCGCCGCGCTCGAGCGCGCAGCCGAAGGGCATCCTGTGATGGAACCGATCGATCAGAGCTCCTTGTCCTTGCGCGGCTGCGGCCACCAGCGCTGCAGCAGCGACGCCGCCCAATCCTTGCCGCCCAGTCCAAACGCGAGGGCGATTGCCAGCATGAGACCGGCGAGAATGATGAGAAAGGTCCGCTGCACGATGTCGCCGCCGACTTCAATCTGGCTCAGGGCGATCATGATGACGAACAGCATGATCACGTACCGCACCAACCGGCCCAGCACGTCGGCGTCCGCGATGCGGGCGTCGAGGCAGTAATTTTGCACCGCATTGCACACGACGCTCGCGCAATACGAGCCGAACACCATGATCAGCATGGCGATGAACAGCTTGGGAGCGAACAGCACCACGCGGCCCAGCAGATCCGGCAGGTAGGTCAGTCCCATGCCGTTGAATGCCATGATCAGTGCGGCGACGACCACCAGCCAAAAGACCACCACCCCGAACAATACCGTGGTGTCGCCTTGCATGCCGGCCTGCCTCAGGAAGTGGTCGGTGCCCGCCCGTTCGGTCAAAACGTTGAAATTGATGGCGCGCAGCGCGCGCTCGACGGCAAAGCGCACGACTTTCGCCAACAGCCATCCGATGACCACGACGAGCAGCGCCAGCAGAAGTTTCGGCAAGAAAGCGGCGGTCTGGTGCAAAAACTCCCTACTTGCATCCACCAACATATCAATGCTTTGCATGAGAGCCCTCCAATATCAGCTGCCCCAGTCCAGAATGCCTTGCAACGGGATGCCGACCCAGGTCGGCCGGTTGCCGATTTCGTAGCGCAATTCGTAAAGTGCCTTTTCGATTTCGAACAAGCCCAGCAAACCCTGTCCGGATTGCAGTGCGTCGTATGCGGCCGTCTCGCGCGCGGCCGAATCGTAGGCCGCCAGGAACGCGCTGCGCGCTTCGAGCTCCCAACTTCTGGCGAGCGGCGTCAGTCTCGCCGCCTCCGCTTCGTTGTGCACGACGCTGCGCAAGGCGCTTTGTTGCACGTAGCCGAAAGAACGCATCATCCCGGCAACGTCGCGCAGCGGCGAATGTTTCGCACGCCGCAGCTCCAGGCTGTGGCCCGGCTCGCCCTCGAAATCGATGATGACGAAATCATTGCGGGTGACCAGAACCTGCCCCAGGTGATAATCGCCGTGGATGCGGATTTTCTTGCCGGACGGCGTCGCCGCCGCGGCGCACGCCTCGATGCGCTTCATGATCGGTTCGCGCAGCGCGAGCACCCCCTGGGCTCGCTCGCGGTCGGCCGCCGGCACCGCATCCCTCACAGCCAGCAAGTCCAGCGCGCCGCGCGCCTCCTCCAGGGCCCTCTGGCGATAGGCATCGATGTCCGCTTGCTGCAACGCCTGGGGCGAAAATGCCGGGTCGCTGCTCGGGCCTGCGAGCGCGCGGTGCAACTCCGCGGTACGCAGCGCCAGGACGCGAATGAGCGCGAGGTATGCCTCGTGGGCGTTGGGCGGAGGCGGGTCGCTTGCCGGTGTGGTGCGGTATTGCTCGAGATGGCGCCGCAGATATTCAAGCGAATAAGTCCAACCGTCGCCTTGATTGGCCACATAGGCCTGCAGCATCGCCAGCAGCCGCGTCTGCCCATCGTTGGCGACGTACTCGAGCACGCCGGCCAGGGGCGCGCAATTCGCAAAGTGCACCACCTCGGTGAGATACAGGCCCATCTCGAGCTCCGGATTCATCCCGACGTGCAGCCGGCGGTAGCCCTTGAGCATCAGCCGCTCGCGCAGGTCGACGATGGTGTTGGAGCTGGAGCCGCGCGGCCGTTCGACCGGTAAAGCTTCGAAGTCCGGGCCCGCAATCTCGGCAAACTCAAGCGTGGGCCTGAACCGCAGTTTGCCGGCGGACATCGGAATTTCGCGGCTCGCCGCCATCGCCGCGACCACCGCGCGGCAGAACAACTCGTCCGCAAAAGCGTCGCCCATCACCCCCACATTGGACTGCTGGCGAACCTTCGCCACGGCGGAGGTCGAGAGATTCTTTACGCGCTCATCCTCGCGCTCTTCCCAGGCCAACCCCAGGGGCAAAAAGTAGTTGGCGCGCGGCTCCGTCCCATCGAGTTCGACCAGCGCCATGAGCCAGGACACCCTGCCTTCCTGCCACAGACCTTGTTCCGTAACCCGTGCCCGTTCGATCGGCGTGCCCTTCGCCGCGTACCAGCGCTGCGTTTCGATGAAGCGCGGCAGCGTGTCGGTTTCGAACTGCACCCGGGTCTTCTCGGCCATGCCGATGCGCCAGGGCACGACGCGTTCACGGAACAAGCTCAACCATCCGTCGAACAGCACCAGCACCGGCCTCTCATCCACCGGGACGATCTGCTCATGCCAGGAAGGAACCGCCGCGTCGGTGGCCAGCCGGAACCAATAGAACCCATAGCCTGAAATGGTCAGTAGGTAGGGCAATTCGCCGATCGGCGGAAATGCGGTTCGGCCGAGCATTTCCACCGGCACGCGGCCCTTGAATGGGATGAGATTCAATTCGACCGGCTGCGCGGAGCGCGACAGATTTGCAACGCACAGAATCGTGTCCTCGCCGAACTCGCGCAGGTACGCCAAGATCTTGCGGTTGCCGGGACGCAGGAAGCGGCGCGTTCCGCGTCCGAACGATCGGGTGGTTTTGCGCACCGTCAGCATGCGCTTGGTCCAGCTCAACAGCGAACTGGGATCGCGCGACTGCGCTTCGACATTGGTCGATTCGTATCCATACACCGCGTCCATGATGGGCGGCAGGTACAGCCGCTGCGGATCGGCGCGCGAGAATCCCGCATTGCGGTCCGGGCTCCATTGCATCGGCGTGCGCACGCCGTTGCGGTCGCCGATGAAGAAGTTGTCGCCCATGCCGATCTCGTCGCCGTAGTAGAGGATCGGCGAACCCGGCATGGACAGGAGCAGGCTGTTCATAAGCTTGATCCGGTCCAGATCGTTCTCCATCAAGGGCGCGAGACGCCGGCGAATCCCCAAATTGATGCGCGCCTGATGATCCGCGGCGTACGTCGTATACATGTAATCGCGTTCCTTGCTGGTCACCATCTCCAAGGTCAGCTCATCGTGATTGCGCAGGAAAATGGCCCACTGGCAGGTGTCCGGAATGTCCGGCGTCTGCTGCATGATTTCAATGATCGGATAGCGGTCCTCCTGCGCGATCGCCATGTAAATGCGCGGCATCAACGGGAAGTGATAGGCCATGTGGCACTCATCGCCGTCGCCGAAGTATTCGCGCACATCTTCAGGCCATTGATTGGCCTCGGCCAGCAGGAAGCGATTCCGATACGAGGAGTCGATGGCCGCGCGCAGCTGCTTGATGACCGCATGGGTTTCGCGCAGATTCTCGTTGTTGGTGCCCTCGCGCTCCACCAGATAGGGAATCGCATCGAGCCGAAACCCATCGACTCCCATGTCGAGCCAAAACCGCATGATTTTGAGAACCGCCTCCAAGACTTGCGGATTGTCGAAGTTCAGATCCGGCTGATGGCTGAAGAAGCGGTGCCAGTAGTACGCTTTCGCCTGCGGATCCCAGGTCCAATTCGATACCTCCGTATCGGTGAAAATGATGCGGGTGCCGAGATATTTCTGATCCGTGTCGCTCCATACGTAGAAATCGCGCTGCGCCGAGCCCGCGGGCGCGCGGCGCGCGGCCTGAAACCACGGGTGCTGATCGGAGGTGTGGTTGATGATCAGTTCGGTGATCACCTTGAGGCCGAGGCGGTGCGCCTCCTCGAGCATGTCGCGGAAGTCATCGAGGGTGCCGAATTGCGGATGCACGTTTTGGTAGTCGGCAATGTCATAGCCGTCGTCCTTCAGAGGCGAGGGGTAGAAGGGCATCAACCAGATGGTATTGACGCCCAGGTCGCGGATGTAGTCCAGCTTGGAAGTCAGGCCCTTGAAGTCGCCGATGCCGTCGGCATTGGAATCGAAAAACGACTTGACGTTGACCTGATAGATGACTGCATCTTTGTACCAAAGCGCATCATCGGCGCTGATGCCGGTCGGCGGCGTTGTTTCCAGAACCGGAACTTGGACGTCGTTCATCGAGGAGCCTGTCCGAATATTCCGCGTGAGCTGCGTTGGCTGTAGCGCATCATAGGTAATAGTCGAAATCCCGCTCGCTGCGTACCCGCCGGCGCAATCTGAAGACGTGTGCCGGCGCGCGCTGCGGGTCCAACAGCACATAGTTGTACCGGCCCCGCCATATATAGCGCTGATCGCTCAACAAATCATGCACCTGGTAGGGCTGATCGGGATCGAACTTCAGGGCGCCGACATCCAGGTCGACCCAGCCCGACTGCGGATGGTGCGGATCGAGGTTGACGACGGTGAGAATCACATTCGAACTGTCCGCATCCGCCTTCAAATAGGCGATCAACTGATCATTGTCGATTTTGCAAAAATTCAGCCCGTTGTCGGACTGCAGCGCGCTATTTTCGCGCCGAATGCGGTTCATGCGCGCGATCAACGACCACAGGCTGTCTGGCTGCTGCAAAGTCCAATGCCGCAGCTGATACTTCTCCGAATCGCGATACTCCTCGCTCCCGGGTTCGCGCGGCGTGCTTTCCATCAGTTCGTAAATCGGTCCATAAATGCCGTAATTCGAGGACAGAGTCGCGGCAAGAATCAGTCTTGCGGCATACATCGGGCGCAAGCCCGACTGCAGCGTCTCGGGCAGGATGTCGGGGGTATTCGGCCATACGTTGGGCCGGTAGTACTGCCGGCCCGGACCCAGACTTAGATCGGTGAAATAATCGGTCAGCTCCTGTTTGGTATTGCGCCAGGTAAAATAGGTATACGACTGCGAGAACCCCAACTTGGCCAAGCGGTGCATGACCTTCGGCCGTGTAAAGGCCTCGGCCAGATAAATGACATCCGGATGATCGCGTTTGGTGGCGCCGATGAGCCACTCCCAGAAGGCAAAAGCCTTGGTATGCGGGTTGTCGACGCGGAATATCTTGACGCCGCGGCCAATCCAGAAGTCGACGACGCTCTTCAGTTCGGTCCACAAGGCGCGCCAATCGCTCGTTTCGAAATCGAACGGATAGATGTCCTGGTATTTCTTCGGCGGATTCTCGGCATATTGCACACTGCCATCGGGCCGGTGCTTGAACCACTGCGGGTGCTGCGCCACATAGGGGTGGTCGGGAGCGCATTGAAACGCGAGGTCCATGGCGATTTCGATGCCGAGCGCGCGCGCCACGTTCAGGAGGCGGTCGAAGTCATCGAATGTGCCGAGCTGCGGCAGTATGTCCTTATGGCCGCCTTCGGCGGCGCCGATGGCCCAGGGACTGCCGACATCGCCCGGCTTGGCGCGCAGCGCATTGTTCGTGCCCTTGCGGTTGACGCGGCCGATCGGATGAATGGGCGGAAAGTACAGCACGTCGAAGCCCATTTCAGCCAGGTACGGCAGCCGTGCCTCGACATCGCTGAATTTTCCGTGCAGCCCGCTTTGCGCCGCGGCCGAACGCGGAAACAATTCGTACCAGCTGCTGAACGCCGCGCGCTTGCGATCGACCAGCAAATCCAGCGTGGCGCGCGCGGCCAGACTCCGATCCGCGTACCTCGCCAGCACTTGCGCGCGTGCCGGATCCAGCGCCAGCGCGCGCAGCGCCATGACATCGGCCACCGTTTCCTTGAGACTGCCGCGCAACTGCGCGGACCACTCGGTGAGAATGGCGGCATCGCTGGCGGCGGCGCGCGCCGCGCCCTCGTCGATGAGCAGCACGCCGGCCTCCACGGCCGCGCGAATATCGGCTGTTTCTTCGCGCCTTTCGAATTCGCGGCGCCAAGACTCGAAATGATCCACCCACGCGACGACGGTGCATCGATAAAGGCCCGGCTGCGGGGGCGCAATTTGCGCCGTCCACACGTCGTTGCTGAGCGCGATCATGTTGATTTCGAATTCGGCCTGGGCGGAATCGCGGAGTTTCCAGCGCAGCACCACCCGCAGTTTGTCGTGCCCGTCGGTGAAGCAATGGGCTTCGATCCCGACAACTTCCCCGGCGATGCGTTTCGCAGGAAACCGCCCGCCATCGACGCTCGGCAGCACCGCGTCGATGACGGCACGCACCCTGCCCTCGGCGATGGACGCCGTGGCATCGCCGGGCGGGGTCATAACCTCGCGTTGCTTGGCGGGCGCCTTGCGCCGGGCGCTAGCCACGGCCTTCCCAGCGCAGGATGAGGGTCGAAAGCGGCGGCAGCACGAGGCTCAAGGATTCGACGCGGCCGTGAGAGCCCACGGGTACGGACTCGACCCCGCCCAAGTTGCCCCAGCCGGCGCCGCCGTAGTCGCGCGAGTCGGTATTGATGAGTTCGCGCCAGAATCCGCGTTCGGGCACGCCCAGCAGAAAGTTGGCGCGCGGCACCGGGGTGAAATTGCACACCACCAGGAGCGGCGCGCCCTCGCCCGCCGGCTTGCGCAGGAACGCGATGATGCTCATCTCGGCATTGCCGACATCAACCCACTCGAACCCGGCCGGTGAAAAGTCCACCTCGTGCAGCGCCGCTTCGCTGCGGTACACGCGGTTCAAATCGCCGATGAGCCGCTTGATGCCGGCATGTTCCGGCAGGCCCGACACCCACCACTCGAGTTCGCCTTCGTGCGTCCATTCGCGGCGTTGTCCGAATTCTCCGCCCATGAACAGCAGCTTTTTGCCCGGATGTCCCCACATGTAGCCGTACAGGGCGCGCAGATTCGCAAACTTTTGCCAATCGTCGCCCGGCATTTTGCCGATGAGCGAACCCTTGCCGTACACCACTTCGTCGTGCGAGAGGGGAAGAACGAAGTTCTCGTGGAACGCATAGATCAAGGAGAAAGTCAGTTCGCCATGATGGTACTTGCGGTAGACCGGATCCTCTTGCATGTAAGCGAGGGTGTCGTGCATCCAGCCCATGTTCCACTTCAGGCCGAAGCCGAGGCCGCCCATATGCGTCGGTCTCGACACCATCGGCCATGCGGTCGACTCCTCGGCAATCATGGTCGTGTCCGGATGGTCCCTATACACGGCTTGGTTCAGGATGCGCAGGAAATCGATGGCTTGGAGATTCTCGCGCCCGCCGAACTGGTTCGGGATCCACTCGCCTTCTTTGCGCGCATAATCCAGATACAGCATGGAGGCCACGGCATCCACGCGCAGCCCGTCGATGTGATACTTCTCGAACCAGAAAAGCGCCGAGGAGACCAGGAAACTGCGCACCTCATTGCGGCCGAAATTGAAAATCGCCGAGTTCCATTCGGGATGAAATCCCTGGCGCGCATCCGCGTGCTCATAGAGGTGGGTCCCGTCGAAATACACCAACCCGTGCTGATCGGTCGGGAAATGCGACGGCACCCAGTCGAGAATGACGCCGATGCCGTGAGCATGCAGGTGGTCCACGAAGTACATCAAGTCCTGCGGCGTTCCGTAGCGCGCCGTGGGCGCGAAATATCCCGTGGTCTGGTACCCCCAGGAGCCGTAGAAGGGGTGCTCGGTAATCGGCATAAGTTCCACATGCGTAAACCCGGTTTCTTGGAGATACGCGGCCAGCTCATGCGCCAATTCCCGATAGTTGAGGAATTTGCCGTCCTTGCGCCGCCAGGAACCGACGTGCAGTTCATAGATCGACATGGGGGCGCCCAAGCCGTTTCGCGCGGCGCGCGATGACATCCACGCTGCATCGTGCCAGGCGTAATCCAGGTTCCACACGCGCGATGCGGTGGCGGGCGGCAGCTCACAGAAAGTTGCGAAGGGGTCCGCCTTCTCGACCCGGTAGCCGCCCACATGAGAGATGATTCGGTACTTGTACGCCTGGCCGTGCTGCACGCCCGGCGCCGTGCCTTCCCAGATCCCGGATTGGTCGCTGCGCGGCGCGAGCCGGTTGCTGCCCGCATTCCAGCCGTTCCACTCGCCGATCACCGAGACTTCCGCTGCGTTGGGGGCCCACACGGCAAAACGCACGCCGCTGCCGTCGGGGCTCGCATGCGCGCCGAGCTCGGCGTACAGCCGGCCGTGCGTGCCTTCGCGAAACAAATAGATGTCTTGGTCGGTCAGCACGGATGCCGGCTCTCTTGATGCAGCATATTCACCTCAGTGTCGCCACGCTGATCAAGGCGCCGCGCAAACCAGCGTAGGCGTTACTCTGACTCGATAATGTCGTCGCTCAACCCCTTAAGCATGTAGGACTTTGCTGGCCGCAGGCGGTGCCGAGTGCGCCAAGGCCCGCTAAGGCCGCGTGTCTCGCACCAGTCGATAGCCCACCGCCGTCTCGGTCAGGATGTGCCGGGGCTGAGCCGGGTCGTCCTCGAGCTTTTGCCGCAGATGCCCCATGTAAACCCGCACGTAGTGGCCGTCCTCGGAGTGCGCGGGTCCCCACACTTCGCGCAAGATTTGCCGATGAGTGAGCACTTTGCCGGCGTTGGCGATGAGCAGGCTGAGCAGCCGAAACTCGATCGGGGTGAGGTGAATCGACGCGTCGGCCTTGTGCACGGTGCGCAGATTCAGATCGACCTTGACGTCGCCGAAGGAGAACACCCCATCCGCGCCGGTCCCTGCCTCGAGGTGGCGCCGCGAAGTAGCGCGTACCCGGGCGAGCAATTCACCGACGCCAAAGGGCTTGGTCAGATAGTCGTCCGCGCCGGCGTCCAAAGCCGCGATCTTGTCCTGCTCGTCGACCCTGGCCGACAATACGATGACCGGCACCTTCGACCAGCCGCGAAAGTCGTGCAGGAATTGGACGCCGTCACCATCCGGCAACCCCAAGTCGAGAATGACCAGGTCCGGCCTGCGCGTCCGCGCATCCGTCAAACCCTGACGCATCGTTTCAGCCTCATGGACGCTCCAGCCTTCAGTTTCCAACGCAGTGCGCACAAAGCGGCGGATTTGCCGCTCATCCTCGATGAGAATCGCGACCGGCAGCGGCTCAGCCATCGCTTGCCTGCGTTTCTGATTCGATCGCCGGCGGCGGTTCGCCGAGCGGCAGCGTAAAGGTAAAAGTCGCGCCGCCGCCGGGACGCGACGAGGCGGTGATCTTGCCGTGGTGCGACTCGACAATCGCGCGGCAAATGGACAGCCCCAATCCCACGCCTGGCGTCGACGATTCGCGCTCGCCGCGGGTGAATTTTTGGAATACCGCCTCCTCCCGTCCGATCGGCAGTCCCGGACCGTTGTCGGCGACCGATACGCTGAGCTGATCGTCGATCACCTGCGCGGACACGGTCACAGTGCTGCCGGGCGGCGTGTACTTGGATACATTTTCAAGCAAATTCACCAGCACGCGTTCGATTGCCACCGCATCGAACTTGACCAGGGGCAAATCGCGCGGCAGTTGCACCAGCACGCTATGCCGCTGCAGCATGGCGCGCGTCGCCACCAGCGCCGCGCCCACCACTTCCTCCAGCGGCTGCCACTGCAGATTCAACTTGACCTCGCCGCTCTCGATGCGCGCCATGTCGAGCAGATTGCCGACCATGGTGCTCATGCGGCGCGCCTCATCCTGGATCGCGCGCGCGGTTTCCATTTGCTCGCCCGACAGCCGGGGCGCGGTGAGCGACAAGGACTCCGCCAGCCCCACCAGCACGGTCAAAGGCGTGCGCAGATCGTGCGACAGCGCCGCCAGCAGCGAATTGCGCAGCCGCTCGGATTCCATCTTGAGCAGCGCATCCTGCGCGACGCCGACGTAATGGACGCGCTCCAAGGCGATGGCGATCAACGCGGCGAAGGTGTCGAGCAATTGCCGCTGCTCCGGGATCCGCAGCAAGCGCCGGTTGTGCGCCCTCACCGCCAACACGCCGCGCGCCTTGGTCGGCGCGCGCAGCGGAATGTACAGCACGTCGCTGCCCGGCAGGGTGTCGGTGCCGAATCCCGCCGGCTGGCCGCGATCAAACGCCCATTGAGCGGTGCCGATCTCGACCGCCAATCCCGCGGCGTTCGACAGGGTGGCGATCAGTCTGTCGCTGGAGTCCGGCAGCAGCAGCGCGGCGTTGGCTCTGAAGGTGCGCTGAATGGATTCATCGCTGATCTTGACGACCTGCTCGACCTGCACGGCCCCGGACAACTCGCGCGCGAATTCATAGAGCGAGGCGGCGCGCTCCTCACGGTGCGCGGCCACGCGCGCCTGGAAACGCAGGCCCGCGGTCAGCTGGCCGGTAATGAGACCGACCGCCAACATGATGAAAAACGTCAGCAAGTACTGCACGTCGCTCACCGCGAACGAGAACCGCGGCGGCACGAAGAAAAAGTCGAAGGCGCAGACGCTCAAGACCGCCGCGAACGCGGCCGGACCCCGTCCGAGGAGCCTGCCAACCAGCACCACCCCCAAGATGTAGATGGCCACGATATTGGAATTGTCCAAGAGCTCCGCAAGCGGTATCGACAGCAGCGTCACCGCCACGCAGGTGATCGCAGCCCATAAATAGCGCAGACGCTTGAACTTGCTGCGGCGGCTGGACTCCAGGTCGGCAGCGGGCATCAATGGCTCACGCTCGCGGATGCTTTCCCTGGCGGCATTCTCGGTGCGGCCGATTTCGATCAAATCGATGTCGGGTGCGAGCAGGGCCAACTTTTGTCCGCTCGATCGCTGCCACGGCCATAGGCGCCTGATGGGATCGCGTCCTATCACGAGCTTGGACAAATTATTCTTGCGCGCGTAAGCAACGATGCTCTCGGCAATCTGCGCATTCGCAATGACCGCCGTGGTCGCACCCAATTGCTGCGCCAAATTCAAGTTGGCGAGGATTTTCTCGCGCTTCGCCGGCGCCAAGCGCTGCAGACTCGGCGTTTCGACGTAGATGGCGTGCCATTCGGCACTCAACTGGCCGGCCAAACGAGCCGCGGCGCGAACCACGCGCTCCGCGTCCGCATCCGGCCCCACGCAGGTCAACAGTGCGGTACCGGTCTTCCAAACAGATTCGATGGATCGATCGACCCGATAGGCCTGAACGTCGCCCTCGATACGATCCGCAGTGCGCCGCAGGGCGAGTTCCCGCAAGGCCATCAAATTGCCTTTGCGGAAAAAATTCTGCGCGGCATGCTCGGCCTGCTGCGCGACATACACCTTTCCGGCCTTCAGCCGCGCGAGCAGCTCATCCGCGGGGATATCGACCAGCACGACCTCATCGGCGGCGTCGAATACCTTGTCGGGAACGGTCTCCCAAACGCGGACATTGGTAATCCCGCCAACCACGTCATTGAGACTTTCCAGATGCTGCACGTTCAGCGTGCTGAACACGTCGATACCGGCTGCCAGCAACTCCTCGACGTCCTGCCAGCGTTTCGGATGACGCGTCCCGATCACGTTGGAATGCGCCAATTCGTCGACCAGGATCAGTTGCGGGTGGCGTGCGAGCGCAGCGTCCAGATCGAATTCCAACAGCGTGTTGCCGCGATACTCAATGGCCTTGGGCGGCAAAACTTCCAACCCGTCGAGCAGCGCGGCGGTCTCCGCGCGGCCGTGAGTTTCGACCACTCCTACCAGCACCTTGCGCCCCTCGCTCGCCGCTTTGCGCGCCGCGATCAGCATGGCGTAGGTTTTGCCCACTCCGGCCGAGGAGCCGAAGTAAATCCGCAGCTTGCCGCGCCGCGCGGCAAGCTCCTGCCGGTTGACCTTGGCCAGCAGCAAGTCCGGATCGGGACGTTGGTCGGTCGGTGTTGCCATCGCCGCTATTCTGCGCGATTTGCCGCGCGATTAGCCGCCCGATTAGCGCCATCGAGGTCTGGCCGTCTAAAATTTGACCATGACGCCGGCGCCGACCACCACCTCCCGCGTACGCAGATCCGGGAACCAGTCGTTCGCACTGCAGTTCCCCGTGGTGGGATCCGCCCCGCCGCCAACGCAGCTGCCCGGCGTTCCGGTGTTGCCTCCGGGAGGCGTCACGCCGCCCGAACCCGACCAGTACGGCACGCTCGAGTGCCGAAAGCTCGCTTCGGTCCACCAGGTAATCCAATCTTTCGGCATGTACTGCAGATTGAGCTGCGTGTCCCATTGATAGAGTTTCTGGCCCGGCTGCTGCGTGAAATAAGGCGAGCCGCTGGCGGCGGTCGCGCCATTGATGGGCGGCGTAAGTGCAAGGTAGCGGCCCGGGTTGTTCATGAAGCCGCCGCCGATCGTCACGGCGTACAGATCATTTCGGAACCAGGTCCGATCGTAGAGCATCATGCCGAAGAAATTGTCCTTGTTCGGGCCGCCGGTACAGCTGATGCCGCCGCCGTATTGACACCCAATATCGACCGTGTAGCTAAAGGCCATTTTCGACACACCGGCGCCGCCCAGGCCGCGCGCGTCGTAATATTTCACCTCGATGCTGTCGTCCTCGTGGATACGCTTCACGCGCGAGTAGTCGATCGGCGGGCCTGCTCCCACCAAGGACCCGGCCGGGGCGTTGGGACCGCCGCCATTTTGCGGCTGGCAGAGCGTGTCGGTGGTTCCGCGGGCCGCATTGCCCGCGGCCTGGCAGTTCAGATTGTCCTGGCCGATGGAATAGCTGTTGAACACCAGCTTGAGCGAGTCATTCGGGATCCAGAGAATCTGGCCGCCGAAGCCCGGTTTGCTGTTGAACTTGGCATAGGATTGCCAGCCATTGATGAGCCAAGGCTCGATTTTCAAATTCTGCGTCGGCCACCACTGCAGACGCAGACCGTTGAAGAACCACGGCGTGTTGGACGATACGAAAGAGGGTTGGTAGGTCCAATTGTCATAGTTGTAATAGCTGAACAGTCCGATGTAGGAGACGAACACGCCCACATCCACATTCAGCCCGTGATTCACATCGAAGTGATACCCGGCATTCGCCTCCGAGAAATACCGGTAGGCATTCTGCAGGTCCCATTGACCGACCGCGGAACTCGCGTCGTTGCGCGGCGTGGTCGTGGCGAACATGCCGAACATCGACAGAAATCGGGCTTTGACGTTATCCCAATGGAAATCGCCGCCGAAGCTCACTTGTTCGATCTGGAATTCCCCGGAGCGGAACTCCTCGGTGGAGCCCACGATCGTGTGATCCTGCGGGTGGTTGAGACTCTGCAGGTAGTTCATGTCGAAGCGGATTTCCGGCGTGAAGAACTTCGTATCGAAGATCGGCGCTTTTTCACGCGGCGTGCCGTTCATCCAGCCGACGTAGCCCACCTGCGCCCAGGGAGTTTTGGTGTCGACTTCGGGGCCGGCTTCCGGCGCCTGAAGAGCTTCGGGCACGGTCGCCGCGACCGTCGCAGCGGCAGCCGTCGGGGCAACGGGCGGCGGAGCGGCCGGCTGTGCGGGCGCAGCCGCAGGCAGTGCAGGCGCGGAACTGAGGGCCGCAGCTGCCGCGCTCGGAATGGACATCACCACGTCGTAGCGCGTGGCCTTGCCCGCGACGACCTGCAAGGACGGCACCGTGACCTGCGGGTAACCGTCGACCTGCAAAGCAAGCGACCACGCGCCCGGCGGAAGGTCTGCGAAGGAGTACACGCCATCGTTGCTCGACAGCGTTGCGCGAATGGCGCCGCCGCCGGCTCGGACCGCGGTGATGGTCGCACCGGTCACTGGAACCTTGTCGGAATTTCTGACGATGCCGACGATTGCTCCCGGCGACGCTTTGAGCGTCGCTGCCGAAGGTTCAGCGGCATGGCTCACCGCCGCCGTGAGCCCGAAGGCCGCCATCGATATCAGAATTCTTTGCCAAGAGTTTTGAGTTTTCATACAGCTATCCTTGAGCTTCCTCGTCGATCCGTTGCGTTCAGTGCACCCGATCGAGCGCAAGATTGAGTTCGAGTACATTGACCCGACGTTCACCGATGATGCCGAACAAGCGCTCCCGCACGTGCGCATTGATCAACGCTTCAACCTGAGTGGGTTCGAGATGGCGTGCGCGCGCGACGCGCGCAGCCTGGTATTCCACGGCGGCCGGGCTCACGTCGGGATCGAGGCCGCTGGCCGATGCGGTCACCAGATCGACCGGGATCGGCCGCCGGTTGTCCGGGTCTGCAGCGCGCAGCGCTTTGGCATTCGCGTTCACCGCCTCGATCAGAGCGGGATTGAGCGGTCCCAAGTTCGAGCCCGTCGAGGCCGCGCCGTTATAGGGCTGAGGGGTGGTGGCGGAAGGGCGGCCCCAGAAATACTTGGGGTCCGAGAAGCTTTGGCCGATCAGCGCCGATCCGATCAGTTTGCCATCCCGATAGGTCAAACTACCGTCGGCTTGATGCGGGAACGCCAATCTTGCCGCGCCCGCGATAACCAGCGGATACACGATCCCGAGCAGCAGGGTCATGAGGGCAAGAAGGCTGACCGCGGGCCGAAAAAATTTTGAGAACATGTCTTTTCTCCTCAAGCCCAGCCGGCAGCCGACAAAATCATGTCGATCAGCTTGATGCCCGGGAACGGCACGATGATGCCGCCCAGCCCGTAGACGAGCAGATTTCGCCGCAGCAAAGGGCCGGCGCCGAGCGGCCGGTACTTCACGCCCTTGATGGCCAGCGGAATCAGGACGACGATGATGAGGGCGTTGAAAATCACCGCGGACAGGATCGCGGAGTTGGGTGTCGCGAGATGCATGATGTTGAGCGCGCCCAGCTCGGGGTAGGTCATGGCAAAGGCGGCAGGAATGATGGCAAAGTATTTCGCGACGTCATTGGCAATCGAAAATGTCGTCAAGGCGCCGCGGGTCATCAGCATTTGCTTGCCCGTCTCGACGATCTCGATGAGCTTGGTCGGATTCGAGTCGAGATCGACCATGTTGCCGGCTTCCTTGGCTGCCTGCGTGCCGGTATTCATCGCCACCGCAACGTCCGACTGCGCCAGCGCCGGCGCGTCATTCGTCCCATCGCCGGTCATTGCTACGAGGCGCCCTTGAGCCTGATGCTCGCGAATCAGCTTGAGTTTCGCCTCCGGCGTCGCTTCCGCCAGAAAGTCGTCGACCCCGGCCTCAGCGGCGATCGCCGCAGCGGTGAGACGATTGTCGCCGGTGATCATGATGGTCTTGATGCCCATGTGCCGCAGGTCGGCGAAGCGTTCCTTGATGCCGCCCTTGATGATGTCTTTGAGTTCAATGACCCCAAGCACGCGGTCTCCATCGGTGACGACCAGCGGGGTACTGCCCTGCCGCGCGACGTTCTGCACGGTTTCTTCGACTTGAGCGGAGCCTTTTTTACCGAGGGCTTCGATATATTTGAGAATGGTATTGGGAGCACCCTTGCGGATCTTGCGTTCGCCCAAATCGACGCCGCTCATGCGGGTGTGCGCCGAGAAGGGCACGAAAGTTGCGCCGAGCTGACCTAAGTCGCGCTCGCGCAGATTGAAGCGCTGCTTGGCGAGCACGACGATGCTGCGCCCCTCCGGTGTCTCGTCCGCGAGCGAGGCCAGTTGCGCGGCATCGGCGAGTTCCTGCTCCGTCACGCCGGGAGCGGGCAAAAAAGTGGTCGCCTGCCGATTGCCGAGGGTAATCGTGCCGGTCTTGTCGAGGAGCAGCACATCGACATCTCCGGCCGCTTCCACGGCGCGGCCGGAGGTCGCAATCACATTTGCCTGCATCATGCGGCTCATGCCGGCCACACCGATGGCGGACAGAAGGCCGCCGATGGTCGTCGGAATGAGGCACACCAGCAGCGCCACCAGCGCGGTGATGGTGATCGGGCTGCCGACTTTGCTCGCCTCCACCGCGAACAGCGAGAACGGCAGGAGCGTGACGATCACGATGAGAAAGACCAGCGTCAACGCCACCAGCAGAATCGTCAGCGCAATCTCGTTCGGCGTTTTTTGCCGCTTTGCCGCCTCGACCATCGAGATCATCCGATCGAGAAAGGTCTCGCCTGGATTGACCGTCACCCGCACCAGCAGCCAGTCCGACAGCACTCGGGTGCCGCCGGTGACGGAGGCGAAGTCGCCGCCCGATTCGCGAATGACCGGCGCCGATTCGCCGGTGATGGCGCTCTCGTCGACCGAGGCGACACCTTCGATGACCTCGCCGTCGGCCGGAATGGTGTCATGAGTCTCCACCAGCACCACGTCCCCTTTTCTCAAATCCTCCGCCTTGACGAGCGTCGTCTGGCGGCCGCCCGGACTATTCTGGACGACGCGTTTGGCCATGACGGTTTGGCGCATGTTGCGAAGTGCCGAAGCCTGTGCGCGGCTGCGGCCCTCGGCAAGCGCTTCGGCGAAGTTGGCGAAAATGACGGTGAACAGCAGCCAAACGGTGATGGCCAAAATGAATCCCGCCGGCGCCTCTCCGTGGCCGGCGAGCGCCTGGCCGTAAAGGATGGCCGTTACTATCGTTCCGATATAGACCACGAACATCACGGGATTGCGCCACTGAATGCGCGGATCGAGCTTTTTGAAAGACTCGAGCAGCGCGGGTCCCAAGAGCTTACGATCGTAGAGCGAGAGTTGTTGCCGCGACATAGGGAACTCGTTACTTGGCGGCCGCGAGCATGAAGTGCTCGACGACCGGTCCCAGCGCCAGCGCCGGGACGTAAGTTAGGACACCGATCAATAGAATCGAGCCGATGAGGAGGGTCACGAACAAGGGCCCGTGAGTCGGCATCGTGCCGTCGCTGACGGGGACGCGCTTCTTCGCCGCAAGCGACCCGGCGATTGCAAGCGCTGCCATGATGGGCCAGAAACGCCCGATGAACATCGTGAGGCCGGTGGCCACGTTGTAGAAAACCGTGTTTGCGGAAAGTCCGGCGAAGGCGCTGCCGTTGTTGTTGGCCGCCGAGGAGAACGCATACAAGATCTCGGTAAAGCCGTGGGGACCCGGATTGGCAACGCCGGCCTTGCCGGCAGCGCTCATCACGGCAACCGCCGTGCCGATGAGCACGGCAAACGGCGTCGTCAGAATGAAGACCGAGGCCATTTTCATCTCGAAGGCCTCGATTTTCTTGCCCAGGTACTCAGGCGTTCTGCCGATCATCAATCCGGCAATGAACACCCCGAGAATGGCGAACATCAATATCGAGTACACGCCGGTTCCGACGCCTCCCGGCGCAACCTCGCCGAGCTGGATCAGCAACAGCGGTACAAAACCGCCGAGCGGCGTCATCGAGTCGTGCATGGTGTCGACCGCACCACAGGAGGTCGCGGTGGTGACGGCCGCGAAGAGAGCCGAGGCGGCGATACCGAAGCGGGCTTCCTTACCCTCCATGTTGCCGCCGGCCTGCAGGGTGCTCGCGACCTGATCGATGCCCTGCTTGGCGATGAGAGGGTTGCCCTGCTGCTCGCTGTGGAACGCCAGTATCACCAGCGGCACGAACAGAATCAGCATGGCGGTCAGGACCACCCAGCCCTGGCGGGTATCGCCGACCATTTTTCCAAAGGTGTATGTGAGAGCGAAAGGAATTGCGAATATCGCCAGCATCTCCAGCCAGTTCGTCAGGGCGGTGGGATTCTCGTACGGATGCGCCGAATTCGCGTTGTAGAAGCCTCCGCCATTGGTGCCCAGCTCCTTGATGGCTTCTTGCGAGGCGATCGGTCCCATGGGCAGCGTCTGCGTCTGGGTGGTGGCCGTTTCAGTCACGGCATTTCCCGCTGCGTCCTTGATGGGATTGCCTGCCGCGTCGGCCTTGGGATTCTGGTAAGTGATTTTCTCGACAGTCGTCGCTTCCTTGTAGCCATCGAAATTCTGAATGACTCCTTGGCTCGCGAGCACCAGCGCGAGCAGCACGGAGAGCGGCACCAGCACGTAGACGGTGCAGCGCGTCAGGTCGACCCAGAAGTTGCCGATGGTCGCGGCGGTGTGTCGCGCGAAACCGCGGATCAAAGCGATCGCCACCGCAATGCCCGTAGCGGCCGACAGGAAGTTCTGCACGGCGAGCCCTGCCATTTGCACCAGATAGCTCATGGTCGACTCGCCCGAATATCCCTGCCAATTGGTATTGGTGATGAAGCTGATGGCGGTGTTGAAAGACGAGTCGGGGCTCACGGCGGCGAACTTCTGCGGATTGAGCGGCAGGAACAGCTGCAGGCGCTGCAATCCATAAACCACGACCGCGCCAAGCACGTTGAATGCCAGCAATGCAATCGCGTAGTGCATCCAGGACATTTCTTCACCGGCATCGATGCCGCACAGACGATACACCAGCGTTTCGAAGCGGGCGCCGGCACGTATAACGGCATTCGGCCGGCGCTGCTTGTCTGCGCCATGCTTGTCGCCCGCGAGCTGCATGACGGCGGCGATGTAGCTGCCCAGTGGCTTCACGCACAGCACGACAATGGCAAGGAAAGCCGTCAGCATCACGCCGAACATGGTATTGGCGTCCATCAGAATCGCTCGGCGCGCAGCAGTGCGTACAACAGATAGCCGAACAAAAACAGCGCCAGCAGCGCTGCGAGTCCATACATCATGGTCATGGCAGCTTCCCCAGGCGGCCGAACGCGCGCACCAGGGCATGGGTGGCGACGTATAGACCGGCCAGGATCAGTAAATAAATGGCATCCATGGTCACACTCTCCCCAAAAAAGCGTTTGCCGCGGAGTCGATGCTACGGGCGGCGATATAAAGTTCTTGTAGATTTTTGTGGTATTGGGTGCCGCCGGCGGCCTCGAATTCGGCATTCGCGCCGCCGGCGCGCGTCCCGGCTCGCTGGGGTTGACGCGTCTGGAGCGCGATCTGTCGCGGCGCGGAATTGCCGCGCCTCGCCCTGGGATTCGTGCAAAAATATGCTGATCCCTAGCGGAGATCGGCATGACGAGCAGCGTACCCACCGAAGCCATTCTGGAACCGGATCTGCCGATCATCGATCCGCACCATCACCTGTGGGATTGGCCGGCGGCGCTGTTGGCTGCCAGACCCGGGCCGGAACACGGATTTACCACGGTAGTGCGCCGCGCGAATCCTTATTTGCTGCCTGAACTTCTCGCCGACCTCAATACCGGGCATAACATCCGCGCGACGGTCTTCGTCCAATGCGGCGCCATGTACCGGGCCGACGGGCCCGACGCTTTCAAGCCGATCGGCGAAACCGAGTTCGTGAACGGCGTGGCGGCCATGTGCGCGAGCGGCACCTACGGCCCGGTACGAGCCTGCGCCGGGATCGTTGGCCACGCAGATCTGACCGCCGGCGCCGTGGTGCGCGAGGTGCTGGAAGCGCACCTGAAGACCGCGGGTGAGCGCTTTCGCGGAATTCGCCACAGCGCTTCGTACGACGCCGACTCTCAGGTGCTCGGCCCCCTGGTACGCGTCGGCCCCGGCTTGTTTGCACAGAAGGAATTTCGCGCAGGCTACGCGCAGCTGGGCAAATTCAACTTGTCCTTCGATGCTTGGTTGCTGGAACCGCAGCTCCCCGATTTGATCGATCTCGCGCGATCCTTTCCCGGGACGCCCGTAGTCCTGGATCATGTCGGGACGCCCCTGGGACTTGCCAGCTATCAAGGCAAGCGCGAGGAGCGGTTCTCGGCCTGGCGCGACAACATCACCCAGCTCGCAGCGTTGCCGAACGTGAATGTCAAACTCGGCGGTCTCGCCATGGCATTTGGCAATTTCCCCTCGTTTTTGCAGTCTCCGGCTGCCTCCTCGGCGCAGCTTGCGGCGGAATGGCGGCCCTATATCGAAACCTGCATCGAACGATTCGGCGCGCAGCGCTGCATGTTCGAAAGCAACTTCCCGGTGGACTCGGGCAGCTGCACTTATCCCGTGCTGTGGAACGCGTTCAAAATCCTGGCCAAGCAATTTTCAAAGGATGAGAAAGCCGCGCTGTTCAGCGGCACCGCGCAACGCGTCTATCGGCTGAAAATCTAGAGCCCGCCATGCATGTCGTCAAAACGGATCCCACCCTTTCGAAGACCGGCACCTACCGCGAGATCGCCGCGCAGTTGTCGGGGCTTTTCTCGGGCGAGCGCAACGGCCTGGCCAACTGCGCCAACATGTGCGCTCTGCTGTATCAAATGCTGCCGGATGTGAATTGGGTGGGATTCTATTTTCTGCAGGGCGGCGAGCTGGTGCTGGGCCCGTTCCAAGGCAAAGTGGCCTGCGTGCGCATACCGCTGGGCCGCGGCGTCTGCGGCACCGCCGCCGCCCGCAAAGAGATCTATGGTGGTGGCGGACGTCAATGAATTTCCCGGACACATTGCCTGCGATGCAGCGTCGCGCTCCGAAATCGTCGTGCCCTTGATCCAGACAGGGCGGCTGCTCGGCGTGCTCGACCTCGACAGTCCGAATCCATCCCGGTTCGATCATCAGGACCGGGACGGGCTTGCCGCGGCAGCCAACCTGCTGGTGCAGGCCTCCCAACTCGATAAGTTGTCCGACGAAACTATTCCTCTATAATCGCGGACCCGCGCTTCCGAGTGAGAAGTTCGGCGTACTAATTTCGGGGGTGATCGGCACAATGAACGCAAAATCGCGCGCAGCGCTCGTCTTTTCCACCGCTTTTGCCGTTTCCAGCGTCTTGGCCGCCGAAACCTTCCCATCGACTTATCAAGTGCCACTGAACGCACCCGTCCTGATCCAAGGTGCGACCGTTCTCACCGGCACCGGCGAGCGCCTCGACGGCGCGGACGTGTTGATCAGCAACGGAAAAATCCAATCGGTCGGCAAAGGTCTGACCGCTCCCGCGGATGCGCGCATCATCGACGCCCACGGCAAATGGGTCACACCGGGCATCATCGATATCCATTCGCACCTGGGCGTTTACGCAAGTCCTGCCGTAAAAGGCCTTGACGATGGCAACGAAGCAACCAATCCCGTCACCGCCAATGTTTGGGCCGAACATTCGGTCTGGCCGCAGGATCCTGGATTCGAGACGGCGCTCGAGGGCGGCGTTACGACCCTGCAGATCCTTCCCGGTTCGGCAAACCTCATTGGCGGACGTTCCGTGGTCTTGAAGAATGTGCAGTCCGTGAGCTATCAAGGCATGAAGTTTCCCGGCGCCGCCTACGGCCTCAAGATGGCGTGCGGCGAGAATCCGAAGCGCGTTTACGGCGGACGAAATCAGGCGCCGTCGACACGCATGGGCAACGTGGCCGGATACCGCCAGGCATTTGCCGATGCGCAGGACTACCAAAATCAGTGGGACAAATATCAGCGCGAATTGACGGCATACAACAAGAAAAAGACCGAGCAGACGGATGGCACCGCCAAGAAAACCAAGGAAAAGGACAAAGACAAGGACGGCGCGGGGGACAAGGAGCTGATGCCGCCGAGTCCTCCGAAGCGCGATCTGAAGCTCGAAACTTTGGCCGAAGTGCTGAAGGGCAACATTCGGGTGCACATGCATTGCTATCGTGCCGATGAAATGGCGACGATGCTCGATGTGGCCGACGAATTTGGCTTCAAGATCACCGCATTCCATCACGCCGTGGAGGCCTACAAGATTGCGGACCTGCTCGCCGAGAAAGGCGTCTGTGCAGCCATGTGGGCCGACTGGTGGGGCTTCAAGATGGAGGCCTATGATGGGATTCAGGAAAATCTCTCCATCGTCGATTATCCTGAGCACAGTTGCGCCATCGTGCACTCGGATTCCGGCGACGGCATTCAGCGCCTGAACCAGGAAGCAGCCAAGGCGATGGCGCACGGCGCGCGCGCTGGATTGGCGGTGCCGCCGGAACGCGCCATCCGCTGGTTAACCCTCAACCCGGCCAAGTCTCTGGGCCTCGAGGACCGCATCGGCACGCTCGAGGCCGGCAAGGGAGCCGATGTGGTCATCTGGAACCGCAATCCCTTCAGCGACTACGCGCTGGCCGAGCAAGTGTTCATCGACGGCGCGCTCACCTTCGATCGGGCGCATCCCAAACCTTCGCCGAGATCCGATTTCCTTCTCGGCCGGCACATTGCGGAGTCGCCACTATGAAGTCCTTTCATCTGGTTGTTTTTGCCGCATGCCTGGTCGGCGCCCAGGCAGCGGGGGCTCAGGAATTCGTCATTCGAGGTGCGACGGTGCACACCGCATCCGCCAAAGGGACACTCAAGAACACCGATGTCTTGGTTCGCGGCGGCCTCATCGCCGCCATCGGCTCAGAAATAGCGGCGCCGAACGCAACCGTCATCGAGGCCAAAGGCCGGGAACTCACGCCGGGCCTGTTCGGCGGCCTGAATGATGTCGGTATCGAGGAAATCGGCGGCGAAGCTCAGACCGTCGATGCAACCCTGAACGAAAAATCTCCGGACTGGGAACAGCAGTGGCGTCCTGAACTCGACGTCACGGTGGCGTTCAATCCGCGCTCGTTCGTCGTGCCGGTCACGCGCGTCGAAGGAGTGACCTGGACCGTGTTGGCGCCCAGCGCCGGCGACACCATCATTGGCGGCCAGGGTTCGGCGGTGACGCTGGATGGCCGCTACGATGCCGCGTTGCCGGGCAGCCGTTCGTTGTTCGTGCAAATGGGCAGTGCCGGCGCCCAAATGGCGGGCGGCACGCGCGCCGCGGAGTACATGTTGCTCGAGCAGGCGATTCACGAAGCACGGACCGCCGGTCCTGTCGGACAAGGGGCCTTGCTGCACACGGCCGGCCGCGAGGTGCTGAACCGCTATCTCATGGGCGGCCGGGTCGTTTTTCAGGTCGAGCGCGCGTCCGACATCCGGGAAGTCGTGTCATTCGCGCAGCGCAACGGCATCAAACCGGTGATTCTCGGCGGCGACGAAGCGTGGCTGGTTGCCAAGGATCTCGCGAAGGCCAACGTCCCGGTCATTCTCGACCCGCTCGACGATCTGCCGGAAAGCTTCGATCGCCTCGCCTCCTCTCTCGAAAACGCTGCGCGTTTGCAGCGCGCGGGCGTACGCATCGCCTTTTCCAGCGGCGACACGCCGCAAGCGCGGCTGGTGCGCCAGCTCGCCGGCAACGCCGTTGCCCATGGCTTGCCCTGGGAGTCGGCACTCGAGGCCATTACTTCCACGCCCGCCGATATCTTCGGCGTGGGCGCAACGCGTGGCCGGATCGCCGTCGGGCAAGTGGCCGACCTGGTGCTCTGGAGCGGCGATCCGCTGGAGCTCTCGTCGCTCGCGGATCAAGTGTGGATTGCCGGACGGCCGGTCGAAATGAAATCCCGCCAGACCGAGTTGCGGGATCGGTATGTCGAAAAAGTCAAAGCCCATCAGGCGCGTTAGGTTCACGGGTGGTTCGCGCATCCCACATGGAGTTTCTATGAAATGTCTTTTTGCCGCCGCCGGCGCCCTCGCCGCCTTTTCAGTTTTTGCCGCGCCTCCCCAGGACACGCCTGCCGGCCAACAGCGCTTCCGTGAGCTCTATAAGGAGTTGGTGGAGACGAACACCACCTTGTCGGCGGGCAGCTGCACGCTTGCGGCGGAACGCATGGCTGCGCGCCTCAAGGCGGCGGGATTCGCGGACAGCGATTTGCACCCCTTCGCAGCGCCCGAGCATCCGAAGGAAGGCGGCTTGATCGCCATCTTCCCCGGCAAAGATCCGAAACTGAAGGCGATTCTTTTGCTGGCGCACATCGACGTGGTGGAGGCGAAGCGCGAGGACTGGACGCGCGACCCATTCAAACTCGTCGAGGAAAACGGCAATTTCTATGCGCGCGGCGCGGTCGACGACAAGGCTGAGGCTGCGATCTGGGTGGATACACTGATCCGATACAAAACCGAGAAATATCAACCGCGGCGCACGCTGAAGCTCGCGCTCACTTGCGGTGAAGAAACGGCGGGCGCATTCAACGGCGCGGATTGGTTGACTCGCAATCGCCGCGAACTCATCGATGCCGCATTCGCGCTCAACGAAGGAGCCGCCGGCGAATTGGATGCCAGCGGCAACCGGGTCGCTCTCGAGGTCGAGGCCGGCGAGAAGTTTCCCCAGAACTATCGACTGGAAGTGACCAACAAGGGCGGCCACAGCTCGCGGCCGGTGAAGGATAATGCGATCTATCATCTCGCCGCGGCGCTCATGCGGATCAGCGCCTATGAATTCCCGGCGCAATTCACCGACGGCAATCGGGCCTACTTCACCGGCATGGCCAAGATCCTCGCCGCCAAGGGCGATACCGAAACGGCCAACGCCATGAACGCGTTTTTAAAGGATCCCGGCGACACTCGAGCCCTCGCGCTGGTGTCGGCAAAAGATCCGAGTTGGAACGCGACGCTGCGCACCACCTGCGTTGCCACCATGCTCGAGGCCGGGCATGCCACCAACGCGCTGCCGCAGCGGGCGCGGGCGAATGTCAATTGCCGCATTTTTCCGGGGGTGACCGCGGAAACCGTGCGCGCCAAGCTCGAGGAATTGGCGGCGGACCCGGCGGTGAAAATCTCCTCGCCCGAGACGCGCGGTCCGACCGCCTCGCCCCCGCCATTGACACCCGCGGTCATGAACCCGATCGAGAAGCTGACCGCTGAATTCTGGCCCGGTATACCGGTGCTGCCGGTGCTGCAGGCGGGCGCGACCGACGGCGAATTCACCAACGCCGTCGGCATTCCGACCTTCGGCGTTGAGCCGGTCTTCCTGAGCCCGGATCTGGGAAATATCCACGGGCTCAACGAGTACGTGAGCGTCAAGTCGCTGCTCGAGGGCCGGGAGTTTCTGTACCGGTTGGTGAAAATCTACGCCGGGCAGAAGTAGCGGATCTCTGCCGGGCCCAGGCCGCGCGGGTGGGGAAGACATTTCCCGGAGCGGGTAGCACATCGCGGTATGATTGGCCGCCATGAGGTCTCTTGGGAAAAAGCCGGAGGGCGCACGACTCGAACGCATGCGCGCATCGCCCCGTTGGATGGCCGAGCGGTTTCGCAACGTGCATCCCATCGCGGCCGGGCTGCGCGATCCCCACGCGAGCATGCCTTCGTTGAGCGATTTTCTCTGCGGCGGCGAGCGGCGAGTACCGCGTGGGCCGCTGCCGTCAACCGACCCGCTCGAAGCCTGGCGAAAGCGCCCCTCCAGCGGCCTTCGCGCCACCTGGCTGGGCCACTCGACCGTGCTGATCGAGATCGATGGCATGCGCGTCCTGACCGACCCGGTGTGGGGCCCGCGCGCGTCGCCATCCCGTCTCGCGGGTCCCAAGCGATTCCAGCCCGTTCCGGTGGGCCTGCGTGAGATGCCGCCCGTTGATCTTGTGATCGTCTCGCACGACCACTATGACCACCTGGACTACCCGACCATCCGCGAACTGGCGAAGCGCAGCATCCCTTTTGTGACCTCGCTTGGGGTCGGCGCGCATTTGGAGGCGTGGGGCGTAAATCCCGCGCTCATCACTGAATTGGACTGGTGGGAATCTCACCGCCCGGCAGGCGCCGGCCTTACCGTTACAGCCGCGCCGTCGCAGCATTTTTCAGGCCGGGGACTGCATGACCGCAATGCGACTCTGTGGTCCTCTTTCGTCATCCGCTCCGAGCAACACGCCGTTTTCTTCAGCGGCGATACCGGGCTCACCAACGAGTACCAACAGATTCGCGAGCGGCTCGGTCCATTCGACTTGGTGATGTTGGAAGTCGGCGCCTTTCACCCGGCTTGGGGCGATATTCACCTTGGACCGCAAAACGCCCTCAAAGCGCTGGCACTGCTCGGCGGCGGCGCGTTCCTACCGGTACATTGGGGCACCTTTAGCCTGGCCATGCATGCCTGGGATCAGCCCGCCGAGGAATTGTTGAGTCTTGGCGAGAAGTCCGGCGCGCAGCTCGTGATGCCGCGACTCGGTGAAGCGGTCGAACCTCGGCATGCCGCTCGCGCACAGGCCTGGTGGCGCGGCGTGGACACGCAGGCGCAGCCGCTGCCGCCATTGCCGGAAGACCCGGCGAGGCTGCCACGGGCCATGTCCTGGCCAATCGACTAACCTATTCGACAGGAGGCAACGTGACCACATTTGACCTGACCCCGCCGACCGAGTCGCAGCGCCGCGACATCACCGCCGGTCTTGACTCGGATGAGCGGCGCGTACTTCTGCAGCATGGGACTGAAGCAGCGTTTTGCGGAGTTTTCCTCGACAATAAAAAAAACGGCACCTACTGCTGCCGCTTCTGCGGCCTGCCCTTATTCCGCTCGAACACCAAGTTCGACTCGGGCACCGGTTGGCCCAGTTTCTTCAAGCCCTACGACGAGGCGCACATCAAGCGCATTCGCGACAACAGCTACGGAATGGTCCGGGTGGAAGAAGTCTGCGCCCGCTGCGGCAGCCACCTCGGCCACGTGTTTCCCGACGGGCCGCCTCCGACCGGCGAGCGGCATTGTCTCAACTCGGTATCGCTGTCCTTCACCGAGAACGGCAAGGCCTTACCTGACGTATTGAAGCGCGGCGCTCCCGAGGGAGCGATCGACAGCGCGGGTTGATTGCCGCGCGGCTACTGCCGGTCGGACACGATCGTCACGTCCCCATCGCCGGACCAGCAGCGCTAGGACACAACCCCCAGGACCGAATAGCTATATTAATGTAGTCGGCCGGAGCAACGGTCAAGCGGCATAATTAGCGGCTTGCGGCCGATACACGAGTCTTCGGCCTTCGGTGACCACGTAAGTATTTGTTTTTGATCAGTCTTGTTAACGAGCACCAATGTCACACGCCTGGGGCAGAAAGCTTTGAATCGCAGACGAGTATTGCAAGGGATCGTCGCAGCCGCGCTGCCCCTCAGCACGCTGTCCTGCGAGCGAGGATCGGGCGGACTAGTCAAGGGCGAACCGCTGGTGATCGGCGGTCTGCCGGTGACCTGCAATCTCACGCTTCCCGTGGCCTGTGTCTCCAAGACGCGCAGCAACGGTGCACTCGCGGCCGGTGAGCCGCGCTTCGACTACACAGTACAGCAAGTACAGCGGATGGCCGGAGGTCAAGGAATCCTTGATGGCCGGCCGCATTCAGGCGGCCTACATGCTCGCCCCGCTCGTCATGGACCTGGCGGATCAGAAGATCCCGGTAAAAATCGTCTCGCTCGGACATCGCTCCGGCGCCGTCATCATGGTAAGGACCGATTCGCCGTACCAGACCTTCAAACAACTGAAGGGGAAGCAAATCGCGATTCCCAGCCGTTTCGCCGTGGATTTTTTGTTCTTGAGAAAGATGCTGGCCCGGGAGAACATGACGCCGGACGACATCCAAATCGTGGAGATGGCGCCCCCCGATATGCCGGCGGCGCTGTATGCGCGGGCCGTCGATGCGTACTGCACCGGCGAACCTTTCGGAGCCGCAGCGCAACAAGCCGGTTATGCGCGACCGCTGCGCATGACTCGCGACGAATGGCGCAACTACATCTGCTGTGTGTTGACGGTTCGCGAAGAGCTGATCCTGGCAAGGCCGGCCATGGTTCAGGATCTCGTCGATCAAATACTCGGAGCGGGAATCTGGCTCGATCAAGAGCGGGAGAACCGCAACAAGGCCGTCGCGATTGCCGCCGGCCGGGATTTCTTCAATCAAGATCCGAAGATCCTGCAGTTCGTAATGGAGAACCCGGCGGATCGGGTGACTTACGGCGACCTAAGAATGATCCGCGCCGGAGTTCGACGACCTCATGCAGTTGTCGGTCGCCGCGGGCACCATCAAGCATCCGATCGCCTACGAAACCTACGTGGATGAAACCTTTGCGAAGAAGGCACATGCGGCAGCCATTGCCTTGTAGGCCCTCATGAACTTCGCAACACGTCTTGCGGCACTGTTGGTGTGCATGCTGTCGGCCATGACGGCGCGCGCAATCGAACCCGAGGGGCTCAAAGCCGGGGTCTTCAATCCAGCACGCGCGGCGCCGGATTTTTCCGTGCGCGGTTCCGACGGTGCCGCCTCTCACTCTCAGCCGATATCGCGGCAAGGTCGTGTTGCTAGGATTTGGATACACACATTGCCCCAACGTGTGTCCGGTGACTCTCGCGGTTCTCGCTCAGGCGCATCGGAAAATGGGAGCTCTTGGCCCCGCAGGTGCAAGTAATCTATCTCACGGTCGATCCCGAGCGCGACGACGCCGCGCGGCTGAAGCAATACCTCGCAGCGTTCGACCCCAGTTTCGTCGGCGGCACCGGAACCGCCGCGCAGATGGCCGCGGTGCGCGCAAGCTATGGCGTAACGGCAGAGAAAGTCGGAAGCGGAAGCGACTACGGCGTCGCGCATTCCTCTTTCATCTATCTCATCACGCGGGACGGCAAGCTGCGCGCCTTAATGCCGTTCGGGCACAAGGCAGACGACTACGTCCACGATATTTCCATGTTGTTGAATTAGTCGAATGATCGTGCGCTCATTTTTCAGGCGCTTGGGCGTTGTCGTGTCCATGACCATAACCGCGGCCATTTTGGCTGCGATAGCTTGGGCGGCATTCACCCCCGTCACTTTTGCTTCGCGCGAAGAAACCTTCGAAATCCCCCGCGGAACCTGGGCACGGCGCATGGCGGGAAACAAAGTGGAGATCCTGCCTTCCCGAGTTTTCCTGACGCTCGGCCTCAGGGACGTGTTGCTGCTGAAGAATATGGATGACGTACCGCAGATTTTCGGACCGACCTTGATGATGCCGGGCCAAGAGTTTCCGCCTGCCCTTCGAGGTTGCCAGCAGTTATCAATTTGCCTGCACGGCCCATGCGAGCGGCCAGATGACGGTGGTTGTGGACCGGCAACCGGACACGCCTTGGCGGCGCCTGGTGTGGAGAGTGCGAAGAATGTTCAGGGTCGTCGTTTAAATGAGCAGAATCAAACAAAGTTTGCCGGCGATTGCGGTCATTGCAATTCTGCTGGCCGCGTGGTGGGCGATCGTCGCGGGCACTCGCAGCGTTATTTTCCCCACGCCGTGGCAGGTGGTCACCGGCACCGCCGAGCTGATCAAGGATGGCACCCTGTTCACGCACATTGGCGCGTCGTTGATGCGCGTCGGCGTTGGATTTTCACTGGCGGTGCTGGTCGCCGTGCCGCTCGGGCTTTGGCTGGGGTGGGTCAGGGGCGCCTTTTCCACGCTCAATCCGCTGTTTCAAATATTGCGGCCCATTTCGCCGATCGCGTGGATTCCGATTGCCATCCTTTGGTTCGGCGTCGGCAACGCCTCGCCGATCTTTCTCATCTTCATATCATCGGTGTTTCCCATGATCGTGCAAACGACGGCGGGAGTGCACACCATCGAGCGGCGCTATCTGCGTGCCGCGCAGAATTTCGGCGTCTCGCGCTACACCCTGTTCCTTCAAGTGGTGATACCGGCAGTGTTGCCGCAGATCATCGTCGGCATGCGGATTGGTCTCGGAGTAGCGTGGTTGGTGGTGGTCGCAGCGGAGATGATCGCCCTGCGCTCGGGACTCGGATATCTCATCATCGATTCCCGCAATGCCGGCAATCGATATGATCTGGTGATCGCCGGAATGATCATCATCGGACTGATTGGATTGATGCTGGATGGCGTGATGCGGTTGCTCGAGGGACTCAAATCGGTCAGGTGGCGCTATGGGCACTAAGATCGAACTGCACGCCATCCGCAAAGGCTTCGAGTCGAACGGTGGAGAACTGCGGGTGGTCGACGACGTCAGCCTCACCGTGGGAGACGGCGAGTTCGTCGCAATCGTCGGACCCTCAGGGTGCGGCAAGACGACTTTGATGAACATGGTCGTCGGCTTCGAGCAACCGGATTCTGGTTCGATTTTCATCGATGGACTGCCGCGCGCGCAACCCAATGCCAGGGGCATACTCATTTCACAGCAGGGTTCGATCTTCCCCTGGCTCACGGTGCAGCAGAATTTGATGTTCGGTTTGAATGATCATCCGGAGGCCACAAAGAAAGGGGTGGCCGATCATTACGCCGCCATGGTGGGATTGAAAGGTTTTGAGGGCAGCTATCCCCACGAGCTTTCCGGCGGCATGCTCAAACGGGCCGAGCTGGCGCGCGCCTTCGCCGTAAAGCCCGAGATTCTGTACATGGACGAGCCCTTTTCGGCGCTCGATGCTCTGACCAATCTGCGCATGCGCAACGAGTTGCTGCGCATCCTCGAAGAGGAGCGCCACACGGTCATGTTGATTACCCATGACGTGGAGGAAGCGATTCACTTGGCTGACCGAATCATGGTGCTGTCGCCGCGGCCCACGAGAATCCAGGCGACCTTCACGGTGGATCTACCGCATCCGCGCCTGCTGACCAGTCCCGAGGTGCAGGAGCTGCGCGTTGCCATCCTGCATGAGCTCGGCGTCGACCGGCATGCGGGATGAGCGCCGCTCTCATTTGTTGCCGGGCTGGTAGTCCGCCTCGACGTTTCCGGCGAGCTGGCTTTGGGTGAACAGTACCGGCTTGGTTCTCATCGCCACGAACAGCGGCGTCTGGTCGGCGTAGTGGCGCGACTGAGAATCCAGTGTGGCCGAGCCGAACTGGTTGATGCTCTCCGAGGATAGAGCACCCGATTTGTCCCAGGCCACGAACATGATGAAGGTGTCGCCCGCCGATGCGGTCAGCGTGCCATCCGCCTGCGCAACACCATAGACGGCGCGATAAATGTCCGGGCCGCCGTCTATCGCGAGGTCAAGCTTGCCTCGGCGGATGCGGTTGATCTCGCCCCACTCCGGATCGATGCGGCCAAAGTGGGTCTTTAGCGTCGCGATGGCATGGCGCAGGGCATCGATGGGCGGCACGTCAGGATGGCTGTCCGAATGAGCCGCTTCAGCGCCCATCAGCACCGCCAACGCCGCCGCCCGGCTGGCAACATTGGTGCGCCGGTCCCAACCCTTCAGTAGCGCCTGCGCTGCGCGCAGATCGGCGTCCGATCCTGGATCGGCGCTGACGGCCACGGCGATTCTTTTTGCAAAATCGGATCGCTCGCTATAGGCAAGATCGAACTTGTAGGCGCGGAACGCGTCGGCGGTAATGGCGGGGTCCGCGCCGAAAGTCTCCTGGGCACGATAGGCTCTGTTGGTCATGTCGGTTTGGATGCCCATGGTGGGGCTGAAGTCCTCAGGCTTCAGCGCGTCCTCGGGCCCCGTGGCCTGGAACGGAGTGTTGTTGGAGTTGAAGACGTAGCCGGACTTGGGGTTCCAGATCTGCGGCACACGCGCGAACGGCAGATAGCCATGCCAGATCAGGTCGGACCGATCCCCGGGCTGGATCTGGGTCCAATCCCGCCCTTCGGCGCGAATCGGGAACTGGCCGTTGTAGACATAGCCGATGTTGCCTTTCTCGTCGGCATAGATGTAGTTGATGCTGGGCAGCGTCTGCAGGCGCATCGCCGCCAGCCATTCGTCGCGGTTGGCCGCTTTATTGAGGCGATAGTACTGCAATGACTGGCGCACTTCGCCCATGCCGGCGTAGCGAACCGCAAAGGTTCCGTGATCGGTCTTGAGCACCGGGCCGTGCACCGACCATGCAAGCGGGCGGTGCACCGTCCAGATGAGCGGCCCCCAAATCTTTACGCGAATAGCCGCATCGCCCTTCTCAAAGTTCTTCCACTGCCCGTCCAGCCGGTACTGGTCCGGATTGGCAGGATTCACGACCAATCGATAAACCGTCGACACATTGGGCGCGTTGACCGTATTGGCCCAACCCAAATGGGCGTTATGACCGTGCAGCATGAAGGGCGAACCGGGGAAGAAGCCCCCCGCCACGTGCCAGCCCTCGCCGGAATCGAGCACCGCTTCGTACCACGCCACGAACCCAGTGTAGGGCTGGTGCGAATTGACGAGCAGACGCGTAGCGCCATCCGCCGACTTCGAGGCCGCGACGGCGACGCCATTCGAGCCGATGGGCAGGGATTGGGTGATGGTCATGGCGACCTGAGCCGGCTTCGGCGCCGGCGCCATGATCTTCCCGAACACATGATCGAGCCCATAGAAAAAGGGCGTGCGGAACACGAACCCAGCGGCCACATCCTGGCCGGTCATCGGCAAAAGGCCACGCTCGACCTTCTGCGGATGCAATGCCGCGTAGTAATTCACCCCATCGGCATACGCCTTGAGTACGGCGCGAGCATCGGCCGGCAGTGCCGTGTCGTATTGCGATGCCACGGTCTCGCGCACCTTGAGCAGCCGCACGAGATAGTCCGTCACCGCGGCCCTGGCGCCCTGGACGCTTGCCAGCTGACCCCGCGAAATGAGCGCCGCGTCCTGAATGGTGGCGAAATCGTCCTCCGAATGGGCAAAACCCAAGCCAAAGGCGACGTCCGGATCGGTTGCTCCGCTGATGTGCGGCACGCCGAAGCGGTCGCGCTGAATGCGAGCATGATAGTGCGCCGCCTCGGCGACCAGCGCCGCGCTGTCCGGCGTGGGCGGCTGACTCCAGCGATCGTGAGCGATGACCGCGATCAGGCCGACCAACACCAATGCCAACAGCGCGGAAGCGCCGATCTTCAGATACCGCATGCCGAGTTTTCTCCCTTCGTTTTGGCCGGCTCTTGCGATACTTGCCTTGGGGCCCGGCACGCCGCCGCTCCGCCGGCGCTGGCGTAAACATTGTATCGTCAAGGCCTCGAACCTGATATGCCGTACCCGCCGGCCGCTGCCGCCATTTTCTAATTACACGCTAACACTGCTTTAATCTTTGCGGCGCAGACTTTGCTTCAGCGAATCCTTCCGGACTGTGAGTTGCTGGCGCCACGGAATCAGGAGACTTAACATGGCTTTGCGTTATCCAGTGTTCTCCATTGTCATTGGTGCGTCATTGGCGGGTTGTGCAAGCGTCCCGACCGGACGCGTTGGCGTGGAATGGACCCCCCTGACGGGAACCCGCGAGAAAACCCTGACTGAGGGCATTCATGCCGTGTCCCCTTTCGCGCACGTGTACCAGGTCGATTTGCGCGAGCAAGAACGCGAAGATTCCTTGGATGTCCTCGCAAACAATGGGCTCGATATCAAGCTCACGAGTTCGATCTTGTATCAACCGGTCCAATCCGATGTCTACCAGCTGATAACGCAGACCGGTGCGGACTACTATGCCACTCTGGTTTCCCCGTACGTGCGTTCCAGCGCCCGCAAGGTCGTCGGCCGTTACTCGCCGGAGGAAATCTATTCCTCCAAGCGCGAGCAAATCGAACGGGAAATTCGCGAAGAAGTTGCGCTCAAGTTGATCGGAAAACATGTGCAAGTCAACGCCGTTTTAATACGCGAAGTGCACCTCCCGCAGGCGGTGCAGGCCGCGATTCAAACCAAGCTCGAAGAGGAGCAAAAAGCTCTGCAAATGCAATTCGTACTCGAGCGCACGAAGCAAGAAGCCGTGCGAAAACATATCGAGGCGCTGGGTATCGCCGATTATCAAGAAATCATCAGCAAGGGGCTGAATGATCGGGTCATCGAGTGGAAGGGCATTGAGGCCACCGAGAAGCTGGCGGAATCTCCCAACTCGAAAGTGATCATCGTAGGATCGGGCAAAAATGGCTTGCCCGTCATCCTAAATACCGGCAGCGTCGGCGCCGAACCCGCCAAAATTGCCAGCCGCTGAGCAGTGAGTCTTTATAGCGAACGCGCCGCGATTGGAACGAACTCTGGAGTTGCAATGCAAACATCCGTTCCAGGTCAATCGGCGCACGCGGCAGCATTGCAACATTTCCCAAGCGAGCGCGCCTCAATGGTCACATCGCCAGATTCTTATCCCAGGTTGCAAACCCCAAGCTTTCATTTTCGGCCTTTCGCGCCGGCGGACATCGCTGCATTCACCGCGCTCGCGGGCGAGCACCGGATCGCAGACACCACCATCGGCGTCCCGCATCCTTACACGGCGGAATTTGCACGAACGTGGATAGCCTCGCACTCGGAAGCCTGGAAAGCCCACCGGGCGCTGCATTGGGCGGCAGTCGAGGCCGGCGAGGAGCGCATCGTAGGCTACGCGGGCCTGCACAACATCGATCTACAAAGCAGGCAAGCGGAATTACGCTTTTGGGTGGGCTATGGCGTAAAGCGTCATGACAACGGAGCCGAGTGGTCCGAAGCGGTCGTGGATTTTGCATTGACGAAACTCGACTTGAACCGCGTTTATGCTCTGCAGCTCGAGCGTCATCCGCTGGCTGCCCGTGTTCTGTCCGAAATCGGCATGCGGCGGGAAGGGTTGGTGCGCAAGCGCATCCATAAGGGCGGAATGGTGGAGGATATTGTCTGCTGGGCGATAGTTCGGGATGACTGGCAGCAAAAAGCGGAGTACCCACGCCGAACGGCACGATGATGGCGCTCGCGGCCTTTAGCCTCGCTCTGCGGGGGCATCAGTCATGCGGCGTCACGGGCGGACGCAACGCAAAGGCTTTGGCAGAAGCGCTGTCTTGGCGGATGGTGCGCAGCGCCGTCGGGCGTGCTGCAAGCAGTCCGATTCCAAGGAGAAAAGCCAATGCTGCGGCGATTCGGAAGTTTCTTCGCGCTCTTGCCTCAATAAATCTGGGTGAATTCAATCGGGCACTCCCAAGCCAGGATTATGAAAGCGATGCACCGCCGGTCATGCGCCAAGGGATAGAACGTAATGGAGCGAGATTAAGAAGCCGTGAGTGCCAGATTAGAAGTGCGCTCGCGAAAACCCCAGTAAAGGGGTGCCTTGGGAACCGACGGGTGTAGCGGTGAGTCTATGGAAAAGCAGCACTGCACTTGAGTAAATGAGGAAGTTGCACATGGAAACCACCCTGGTCGCGCTGCCGCGGGTTAGGGCTACAGCCGGATTCGTCGAGCGGCGGGTAGCCGACGACGATACTTATCTGGAGCCTGGCGATTCGGCGTTCTACGCACTCACCGACTTTCGGCGCACAAGTCCCAGCACCATTGAGGCACATGCCTCCATTGATGCCGCGCTTGCCGAAATGAATCGACGGAGCGTGGGAGCGTTGCTGGTGACCAAGGAGTCTTCATTCGAGGAATGCCCGCAAATCGTCGGTCTGATCACTGAATACGATATCCAGCGAGAACGTCCTCATCGATATGACAAAAACTCGGCATTCGTCAAGCCGAGACACGCCAGCGTCGGCGAGGTGATGACTCCCGCTGAGGAACTGTCGCTGGTGCATTTCGAGTCTTTGCAATCGCTCGCCGCAATCGATGTGTACAAGATGTTTCAGGGCACGGGACTGACGCATCTTCTGGTCATCGAAACCCAGGCCGATGCCTCATTCGAAGCAAGGGGCCTGCTGTCGCGGGCGACCCTCGCGAGACGCCTGCAGGGCAGCCGCGGCATGTGACCTTATCGCGTTGCAGTACGATGGTGCCTCGAAACCCCTGTATGGCGGCGCCAATGGGGCTACGATGATCGTATGAGCACCGCATACGTGTTGATGGGCGTTTTGCTAGTTGGTTTCGCCCTGACCTGTTTTTATATCCTCGCTGAGTGCTTATCGTGGCGGTCGGTGAAAGACGCGGATCACCGAGCGCTGCGGGAAATTCGCGAACTGTACAAAAAGCTTCATTCGCCCTCGAAGCCGTTCACGGTGCCTTTCATTCCCCGAGCGAAGCGACGCAAGTAAACCCTGCGTTCGCGGGATTTCGCCAGCATCCCCCGCAAGCGACGCACTGATTGACATCTGGCGCAACGAGTCGCACCGTGGAGGGGTGTGGATCCATTTCCCGGCGCATTGCGGCCGCGGCGTGTTGCACAGGGAGTTAGCGAGTGTCCAGCCCATCGCGCGCAGGGCTCCGTATCTTGGTTGCAGAGGACGACGGCATGATTGCCGAGGCAATCTGCGAACGGCTGACCGACAGCGGTTACGAGGTCGTAGCGCGACCCGACAGCGGTTCCGGCGCGGTGGAAGCTGCCCTGTCGCTGCGTCCGGACTTGATTCTCATGGACGTTCGCCTCAAAGGCGAGATGGATGGTATCCGCGCTTCCGAATTGATCAACGAAAAGATGCGTGTGCCGGTGGTTTACCTCACGGGAGATTCGGACCGGAAGACCCTCGCCCGCGCCAAGACCGCATCGGCGTACGGCTACGTACTCAAACCCTTCCACATCAAAAATCTGGTCGTTGCGATCGAGGTCGCCGTTGATCGATTCGAGATGGAGCGGCGATTGGAGGACAGTCAACTGACCTACGCAACCATCCTCAGCAGCATCGCGGACGGCGTGATTGCGGTTGACACCGCGGGCGCGGTACGGTTCATGAATCGCGTCGCCGAGCGGCTCACCGGCGTCGTGTCTCGCGATGTCGAGCAACAACAGTGGCGCACCATCCTGCGCATGGTCGATCGCGATGGTGAGCCGATTGCAAGGGACCTGATCACGTCGGCACTCAACTCTCGGGCTGCGGCGAATCTTGGCGGCGACGCTTTTATCGTCAGCCGCGACGGAAGCAAAATGCCGGTTGACGTCGGGTGTGCATGCGTCTTGGACGGACTGGGCCGCATTGTCGGCGCCACCATCACTCTCCGCGACGTGACGCACGTGCGCAAAGCTGAAGCAGATCTTAGGGCAATGGCACAGCAATTGCGCGCGGTCATCGATACGGCGGTCGATGGAGTGCTCATGCTGGACGCATCGGGTGCAATATTGATGCTCAATCCGGCATGCGAACAATTGTTCGGTTACGCATCGGGAGAGATGACCGGGCTCAACATAGACGCTTTCCTGCTTTCGCCTTTGTCGACCGCCTTCGGCCGAGAGCCGCATCTTGACGACTCAAAGAGCGCTCGGCGGTTGGTCGTCAAAGCCCGAGCGACAACCTGCAGGCGCCGCGATGGTTCGACGTTTCCTGCCGAAATATCGGTGGGCGAGGCGCGCCATCCCGTTCAGCCGCTGTTCGTCGGTGTCGTGCACGACGTCTCGGAACGGCGCGAATTGGAATCGACGGTGCTCGACGCCGTGGGACGCGAACAGCGTCGCTTTGGGGCGGATCTGCATGATGGCCTCGGACAGGAACTCACCGGTTTGTCGCTGTTGCTTGCGGCTCTCGCGACGACTGCGCGCTCGGCGCACAGCCCTTACGCTGCAGACCTCGAGCAGGCTCACGAAGTCACGCAGCATGCGCTGCAATCCTGCCGCACGATTGCCCAGGGATTGTCGCCATTCGGACCGGCCGAAGGTGAATTGGCCGGCGCGCTGCGCGATCTCGTCTTCAGGCTCAAGGGACAGCCGGGGCCCCATGTGGAAATCTCGGTCAGTGAAGTCGCGCGACCGGGCTTAAGCCCGTCGGTCAGTGATCATCTCTACCGGATCGCTCAGGAAGCGGTCTCGAACGCGCTCAAACATGCACACGCAAATTCGATCAAAATTGCGCTCAACATCGAGCAGCAAATCGTCAGGCTGGAAGTCTGCGACGACGGCCGGGGAGTAAAGGGGGCACGTCGAAAATCATCGGGACTTGGACTGCGCACCATGCAGTATCGTGCCTCCATCATCGGCGCACATTTCGAAATCGAATCCATTCGGCCCAGCGGCACCCGGGTTGTCTGCGACTGCCCCCGTGTGGCATGAGCACACGCGAGCGACCGCGAACGTATGTTTCCCGCGGTCGCAAGCGCGCGTTTGATCACATAGGCAGTGAACTCGGTATACGTACGTATTTTGCGATGGAGTTCGATCGGTAAAGTCGAGCTCGACACCTTTTTGCCTGCCGCCTCGTGCCATCGAGCAACGCGGCCGCAGAGCCCGCTCACATCGATGAGTCGTGCAGCGTCAGGCTTGCACGGCGGCGCGCGCATGATCGAGTACTAAGCAGTTTCCGCAGTCTCTTTCGGGAATTATCGTTGCGCGCGATTACGCAACGTGCGCTGTGCACGGAAAAAGATTGCGGTGGCTCCTATATTCTGTCGAAACCCATCGCCTGTTAGGTATGTCTCATGAAGGGCAAGTTCACTCCCCCAACCACTTCCCTGGCTCCTGGGGTCGCGCTTCGGGAACGAGAGCCAACGCAACGCGCCGGCGAAGCGCCTGCCGCGGCTCGAAAGGCAAGGATTTTGGTTGTGGATGCCGATCAATCCATGCGCCGCTCGATGGGCATTCGCCTGGGGGATGCAAATTATTCAGTTCAATCCGTCGGAAGCGCGCAGGCGGCTTTGGATAGCTGTGTGCGCTGCCGCCCGAACGTAGTTCTAACCGATCTGCGGCTGCGCGACATGGGGGGAATTGCATTCCTTAAGGAGCTGAAGAGCCGTTGGCCGTTGTTATCGGTGATCGTGCTGACAGGATATGGCACGATTCCAGAGGCAGTCGAGGCCACTCAATGCGGCGCCTTCGGCTATCTGATCAAGCCGATTGCGCGAGAAGAGCTGCTGGGACAAGTGAAACGTGCGATCGCGGCATCCTCGTTCGGCGCCGACGAGAGCGATTGGCGCGCGAAAATCGTGTCCCGCAGCCAGCTCATGGAGGATCGGCTGAGCGTTGCCAATCGGGCTGCGGGTTGCGATCTACCGGTGCTGTTGACCGGGGAGAACGGCACCGGCAAGGAGCTGCTGGCGCGTGCCATCCACGCGGCGAGTCGGCGCCGCGCCGCACCCTTTGTCGTGCTTGACTGCAAGGACCGGCAGCGACGAGCTATTGGCGGCCGAGCTGTTGGGCGAAGGAACGCAGGACTCGGCATTGCGCCGCGCACAGGGCGGCACTCTGTTTGTCGACGAAATCGGCGAATTGCCATTCGATCTCCAGGTCGCCCTAAGCCGCGCGACTCGCGGCATGCTCCACGTACTTCTCCAGCCGCGCAAACCGCAAAGCCGACTGGCGCGCGCCAAAATGCGCGCCTGATCTGCGCGACCTCGCACGATTTGCAAGTCTTGGTTCGTGGAGGCGCGTTCTTCTCGAGATCTCCTGGAACAGGTCAACATCCTGCCAATCGAGATTCCGCCGCTGGGCCGCCGTCGCGAGGACATCCCGCTTCTGGTTTCGCACTTTTTGGAACGGGCGACTGAGGCCGGCGGCCAAAAGAAAATCTACTCTCCACAGGCAATCGAACTGCTGGCGACCACGGATTGGCCCGGGAACGTCCGCCAGCTTTTCGATTTGGTGAAACGGCATGTCGCGCTTTCCAACGGCAGCAAAATGAGCAAGGAATTCGTACAACAGTCTCTGGGACCGACGCTGCTCGGCATGCCCGGCATACAATGATGCGCGCGATCAATTCTCACGTGATTACCTCGCGGCCAATCTGCGGCTTGCGCGCGGCAACGTGACCGAGGCCGCTCGACTCGCCAAGCGCAACCGCTCGGATTTCTACAAGCTCTTGGAACGCTACCGATTGCGGGTGCGCGACTTCAAGGGAATTCTGCTGCATGCTTCCGACTAACGAGCACGCCAGGAAGCGTCCGCTTCACTATCAATCGCAGGTTCCTTGCCGGTAAGCGTCGCAGCTTGCAGGGCGAGCCACGCCAAATAGCCGCGGCGCGCTTCGGCGATTCGCTCGATGATGGTGGTCGATGCGTGACTGTCCTGGGACTTCGTCTCTGTAATTTCCGCGCTTTCGCTGCGGGCCGCCGCCAGTCGCGCGCTCAATTGCTCGATGACTTTGCTGCCGGAATCGGCGGGCCGCTTGGTTGCCGTTGAACTCATCTGATCGCCTCGTTGGGTGGGAATGCCACGACAATCGGCACGGAGCCAGTAACCTATATGGTGAAATGCCCTTAGACCTTCTCGGAAAACCGCGACGCGGCGTTCAAGGGCGGCCTTTCCGTGCGGTGGCTGGTTGCCTCGCCTTGCGGTGATGGCGATGACCTGCCGTACCCAATGCCGGTAAATCCCGTCGTCGGCTGCGGCATGTACGTAAGGCCGCCGAGCCGATGGAAATGTACGATCGCCGCTGAAGCATTGCACTCCAAGGGATACGCGCAACCTATGATCTCCACGACGGCGGCGAGCGAAAGCTATAACGACAAGGTCGTGCGGCAATTCGCAATCATGACGGTGGTCTGGGGCATTGTCGGCATGTTGGTCGGCGTCATCATCGCCGCGCAGCTTTACTGGCCCGCGCTGAACTTCGACATTCCGTGGCTGACCTATGGCCGCTTGCGGCCCCTGCACACCAATGCCGTGATTTTCGCCTTTGGCGGCTGTGCGCTCATCGGCACCTCTTTCTACGTCGTGCAACGCACCTGCCATGTCCGGCTCTATGGCGACAAATTGGCGGCCTTCGTCTTCTGGGGTTGGCAAGCCGTCATCGTTGCGGCTGCGATTTCATTGCCTCTGGGGTTTACCCAAGGCAAGGAGTATGCGGAACTCGAATGGCCCATCGATATCCTCATCACCTTCGTGTGGGTTGCCTACGCCGTGGTTTTTTTCGGCACCATGGCCGTGCGCCGGGTCAAACACATCTATGTGGCGAATTGGTTCTACGGCGCCTTCATCGTCACCATCGCGGTTCTGCACATCTTCAATAACCTGGCCATCCCCATCAGCGCGACCAAGTCCTACGGGATTTACTCGGGAGTCGTCGATGCCATGATGGAGTGGTGGTACGGCCACAACGCCGTCGGCTTCTTCTTGACCGCCGGATTCTTGGGCATGATGTACTACTTCGTGCCGAAGCAGGCGCAGCGTCCGATCTACTCCTACCGTCTCTCGGTAGTGCATTTTTGGGCGTTGATTTCCGTCTATATGTGGGCGGGCCCACATCACCTGCACTACACCTCGCTGCCCGATTGGGTGCAGTCGATCGGCATGGCATTTTCGATTTTGCTGCTGGCGCCGTCCTGGGGCGGCATGATCAACGGCATGATGACGCTATCGGGTGCCTGGTACAAACTGCGCACCGACCCGATCCTGAAGTTCATGATCGTATCGCTGTCGTTCTACGGCATGTCGACCTTCGAAGGTCCGATGATGTCCATCAAGACGGTGAACGCAATGTCGCACTACACCGATTGGGGCATCGCACACGTTCATTCGGGCGCGCTCGGCTGGGTGGCCATGATGACCATCGGCTCGATGTACTACCTGATACCGCGCCTCTTCAATCGCACCCAAATGTACAGCGTCAAGCTCATCGACGTGCATTTCTGGACCTCGACGATCGGCGTTGTGCTCTACATAGCCGCCATGTGGAGCGCCGGCGTGATGCAGGGGCTGATGTGGCGCGCCATGAACGACGACGGCACCCTGACTTACAGTTTCGTCGAAAGCGTCAAGGCGACCTACCCGTTCTATCTGGTGCGTTTGGGCGGTGGTTTGTTGTTCTTCTTGGGAATGTTGATCATGGCCTACAACGTCTGGATGACCGTTCGCGACGAGAAACCCCTGGCCGTCGCGGTGGCTCCCGCGGCGGCGGGAGTCTGACATGAGCCACGAGACGGTCGAAAAGAATGTCGGTCTGCTGACGGTGCTGATCCTGTTGGTCATCAGCGTCGGCGGCCTCATCGAAATCGTGCCGCTGATGTTGAGCGCGGCGAAGAAGCAGGGGATCACGCACGTCGTGCCGCGCACCGCCTTGCAACAGGAAGGTTTCGACATCTATGTGCGCGAGGGCTGTTATCTCTGCCACTCGCAGCAGATTCGGCCCTTCCGCAGCGAAACTGAACGCTACGGTCCCTACTCCGTGGCTGCCGAATCCCAATACGATCACCCGTTCGAATTCGGCTCCAAGCGCACCGGCCCGGATCTCGCGCGTGTCGGAGGCCGCTACAGCGATGACTGGCACCGGGTGCACTTGCACAACCCCAGGGACGTGGTGCCCGAGTCCAATATGCCCGGCTATCCCTGGCTCGCGACCAACAAGATCGACTCGACGCTCACCGAGAGAAAGTTGCGCGTGCTGCGTTTCTTGGGCACGCCCTATACGGATGCAGACATTGCAGGCGCCGCAGCGGCGGTCAAGGACCAGACCGAATTGGACGCGCTCATTTCGTACCTGCAATCCCTGGGTCTCGCGCGCCCACGCGGTTCTTGAGGAACATGCCGGTGAACGAATTGATACTCATGAGCCTGCGCGCGGCGATCACGTTATCGCTGTTTGTGCTGTTTATCGTGTTGATCTTCTGGGCTTGGAGCCCGAAGCGGCACAAACAATTCACCGAGGCGGCGAATCTGGTTTTCGATGAAAACGACCGCACGGCTGACGAGCTCAAGCCGGCGGACGGGGAGAAAGGTTGATGTTGACGCACACAATCAGCGTCGTGATCGCCATCGTCGCCAGCTTGAACGTTCTCGGCTGCGGCTGGTTGATCTGGTGGACGGCGCGCAGCCGCCCCGACGAAGTCAGCAAAGGCGAAGTCATCGATCATGTCTGGGACGGCGATCTGCAAGAACGCAACAATCCCATGCCGCGCTGGTGGCTGATTCTGTTTTTCCTGTCGATCATGTTTTGCTTTCTCTACTTCCTGCTGTACCCCGCGCTCGGCACTTTCGGCAACCTGTTGGGCTGGAGCAAGGCCTCCCAGTACGAGCAGGAAATGGCCGCGGCCAAGAAACAATACGCGCCCATGTATGCGGCATTTGCCGGCCGCGAAATCGAGGATCTCGCCAAAGATCCCAAGGCGTTGGCACTCGGCCGCAGCCTCTTTGCCAATAACTGCATCGCATGCCACGGGTCGGATGCGCGCGGCGCTCCCGGCTTTCCCAATCTCACCGACAATGACTGGCTGCACGGCGGAACGCCGGCGCAAATCATCGAGACCATCACGCATGGCCGCGAAGGCGTCATGCCCGCGCTCGGCACCGCGCTGGGCGATCAGGGCGTCGATGAGGTGGCGGCCTATGTGCTGAGCTTGAGCGGCCGCAAGGAGCCGCCGCAACTGATCGCCGCCGGCAAGGCCCGCTTCGCGCTCTGCGCTGCTTGCCACGGAGCGGACGCCAAGGGCAATCAAGCCATCGGCGCGCCCAATCTGACCGACGACATTTGGCTCTACGGCGGCACGGACGCCGCGGTTCACAAATCGATCAAAGAGGGACGGCACGGCAGGATGCCCGCTCATGCATGGCTGGGAGAGGATAAGGTCAAGCTGCTGGCAGCCTATGTCTACAGCCTCTCGCACACGCCGTGAGGATCCATGGCAACCCCCGTCTCTAAGGAATACCGCAACGATCGACAGTTTTGGATGGACGTCGGCTTGGTGTTGTGGTCTTCGTTTCTTGCGGCCGGGCTGGCGGGCATGCTGTTCTTCGCCGCGGTGGACCCCCTCATTGCTGCGCGACGCGGGTCCGCAACGATTCGAAACCCTGAGTCGCGAAGCCGGCTACGCCTTGGGATTTTTCTTCTTCTGGGCGCTCGCGGCGAGCGCCGCGGCACTCAGTGTCTACATGGTGCGCAGTCTCGGACGGTCCGATGACCGCCCGGCCGGCGGCACGCAGCGCGAGCTGCCTTGATGCAAACCAAGCTCACGGCGGCGGCGACGCCGCTGCCCGCCGCATCGAGCTTTTACGAGGCTGCGCAGAAGATCTATCCGCGCGAAGCGCATGGGCGGTTCGCCACCAAGCGCCGCTGGACCGTGGTACTGCTGCTTGGGCCTGTTCTATGGCGTTGCATGGATCAGCTGGAACGGCCAGCAAGTACTGCTGTTCGATCTGCCGGCGCGCAAGTTTCACGTGTTCGGCTTGACTCTGTGGCCGCAGGATTTCGTGTACATGGCGCTGTTGCTCATCATTGCGGCATTGTCGCTGTTCTTTATCACCGCCCTGGCGGGGCGGGTATTCTGCGGCTATGCGTGCCCGCAAACGGTCTGGACGGAGGTGTTCCTCTGGATCGAACGGTGGACCGAAGGCAGCCGCTCGCAGCGCCAGAAACTCGATCATAGTCCCTGGACGATGGAAAAATTATTCCGCAAGGGGAGCAAGCAGCTGCTGTGGCTCTCGCTCGCGGGCATTACCGGCTTCACCTTCGTTGGCTACTTCATGCCGATTCGCTCGATCGGCGCAGAGCTTGTGAGCTTCTCCCTAGGTCCCTGGGCCGTGTTCTGGATTTTCTTGTACTCACTGGCGACCTACGGCAACGCCGGGTTCCTGCGCGAGCAAGTGTGCAAGTACATGTGCCCCTACGCCCGGTTCCAGAGCGCGATGTTCGACAAGGACACGCTCATCATCTCCTACGACGAGCAGCGCGGCGAGCCGCGCGGCGCACGCCGCCGCGGAGCGGCGCCGCCCAAGCCCCAGGGCGACTGCATCGATTGCACACTGTGCGTGCAGGTCTGCCCCACCGGCATCGATATCCGCAAAGGCTTGCAATACGAGTGCATCGCCTGCGCGGCCTGCATCGATGCCTGCGACGAAGTCATGGACAAGATCGGTTCGGCGCGCGGTCTGATCCGCTACACCACGGAACACGCCATGTCCGGCAGGACAACGCACATCGTGCGGCCGCGGCTGTTCGTGTACGGCACGCTGCTGACGCTCGCCGCCGCCGCCATCGGCTATTCGCTCCTGGTGCGCACACCCTTGATTCTGGATGTCATCCGCGACCGCAATGCCTTGTACCGCGAGGTGCGCGGCGATTGGGTGGAAAACGCGTACAGCATCAAAATCGTCAACGAAGACGACAAGCCTCACCGCTACCGGCTGCAAGCGCAAGGCATCGCACAACTGGAACTGGTGGCACCCGCGGGCAACATCGACGTTGCTGCGGGCAGCGTGGCCAATGTCCCGCTGCGGCTGCAAGCTCCGGCAGCCAATGCGCAGGGCGTGCATGCGATTACGCTGCGAATCGACGCGCAGGACGTCCCGGGCATCGCCCGTACCGAAAAAACCCGCTTCATAGGACCGAAGTGATGACAAGCAACACCGTCGCCTGGTATCGGCAAATCTGGCCTTGGATCATCATCGGATTGTTGTCGAGCGCGGTCATCGGCAGCTGCGTCAGCGCCTATCTCGCCGTGCACACGAACGACGTGGTACTCGAGCACAGCGATTCGTCCGACTAGGCGGTTGTGTCGTGACCGCGCTCGAATCATGTTTTCATTGCGGCAATAGCGCATCGAGCTGCGTGCGGCGCGTTGCCGTCGACGGGGTAGTACGGACCTTTTGTTGTGCCGGCTGCGCGGCGGCCACCGACCTGATTCTGGCGCAGGGGCTGGGCCGCTACTACACGTTCCGCACGGCATCCGAGCAAGCGCCCCGCTACGAGCAACGCAATTGGTCGATCTACGATCGAGACCGTGCGCTGCGCAGTTACACGCACCTACGCGAGGACGGTGAGCGCGAATTGAGCCTGCAGATCGAGGGCATGCACTGCGCCGCCTGTGCATGGCTGCTCGACAACAGCGTGCGGCGGCTGACCGGAGTCAGCGACATTCAGGTGAATGCGGGCAGCGCCCGTGCCGAGATTCGCTTCGATCCGACCCGGGTGTCGTTGAGCCGCGTGCTCGAGAGCATTTACGCGCTGGGATACGAACCGCGCCCGTTGAGCTTCACGCCGGGCGGTCCCGCATGGCTGACCGAGCGGCGCACCGCCTTGAAGCGTCTCGCCGTGGCCGGTTTCGGAATGATGCAGGTCATGACCTATGCCGTGTCCTTATACGCCGGTGCGATGGATGGAATCGCACCGGATCTGGAGCAGTTGCTGCGATTCGTCAGCCTGTTGGTTTCCACCCCCGTGGTGCTGTACGCCGCGCAGCCGTTTTTCATCGCCGCTTGGCGCGGTTTGCGCATGCGCACCTTGGGCATGGATCTGCCGGTGGCGCTGTCCGTCGCCGCCGCGTATCTCTGGAGCGTGTGGGCAACGCTGCGCGGACACGGCGCGGTCTATTTCGACTCGGCGGTCATGTTCACGTTCTTCCTGCTTTTGGGGCGTTTCATCGAAATGTCGCTGCGCAATGGCTTCGGGCTGCAACAAGATGCGATCGCGCGCCTGTTGCCCGAGAGCATCTTGCGGGTCACCACGAGCGGCGAAGAGCGCGTCATTCCCGATGAACTCTGCGCCGGCGATCGAGTACGCATCCTGCCGGGCGAACGTGTCCCGGCAGATGGTGAAATTCTTTGCGGTCGAACCGAAGTCGACGAATCCATGCTGACCGGCGAATCGCGGCCGCGTGCGCGCGAAGCGGGAGAAACCCTGATCGCAGGAACGCTCAACTTGTCGAATGCCGTCGACATGGAAATCACTCATATCGGTCAGGACTCGACGCTCGCGGCCGTATCGCGTTTACTCGAGCGCGCGCGTGCGAGCCGGCCGCGTATCGCGGAGGCTGCGGATGCGGTCGCTACCTGGTTCGTCGGCGGCGTACTCGTGCTTGCCGCGCTCACCGCTTTTTATTGGCTGCACGCGGATGCGGCCCGCGCTTTTCCCGCGGTGCTTGCCGTGCTCGTGGTCACCTGCCCCTGCGCACTGTCGCTGGCCACCCCGGCGGCGCTGGCCGCGGCCGCCACTCAACTGGCAAGGACCGGACTCATCGTCGCACGCAGCCGCGCTCTGGAGACCCTGGCGCGCGCTGATCGCGTGGTCTTTGACAAAACCGGCACTCTCACCTTTGGGCAACCGGTATTGACCGAAGTGCATCTGCTGCGCGCCGACGCCGGTCAAGAGCACTGTCTCGCCATCGCCGCCGCGCTCGAGCGTCACTCCGGGCACCCCATCGCACGTGCATTTGCCAAGAATTCACCGGCACTGGCTGTTGGTAAAGTGAGCTCTTCTGCAGGCCTGGGTATCGAGGGCTGCGTGGGCGAGGAGGTCTATCGGATTGGGCGCCCAGAATTCGTCCTGGCGCTATCGGCCGCGGGTACCCTAGCACCGGAAGCCACCGAGAGAGGAAGCAGCGTCGTTCTCGGCGACAGCGCGGGGTTGCTGGCAGAGTTCGTGCTGTGCGACGCGGTGCGCGCCGATGCACGCGCCACCATGCAGCAATTGCGCAGTTTGGGGATCGAGCCGCTGATCGCGAGCGGCGACCGGGCGGCGACCGTCGCCGCGATCGCAAAGCAAGTGGATGAACCGAGAAGTTGCGGAGACTTAAGGCCTGCGGACAAGCTGACTTTTGTGCAATCGCTGCAAGGGCAGGGACACATCGTCGCCATGGTGGGTGATGGCGTGAACGACGCACCGGTCCTGGCCGGAGCCGATGTGTCGGTCGCCATCGGCGGGGGCACCGACTTGGCGAAAGTCAGCGCCGACATCGTGATGCTGGGCGAAGGTCTGGCGCCCCTCGCGCAAGGCATTGGGACTGCGCGCCGCTGCATGCGCATCATCCGGCAAAACATCGCGTGGGCGGTGGTCTATAACGCCGCCGCGATTCCGCTGGCGGCGAGCGGCTGGCTGCAGCCTTGGATGGCGGCAATCGGCATGTCGGCCAGTTCATTGCTGGTGGCGCTCAATGCCGTACGTCTGTTGCGGGCGCCGAGTTCCAGCCGCACGAAGCCGGAGCTGTCATACCGTCCGCGAAAGGTCTCTCCGGCATGAATATTCTGTACCTCTTGATCCCCTTGGGACTGGTTTTGGTGGCGCTCATGGTCGCGGCGTTCTTCTGGGCCGCAAAGGCCGGACAGTTCGACGATCTGCAGACACCGGCAGTGCAGATTCTGCTCGACGATGATTCGCAGCCCATGCCGCGCAAGCAGGTGCGCGATGCATGAGTTGGCGCTCGGCAGCGCTTTCGTCGCCGGAGCACTCGGCAGTGCACATTGCGTGGCGATGTGCGGAGGTCTTGCTACCGCGCTAGGCACTCAGCGGCACGGGACGGATCGCGGCAGGCCGCTGCTCTATCAGCTGGGCCGCGTTGCCAGTTACGGCACGGCCGGTGCCGTGGTCGGCTCGCTCGGCGCCGCGGCCGGTTTTGCGTTCGAAGCTTCGCGATGGAGCGAAATTCTGCGCTTGGGCACGGCGCTCGTCGTCGTACTGATCGGCCTCAACATGGCGCTGGGCCCGCGCTCGCGCGGACCCTGGCTGCGCGCCCCCGAGCGCTGGGGCGGCCGGGTGTGGCGGCATATCGCACCGCTTGCATCAAGGTTGCCCGCACAGCCTGCGCTGCGCGCGCTGACTTTGGGGATGCTATGGGGCTGGTTGCCGTGCGGTCTGGTGTACTCGGTGTTGCTGGCTGCCGCGTTTGCCGGCGGCGCCATCGCAGGCTGCGCCACGATGCTCGCATTCGGACTCGGCACGCTGCCAGCCATGCTGGGGTTGAGCTACGCGGGCGGCAGATTTGCACCACCGCGCGCCACCTTGGCCCGTTTGTTGGGATCGGTCATCGTCGCCTGCGGCCTGTGGACCGCGTCCATGCCAATCGCCAGCCTCATCGGTGTCCACTCCCACGTTCACATGGCGCAGACATCCGGTACGCCATGATGCTAGGTAGACCCCGTAGCGGCAACGTAGAACTCCTGATACCCCGAATCGCGCATGGCCGCTAACTTCTCGCTTCGTGCCAAAAAAGGGAGCAGGACGCGATGAGCCACATAGAACGACCGCTTGGAATCCTAATACTCCTTCTCGGAGTATTGCTGGCGCCTTGCGCACAGGCGGTACCGAGTTTTGCCCGGCAGACCGGCATGACTTGCGAAGCATGTCATACCGTATATCCGGAATTGAATCACTTCGGCCGGATGTTCAAGGCCAATGGCTACACGCTCGACAATTTGCGTCAGGTTCGCGGCATCACCGCCAAGAAGGAAGAAATGTTGGATTTGAGCGGCCTGCCGCCGATATCCGCGATGGTACAGGTGTCCGAGACGCAGCTCGCCAAACCGCTGCCCGACGGCACCGACGCGAATTCACGCTCGCAAAGCGGCACGGCGGGATTCCCGCAACAGCTGAGCCTGTTTTATGCCGGCAAGATCGCCCCGCATATCGGCGCCTTCGTGCAGCTCACCTATTCCAATGATGCGGGCACCATCGGCATCGACAACACCGACTTGCGGTTCTCGAACAACACGCTGTTCGGCAACGACAACAGTCTGATCTACGGGCTGACGCTCAACAACAACCCGACCGTGCAGGATCTGTGGAACAGCACCCCGGCTTTTGGCTTTCCCTACGCCGGTACCAATGCCGGCGTCTCGCCGTTGGCGGGCACTCAAATCGACGGCGCCCTGGCTCAAGATATCGCGGGCATCACGGCCTACGCCATGTGGAATGAGGCGTTGTACGCAGAAATGGGCATCTACCGTTCGGCCAAGCAGGGGACGACCAACCCCATTACCGGAGCAGCCGGACCGCTGGATGGCACGGTCTCCAACGTCATCAAGAATACCGCGCCCTACTTTCGCGTGGCCTACGAGCATCAATGGTCCAGGAATTCTATCGAAGCCGGTGTCTACGGCGCTACATTTCAGCTTTTCCCGGGCGGAGGTTCGGCGGGTGCACCGGCGCCTCTGAACGGTCCGGTCAATAGATTCCGCGACGTCGCTGAAGATTTTCAATATCAGTTCATCGGAGACGAAAACCTGTTCTCCTTGAGCGGCACGCGAATCCATGAATCCATGCAGCTCGATGCGAGCTTTGCTGCCGGGGCGACTGCGAACCCTAACAATGACCTGACAACCGTGCGTTTCAACGCCAACTACTACTACCGCCGCAAGTACGGCGGTACGTTGAGCCTGTTTTCAACCACCGGGAGCGTCGACAGTCTGCTCTATTCTGCCGGCGCGACGCCAGGCGTCGTCACGAGTGCGAATGGAAGCCCGAATACCAAGGGCTGGATCGCCGAGTTCAATTACTTGCCATGGCTGAACACCAAGCTATCGGCGCAGTACACCGGCTATACCAAGTTCAACGGCGGCAGTACCAATTACGATGGCTTCGGACGCAGCGCATCCGACAACAACACCTTCTATGTACTGCTTTGGCTCGTGTTCTAACCGGAGAGCGCCATGTATCGTCATTTAACGCTGATTATTGCCTGCTCGCTGAACATCGCCATCGCCCACTCGGAAGGCATCAACGCGAGCGATGCCCTGGCGGCGAAGCGAATCGCCATTGGAACGTGCGCAAACTGCCACGGTCCGCACGGGCAAAGCATTTCCCCGAAGTTCCCGGTTCTGGCCGGACAGCATGCGAATTATCTGGCCGCGCAAATGCACGCGTTCAAGGACCAGAAGCGCGGCGATCCCGACGCTTTGGGGTACATGTGGGGAATGGCGTCGAATCTTGACGATGCCACAATCGCGGCGCTCGCCGACTATTACAGCCGCCAACCCCGGCATGCAGGCGCGAGAATCGCCGGCCCCGCGATCGAGCGCGGCAAGGAATTGTATCTGCACGGCAATGCCGCCGAAGGCATCCCCGCGTGCGCTGCGTGTCACGGCGCGAACGCCGAAGGGACCGATGCCTTTCCACGCTTGGCGGGACAGCATGTGACCTACCTGATCAAGCAATTGAATTCGTTTCAGAGCAATTTGCGCGACGTGGCGGTCATGCACGGTGTCGCGCAGGGGCTCAAATCCGAAGAAATGAACGAAGTCGCCGTCTATTTGCAGTCGCTGGGAACTCCATAGCCGTCAGGGCGCGATTACGTAGGGAGTCTTGGCCGATGCCTTGGCAAGTGGCCGCGGACGGCAGTCTCGGCGAGGACTTTGCGCTCGGCAAGGATACGCGCGTACCGTACATGGATGTCACGGGCCCCGAGTGGTGCTCTGCGAAGTCCGCGGCAAAGTGCAGGGAAGCTGGATCGCGGCGGGAGCTTGAAGCGTATAGACCAGTCGAGTTTATTCCCGAAGCCGTCGGCATTCGCGGCCGGCGTCGATCAATCCCTTACACGACGCGCGAGAGCGGCCGATCCTGACTTCGAGCGGTAAGGTACTCATCGAAGACCATGGCGACATTTCGCATCAAGAAGCGCCCGGTGGCGGTTAGTTCCACGCGCCCGGGCGCAAAGCTCACCAGGCCGTCCGCCGCCATGGCTTGCAAGCGGCTCAGCTCCGCAGCGAAATGTTCGCGAAACACCAAATCGAACCGATTTTCGATGCCGGGGACATCGATGTATCCGAGACACATGATTTGCTGGATGATCTGCGCGCGCACGCGATCCTCCGCGTTGACGTATACACCTCGCTGCGTTGGCAGCGCCCCGCGATCGAGCGCGCCGTTGTAGTCTTTGAGCGTCTTGCGGTTCTGCAGGTACAAGTCGCCGATCTGGCCGATCGCGCTGACGCCAAGCGCCACCAAATCGCGTTTCGCGTGGGTGGTATAGCCCTGGAAAGAGCGGTGCAGCGTGCCGTTCTGTTTCGCAAGCGAGAGCCCGTCGGCGGGCAATGCAAAGTGGTCCATGCCGATATACACGTAGCCGGCGGCGGTAAGCGCCTCGATGGCGAGCCGCAGCAGCTCGATGCGCTCGCCGGCGGGCGGCAACTCGTTCGGGACGATTCTTTTCTGCGCCTTGAAAATGCTGGGCATATGCGCGTAGCCGTACACAGCCAGCCGATCGGGCCGCAGCTCGATCACGTGTTCCAAGGTGTCTGCGAAGGTCCGCGCGGTTTGCCGCGGCAGGCCATAGATCAAATCGAGGTTGATCGACTCGAACCCCGCGCGCCGCGCGCTTTCATAAACGCCCTTGACCAAGCTGAACGGCTGCACGCGATTTATCGCCTGCTGCACGCCGAGATCAAAATCCTGAACGCCGAAGCTGATGCGGTTGAAGCCCGCCTGCGTCATCGCATGCAGCTTCTCGAAGTCGACTCCGCGCGGGTCAACCTCGATCGAGAAGTCGCGCGCGCCGTCGCGCGACAGGCCGAACCGAGAGTCGAGAGCTTCGACAATCGCAGCCAGGCTTTTTGTCGGAAGATAGGAAGGGGTGCCGCCGCCAAAATGCATCTGATCGATCGCGCGCGAGCGGCTAAAGTGGCCGGCACGCAGCGCGATCTCCTTCAGTACTCGCTGCACGTAGGATTCGATGCGGTCCAATTTGTGCGTGATGATTTTATTGCAGGCGCAATACAGGCACGGACTGATGCAAAAAGGAATGTGCACGTAGACCGAGAGCGGCTGGTTGCTTGCAGCCCCCGCGCTGCTGCGCGCGGCCACTTCATAGGCGTCAGGCGCCAGTGCCTCATGGAACTGCATGGCGGTCGGATAGGAGGTATATCGAGGACCCTCGCCGCCGTACCGCCTGATCAGCTGCGCATCGAGTTCAATGGGGTTATTCATCAGTCGGCTAGTAGGCCACCAGCAGTTGATTATCCACGCTGCTGACCCCCGGTGCCGCCCACGCGGCCCGCGATGCGTCGTCCTTTTCGCGCCACGAGGATACGATTCCCTTCAAGGTCACCTTGCTGTCGTCGAGTCCGACGTCGATGTCGTTTGCATCTAGGTTCGCTTGGCGTTGCAACGCGGCTTCGATCTTCTGTTTGATGTCCGCCATTTTGATGGGGGGCTTGATGGTGAGGTCATTGAGGATTCCGGTAACCCCCATCAGATAACGTACCGCGGCTTCGGCCACATTGACCTGAAAGCCATGGATGACGTAGCCGCTGAGACCAATGCAGCCATCCGCAACCACAACTTTGATGTCGCATCCGCCGAGCGACGCATTCCACTTCAGCGCATTCGCCGCGGCGAGCGCAATATCGGTGTCGTTGCGCTTTCCCGGCAGGGGAATATCCACGACGACGTCATTGGCGATCGCGCGCACACCGTTAACCCGCTTGGCGATCTTTTCCGCAGAGTATTTGTCCGAGAAATGCGGCACGGCGCCGAATAGCGTCACGATGCCTTCTTGAACATTCACGCCGATACCGCGGGAGTCCAAACTGGGGTCCCATTGCAACTCGTTTTGCACGTCATTGCGAATGTCGGTGTCCAAGTTCATGGCGTTCTCCTTTCACTCATTCGTCGTGCATCGATGGATCTACCAAGTGCCAGCATCGCGCCAAAGCGCGCCTGCGGCTATCCGTAGTTCCCACAGGCACTACCCATCAGTGTCAGTAGAAACCCGTAGCTGCTTGGCGGATTTACGCATAGCGGATGCCGCTCGTAATTCGCATGATTCCTCATGCGGCTCGACGAACAATCGGGCGGGCGGCATCGAATGCAAATCGCAATCATTCGCGCCAGGAGAAGAATCTTGAAAGCCTCGGATGTCATGACCCGGACCGTCATTACGGTCAAGGAGCACGCCTCGGTTGCCGAGGCACTACGCTTGATGCTCGGCAAAGCGATCAGCGGTTTGCCGGTGGTGGACAACGAAGATCGGCTCGTGGGCATCATCACTGAAGGAGACCTGCTGCGCCGCGCCGAACTGGCGACAGGGCGGCACATAGCCCGGTGGAGAAATCTTTTTGGATCGTGGTTTGCCGCAAAGGAATACGTGCGCACGCACGCCCGATCAGTGGGCTCGGTCATGACCCGGGAGACTCTTTGCATTGCCGAAGACACGCCGTTACCGATGATCGTTCGAATCATGGAGGAAGGACACGTCAAGAGGCTGCCGGTAACGAAGGACGGCACGGTCATCGGGATCGTGAGCCGCCGGGACATCCTGCAGCCGCTCTCTTCGCTGGTCGACTTGCCGCTCGCAGGCTGCGCGAGCGATGCAAGCATTCAGCGACAGATCGAGCGGGAACTGGCTGCGCAGCCTTGGAATCCGAGGCAGAACATTTGCGTGGAGGTTGAAAATGGAACGGTCATCATCAGCGGCGCGGTCTCGGGATTCGAGCAGCGCGATGCGCTGCGGGTTCTGATCGAGAATATTTCCGGCGTGCGTGAAATCCAAGATCAGCTTTTGGTCCTCGATCCGTATGTGGGGACCGCAATCGTGTCGCCGATGGACACCTAAGTACCTTCTTTCGGAGCATTTATGCATACTCAAACATCGGCATCCAGCGGAATTCTCAAAGACGGCAGGCAAGTGACCATTCGGCCGCTTCAGCCGCAAGACAGCGCCATCGAGCGCGAATTCATCATGCGGCTTTCGCCGCAATCCCGGCGCTACCGCTTTCTTAGCAGCATCGCCTTACCCAGCGAGCAGCTGCTCGAGCGGCTTACCCATCTCGATGATGCCACCGAGGCTGCGTTCGTCGCACTCGCCGTCGAGTCCGGTGTCGAGCGCGAAGGGGCGTGGCGAAGCCGCGAGCCGCGCAGATTTTGACGGACTGCAAAAAATGGGCACTTTAACAAGCAGTGGCCCCGCCGCCTCCTCTTCCTCGAACCCGAAGTGATTCATACACTTCGCCTGAACTAAGCGCATAGACTCGGCCTTCAACTTTTAATCCGGAGTATGAAATGCACAATGAAAAACTTTCTCGACGGGTATTGCTGAGCCAGGCGATTACGGCCGCAGCTCTGATCCCTGGACTGGTTCTGACCCGCCAGGCGCTCGGCGCGGCAGCACCCCCGCTCGATCCCTCGGACCCGACTGCAAAAGCGCTGGCTTACACCGAGGCGTCTGCGAAACCCGATCAGAATGCGCCAACTGCATGCAGTTTCGGGCAAAGCCGGCGATTCGCGCGGCGGATGTGCCATTTTCGCCGGAAAAACCGTGGCAGCTGCCGGCTGGTGCTCGGTTTGGGCTAAGAAAGCGTAAGCAAGCAGGTAAATCGCCGCGTCAGGTCGCTGCCGGGAATGGCATCTCGGATTTTCGCCAGCGGATTCAGACCCGCGTTTTTCTTGGCGGGTTTGGCCGGGCTGGTACTCATGCCCGCCTGGATCGCGGTCTGGCTGTTCGGCGCGCCGCTCGGCAACACCTGGCCACCGACGCTGTGGCACGCCCATGAAATGGTCTTCGGCTTCGTCGGCGCGGCCCTCGCCGGCTTTCTTTTAACCGCCGTACCGAGTTGGACGGGCGAGCGCGGTTTCGCGGGCCTGCCACTCATCGTCCTGGTCAGTATCTGGCTCGGCGGTCGAATCGTCGTCGCGACCGGCGCTTTTTGGCCTGCCGGCCTGGTTTTCGCGGTCGACGAGGGATTTTTGCTCGCTCTAGGTGCCCTATTGGCGCCGCCGCTGTTGCGAACCCGCAGCCGCAACACGCCGCTGCTCCTGGTTCTCGTGTTGCTGGCCGGATGCAACGGCGTCTTCCATTGGTCGCTGATGCGGCGTGATGCCGATGGCGCATCGCACGCTCTCCTGATTGCCATCGACACGCTATTGCTGATGGTTAGCGTGATCGGCGGCCGTATTCTGCCGGCGTTCACCTCGAGCGGCCTGCGCGCGAGCGGCAGCGCGATTTCCTTGCGCTCCTGGCCGCCGATCACGCCCATCACGATCACGTTGATGATCGCCATCGTCCTGGTGGACTTGGTTC
>CAWETY010000005.1:0-40818 GCA_963812125.1 uncultured Gammaproteobacteria bacterium
TAGGCGTCCGGGGTTTGGCACGCTACCGCGAGGGAGCCGGCGCGGCGCTTGGGATCAAAGAACTCATCGGCGACGGTAATCTCACCGTTACCCTGGAGACCGACGCCAGCGCGCAACGCTATCAAGGGATCGTGCCCATCGAGGGCGAGCGCCTGGCGGACTCATTGCAGGCTTATTTTCAGAATTCCGAGCAGCTGCCGACGCGCCTGTGGCTGCATGCCGATGCGCAGGGCGCATCGGGCATGCTGCTGCAAAAACTTCCCGGCTCGGGCTCCCTGCCGGCCGCCGACGCCGCGGCCATCGAGGACGCCTGGCGGCGTGTGCAGCTCATCGCGGATACCTTGACGCCGGAAGAGCTGCGCACCCTGACCGACGCGCAAATTTTGCACCGGCTGTTCAACGAAGACGATCTGCGCCTGTTCGAGCCCTCGCCCGTTTATTTTCGATGCCGGTGCTCGCGCGAGCGCGTCGCCGGCATGCTGCAGGGATTGGGCGAGACCGAAACCCGCGCTGTGATCGCCGAACGCGGCCAGGTCGAAGTGCACTGCGATTTTTGCAATCGTGCCTACCTCTTCGACGCGGTGGATGTGGAACAGCTATTCAAGGCCGCGTCGGCCGCCGACAGCAGCGTTCCCGCGCCTACGCGCGTTCACTGAGCGGCGGCGCGGCGAGAGTACGGCGACGCGAGCACCATTACTGCTTCTTGCCGCTGCGCTGGCGGGCGCGGCATCCGTGGCCTGCGCATCGCCGCAGGACGCCGCCGGCAGCGCCCGCAGCGCCCGGAGCACGGGCGGCGCCCGCAGCGCCGACAGCGGCCATGAACCGTTCTATTCGCGCAGCTTCGAGCCGATGCCGAGCGCGCACGCGCTCGCCGCGCTGGGACGGGAGTTGTTTTTCGATCCTGCCCTGTCCGCGTCGGGGAAAATCGCCTGCGCCACCTGCCATGATCCAACGCACGACTTCGGGCCCGCCAATGCTCGAGCGGTGCAGAGCGGCGGCGCGGACGGGCGCAGCTTTGGGGTCCGAGCCGTGCCTTCACTCAAGTACGCCCAGAACACGCCGCCCTTCACGGAACACTTCGTCGACGATGAGGGCGATGACGGCGTCGATCAGGGTCCCGCCGGCGGCCGCACCTGGGACGGCAGATCGCAGTCTACTCACGATCAAGCGCGGCTGCCTTTGTTCTCGCCCTTCGAGATGGCCAACAAGGATCAAGCTGCCGTGCTCGCGCAGGTGCGGGCAGGACACGGCGCGCAATTTCGCGCGGCCTTCGGCGCGAAAGTCTTCTACAATCCCTCGCTCGCGTTCAAGGGCGTGCTCATGGCGCTCGAGGCCTATCAGCAAAACCCGGCAGAGTTCTATCCCTATAGCAGCAAGTACGACGCTTATCTGAGGAGCGCGGCCGCGTTGAGCGCGCAGGAATTGCGGGGTTTGGCGGCCTTCAACGACCCTGAAAAGGGCAACTGCGCGCGCTGCCACCCGAGCGCCAAGCGCCAGGGCGCATTCCCGCAGTTCACCGATTTCGGTTACGCCGCGATCGGCGCGCCGCGCAATTCAAGCATTCCCGCCAATGCCGATGGCCGCTACTTCGACCTAGGCTTGTGCGGACCCTGGCGCGCGGATTTGCAGAACGTGCCCGGGTATTGCGGTCTGTTTCGCACGCCCTCGCTGCGCAATGCCGCGCGCCGGCCGGTGTTCATGCACAACGGCGTGTTTCATTCCCTGCGCGACGTGGTGCGGTTCTATGCCGAACGGGACAGCAAACCGCAGCGCTGGTATCCGCGCGCGGCGGATGGCCGCATTTTGAAATTCGACGATCTGCCCCAAGCCTTCATCGGCAATTTGGACGCTCAAGCGCCCTTCGATCGACACGCCGGCGAGGCGCCGCGCTTGAGCGATCGGGACATCGAAGACATCGTGGCGTTCCTGCAGACCTTGAGCGACGGCTATTTGCCTCCTTAGCGCCGTATACTGAGAATCCGCAAGGGGGAAGCATGATCAAGCGAAAGCAGCGCATCGCAATGCGCGATTTTTCTCAGCTGTCGGGCGAGGACGCCGAGACCGCCGCCAAGCATCGCGTCAATGGCCGCGATTTGAATCTGTTCCGGGTGCTGATGCATCACCCGGATCTGGTGCGGCGCTGGACCGTGTTCGCCGGCCATGTGCTGCGCAAGCAAACCCTGCCGCCGCGCGAGCGTGAACTGCTCATTCTACGCATCGGCTGGCTCAATCAAGCGGAATATGAATGGGCGCAGCATGTCGAGATCGCCAAGCGCGAAGGCATCAGTGCGGCGGAAATCGAAGCCGTCAAGCTGGGGCCGTCGGGGCCCTGGCGCGCCGACGATGCCGTCTTGCTGCAGGCGGTCGATGACTTGTTCGAGCGCTCGGCGGTGTCGGACGCCGCTTGGAGCGCGCTCGCGCAAAAGTATTCCACCGAGCAAATGATCGATCTGGTCTTTACCATCGGCCAGTACAACCTGGTTTCCTGGGCATTGAACAGCCTCGGTGTGCCGCTCGATGATTATCTGCCGGGGGCGCAGCGTGAGACTTGAGGGCAAGGTCGGAATCGTGGTCGGCGCCGGACAGACGCCCGGGGACACCGTCGGCAATGGCCGCGCCGCGGCGCTGCTCTTTGCCCGGGAAGGCGCCAAGCTGCTGCTCGTGGACAGGGATTTGGCGCGCGCCGAGGAGACCGCCGCGCTGATCGCCGCGGAAGGCGGGCAGTCGCGATGCGTCGCCGCCGATTGGACCCGCGCGGCCGACACCCAAGCCTATGCGCAGGCGTGCCTCGCCGCATGGGGACGCATCGATTTCCTGCACAACAACGTCGGCACGGGTGCGGGTGATGCGCCCCCGGAGAGCATCGCCGAGGACGCCTTCGATCGCATCATGCAAATCAATTTGAAGGGGTGCCTGCTGTCCTGCCGGGCGGTGCTGCCGGCGATGCGCGAGCAGGGGGCGGGAACGATCGTGAATATTTCATCGCTCGCGGCGGTGGCCTATGCGCCGGGACTGACCGCCTACAAATTATCGAAAATCGGCATGAACATGCTGGGACAGCAGCTGGCGCTCGGTAATGCCAAGTACGGCATTCGCGTCAACACCATCATGCCCGGGCTCATGGACACGCCGATGGCGATCGAGGGTCATGCCAAGGCGCGCAATATTTCCAAAGCCGAACTGCGCGCGGAACGCGACAAGCGCGTGCCGCTCAAGGCCAAGATGGGAACTGCCTGGGATGTGGCCTATGCGGCGCTGTTCCTGCACTCGGACGAATCGGCATTCATCACCGGCGTGGCGCTGCCGGTGGACGGCGGCCAAAGCGCGCGGATCGGTTAGCCGCATCGCTCCTTCGATTTCATCATCGCTCCCCGGGTCCTTCGTCGACGGCGCCTTCGGCAACAGCCACGGATCGCGGCGCTTCAAGCTGTTCATACCGTCGCACACGGAAGGCAAGCCGCTGCCCTTGCTGGTGATGCTGCACGGTTGCCTGCAAGATCCCGACGATTTCGCCCGCGGCACGCGCATGAATACGGTCGCCGCGGAGCAGCGCATGTTCGTTCTGTATCCTGAGCAATCCGAAGCGGCCAACCAAACCCGCTGTTGGAACTGGTTCAACGCGGCCAATCAGCGCCGAGATCAGGGCGAGCCGTCGATCATCGCGGGGATGACGCGCGAGGTGATCGGTTCCCACAACATCGATGCGCGCTGCGTCTACATTGCCGGCATGTCGGCGGGCGGCGCCATGGCCGCCATCATGGCGGCGACCTATTCGGACTTGTATGCGGCCGTCGGAATTCATTCCGGGATGCCCTATGGCTCCGCCCAGAATTTCCTGGCCGCGATCGCGGCGATGAAGGATGGCGCGGCGGCCGGCAGCAAGCTGCCGGCGAAGAGCATTCCGTTGATCGTGTTCCACGGGGATTCGGACCTCATGGTCAATTCGCGCAACGGCGAGCAGCTCATGTCCCAGTGGCTGGGCGAATCCTCCGCCGGCAGCACCGGGGACACCTCGACGGTGCGCGCCGCCGAGGGCAACGGCCGCGCTTTCACCCGCACGCGTCATCGCGATGGCGCGGGCCATGTCGTGGCGGAGAACTGGCTGGTGCACGATTCGGGGCACGCGTGGTCGGGCGGCGGGTCCGCCGGCAGTTTTGCGGAGTCCGCCGGGCCCGACGCGAGCCGAGAGATGGTGCGGTTCTTTTTTGCGGTCTCCCAAGACGCGGCAAGGGCGGCAAGTCCCGGGTTGCTCGAGCGGCTCAGGGAGCGGGTGCGCGCCCTGAAGGCATCGCGCAGCTAGCGCCGCGCCCGCAGCCACGCCGCGACGGCGGCGGGAACGCTGGTGCGGGTTTTGCCGCCGACATACAGGCCGATATGCCCGGCGTTCACTTCCATTGACTCATAATCCTTGGACCCGATGCGCGCGCCCAAAGGGATACTGGCGCTCGGCGGCACCAGATGATCCTTCGAGGCGAAAATGTTCAGCACCGGGGCGGAGATTTTTTTCAGGCGCACGGGCCGGCCCGCCAGCGTCAATTCGTCGCGAACGAGCCGATTTTCCTGAAAGAACCACTGGATGAACTCGCGAAATGCGGCGGCCGGTTGGTCGGGGCTGTCGAATATCCATTTTTCCATGCGCATGAAGTTCTCGAGCTGCGCCCGGTCGCCCTGCATTTGCAGCAGGTTGACGTACTTTTGTTGCGTGAGGCGAAACGGCATCAGCGACAAATACACCAGATTGAGGAAATCTCCGGATACATTTCCCGATTGCGTCAACAGTCCCACATCGATGTGCTGCGCCCATTTCGACAGCAGGTTTTCGGGAGTTTTGAAATCGACCGGCGTCACCATGGTAATGAGCCGCGCGATTTGCCGGGGCTCGAGCGCCGCATAGCACAGGCTCATGGTGCCGCCCTGGCAGACTCCGAGCAGGCTGAGCGACTCGATGCCGTGCTCCCCGAGTACGAATTCGACACAACGGCGCAGGTAGCCATCGACGTAGGCATCGAGGCCGAGGAACCGGTCCGCGCCGTCCGCATATCCCCAATCGAGCAGATACACATCGAGGCCGGAGAGCAGCAGTTCGCGAACGAAAGAGCGGTCCGGCTGCAGGTCGAGCAGATAGGGCCGATTGACCATCGCGTAGCAAATGAGCACAGGCTTCAAGTTTGCGGATCGTGCCAGTGCGGAATAGCGGTATAGCCGAATCTTGTCCTCGCTGTACACGCAATGCTTCTCGGTAGTGCCGACCTGCACGTCGCCGATGCCGAGCAGAGTCCGCAATACCGCTTGGCCGCGTTGCTGCATGGCCGCCGCGTTTTGCAGCAGATCCGCCAATGAACCGGCCGCCGCGCTCATTTTTTGGCGCGCGGGCGGCGCGATTTGCGCGGCGCTGCGGTTGCGGCGGCCCGCCGCGCCGCGCCGCCTTTCGCGGTTGCGCCTTGCGTCTTGGCGCCGTTCTCGGCGCGGCCGTTCGCCGCGGCGCGTAGCGCGTCCTTGAGTGCGCGCACCTGACGATGCAAGGTGTCGACTTCGGCTCTGCTCGGCATATCCAGATGCCGCGCAATGTGTTCGGTCAATTTTCCGCGCTCGGCCCTGAACGCGCTGGAAATATTGCAGAGCTCGGCGAGCAGGCGCGCAAAGGCCTCGCTGTGCGCGGCTTGCGCGTACGCGCCTTCAGCGCAGTCGATCCATTCATCGTAGAGCTCGGCCGGCGATTTCGCCGCCGGCGGCCCGGTCTCGAGCCGTTTTTTCAAAACTTGAAACGCATCCTGCATGAGGATGGCGTTCTGCCGCGCGAATTCGGCGTATCGCTGTTGAAATTGCCGGCTGAGTTCGACGAGGCGCGCAGCGCTTTCTTGATGCTCACGCGCCAGACCCAGAGCCGGTGCGCCGGCAAGCATCTGCGCCGGATCGAAGGCGCCCATTCCCATCCGCTCCGCGAAGTCCTTCCAGGGGGCGGCCTGATCCTCCCAGGCCTTCAAAAGCTCGGCACCGATTGGGCTGGCACTTGAGAAGGGGCCTTGAGTGCTCATATCAATGTTCTATGCGATGCATTAATTTCATCAATTTCACGGGGTAAATCCCAGTTCTTTGCGATTGTGCATTGCATACTCAAAGCGCTATGCTAAACCCCTTGGGAGTCCGCTGGCTGAAGCACGGCGATTAACAATATGTCAAACGAACGCCTCATCAAGAAGTACGCGAATCGGCGTCTGTACGATTCGACCGAAAGCCGTCATGTCACCTTGGAAGACATCCGCAAAATGATCGTCTCAGGGGCAAAAGTAAAGGTCGTGGACGATAAGTCCGGCGAGGACCTGACCCGCGCGGTATTGCTGCAGGTGATCGCCGAGCAGGATCAATACGGTACGCCGGTGTTAAGCACCGAATTGCTGGAAGCCATCATTCGCTTCTATGGCAATCCCGTGCAGGAAATGCTCACCAAGTACATGGAGCAGAGCGTCGGCGCCTTGGTTCGCCAGCAAGAGGCGATGCGCGCCGAGATGACCAAGGCCCTCGCCGGTCCCATGGCGCCGTTGGCCGAATTCGCGCGCCAAAACATGGATCAATGGTCAAAGATTCAGGCTTCCATGATGTCGGCCTTTGCCGGCGCGACGCCTAAGCCGCCTGCGCCGGAAAAAGAACCACCGCCCAAAACTTAAGCGAGTCCCGCATGAAGATCAAAGATAAAACCATCGTCATCACCGGCGCCGGACGCGGCATTGGGCGAGCGCTCGCCGTGCGCTTCGCCGGCCAGGGAGCGAACATCGCGCTGCTGGACCTGAACGCGGCGGACTTGGCGGCGGCCACTGCAGCAATGCCTCGACCTGGGGGTGCGCGCGCAGGCGTACACGGCCGATATCTCGCGCGAAGCCGACGTTGCGGCCGCTCTCGATGCGGTGGTGCGCGACTTCGGCTCCTTGGATGTGATCGTCAACAATGCCGGCATCGTCAAGGATGCCCTGCTGATCAAGGTGAAGGAGGGAGAGGTCGTCGGCAAGATGTCGCTGGAGCAGTGGCGGGCGGTGATCGATGTGAATCTGACCGGCGTGTTTTTGTGCGCCCGCGAAGCCGCCGAACGCATGATCAAGCTTGCCAAGGGCGGCGTGATCATCAATATCTCCAGCATTTCGCGCCACGGCAACGCCGGGCAGTCGAACTATTCGGCGGCCAAATCCGGCGTCGCCTCCATGACCGTGGTGTGGGCCAAGGAACTCGCGCGCTATGGAATACGCGTGGGCAGCATCGCGCCCGGCTTCACGCACACCGACATTCTCGCGTCGATGAAACCGGAAGTCCTGGAGAAGGTCATCGCGCCGGTTCCGCTGAAGCGACTGGGCCAGCCGGACGAGATCGCGCACGCGGCGCAGTTCATCATTGAAAACGATTTCTTCACCGGGCGCTGTCTAGATCTGGACGGCGGCCTGCGCTTGTAGTCGATCGGTCTGGAGGGGCGCTGGCGGGAGCGGCGCCGCGGCGCGCACATGCGCCGTGTATTTTTGGTCTTGAACCGCGCTCAACAGCGTCCTCGCCACCCAGCGCACGCGCACCACCGAGCACGCCAGCAGATCGTCCGTGGCCGCATCCTGGTCGATTGCGGCGTCCCGGCCGCGAAGGCCCAGCTGCGCCGCCAGCAGTTTCTCCACTGCCTCCGCTTCGTACTCACAAACGGTGCGATTGAGTTGCGCGTCGGGCCGGTGCGCGAGGAAGTGCGTCAGCTCGTGGATCAGCGTCAGCAATTGCGCCTCCTTGCTGAGCCCGCTGCGTAGAACGATCTGCTTCTCATCCATGCGGCCCACGACCCAGGCGCTCAATGCGCTGCGAAAGACCGAGACACCCTGCAGCGCGCAGAACTCTTCCAGGGCGTCGATGAGATGCTGCAACCGCATGTTCCGATCCTCTCAGATCCGCGATGAAGGGACAACGCTGGGGCCGGCCTGCAGGTGACCGCTGCAACGCGTTAAATTAGAGCGATCGCAGCATCAATCGAAGTGCTATGATTTTGTTATTTACGTTATATATCAATTAGATAAATGGGTCATAAGACGCGGCAACTGCCCGGCAGAAAAGATTTTGCACTGCATACTTTTTTGTGTATAATGTGCCCATCGAGTTAATTTTCGCCAGTTAAAGGAACCCCCATGACCCAGCCCACATTTGATTTCAGCACCCTGTTCGAAACCTACAAGACCGCGATGGCGCCCGTTTATCGCGCGCAGCAGGAAGGCTTGAAGACCCTGGAACGTCTGGCCCATTACCAGTTTGCCGTTGCCGGTGATTACTTGGAGTGGAGCCTCGCGCAGGCCAAGGCCAGCGTCGGTCCGAAGTCGGCCGCCGACCTGATCGGTCAACAGACCTCGCTGAATTTGAGCTTGAGCGACAAGCTGCGCGCCCGCGCGGAAGAGTTCAGCAAGATTGCGACCGAAACCCAAGGCGCCATGAGCCAGTGGTTCGACGAAACCAGCGCCAAGGTCGCCGAGAAGGCGAAGAAAGCCGCCTAACTCTCAAGTTTAGCGCGTTAAGGAAAAGGGCGACCACGGTCGCCCTTTTTTTTACAGGCACCAGCGCGCGTGCCATCATGAACTCTCGGGGGAAGCGTTCCATGGCTGAATCTGAAAGTTCGAGCACTCAAGAACAAATGAGCCGCGAAATGCGTGCGCAATTGGCGGCGATCACCGGAGGTCTGGCGCCGGACGACTATGCGCAGGCATGGTGGGATTGGTACCTCAATATCGCGCAGGCACCGCAAAAGCAAACCGACATCGCGCACACGGCTTTCAAAGCCATGATGGACAATTTTTCCTTCGCCATGCAGGCCTCGACCGGTCAAGCGCCGGCGCCGGCGCCGGACGACGCGCGTTTCTCCTCCGACGCTTGGAAGCAGTGGCCTTTCAATATGATGGCGCGCGGCTACCTGAACTGGGCCAAGGTCATGCAGCAGGCGACCAGCAACGTTCCGGGCATGACCCCGCGCAGCGCCGATCTCATCGGATTTTCCACGCGCCAAATGCTCGACGCGGCCTCGCCCGCCAATCACTTGATGTCGAATCCGGAGCTCCTGGAATTGACCCGTGAGCAATCCGGGCAAAACCTGGTGAGCGGCTTTCAGAATTGGCTCGAGGACGTGAGCCGAACCTTGAAGCACGATCAGCCGATAGGCACGGAGAACTTCAAGGTCGGCGTCAATGTGGCCGTCACGCCCGGCAAGGTCATTTTCCGCAACGAGCTCATCGAGCTCATTCAGTACGCGCCCACCACCGCAACGGTGCATCCGGAGCCGGTGCTCATCGTTCCGGCGTGGATCATGAAGTACTACATCCTCGACTTGTCGCCGCAGAACTCCTTCGTGCGCTACTTGGTTGAAAAGGGCCACACGGTGTTCGTGATCTCGTGGAAAAATCCCAACGAGACCGACCGCAACCTGGGGATGGATGACTACCACGACAAGGGCATCCGCGCCGCGATCGATGCGGTCGGCGCCGTCGTGCCCGGCACGAAAATCCACGCGGTCGGCTACTGCATCGGCGGTACGCTGCTGTCGATCGCCGCCGCCGCGATGGCCCGGGACGGCGATCATCGATTGGCATCCATGACCCTGTTGGCTGCGCAAATGGATTTCAGCGAACCGGGCGAGTTGTCATTCTTCATCAGCCCGAGCCAATTGGCGATGCTCGAAGCGGTGATGCACAAGGCCGGCGTGTTGAGCAGCGACAAGATGGGCGCGGCATTCGGCTTGCTGCGTTCCAACGACCTGCTTTGGACCCCGGCGATCAACACCTATGTCAAGGGCAAACGCGAGAAGCTCAATGACCTGATGGCCTGGAACAGCGACGGCACGCGCATGCCCTGGCGCATGCACAGCGAGTACCTGCAGCAGCTGTATCTGCAGAACGATTTGGCCAACGGACGCTTCAAGGTCAACGGTCGGCCCGTGGACTTGAAGTCCATTACTCTGCCCATGGTGGTGTTCGGCACCGAAACCGATCATGTCGCGCCGTGGAAGTCGACGTATAAGGCGCGCGGCCTGACGCGCTCCAGCGACTACAGCTACGTATTGACGAACGGCGGCCACAATGCCGGCATCGTCTGTGGTCCGGTGCATCCGCGGCGGCGCTTTCGCGAGCTGACTTGGAAGGATGCCACGACGAGCTGCGGAGCGGAGCAGTGGTTCCACCAGGCCACCTTGCACCAAGGTTCATGGTGGCCATGGTGGCAGGAATGGCTCGCGGCGCATTCCGGGCCGCAAACTGCGCCGCCGCCCGAGCTTGGCAACTCCGCCAGAGGCTACGGCGCGCGCGGCGATGCGCCGGGCGACTACGTGCTGCAGCGATAGCTCATCGAGGTGTGATCATGGCGACCAAACAAAAGAGAATTGCGTACGTGACCGGCGGCATGGGCGGCATCGGCTCGGCGATTTGCGTCCGATTGTGCACCGAAGGGTACACGGTCATCGCGGGTTGCGGGCCCAACTCCCCGCGCAAGGATCGCTGGATCGGCGAGATGCGCGCAAAGGGCCACAACGTGCACTGCTCCGAAGGCAACGTGGCCGATTGGGACTCGACCGCGGCGGCCTTCCAAAAAGCGCGCGCCGAAGTCGGCGAAATCGACATCTTGGTGAACAACGCCGGCATCACGCGCGACGGCACGTTTCGCAAGCTCACCAAGGATTCCTGGGACGCGGTGATCAACACCAATTTGAATTCATTGTTCAATGTCACCAAGCAAGTCATCGACGGCATGGTGGATCGGGGTTGGGGCCGGATCATCAACATCTCGTCGGTCAACGGCCAAAAGGGTCAATTCGGGCAGACGAATTATTCGACCGCGAAGGCGGGCATTCATGGATTTTCGATGGCGCTGGCGCAAGAGGTCGCGGCCCGCGGCGTCACCGTCAATTCCGTGTCGCCGGGCTACATCGGCACCGACATGGTGCGGGCGGTGAAGCCGGAGGTCATGGAAAAAATCGTCGCTTCGATTCCGGTGAGAAGGCTCGGCGACCCGGGCGAAATCGCCTCGATCGTCGCGTGGCTGGCCTCCGATGAATCGGCGTTCGCCACCGGCGCCGATTTTTCCGTGAACGGCGGCTTGCATATGGGTTAGCGCCGCCCCTGGGCCCCGGCGCTACAGCGCCGACACCCCGGCGAGCGTCGTCAAACTTTGCGCGCGGGTCAAGGCGATGAACTCTCTTATATAGGCGGCCTCGGCACCGGCGTGACTGGTGGCGGCGTACAGTTCACAGCGCAGTCCCGATTCGCCGATGGGCCGGGAGACCACATAACCCCGCTCGATGTAGTTGCCGACGGTCCAAGAGGGCAGCGCCGCAATGCCGCGCCCGCTCGCGACCAACTGCAAGATCGCCACCGTCAATTCCGCGGTGCGCCGCCGCGGGTTGACGTTCGCCGGGGTGAGGCAATGCTTCATCACATCCAGCATCTCATCCGGCACGGGATAGGTAATGAGGGTTTCGGAGGCGAAATCCGCGGCCTGCAGCCAAGGCTTCGCCGCCAGCCGATGCCGCGGGCTCATCAAGGCCACGCTTTCATAGCGAAATAGCGGACTGAACACCACGCCGGGTTGGGCTTCCTGCGGGTCGTGGATGATGGCGAGCTCCGCTTCGCCCTGATCGAGCAGCGGCAGCGGGTCCTTTAGAAATCCCGAAATGATGTCGAGTTCCACCTCGGGCCATAGAGTCCGGTAGGCGTCCATCGCGGGCATGAGCCAATCGAAGCAGTTGTGGCACTGAACGGCGACTCGCAGGGGTCCCGCGTGCCCTTGGGCCAGCCGGGCCACATCCCGGCCCGCTTCTGCCACCTGCGGCAGAACTACCCGCGCGAGGCCCAACAATCGTTGTCCGATCGCCGTAAAGCGCAGCGGCCGAACGTTTTTCTCCACCAGCGCGGCCCCATAGTGACTTTCCAAGGTTTTGAGCTGATGGGATAGGGCCGATTGAGTCAGGAACAGCCGCGCCGCTGCTTTGGACAGGCTGCCGCACTCCGCCAAGGCCAATAAGGTCTCCAAATGCCGGATTTCAAGAGCCGTGGACGGCATGAACCTAATTCATTCCGAGTATTAAAATAATGAGATTGAATCAAATCGTAGGCTCTTGCATGCTTAATGTCGAGTCAGTCCCATTGAAGGTACCGCGTGTCCGATCCGGCCGTTTCGTTCGAGTTTTTCCCCCCGGGGATGAGGCCATGGCCCAACAGCTATGGCAGGCCGTGCAGCGGCTGGCCCCGCTGCGGCCGAGTTTTGTGTCGGTGACCTATGGGGCGGACGGCTCGACCCGGACGCGCACGCACGAATTCGTCGCGCGCGTGCTCAAGGAAACCGACCTGCGCGTCGCGCCGCATTTGACCTGTGTCGGCGCCTCATGCGAGGAAGTGCTGCAGATTGCCAGGACCTATTGGCAACTCGGCGTGCGGCACTTGGTGGCGCTGCGCGGCGATGCCGCGGCGGCCAATCTGTCCGCCGACGGCCGCTACCGGCCTTACCCCGGCGGATTCGCCTACGCTTCCGATTTGGTGCGCGGGTTGGGTCAAGCCGGCGATTTCGAGATCTCGGTGGCGGCATACCCGGAGGGCCATCCCGAATCCGGCGGGGTCGATGCCGACTTGGAGAATTTGAAGCGCAAGGTCGACGCCGGCGCCCGCCGCGCCATCACCCAGTTCTTCTTCGATACCGATTTGTTTTTGCGCTATCGCGAGCGCTGCGTGGCCGCCGGGATCAAGGCGAGCATCGTCCCCGGGATCCTGCCGATCACGCGCTTCCCGCAATTGCTGCGCTTCGCGGCGCGTTGCGGCGCATCGGTCCCCGACTGGCTGCGCAACCGGTTCGACGGGACTGGACGACGATCCCGATACCCGCCGCATGATCGCCGCGAATGTCGCCATCGAACAGGTGCAGCGGCTGCGCCAGCACGGCGTCGATGAGTTTCACTTCTACACCTTGAACCGCGCCGAATTGGCCTATGCGATCTGCCATGCGCTGGGGATCGGCCGCGCATCAGCGAAGCCCGGGTGGCGTGATGCCTCAAAGCAGGTCCACGACGCTGAGCTTCACCGCGCTGCTCGAGCAGCGCGTCGTGATATTCGACGGCGCCATGGGCACCATGATCCAGCGCCATCGTTGCACGGAAGCGCAATTTCGCGGCGAGCGATTCAAGGACTGGCGCAGCGATCTGCGCGGCAACAACGATCTGCTGAGCCTCACGCAGCCGGCCATCATCGCAGGGATTCATCGCGCCTACCTCGATGCGGGCGCCGATGTCATCTCCACCAATACCTTCAATTCCACCTCGGTCTCGCAGGCGGATTACGGCATGCAGGCGCTGGTCGGCGAGCTGAACCTCGAGGCGGCGCGCCTGGCGCGCCGGGTTGCGGACGAGTACAGCGCCGGCGGCGTGCTGCGTTTCGTCGCCGGGGCCCTGGGTCCCACCAGCCGCACCGCCTCGCTCTCGCCCGACGTGAACGATCCCGGGTTTCGCAACATCAGTTTCGATGAATTGGCGGCGGCGTATTCCGAGGTCACGCGCGCGCTGATGGCGGGCGGCGTGGACATGATTTTGATCGAAACCGTGTTCGACACCTTGAATGCCAAGGCGGCGCTGTTCGCGGTGCGCGCAGGCCTTCGACGCAGCGGGCGAGCGAGCTGCCCATCATCGTCTCGGGCACGATTACCGATGCTTCCGGCCGCACCTTGTCGGGACAGACGACCGAGGCATTTTGGAATTCCATCCGGCATGCCAAGCCGCTGGTGGTGGGACTGAATTGCGCGCTCGGCGGCAAGCAGCTGCGGCCCTACATCGAGGAGCTGTCGCGCATCGCCGACACTTACGTCTGCGCCTATCCGAATGCGGGATTGCCCAATGCCTTCGGCGAGTACGACGAGACGGCCGAGGAAACCGCCGAGACGCTGCGCGAGTTCGCGCAGCAGCGGCTTCGTCAATATGGTGGGCGGCTGCTGCGGCACCACGCCCGAGCACATTCTGGCGATGAAGCGCGCGGTGGCGGGATTGCCGCCGCGCATCCTGCCGCACATCGAATCGGCCTGCCGCTTGAGCGGCTTGGAGCCCTTGACCATCGATGCGCGCAGCTTGTTCGTCAATGTCGGCGAGCGCACCAACGTCACCGGCTCGGCGAAGTTTCGCAAATTGATCGAAGCGGGCGACTACAGCGGCCGCGGTCGAAGTGGCGCGTCAGCAGGTGGCCAACGGCGCGCAAATCATCGACGTGAACATGGATGAGGGCATGCTGGACTCGCAGGCCGCGATGGTGAAATTCCTGAGCCTCATCGCCGGCGAACCGGACATCGCGCGCGTTCCCATCATGATCGACTCGTCGAAATGGTCCGTGATCGAGGCGGGCCTGAAATGCGTGCAGGGCAAGGGCATCGTCAATTCCATCAGCTTGAAGGAAGGCGAGGAAGCGTTTTTCGACGCATGCGCGGCTGTGCTTGCGCTACGGGGCGGCGGTCGTGGTGATGGCCTTCGATGAGAAGGGCCAGGCCGACACCCTCGAGCGCAAAGTGGGCATCTGCGAGCGCGCGTACCGGATTTTGACCGAGCGCATCCAGTTTCCGGCCGAAGACATCATCTTCGATCCGAACATCTTCGCCGTGGCCACCGGCATCGAGGAACACAACCGCTACAGCCTGGACTTCATCGAGGCGGTGGCGGCCATCAAAGAGCGCATGCCCGCGGCGCATACCAGCGGCGGCGTCAGCAATGTGTCGTTTTCGTTCCGCGGCAACGATCGGGTGCGCGAAGCCATGCACTCGGTCTTTTTGTATCACGCCATCCGCGCCGGGCTCACCATGGGCATCGTCAACGCCGGCCAGCTTGCGATCTACGAAGAGATCGAGCGCGAGCTGCGCGAGCGCGTGGAAGACGTGATCCTGGCGCGCCGTGCGGACGCCACGGAGCGGCTGTTGGAGATCGCCGAGCGCTACAAGGGCGGCAGCGCCCAGAAGCGCGGCGACGATCTGGAATGGCGCAAGCTGCCCGTCGCCGCGCGCTTGCAGCACGCCTTGATCAAGGGACTGGACGAATTCGTGTTCGAGGACACCGAAGAAGCGCGCCTGCAGACCTACCGCCCGCTGGATGTCATCGAAGGTCCCTTGATGGACGGCATGAATGTGGTCGGCGATCTGTTCGGCGCGGGCAAGATGTTCCTGCCGCAGGTGGTGAAATCGGCGCGAGTGATGAAAAAAGCCGTTTCCGTGCTGATTCCTTACATCGAAAAGGAGAAATCCGGCGCCAGCCGCTCCAACGGCAAGGTCGTCATCGCCACCGTGAAGGGCGATGTGCATGACATCGGCAAGAACATCGTCGGGCGTGGTGCTGCAATGTAATAACTTCGAGGTCGATCGACCTCGGGGTCATGGTGTCGTGCGAGAAAATACTCGAGGCCGCGACCCGCGAAGGCGCGAATCTCATCGGCCTGTCGGGGCTCATCACGCCGTCGCTGGATGAAATGGTGCATGTCGCCAAGGAAATGCAGCGCCTGGGCTACAAGCAGCCGCTGTTGATCGGCGGGGCCACCACATCGCCGGCGCACACGGCGGTGAAGATCGATCCGCAGTACGCGGGGGCGGTGGTGTATGTCAAGGATGCGTCGCGCTCGGTCGGGGTGTGCCAACAGCTGGTCACGGAGAGCTCGCGCGACGCCTATGTCGCGAGCATCAAGGCGGAGAGCGAACGGCGCCGCGAGCAGCATCGCAACAAGAGCGCCAAGGCGCCGCAGTTGTCGCTCGCCCAGGCGCGCGCCAAGAAATTCAAGATCGACTGGGCGGCCTACGCGCCGCCGGTGCCCAGCCTTTCTCGGCGTCAAGGCTTTCGATGACTATCCGCTGCAGGAGCTGGTGCCGTACATCGACTGGATGCCGTTCTTCAATGCCTGGGAATTCGCCGGCAAGTTTCCGGATATCCTGCAAGACCAGGTCGTGGGCGAAGCGGCGCGCGGCCTGTATGCGGACGCCACGCGCATGCTGGCGACATTGATCGCCGAAAAATGGCTCAACGCGCGCGCCGTCATCGGCTTCTTCCCCGCCAACAGCGTGGGCGATGACGACATCAATGTGTACCGGGACGAGGGGCGGCAAAGCGTCGAGCTGCGATTGCACCATTTGCGCCAGCAGAAAAACAAGCCGCAGGATCAGGCGCAGCTGTGCTTGAGCGACTTCATCGCGCCGGCGCCAAGCGGCCGCGCCGACTACATCGGCGCCTTCGCGGTCACCGCCGGGATCGGCATCGATGAACATATTGCGCGATTCGAGGCGCAGCATGACGACTACAGCAGCATCATGCTCAAGGCGCTCGCGGATCGCTTGGCGGAGGCGTTGGCGGAACGGCTGCACGAGCGGGTGCGGCGCGAATTCTGGGCCTACGCGCCGCAGGAACATTTGGACAGTGCCGGCTTGATCCGCGAGGAATATCAAGGCATCCGCCCGGCGCCGGGATACCCGGCCTGTCCCGACCACACGGAAAAAGCGTTGCTTTGGCGGCTGCTCGATGCAGAGCGCAACGCGAGTTTACATTTGACGGAATCGTTTGCGATGCTGCCCACAGCGGCGGTGAGCGGGTTTTATTTCTCTCACCCGAAGGCGCATTATTTCGGCGTCGGCAAAATCGACCGCGATCAGGTCTTGAGCTATGCGCAACGCAAGGGATTCACGGTGAGCGAAGCAGAGCGCTGGTTGGCGCCGCTGTTGGGCTATGAGCCCGAGGCCGGAGACTCGGCCGATGCCGCCTAGGCCGGGCCGGGCGGCCTTCGTCACCGGGGGACCGGTTTTGTCGGTCTCAACATGGTCAAGGAGTTGATGATTCGCGATTGGGATGTCACCGCCCTGCATCGTCCCACTTCGGATCTTAAGTTGCTGAAACGATTTCGCCCGAGACTCGCGGTCGGGCGAGTCAGCGATAGCTGCCTCGCTGTCCGCGGCCATCCCGGCGGGAACCGATACGCTATTCCATGTCGCCGGCAATACCAATATGTGGCGCGGCGGCAATGCCGAGCAGACCCGCGACAATGTCGATGGCACGCGTAATGTCGTCGAGGCGGCGTTGGCCAAGCGCGTGCGCCGGCTGGTGGTGACCTCCTCGATTTCCGCCTACGGACTGGTGGATGGTGAGATCACCGAAGAAACCCCCAGCCTTGCGGAGAATTCCAGCGTCAATTATCAGCGAACGAAGTGGCGGGCACAGGAGCTGGCGCGGCGCCGGCACTGCGAAGGGCCTGGAAGTCGTCATCATGCAGCCGGGCGCCATCATGGGCGCTTATGACATCGGGACCTGGTCCCGGTTGTTCTTGATGGTGCGCGACGACAAGCTCCCCGGCGTCCCGCCCGCGCTGTTGACCTTTGCGCACGTGCGCGAAGTCGTGGCCGCGCATATTGCCGCCGCCGATAAAGGACAGAACGGCGGCAGCGTACCTTCTCGGCGGCGAAAACCGCACCATGATGGAGCTGGTGAAGGAGATTGCCGCGCTCCTGGGCAAGCCAGCGCCGCAAAAAGAGACTTCCATGGCGTTACTGCGGCTCATCGCCGTCGCGGCGGATTTCGCCAGCCGTTTCACCGGCAAGGCGCCCCCGATCACGCCGGAAATGGCCGGTTTGATGGGCCGGCGGGTCAGCACCGCCTCGGCCAAGGCGCAGCGCGAGCTGGGCTATAGAATCACTCCGCTCAAGGAGATGGTGAAGGACTGCTATGACTGGATGGCGGCGGAAGGGCGCATTTAGCTAAGATTTGGCGGCCGCCAGGATGTCGTCGGCGAGGGCCGCATAGTCGCCGTCGAAATGATGGCCGCCCTTGACCTTCACGATCTTGAAGCGTGCCGGGGTCGAGTTTCGGGCACAGCGAGTCATGCTCGTCCTCGCCGTAAATGCACAGTATCGGGACGCCCGTGATCCGGCTCACTTCAGGCAGAGTTGCGGGACCGGAATTGTCGTCCGAAATCCAGCTGCTGACGTGAAATTCAAACAGCGCGTGCTCGGACATCCCCAAGATCGCCATCAAGGCACGCGCGCCTTGGTTGCCGCCGGCAGGCGGTTTACCGCGAAGGGCAGCACATCGGCGCCCTGCGAGTAGCCGATGAGCAGCACGCGCTTCTTGTTCAAGTGCGCAAGATAGTAGCGAATCATGCGGTCGGTATCCGCCGCCAGACTTTCCGGCGTGCGCTTGGCCCAGTAGTAGCGCAGAGAGTCCAGCCCCACCACGAAAATGCCTTTCGCGCTCAACGCGGCGGCGATGTCGCGATCGATGCCCGCCCAACCGCCGTCGCCGGACATGATGATGGCCAAGGAATCCGAGGAGGGCGCGCCGGTCAGCGCGGGTACTTCGATGACCGGCAGATCGCCCAACGCCGCGGGCGGCGCCAACAGGCGATTCTTGTTGGCGGCAGCCAGCTTGGCGAACGCCGCATCGACCCGCCGCTCGCTCAAATCCGGCAGCACCGCAATGGCCGCGCCGTGCACGCGTGAGACAAAATCTTGCGACCGTCTTCACCGGGCAAGCGCGGCTGTGCTCGTCCTGCAGCATGACCCAGGGATTGCTCAAGGACTTGATGGGGTGGAAATCCAGGCCGGAGCCGCGCGCGCCGTGCGTCAACTCGAGGCCGGATCCCTTGCACAGCGGCTCATCCATTTTCAGGTGCGGACAGAAGCCGATGCTGAGCGCACCCGCAAAGGTGTCGGGCGGCGCCTGGGCCAACACCCCATAAGCCAGGCTGCCGCCCGCATCGATTCCCACCAGCAGCGGCGCAAGATAGGTGGAGTTGTGAAAATAGGCTTGCACGAAGTGGCTCAAGTTCTCCAGATCGCCGTCCGGGAATACGCAGTCCCCGCCGTCGGCTTCCAGCGAGGCTCTGAATTGCGGCAGGTCGATGCCCACCACCATGGCGCCCTGCTGCGCCAGCTGCTCTGCGATGGCCTGCGGCGCGGCGGTTCCAGCCCTCATCGCCGGACAGGAACAGCACAAAGCTGGATGCGGGTGCCGAGGGGCGTAGACCGACAAATCCTTGAAGCGGCCGTGGCTCACACGCGCGTGGCAGCCGGGCAAGCGGCGGGCGCTGCGCCGAACGGAGCGCACAACAGCGCCGCGGGCACAAAGCAAGCGGGATTTCATCGGTTGGTCACACTGGGCGCTCAATAATAAACGCGAATGACAACAATCGATCTCGTGTACATCAATGCGGGGGGAGGGCATCGTTCGGCCGCCGACGCCCTCGAGACGGCCATTCGCGGGCAATACAGAGATTGGCAAGTCAGGCTGGTCAATCTGTTCGAAGTCCTCGATCCGCAAGATATATTTCGCAGAACCACCGGCGTCAAGCCGGAAGCATTATTATAACGTGCGCTCGCGCGCGGCTGGACTTTAGGGCTGGCGCAGGAACTGCGCATCCTGCAGACGCTGATCCGTTTGAGCCACAAATCGCTTGATGAGCCAATTGCGCCGCCATTGGCAGCGACACGGCCGGATTTGGTGGTCTCACTGGTGCCGAATTTCAACCGCGCGATGTATCAGGCCTTGGGATCGCCGACGGCCGCAGGTGCCCTACGTGACCATCCTGACGGACTTCGCGGATTTCCCGCCGCACTTCTGGATGGAGCCGCGATCAGGCGCAGCATCTCATCTGCGGAACGCCGCGGGCGCGTGCTGCAGGCGCGCCGCATGCCGGCTACGACAATGCGCATAGTTCATGAGACCTCAGGCATGATCATCAGTCCGGATTTCTATCGGGATTTGGCCGTGGACCGACGCGCCGAAATGCGGAACTTGCAGCTCGATCCGGATCGGCCGACCGGCATGGTGATGTTCGGCGGCCATGGTTCCCGGGTCATGCGCGGCATCGCCAAGCGTCTCGATGACACGCAGCTCATTTTGGCGTGCGGCCACAACGCGCTGCTCGCCGACAAGCTGCGAGCCATGAGATCTGCAGCGCCGCGCCTGGTGGTCGGTTTCACCTCGCAGATCCGCCACTACATGCAGCTCAGCGACTTCTTCGTCGGCAAACCGGGTCCCGGCAGCATCAGCGAGGCGGTGCAACAGGGCCTGCCCGTCATCGTGGCGCGCAATGCCTGGACCATGCCGCAGGAGCGCTACAACACCGAATGGGTCGAGGAGAACGGCGCCGGCGTGGTGCTGGATTCATTCAAGGCCATTCGCGGCGGCGTCGCGCAGGTGGCGGATGACATCGAGCGTATGCGCGCAAGCGTGCGGCGCATCCACAATCGCGCGGTGTTCGAGATTCCGGAAATCCTGGAGCGGATCCTAGCGGCGCCGGCTCGGGTAGGCGTCGATCTCGCCCAGCATTTCCGCGCCGCCGAGCGCCTGCATCTGCACTAGAATCCAGTCGCGCCGCCGCTGCACGTAAGCCGACGGCAGCGCCGCGGATAACAGCTTCGGGTTCGGCAATACCGCCGCCAGCAATGCCGCATCGTTGCGCGTCGAGCCGCGCTGCTGGGATGTGGAAGAAGCGCTGCGCGGCGGCTTCCGCGCCGTAGAGTGCCGTAGCCGAATTCGGCCGCGTTCAGGTAGATTTCCAAGATCCGCCGCTTCGGCCAGCAAGCTTCGATCAGCAAGGTGAAATATGCCTCCAGCCCCTTGCGCACATAGCTCCGGCCGGACCAGAGAAATAGATTCTTGGCAACCTGTTGACTGATGGTGCTGGCACCGTGCACGCGATGGCTGTGCTGATTCAGTTCGTAGGCTTTTTCGATGGCCTCGACATCGAAACCCCAGTGCTCGGGAAACTTCTGATCCTCCGAGGCAATGACCGCCAGCGGCAGGTTCGGCGAGATCCTGTCCAAATCCATCCAACGATGACGCACCACGTAGGTTCGGTCGCGCCTCGACCAGGCGTCGATCTGCGCCTCCGCCATGTACGCGGTGAATGGGGGATCGATCCAGCGCAGCAGCAGCACGCAGAAGACACTGGCGGCCACGGAGATCAGCGGCCAGCCACAGAATCCACAGGGCGAGTCGGCGGAATATTGGGCGCTTTTTGGGCCACTCGCGTTAGGCAGGGACCGGCCGCACGCTCTTCATGATCACCGCTTCGACCGGGACATCGTCGAATCCGCGCTTGCGGCCGGTTTCCACCGCCGCGATTTTATCGATGACATCCATGCCTTGCGTCACGTGCGCAAATACCGCGTAGCCGAAATTGCCGCGCGAGTGGTCGAGGAAATCATTGTCCTTCAAATTCACGAAGAATTGCGATGTGGCGCTGTTGATGTCATTGGTGCGCGCCATCGACAGTGTGCCGCGCGAGTTCTTCAAGCCGTTATCGGCCTCGTTCTTGACCGGCGGCTTGGTGCGCTTCTGCTCATGTCTTCCGTGAAGCCGCCGCCCTGGATGACGAACCCGGGCACGATGCGGTGAAAAATCGTGCCATCGAAGAAGCCATCGTCGATGTAGCGTTTGAAATTGGCGACCGATTCGGGCGCCTCCTTCTCGTAGAACTCAATGGTGAAGTCGCCGAGGGTGGTTTCGAAGCGGATCATTGTGTTTCCTAGTGTTGAGTTTGAATGCTGGCCAGCGTGACGCGGGGTTTGCCGAAAGCATCGGGGTAGGTGCAAGCCTGGAAGAAACCGCGCGTTTCCAGCAGGCGGGCGACATCGGCGCCTGGTCGCCCCATGTTCCAATGCCAGCCAGCCGCGCGCACGCAAATGCGGCGGCGCCGCCGCGATGATGGCCGCCAGCGCCTCGAGTCCCGTGGGGCCCGCGATGCAGCGCGATGCGGGGCTCGGCGCGCAGGTTCGCGAGCGCCGGGTCCGCGGTGGCGATGTAGGGTGGGTTGGCGACGATCAGATCGAAGCGCTCGGCCGGCACGGCGTCGAACCAGGAGCCCAACCGCCAGTGAATGCGCGCCAGATTCGAGCTCAGGGCATTTTGCGCGGCGACTGCAAGCGCTGCGGCTGAGATATCGACGCCCGTGACCGCCCAGTGCGGGCGCTCGTGCGCGAGGCTCAAGCGCAATGGCGCCGCTGCCCGTGCCCAGATCCAAACCGAGCATGCCGCATCGCGCAGGCAGCAGAGCCAAGGCGCGCTCGACCAGAGTTTCGGTTTCGGGCCGCGGCACCAGCACGGCGGGCGTGACATTGAGCGGCAGCGACCAAAATTCGCGGCTGCCGGTGAGGTAGGCGATCGGCGCTGCCGGCGGCGCGCCTCGCGATCGAGCCTGCGTAGGCGTTCTCATCGTTCGGCGCAACCGCGTTCAGCGCCGCGCGCGATCAATGCCGCACGGGACAGGCCCAGCAGCTTGGCCAGCAGCAATTCCGCGTCGAGCCGCGGCGAGTCGCTGTGCGGCTGTCAGGGCGCGCGCGCCGTGCTGCACGGCTTCGGCGATCGTGGCCACGGTGCTCATTCGACTTGGTGCGCCAGCTCTTCGGCCTGATGTTCTTGATTGAGCGCGCGCACCAATTCGTCGAGGTTGCCGTTCATCACGTCATCGAGCTTGTACAAGCGTGAGATTGATGCGATGGTCGGTGACGCGCCCTTGCGGAAAATTGTAGGTGCGGATGCGCTCGGAGCGATCGCCCGATCCCACCTGCAGCTTGCGCGACTGCGCTTGGGCGCTTTGCTGCTTCTCGCGTTCCGCGGACAGGAGCTTGGCTTTGAGCAGGGACAGGGCGCGCGAGCGGTTCTTGTGCTGCGAACGTTCGTCCTGACATTCCACCACGATGCCGGTGGGCAAATGCGTGATGCGGATGGCCGAGTCGGTTTTGTTCACGTGCTGTCCGCCGGCGCCGGAAGATCGATAGGTATCGATGCGCAGCTCCGCGGGATTCAAGTCCACCGCCTCGACCTCTTCCAGTTCCGGCAAAATCGCCACCGTGCACGCCGAGGTGTGAATGCGTCCCTGTGCCTCGGTGGCCGGAACGCGCTGCACCCGATGGGTGCCGGATTCGAATTTGAGCAATGAATAGGCGCCGCGGCCGATGACGCGGCTGATGATCTCTTTGTAGCCGCCGTGCTCGCCGGGGCTCTCGCTCAGCACCTCGACGCCCCAACCCTTCGATTCGGCATAGCGGGCGTACATGCGAAACAAATCGCCCGCAAAGATGGCGGCCTCGTCGCCGCCGGTGCCGGCACGCACTTCCAGGAAGATATTGCTGTCATCGTGCGGATCCTTGGGCACGAGCAGCCGTTGCAACTCGAGTTCCTCGCCCAACAGCCGCGGATTCAAGTCGGCCAGTTCCTCCTCGCCCATGGCGCGGGTCGCCGGGTCTTTGTCGGCGGCCAATTCCCGCGCGGTCGAAGCGTCGCCCTCCAAGGCCAAAAACCGCCGGTAGCGGCCGACCAAGTCCTCGAGCCGCGAGTACTCCATGGAGAGTTCGCGAAACTGGTTTTGCTTGGAAATGACCCCGGCATCGGACAACAGCCGGCTGATTTCCTCGAAACGCTCGTCAAGTTTTTCCAGCTTGCGCCGGATCGAATCTTTCATGGCCGCGGATTATAGCGGCCTTGAGGCCGCCGCAGGCTCCTAGTGCCGGTCGCGTTCTTCCGTCAGAAGGCGGGTAATGGTCTCCGCGAGCGCCAAATCGGTCAGCTCGGACGCTTGGCGCAGCGCCTGGGTGGGTGCATGCAGCAGCCGGTTGGTGAGCGTGTTGGCCAGGTAATCGATGACTTCGTGGGTCGATTTGCCGGCACGCCAGCATGCGCCGCGCCTGTTCCACGGTTTGCTGGCGAATCGCTTCGGCTTGCTGGCGCAGTGCACGAATGGCCGGCGCCGGCGTCCTGCGCGCGCGACTCGGCGAGAAAACGCGCCACCTCTTCATTGATCAGCAGGCGCGCACCGCCCGCCGCCAATTCGCGCTGCTGCATATTCTCGTCCACCAGCTGCTGCAGGTCATCGATGGAAAATAGATAGACATCCTCCAAGCTCGGTCGACGTTGGGGTCGATATCGCGCGGCACGGCCATGTCCACCATGAAGATCGGCCGCCGCCGCCGGGTGTGAATGGCCGCCTCGACCGCGGGTTTGGCGATCAGCGGCATGGGGCTCGCCGTGCAGCTGATGACGATGTCCGCCTCGGCCAATTCATGCTCCAGATCGCGTCAAGGGTACGGCGTGGGCGTTGAGTTGGGCCGCGAGCGCTCTGGGCCTTTTCCAAGGTGCGGTTGGCGATCACCATGCGCTTGACGCCCGCGCTCATGAAATGCCGCGCCGTCAGCGCATTCATGTCGCCGGCGCCGACCATCAAGACGTTGTGGGCGCTCAAATCCTCGTATACGCGCCGCGCCAGACTGACCGTGGCGGACGCGAGCGACACGGCGTTGGCGCCGATGCGGGTTTCGGTGCGCACGCGTTTGGCGGCCGAGAATGCGGCCTGAAACAATTTGTTCAATATCGGGCCGGTGCTGCCGCTTCCTGCGCGATGCGGTAGGCGTCTTTCAATTGACCGAGGATTTGCACCTCGCCCAAGCACCATGGAATCGAGACCGGAGGCGACGCTGAAGGTGTGCTCGATGGCGCGCGATTCTTGATGCACATAGAGACTGGCGGCGAGGTCGAGGTTATTGCCGTGATGCCGTTCCAGCCATTGCGACAGCTCCGAGCCGCTGGCCGTGCCGGACCAGTACACTTCGGTGCGATTGCAGGTCGACAGAATCAACGCCTCGGCGACGCCGAACTCCTCGCGCAAGGTCCGCAAAGCGGCGACCAGCCGATCCTCGCTGAACGCCACCTTTTCGCGCAACGCGACCGGCGCGGTTTTATGGTTGATACCGAGGATATTGACTGCCATGGAAGCGCTTTGGCCCGAATTTTAAGGATTCTGGTGTATGACGCACCGCCAGATCAAGGATGAATCCGCGGCATCGGGGTATTCATTTCGCTATAGTGCGGCCGTGTTCTCGTTTTCCATCATTCCCAGGTCTGGTTTGGGCTTAGTGCTGCTCGTTTTGAGCGCCTGCGCGGCGACTCAAGTCCGATGCCGAGCCCGCGCCGCAGTCATTTTATACCGTCACGGGCGAGATAGCCCTAGCGCGTCAGGAGCCGCGCGTGGCCGCGATTCAATATGCGGCCGCAGCGGCGCATGAAACCGATCCCGCGCTGTTGCTGCGCGCCACCGAAGTCACGGCCGAGACGCTGCAGCCCATCGCTCATGGCCGGCGTTGCGGCGCGCTGGCTCACGGTTGATCCGAAATCGCTGCAGGCACAACGCGCGGCGGCCCGCGCGGCGCTTGGCGCTCGATAAAGTCGACGAAGCCGCCGCGCACTATCGGGTCGATCTTGCTGAATTCTCCGGCGGGACTCGATGCCGAGTTCGCCGATGTGGAAACCGATTTGGGGGCCGAAGACAATGTCTTCGGCGCGCATCAGCTCGCCGACCGATTGGCGTCGTACTTTCCGGCCTCGCCCGCGGCGCTGCGGATCCAGGGCATCGCGGCGATGCGCGCGGACGATCCTGCCGCCGCCGTGCACAGCTCTGAGCGGCGCGCTGGCGATCGAGGCGTCGGCGCAACGACGCCAAACACGCCGCGCACAAAGAGCTGGCGCAGACGCTGCTGCGCGCGCGAATCATGGCGGGCGATGTCGAGGAACCGTTGCGCGCCGCGCAGTCGCAGCTCGATGCGGATCCCTCGCCGACCAATCGATTCAATTATGCGGCGCTGCTGATGACGGCGCAGCGCTTGCCGGAGGCCACGCGAGCAGCTGGAAATTCTGGCGCGCGATCCTGAATCGACCGCCGTGGCGTTGCGGCTGCTGGGGTTGCTGGAGTTTCAACAGGGACACTTCGAAGCGGCGTCGGCCAAATTCCGGCAGCTTCTGAACACCGGCAAATTTCCCGATGACGCGTTTTACTATCTGGCGTTGATGGCGGATCGCAACGGCGATCCTGAGCGCGCGCTGCGCTTTTTCTCGCAGGTGCAAAACGGCGAGAACGTCGTGCCGGCCTTGCTGCGGGCTGCCGCCTTGCTGCACAAGCACGGCGCGCCGAGCGCCGCCGACGAGCTGCTCGACCGTCTGTTGGAGGACGAGCCGCAACGCGCGCCGGAGATCTTGACGGCGCGCGCGCGCATGTATGTGCAATCCAGCGAACTGCCCAAGGCGTTCGAGGTCTTGGAAAAGGGCGAGATGGATTATCCGGACAGCGTGGAGTTGCGCTATGCGCGCGCCTCCGTCTATGAGGAACAAGGCTTGGTTTCCGAGGCGTTGCGTGAATTGACCCAGGTGCGTCAAGACCCGGCCGAACGATCCGGCGGCCTTGAATGCCTTGGGATTCACGCTCGCCGATCACGACAAGAGACTCTCGCGGGCCCGCAAGCTGATCGAGCGCGCGCATGCCGCGGCGCCTAAAAATCCGGCGATTTTGGACAGCTTGGGCTGGGTGTACTTCCGCCAGGGGCGCCCCGCCGATGCGCTGCCGTATCTCAAAGCGGCGTATGCGGACGACCATGATGGCGACATTGCGGCGCACTTGGGCGAAGTGCTGTGGCAACTGGGACAGCAAGACGAGGCGCAGCAGAATCTGGTCCGAGGCCAGCCGCCTTGGATGCCGACAATCATCTGCTGAAATCGACGCGGCATCGCCTGACCTCCGCAAACTGATTGGGCATGCGGCGCGCGTTGACGTTGATGGGTTGCTGTGCGCTGGCCGCGTGCGCGACCACGCGCATTGCGCCGCCGTCGACGCGCTGGGAGCAGCGCGCCGGCGAATTGCAAACACGCCGGCGATTGGCAACTCGATGGCCGCGCCGCGGTTGCACTCGGCACGCAAGGCTGGCAGGCGACCTCAAGTGGCGGCAAACGGACAGACAGCGCGGAAGTGCATCTGGCCGGGCCCTTCGGCATCGGCGCCTTGGTGCTCAAGCAGACCCCGGAAGGGCTTTCGCTGAACGGCGCGCCGCCGAGCGATGCGGTGGAATCCTTGGTTCGCAGAGAAGTCTGGGATTCGATCTGCCGATCGAAAATTTGCGCTACTGGCTGCTCGGCGTGCCGAATCCCGGCCTCGGCATTCGAGGTGTCGCGCAACGATCAAGATCGCGCGAAAGTCTTGAGCCAGGACGGCTGGAGCATCGTCTACGATCGGTATATGCCGGTGGCCGGCGACTGTGCTGCCGGCGCGCTTGGTTTTGACCGCGGCGACGTGCGCGTGCGCATCGTCATCGATCATTGGAATTGGCCCCCATGAGCGGCATCGCGCCCGGTGTGGCCGGCGCCGGCGAAGCTCAATCTGTTCCTGCACATCTTGGGCCGGCGGCCCGATGGCTACCACGAACTGCAAACCTGTTTTCAATTCGTCGATCTTTGCGATGAAATCACCATCGAGGTGCGCTCCGACGGGGTGATTCGCCGCACGGTCGACATCGCGGACTGCCCGCCGAGGCGGATCTTTGCATCCGCGCGGCCCGGGCGCTGCAGGCGGCCAGCGGCTCGTCCGCTGGGCGCCGACATCGGCCTTGCGAAAAAAATCCCCGTCGGCGGTGGCTTGGGCGGCGGCAGTTCCGATGCCGCCACCTGCTTGCTCGCGCTCAATCATCTGTGGGGAGTCGATTGGCCGCGGGAAAAGCTCGCGGCGCTGGGCCTCAAATTGGGGGCGGATGTGCCGGTATTCGTGCACGGCCGGGTCGCCTGGGCCGAAGGGGTGGGGGAACGCCTGACGCCGTTGTACCCGCCGCTGGCACCGCCAGAAGCTAACTATCTGATTTTAAAGCCGAATGTCCTTGTCAGCACCGCCGCGGTGTTTCAAGATCCTGAATTGACAAGGAATTCTGCGCCCATCACAATTCACGGTTTCCTGGCGTCCGGTGGAAGGAACGATTGCTTGGGCGTGGTGCGACGCCGTTATCCTGAAGTCGCACATGCGCTCGATTGGCTGTCGCTCTTTGGTTCTGCGCGCCTGACTGGCACGGGGGCCTGCGTTTTTTTGGCCTGTGAGACGAAGGATCTTGCGCAAGAAATCTTGCGCAAGGTGCCGCCGGAGTTTGAAGGATTTCTGGCTCGCGGACTGAATGACTCACCCTTGCTTGAGGGATTGCGGACCGGTTGAGGCCGGTCGTCGGTTTTTTTCCAAGTTGGGGTGTCGCCAAGTGGTAAGGCAGCGGGTTTTGATCCCGCCATTCGGAGGTTCGAATCCTTCCACCCCAGCCAAATTATTGCGGGGTAAACGGTAGATCGGCAGGAAAATGGACCAAGAGGACGAGTTAGCTGGGGAAGGATAACGCCCGCAGGGATCGATGTCGCAAACAAATGAATTCAGCTCGTTGTCGATCGCGGTGTTCACGGGCAACGCCAACGCGCCGCTGGCGACGGAGATCACCCGCCACTTGCACGTGCCGTTGGGGCGCGCCGATGTGGATCGATTCAGCGACGGCGAGGTCAGCGTCGAGCTCAGAGAGAACGTGCGCGGGCGCGACGTGTTCATTCTGCAGCCCACGCATCCGCCGGCCGAGAATTTGATGGAGCTGCTGATGATGGCCGACGCCTGCCGGCGCGCCTCGGCGAAGCGGGTGACGGCGGTGGTGCCGTATTTCGGCTATGCGCGCCAGGACCGCCGGCCGCGCGCGACGCGCGTGGCCATCACCGCCAAGCTGGTGGCGAACATGATGACGCGCGCCGGCGTGGATCGGTTGCTGACGGTGGATTTGCACGCGGATCAGATTCAGGGATTTTTCGACATCCCGGTGGACAACGTGTACGCATCGCCGGTGCTGCTCGGCGAAGTCTGGAAGCAGAAGTACCAGAACATGATCGTGGTGTCGCCGGATGTCGGCGGCGTGGTGCGCGCACGGGCGCTGGCGAAGCGCTTGGATGATGCCGACCTGGCCATCATCGACAAACGCCGGCCGCGGCCGAACGAGTCGAAGGTGATGAACATCATCGGCGAGGTCGAGGGCAAGACCTGCGTGCTGGTGGATGACATGGTGGACACGGCCGGCACGCTGTGCCAGGCCGCGCAGGCGCTGAAGGACGAAGGCGCGCTCAAGGTCGTGGCCTACATCACCCATCCGGTGTTGTCGGGCCAGGCGATCGAGCGAATTTCGAAATCGGTGCTGGATGAGCTGGTGGTGACCGACACCATCCCGCTGTCGGAGGCGGGCGCCGAGTGCAGGAAGATCCGCCAGCTGAGCGTGGCGGGATTGCTGGCCGAGACGATTCGCCGCATCAGCGACGAGGAGTCGGTGAGTTCGCTCTATATCGATTAGGTCGGTGCCCGTGCAATTGGTCGCGATGCACGGGCGCTGTGTTTGTGATGCAACTGGAGAAGATTATGAAAACCTCTTTCGAACTCGTTGCCGAGTTCCGCGAGACGCAAGGCAAAGGTGCGAGCCGCCGCCTGCGTCATGACGGAAAAGTACCGGCAATTCTTTATGGCGGGCACCTGGCCGCGCGTACCCTCACCTTGAGCCATCAGAAGCTTTTGATCATGCTCGAGAACGAGCGCTTCTATTCGACCATCCTGAATTTGAAGGTCGGCGATCAGTCCCAGGCGGCCATTTTGAAGGACGTGCAGCGTCACCCCTTCAAGAATGCCATCGTGCACGTCGACTTTCAGCGCGTCGAGGAGAACGAAAAAATTCGCATCAGCATTCCGCTGCACTTCACCGGCGCGGCGGTTTCGCCGGGAGTCAAATCTCAGGGCGGCATCGTATCGCACATGCGCAACGAGGTGGAGATATCCTGCCTGCCGAAGGATCTGCCGGAATTCGTAGAAGTCGATATTTCCGGACTTTCGCTCAATGAAAGCGTGCACTTATCGCAGCTGAAGGTCCCGCAGGGCGTCGTGCTGGTCGAGCTGGCGAAGGAAGATGCGGCCGTGGTCGCGATCCATAGCCCGCGCGCAGAAGAGCCGGAGCCCACGGCCGCGGCAGCAGCTGCGCCGGGTGCGGAAGGTGCGGCAGCGGCGGCAGCGCCGGCAGCGGGAGCTGCTGGAGCGCCGGCGGCAGCCGCGGACGCCTCCAAGACGGCGCCTGCGAAGAAAGAGGAAGCCAAGAAGGAACCGGCAAAGAAAGACGCGAAGAAGTAACTTTCCAAGAGCGTTGTGTCATGAGGGCCGTCGGTGTGACGGCCCTCGTCTTTTAAAGGCTCTGTTCAAATGGCTGGCTTAGCGTTGCGCATCATTGTCGGTCTGGGCAATCCAGGCCCCGAACACCAGGTGACCCGCCATAATGCGGGATTCTGGTTCGTGGATCTGCTTGCGCGGCGGCACGGCGGCGAGTTTCGCGATTACCGGAAATACTCCGGCGAGACCGCGAAGATCAACGTCGAGGGCCATGAACTGGTGCTGCTCAAGCCCACCACTTACATGAATCGCAGCGGTCTTGCGATCCGCCAGTTGAGCGATTTCTACAAGGTCGCGCCGACCGAGATCCTGGTCGCGCACGATGAGCTCGACCTGCCGGTTGGGACGGTACGCTTGAAGCAGGGCGGCGGCCACGGCGGTCACAACGGATTGCGCGATACCATCGCCCACATCGGCGAGACTTTTTGGCGCATGCGCCTGGGGATCGGCCATCCCGGCAACAAAGCCGAGGTCATCGACTATGTGCTGACGCGCGCGCCGCGCGCGGAAGAGGATTTGATTTTGGATGCCGTCGGTACGGCGGTGGATTGCATCCCACTGCTGCTCGAACAGGGCGCGGAACGCGCCATGACCCGCTTGCACAGCCGTTCAGGAAAAGTTTAATGCCCATTCGCTGCGGAATCGTCGGTTTGCCGAATGTCGGCAAGTCCACCCTGTTCAACGCCCTCACGCGCGCGCAGATCGCGGCGGAAAATTATCCTTTCTGCACCATCGATCCCAATGTGGGCGTGGTGCCGGTGCCGGATCCGCGTCTGCAGCAACTGGCCGCGATCGTGCATCCGGAGAAAATTCTGCCGACCACGGTCGAGTTCGTGGATATCGCAGGTTTGGTGGCAGGGGCCTCGAAGGGCGAGGGCCTCGGCAACAAGTTTCTGGCGCACATCCGCGAAGTCGACGCGATCGCGCACGTGGTGCGCTGTTTCGAGAACGACGACATCATTCACGTGGCGGGAAAGATCGATCCCGCCGGCGACATCGAAGTCATCAATACCGAACTGGCGTTGGCGGACCTGGAGAGCGTCGAGCGCGCCCATCAGAAGGCGCTGAAGGCGGCCAAGGCCGCGGACAAGGACGCGGTGAGACTGCGCGACCTGCTCGAGAAGGTGCGCACGCAATTGAATCAAGCGAAGGCGGTGCGTTTGCTGAAACTCGATGCGAATGATCACGCGTTGCTGCGCGATCTGCACTTGCTCACCGACAAGCCCGTCATGTATGTCGCCAATGTCGACGAAGCGGGCTTCAGCAACAACCCGCGCCTCGATCGAGTGCGCGCGATCGCCCAAGCGGAGGGCGCGATCGTCGTGCCGATCTGTGCGGCGATCGAAGCGGAAATCGCGCAGCTCGATGAAGCCGACCGCGCCGAGTTCCTGGCGGAACTCAAATTGGACGAGCCGGGACTGAATCGCGTCATCCGCGGCGGATATTCGCTGCTGGGCCTGCAGACCTATTTTACCGCCGGCCCCAAGGAGGTGCGCGCCTGGACCGTGCATGCGGGGGCTACCGCGCCGCAGGCGGCCGGGGTCATTCACACGGATTTCGAGCGCGGCTTCATCCGCGCCGAAGTCATCGCCTTCGATGACTACATCAAGTTCAAGGGCGAGGCGGGCGCGAAGGAGGCGGGGAAGCTGCGCTTGGAAGGCAAGGAATACATCGTCAAGGAAGGCGATGTGATGCACTTTCGATTCAACGTCTAAGTGCACGAACTGGCCGGATTCGCAGGTTGACGCGGATTGGGCCGGGGGGCTTATATATTGCTGTGCGGTCCTGGTCCTGGGCGGCGAAAATCGTGATCGAGGTTAAGAAATGATAGGAGTGCTTGGACTTCTCGCGGTGCTGTTCACCGGCTCCGTCCTTGGCGCACCGGCTGAAACCCCGCTGCTGATGCAGTCACCGACGCTCAATTCCTCGCACATCGTTTTCGCCTATGGCGGAGAGCTGTGGAGCGTCAGCCGGGGGGGCGGTCCGGCGCTGCGGCTGACGGCGGGCCCGGGACAAAAATCCAATCCGCATTTCTCGCCCGATGGCAAATGGATCGCGTTCACCGCTCAATACGGCGGCAACTTGAACGTCTACTGATGGCCGCCGACGGCGGCGAAGTCCGGCAGTTGACCTTCGGCCCGGGTCCGGACACGGTGCAAGGCTTCACTCCGGACGGGAAAAACGTCCCGTTCCGATCCGCGCTCAAGAGTTATTCGATCCGCTTCGAGCAGCTCTACACCATATCGACCGAAGGGGGTCCCACCCATGAGGTTCCGCTGCCGATGGGTTATGAGGGATCGTACTCAGCGGACGGCGCGCATCTGGCCTAGACACCGCTGTCACGGGAGATTTTTTTCCTGGGCGATGATCTGGTGCATGTGGCCACGATCCGCAACTCGAGAAAGCCGTAGAAACCGTCCTCGAGAGACTGAAAGAGCACCCGCTGCCCGCGCCGAAGGCGCCGCCCTTTCCGGATTACTACCACGGCGGGAAGCAGCCTTAGCGGACGGAGAATTGCGGCAAAGATGCCGCAAATTTAGGCGCAGCTCTGTACCGCAAAGTCCGCGCGGTCAATCGGTACTTGCCGCAGTCTTGAGCGGGATGTACGTAGGATTTCTTGCGCGCGATTGTGCATGGTAGAGACATTTTCCGCGCGTGAACCTGTATGCAAAGCCGCCAGCCGACCGTGACGTTTCGGGGCGTACCCGCCTCGGCCGGCGTGGCCTCGCAAGCCATGCAGTCGGCTCAGAAGCTGCAAGCGGACTACCGCGCGTCGAGCTGCGATATCACGGTTCGGCGGGTTGCGGGCGATGCGGGCAGGGAGCTCAAGTTTTGGATCAGCATCCATTTGCACGTGCCCGGAGCGCTCATTCGCGCGCAAAGCAATCCGCAAACAGGTCCCGGTCATGCCGACGCTTATGCCGCCTTGCGCATTGCTTTTCTGGACGCGACGCGTCAGCTACGCAAGCTTCGAATCAATCGTTACGATTCCGATTCCGACTAGACTTTATTTGGCCGCCGCATGCAAGGCGTTCACGAACGCAGTCCTCGCCGCGCTGTACTCCTTGCCGGTGGCGACCGGCCAGGCCGAATTGATCACGATGATCAGGCGGTCGTCCTTGAACGTGGTGATCGATTGGCCAAAGATGCCCACCGCTTCGTAGCTGCCGTTCGAACGGATCCACCAGAAATAGCCGTAGCCGCCCGCGCCGTTGTCGATCTCCTTGGTGGTGGCCTGCGCCACCCACCAGGCAGGGACGACCTCCCGGCCTCGAGCCTTGCCGCCATCGAGGATGAATTGTCCAACGCGCGCATAGTCGCGCAGGGTCATGGAAATGCAGCAACCGCCCCGTTCCTGCTGACCCGATGCATCCACCATCCAAACCGCATCCTGTTCCATGCCGTACGTGGTCCAGACCTTCTCGGAGAGATACTGCGAGAGTGGTTCGCCGACGGCATTGGAGACCAAGATGCCGACCATGTCCGTCTCGCCGGTATCGTAATGCCACTTGGTGCCCGGCTCGGCGGCGCGCGGCAAATGACGCATGTAGCTCACCAAAGGATCCATGCCGGGTTCGCTGCCGGTAAAGCCGGCTTGAGCCACGTCGGATTTAGGATCGGTGTAATCCTCATTCCACTTCACGCCCGAGCTCATGGTGAGCAGCTGTTTCACGGTGACACCGTCATAGGCTGAGCCTTTGAGCTGCGGAACGTAGTCGGTAACCATGGCATCCGGCCCCGCGATCTTACCGTCTTCGATGGCGGCGCCGACCAGCGTCGAGGTCAGGGATTTAGCCACGGAGAACGAAGTCCAGCGATCCTTCGGCGTGCGGCCGAGGCCATAGCGCTCCAGTACGATCTTGCCGTCCTTCAAGACCAGAACCCCGGAGGTGCGGTTCGCCTTCATGTAGCTGGCGACCGTCCAGCGATGACCGTCATAATCCCAGTTCGGCGACAGCTGTTTCGCGGCCTTGGGCAACGGGTGCACGTGCGAGCCATGCTTGACGGTGACGACTTTGTAGATCTTTTCGATGCTGCGATATCCAGAGCTTTGCTGTTCGGGCGTCCAGAACAAGAGGCTGGGTGTATCGGGCTTCAGCGCGACTTGAGCCGAGACCGGAAGGGCCAATAGCAGCGAGCAAAACGCGAGCGCGAGCTTTGAGTTTTCCATGGATGATACTCAGGCGAGAGATCTGCTCAGTATAGCTAATCAAGCCTTGTCGTACTCGTCGTGGCGGCGCCACCAGTGACCGCTCTCATTGCGTCCCTTGGGCGCGCGGTCGAGCCACTGCCACATGCTCCAGAGTCCGTCCAGGCCGCGCGCATAGCTTGAATAAGTGTGATAAACGAGGCCATCTTGCAGAGCGAAGGCGCTGACCCCGGGCCTTTCGCGAAGAAAGGTCGGCATGTCGACCCCGGTCCCAAATGTGTCCTCGGAGGATGCACCGGTGCGGGCCGACGGCTTCCAGGCAGCCTCGCGTCCGTAGTTGTATTCGATGCCTCCGTCGCGCAGCTGCTCATCGCGGCTGAAGCCGACGCTGAAATCGGAATTGAATTCGCTGCCGAACGAGGACGCCCACGGGAAGGTCCATCCCAACCGCCGCTTATAGGCTTGCAGCTTGGCGAGCGGCGCCCGCGATACTGCGCAAAGCATCACGTCATGATGGGCCAGGTGAACCTGGATGCCATTGAATCCATCGGCGATCGATGAGCAAGATGGGCAGGCAGCGGTGTAGTCGGGCCCGAACATGAGGTGATACACAAGAAGCTGCGAGCGGCCGCGAAAGAGCTCCGGCAGCAAGGCGGCGCCCTCGTCGGTCTCGAATCGATAGGGCTTCTCGACGCGGACCCAGGGCAAGTCCTGGCGCTGGCGCGCCAACTCATCGCCGCGCCGCGTATGCTCCTTTTCCGCCTCGAGCAGCTTCAGCCGCTCAGCGAGCCACTCTTGACGAGAGCCGATCTTGTGCTGGGTCATCGTTCGCACTCCGGTAGTTGCTTCGTGGCTAGATTAGGCGCCGGGCGCCGACAGGTGGGAGTAACAAGTGTGGCGGGAATTGACGGACCCGTTCACGGCATAGCCGCAACACCGGCGATGTTGCGCAAGAACACGGCGAAAATTGCCAAACATGGCCAAATGCGCCGATGCGATGGAGCGGTGGCCGTCACCGGCTGCAGCGCGCGTTCCATCTATCGAGCCTTCCAGAAGCATCGCGGCTATTCACCGCTCGAGCTCTCGAAGCATCGAAGGCTCGAGAAGGCGCATCGCTTGTTGATTGCCAACGGTGCGAAGCAGAGCGTTGCCGTGATTGCAGACATCTGCGGCTTCGGCGATCTCAGCCATTTCAGCCGGGATTATCGGCAGACGTTTGGCGAAAGCCCGTCGAGGACGCGCGCGGCCGGCGGATGGAATGAGTAAGGCAGAGCGTCGAACTCAGGAGCACAAGGAATCGATGGGCGAGGGCGGCGAGAGCTGATGGGATTGGACAAAATCAATTCCAAGCGCCGCGAGCGAGGCCCCGTCTTGCGAGCCTTGCGTACATTTGGCGACGGTTTGAATGCCGAGCGACTTTGCCATGGCGCAGATGTTGCTGACCGCAGACTGCACTTTCTCGTCGCGGACGTTGGCCGTCACCGGCGGCGCGAGCTTGAGCAGCTCGATGCCCGCCATGTGCAGCAGGTCGACCGATTGCTCCGAGGGCAGAAAATTGTCCAGCACTATCGGGCATCCCGCACTCTCCAGCGACTCGGCAATATTGGCCAAGAGTCCGAAACTGGCGGCCGGTTTCTCGACATCGAGTTCGAATCCGAGGAGCCGCGCCGGAAGATCCGCGGATTTCAAATTCGATGCGACGAATTGGGCGAAAGCAGCATCGTAATTGGTCGAGTGGGTCAAGTTCACCGAGAAGGCAGCGCGCTCATCCGCCCAGACGTCCCGATGACGATCGAGCCATTGACAGAGCCGGCGCACCACCCGGCGGTCGATCACGGCGCCGAGGCGGTGCTCAACCGCGGCTTTCAGTAGGGCCGGGGCCGAGTTGGGCGCGCCGGGGGCGCGCGAGCGCAGCAACACCTCATAGCGGCGCAAATGACCGCGGTTCGCAAGCGGGACCAAGCGCTGGACATAGAGATTGATTGGGGAACGCCGCAAAGCCAGAAAGAGTTTCTCCAGCGGCACTTTAGGGGCTGTATCCGTGACCGATGTTTTGACGTTCTGGCTCATGACATATCCCACGCGGGGCGCATCAATGCGACCTAGTTTTGTGTATTTGTACCAGAAGGCGTCTGCGGCGATCATTGCGCCATCGCAATTTGGGAACATTCAGAGCGAGACGCTCTGCACATTTTCTGCGGCATTGGCGTAATCGGCCAATGTCCGGCGATTTTCGCCCTGCATTTTGCCGCAGCGCTCCACTACACTTTCATCACGGGCGGGGATGCACGTCGAGCTCGAGATGTCCCCATCGTTCAACTGCGTCCTCCGCGTAGCGTCCCCCGCCCGTCCCGCCGCCGGCCAGGGATGAGGTGCTGCAGCGTGTCAGCCGCAATTCTTGGCGTCCGCAACAGCCAACCCCAGCATTCGAAGACTTAATGACCACCTTGGGTGAGCAGTGGGCTATCCTCGCTCAGCGCACTCTGCAGCCGCTGAAGCGGCGAGGCCTTAGAAGGAGCGAGAATTGCTTGTGAGGAAGTGCGGGTCGCGGCCCGCGCGCGTGCTGATTTTGCTGGCAATCTTCGCACTTGCCGCCTGCGCAACCGGTCCTGCGAAGCCCAGCCGGGCCGTCGAACCCACCCCGGCGGACAAGACCGCAGCGGAGGAGCAGCAGCGCCTGCGCGACATCATTGTCTCCAAAGATAAGCATCGGCCCGGTGTCTTGGCGGAATTGCAGGCTGCCATCGCGAATCCGGCGTTCAATTCTCTCTCGGTGGATGATCGATACGAGGCGCTCACGCTCGCCGCCCGGCTGTCGCTGTACGGCACGCAGAGGGCGCTCGCGCGCGGCTACATCGCCCGCGTCATCGCGCTGCCCGGTTTGGGATTCGAAGATCAGGCGGCTGCTTTGGAAATCGCGCGCGATGTCGGCAACTGGGCCGCCGCGGTCGGTTGCCTCACGTCCCTCGCACATCACTGGCCCGAGCGCCTCGCAAGCATCGAGAACAGGACCGTGGAGCAAGTTGTTTATGAGGCGAATTTCGTGCCGCGCACGAATAAGTTTCTGCTGTTGCAGTCCCTCTATGCGGCGCGTTGGACTTTGCGGTGGGGTATCGAGCCGAGCAGCAGTTGGCGCGACTTGACGATCCTGTTGCTCGAGCGGCAATCCCTGCAGGAAGCGATCGACGTAGCGGCGCATGTGACCGATGCCTATGTTCTGATTTCGATGCGGGCTGATCGGCGCTTTGACGCCGTCGTTGCGGCTCATCCGCTGCAGTTCGACGTAGACGCAGCCGCCGAGCGAGAGCTGAACCTTTATCAATCTCTCTCGGACGCGCAGCCCAAGTCACTCGACCTCAAGGCGCTGGTCATGGAGGCGCTGCTGCACGAGCAGCACTACGCGGCGATGCTGGCCGCTTCTGATTCGGTGATGCAGGAAATCGAGTCCACCAATTTCCCCGAGAAACTATACGATGACTACGTCGAGGATTACGACACGTATCTCTCCTTGAGATCAGTCGCGCTGCAACGCGAGGGGCGGCGCGAAGAGGCGGTTGCGCAGCTCGTCGAGGCGAGCCGCGGCGGCGATATCAGCCAGATCATCAATCTTGCCGCACTGTATTGCGCATTGGACCGTCCCAAGGAGGCGCTCGCGGCGATCAATCTCATAGGACCGTCGCGCACGAGCGCGTACGGCGCCATGCAAGTCGAGGCGGTGCGGCTGCAGTCGGCGGTGCAGCTGGCAGATCCAGATCAAATAGCGCGCTCATTGGCGTATTTGAGCGCGCACCGCAAGGATGCGCCGCGCGCCTATTTGTACGCCTTGATTGTCGCAAAACGGTTGGATCAGGCGGCGCACTTTCTCATCGCCGAACTCAAGGACAAGGATTCGCGGCAAAACGTTTTGCCGGATATCCAAGAATACCTGCCGACGCCGGGTACGGAAACGGAGCTGGCAATCGAAGCGCAATGGCGCGCGGTGATCGCGCGCAAGGAGGTCCAGGCCGCGATTCATAAGGTGGGAAGAGTCGAGAGCTATCATTTGGAGTCGCCTTAAGCGCCGCAGTCTTTGCAAATTTGTGATGTGTTCGTCGGTTCAGTCCCGGTGGCGCCGGCACGATCGCCGTATTCTGCCCGCATCGTTGTTATATATTTCCCCTGGTTTCGGCTATTCGAGTGACGGCCATGAAGAGAATCGCAATCGTGCTCGCCGCGTTTTTGATGCAACCGACGATGTCGCTTGCCGAGTCGAACAACTCGCGCCCGAAACCCAGTTCTTTCGTCCCGCACTCTCGGACGAATACCCATGTGTATGGCGCGCCGATCGGGCCGGCTGTCGTGGGCCATTCGAGGGCTTCTCATCACAAGCCAACGCCAAAGAAGCGCTCCTCGAGTCGGCAAAAGAAGGGATAGCGCGGACTGCGGATTGGAGGTCGCTCCGCTGCTTCGATCAGCGCGCCGATCTCGAGCGGACGGGGATGACATCCCCCTTGAGATTGCCGTAGCATGAGTTCTAATGGAGGCCCCACCAACTCGGCGCCGCATGCGAACGAAATCCCGCCATAACAACTGGAGCGACATCCAATACGTCATCGCAACCGCGAAGCTCGGAAGCTTTCATGCCGCCGCGGTTGCATTGGAGACCGATCAGTCGACGGTGGGACGGCGCGTCGCTCGCTTGGAGGCCTTCCTCGGAACCAAGATATTCGACCGTCATGCGAATGGCATGAGGCTGACGGTCGCAGGTAAAATTCTCTACGACAAGGCAGCAGTCATGGAAGCTGCGGCCGACGACATCGAGGCCACCCTGGTCGCCTTCGATTCACGTCTTTCGGGTACGCTGCGTGTTTTTGCCACAGAAGGCGTCGCATATCTTTGGTTGACACAAGTCATCGCCGACTTCTGCCGCATTCATTCCGGGGTCAATATCGAGTTGGTCACCGATCGCGAGGGGCTGGACCTGTTTTCCCTCGAAGCCGACCTGGCTGTATTCATCGAGCGGCCGAAAAATCCAAGTGTGGTCGCCTCCAAAATCGTGAAGGTCGAACACTCCCTGTTCATTTCGAAATCTTATGAGGAACGACTCGGACGCCCGCGACAGCTCGACGAACTGAGCCAACACCTGTTTGTCGACTATAAGCCCTACCGCGTCTGCGCCGATCTGGCTTGGTGGAACAAGAGAGTCGTCCCGCTCCACAGAATCCAATTACGCGTGGACTCAGCATCGGTTTATCTAGCGGCAATACGCAGCGGTATGGGCATCGGGCTTCTGCCGAATTTCTATAAGCACGCGGCCCCCGACCTGATCTGGCTGCCGCTACCGACCGGCTGTTATCTGAATCTCTGGCTGGTCTCTCGGCCCATACCTAACAAAACGCACCGGATCAACATATTGCTCAAATTTCTGCGCGAACAATTCAATAAGGACCGCGCGAACTGGTTCGGAGCGTGAGCAGCAGCGTAAGCAGGCTCAAACCGCAGGAAAGCATCACATACCAGGTGGGCGAAAACGGATTTCCTGTCCGCGCGATCAGGCCGGTCGCAATGAAGGGGGCGAATCCGCCAAATAGGGTGACTGAAAAATTTAGGCGACACCCATGCCCGAGGAGCGAACGCCGATGGGAAACAGTTCGGCGATCGCGGCAGGCGCCGGACCGATGAACAGTGCCGCCAAAACAGCGGATAGGACTTGGAAAATCGCCAGCGCCTGGACATTTGGGTGACTCAGCAGGAAACCGAATCCCGGCCGGATCAGGAGCACGATGGCAACTGCTGATGCAATCATCGGGGTGTAGCGTCCCCAACGATCCGATAAGTGGCCGGCCGCGGGTGCAATGCCCAGCATGAACGCGAGCGCCAGGCTGTTGCTGAACAGCGTGGCCTTCATGGGAAGCATAAGCACCGTGTGTGCATACAAGGGCACGTAAACAAAAAAGAAATACGTCGATACGGTCCAGATGATGGTGATACCGAAGCCGCGCGCGACGGCGGCCCTGTGTCCGCCAGAGGAGCATCAAGGGGGAAGGAGACGGCGCGCTCCTGATGCACAAAGGCCTCAGGGTCATCGATATGCCTGCGAATATACAGTGCCAACGGAACGATCAACGCGCTGGCGAAGAATGGTAGGCGCCAACCCCAGGCATCCAACTGCGTAGGCGAGACCACCGCTGCGACGATGGCGGCCGTCAAAGCGCCCAGCAACAGCGCTCCTGCCTGGCTGGCGGCTTGCCAGCTTGCAAAATAACCGGCGCGGCCGGGTGGCGCATGCTCGGTGAGCATAGCGGTTGCGCCGCCGACCGCGCCGCCTGCCGCAAGCCCCTGCAGCAGTCGCGCGCACACGACCAGCAGCGGCGACGCGATGCCGATGGCGGCATGTGGCGGAATCAAACCGATTGCCAGCGTGGCCACGCCCATCAGGCCGAAGGTCAGCAGCAGGGTGAATTTTCGGCCCCTGCGATCGGCTAGCGCACCGAATACCAGAGCGCCGACCGGTCTTGTAAGGAATCCGACTCCGAATGCGCCGGCCGACAGCAGGAGAGAGGCCGTGGGATCCCCGGCAGGGAACATGATCTTGGCGATGACCGGGGTCAAAAAGCCGTAGACTGCAAAGTCGTACCATTCGAGCATGTTGCCGACGCTTATCGCCAGCAGCACGTAGCA